>JAGYKB010000001.1 GCA_018401885.1 Gammaproteobacteria bacterium
TGATTGAAGGCCATGGTGGCGGTATGCAGAAGGGTTACACGCTCAAGGCGTTTCTTCCGGGCGGTGGTTCAACCGACTTTCTCACCCCCGAGCACCTCGACACGCCTCTTACCTACGGAGCAATAAGCGAACTCGGTAGTAGACTTGCAACTGGCACGATGATTTTGCTTGATGACAAGACATGTCCCGTTGGCATGATCGGCAATCTCATGAAGTTTTTTGCGCACGAGTCCTGCGGATTCTGTACTCCGTGTCGCGATGGACTGCCCTGGGTAGATACTATATTCCGCGATCTTGAGTCTGGGAACGGCTCATTTAAGGATATCGATATTCTAAAAGACCACGTTGGATACCTAGGTCCAGGCCGCACGTTTTGTGCTCTCGCCCCTGGCGCAACGGCGCCTTTAGGGAGTGGGCTTAGGTTGTTTGCAGACGAGTTTGCAGCGCACGTATCAGGCGCGAAGTGTCCTTACCATTAGGTAGTGGTTAAGGATGTCAAATTTTGGAGAGTGACTCGATGGCAAAAATTACGGTTGATGGGGTTGTCTACGAAGTAGATCCAGCCAATAACCTTCTGCAAGAGTGCCTCTCGCAGGGGCTCGACCTCCCTTATTTTTGTTGGCACCCCTCGCTGGGATCGGTTGGCGCTTGTCGTCAATGTGCGGTTATCCAATATCGCGATGCCGAAGACACTCAGGGTACGCTAGTGATGTCGTGCATGACGCCGATCACTGACGGAGGGATTTACTCGCTTGCGGCGGAGCAGGCGTCGGATTTTCGCGCCGACGTGATCGAAAGTCTAATGACAAGCCATCCCCATGATTGTCCTGTGTGCGAGGAGGGCGGTGAATGTCATCTTCAAGATATGACGCAAATGTCGGGTCACAACTACCGACGCTTCGATAAGCAGAAAGTCACTCACCGTAATCAGAATCTCGGGCCGTTTATTAATCACGAGATGAACCGTTGCATCACCTGCTATCGATGCGTTCGATTCTATGATGATTATGCGGGCGGAACAGATTTGTCTGCTCAGGCTTCGCATCACCATACCTATTTTGGTCGCTTCCAAGAAGGCACCCTCGAAAGTGAATTCAGTGGCAACCTCGTCGAAGTCTGTCCGACAGGTGTATTCACCGATAAACCGTTTAGTGCGCAGTATACGCGAAAGTGGGATCTACAAACTGCGCCCTCTATTTGTAACGGCTGTTCGGTTGGATGCAACATAACGCCAGGCGAGCGCTATGGAACCCTGCGCAGAGTCGTCAATCGTTACCACAACGACATCAATGGCTACTTTCTTTGCGATCGAGGTCGTTTCGGTGCTCACTATGTTAACAGTGAATCAAGGCTTCGCAGCGCGAAGGATGCCACGGGCATGTCGGTTAGCACGACAGCGGTAGAAGTGCGAATCAACGAGTTTGCGAGCGAGGGGGTTATCGGCATTGGCTCGCCGCGCGCATCAAACGAGGCAAACTTTGCGCTGCGTAGTTTCGTTGGCGCTGAGAACTATTTCTCAGGTCATTCCGATGCCGAGCATGAAGCGTTGCAAGTGCTGATCGAGTGTTTGCGTGATACTGCCTTTCATAGTCCTAGCGTGCGGCAGATAGAGCAGGCTGATGCGATACTAGTGTTAGGTGAAGACGTGACCAACACCGCGCCTAGGATTGCGCTCGCGTTGCGTCAGAGCGTACGTAATGCGGCGAAATTGCTTGCTGAAACAAGTCGGATACCGAGTTGGCAAGATGCCGCAGTGCGCGAATTGGCACAGGATTCTCTGAGTCCTCTCGCAGTGTTCGCCTGCGGTTCCACACGTCTTGATGATATTGCGACGACAAAACTCAATGCCGGTCAGCTAACCCTTATTGAAGCTGGCAACGCCTTGGCGGAGCGCTTAGCGGGACGCTCGCCAATCTATTCGGATCAGACGCTTGGCACCACGATGCAAAGCGTTGAGGCAACCTATACGGCACTGATGAGTGCGAAGAAGCCCTTGATAATCTGCGGCACGGGCGCAGGAGCTGCATTGATGCGGTGTGCTGCAAATATCGCACGGTCATTGAGCGTAAGCAGATCCCAGGTCTGCGATTTGGTACTCCTGCCAAAAGAGGATAACAGTGTTGGACATGCGCTTCTTACCTTAAATGAGAATACGCTGTCCTGCGCGCTAGGAAAGATCACCAAGGGCGAGATAAAACGCGCGATCGTCATCGAAAACGATCTCTTTGAGCGCGCTCCGACTGCTCTCGTTAAGGACGCACTTGCTGCTGCTGAACTAGTCGTCATCGATCAGATAGAGACGCCGACTCAGCGTTTTGCAGCGCTCACTATCCCAAGTGCAACGTTTAATGAATGCGCAGCAACAAAAGTCAATTATGAAGGCCGTGCGCAGCTGAGTTTTCAGATAGGAGAAGGTAGCGATGCCGCAAAGCCAATAGAGAAATGGCTTGATGTGGAGGGCTCTGCGTATTCAAATTCGATGATCGCACGCTGCGCAGCAGAGGTAAGCGATTTTGAGAGATTAAGTGAATGTTTGCCAGACCCGCTTGGACGACTCGCCGGTTTAAAAGTGCCGCGTCAGTCTCATCGTTACAGCGGCCGAACGGCTATGCATGCCGACAGGAATGTCCATGAAGGTAAGCAGCCTGTCGATGACAATTCTGTTATGTCCTTTTCGATGGAAGGGATGTCGACGCAAAAAGACTCCTCCGTGTTAGCTACCGCCTGGGCACCGCGCTGGAATTCGAATCAAGCGATAAGTAAATTTCAAGCGGAGATAAACGGTGAACTTAAGCAAGGGCATCCCGGAGTCCATTTACTTAAACGCAGTCTCAAGGGCCTGGCCTATGAGGCAGAAAACTCGATTAAAAAGAATCCTGGTGAGTTTGAGATTCGACTTGTCAGTCATATTTTCGGCAGCGATACGCTTTCCTCGCATTCGCCAGCAATTCAGAAGAGGTTGTGCGACGCCTATCTTGCGCTAAATAGAGAGGATGCGCTTGAGCTTGGGTTAGCCAATGGCGATCTCGTGTCGCTCGGCGGGGCAGAGGGCGGCATTATTCTCCCGCTCATTGTGAGAACACAAACCCCCTCAGGCGTCGCCCTAGTTTATCCAGGCAGCAGCGTGCTTGGCGCTAACATAAATCCCCATGATGTACCCGAGTATGCATCGCTGGCTCGGGTTGAATTAGAGCCAATCGTCCATCCTACAGGGCTTGGGCTTTCGAATTTAGTCGTGAACGACGCCTACTCAGGAGCGCACTAAGATGCAATGGGAAGTCGGGTCAGCGCTGAATATTGCGAGTATTCTCGCAGTGGTAATCGTAATTGCTGCGATGCTTATTTGGGTCGAGCGGCGCTTGCTCGGATTCTGGCAGGACAGGCTTGGGCCAAACCGCGTAGGCCCCTTTGGTCTTCTGCAAGTGGTAGCAGATATGATTAAATCTTTACCAAAGAAGATTGATCTCCGCCTTTCGCCGATCGTTTAAGTTTGTGCTTGTTCACACCATCATGATCGTCATACTGTTGAGTTTCTCGGTTGTACCTTTCGCTCCGGGGGTAGGAATCGTTGACCTGAATATCGGAGTTCTTTTGTGTTGGCTATGGCGCCACTGGCGCCTATCTGGTGATGCTTACGGTCTTTCTTCCGATAATAAATACGCACTACTCGGCAGTTTGCGCGCCGCTGCGCAGATGGTCAGCTATGAAGTGTTTATGGGTATTTCTCACTGGGTGTTGTCGCGCTCGCAGGCAGTTTCAATTTGCGCGAAATTGTCATGGCACAAGAGGGCGGTGGTTCGTCGTTCCACAATTTATTAACGACATTTTCTGATCGCGTATCGCGGAGAGCCACCGCCTACCATTCGACATTCCTGAGGCCGAACAAGAGATTTGTGCGGGATGCACCACACAGAGTATTCGGGCATGAAGTTTGGCATGTTCTTCGTAGGGGAGTACTGGGTTAGTGCTTATATCCTCGCTCATTACTGTTCTTTTCTTTGGCGGATGGCAGGGACCTCTGCTACCGCCGCTAGTTTGGTTTTTTATAAAAGCGTCTTGTTTTATCGCTTCTTCATCTTACTGCGCGCTGCTATTCCGAGGCTGCAAAGGATCAGTTAATGAGCTATGGGTGGCTTTTCTTTTACCTCTATCGCTCATAAATTTGTTAATTACCGGTGCTGTAATCCTCGTGGCTAGCTAGATGAAAGTGCGCGCCATCAAAACTAGAGACTGTAATGAGTGATCCGATTGCCAGACCCCATTCCAGTCCTTTTTGACAAAGTTCGGTGAGTTGACTTCAGATACGTTGACAAGTCAAGTAGTGACACTTTGGCGGGTGTTTAAGCATCTTTTGTTGCTACAGACACAGTGCAATACTCCAGAGCAACATCCCCACATGTTTTCACGCTGGCGGGGTCGGATTATTCTTACGCGCGACCCCGATGGCGAGGAGAGCGCTGCAAATGCCTGCAATCTTGTGCAGTGGCCTGTCCGGTAGACTGTATCGCGTTGCAGAAAACCGAAGACGAAGAAGGGCGTTGGTACCCTGAGTTTTTCCGCATTAATTTTTCGCGCTGCATTATGTGCGGTTTTTGTGAGGAAGCCTGCCCTACGAATGCGATTCAGTTAACGCCCGATTTTGAAATGGCAGAATACAAACGACAAGACATGGTGTGTGGGAGAAGGCCGATTTGCTGATTGCAGGAACGGGTAAATATCACGAGACGAATTTACCGAGCTGCCGGCAAAGCCATTGGTGGCAAAGACAAGGGTTTAGCTGCTAAAAATGAGCTACCACCTGTGGATGTGCGGAGTCTTACTACCATGACCGAAGTTATTTTACTCTTCGGGAGCAGCGGCTGCGTGATCGCGACCCTGTTGGTTATCGTGCAGACCAATGTGGTTCACGCGCTTATTTATCTTGTCCTATCGTTGCTCTCTGTTGCTGTCGTGTTCTTTAGCTTAGGGGCGCCGTTTGTCGCGATCCTAGAGGCGATTGTTTATGCGGCGCGATCATGGTGTTATTTTGTTTGTGGTAATGATGCTCAACCCAGGACAACGAAGCCGCGATCAGGAAAAAGATTGGAGCCATCGGCACGAACGTGGTTCGTTCCTAGTGTTTTAGCTGCAGCCCTACTGATGCAACTTACCGCGTCGTTTCCTTCTGCTCAGACACAGATTAAGGAAATAGGTGCTCGTGCGGTGAGTGAGCTTCTTGTTCGACCTCATTGCCCTTGCGGTGGAACTCGCCCTTTTTCTGCTGTTGGCAGGGTTGGTTTCGGCCTACCACATTGCCAAAAGATAGATTAATGCCGATCGCCCTCGGCTGAGTGCGTGACGATATTAAAAGGAAACGGATTTATGGAAAGCATCCCCTTCGATCATGGACTAATGCTTGCGGCTACTCTTTTCTGCCTTGGGCTTATAGGGGTGATGACGAGGCGTAACATCGTCTTCGTTCTTATGTCGCTTGAAATTATGTTGAACGCTTCGGGGCTCGCTTTTATCGTCGCAGGTTCACGCTGGGGCGGCGCCGACGGGCAAGTGATGTTTCTCATGATTCTTACGCTCGCGGCGGCTGAGGTGGCTGTCGGGCTTGGGCTTATTATCCAGCTCTATAAGCGCTTTAAAACGATCGACATTGACGTGCTCAGTGCACTAAGGGGCTAGGCTCACGCGAGGAGTAACTTGTGTTCGAATCACTTGGTTGGTTGCCAACATTTCCGCTACTTGGCTTTCTCGTTCTCTTTTTGAGCGGAGGTGGTTTGCCGAAGCGACTAGTCGCGACAATTGGTGCGGGTAGCATCGGGCTCGCTTTTATTACTGCGCTCCTTGTTGCCTTGCCCATCATTAATGGCGACGCGCAAATTATCGTACACGAGGTCTATACGTGGATGGCTGTTGGCTCATTCGAGTCTGCCTTTGGCCTGTATTTAGACGGCCTGAGCGTTGTCATGATCTTGGTTATTACCGGAGTTGGATTTTTAATCCACCTCTATTCGACCGGATTCATGATAGATGATCCGAGCTACAGTCGTTTCTTCGCAATAATGAATCTATTTGTTGCCGCGATGCTCATTCTAGTGCTCGCCGATAATTTACTTCTTTTGTATTTGGGATGGGAGGGCGTCGGACTCTGTAGTTACCTGCTCATCGGGTTTTGGTATCAGGATCCGGCCAATGGTTATGCTGCGCGCAAAGCTTTTGTCACCACGCGCGTCGGCGATACTTCTATGGCCATTGGTTTATTTCTTATTTTCACCCAACTCGGGTCACTCGATATTCAGGAGTCGATGGCGCTTGCTCAGAGTGAGTGGGGCATCGATTCCGGCTATGCTGTTGCGGCGGCATTACTGCTCTTGGGCGGTGCAGTGGGCAAATCTGCGCAATTGCCGTTACAAACTTGGCTTCCGGATGCTATGGCGGGTCCCACACCAATTAGCGCACTAATTCATGCGGCAACAATGGTGACTGCGGGCGTCTATCTTATTGCGCGTACCCATACCTTGTTTGAGCTGGCACCCGATGTGCAGCTTTTGGTGGCGCTGATAGGCCTTGCGACCCTGCTGATCGCAGGATTTACGGCCATGACGCAGCACGACATAAAACGCATTCTCGCCTACTCGACTATTAGCCAAATCGGCTATATGTTCCTCGGCTTGGGCGTCGGCGCATGGTCCGCCTCTGTATTCCACCTTATGACTCACGCGTTCTTCAAAGCGCTGCTTTTTCTCGCGGCTGGGACCGTCATTCTTAGCCTTCACCACGAACACGATATTTTTAAGATGGGCGGGAAGTGGAGGCAGTTGCCCCTAGCCTTTGCGTCTTTTCTGATCGGCAGCCTGGCGCTTGCTGCGTTTCCTTTCACTTCAGGTTATTTTAGTAAGGATGAAATTCTCCTCGCTGCTCTAGAGCTGGAACACTATGGGTTCTGGCTATGGCTCGGGGAGTTGTTGGTGCCTTTTTCACGGGCATATACAGCTTCAGGCTCGTGTTTGTCGTTTTCTTCGGTGACAGCGCGGGTCATCATGAGGCTCGTGAAGTGACAGGAATTAGTATGGCAGCACCGCTGTTAGTGCTTATGGTTTTGGCTTTAGCAGGCGGTCTTATTCATGTCCCGACCGAGTCAGTTTTTGCAGCGCCGGGGCACGGCGAGCACCAAGTTTCGACACTGATGCACTCGATTATGATCGCGGTTCCGCTTCTAGGCATTGCGCTGAGTTATTTGTTCTATGGTTCTCGCACGCTTTCGGTCGAAAGGCTGATGTCTAACAATGTAGCCCGAGGGCTTCACAGATTCTGGTTTGCTGGATGGGGCTTTGACGGCTTGTATCGCAGACTTTTTATTACACCCTATCTTTGGCTTGCAGCTATAAATAAAAGAGATGTAGTCGATACCGCGTCAGAATTTCTGGTTATCTTGAGTGAGGCAGGGAATGCAATGCTTGCCAGATCACAGTCGGGTTCGCTGCGTTGGTATATTCTAAGCGTGGTAGGCGGCACGGTTTTGCTAATTACCTTAGGAGGCGTCCTATGACTCTGCTCTGGATTCTTCTCCTCTTATTTTTTGGCGGAGTGCTTGCATGGTTATCAGAAATTTTCGATTCGCGGTTTCCCCGTTGGATTGCTCTGCTGTCTGTTGTGGCGACGTTCATCCCGCTACTGCAACTCTATGGCAGTTTTGATGCACAGCGTGAATCGCTTTGGATTATCGAGTTCAGCCGCAGCTGGATTCCGAGCCTAGGCATAAACTTCATGCTTGCCATTGATGGGCTAAGCCTACTCTTAGTTGGTTTGACGAGCTTTCTTGGCATTATTGCAGTAGGAGCGGCGTGGGTAGAAATACGCGACAGAGCAGGGTTCTTTTATTTTAATCTCCTGTGGACACTTGCGGGTGTCGTTGGTGTGTTTACTGCCATCGATTTATTTCTGTTCTTCTTCTTTTGGGAAGTTATGCTCATTCCGATGTATTTCATCATCGCGATATGGGGACACGAGAATAAGCGTTACGCGGCAACCAAATTCTTTCTCTACACTCAGTTTACCGGAATGTTGCTCTTGGTTTCGCTACTGTGTCTTGTCTATTTTTTCACTATTCAGTATGGCTATCTCAGTTTTGCCTATGAAGACCTTCTGCGACTGGAGGTGGGTGGCAAATTAGAAATGTGGTTGATGCTTGGCTTCTTTATAGCATTTGCCACCAAACTACCCAGCGTTCCCTTTCATTCTTGGTTACCCGATGCGCATTCGCAGGCTCCGACTGCAGGCAGCGTGCTACTCGCTGGAGTATTGTTAAAGACTGGTGCCTATGGGCTGATACGATTTACGCTGCCGCTTTTTCCAGAATCATCGGCGCAGTTTACGCCGGTCGCGCTGACACTCGCGGTGATTAGCATTTTATATTGCGCAAAAGTGGCGCTCGCGCAATCGGATATAAAACGCCTGATCGCCTACACCAGCGTGAGCCACATGGGGTTTGTACTGCTCGGGATTTATGCATGGAATCTTATCGGATTGCAGGGTGCAATGATGACTATGCTCGCTCACGGTCTGAGCGCAGCAGCTTTGTTCAGTCTTGCAGGTGGACTACAAGGGCGACTTCATACCCGTGATATGCGTCGCATGGGTGGGTTATGGGCGCTAGTACCCCGTATGGCAGTTGTAGCGCTATTCTTTTCCGTTGCCGCACTCGGCATGCCGGGTCTCGGTAATTTTGTCGGTGAATTTTTGTCTTTGCTCGGAGTGTTTTCAGTCAGCATATGGGCTGCGGCGCTCGCTGCCTTGGGCATGATTGTGGCCTCAGTTTATTCGCTTTGGGTAATGCAGGCAGTCTTCCAAGGGGCGCAAAACCCTGAAGAGGATCAAGCTTTGCTTTCCGATTTAGATGCTCGAGAACTCGCACTCTACGGTCTAATGATGATGGGCTTGATATTATTGGGGCTTTTCCCTAATGCTTTTCTAGACGTGTCTGCAATCGCGCTCGAGCACCTCTCCAGCGCAAGCGATGCCTTCGTCGCTGTTAGGGGGAGATTGTAATGGAGAAGGAGTTCGCCGCGATGCCAATCACGCCTGCAGTAGATTTTGACGATCTTTTGTTACTGCTGCCCCATGAGCTTATCGGTCTTGCCATAGTTGTTGGTATGCTTTCTGTCGCCATCGGACGCAATCATTTTGTGAGTACTGTTATTTCAACCGCCGGCATGTTCGCTGCAGGCGTGGCAGCGGCGGTGCAGCTCTACGAATTAACCATGGGTGCTGCGACGACCATGGTCACAGCGCTGTTTGTCATTGATGCATTATCTGCGCTATTCATCACACTCCTTACTTTCAGCGCTATTGGTATTGCGATCATGAGTTTCGCTTATTTTCATAAACTTGATGATGCGCGAGATGAATTTCAGCTGCTTTTGTCACTGGCAACATTAGGTGCAATTACTCTTGTTAGCAGTGCTCATTTTATCACTGTGGTTATCGGTCTTGAGATGTTGAGCATGGCTCTCTATGGCATGATCGCTTACCCCGTTCATAGCGGCGCATGGGCTGCCAACAGCCTTGAGTCTGCAATAAAATACCTCACTCTTTCGGCTGTTGCATCGGCGACGATGCTGTTCGGTATGGCGTTGATCTTCGCGGCGACCGGCACGCTTGTATTTCTCGAAATCGCTGTTTCGACAGGGCCGCTGTTTTACATTGGCTTGCTTATGCTCTTTGTCGGTGCTGCGTTCAAATTATCGTTAGTGCCTTTTCATCTCTGGACACCCGATGTCTACCAGGGCGGCCCGCTTCCGGCAGTCGCTTTTTTAGCGACTCTTGGCAAGGTCGCGGTAGCAGTGTTTGTAATTCGCCTATTTAGCCAACCACAAATAGGGGAGGTTGTCGCTGTGAGTACTGTCGTTGCGCTCGTTGCCATGGCGTCGATTCTAGCGGGTAATTTGCTCGCGCTGCGACAGACTAATTTGAAGCGCCTATTAGCTTATTCTTCGATAGCACACATGGGGTATCTACTTATTGCAGTGCTATCAATTTCTGTGCCCTCCGTATCTGGCGGCAATGCCACCTCTTCGCTGGCCCTTGAGTCAGCTCTGTTCTATCTCCTTGTTTATAGTCTTCTTTCACTCGGTGCCTTTGGCTGCGCGATACTCGTGTCATCGAGCGAAGCGGAAGCTGCTGGGGTTGAGGACTATCGTGGACTATTCTGGCGATCCCCTTGGCTTGCGAGTGCGCTCTTGGTGATGGTATTGGGATTAGCTGGGATTCCGTTGACAGCAGGCTTTATTGCTAAGTTCCAAGTCCTTTTTGTTGCCGTGAGTGGATCGCAATGGGCGCTTGTTGGAGCGCTGGTTATAGGCAGTGCGATAGGGCTTTTTTACTATTTACGGGTTGTTTATCAAATGTTGATGCCCGTCATCGAAACGAAGGAAGCGTTTGCGCTGCGAGAAATAGGGCTTGAGAGTCTCGGTTTGCCATTGGTACTCGCAGTGCTCACGATAGTCGTCCTCTGGCTAGGTGTATATCCTGAGCCGCTATTTACACTTATCACTGCTGCGTCTAGTTTCTAGTTCTTCGCGGTAGCCTATCGACTTTTATGAATCTTCTCTGAGTCTTCAATGAAGCTTCGCCCTCTGCGCCTAAACTGTCTATCATAGCGTGTAAGCAATAAGTCCAAGTGAGGAGAGAAGACGCGTGGCAGAAATTGTTAAGGTGGCGGTCGTCGGTGGTGGTAGCTTTGGCACGGTGATGGCGAATATCGCGGCAGGCAATGGCTTTCCGGTTAGTTTCTGGATGCGGAGCGATGCGCTAGCCGAAGCGATTAATCGTAATCATGTTAACGAGTCTTACCTGCCAGGTTATGCGCTAAACGAACGCGTCGTTGCCACGCATGATATGGCCGCGGCCGTCTATGGTGCCCAGCTAATTTTCGTCGCGGTTCCACAGCAGCTCTTTAGGGCAGTCGTGTCGGAACTGGTGAAGTCTTCGGATCAGGGCGATGTTTGTTAGTACGACGAAAGGGATAGAGGCGGGTACCTTTATGCTGATGAGTCAGATACTCGGTGAGCTCCTTTTAGAATCGCCAGTTGGTGTCTTAAGCGGCCAGAATTTGGCTAAAGAAATCGCCAACAACTAACAGGCGCACCATCATTATAGCGCCAATCTCGAGGTTCGAAGGCGGTGCTGACAGTGCTTAAGTCACGTTATTTCGAGTCTACACGAATGATGACATGTTCGGTGTTGAACTCGGCAGTTTTTTCAAGAATATTTATGCGATCGTTGCGGAATGGCTGCAGCTCTCGGTATGGGACATAATACGAACAGTATGCTTGTAACACGGGGTCTCACAGAAATGGCGCGATTCGGACGTTCTCTGGGCGCCGATCCGATGACCTTTTTGGGACTATCCGGAGTTGGAGACCTTGTTGTTACGTGTTCGTCTCCGTTGAGTCGCAACTATCGACTAGGCTATGCATTAGGTCGTGGGCAAAGCATGGCTAGTGCGTCTAAGGAGATTGGACAAGTAGTTGAAGGTGTGAATACCGTAAAATTGGTTAAAGAGCGCGCTGATGAACTTGGGATCTATATGCCCCTGGCTTCGGGTCTGTACGCTGCGCTATTCGAAGGCGCTGATTTGGATGCGATTATTTCGTCTTTAATGGCGGGTGAGCAGGCGCTTGACGTCGAATTCGCCGCGCAGGAAAACAAGCAAATCGGCTCAACTGTTTAAGTTTATGAAGCGTCGAGGGAATAGAGGAAATGAGCGGCAAGTACTTTGCCTCTTATAGGATTCTGGAGAGAGACTATGTCGGAACAGATCGAAGAACTGGTAGAAAACCTTAAACGCCCGTCGCTCTGGAGGCGCGTGTTCTTTACCTTAGGATTCGCACTGCTATTTAACATTATTCTAGTGCCCTTGGTGCTCCTAATGGTTCTGGTTCAGGTTGCTTTCGCTGTGTTCACGGGTGAGAAAAATAGCAATCTATCGGAATTAAGCGAAAAACTAGTCGCCTATATCGTCGAAGTGTTGTGTTTTCTCCTCTTCACGACAGAGCATAGACCGTTCCCGTTTAATGATTTCCCAGGTTCCGGTACTAGCGATGCGGGGTCCAATGACGACAAAGAAGCAGCGGGGGCTGAAACAGCAGCGCAGGCTGAAACCGCTGAGCACACCAGTCAGCTTGATGAATCCAAAGATCCTGATGTCGAGTTAGATCAGGATTCCCAGATGCCGCCACGCGGCCCAAGCGCTACGCCGCAGGGATAACGCTCGGTGCTTGTAGTTTTAGTGCGCCATGGCGATGCAGCTTTTAGCATGCCCGATGCTAAACGCGAGCTTTCAGCGCGCGGCCGAGAGGAGGTGCAGAGCGCGATAGCAACCCACTCGGCCTTTCGTTGCCGAAGTGCTGCGAGCGGTGACGAAGCAGCGGTGCGCTTTGTTGTGAGCCCGCTGCTTCGAGCTCAGCAAACAGCGGCCATACTGGCAGACGAGTTAAACATGAGTAGTTCTCAGCTCGAGCTGATAACAGACGATCGACTGGAGCCCGACCGCGACCCCAATGCCGTTTTCGCCTTAGTTGATCAGGCTCAGATGCAAGGCATCACCGAACTCTGGCTGGTCGGACATAATCCACTCTTGTCGACTCTTCTCAGCCTTTTCGCCGACGGCGAGCTAAATTCCCAGCCGCAGCTCGCTACCGCTGAGATTGTAGAGCTAGAGGTCGACTGGGTTGGGCTTGGGTGTGCTACTGTGGGGTATCGCGCATAGGTTTTCGAGACCTATCCTAAGGAGTCAATGATGCAGTTTTCTAGGTTAAAGGCGGCTAGTCATTCAGTTTGCTCGGTGCTGGGCCTACTGGGATTTGCTTTCGCCCCGAATTTTGGAAACGCGCAAGGTGCGAGTGAGCAGTTTGCGGAGAATGACCACCCCTTAATTGCTCGATTTCCAGACTCGGAGATCGTCGAATATGAGGTATCAGATGAGTTAAATCATCAGTTCGTTTTAGGTACATTGCAGCGGACCCGGGGCGAAGTGGTGCCAGAGGCATCTGAGCGGCTTAAGGGGAGGGTCACACGCATCGTCTACGCAATCCCGTCCGATTATCAAGTAAGCGATGTGCGAGAGTTTTTCTCTCAGCAGTTACGCGAGCGTGGCGACGAGGTTCTTTACTCGTGCGAGGGTCGATCGTGCGGGAGCAGTAACTATTGGGCAAATGATATTTTCAAGCGCCGGATTCTCTACGGTCCCGAACGCAACCAGTTCTATCTTGCAGCACGAAGCAATACAGCGCTCATGGAGGATCCATTTCTTGCACTCTACCTGATCACTCGCGCTAATAGACGTCTTTATGCCTACGTGGAAATTGTCGAGCAGGAAACTGCAATCGTGCCGCAAGCACTCGTGAACGAAGGCGTGCTCGCGTCCTCGTTGATTGAGTCGGGTAGCGTTATTCTTCCGGTCGTCGAATTCGACTCGGGCGAGGGAGACAACGAACGGTTGGTTGACCCAGAGGCTCTCGATTATTTGGTGAGACTCCTTCAACGGGAAACCGACATGCGCGTCTATATTGTGAGTCACCTGAGTCAGCCCGAGCGAGCGCTGGAGGCACTGCTCGAGCAATCTGAGAATCGGGCTCAGCTTATTCGAGAACTCCTGATCGAGAAGGGCATCGATGGCTCTAGGGTGACGGCCGCAGGTGTCGGCCCGCTAGCTCCCTCCTGTGCGTTAAGCGACTGCAGCGATCGCATCGAGTTGGTAGTTATGCAAATTGACCGTCTTTAGTGACGGTAGGTAAGAGTTAATGAGCTAGTAAGGCCGCTAACGACCAATAAGTGATAGGAACTCGGCGCGGGTTGTCTGGCTATTTCTAAATGCGCCTAGCATACAAGACGTCGTCATCGTAGAGTTTTGCTTCTCAACGCCGCGCATCATCATGCACATATGTTTCGCCTCGATGATTACAGCCGCGCCCGCCGCACCGGTTTTTTCCACTATACAGGTCGCGATTTCATTGGTGAGATTTTCCTGAATCTGAAGTCTTCGTGCGAACACGTCGACAACGCGCGCGATCTTGGACAACCCAATTACTTTTCCCTTTGGTAGATACGCGACGTGACACTTACCTATAAATGGGAGCATATGGTGCTCGCACATGGAATAGAGCTCAATGTCTTTCACGATAACCATTTCGTCGTTGTCTGACTCAAACAGCGCCCCGTTGATCACCTCATCGATATCCATACGATAGC
This sequence comes from Gammaproteobacteria bacterium, assembly GCA_018401885.1. Classification (GTDB taxonomy): domain Bacteria; phylum Pseudomonadota; class Gammaproteobacteria; order Pseudomonadales; family Pseudohongiellaceae; genus UBA9145. Next base: position 14,239 of record JAGYKB010000001.1, read on the forward strand.
CCTGCGTGAGGAAATGCAGTGCTTTGGCTGCGCGTAGTGGCGTGTCCTTGAGTCCATCTCGCTCAGGCGCCTCGCCGACTCCTTTAAGTAGCGTCAGGTAGGCATCCTGCATCGATATAATGGCTGCGGCCGATTCGTTATGGTTTTTGCTTTGCGCGCTCACTTCGAGGCTCCCTTCAGTTTTACTACGTGTTGTTGCCACGTAGATTGGTCATGTGCAGCTAGTTTACCCGTTTTCTCGTGTAAAACCCGTCTTTGATTTTTCGAGCGCTACCCTACGCCAAGCGCCGTGCTGGGTAAAGTGCTTCCGAGTTAGCTACTTTCGGTACTGTGACGACAATCGAGCGACAAATCAGCATAATAGCGCGGTCTCAACGCTGGGTTGATTTGCGAACGAACAGGAATAAATGATGATTACGGTAGCGCAATACGTCGAGAAGACGAGTGCGGTTTTCGATGAGGCCGAGCTATTCTACGGTCATGGGACCGATAATGGGTATGACGAAGCGGTTTACCTTGTCTTTGCGTCGCTCAATATCCCATTCGACGATCCTACTGCATACACGCGTGAAATTTCACCGCGGGACCGCGAGTTGTTGGACTCCCGCGTTGAAGAGAGAATAAGTAAACGAACGCCTGTTGCGTATTTGGTCGGTCAAGCGTGGTTTGGCGGATTGCGGTTTATCGCCGATGCACGCGCGCTTATTCCACGTTCACCGCTCGCCGAGTTTATCTCCGGGGGGTGCGCGCCTTTCGTGACTGCGCCTCCAGCGCGTATTCTCGACCTTTGCTGTGGCGGGGGCTGCATTGGGCTATTCGCCGCTCATCAATTTCCCGAAGCGAAGGTTGATCTTGCGGACCTTTCTGACGACGCCCTCGCTCTAGCGCAGGAGAATGTCGCCTTGCATAATGCAGCGGCTAGGGTGACTACACTGCAATCGGATTTATTTGAGGCGCTCGACGGTTGCTATGACCTCATACTAAGCAATCCCCCTTATGTGCCGTTAGACGAGGTATTGGACTTGCCGACGGAATACTGCCACGAGCCGGCACTGGGTCTTGTTAGTGAGGATGACGGACTCGCGATCCCGCTCAAAATCCTCCGCGAAGCGCCCGGTTATTTGACTGAGGATGGGGTGCTGGTCATGGAGGTTGGTTATAGCCATGAGCAGCTTAGTCAGCGACTTATCGAGGTGCCACTGCTTTGGCTTGAGTTTGCTAACGGAGGTGAGGGCGTTTTTGCGATAACAAGAGATGAGCTGCTTCGCTACAGAGAGCAATTTAAGTAGTGTATACTTAAGGGCTTTTATTATCAGTCAGGTTTTTTATTTCTCCGAGTTTATCGATTAGTAACAGTGGGTTGGAGAATCGGCTGTGCCATTGACGCAGGCCAAGAGAATTGGTAACTGCCTTTGTTCGTTAGTAACGATTAACAGAGATACGCAAAACAATGTCCGGAAATACTTTTGGCAAACTCTTCACGGTCACCAGCTTCGGTGAAAGCCACGGTCCTGCGCTCGGCTGCGTGATAGACGGTTGCCCGCCGGGGCTAGAATTGAGTAGCTCCGATCTTCAGCATGACCTCGATCGACGTAAACCCGGGCAATCGAGGTATACGACACAGCGACGCGAGGACGATGAAGTGCAGATACTGTCGGGCGTATTCGAAGGTAAGACAACGGGTACTCCGATTGGCTTGCTAATCCACAATACGGATCAGCGCTCCAAAGATTACGGGAAAATCAAAGATCAGTTCAGGCCTGCGCACGCCGATTACACCTATCAGGTGAAATACGGTACTCGCGACTATCGAGGCGGAGGCCGCTCCTCTGCGCGCGAAACGGCGATGCGCGTGGCAGCTGGGGCAGTGGCTAAGAAGTTTTTAGCTAAAGAGTGCGGCATCGAGGTTTACGGTTATTTGAGCGAGCTGGGCCCGATTAAAATCGACTCGGTAGATCGCGCAGAAATCGAGCGCAACCCTTTCTTTTGTCCAGATGCAGGCAAAGTTGAAGAAATGGAAGCCTACATGGCTGCGCTTAGTAAAGAGGGCAATTCCATCGGTGCGCGTATCGACGTTTGCGCAACGAATGTACCTGCTGGGCTAGGTGAGCCTGTATTCGATCGTTTAGACGCCGATTTAGCGCACGCGCTTATGGGCATCAACGCAGTGAAGGGGGTCGAAATCGGTGCAGGTTTCTCGTCGATTGCTCAGAAGGGTAGCGAGCATAGAGACGAAATAACGCCAACGGGTTTTTTAAGCAATAACGCAGGCGGTGTGCTTGGTGGCATATCGAGCGGCCAAGATATTCGAGCTAGCATCGCACTGAAGCCGACTTCTAGCATCCGGCTGCCTGGGCGGTCTATTGATGTTAACGGTAATCCCGCGGAAGTCATTACCACGGGGCGTCATGATCCCTGTGTCGGGATTAGAGCGACGCCGATCGCGGAGGCGATGATGGCGCTAGTGCTAATTGATCACTTGCTGCGTGATCGAGGGCAAATGGGCGTCAAGCGCCACAAAGGAATTAATTTAATCGATTAATCATAGGGTTATGTCGATAAGCGAACAAAATAGATACGGTAATTGGCGGGACGAGACTATGAGCAGTAAGACGTTGTACGACAAAATTTGGGACGCGCACTTGGTTACGCAGCGCGACGATGGCACCGCATTGATTTACATTGATCGCCACCTGATTCACGAAGTGACCTCGCCTCAAGCCTTTGAGGGCCTCCGATTAGCGGGGCGTAAGCCGTGGCGCGCGGATGCGAATTTCGCGACCCCCGATCACAATATCCCTACGACTGCAGCTGAGCGCCGCGCCGGTATCGACGGTATTCTTGATCCTATTTCGAAGATTCAGGTGACGACGCTCGGCGACAACTGTAACGAGTTCGGCATTCTTGAAATGAATATGAATGATATTCGGCAAGGTATCGTCCATGTAGTAGGCCCAGAGCAAGGCGCGACCCTGCCCGGCATGACGATTGTCTGCGGTGATTCGCATACCTCGACTCACGGCGCACTTGGAGCCCTTGCGCACGGCATTGGCACCTCTGAGGTTGAGCATGTGTTGGCGACTCAGTGCTTGATGGCGAAAAAAGCCAAGAATATGCTCGTGCGTGTGGATGGCGAGCTGCCTGATGGCGTAACGGCAAAAGACATCGTTCTGGCGATCATCGGCAAAATAGGCACGGCAGGCGGAACCGGCTATACCATCGAGTTTGGTGGCGATGCCATTATGGCGCTCAGTATTGAAGGTCGTATGACTGTCTGCAACATGGCTATCGAAGCTGGCGCCCGCGCTGGTTTGATTGCGGTGGATCAATCTACGATCGACTACATCAAAGGCCGACCATTCGCCCCCAAGGGCGAGCTATGGGATCAGGCGGTTGAAGCCTGGCTTGGGTTACACAGCGATAAAGAGGCGTTGTTCGATAAGGTGGTTGAGCTGAGCGCAGCGGAAATCGAGCCTCAAGTTACTTGGGGTACCTCACCAGAAATGGTGGTTTCGGTTAATGGTTCGATACCCGACCCGGCGCAGGAACAAGATCCCTCTCGCCGAGAGAGTATTTTGCAAGCACTTAAGTATATGGGCCTCAAAGGCGGTAGTGCGATTAAAGAAATTAAACTCGACACGATCTTTATCGGCTCGTGCACCAATTCGCGCATCGAGGATTTGCGCGCAGCGGCGAAAGTAGTCGAGGGAAAGAAAGTCGCAGAGACGATAGAGCTTGCGATGGTTGTGCCGGGCTCAGGTCTGGTGAAGAAGCAGGCTGAGGAAGAGGGACTCGATAAGATATTTATCGACGCGGGACTCGAGTGGCGCGAGCCTGGATGCTCCATGTGTTTGGCCATGAATGCCGATCAACTAGGCAATGGCAAACACTGCGCCTCCACCTCCAATCGCAATTTCGAAGGGAGGCAAGGATTTGGTGGGCGGACTCATTTGGTGAGCCCGGCCATGGCAGCCGCTGCTGCGATCCACGGACATTTCGTCGATGTGCGCGAACTATAGATTTTAAGGAACCAGACAATGAAAAAATTCAGTACTGAGAAGGGAGTCGTTCTCCCGCTCAATCGTGCCAATGTCGACACAGATTTTATTATTCCTAAACAATTTCTTAAATCGATTAAACGCACAGGATTCGGCCCCAATCTATTCGACGAACATCGTTACCTTGATAAAGGCGAGCCCGATGCAGATAACAGTGCGCGCCCTCTGAATAAAGAATTTGTGATGAATCAGCCTCGTTATGCTGGTGCGAGCGTGCTGCTCGCTCGAGAAAACTTTGGCTGTGGATCTAGTCGTGAACACGCTCCCTGGGCGCTAGACGACTATGGATTTAGAGCGATCCTCGCTCCCAGCTTTGCCGACATATTTTTTAACAACTGTTTTAAAAATGGACTGCTACCTATTGTTCTCAATAAGGCTGTTATTGATGACCTATTTGTTGAGGTCGAGGCGACTGAGGGTTATCAGCTCGAAATCGATCTCGATGCCCAGGTAGTACGCAAGCCAACCGGCGAAGAAATCCCTTTCGAAGTGGACCAATTCCGTAAGCATTGTCTACTCAATGGGCTCGATGATATCGGGCTGACACTGGAGGACTCGGCAGCAATTACTGCCTTTGAAACGACGTGGCGGACCAAGTCGCCCTGGTATTTCACTCTGTCGAATTGAGTCTGAGCGCGCAACTTTTGCGAGCATCGAGGGTCAGTTGATATCCACACGTGGTTCGTTTTTAGTGAGTAATTGTAATGAATAAGAATGTAAACGTAGCAATCGTCGGCGCGACTGGCGCAGTCGGCGAGGCGCTTATTGAAATATTGGAACAGCGCAATTTCCCTGTTGGAGAGCTCTTTCTGCTTGCAAGTGAGCGATCTGCGGGCACGACCTTGATGTTCAAAAATAAGCCAATCATGGTCACAGACTTAGCCGAGTTCGATTTTTCAAAAGCGCAAATAGGATTGTTCTCTGCAGGTGGCAGCATCTCTGAGGTTTACGCGCCAAAGGCCGCTGCTGCGGGCTGTGTAGTTGTCGATAACACGTCACATTTTCGTTATGACGATGACATCCCACTGGTTGTTCCTGAGGTTAATCCAGAGGCAATAGCGAGCTACACAACACGAAATATTATTGCAAATCCTAATTGTTCGACAATTCAGATGCTAGTGGCGCTAAAACCCATTCATGACGCGGTCGGAATCAAGCGCATTAGCGTGGCGACTTATCAGGCCGTATCGGGCACCGGCAAGCCAGCTATTGAGGAACTTGCGAAACAAACCGCTGAACTGCTCAACGGGCGGGAGGCGACAGCTGAGGTTTACCCCCAGCAGATTGCCTTTAATGTCTTGCCACAAATTGATGTTTTCCTTGACAACGGCTACACCAAAGAAGAAATGAAGATGGTGTGGGAGACGCAAAAAATCTTTGGAGACAAGTCGATCGCTGTCAGTGCTACTTGTGTCCGAGTGCCGGTTTTTTATGGGCACTCGGAGGCAGTGCAAATCGAGACTCATGCAGAGATCTCAGAGGAGAGGGTGCGAGAGCTGCTTGCCAAAGCGGAGGGCGTAAAGGTGATCGATGAGCGTGTCGATGGAGGCTATCCGACCGCCGTTAAGCACGCATCCGGTGAGGACCCTGTGTTTGTTGGCCGCATTCGCAAAGACATTTCGATGGCCAATGGCATGAATTTTTGGATAGTTTCGGACAATGTGAGGAAGGGCGCGGCGTTGAACTCGGTGCAAATAGCCGAAGAACTTCTGAAGACCTATCTCTAAAGGCCCTGCCACAGACGTGTGTTGAGTCTGTGGTAGCAACACATAACCCAAATGCAGACTGAGAGAGATAGCGATATGCGGCGAAAAAATCTGGCTGTCCTTATCGCGTTTGTAAGCTGTCTTTCGTTTTCGAGCAGCTTATGGGCGGTGGGTCTTGGGCAACTGCGCGCAGACTCCTCGATTAATCAGCCTCTAAGCGTTCGTATTCAGCTCACGGATCTCGGCTCGACGCCGCTGGATGAAATAGATGTTACCGTTGCGGCAGCTGAAAATTTCGATCGTCTAGGTGTCGACGTCGCCGATAATTTTCCCGATATACAGATAACCCTCGGGGTAGATGAAGAGGGGCCTTACGCGCGACTCGAATCGACTTCTGTGATTCAAACACCTTATCTAGAAGTGGTGTTAGACACGCGATGGCCGAGCGGGCGGGTGCTTACACAGCACACTATTTTGTTAGATCCACCGGTGTTTCTCGATAGCGAGGAGGCAGTAGTTGCGGATAGTACTCCTCCAGGTTTGGCGCCTGGGTCTGATATTTTCGACGAAACTGCCGATCCGCCGATTGCTTCACCTCGGACTGTAACCACCGATAGATCAAGCACGCTCTACAGCATCGCGATGGCGTCAAGACCAAACCAGTCCGTCACTGTTCAACAAACGATGCTCGCTATACAGCGTCTAAACCCGACGTCGTTCGGCGACGGCAATATTAATCGGCTCTATGCCGGAGAGATTCTTCGCCTGCCTACCGAGCAGCAGATTTTGCAGTTGAGTGCTGCGGAGGCCCTCGAAGTTGTCCTGCGTCAGAACCAAGAAGCGGAGGTCAACTCGGTCGAGCAGCGACAAATTAGCGAGCCCGCAGGAATTGCTGCGACAGCAGCCACGGGCGATCAGCTTAGCGTAGTTGTGACCGAGACAGCGGCGCTGGAGAAAGAAAATTCGGTACTAGGCGCGCGTATAGAGGAGCTTGAGAATCGTCTTGCGATCAGTCAAGAGGAGCTTGCAAAAGCGGCTAGGGAGAGAACCGATTTCATCGCGAGATTAGAGGCGATTGAGAGTCAGATTACGGCGGCTCAGGAAATAATCAAACTGCAGGATGCGCAACTTGCCGAGTTAACTCAATCGCTCGCTGCGGCGGCCGAAACTCGTGAACGCGAAGCTCCGCCCGCAGCGCGTAACACAGTGAAACAGGCCACAGGTTTCTTTGGTCAACCCTTTATCGCCGCAGGCGCTGCTGGGCTTGCGGTTCTCTTGCTCGTGTTGCTCCTGCTACGACGAAATAGGGAGGGTCATGAAGAAGAGAGCCCGGGTGAAATTACGTTAACTGAAGCTGCGCAGCCTGTAACTGGCAGCATGCGCGAGCGAGAAGACTTGAACAGCGAACTGTTAGCGATTTTGGCAGATGAAAACGAGGTCGACGTTGACGAAAAGCCACGCCGAATCTCGGCCGTGCAATCCGCCCCTGCCTTCGATCCTGATGAACTGACTTTCCGCACGCAGGACGCAGCTGTCGATACCTCGAGCTCAGCGCCTATCGAGCCGATAGACGAGGACGAAGCAGCGACGAAACTTGAGCTCGCCTACGCGTATCATAAGATGGGTGATAACGAGGGTGCTGCTGAAATATTGCTTGAGGTCTTGGAAGAGGGGTCATCAAAGCACAAAGCCGAAGCGCAAAAGTTGTTGGACGTTGTTAATGCGTCTGGCGGGCAAGTTGGCGGGGACAGCAGCTCTTGAGCGATGATCCAACCAGCCTCTCCGAGCAAGATTCTTCCGCAGGACAGTTTAGAATTGCGCTAGCGATTGAATACGATGGCTCCAGCTTCAGCGGGTGGCAGCGACAATCAGCTGCGGGTGTCGAGTGCAGCTCAACTGTGGCCACAGTGCAGCAAGAGGTGGAAAGGGCCTTGTCGAGGGTCGCCGCCCATAGTGTGAGCGTTACCTGTGCCGGACGAACTGACGCGGGAGTCCACGCCACCTGCCAGGTCGTGCACTTTGACTGTAAGCAGAACAGGGGCGAAAAAGCGTGGACTCGCGGTGTTAATAGTCTTTTGCCGCGCTCAGTTCGTGTGCTTTGGGCACGCGAAGTGGGGGAGGAGTTTAACGCTCGATTTACGGCTGAAGCTCGTCGTTATAACTATGTGATTTACACTCGCAATCAGGCCAGCGCTATCCTCGACGGGCGAGTCACGCATGTCCCTTTTAAACTAGACGTCGAAGCCATGAACTCTGCTGCGCAAGCCTTGGTGGGCGAGCAGGACTTTACTAGTTTTAGAGCCGCGGGCTGTCAATCCAGCACGCCCTATCGCAACGTACATAAGGTTAAGGTTAGTAAGCACTGCGATTTTGTTCTCGTCGATATCGAGGCCAACGCGTTTCTCCAACATATGGTGAGAAATATCGTAGGTAGTCTGTTAGTCATTGGTCGCGGGTTAAAGCCTGTCACTTGGATTCGGGAGCTCCTTGAGCTGAGAAATAGATGCGAGGCGGCAATGACCGCGCCGCCTCATGGGTTATATTTAGTACAGGTAATGTACCCCTTGGCCTATGGGTTGCCAGGAGGGTTAGTAACACCGCCATTTATCGCCCTAGACTCACAGTCGTCTGAGTCGATTAGTACCGTGCAGGATTAATGTCGCATGTCGAATACGTGGATCAAGATGTGTGGCCTCAAACAGCGCGACGAAATTGAGATTGCCGTCGAGCTCGGCGTTGATGCTGTAGGGTTGGTCTTCTACGCACCTAGTGTGAGGAGTATCGGCATAAGCGAAATTGACGAATTGCTAACTTGTGAATTGAAGGGCACAAAAGTGGTTGCTCTTTTTGTGAATCCTTCTAGGGAAGAAGTTGAAGCGGTGCTTTCTTCAGGCCGGATCGATCTATTACAATTTCATGGCTGTGAAGAGCCTGAATTTTGCGAAAGCTTCGAGGTGCCTTACCTCAAAGCTCTCGGCGTCGAAGCTTCGGTCGACACAGAGGAAATCGAGGCTAACTTACACCGTTACCAGAGCGCTCAGTATTTCCTGCTTGATACCTTTGATGCGCAGGATCACGGGGGAACAGGTACTAGCTTTGATTGGAGCCAAGCCGCTGCGCTAAGCGCCGCTGTTAAGCAGAAGATGATTTTAGCCGGAGGGCTCAACCCTCAAAACGTCGGTGACGCGATTAATCGCGTGAAGCCATTCGGTGTGGATGTTAGCTCCGGAATAGAGGCAGCCAAAGGTCGTAAAGACATTATTAAGATGAAACAGTTTTACGAAGGAGTAAGACGTGCCTGATATGCAGCAAGACTCAATCGGTTTCGCAGGTCCAGATAGCTTGGGCCATTTCGGTCCTTACGGCGGAACGTTCGTAGGAGAAACTCTGATAGCCGCAGTTGAAGAGCTCTCGAGAGTCTATGAAGAAGTCTCGAAAGACCCTGAGTTTTGGGCAGAGTACGATCATGACCTGAAGTACTACGTGGGACGACCCTCCCCCCTCTATTTGGCTGAGCGTCTGACAGCAGAGGCAGGCGGGGCGAAGATTTATCTCAAGCGCGAAGACCTTAACCACACGGGTGCGCATAAGGTTAACAATACCATCGGTCAGGCGCTTCTAGCGAAGCGGATGGGTAAGACGCGGATTATCGCGGAGACGGGGGCGGGTCAACATGGTGTCGCCAGCGCTACTGTTGCCGCTCGACTTGGCCTCGAATGTTTCGTCTACATGGGTGCAGAGGATATTCAACGCCAAGCACCTAATGTCTATCGCATGAAGCTATTGGGCGCGACCGTTGTCTCTGTAAACTCTGGCTCACGTACCTTGAAGGATGCGATGAATGAGGCGCTGCGTGACTGGGCAACTAACGTGGATTCCACCTACTACATAATTGGCACCGTTGCTGGGCCGCATCCCTATCCTCAAATCGTTCGCGACTTTCAATGCATTATCGGACGCGAAACCCGGGAGCAATCGCTTACGCAGCTGGGGCAACTGCCCGACGCGCTAGTCGCCTGTGTCGGCGGAGGTTCCAACGCCATCGGCATGTTCCATCCTTTCCTGAATGACTCGTCGGTGGCGATGTATGGCGTCGAAGCAGGTGGGGATGGTGTCGAGACAGGGCGTCACGCCGCGCCCCTAAGCGCCGGTGTGCCGGGTGTGCTTCATGGCAATCGAACTTACCTGATGACTGATTCGGGTGGGCAAATAATGGAGACCCACTCAGTCTCCGCAGGGCTCGACTACCCAGGTGTCGGGCCGGAGCATGCGTGGCTAAAGGATCTAAAACGCGTTAACTACGTCAACGCGACAGATGCGGAAGCAATGAAGGCATTTCATCAATTGACCCGCCTCGAAGGTATAATACCCGCGCTGGAATCTGCGCACGCCGTCGCGTATGCGATGCGGTTAGCGGCGACAATGGCGCCAGAGCAGTCCGTTGTAATAAATTTGTCGGGCCGCGGCGATAAAGATATTCAGACAGTCGCGAAACTCGAAGGTCTCACGCTGTAAAATAGGAAAACTATGAGTCGCATAAGCGAAGTAAGCGCAGTAGCCGCGCAACAAGGACGTAAATTACTGATTCCCTATCTGGTTGCTGGCGACCCAGACTTGCCAACAACTCTTAAACTTTTGCATAAACTCGTTGCCGATGGCGCTGACATGATTGAGCTAGGCGTACCGTTCAGCGATCCAAGTTCAGACGGTCCGGTCATTCAGCGTGGCGTCGAGCGTGCGATCGCTGGGGGCACTAATCTTGCCAAGGTGCTTGATCTCGTTGCTGAATTTCGACGTCAGAATGACTCCACCCCAATTGTGTTAATGGGCTACCTAAATCCCGTTGAAATTATGGGTTATGAGGCTTTCGCTGCGCGTGCAAGCGAGGTGGGCGTCGATGGCGTTTTAATAGTCGACATGCCGCCAAGTGAATCGAGCGGGTTACGAGATCTCTTAAAGGGAAAACACATCGATACCATTTTCCTCGTGGCGCCTACAACGACGGATTCTAGGTGTGTTCAGATCGTAGCGAACTGCAGTGGTTATTTATACTACGTGTCTCTCAAAGGGGTTACGGGTGCCGCGTTGCTCGATACCGAGTCAGTGCGTCTAAGCATCGAGAAATTAAGGACAATGACAGATCTCCCGATCGTAATTGGCTTCGGCATAAAAGATGCTGCGAGTGCCCGCACAATGGGGGCATTATCCGAAGGGGTTATCATCGGCAGCGCGCTTGTTGAGCGCATTGAGAAATTGCCTTCAGGCGACTCGGCCTCTGCGCAACAGTTGGCAGACGTCACAGAGGTGATAAAGACCGCGCGTGAAGCGCTCGACTCGCTCTAGCACAAAGACAGCCTTTGAGTAAAAAAAGCACAGAGTTAAAGCCGACTTGAGCGCGGCAATAAAACAGAATAAGCAGAATTAATAGCACAACGAAGACTTTTATAAGGGACGAGTCGATGAGTTGGATAGATAAAATATTACCGTCGATTTCTAGCGGACCGCGCGATGGCAAAAAATCAGCGGTGCCCGAGGGTGTCTGGAAAAAATGTCCTCGCTGCGATGCGATGCTTTATGAAAAATCGCTCAGCGAAAATTCAGACGTTTGCCCTAAGTGTGATCACCATTTACGCATCACGGCTCGCCGACGCTTAGACCTATTCCTCGACGAGGGCAGTCAGGTGGAGCTATTTGCTGAACTTGCACCGGTCGACTTGTTGAAGTTCAAAGACCTTAAGCGTTACAAGGACAGACTGAGTGCTGCGCAAAAAGCGACGGGTGAGAAAGACGCGCTTATCGCAATGCGAGGCACTCTAAATGGCCAACCTTTAGTCACCGTCGCATTCGAATTCAATTTCATCGGTGGCTCGATGGGTGCTGTAGTCGGAGAAAAATTCACGCAGGCCGTTAATACCTGCATCGAAGAGGGGTTGCCGCTCGTATGTTTCTCTACAAGCGGCGGCGCGCGTATGCAGGAGGCGTTGATTTCCCTGATGCAGATGGCCAAAACGTCTGCTGCACTAGAGCGGTTAAAGCAAATGAGGCTGCCGTATATTTCGATTCTCGTTGATCCGGTCTATGGCGGTGTCTCGGCCAGCCTCGCTATGTTAGGTGACATTAATATTGCGGAGCCGAATGCGCTGGTTGGATTTACCGGCCCCGACGTTATTCGACAAACGGTTCGCGTAAAGCTCCCCGAGGGCTTTCAACGCAGCGAATTTCTGCTCGAACACGGCGCTATAGATATGATTGTGCCCCGCGGCGAGCTTCCAACCAAGGTCGCTTCTCTGCTCGACAAGCTGATGCACTCACGGCGCGCAGATACCGCTGAATCTGAGTCAGCGACTGACGATACGAGTGAAGAGACTCCTCCAAAAGAGAATCCGCTTGACGTAGCCAATTAGAGGCGACAGTGACCTCTTCTCAACATGTTGCCCCTCGTAGTGATGCGAGCCTTGACGCGTGGCTAACCTATATCTCGCAGATACATCCTCGAGAGATCGAGCTCGGCCTCGAACGCTTAAGCAGGGTTGCTGGGCGCTTAGGTCTCTCTAAGCCGGCACCGGTCGTGATTACCGTAGCTGGTACCAACGGCAAAGGCTCGACTGTGAAGACACTTGAGGCTGTGTTAACGGCGTCGGGTTATTCGACAGGCGCCTATACCTCCCCTCATATACTTCGATTCAACGAGAGAATTCGTGTACAGGGGGAGGAGGCGGCTGATGGAGAGATTGTCGCCTGTTTTGCTCGTATTGAGGCTGTGCGTGAGCCCGAATCTCTTAGTTATTTTGAGTTTACGACACTTGCTGCATTGCTACTATTTGCTGATAAGTGCGTGGATTTCGCGCTGCTTGAAGTCGGTCTCGGGGGGCGACTCGATGCAGTTAATCTCATCGACCCCGACTGCTGCATTATCACCAATATCGCACTCGATCATGAAGATTGGCTGGGAAAAGGGCGAGAGAGCATCGGTGCTGAGAAAGCTGGCATACTTCGCGCTGCCACGCCGTTCGTATTTTGTGACCGCGATCCTCCTGCAAGCGTTATGGCCCGTGCGGCGTCCCTTGGACTCACGCCATTCGCAATAGAGGCGAATTTTATTGCGCATGAAAGCGCCGATCATTGGAGTTTTCAGGGGCAGGCCCCAAATGGGGAGATTATTCGGCGCGACACATTACCTATTCCTAACCTGTTTCTCGATAACGTTGTCGGGGCGTTGCAGGCACTTGCCTGTTTGGACCTGCTGCCCGCCGACGACGTTTTAAGGGGGGCGTTAAACGACTTAGGTCTTGGTGGTCGCTTTGAAAAGCGGCAGGACTTGGTCAGCGGGCGTCTGGTGATTTTGGATGCCGCGCACAATGTTGCCGCAGCGGAGCTTCTAGCGCGAAGATTGAAGACGACATTTTCTGTTCCTGACACCCGTTTGCAGATCGAAGCCGAGTCCAGGCCCACAATTCGCCTTGTGCTTGCCGCCATGGCTGACAAAAATATCGAAGATATAGTGCGAGCTTTAGACCCCTTGGTCGATATCTGGTATATTGCCGCCTTCGAGGGGTCGCGCGCTGCGGGCGCTCAAGAGATTCATGCGCGGGTCAGCACGGCGCTACCGAAAGCGATGATTAGACCTTATGACTCGGTTCTATCCGCTTTTCGGGCCGCCTGTAATGATCAACCGGATGAGCATGCCATTATTGTAGTTACCGGCTCGTTTCATACGCTTGCAGAGGTGGCTGCGCTGTCTGATCTCGATTAGGAGAGGCTCGCAACTTAATTAGAATTTAACTAAGGTATATTTCCTAAGTTGTTAATTTTAATGCCATTCAGTCTAAAGAGGTGTAGGAATTGCAGCAGGATTCGCAAGAGTTAAGTAGAGGACGCAAAAGAAGGGTGGTTGGTACCATCGTCCTCCTAGCACTCGCCCTGATAATTTTGCCACAGCTTTTCGATGGAGAAGGCAGTTACCAGCCTCAAGTTCAAAGTCGTATCCCTGAGCGTCCTATCATCACACTGTTGCCCGAGCCGCAACAAGTTCGCCCTGTCATGGTAGGTGAGTCACAAAGTCCGTCAGCCAATGCTGAGGCTGAAAACATTGAGCTTACTGAGAGTGCCGTGAGTAACAATGCAAGCGACCCCGCTGAGGTGAATTCAGCAGCAAGTGTAACGAACCTGTCGACCGATACTGACTCGAGGCCGACCCTAAATGCCGCCGGTTTGCCGGACGGATGGGTGGTCCAGTTAGGTACGTTTGGGGATCTTGATAACGCAAGCAAGCTGCTGACCGATCTTTTGGCTAAGGGATATAAGGCTTATGAGCGGCGCTCCTTGCGAGATGAGCGAGAGATGTCGACAATTCTAGTCGGACCGGTCATCGTCAGAGCCGAGGCCGAACGTTTGCTTGCAGAGCTGGCCACAGCGCTAGATCTCAAGCCATTGATCAAACGATATGAGCGTGAGGTACTTAGATAAGATGAGTTCGGTAGGGGAGTCCTTCGGGCAGATCGATATTGCCATCTTCGCACTCATCGCGTTATCGGGACTATTCGGCCTTTGGCGTGGCATTGTAAAAGAAGTCTTTTCCCTAGCCTCGCTGATCATCGCGATCGTAGTCGTGCGCCTCTACGGTAGCCTCGCCGCTGCGCAACTCGAGGGTCTAATTGATAGCAATGTGCTTAGGCTCGCCCTTTCTTCCGCCTTTTTGTTTATCAGCGTAATGGTTTTTGGGAGTTGGACAATAACGCTTCTGCAGAAATTTCTTACTTTTACCGGCCTCAGGCTCATCGACAGAGTGCTTGGTGGCGCATTCGGGCTTGCCCGAGGCGTACTGATTCTTATGATACTTATTTATTTTGCTGAGCCTTTCGCAGGGACGCGGCAGTTTTGGCTTGAATCCTCCGCGATTGCTAAAGCGCGAGAGGCGATGGCTGCTGCTGCAGAGTATTTGCAGCCGGTAACGGTACCGGCCGAGCAGGGCGAGGTAATTTAGTTTTTGTTTTTAGACGTTTAAATGCGCGGTTTGCGGGCGTGTGGTGTAAAATTCGGCCTTCGGTCGAAGTCTCTGGAGAATTCTATGTGCGGCTTAGTGGGTGTTGTTTCCGACAATGATATCGGTGTCTGTCTCTACGACACGTTAACCGTACTTCAGCACAGAGGCCAGGACGCAGCGGGGATTATGACCTGCGATAAGGGTAAGTTGAACCTTCGAAAAGATAATGGTTTGGTCAAAGACGTGTTTCGAACACGCCATATGCGCAGACTCACGGGCCAGATGGGAATAGGCCACGTGCGTTACCCGACCGCGGGCTCCTCTAGTCCCGCTCTCGCACAACCTTTTTATGTAAACAGCCCCTACGGACTCGCCTTGGCTCATAACGGCAACCTCACCAATACTAAAGAGTTAAGCCGTGATCTTTTTAAAGAGGATCTGCGTCACATAAATACCGACTCTGATTCCGAGGTGTTGCTCAATATTTTCGCGCATGAATTGCAGCGTCGAAATAAAATGAAGCCGCTCCCTGAGGATATCTTTGCAGCAGTTGCTGGCGTTCACAATCGGTGTCGTGGCGGATTTGCAGCTCTGGTTATGATAACCGGCTATGGCATTGTCGGTTTCCGCGATCGCAATGGTATCCGACCACTTGTCTATGGGTATCGAGAGAAAGCCGACGGCACCGGTCGAGACTATATGATTGCGTCTGAAAGTGTCGCTTTAGATTCGCAAGGCTTCACTCTCGAGAGGGACGTTGCGCCGGGCGAGGCCGTCTATGTTGATGCCAAGGGAGTACTGCATACTCAGGTCTGCACCGAGCCAGGCGAACATTCTCCTTGCATCTTTGAGCACGTGTATTTTGCGCGCCCTGACTCGCTTATGGATGGCATTTCCGTCTATAAGGCACGGTTGAGAATGGGTGAAAAGCTTGCCGATAAACTGATCGCTGAGCGTCCTAACCATGACATCGATGTAGTTATTCCGATACCGGACACCAGTCGCACCTCGGCCCTTGAGTTGGCAAATAGGCTGGGCGTGAAATACCGCGAGGGTTTCGTAAAAAATCGCTATATCGGTCGTACGTTCATCATGCCTGGCCAGAGCCAGCGACGTAAAAGCGTGAGGCAAAAACTCAATGCAATAGACCTAGAATTTAGGGGTAAGAACGTCCTGCTAGTCGATGACTCTATTGTTCGTGGAACGACATGCAAGCAAATTATTCAAATGGCGCGAGACGCCGGTGCCAACAAAGTTTATTTCGCTTCAGCAGCGCCTGCTATTCGCTATCCTAACGTCTACGGGATTGATATGCCTGCAGCGGCTGAATTGATCGCTTCCGGGAAAACTGAGCTAGAGGTACAGGAAGCGATAGGCGCTGACTGGCTCATTTACCAGAACCTAGAGGACCTGATTTCGTCTGCTTCGGAAGGTAACCCTGCGGTATCTCATTTCGAATGCTCGGTCTTTAATGGCGAATATGTAACCGGTGATGTTGATGAGATCTATCTGCGGCGATTAGAGTCTAAGCGTAACGATTTTGCGAAACTCACAAAGACAGATAAGAGGGCTGGGAAAGAGAGCAACAAGGAAGCGCAGATCGCAGACATTAATAATGATATCTAGCTGCCGGCAAGTTTAACCTTATCGAAGCGTTTTTCGAGGGCGGCTTTTAAGATAGCTCGATGGTCGCCCTGAATTTCGATTACACCGTTTTTAATTGTACCGCCAGTACCGCATTGCGCTTTGAGTGCCTTCGCAAGCTTCGTAAGCTCTTCACCCGCGAGGGGTACTCCGCTTATCAGGCATACCCCTTTACCTTTTCGTCCCTTTGTTTCGCGGCTAATACGTATTACCCCATCGTTAGGCATTGTTTGCGTTGATGTAACGCACTGGCATTTTCTTAACTGTTTCCCGCATTTAGGACATGTCTGCTCGGTAGGGCCACCTGCGGTCGAATAAACTAGTCGCGAGTTGCTCATCAATGTGTCTAGCTTTTGTAGAGAGAGGGGAGCTGATACTTTTCTTCGCGTTGCCTCTGCCTAGCTGCTGCACGTTTGGACTTTCTTAGCCTAGTTACCAAGGCGCTGAGCTGAACACCGTCAAAGTGCGAGCTAGGCTGAGCATTAAATAGCGACGACTGGAGCGCCTTTGCTTGTTCTGTTAACTCTGGAGAGGGGCTTAGCCGCACCAAATCTTCCATGCTTCTAACTTGACCGCCTCTTTCTGAGGCGCAGTAGTGGATCGCCCAAGTCAAAAGTGAGTCACGAATTGCTTTGTGATCGCCAGAATGGCAGGCGGACTTAAGTTTTCCATACGCTGCCTTTTCATTAGCCTCAGGCGTTTGCGCTGCGCGCCATTCGGCGAAGCGTTGTTGGATCAACGCACCAAAGCGGCGACGGGCGAGCGCGCTGAGAAGAAAAATAACCAATGCAACCACTAGCCACTGAGCCCATCGAACAATACCGCTATCAATTTCTATTACTTCGGCCTCTGCCTGCGCGTCTATCATTGCTTGATCGACAATCGGCTCAGGGGCTAACAACGCCTGAATTTCTTGCGTGCTCGCGACAGTTTGCTCTGAGGGGAGCACGCCCTCGACTGTTGCGACTTCGAAACGCGTAGCCGGTAGTGTGGTTGTTCTTGCGGAGTCGGCATTAATATCCCACCAGGGAATCTCCAGGGCAGGCACTTCAATAGTTCCGGCCTCGAGTGCTACGTAGGTGCTAGTTTCGACTCGAGTACCTACGATACTGCCATCAACGAAAGTCCGTGATATATCCGCAGGGTCTGGGTAGAGATTTAAGCCGTCAATTTTCTGAGGAGAAAAAGGAGGCAGCACCGCGCCATCCAGACCTTCCGCTCTTAGTATTAGCGTGCGGACTACGCTGTCGCCAACTTTCAGAGCGTTGATATCACCAGACCAAGTTTCTTCGAGTGTCAGACCGGTTACAGGTAGCCAATCTTCGCCTCTGGGCACTGTCGCTGGTCGCTCCTTAACCTCTATCGTTGTCCCTTCTATGAATGCAGTAACGCGCCTAGTATTCATGTTCCTAAATACAAAATTACTCGATCCGTCTGTGACCTCTCCGCGGAACAAAATGTCTGGAATTTCGAGTGGTCCGCTACGCTGAGGGAAGATAACGTAGCGCTTCTCATAGACACCAAAGCGCTCACCATCTATTAAGCGCTCGTACTGATTAGGCGAGCCAATTAGCTGAGTAACGGTGTCTTCCATATCGAGTTCGGTGAATACAGGATTGCGAATCCCGTTAATCGTGTAAAAGAGGCGCACAGTGAACAATAGTTGCTCTTGAACGTAGACACTGTCCTTGTTTACTTCGATTTCTAGATACAGCTCGTTATTGCCTTGATTAGAACGCGGCCCTGCGTTCACTACGCTAATCGATATTGGATCAGTTGTTTGATTGAGAATCGACAGTGCGGGAATGACGAGATCACCTTCCTTCTCTGGAAATAAGGTAATGACGTAATCTGTCCAAGACTCCGTAACACCATTGATGCTACGAATTTGACTCGAAGTGCGCGTGCCAAGGACATCGAAGTCTTGAGTCAATGGGGTTAAATCGAGCTGCATACCTTGACGTTGATCATAGACCCTAATCGTGAGTGTTAGGGTCTCACCGCGTGCTAGTTCACTACGATCGACGCTGAGCTCAATCTGCTGTGCAAATACAGAGGCTGAGAACAGCGCCCAGAATAGAAGAATGAGTGAGTAAATTCTTACCATATTTGGCCACCACTCTGATTCGCATTTGCGGTTCCGTTTAGCTGACGCTGACGATACTGGTAGCGAAACTTCCGGCGCAGTAACTCACCTGGATCGTCGTCGATACGGCGTAGCCACTGCTCGAGTGCCTGCTGTTCTTCGAATTCATCATTCTCAGTCTCGTTCGGCGTGTTCTGCTCGCTATTGGATTCGGAGTTTTCCTGATCCTCTGGTGAGTCCTGTTGCTGTTGTTCCTGCTGTTCTTGTTCGTCTTGATTGCCTTCTTGGCTCTCTTGGTCCTGCTGCTCGCTATTTTCCTCTTGCTGGTCAGATTCACTTTCCGAGCTTTGTTCTGAATCACTTTCTTCGCTGTCGCCTTCCTCTTGCTCACCTTCTTCGGCTTGCTGTTGCTCTAAAAGCTGTTCAACGATCTCCTTGTTCTTAATAGCGTCTTCGTGAGACTCATCGAGCCCTAGCGCTATGTTGTAAGCAGTTATCGCCTCAGCATAGTTGCCGCTCTGAGCAAGTGCATTGCCGCGGTTGTAATGACCATCTGCGCTGCCATTCGCCGCGAAGGCTGCGACCGCCGCTTCATAATTGCCGTCTCGGTAGGATGCAGCTCCGCGCCAATCAGTATTCTCGAAAAGATTGGCGGCTTCGCTGTGTTCTTCGCGCTTAAACGCGCCGGCCGCGCGTTGGTCTCGCGTCATCCACAACCCTTTCCAAGCATCCATGATGCTAAATGGTTGCGCCTCAATCTCGGTCGAAAGGGGCAGACCCTCTTCGCTGATCTGAATGTCGACAGTGGGACCGAAATCAGCCGCGTAGGCCTGCTGCGGTGGTGTTACTAATGCGAGGCTCACTGAAAGGGGTAGCAGAAATAGCCAACCTCTTCGGAAACTTAGCGCTGAGAGAGGTACTACTAATAGTAGAAGCCATGGGCCTATTTCGTACCATACATCAAACTCTTCTTCGACGTCGGATAGAGATTCGTCATCAAGTGGATTGATGTCGCTAAGCAGATAAGCTAAGTCTGAATCGGCTAGTTGAATGTCGTGATAGCGTCCGCCAACGCGGTTGGCAAGTGAGGTTAGTAGGTTTTTATTGAGTCGAGGTACGATTATGGTGCCGCGTTCGTCGGTTAAAAAATTGCCGTCATTGGTGCGAATTGGTGCACCGTCTTCGGTGCCAATTCCCATGACCAAAAGCTCATTGTTAGTGCCTTCGAGCAAGTCAGCGATTCGCTGCTCTTCGTCGAAGCCTGCGATGCCGTCCGTCATCAGTAAGATCTTGCCGCTGCCACCATCTGTATTCTTGAGGAGGCCAATGGCAAGTTCGAGCGCCGCGACAGGGTTGCTGCCGAACAAAGGCATGATATTGGGATTGAGTGAGGGTACCAGCGCTTCGATTGTGACTACGTCGTCGGTGAGTGGGGTCACCGTATGTGCGTCGCCGGCATAAACGACAAGAGCGGTCTGTCCTTCACTGCGTAGAGCGAGTACATCGCGAAGTTTGCGTTTAGCGAGATCGACGCGGCTGGGACTATGATCGGGCGCAAACATCGATAGTGAGAGGTCGAGCACGATAACTAGCGCGTCTTCGCGCTTCTGTACTGGCTGTGGCAGTTTTTCCCACACGGGCCCTGCAAGAGCGATACTTGTTAGCGACCAAACTACAAGTAGCAAAATAAGGGGTGTGCGCTGGGAAGCGTTCTTGCTGCGATCGAGAAGATAAGGGAGTAGTTCTTTATCAATTGCTCTGTCCCAGGCCGTGACATTGCTGTTGAGGCGCCAGAGAGCGGATAGCAGCATGAATGCGGGAACCAAGGCGAGCAGCCACAGGGGACGCAGGAAGTGGAAATTCTCAAGCAGACTCGCGGGGAAAATAAACTCCATACTAGTGAGGCTCCTGAGAGAATTCTTCCTCTCGCCCGCGCGGATTGATGCCAAAAAGCAGGTTCCACGGTATAGAAAGCAGGGCAAGCAAGAAGCTTAGAAGGAGTGCAGCGCCTAGGGGCCAATAGAACAAAACCTTGGTAGGCCTGTAGGTTTGATCGTCTTGCTCTATCGCTTCGAGTCTATCGAGTTCTTCGTAGATTTCAACGAGGTCATTGACATCGCGCGCGCGGAAATATCTCCCACCGGTTGCTTCAGCTATTTGCGTCAACACAGCCTCGTCAAGTTCGGCAGAGGGGTTTATTGCCCGTGCCCCAAAAAACGAGCGCTGAATAACTTGATCTGCGCCAATACCGATTGTGTAGATTTTAATGCCTTCAATAGCCGCGAGCTGTCCTGCCTGAAGGGGGTCGATTTCACCTGAGTTATTCACGCCGTCTGTAAGCAATACGAGGACTCGACTGTTCTCCGGTCGAGTGCGGAGATGTTTAACACCGAGTCCGATAGATTCGCCAATCGCTGTTGCCGATTCTTCGATGATCCCGATGTCGGCCTCTTCGAGTAGGGTGCCTACCGTTTCTCGATCGAATGTAAGTGGGGCTTGGATGTAAGCGTGCGCTGCAAACAGAATCAGTCCGAGGCGATCTCCTTCTCGGCGCTCTACGAAGTCGCTAATAACGCGCTTAACGACGGAGATACGCGAGACCTGGCGATTGCCAATTACCATATCCTGCGCCTCCATTGATCCTGAAATATCAACCGAGAGCATGAGATCGCGACCAGTAGAGGGTAATTCAACGGGGTCACCAAGCCATTGGGGGCGCGTACCCGCGGCGACTAAAAGTAGCCAAATTACTGTGCACAAAATAACCGAGAGTGTGCGGCCGTTGCTTATCTTTTCACTGTCTGATTGAAGGCGCGTCAGCATAGTAAAAAACGGGACGTAGAGTGCTGCGTCTTGCCTTGGCGCGCGCATAGCGAATTTGTAAACGAGATAAGGCAGGGGAAGTATGGCTGCGACCCATGGCCATGTTAGCTCTAACATTACGCGTTTGCCTCCGCGCTTCGGGGCGCATTTTGCGTGGTATCTATTCGCTGCTCATTCGTACCTGCCTGGCGATATTGTGCGATAATCCAGGCGGTTGCAAAGGCATGAAGTTTTTCGGGATCTACCGCCAGCTGGCGCTGAAATCGTCCGCGAGCAAAGCCGGTGGCTAGTTGATCGTCTAGAAGAGGCTCTGCGCTGGCTGATGACGCACGTAGAAATTGAACCCATTCTTCACCGCTCAAGCTTGCAATCTCTGTATGTTGATTGTGAAAGAGTGCAACCCGGCGTAATACGCTGTTTGACCCATTCAGTAAATTCAGTCCGGCCAGTTGGTCACCACGGCTAACGTGTTCATTGTAAGTTGTCATGCATCGTTCGAGTTCCGCCAGCGCGAAGCTTAGCAGTAATTTTGCGTCGCGGGCGCGAGCGTAAGCTCGCCAGGCAAAGACAATGGCGATGAGGGTTATTACCGCGAGCAACCACCAGCCCGGGGCGGGCGGCCACCAGCTAATGGGGCTAGGCAGTCGTATGTCGGCGAGCTGTGCTAAGAGTTCTTCGCTATCCATTCTCGGATTTGCTCCACGACGAGTTGATTGGTTCGTAGTTTAATCAAACGAATTTTGAGGCGTTCGAGATCTGATTCAATTCCTGCAACACGCTCTTCGAATTGTTGCTTGTAACGCGATCGAGTCTTGGTGCTATGTGTATTAATCGAGCCTTTACTCGCGCCATCGGTAATGCTGTATACACCCGGCATCGGGAGGCTTTCTTCTAGCGCATCGTAAACCATGCAGCAAACAACGTTGTTATGACGTGACAGCTGATTAAGGTATTGTAGTGCTGTGTCATCGAGAGTCGCGAAGTCTGAAATCACGTAGAGCGTGCTGCCTGGCTTCGTTATACGACGGATCTGACCTAAGGCATGCGCGAGACCGGGTTTAAAATCCACGGCGATTGGTTCTTCAGCAATGCTCTTGGTTCTCTTACTTAGTTTTTGATTGAAATTAAAAATCTGATTGAGTAGATGAAGTGCCGAACGACGAGATCGCTTTGGTCTAACGAGACTAGAATTGTTATCTGAAAAGACCAGCCCCCCAACGCGATCGCCGTTATCAATGGCGAGCCAACAGAAGAGTGCGGCGGCCTGTGCCGCGATGACAGACTTAAAAGCCACTTGGCTGCCGAAAAACATACTTGAGCATTGATCGACAGCGATAATAACCGGTCGCTCACGCTCTTCTCGAAAGACTTTTGTTACCGCGCGGCCGGTGCGCGCAGTGGCTCGCCAATCGATCAGCCGTATGTCGTCTCCAGCTTGGTAGGGTCTAAACTCTTCGAAATCGATCCCTCGACCGCGTATTTTAGATAGATGCAGGCCGGAAATGCCCGCAATCGAGCGCGCGTGGGATACATAAGCGAGAGCCTTCGCTGCCTGCCTTTGTATCAGCATCTGCGGCAGTGTGATTAACGCGCCTCGGCTTCGGTATCGCTCGTGCTGCGGGTCGAGTTTCGATTTAGCGACCATAGGTTAGCTCTCTGAGACTCAGTGCTTAAGCGGATGGTACGCGCTGACGAATCGTCTCCAACACTTGGTCGGGAGTAATGCCGCTCGCTTCAGCCTCGAAGCTAAGCAAAATTCGATGGCGTAGCACATCGAAAAGTACTTCTTGGACGTCGTCAGGACTGACGAAATCCCTTCCTTGAATCCATGCGTGGGCCCGCGCGCACCGATCTAGAGAGATTGTGCCGCGAGGGCTGGCGCCATACTCGAGCCAGCCATCAAGGTCTTCGCCGTATTGCGCGGGTTCTCGTGTCGCCATGATGAGTTGAATGATGTACTCCTCAACTTCGGGGGCCATGTGCATGGCAAGGATCTCTTGCCGTGCAGCAAAGAGGGTATCTTGGGAAATTTCCTTTGGTACATCAGTCGCCACGTTGGCAGCTTCGTCGCGCACAAGCTTGAGAATGTCTCGTTCAGCAGACGCAGCGGGGTAACCGATCGCGACATGCATGAGGAAGCGATCGAGCTGCGCTTCGGGAAGCGGATAGGTGCCTTCTTGCTCAATAGGGTTTTGTGTCGCCATAACGAGGAAAAGGGGTGGCAAAGTGAATGATTCGCGACCGACACTGACCTGATGCTCTGCCATTGCCTCGAGAAGTGCGGACTGAACCTTCGCTGGAGCTCGGTTGATTTCGTCGGCGAGTACCAAATTGTGGAAAATAGGGCCCTTCTGAAAGCGGAAAGACCCGTCTTCTGGTCGGAAAACCTCTGTGCCAGTGATATCACTTGGCAGTAGATCTGGCGTAAATTGGATTCGGTGGAAGTCGCCTTCAACAGCCTTTGACAGATCTTTAATAGCTTTAGTTTTCGCGAGCCCCGGCGCGCCCTCCACGAGCAAATGGCCATCGGCAAGAAGGGCAATAAGGAGGCGATCTATGAGGCGCTCTTGGCCTATAATCTGCGTCGATAACCATTCCCTGAGTTCTGTTATTATTCCGTGGTGGCTCATAGTTTAAAGTCTCAAATAGTGGGGCTTTTTTGCAAGGTCATCGATTTTAACCGTTTTCAACTGGATGTCTAGGCGCGCCTCTGGTCCGAGTGCGCGAGTACCGACCGTGTTACGCGTCTGGGTCTTACTAAGTTGTGGAGAAGGTAGGCAATGAGCAAGGAATCACGTTCTCGTGAGTTACAGATAGACACAATTTTGTCCGCTATTACCCAAGCCTTAGGCGGCAGATCGGCCGCGAAAGACGACCTTCTACACCGTTTCACTAAGCGCTATGTTGGCAACAACCCTGCGCCAATCTCTTCTACCAACGCCACCGAACAGTTTGTTAAAGATATCGCGCAAGCGTGGCATTTTATCCAAGAGCGAAAATCCAGCCGGCCGCTCATTTCTTTCGAGGAGGCACTGCTCGAAGAGAATGGCAGGCAGTTACCCACCACACTCGTTCGCGTGCTGCTCGATGACAAGCCCTTTATCGTGGACTCGCTACGCCAAGCCCTGCTGAGGTCGGGCGCAACTATTAAAGTGGTTCGTAACACCGTGCTCTTCAGCGGTAGACGCAAACCAGGTGCTGCGAGGGATAGCCTGGGACGCTTTGGGGAATTGGTTGATCTGGCTGCGTCGAGCTACGATGATTTTAGCGCTGAATCCTTCTGTAGCATTACCTGCGCTAGATGGCCAAGCGAGCGTTCTAAGGACATAGAATCCGAGCTTCGCGACGCGCTTAACCATGTCAGTGCGGCTGTTGGCAGCTATAAAGAAATGACCTCAGCTGCAGCAAACCTTCGCCGCAACCTGCTCACGAACGCTGAATACCTGCCTGTCTCTGAAGAGAACGTCGCCGAGTCGATAGAATTTATCGGATGGCTTATCGACAATCATTTTACATTTTTGGGATACGAAAAGTATCGGATACGCGAAAAATCCGGCGAGAGTATTATCGAACTCGAACCAGGCTCGCTCTTAGGCGTCTCGCGCTATAAATCTCAGCTCAAATCGCAAACCAAGGTAAGTTCGCTGCCCGGAGCGGCAGTTGATTTCATCAGCCGGCCCAAATTACTTAGCTTTGCCAAATCTTCGAAGCGCTCGAAAGTACATCGTCCCGCTTATTACGATTATGTTTTGATAAAAGAATTCGATAAGGCGGGTCGAGTGACGCACATGCACCGCTTCCTTGGGCTGTACACCTCGTCCGTTTATTTCAGAGAAGCTCTTTCGATACCGCTAGTCCGAAAGAAAGTGAGCCGTGCACTCGAAAATTCCGGCTACACAAAAAACGGGCACAACATGAAAGACCTCATGCAGGTCATTAATACGTTTCCGCGAGACGAGCTCTTTCAGATCAGTAGTAGGTCATTGCTGGACATGGCAGTTGGAATTACAAAGATTCGCGATACCGGAACAAGTAAGCTCTTCGTGCGCAAAGATTTCTATGGCCGTTTTGTTTCGTGTCTCGTCTACATTCCCCGCGAATTGTTTAATACCAAATCTCGTGTTGCTATTCAGTCTTTGCTTCAGACCCGTTTGCAAGCAGAAGATGTCGATTTTAATACCTATTTGTCTGAATCCTCCCAGGCGCGCATTCACCTAGTTTTTAAGGTGCCAACCATTCGCGCGCTCAAGATTGATCAGAGTGCACTTGAGAGACAAATCGTCGAGCTCATTCGTCCGTGGGAAGATGACTTCATGGAGCGCCTGCGTGAAACCGGCTCCGAGGACGAAGCGCAGCAGCAGTACCGTCAATACGCAGACTGTTTCTCAACTGCCTACAAAGAGGCTTATACAGCCACCGAGGCCGTCGAAGATGTTAAGTTTATTAGCTCTGTGGCAAGTTCTGGTGATATCGCAGTTAACCTGCGTGAGTCACATGCCGAGCGAGCTGAGTTTAGCTTTAAGCTCTTTAGCTTAGAAAGCCAGCTTATGCTGTCCGATGTGGACCCAATTTTGGAGAATCTCGGTCTTCGCATCGTAAGTGAGAGTACTTATCCTCTACGCGGTAATTCCGCGAGCGAATCCGACGAGCTCGGCCCGCGTATTTGGCTTCATGATTTCTTGGTGTATCGCAGCAATGCCACTTCGCCGCTGAGTGATCAGGGTAGAAGATGTTTTGAGCAAGCCTTCTATGCTATCTGGTCGACAAGGGTCGAAGATGACGCATTTAATGCCTTAGTGCTTAGTTCAGGACTTACATGGCGAGAAGCTGCTTTGATGCGCGCTTTAGGTGCCTATCTTAAGCAGATTCGATTCGACTATTCACAAGGATTTATTGCCGAGACGCTGTCTTCTCATGCGCAGATTACAAGTGATCTCATGACGTTATTCACCGAGCTATTCGAACCAAGCAAGAGTAAGCGCCGGTATGCAACGTGTCGAAATAGGATCGTTAAGGCGATCGACGCGGTGTCGAATCTTTCTGAAGATAGCGTCCTGCGAGCCTATCTCGGCCTCATTGATGCGACGCTTAGAAGCAACTTCTTTCAAATGGATTCAGCTGGAGAATTGAAGGACTACTTCTCGTTTAAATTTGAGCCACAGCGCATCGATGGCGTGCCAAAGCCGTTGCCAAAATATGAAATTTTTGTTTATTCGAGCAAAGTCGAAGGCGTTCATCTGCGTGGTGGAAAAGTGGCTCGTGGCGGCCTCCGCTGGTCGGATAGGCGCGAAGATTATCGCACCGAAATTTTAGGACTCGTCAAAGCTCAGCAGGTCAAGAACTCAGTCATCGTGCCTGTTGGAGCAAAGGGTGGCTTTGTTGTTAAAGACACGGCCCCTGTTGCCAACCGCGCCGAATTTCAGGCGCGGGGAATACGCGCCTACGAAACGTTCATTGCGGGTTTGCTTGATATTACTGACAATTTGAAAGAGGGGACGCTTATTGCGCCCGTGCGCGTTGTTCGTCGCGATGGAGATGATCCTTATTTAGTTGTTGCTGCGGACAAAGGCACAGCAACCTTTTCGGATATCGCAAACGAAATAGCAGCCCGCTATGGCTTTTGGTTGGGCGATGGCTTCGCCTCAGGCGGCAGCAATGGCTATGATCACAAGGCCATGGGTATCACCGCGAAAGGGGCATGGATTTCTGTGCAGCGCCATTTCCGAGAGCGCGGCATCGATATTCAAAAAGAGGAGTTTAGCGTTATAGGAATCGGCGATATGTCGGGTGACGTGTTCGGTAACGGTATGCTGCTCTCACCAAAGATACTGTTAAAAGGCGCATTCAACCATCTGCATATTTTTATCGACCCAACTCCAAATGCGTCGGTAAGTTTCAAAGAGCGAAAGCGTCTGTTTAAACAAACTGGATCGTCGTGGGACGATTATCAAAAAGAGTTGATTTCAGCAGGTGGTGGCGTGTTCGAGAGAAGTTCGAAATCGATCGAGTTAACAGATGAGATGCGCGTCGCATTCGCCACCGACGCCAGATCTCTGACGCCAGATCAACTCATATCGGTAATGTTGAAAGCGCCCGTAGATCTTCTCTGGAACGGAGGTATTGGTACCTATGTAAAAAGCTTCTCTGAAAGTAATGCTGCGGTCGGAGACAAAGCAAATGACTCTCTGCGTGTCGATGCGCGTGATCTTCGCTGTAAGGCTATAGGTGAGGGGGGCAACCTTGGCATGACGCAATTGTCGAGAATAGAGTATGGAATTAAGGGCGGAGTTTCGTTCACTGATTTTATCGATAATTCTGCTGGCGTGGATTGCTCGGATCACGAGGTAAACATTAAAATTTTGCTCAATGAGGTTGCGAATAAGGCGCCAGCTCGCTCTGAGAAAGCACAGTCCGATGCCGATGCAAAGCGAAGTGCACTGCTCGAAGGTATGACTGACGAGGTTTCTGCACTGGTTTTAGAGAATAATTACCGCCAAGTTCAAACTCTCGCATTGACGATTGCAGACCCAGAACTTGGATGTAAGGAATTCAATGATCTGATTAACTTCCTGGAGACTAGCGCTGGACTTGATCGAGAAATTGAATTTCTCCCGAGCGCAGAACAGCTCGAGCAAAGAGCGAGTTCTCATCTTGCTCCGACACGACCAGAGCTCGCAGTCGCCACGTCGTACATGAAGATGTTCCTCAAAGCGCAGCTTGTCTCAGCCACTTACTTGAACGATCCACTTCTGCAAAAACATTTATTCAAAGCGTTCCCGGGTTCTTTGGTAAAGCGTTATGCCAAGGAGATTGATCAGCATCCTCTGCGTAGCGAATTGATGGCTACTCAATTAGCTAACTACCTTGTGAATCGGGTAGGCGCTTATTTTGTTTTCGAACTCATCTCCTCCTCGTCAACAAGTCCAGCCAGGGTCGTCAGGGCGTCTATACTCGCTATTGAAGCGTTTGACGCGGAGTCGCAATGGCAGTCCATTGAATCTCTAGATCATTCGGTGGCGTCGTCCTACCAGGACGAAATGATGCTTGCGTTAGTCAAACTCGTAAGGGATGGAACGCGCTGGCTGTTACGTAATCATTCCGATAGCGGCGATTTAGCCAGAGAAATAGAGACCTATGCTCATGGGGTGAAAGCGATGTGCGCGATGCTACCCTCGGGATTCCCTCAGAATATTGAGAGTAGGTTTGTTAAGAAGCGAGAGGCGTTTGTGAGTGTAGGTTTGTCCTCAGAGCTCGCGGAGGCCGTCGCTAAAAATTCGTTTTTGACGCCAGCCTTCGGATTGATCGAAGCGTCTCAGAGTGTGTCTGAAACTCTCGAGACGATGGTGAGAGCCTATTATCTTGTTGGCGAAACGCTGAGGCTCGATTGGCTGCGTGAGTTAATTCAGGACATCGTGCCGACTAGTAGTTGGGAATCGCGTCTAAAGTCGACGGCAATTGATGACTTGTCTTGGCGGCAAAGAGTGCTTGCAAAACGGCTGCTTGAAGACACACAAGGGCATAAGGCTGTCAGTAAAAGAGTTGAGAACTGGCTACAAAGCAATTCAGTCGGCATCGAAAGAGCCCAGAATGTACTCGCCCAGCTACGTGCTGAGAGTACGCCAGATCTTGCGATGATAACCGTTGCGCTACGCGAACTTAAGCGCTTGGCCTAGCCGTCTACAGGCTTACGCATTTTCGCAGTTGGTATAGGGGAAGAGTGTGTACAAATTGATTAGAAGCCTGCTTTTCAGGTTACCCGCAGAGTTCTCGCATGATGTAGCGCTGAAGGCTATGCGCCTCTGCGAGCGGATGGGTGTCTTGGGAGTTATTGCGGCAAATACAAAACTTAACTCAACCCCGAAGACCGTTATGGGTATTGAGTTTCCACATGCCGTGGGTCTTGCTGCCGGACTTGATAAAAATGCTGACTACGCCGATGCTTTGCAGGCGCTCGGCTTTGGGTGGCTTGAACTGGGCACGGTAACACCGAGACCGCAGCCTGGTAATCCTAAGCCCAGAATGTTTCGCCTGGCGAGCGATAAAGGAATCATAAATCGACTCGGCTTTAATAATAAAGGAATCGACCATCTGCTTTCTCAGTTATCGAATCGCAAAAGACGTGGCATCGTAGGTATCAACATAGGCAAGAATGCGGATACTCCGTTAAGTGATGCAAATGAAGATTATCTCATTGGTCTTCGGAAAAGCTATCCGGTTGCAGATTACATCGCTATCAATATCTCATCACCCAACACACCTGGGCTTCGGTCTCTGCAGTACGGAGAAGAACTCGATAGTCTGCTAGGTGCCTTGGTGGCTGAGCGGGAGGCGCTCCAGAAAGCGCATGCACGCCATGTTCCCCTAGCCGTGAAACTCGCGCCTGATATGTCTGAAGATGAGCTTACCCTCTGCTGCTCGAAGCTGCTTGCTCATAAAATTGATGGTGTTATCGCAACGAACACCACATTTGATCGAGAGCGTGTGGCGGGTAGTCGTTATGCAGGAGAAACAGGCGGGTTGAGCGGCGCGCCGCTAACCGAAAAAGCCTGTTCTACGCTTGCCCAGATCAAACGCCAGGTTGGTGACAGTATGGCGATCATCGGTGTCGGTGGAATCATGACCGGACGCGATGCCGCTGCAAGGCTTGAGGCCGGCGCAGATCTCATTCAGCTCTATTCTGGCTTTATTTATGAGGGGCCTGCACTGATAGAAAGCGCGCTAAAAGAGATCGCAGAAGCAAGCGGTAGCGCGTCCGGAAAAAGAGCTGCAGAGCGTACAGAATGAGCGAAAAAGCAGACGGGGATCAATCGCCCTTTGACGAGCCAGCGGATCTTCTGTTTTTCACAACGCTCGGCTGCCATCTTTGCGAGCAAGCGGAGAGAATGCTGTCTGCGGTTGCCAGCTCTCAGCCATTCACCTTAGCTGTTGATGCCATAGATATCGCCGACGACGAAGCGCTCGTGGAGAAATACGGAATTCGGATACCGGTATTAAAAAGAGCGCGCGACGGAAAGGAGCTTGGATGGCCTTTCGATGAAGAACAGCTGGAACTTTTCATTAATGCGTAGGCGATTAGGAAAAGAATACCTCCCCTAACGCGTCAAGTGAGATTGAAAAGCCTACGCGCATTCTCCGATGTTTCTACCGCTAATTCTTCAACACCCCTTCCTGTGCACTGCGCGAGTGTTCTGACGACCTCAACGAGATGGCACGGCTCGTTGCGCCGAGATTTTGGCTTCGGCCTGAGTGTCCTAGGGAGTAAATAAGGCGCATCGGTCTCTATTAATAACCTGTCGGATGGGATGTACCTTACGATTTCTTGCAGCTCAGCACCTCTTCTTTCATCGCACACCCAGCCTGTTATTCCAATATACATATCTAAGGCCAGATAATCCTCCAGCGCCTCTTTGGTGTCAGTAAAACAATGCACGACACCGCCGACGATTTGATCTCGGTACTTTTTGAGTAATTCGAAGAAAGGTTCGTGCGCTTCTCTTTGATGCAGGAAAAGGGGTTTCTCTGCACTTGCAGCCAGTCTTAGATGCTCCTCAAAAACAACTCGCTGCGTCTCGCGTGGCGAAAAATCGCGATTAAAATCCAGGCCGCATTCGCCCACTGCTATTACCTCGTCGTGATTCAATAATAGCTGAATCTCAGTGGCAATCTCTGTCGTCCATTCACTTGCAGCATGCGGATGCAAACCTGCGGTGCTCTTAAATAGGTGCGGTTTGTTCTGACTGTACTCAGCCGCCTTTTGAGAGCTACTGAGGTCGGTACCTGTGAGCACGATCGTATCTACGCCCGATGCCTGAGCGCGCTCGATAACCTGATCGAAATCGTGATCGAATGAGTCATGCGTGAGGTTGGCACCGATATCGATGAGAGAGAGAAGTGGGGGAGTCATGGTGGTCGCTCGATCAGGTTAATAGCTCGGACGCGCCCTCGGCGCTAATCCGTGGCTAGTTTAGCCCAGAGGGGCGCCGCGCGAAACCGACGGGGCGCGGTCAGCGTGTGAAAATTCGATTGTGCGGGTGGCTAGCGTTTGAGTGATCGATAGCTGATAATAAGTTGATGATAAACAAGCAAAGAGTAGGAATTAAGCGTGAACGCAAGCGATCAAAAGCAGTCTCTCAATTGGTCAGAGTTAGGATTCCAGTATAAGAAAACAGATTCTCGCTTCCGCGCGGTTTGGCGCGATGGGGCTTGGGGCGAGGGGGAAATGATTAGCGATGAGTTCATCGCTATTCACGAAGGCGCGCCCTCCATACACTACGCACAGCAGTGCTTCGAAGGCATGAAAGCGCAAACCGCGCCAGATGGTCGCATTCTTTTGTTCAGACCAGATCTTAATGCGCAGAGGATGGGACGCACAGCCGAGCGTCTGCTCATGCCGCACGTTTCTGAAGAAATGTTCGTGCGCGCTGTGCGAGATACGGTTCGGGCTAATGCTTCATGGGTTCCGCCCTATGGGTCCGGCGCATCTCTTTATATTCGTCCAATGCTGATTGGTGTCGGCGAGAATCTTGGTCTAAAGCCGGCTCAGTCTTATGAATTTAGAGTGTTTGTGTCGCCTGTCGGTCCTTACTACAAGACGGCCGGACTCGGCACGATCAAATTGGCGGTCTCAGAGATGGACCGAGCTGCTCCAAGTGGTACAGGAAGTTTTAAAGCAGGGGCCAATTATGCTGGCGGTTTGCTAGCAACTAAGCGGGCTCAAGAACTAGGCGCTAACGAGGCGTTATACCTCGATTCTAGAGAGCGTCGGTTCATCGACGAAGCAGGTTCGGCTAATATCGTTGTTGTTATGCGCGACGGCACTGTGGTCACACCTAAGTCTGACGCGATCCTACCTAGTATTACGCGTCGCTCGATTATGACGCTCGCTGAGAAGAAACTCGGCCTCGTCACCCATGAGCGGCCAATCGAGCTGCGCAAGGAAATTGTTAATTTCAGCGAAGCGGCAGCGTGCGGTACTGCTGCGGTTCTCTCCCCGGTCGGTAGTATCTGGTTTGATGGCGAGTGGCATAACGTCGGAAATCCCGAGCACGTGGGGCCTGTGATGCAGCAGCTCTATGATTTGCTGGTTGGAATTCAAAAAGGCGAAACTAATGATGAGTTTGGCTGGACTGTCGATGTTGCGTGAGGGGCCATAGCGCTCACGACTCCCGCTCGCCAGTGCCCGAGCCCTAGCCTATACCGAGGCGGGTCATCTAGCGCGAAATTTGCGATAGATGGCCCGCCTTTTTAGCAATCGGTTATTGGCTAATTTGCGTAAAGACTTGACCGACCCACAACCCTTCCTTATATACTCGCGCACTTCCGGCCTCGGCCCAATGCCTTAAGAGTTGCGTTTATGTCCAAATCATTAGTAATAGTCGAATCGCCCGCCAAGGCGAAAACTATTAATAAGTACCTCGGTTCTGACTTTATCGTCAAATCGAGTGTGGGACACATTCGCGACCTGCCTACCTCCGGATCTGCCACTGCGGTCGATCCTAAAGCGCGTGCAGCTGCGGCCGCAAAGACTCGAAAACTCGCGCCTGATGAGAAAGTAGCCTACAAAAAGAAAAAGGCCAGAGAGCAACTCGTAAAGCGCATGGGGATTGACCCAGACCATGATTGGACCGCAAGGTACGAAGTGCTGCCCGGTAAAGAAAAAGTTGTATCGGAACTGCAAAAGCTCGCTAAGACAGCGGATACAATTTACCTCGCAACGGATTTAGACCGTGAGGGAGAGGCAATCGCCTGGCATCTCAAAGAATCCATTGGTGGCGACGAAAGCCGCTATAAGCGAGTCGTGTTCAACGAGATTACACAGCGTGCAATTCAGGACGCTTTTTCCAAGCCTGGCGAGCTAGATATGCGCTATGTTGAGGCGCAGCAGGCCAGACGCTTCCTCGATCGCGTCGTGGGTTTCATGGTTTCACCACTGCTTTGGGCCAAAATTGCAAGAGGTCTATCTGCAGGTCGTGTGCAATCGGTAGCCGTGCGGCTGGTCGTCGAACGGGAACGTGAAATTAGAGCGTTTATCCCCGATGAGTTTTGGGAGGTGTTTGTCGCACTCGAAACGAGCAAAGCTGAGGCGCTTCGCTGTCAGGTGGTGAAGCAAGCGGGTGCTAATTTCCGCCCGACGAGTAAACAAGAAACGGACTCGGCGTTAGAGGTACTCAACGCAAGCGATTTCACTGTGCTAAAGCGCGACGATAAGCCGACTTCATCGAAGCCCAAAGCCCCCCTTATTACGTCAACTCTCCAACAAGCAGCAAGCACCCGTCTCGGCTTCGGTGTTAAGAAGACAATGATGATGGCGCAGCGCCTCTATGAGGCTGGCTACATCACTTACATGCGAACCGACTCCACGCACCTGAGTGGCGATGCCATCGCGATGTGTCGCGAGTATATCGGCAAAAAATTTGGACCTGATTATCTGCCAGAGAAGCCTCTATACTACAGTTCGAAAGAGGGTGCTCAAGAGGCTCACGAAGCGATTCGGCCGACAGATGTTCGCATGACTGAAACGCTGCTGAATCAGATGGAGCCAGACGCTGTGCGGCTCTATACACTTATATGGCAATATTTCGTTGCCTGCCAAATGCCGCCGGCGCGTTACCTGAGCTCGAGCATCAGCATTGGCGCTGCTGATTTCGAGTTGCGGGTAAAAGGCCGGATAATGCAGTTCGATGGTTACCTTCGCGCGATGCCATCCAAGGACGAAGATGTGGTTCTACCTGCAGTTGGCGAAGGAGACAAGCTAACTCTCAATGAGCTGATGCCACAGCAAAACTTTACTAAGCCGCCACCACGATACACAGAGGCAAGCCTCGTTAAAGAATTAGAGAAGAAGGCCATCGGCCGCCCTTCGACCTATGCTGCTATCATTTCTACAATCCAGGATCGCGGTTATGCACGTGTCGAGAACAAGCGATTCTATGCGCTCAAGATGGGCGACATCGTAGCTGAGCGCTTGATCGAAAGTTTTGCAGATCTAATGGACTATGATTTTACCGCCAAGATGGAGGAGTCTCTGGACGCAGTCGCCTCGGGTGAGAAGGATTGGAAAGAACTGCTCAACGAGTTCTATGAGCGCTTCACCATTGAATTGGCGCTAGCCGAAGCCTCCGAGGGTGGAATGCGCGCTAACGATCCAACCGAAACTGACATCGAATGTCCGAACTGTGGTCGCAACATGCAGATCCGTACTGCGTCCACGGGGGTCTTCCTTGGCTGTTCGGGGTATGCATTACCTCCTAAGGAGCGTTGCAAGCAAACGATTAATTTGACACCGGGTGAGGACGCTATTCGCACAGACACGGCGGAAGAAGCCGAGGCTGCGGAGAATGTATTGCTGCGAAAGAAGCACCGCTGCAAACTCTGTAACACTGCGATGGACAGTTATCTCATTGATGAGGGTCGTAAACTACACGTTTGTGGCAACAATCCTGACTGTAGTGGATTCGAGATCGAGAGTGGTGTATTTAAGATTCGTGGCTACGATGGTCCAGTTATCGAATGCGACAAATGTGCACAGGACATGCAGCTTAAAACTGGCCGCTTTGGTAAGTATTTTGGCTGCAGCAATGAGTCCTGCAAAAATACCCGCAAATTGCTGAGGAATGGCCAAGCGGCACCGCCAAAGATGGATCCGGTGCCCATGCCCGAACTTCAATGTGAAACCGTTGACGATCATTATATTCTGCGCGATGGAGCAGCAGGTCTGTTTCTAGCCGCCAGTCAATTCCCGAGAAATCGCGAGACACGAGCGCCGCTTGTATCGGAACTGTTGCCCCATGCGGCTGAAATCGATCCAAAATATGCATATTTGATGGAAGCGCCAATCGCAGACGATGCCGGTAACCCAAGCATCGTTCGCTATAGCAGAAAGACAGCTGAAATCTATGTCCAGAGTGAAATCGACAAAAAGGCTTCGGGCTGGAAGGCATTTTACATCGGCGGCGAATGGAAGTCAGAGGGTAGCGGCAAAGCCGGACCTAAGAAAGCGGTCAAGAAAGCAGCTAAGAAAACGGTTAAGAAAACGGTAAAGAAAACAGCAAAGAAGGCCGTGAAGAAAGTTACCAAAACAAGCACGAAGTAAGAAACCGCAAAAGAGGCGAAGACACCCTAGTATTGCCTAAGGGCTTCGCCGATCTCAAAGACGCAGGTTGCGAAGAGCGAGTCGCTAGTGGCGGCGAATCACGCCCACGCTTATGCCTTCGATTGCAAAATCGTTGAGTCTCACATCTACCTCGATAGGCTCGAAGTCTGGGTTCTCGGCAATGAGGCTGAGCGTATAGGGAGTCTTGCCTTTTTTGAGGCGCTTTACAGTTACTTCCTCGTCTATTCGCGCGACGATGATATCGCCGTCGTTCGCTCTGTCTGTCTTATGCACCGCGAGCAAATCGTCCTCGAAAATACCCACATTGATCATACTCATACCCTTAACAGTGAGCAGGTAATCTGCGCTGGGAGTGAAGAGTGTTGGGGGAATATCGCAATATTCGGAAATAGATTCTTGAGCAAGGATAGGGCTACCTGCGGCGACCTGACCAATTATTGGTAGTCCTAATTGCTCATTGATCGGCAGTCGCAACCCCCGAGACGCGCCTGGCTGGATTTCGATAGCACCTTTCCGGGCTAGCGCGCGCAGGTGGTCTTCTGCAGCGTTCGGTGAGCGGAAGCCCATTTTTTGCGCAATTTCTGAACGAGTAGGTGGGTAGCCCGTTTCAGAGAGATAATCTTTGATGTAGTTAAGTATTTGTTGCTGTCGGAGAGTAAGTTTTAACATGATTCGCCCCTGTGTTTATCAACAGCTGTGATTATATACAGTAATCGTTCTTTTGCAAGCAATTAAATGTGCTGAGCTTTACGTTCAACTCGGCGCGGCCCTATGGGATAATCTTGGCTTCGGTGATATTCGGAGAGCCACGACATAATCGCTTCAAACTCGCTACATGCATCCTCAACGCCCTTTACTCGGGGTGCTCTAATGGTGAGCATTGAGGGAACTGAATTAAATAAAGCTGATGAAAGCCTCCTCGGCCGCCAAAGCGTGGGTGGTCTCATATTGTTTGCCCGCAATTATCAAAGCAAATTACAGATAAGTAAGCTAATTCAGGCTGTTCGGCGCATCAACCCGAACATCCTAATTGCGGTAGACCAAGAAGGGGGGCGTGTGCAGCGCTTTCGGGAAGGGTTTCTTTCGTTACCCGCTTT
This sequence comes from Gammaproteobacteria bacterium, assembly GCA_018401885.1. GTDB lineage: Bacteria > Pseudomonadota > Gammaproteobacteria > Pseudomonadales > Pseudohongiellaceae > UBA9145. The sequence continues at coordinate 50,749 of JAGYKB010000001.1, forward strand.
AGCACGACTGGGTGCTCTATACCGCGAAGATAGGTCGGCGGGTCTTACAGCAGCGGAAGAATGCGGCTGGGCGATGGCTGCGGAACTGGTCGCTCTAGGAGTCGACTTTAGTTTTGCTCCGGTGCTCGATGTTTATAGCGAAACGAGTCGCGTTATCGGTGATAGAGCGTTCTCACCAAATCCCGCGGAGTTAAGTGAGCTTGCTCTTAGCTACGTAAAAGGAATGAATTCGGCAGGCATGGCTGCAACAGGAAAGCATTTTCCTGGTCACGGGACAGTTGATGCTGATTCACACGTAGAGCTGCCTATTGATCGGCGTTCTCTCGAGGAGATTGCAGCGCATGACCTTATTCCATTTAGTGCGCTCGCAAAATCACTCGGAGGAATAATGCCGGCTCATGTGCTCTACCCAGAAGTGGATTCTTTATGTGCAGGCTTCTCGCCATTGTGGCTGCAAAAAGTTCTGCGAGCCCAACTGGAATTCAGTGGCGTTATCTTTAGTGATGATTTAACGATGGATGCAGCGCACAGTGCCGGCAGCATCGAGGAAAGAGCAGACCTCGCACTCCTTGCTGGCTGCGATATGGTCCTTGTGTGTAACGACGACGAGGCAGCCACTCGCGTCGCCGACTTTCTTGAGCGCAATCCCGAGCGCAGAGGTAATGCCTCCGATCTTCGGCTTTCTTTGATGGCGCGTAATACTGAGGTGATCGATTACCAATTTGATCACTCTGCGAGATGGTCTCGAGCGATTCAAATAATTGATGCATTACCAATGTATTAAACAGTTTCTTGATAGAAGGTTAAAAAATGCAAGAGTACTTTTCAGTAGAGGCGCTTCGTGAACTAGACTGGGGGGCAGAGCTTTTTCTTATAATCACGTTAACACTCCTGATTCGATTCATCGCAATGCGAGCATTGATAGTGCTAGCTCGACATTTCGAGAAGACTACTAACGTCTGGGACGATGCGCTGCTTGAAGCGGCAAAGCGGCCACTTAGCTCTCTCATCTTAGTTCTCGGTGTTCTTACCGCGATTGGTGTAAGCGATGGTTATATCGACAATTCTTTATTTTCTGCTGAAAACATTACCCTCGCTCGGCAGGTTGCGCTAGTTGTATTAATGGCTTGGTTTCTTGTTCGATTTATCTCGCTCGCTGAAGAGCGCATAAGGCGTAAAATTCTCTCAGGTGATAATGCTACTCAAACCTCATTAGACCCCACGACCCTAATTGCCCTTGCAAAATTATTGCGTTTATCGGTTGTGATATCAGCGATACTGGTTTTATTACCCACTCTAGGAATACAGATCACGGCGCTACTGGCATTCGGTGGCGTCGGTGGTATTGCGGTGGGCTTTGCCGCACAAGACCTACTAGCCAATTTTTTCGGTGGCCTGATGATTTATCTAGACAGGCCTTTCGCGATAGGGGATTGGATTCGGTCGCCGGATAGAGAAATCGAAGGAACGGTCGAAACGATCGGTTGGCGTCTGACAGTCGTTAGAACATTCGATAAACGGCCTCTGTATATCCCCAATTCGGTGTTTAACAAACTTGCGCTGGAAAACCCTTCGCGGATGACGAATCGTCGTATAAAAGAGACGATTGGAATTCGCTACAGTGATGCCGCTAAAATGGGAGTGATCGTAGAGGAAGTGAAAGCCATGCTGCATTCTCATGAAGCGATCGACACCTCGCAAACGTTGATCGTGAATTTCGTTTCCTACTCGTCGTCTTCATTAGACTTCTTCATCTACACCTTTACTAAGACAACAAACTGGATTGAATTCCATGAGATAAAGCAAGACGTGATGCTGAAAATCATTGAGATCGTGCATAAGCATGGCGCTGATTTTGCGTTTCCAACGCGGACTCTGGACGGATTAGAAAAAATCCAGCTTATGCAGGCTCCGCGCTGATGGAATTAAGTGCGTTGACTGCTGCTACTGCAGACATTGAACACATTCGCCGTACCGCAGTTTGCCTTTACGATGCGCAGGCCGTCGAAGCAGCTATAGCGGGAATGGCGAAGCAGATTACACGAGAGCTTGCTGACAGCGATCCGCTGTTGCTGTGTGTTATGAATGGCGGGTTAATACTCACTGGCCGGCTGGCCCCACTACTAGATTTCCCTCTGCAGATAGACTATCTGCATGCCACTCGCTATCGAGACAAAGTTCGTGGCGGAGCGCTTAATTGGCTTAGTTATCCAAAAGAGCGCTTGGACGGTAGGACAGTTATTGTCGTCGACGATATCCTGGACGAAGGCAATACCTTGAAATCTGTTTGCGATTATTGTCTTGAGCAGGGCGCAGTGAGAACGTACAGCGTTGTGCTCGTCGAAAAGATTCATGAACGCCGCATCGAAGGCGCTCGGGCGGAGTGTATAGGTCTGCGAATCGAAGACAAGTTCGTCTTTGGATACGGTCTAGACTATAAAGGCTACCTTAGAAATGCACCAGGGATTTTTGCCGTTTCTGACGTCGAGTTAGAGTAACCGGTCTTTACAATTCGACTAGTGTATCAATTGAGGTTAGCAAAAGCGCAAGTCGCTGGGGTTTATTCTCAAGTCCTTCAAAAAGCGAACCATAACTTTCTAGTTGGGTGCGATACTCCTCGATCTGTGCGGCGATAAACTCCTCTTCGGATTGCTCCTCATTTTTACGCGATGTTTTGAAATCGATGATCCAGCGTTCTCCATCGACGACTAGCGTGCGGTCGACAATTCGGTGTTTGTGAAATTCTTCGCCGCCTTGCCTCTGGGTTGTAGCGAGTTTCAATTCGCACTCCGCCTCTGTGTTTTTACTATCGAAAATCCAGCTATTACAGCCAGTAATGCAGCGCAGGAGTTCGCCCTGGGTTTCTTTAATTCGCTCAGTGGCGAGTGCTTTTTCTACCCCAAGCCTCATGAGCCTTCGCTGCCAGCGTGGAGCAATAGCTTCCAGTGTCTTCTTTGCGTCAAACCATTCGAGAGAATAGGCTTCTAGAAAGGTGTGGCTTAGCGTTCCTAAAAGCTGAGCGAGCCGGCGCTCTTGGTCATGGACGCCCTCTGATATATTTTCCATATCAGCATCCCGGTTCAACTGCTCATAGATTACAGCTGTTTGCTCCTCAGAGAGTCTAGATACCTTACGTAGACGCCTGATTGGAGTGAGCATTGGATACTCATCAGTTGTGACACTGTTTATTTTCCTCTCCTGCGGGTTGACTGCTATCTGTTCCGGAGAAAAATCTTCAAGCTCAGTTAAGGGTTTCCATATGCGCGCTAAAAGACAATTTGTTGCGGGCATGAGGGGCTTTACGTTGCCCTCATCGTCGGTGTTCTCTGGTAGCGTTGCATAGAGGCTAACGCTTTGCTTTGCTCGTGTCATCGCGATGTAGATCAAGCGAGTCTCTTCAAAGAGATCTTTCTGTTTGTGCTCGTTCTTGACGAATTTGTAAAGCAGCTCCCCAGAATTAGGTTGCGAGTCGTTCCCGCCCTCGAGTTCAGGTAATGCAGCAATAAAGAGTCTTGCGATACCCTTTCTATTGAGTCTCTGATGCATAATGACTAGGTCTTTATCATTCGCACGACTTCGTCCGTTAAGCTGCGGAATAATGACGTGATCGTACTGGAGCCCCTTCGACTTGTGTATTGTCAACAGGTGGACTGTGCCATTATCGTTACTAGCATCACCAGAAGTTTCATTGATCTCGCCGGGGATAAAACTTTGTTGGACTGTTTCGGCAAATGACTCAACGTCGTCTATTCCGTAGCAGTTGTCGTGCTCATCACACTGTGCAAAAAAATAAGCGACGGAGCGTTCTTCCACACGGTTAGCAATAAGCATATCGCCGTCGAGAAGGTGCCACGCAGATTCCATAAGTTCGCGCACAGAGCAGTGCATCCGAGCCTGAAGTAAAGTAGCCATTTTCGAATGAATGGCTTTAATGCGCATCAGACCTTCCTCGGATATGTCGCCCCTACAGCCTTCTGCGACAGACTCTACGAGGGTTTGCATATTCCGCCAGACACTAGCATCCGTATCAATATTCGTGAGAAAAAAGAGATCGGCACTGTCGAGGCCGCACCAAGGAGCGCGAAGTATCGCGATCCAGGCTGCTTTATCAGCAGGGTTCATCAAGGCTTTGAGTAATGCGATCAGGTCGCTGATAACTGTGAGAGTGCTCAACCGATCGATGTCAGTGGCGATCCATTGAATGTTCGCCGCTCTTAACTCCGTGACGATATATTTGAACTGATTGCGAGTTCTCGCGAGTATGGCGATAGATGAAGTGGGATTAGCTTTTTTCAGCTGTTTGACCTTCTCAGCGATTCGCTGGGCTTCAAGGATTTTCGCCTCGCTTGCATGCTCTGAATCTCGATAGCTGATCCAGGTCGCTGTTAAGGGTTCGATTCCGGAGGCTTCTCTTCCTGCAGTTGATTCTGAATAACGAACGGCACCCTGGGAAATATCCTCATAGGAAGGGAAAGCCTTAGAGAAGAGTTTATTGATGAGTGATACTAGAGGGGCTTGCGAGCGAAAGTTCATCTTAAGATCCAGCGGGGTCACTGGATGATCTTCGACGCCGTTAGCTCGGACATTCAAATAAATACCAACATTGGCATTTCGGAAATTGTAGCAGGACTGCATCGCATCTCCGACCACAAACAGTGTGCGTCCATCCCCTGGTGTCCAGCCACTGATGAGCCGCTTGAGTAGCTCTATCTGGCGCTCCGAGGTGTCTTGGAACTCATCGATAAGAATATGTGAGAGCTTGTTGTCGAGTGCGAGAGCGAGTTCAGTTGGTCCATCAATATCGGTGAGTGCTGCTACAGCTGCACCACCTGCCTGTGTATGATCGATAACGCCGCGGCGTGTAAACTCTAAGATGAGTTCTTGATTTAATCGCTGTAAGGTTTTCAGCAGTGCGGACAGTAGAGGCCACTGACTGTCAATTGATTCTGCAGAGGGGAGTCCCGCTATTGCGTGAAGAGATCTGCGGATTAATTCTCCTTTTGCGCTCGCGCCTAACTCTATGATGAGATTCTGTATTTCCTGTATCGCTTTGTTGGCGTATTCGACGCGGTCTTTAGGTACGCTTCTAGGACTTGGAAAACCTTCCGATACGGTAATGCGGGCACGCCAGCCACCGGTCCCGGTTAGTAGCAAACGCGTAAATTGCGTCCAGTATCTTAGGTCTTCGCTAGCAAGACCCGGCATGCAGTCAATCGTGAGCGGCCCAGGACCATTCTTTTGCAACCAATTTTCCGCCGCGTAGTTGTTTAATTCAATCAGTGAGGCTGCATATGGCGCTAAGCAAACAGAAAGCGACTCTAAGGTTTCAGCTGCGAGCTCATCGATAAAATGTTTTAGGGCATTCTGTGCATGAACAGGGTCGGAAAGTAGGACGGAGAGGGAATCACTCCATTGATCTCTTTTATGTAACAAGCTCAGCAACAATGGCTCAATGCGTGAGAGGTCATTATCTAGATGTGAGAATAGTGCTCTCACACTCGCGGCTTCGTCACTCTCTTCTTCGATGATCGAGACCGTTGTACGAATTGCAGCTTGGAATAGGGGGGCGACGTCGGTGGTAACGCTTAAATCGCCGCCCACTCGAGAGCTTATTGGCATCTGATTAGCGAGATAGATATTAAAACTGTCTATCGTTTGTATCCGAAGCCTGCCTGGGTGCCTGTCTAGGTTCCACCCTTTGTCGATGTCTGCCTCGATGACGTTGTTTGCTATCCTAAAATTTTCCCGCTTGAGAGAATCCTTAATGGGATTGTTGTCATCATCACTGATTAACAGGGAAACGCTGTGCTCGCCTCGCAGCGCCTTTGCCGCCTGCAGTGAGCCTATAATTCTCGCACGCATTTCTGAGGCCGCTTTACGAGTAAAAGTGATGGCGAGGACTTCCTCGGGTTCCTCGCAGCGTGCCAATAGGCTCATATAACGGAGAGTCAGAAGCTCTGTTTTTCCAGACCCTGCCGGCGCCTGCACGATATAGCTCTGTTTGTGATCTAGGGCTCTTTTGCGTTCGGCGCTGTCCTGCACAGTGAGACTCATGACTCTGCTCCATCGTCGTCATCGCTGCCGAAGTCATCGTCTGAGCTGAGCTCGTTTATTCGGCAGACGCTTTGAAGTCGGCAGTATTCGCAGACGGTTGGCGATTTTATAGGTGCAACTCGGCATTCGCCGGATAGAAACTCGGCGGCGAGCTCGTCGACGAGTGTTGCCCATCGCCGCGTTTTATGTTCCCACTCGACTGCGTCGGATTCAGTGTCTCGCACGCTTGTTTTGTCTTTAGCAGTCGGTTTCGCCCCGGTTAACGGTGCGATGTTCGGATCGAAGTTTGCACTGCGCGCCAAGGCTTTAAAGTCGATTGATTTTACATTGATTTGCGCGATTGCGAGCGCTGAAACATCGAGTTGTGAATCTCGCATGACTGCAGTGGAATAAACCGGAAGCTGCATCTCTTCTGGTCGAGCGTTCTGTAGGGCGCTGATTGCTTTAATAGTGCCGCCAGTTTTGTAATCGATCAGGGCAAAGCTACCGTCATTGAGCTCATCGATTCTGTCGATCTTAAGGCTTAGCTCAAGCCCTTCGAGTGAGAGCGTGAAGTGTTTTTCTTGTGAGCTCGACTTGAAATCACCGCGCTGGCTATCCCGAAGAAGAAACCGCGAAAGCATGCGCCGAATGCGGGCGGATTCGATTGCCGAAAAAGCAGGCCCCATCAATTCTGGTGCGAGTTTTTCGAGCGCGTTGATAGCAACTAACACGGCTTCATCAAGTTTTTGCTCAAGCAGCGGCTGGGGCCCTTCCAATAGCGCTAGAAGCACAGCTTTGTCAGGAATGTGGGCATACAGACTTTCTAGAGCAAGATGAATTGCTTGCCCGCGTTCTCGATGGCCAAGACCATTCTTAAATGGCTCGAGAGTTTCAGCGTTGAGTCTTCTCTTCGTAAAGGCTTGAAATGGACATTGAGACTGAGAAGTGATCAGTGCCTGCCCCCCTCTTATTTTCTCAGTCGACGAAACTGGTATCCGTCGTTGATCGAGTATCTGTTCCACTCTTTCATGATGCGTATAGATGCACGAGTCCTTTGCAGGCATATAGGGCAGTTGCGTAATGTCCACCTGCGGTAAGCTTGCGAGTAAATTGCTCAGTCGAAGCTGCGCATCGTCTCCTTGTGAAAAATAACTCGCAACCAGCGTGTCGCTTACATTTGCGCAAAGCACCGCCAGATCACTTCGCGCTGCGGAATACTGCAAGGCGGCATTAGAGCCTGGAATTTTCAATTCTCGCTGCAACGGGTGAGGGATTAGTGGGTTAGGGTGTGCAGCCTGAGGCCAACTCTGGTCATCGAAACTAAGAAGCCACAGATGCGTAAAGCTCATGCCCACAGCCTCTGCAGGTGAATAGAGCGACAAAGAGCATTGCTGACGGTAGACGTTCTGACCCGTATGGTCGTCGATTAAGCGTTTTAGTGAGGCTAGTGCCGCCTCTAGGCTGAGTTCTCGCCCGAGCTCGCTGCTTTGCTCGAAGAGGCTTATCACCTCTTCCCAGGCGTTGAGCGCAGTTTTCTCGAGAAGACGATTTCTTTCTCCGGGCCAACCTAAGAGGGTAAGTTGTTCGCGGAAAAGAGAGCCCCAAGTTCGGGTATTTGCTTTTATGCTCGTACCGTGCCGGCTGCGGGCAAGAGTTCGGGCTTGTAGCATCGCGTTGTGAAGCAGGGTACAAGCGTAGTCTTTGCCTTCAGCGCCTATGAATCGAGCAATGGCGCTGCGGGAGGTTATCGTTTGCAGACGCTTCCGTAGAATCCTTTCGCACTTTATCCTTTCTTCGCTCTCATCTACTGCACCAATAACGAACGGCGACCGTAGGAGCCGACAAAAGTCGACAAGTGATTGCTGCTCTCTATTGAGTCCTAAGATGATGAGTGCGTCTTTTGCAATTGCCGTCTTAGCTAGCTTGGTTCCTGTGCTACTCGAGTTGATTAGATGAGGTTTTTCAATAACCCGTAGTGGCGCATTTTCGTACTTGCCACGGCGCAGCGCGCGCTCGAGATCTTGCTGAACGCGTGCCGGAGTTGGCGTGATAATCCCAATGTGTGCAGCGGGATCTTCCTTCTGCAGGGCAAGTGCCCAACTTGCCGCAGCCTGAATTTCTGCTGCTTGATCTTCAAATTCTGTCCGATAAGCAGCCACGTTGTTTTCGCTCAGCAGTGCAGCGGGTGTCTCGTTAAATTTGTTTTTATCGAGAGTAAAGAACGGTTGTAATGCGTCAAATTTTGACAGGCTGGTGAATAGTGCGCGGTAGTTTGCTGGTGTTTCATAGAAATTAAGTGTGGCGATGCTGCCGATGAGCTTTGTTGTTGCGCTGTCTAAATTTTGTGCCAGCAATGTAATCGCTTCGACTAGTGTAATGCGGCCTAAGGATTCACAGCGGGTAGAGAAATGACGTTGCCAGAGGTTGAAAAGTGCGACATCTGGCAGTGTGTCAAAGTCACGAAGCCAGTGCACATCACTGTCTGCAGAGGCTCGACGAAGATCTTGAAACGCGCGCGCAGCAATACGCGCCATCGCGGACGTATCGATCAAAGGGTGTTCATTAATTGTTTCCTCGATGGCCTCGAGCCAGATCTCTCTTTCGATGCTTGGCTCGAGAATATCCCAGTCAACGAAAGGTCTAAGCCCACGGGTAGAAAGCATATCCCAAATCTGAGCAACCCAGATATCAACGGGAACGACAGTTGGCTCGCGCCAACTGACTGTAGGAGAAGAACTGCCATACGCTTCGAGTACAGACGCAGCAAGACGATAATTAGGTGTGAGTAGGGTGACGCCAGAGCTCAGTGTTTGTCTAAGGGCTTGGTCTAACTTAAATCGGGTTATTGCCATGGGCTTAGTGCCGCCTTACATAAATAGGTTCCAGTTGCTACTTTTGGAGTCCAACAAATTCTGCAGCCCAATCGAGAACTGCGCGACTGTCTCCTTTAAATGCTACGCGCTGCTGCTTTTTTGTCATCTGATATTCATACATCGGGTCGTAGTAATCGACAAGAAGGCCTCGGATCCAAGCGCGATGTTGATCGAGATCGTTGTCGTTGTTAAGTGCGGCTGACATCGTCATACGCAGCGCCGAATGGCGTTCACCACCAAGTCTTTTTCTGATTTTGTCTAGACTGTCGAGGAGGGACTCTGCAAACAAGTCTTTTCCTTTGTTTGCGTCAAGGCGGACGAAGTCGGTAAGATTCGACACAATATAATCGTTTAGAATAGTTTCTACGCGGAATTCTAAAGGCTCTTCTACCTGAATTATCGGTGCTATATTCATGGCTCTGTGAAGTTCTAGAGGGACTGATAGTGAGCCAATCGCTCTGCTCTCATCTTCGAGAAATAGGGCGGTGCTGTCTCGCTGCTCCTGTCTCAGAAGTTCAAGAGCTAACCGGTTCTCGAAAACAACCTGTGAGGGCTGCGCGGACACGCGTTTACCAAAGGCTGAGCCTCGATGATTAGCGATTCCTTCGAGATCGACTGAGTCCGTAATCTTGTTTATAAGATGTGTTTTCCCCGTTCCGGTTTTTCCAGCGACAATAATAATCTCTTTTTTATCCGCGACGCGTATTGTCGTTTGCATAAGATGACGACGTAGTGCCTTATAGCCACCACTTATTCGCGGTAGCTCAAATCCTCTCTGGGCAAGCCACATTTGTGCTGTCTGAGAACGAAGGCCGCCTCGAAAGCAAAGGATTACGGCTGAAGGGTTTGCTGTTATAAATTCGACCCATGCATCGACTCTTCGTCGTTTTACGTCTCCGCAGACGAGTTCATGTCCAAGTACAATTGCGGCATCTTGTCCTTTTTTCTTATAGCAGGTGCCGACTTGGGCGCGTTCAGGGTCGGTGAGCAAAGGGAGATTATGAGAGTTGGGGATATGCCCGTCGAGATACTCGCATTCAGCCCTCACATCGATAAGCGGGATGGAATCGAGTAATAATTCAGTGAAGTGCTCCGAAGTTACTTGCTCTGGATGAGGTGCTGAACCTGTGTTTGATGCTGTTGTATCCATTGTTCTTTTGCCCGTTCAGCTGTCCAGAAATGATTGTCGTGTAGTGTATCAGCTCTATGCTAGATTGGAGGAATGGCCATTAATTTTCCTAAAAAAAGTGATATCAGTTCCTTGGAGGCTGCTGCGCAATCCGGTCAGTGGAGAGGTGCCGCGCCAGTTCATCTATGGGACCCCCCTTTCTGTGGCGACATAGATATTGAAATTCGCCGAGACGGTAGCTGGTGGCACGAAGGCCGTCCGATTAAGCGCAAAGGTATGGCAGAGCTTTTTGCCTCGATTCTCTTGTATGAAAAGGGCGAGCACTTTTTGGTGACGCCTGCCGAGAAAGTCCGTATCCGTGTTGAGGATTGTCCGTTCTTGTTAACAGAGCTTCGCGTAGAAAATGCCGGTGATCCGTTGAACCAGCGTCTCTTGCTGCGCACGAGCTTAGGTGAGGGGGTCGCGATAGGTCCTGAGCATCCATTAATTATTGGCGTTGATCGAACCGACTCGATTGGCAACAAAGAGCCACATCCGACTGTTGATGTGAGAGCGGGGCTCCTCGGCTTAATTTCCCGCTCTGTCTTCTATCAGCTGGCTGAATTGGTTGAGTCCCATGCAGGCGATCGAGTGAGCGAGGTTTTCGGGGTGTGGAGCGAGGGTGTATTTTTCCCCTTGGCTTAAAGCAATGGCGCTATCTCTTTCTCATCCCCATCCTAGTCCTTATATTCATCAAGAGCTGTTCGTACCATTTTGGCAATACGCTGTCGTAAATGATCGTCTAATTTGACCTGTAGCGGCAAAAGCGGCATGATTAGCGGCTGTTTCAGGGCGCTATGGATTGTGCCTTGGCCCCGCAGAATGCCGCGGATCAACTCGTATACTCTTCTGTATACCACCTCGTAAATCAGACCGAAGTTTGCGATACCAGCGCAGCTTCCAATGGGAGAATCCATGAAGGTTCTTGTAGCTATTAAGCGCGTCGTCGACGCATATGTGAAAGTTAGAGTGAAGTCCGATGGTACGGGTATCGACCTCGCTAATGCAAAAATGGCGATTAATCCTTTTTGCGAGATAGCTGTAGAGGAAGCTATCCGCATGAAGGAAGCCGGCTCCGCCGACGAAGTAATTGCCGTATCGATTGGCGCTACCCAATGCCAGGAACAGATCCGTACTGCGCTCGCGCTAGGGGCCGACCGCGGCATTCTTATTGAAAACGACGAAGCGCTCGAGCCACTCGCGATAGCGAAACTCCTCAAAGCGGTAGTCGATAAAGAGGGGATAGACTTAGTTATTCTAGGTAAGCAGTCCATCGATACAGATAACAACCAGACGGGTCAGATGCTCGCTGCGCTTTGCAACTGGCCGCAAGGCACTTTCGCTTGCAACGCTGAAGTACGCGACGGCAAGATCGAAGTCACAAGAGAGATCGACGGCGGCGAGCAGACAGTGCTACTTAATCTGCCCGCAGTGGTAACCACTGACCTTCGTCTCAATGAGCCGCGTTATGCCTCGCTGCCCAATATTATGAAGGCAAAAAAGAAGCCTATCGATACAACGACGCCTGCGGATCTTGGTGTAGATGTGAGCTCCAATCTCAAGACGCTTAGCGTCGAGGCGCCTGCAGAACGCTCTGCTGGAATCATGGTTGAGTCAGTCGACGAATTGGTCGCGAAACTCAAGACCGAAGCCAAAGTAATATAGGTGTATACGATGACAACTTTAATAATTGCAGAACACGATAACGCTAGCATCAAATCTTCGACAAGAAATACGGTCACGGCGGCAGTCGAATTAGGCGCGCCAATTACGCTTTTGGTCGTGGGGTCGGATTGTCAGGCTGCTGCTTCCGAGGCGGCAAACATTGCGGGCGTATCGAAGGTCATCGTCGCCGATTCGCAAGCCTACGCGCACCAGCTTCCCGAAGCCGTTGCACCACTTATTGCGCAAGTAGCTGGCGGGTTTGCTCACGTTCTGGCTCCAGCAACAACTACGGGCAAGAATCTTATGCCTCGCGTTGCAGCACTTCTCGATGTTGCGCAGGTCTCCGATATCGTTGCTATTAAGTCGGCCGATACATTCGTGCGTCCGATTTACGCGGGTAACGCGTTAGCGACAGTGCAGAGTGCGGATTCCGTCAAAGTGATCACCGTAAGAACGACTGCCTTTGCGGAGGCTGCCTCAGAGGGCGGTTCTGCATCGATAGAAGCGTCAGATACGGTTATCGAGCAGAGCGTTGCTAGCTTTGTATCAGAGGAGCTCTCGGTCTCCGAACGCCCAAGTCTGTCGTCTGCTAGCATCATCATTTCTGGTGGCCGCGGTATGCAGAGTGGTGAAAATTTTGTATTGCTCGAAAAGGTGGCGGATAAACTGGGTGCTGGCATTGGCGCCTCGCGCGCCGCTGTTGACGCAGGTTTTGTACCTAATGACTATCAAGTGGGTCAGACGGGCAAGATCGTCGCTCCGGACCTCTATATCGCTGTGGGCATCTCAGGGGCGATTCAGCATCTTGCTGGAATGAAAGACAGTAAAGTGATTGTTGCGATTAATAAAGATGAAGAGGCGCCAATTTTCCAGGTAGCCGATTATGGGCTCGTTGCCGATTTATTTGTCGCTTTGCCAGAGTTAGAGGCAGCACTCTAAGACAATCGCCAGCAGTGAGGGCTGGGCCTCCGGCTATTCTCGCTCGCAGGTGATACAGAAAAAATACCCCGAGCGCTTTGAGCGGCCGGGGTATTTTTTTGGTCCTTACTCTAACTAACTTCGCTTGTGACGCGGGTCGTTAGGCGCGCGTCTGCGTTGCGTAGGCTTAGCGATTTCATTTTCCTGCGACTCTGCTTCAGCCGGAACTTGGGTGTCTGTAGCGCTCTCGACTACTCCCTCATCAGTGACTGTTGCCACCTCGGCATTCGTTGCCGGTGTCTCGCCAGACTCCTGCGATGCTGTTCCTGGCTCTGGCTTCTCTGATGCTTCAGAAATCACGACAGGCGCTTCATCAATCGCCGCTTCTGCGGAGCTATCCGCATCCTCAGCGCTGCCTATACGTGCTGTGTCTGCGTCTGCTGCCTCATCTCGCTGTGCACGTTTGCGTGGTCGCCGCGGGCGTCTTTCGCGTGTTTTTCGCTCGCGAGGTTCATCGTCTTTAGGTGCGGTAGATTCAGTTTCAGTAGCTGCGTCAATGTTCTCTTTTGCGTTCTCCTCGGTGCTCTGCCCGGCGCTTTCTTCTGCGCTTATTCCCGCGCTCTCTGAGGGTTCATTCTCGTTAGATATCGGATCAGCTTCTACTTCTGATTCGGACTCTGCAGCGTGCTCAGTCGCGACAGTATTTGCGCCCGATGCGCTAATCGCACCTAGCGCCTCTGCAAGGTTTGGCGCGTTAGATGACTCCGGCTCTGCGGTGGCCTTTGCTACAGCGGATTCGCCTTGTTGCTCGATTGCTTCCGTGATAGCCGCGGCTTCTTCTGCAGCTTTCTCCAAGTCAGGTCGAGGTCCGCGCTTTCGGGGGGTTGTGTTTTTGGGGCGCTGGCTCGCCGGGCGTCGAGAAAACTCGGATGTTCCGCTCCCGTCGGTTGTTGCGGCATTTTCTCTTAAATCCTGCTCGCCTCGGGCCTCGTCTTTGCGGTCGCCGTTGCGTGAACGCGACTGGCGTCGACGATTTTCGTCGCTAGCGCTGCGATTCTCAGCAGTCGTACTGTCGCTGCCAGAGGTTGTCGAGTTCTCCTGCGCGTTGTCTCGGTTTCGACCTCCACGGCGGCCGCCTCGTGAGCGTCGTTCTCCGCGTTGTGACTTATCATCCGAGTCGCTAAGATTTTCCGTTGAGGCTTTGATTTCTGTTTCGCCCTTCGTGGCGCGCTCACCGCGATTTCTATTCTGTTGGCCACGCTGGCCTCTAGAGCCAGATCGACCCCGACCACCACGGGTGCCATTTCCACCTCGTTGCGGCTTTTTAGCTTCCTCTTTCTTAGCGCTGCCGAAAATACTGGCGAGTGCCGCGAATAAGCTAGCGAACAGTCCCGGCTTGTCACTAGCTTTATTACCTGTGCGAACGCTTGCGCCTGCCGGTGCTTGAGGAATCGGAACACCTTCGACAGAGGGGCGTTGAACCGCTGCCACAGGCGCTGCGTTTTTGGCGCTGTTAATGGGCTCCGGTGTGGCGGTAATATCCACATCATAAACCTCAGCCGCTTGATTGAGGCCAGTGATCTTATAATGGGGGGTCTCCAATTCCGGATTCGCAAAAATAATTACCTTGGTTTCACTTTGTTTTTCAATTTCCGCCAGTGTTGTTCGCTTCTCATTCAGAAGGTAAGAAGAGACGACTAAGGGTACGTCAGCGCGTACTTCGGCGCATTTCTGCTTGTTCGCTTCCTCTTGGATAATACGCAAAATCGAGAGTGCCAGAGATTCGACATCGCGAATGCTGCCTTGACCGCTGCAGCGCGGGCAAGTGATCGCACTAGTCTCTCCCAGTGATGGACGAAGACGTTGGCGAGACATCTCTAGTAGACCAAAACGGGAAATACGTCCCACCTGAACCCGCGCGCGATCTGCTTCGAGAGCGTCTCGCATGCGATTCTCGACCTCGCGTTGGTTGCGGTTGGACCCCATGTCAATGAAGTCGATTACAACGAGTCCGCCCATGTCGCGAAGACGCAGTTGGCGCGCGATTTCGTCGGCTGCTTCTAGATTTGTATTTAATGCAGTTTCTTCAATATCTGCGCCTCGCGTTGCCCGCGAGGAGTTAATATCAATTGAGATTAGAGCCTCGGTAGGGTCGATAACAACAGATCCACCGGAGGGGAGTTTTACTTCGCGCTCGAAAGCGCTCTCGATCTGGCTCTCGATCTGGTAGCGATTGAACAGAGGAAGCGCGTCGGAATAGAGTTTGATGCGGCTTTCGTACTGAGGCATGACTTGCTTGACGAAAGTCATAGCCTCATCAAAAGCCTCTTGTGTATCGAACAGCACTTCGCCGATATCTTTTCGAAGATAGTCGCGAATCATCCGAATAATTACGTTGCTTTCTTGATAAATCAAGAAGGGTGCGCGCTTTGATTCAGACGCTTCACCGATGGCTTGCCAGAGAGCGAGGAGGTAATCGAGATCCCACTGAAGCTCTTCCTGGCCTTTACCTATGCCTGCTGTGCGAACAATTATGCCCATGCCATCTGGGATATTCAGTCCACGCAGAGCTTCGCGTAATTCATTGCGTTCCTCGCCTTCAATGCGACGAGAGATGCCTCCTGCTTTTGGGTTATTAGGCATCAATACCAGGTAGCGGCCAGCAAGGCTGATATAAGTAGTAAGCGCGGCGCCTTTATTGCCTCGCTCCTCTTTTTCTACCTGCACGATCACTTGCGTGCCTTCCGGGATTAACTCCTTAAGGTTCGTGCGTTCACCGTTACTCTTTACATCCTTAGCATAATACTCGCTTGAAATTTCTTTGAGCGGGAGGAAACCATGTCGTTCGGCACCAAAATCTACAAATGCCGCTTCGAGGCTTGGCTCAACGCGGGTTACTTTGCCTTTGTAAATATTTGCTTTTTTCTGGATTCGGGTTCGGTTTTCGATGTCGAGGTCGTAGAGACGCTGTCCATCAACGAGGGCAACGCGAAGTTCTTCTTCTTGCGTTGCATTGATAAGCATTCTTTTCATTAGTTCACTATCCTTAAATTGCCAGAGAGTGAGCTAGGAAATGATTCTCAAGAGGCGGATACCGTTTAGGGCATCTTGCTACCTGCGGCGTACACGCAAGCGCGACCCGCAGCCAATACAGTGGACTAGGACATTCGCCCGAGGCGAAGGCGCGGCCGTTTGAAGGCGTGCCTTTTTGTCTTTAATGCTTCTAAGGTGTCGTAGATGCCGCTTAGACAGCCGATCCTAGAGGATTGGCCCATCAAACATGCATTTTGTGCGCAGGTTGACATTGTCTTTTATACGGTCTCGTTAACAAATTACAAAAAGCTAAACTTGTCGTGTATCGTTTACTCACCAAATTCGCTGCCGTTTATCTCGTCGCTGTGAGGCGGTTGTTCTCGGCGTTTACTCTGTTGGTGCGTTGAATCTTGATTCCTAGATCTCTCTGGATTTCCGACTGCGGGGGGGGCTTTTGCTCCCTTAACGCGCTGCGGAGATGTTGTTGCGGTAATCAGTTGAGCTGTGGCTTTTGTCTGTAGGGTCATGCCGCTACAGTCGAAAGTCTTATATTGCTCGTTCTGTCACCTTCGCTTTGTTTACTACTTAAACTCACTCTTTTACTTATTGCGGAAAACCTTATCGTTTTCCTTTTTCGCAGTAGATCAAACCGGCGCCGATGCTTGAATGGCGCGCTCCAGCCCTTGCTGGAATTACTGCGCGTTTACCTTATGAATTCCGTTTGCGGGATAGTTCTCCCTAGCCTGAGCGTTGGAATATAACAGTAAAAACGCCTATACTCAATTACTTACAGTGCGTTTCTTGAGTGCTCTCGTGAAGAAATACTAAGTAAATTGCTAATTGAGCCAGCTGTTCGGGCATTCCTTCGCTGCTTGCTTCATGCAAACGCCTATGCTTAGAATGACCGCCACGACTTATTGCTTTCTCAAAAGCATAAGATTTCATATTAAAATCAGTAATTTGCCAGAATTCAGTGGATCATTTGAACGATGACGGTATACGCCTATTCGAGGACAACGCAGCTAGAGGAGGCGGAAGACGCGACACTTTCAGCCGCGCTGGAAACCGACGCTTTAGCAATGCAGACCTATGGCCTTGCGCGCGGCTGGTTCATCTCTCAAAGTCTTGTCGATAGGGGCTGCCGTTGGGATCAAAGCTTAGGCGAACGCCCCCATGGCGCAGCGTTACTCGCTGCAATGAAAGAGGGTGATGTCCTGCTTTGCGCACAAATCCAGCGATTATGCAGCTCTACCGCGGAGGTCAGCACGCTAGTAAAAGACCTACGCGAACGAGGCATCGCCCTGCATTGCTGTGAAGTAGGAGCAGAACTGACGGATTCTGCTACCGTGCTCACTTTCAGCGAGGTATCCAACCTTTTTGCAGCTCTCGAGTCACGCCGCAGTGCCGAGAGGATTAAGGGTGTGAAATATAAGCAAAAAGAGAAGGGGCGTTTTTTGGGTGGCAGTCGGCCCTTTGGTTTTAGTGTCCACGATAACGGAAAGCTGATCGAGAACCCCTCTGAGCAACGAACGCTGCAAAAAATATTTGAGCTGAAGCGTCAAGGTAAGTCGCTCAGGGCGATTTCGGCCGCGGTATCGACGCCCATGACACCAATTAGTTTTAAAACGGTGCAAAGAGTACTGCAACGGTCCGCAGACTAGCCGGTCTCCCCATTCGGATATAGAGTCTCAAATGCGCAAAATGCTTTCGATATTTATCGGCGTGCGATTCAGTCGCGCGCGCAAACATTCGGGTTTATTGTCATTTGTCTCAACTATTTCGATGCTCGGCGTTCTCCTCGGTGTCATGATTCTAATTATTGCCCTGTCGGTGATGAACGGTTCTATTTCTTTTCTGCGCAACGAAGCCCTTAAATCTGTTCCCCATCTCACGGTAACTAATAAAACGATGTCGACGGAGTGGCCGCGTTTGGCCAAGGCATTCTCAGGTAACCCATCCGTACATGCGGTCGCCCCTTATGCAGAACTAGAGGCGGTGTTGACGATTAATGGCCTGACAGAATTCATTCAGGTCAGGGGTATCGAGCCCGCCCTCGAGCAGCAAATCGCGGGCCAAGCTGGCGCTCGCTCAGCCGAGGCACTGCAGGCACTTGAAGAAAGTCGCAATGGGGTGCTGCTCGATACACGCCTGGCAAGTCGGCTGGGTATACGTCCCGGCGATGAGCTGAGCGTTGCGGCACTTGATAGACTCCTCAGGCGCTCGAAAAGCGCGCCGCAGGGGTTTACCGTCCTCGGTTATGTCGATTTTGGAGCCTATGGCGGCGGCAACATTGTTCTCATGAAACGAGATGAGGCGCTGGCGCTCGATGTCAATGCGAAAACACTGCTGCGACTAAGTTTGGATGATGCCTTTTCTGCAGACAACGTTAAGCGAGATTTACTTGCTAGCAGCAAGATGCTCGCGCTCCCCTCGACAGAAATTGAAACTTGGCGAGAGGCGCAATCTAGTTTGTTTGGTGCGCTCGCTATGGAGAAATTTCTTACGGGACTCATGCTTCTCACTATTGTTGCGGTTGGTGCGGTAAACATTGTGTCAACGCTGGTCATGGCGGTGGCTGAAAAGGGGCCCGATATCGCAATATTGCGCACCATGGGTGCTTCTCGGGGCGTCATCATGCGGTTATTCATAGTGCAGGGTGGTGTGAGCGGCATTATCGGCACTGGACTGGGAGCGTTTTTGGGTGTGCTTATCGCAATTAATTTGGCTGGTATTAGTCTCGCTCTAGAGCGAGCAGTAGGCTGGGCGACGGGGAATAGCAACATCGTATTTGTTTCTCACCTCCAAACACAGGTGGTATGGAGTGAAGTTGTTCTAGTCTGTTTAGCCGCGCTTTTTATCAGCCTTATCGCCACACTCTATCCTGCCTATAGGGCGAGTAAAATTGAACCGGCAGAGGTATTACGTTATGAATGAGCCGGTAATGGAGGCCAAGCGCCTAGTTAAGTGCTATCAGCAGGGGTCTCGAGAGATTGTGGTGCTGGACGAATTAGACTTCATTGTGAAGGCGGGGGAGCGAATCGCTATTGTCGGCAGCTCAGGCTCGGGGAAGACGACATTGCTTAATCTACTTGGTGGATTGGATTCCCCGACCTCAGGCGTAGTGAGCGTTGCGGGCTATGATCTCGCTGGTGTCTCTGAAGTGCAGCGAGGAATTCTACGCAATCGCTTCATCGGGTTCGTCTATCAATTTCATCATCTACTTGCTGAGTTCTCTGCGCTGGAAAACGTCTGCATGCCGCTTTACATAGCCGGCATTTCGGATAAAGAGGCTTCCGCGCGCGCGGCGTCGCTACTCGAGCGCGTGGGTTTGCGTGAAAGGCTTACGCACAGGCCTGCGGAATTGTCTGGCGGGGAAAGGCAGCGAGTGGCAATTGCAAGGGCGCTCGTCAGTGAACCCAAGTGTGTGTTGATGGACGAGCCGACGGGGAATCTCGACCGACAAACGGCGCTGGAGATTCATGTGCTGATGAAAGAGCTCAGCATAAGTCTGGCAACGAGTTTTATCGTTGTTACCCACGATGAGGCACTTGCCGCGGCCATGGATCGGCGACTATCACTGGTCGCTGGGAAACTCCATGTCGAGGCCTGACCCTCTCATTGCGGTAGGCGTTATGCCGCTGCTTCGATCGCTAAGCCTTGCCCGTCGTATCGGCTCGCGCTTCGTTCGCGTAGGCTCGTCGAGCTCTTTGGTTTCGTTCATGTCGCTCATCTCAGTGGCAGGGCTGGCTTTCGGTGTATCGCTTCTAATCGTTGTTTTGTCTGTCATGAATGGCTTCGAGCGAGAAGTGCGCGAGAACGTTCTCGGGATCATTCCACACCTCACGGTTAGCAGCGAACAAGATCTCAGTACCGAGCAGTGGACTTCGCTGGGCGCGACTCTGTTGTCCGAAAGTGATGTAATCGCTCTTTCTCGAGTCGTCACGAGTCTCGGTGTTGTTGCAACGCCGACGGCCAGTCGCGCGGTCGCTTTAAATGGCGTTGATATTGAGAGCGAATCATTCACTAGACTTTCGAAGTATGCAGTTTCGGGAAGCCTAGATCGACTCGCTGAGTCACGCTGGCGAGTCGTTATTGGTGCAACGTTGGCACGCGACCTCGGTGTTGAGGTGGGTGACTCGATCGACGTGTTCTCGCCCAAGCTTACACCGAATCCATTAGCAACGATGCCCACCTTTAGATCGTTCGAAATAGCCGCTATAACCCGTGTCGGAAGCGAAGAGCTCGATGCAAAATTGATCACGCTAACACTTGCCGATGCTCGGGCGCTTCTCCGGATGCGGGCAACTCAATCAGCTTTTACTCTCGTTACCCAAGATGTATTAGTAGCAGATAACATAAGAGATAGGTTGAGCAGTAAATTCGGTGATGCAATCGTCATCGAAAGCTGGACCGCTAACTTGGGTGCTATTTACAGAAATATCCAGTTCTCCCGCAGTATTATCAGCTTTATGCTGTGGCTGCTAATTTCAATCGCCGCATTCAATCTAGTTGTCAGCTTAGTGATGATTGTACGGGATAAGCGTGAAGATGTTGCGATACTGATGACGTTAGGCGCTAATACGCAAACTGTTCAAACAATTTTTCTTTGGCAAGGGGCTGCGATTGCCCTGTTTGGTATCGCCGCCGGTATCGCGTTGGGTATACTCGGCGCGCTGTGGATAGGGGAGATTGCTTCTGCCTTCGAAGCAGCGACTGGTGTGGTGCTTTTAAACCCTGAAATCTATCCAATTGATTTTCTTCCTTCGCAAATTCTCATGTCAGACATAGTGGGGATTGCGGCCGGGGTCCTGGTTCTCTCTGTCCTTGCTTCGCTCTATCCGGCGCGCCAAGCAGCGTCTCTGCGACCAGCATCAGTCCTGCGGGGCGACTAGCAAAAACTGACCTAAATTCGCCTCTTCACTAGTATCGAACTAAAGTTAAGGGCCACTGCAAAGGTGGCTCATGCGATTTCTTCTTTTCGCTTTTTGTCTTGGCGTACTCTGCGTAACCCGCGCGACGGACTTAGCACTTATCAGGACTTTGTTGCTGGCGCTGTGTGCTTTGCTCATTCTGGTAGCGGCATCTGCTCTGTGCATTCGTAGATTCTTAGCCGTAAAACAGAGAGAGGGGTTGGGACTATGGCTGTCTGTCTGCATGGTATTCTGCAGCGGCGCCTTGTTTCATGCGGTGTCGGCAGAAAAACAACTCGATCGTCAGTTACCGAGAGAATTCGAGGGTATACCTCTCCGCATCGAGGGCGTTGTGCTCAATCTACCCTCTGTTGCCGGCGACGCATACCGGTTCGAGTTCGCGGTAAGAACCGCCTGTCCGCTTGCTAGCTCCATACTGAAAAAAGACACAGTAAGCTTTCATGATCGATTACCGCCGATGCGCACCAAATCCTCTGCACATTCAACCTGTGGCAATCAAATACCCTTTAGCGGAAGGATTCTATTGAGTTATTACTTGCCTAGTTCCGACGATAGAACTGGAAGAGAAGTGAGGCGCGAGCCGATGCCGCTTCATTATCCCGCGGAGTTAAGGCCAGGGTCAGCACTGCAACTAGTCGTGAAGCTGAATAGACCTCATGGTTTCTCTAATCCGGGAGGATTTGATTACGAGGCGCTTTTATTTCGAAACAAAATTCTCGCGAAAGGTTATGTACGCGGAGAGCTTGAGGCGAGGTCAGTTGAGGAACGAGGTAATGATATTCGATCCTTGCCATTATTAGTCGAACAGCTTCGCTTCGAGATACGTAGAAGAGTTTTAGATAATAGCGGAGGCACGCGCCACACAGGAGTAATTTTGGCTTTAGGTTTGGGCGATGCAAGTCTTGTGTCCCAGGCGGTGTGGAGTCAGTTGCGTGAAACCGGCACAACCCATCTTCTCGTGGTGTCAGGGCTGCATGTCGGAATGGTCGCCATGTTCTTGCTACTGGTATCTCGGGCGCTGTGGCGACTTGTGCTTTTCTTGCTACCTCTTCTCGCGCCTCGTGCACCGAGCCGCCTGGTATTCAGCCTCTGTTCTAGTGTGGTTGGCACTACGGTATTTGCCTTGCTCGCAGGATGGGGCCTGCCGGCGCAGCGAGCGGTTGTGATGCTCGCGGTATTCGCTAGCGCCAAGCTTACTTCGCGACGCCTCGGCGTTGTCTCTGGTCTATTATTAGCACTCACCTTTGTTCTTATCGGTTCACCGCTCGCCGCGACAGGATCGGGGTTTTGGCTTAGCTTCGTCGCCGTGTTGGCGTTAGTACTCGCCGTTGCCTCACCGCGGAGTAAAATGTTTTACGGCGAGGTTAATAACGGCGACTCCCCGCCGCTTTCTTGGTTATCGCGTCAAGCAAAGCGATTGGTTTTGCCTCAAATCATTGTGGCGCTAGCGCTCTTTCTGCCTTTGCTTGTTCTTGGTATCGATGTGTCTTTGATAGCTCCAATAGTCAACTTACTGGCTATTCCTTTTCTTACCTTCGCATTGCTGCCGGCCTCACTTTTCGCAGTAATTGATCTGGCTCTTTTCGAAGAAGAAGCACTGGGCGTGTTTTTGCTTGCTGAAAGACTCTGCGATCAGTTATTTCTGTTGCTTGCGGCAGTTGCCGAATTTGAGTTCGTCTGGGCACCACAAGTCACCTTTTCTTTCGCGCACTACCTCCTTTTTACGGTCTGTCTTTGTGTTTGTCTTTTTCCTGTTGCTTGGCGGACTCGCTGTGTCTGTGGCTTGTGGGTCGCTGCACTGACTCTTACGACTATGGCCTGGCGCGCTGAGACTCCTGAAAACAAATGCAGCGAAATTCCAAGCTCTCTGCGTCTCAATCAACTCGACGTGGGACAGGGTCTTGCCCTTGTGATAAGAACCAGCTGCCACGCACTCCTCTATGATACTGGCGCAAGCCTTAGCGCGGACTTCGAAATGGGGAGCGCAGTGATCAAGCCCGCTTTACGTGCGTTGGGTGTAAAGAAGCTAGATAGACTCGTTATAAGTCATGCCGACAACGACCACGCTGGCGGCGCAGCAGGCGTTCTTGCTTCGATTCCCGTAGCGGATATTCATGCGGGTGGCCACGCCGAGAATACACAGGCTTACGCTGATTTTCTTGGTGAGCGCGCGATGACGCTGCGTTCATGCCGCGCGGGTGATGCATGGCGTTGGGACGGTGTGGTTTTCTCTTATTTGAGCCCGACAGCCTACGCTGCCGATGGAGCCGCATCGAGCAGAGAAAGGACTAAGAATTCTCAGTCTTGTGTCCTTAGAATAGCTCTAGGAGAGTCCGTCATTCTACTAACAGGGGATATTGAGCGAATTGATGAGATGGAACTGGCGCTGCGCTATGAGCGCGAATTAAAGTCAACGCTTTTGATCGCGCCGCACCATGGCAGCAAAACGTCGTCTAGCTATGCACTACTCAAACGCGCAACACCTAAAATAGTATTCATTGGAGCCGGTTATAAAAATTCGTTTGGCCATCCGCACTCCGAAGTTGCTTCTCGCTATGCGCTACTTGGAATAGAGGCTCTAAACACTGCAACACGCGGAATGCTCAGCCTGGAGTTGAATCGGCAAGGGATAGCGTCGCACCCACGCGCTTATCGTGAGACACACCGTCGCTATTGGAGACCCATACACAAGCGCCTATGGTAAGATTACAGATAGCCCTCATCCCTCGGGCGAGAAGATAGAGTCGGCGAGAAGTCGTCGCTCCGCAATTGCAGGAGTCTAAGCAGTGTTCGACATACTTAATTCGGGCGGAATTTTAATGCTGCCCATTTTACTCTGTTCAGTTATTGCCATTGCTATCGTTATCGAGCGCTCTTGGACACTCAGCACGTCCCGTGTCATACCCAAATACGCGCTGGCTCAGGTCTGGACTTGGATCAAGAATGGGCAGCTCGATTCGTCGCGTCTACGAGAGGTAAGACGAGCCTCGCCCCTTGGGCGCCTGTTAGTTGTCGGTTTGTCGAATAGCAAGTTTGGGCGTGCTGCAATGATCGAATCTATCGAACTAACAGCCGCGCAGATAGTCCATGAATTAGAACGCTATCTTGAAACGCTGGGGACCATAGCAGCGGTGACTCCGCTGCTAGGTTTGCTGGGCACGGTAGTGGGAATGATCCGTGTGTTTGGACAGATAATGCTCGTTGGCACGGGTGACGCAAATGCTCTCGCCGGCGGTATTTCAGAGGCCTTGGTGTCGACCGCAGCAGGCCTTTGTGTTGCGATCCCCGCTTACGCTGCACATCGATTCTTTCTGCGTAAAGTTGATGCATTGGTATTGGGTCTCGAACAAGAGTCGCTAAAGCTAGTGGATGCCTTGCACAGTGATAAGGCTGTTGAGGTAAGGAGTAGCGGATCATGAAATTTAGGCAGGCTCGACGAGAGTTGCCGGGGCTAAATTTAACGCCGCTGATTGATATCGTCTTCCTATTGCTTATCTTTTTTATGGTGACAACAACGTTCAGTCGAGAAACGAGGCTTCTTGTGTCTTTACCTGAGGCATCAGGAAGGCCTGAGAGTTCTATTGAATCGATCGAAGTGTTGGTCGACAGAGAAGGGGGGTATGCAATCAACGGACGCCGCCTAATCAATTCTGAGGTGGAGAGTCTGGTTCGGGGGCTTGAGCTCGAATCTGGTGGTGATGTTTCTCGGCTAGTGGTACTTGTCGCGGACGCGGAAGTGCGACACCAGGCAGTAGTCTCTGCTATGGAAGCAATCGGACGTGCAGGATTTGTAGGTTTAAGTATTGCAACGCGAGAGCCTTTAGAGAGAACGGAATGACATTTATTGAACGAGCCTGGTACCACAAAGCCCTGTGGCTCTATGCTCTCTGGCCACTACATTGGCTTTTTACAAAGCTTGCTGCGCGAAGGCGTAAGTTACTCTCGGCAAAAGCGAGCAGTTGGCCTGTGCCGGTAGTAGTGGTCGGTAATATAAGTGTTGGCGGAACTGGTAAGACTCCATTACTTATTGCCCTGGTCGCACATTTGCAGAATCAAGGTATAAATCCAGGTGTTGTTAGTCGCGGTTACGGCAGCAAGTCTGAAGACTTTCCAGTCAATGTGACCGCCGATACGGCAGTCGAAGAGTCTGGCGATGAAGCGCTGCTTATCGCGAGGCACTGTGGGTGTCCAGTCGTTATTGATCCAGACCGCGTCGCCGCTATCACTTGCCTATTGGATCAGCATTCTGTTGACGTTGTGCTTTGCGACGATGGCTTGCAACACTATGCAATGGCGCGTGATATCGAACTGATCGTTGTTGATGGTGAAAGACAGTTCGGGAATGGGCTTTGCTTGCCCGCAGGCCCCCTGCGTGAGCCGCTCAGTCGACTAGGCGAAGCCGATCTCATTATTGTGAACGGCACAAAAGCTATGGCGACAGAGGTGCGAGCGACGCTGTTGAGCAACGGTGTGTCATGCTTAAGCAGCGTGGAGAAGCAATCATCGTGGCAGCCGGTCCAAGAGAAGAAAAAGACCGAATACCGTGATTCTGCACAAGGGTTCGAGATGACTATTGAGCCCGATTGCTTTATCAATGTGTTAAGTCGAGAACGACGTCCTTACGGCGGTGCGCCTTTTAAGATGGGTAGTCGTCTGCAAGCAGTTTCGGGCCTTGGAAACCCCGAACGTTTTTACTCGGTTCTAGATGAATTGCCGCATCAGGTGTCGCGATATAGCTTTCGAGACCACCATTGGTTTAGAAAAGAAGACTTTGATGCGCTTGGTTTAGATGATATCCAGCCGATAGTTATGACAGAGAAAGATGCTGTAAAAATCGAGCATTTTGCGCGGAATAATTTCTGGTATCTGAGCATTCGGTGCAGATTATCTGAAAACTTACTTGCCGCTTTCGATAGATGTCTCGCGACGGCCCGAGCAGAGAAAGTGCAAAGCGCCAATTAGTGATTACTCGTAAAGAGGAAAGGTTATGGTAGACCAAAAATTATTAACTCTTCTGGCAT
Source organism: Gammaproteobacteria bacterium (assembly GCA_018401885.1). GTDB lineage: Bacteria > Pseudomonadota > Gammaproteobacteria > Pseudomonadales > Pseudohongiellaceae > UBA9145. The sequence goes on from JAGYKB010000001.1 coordinate 76,394, forward strand.
GTCCCCAGTGTCACGGCGAGCTTGTTTTCGATAAAGAATCGAAACCAGCCGAAGATGTGATCGGGGAGCTTATTTGCCGAATCGACGCGCTCGCGTATCCGGTTAAAGACGGCGTGCCTGTAATGCTAATAAATGAAGCGCGAGAGTTAACACTGGAAGAGGTAGAGTCGTACCGATGAGCTTCTCTGTTGTAATCCCTGCGCGCTATGCGTCGACACGACTACCGGGTAAGCCTTTGCTAGATATCGCGGGTAAACCCATGCTCCAGCACACTTGGGAGCGGGCATTGCTGAGTGGCGCAACGCGCGTGGTGATTGCGACAGATGATGAACGCATTCTCGGGGCAGCACACGCCTTTGGTGCCGAGGCCCTGATGACTTCAGCGTCTCATCAGTCCGGTAGCGATCGAATTTGCGAGGTAGTAGATGCGCTTAGCCTCGATGATTCTGAATGTGTAATCAATGTGCAGGCAGATGAGCCGCTTATTCCCCCAGAAGCAATCGATCAGGTTGCCGAATGCTTGAAGCTCAATGCAGACTATGGCTTGGCAACGCTCTGTGAGCCAATTGAGGATGAACGCGAGTATATAGACCCGAGTTCCGTTAAAGTTGTCATGGATAAGTTTGGGCGAGCACTTTATTTTAGTCGCGCGCCTATACCCGCTTGTGTATCGCTACCTAATGGATGCTACCGCCACATAGGTATCTATGCTTACCGAGTAGGTGTCCTGCGCAAGTTTGTCACATGGCCTGTGGCTCCGATCGAAGCCGTTGAGCGGTTAGAGCAATTGCGTGCGCTTTATAATGGTGTTGCTATTCACGTATCGATTGCGCCTACGCGTATTCCTCCGGGAGTCGACACCCCTGAAGATCTCGCGGCAGTGCGGGCGTTCCTCAAATGAGCGAGGCACGTTTGTCGAATCTTATAGAGAATGCGCCGCTCGATGCCTATACAACTTTCGGTGTGAAACAATATGCTCACTTTTTGATCGAAGTGAATAACTTACCCGAACTTTACGTGGCTGTGGAGTTTGCTCGCGACAATCATCTCGAAGTGATGGTGCTTGGCAGTGGGAGTAATGTGCTTTTTGTGCGTGATTTCCCGGGGTTGATAATCATCGTCAGGCTCACCGGCATCGTACAAGAGAGCCCAACTCGGCTGCGTATTGGAGCCGGTGAGGATTGGCATAATCTTGTAAAGTGGACACTTGCGAATAATCTGTTCGGCCTCGAAAACCTCGCGCTAATCCCGGGTACAGTGGGTGCAGCGCCGATACAGAATATTGGGGCATACGGTGTCGAGATTGAGCGCTTCGTGAAGCGAGTGCACGTCTTCGATACCCACTTGGCTAAAAACCTCGATTTCGAGCGTGATGCTTGCGATTTTGCTTATCGAGATAGTCTTTTTAAGCGCGCTCCGCGTGGCAGGTATATCGTGCTTGAGGTAGAGCTTGAATTGTCTGATAGCGATGCGCCTGTTCTTACTTATCCCGCGTTAGCTGAGCGCTTTGACGCAGATGAACAGGTAACTGCAGAGCAGGTCTATCATGCGGTATGCGATATTAGGCGGAGCAAACTACCAGATCCGAAGGTGGTTGGAAATGCGGGGAGTTTCTTTAAAAATCCAGTCATCTCCGCAGAAAAGTTTCTCAAGATTAGCGAGAAAAATGAAGATGTGCCTGCCTTTCCCTTAGAAAACGGCGATTTCTATAAACTCTCTGCGGCATGGCTTCTCGACAAGGCAGGATGGAAGGGTCGTAAAAGGGGGTTAGCAGGCGTGTTTGATCATCACGCACTCGTGTTGGTTAATCATGGAGGTGCGACGGGAGAAGATATTTTTCTTCTCGCGCAGGAAATGAGTAGCTCTGTTTTGCACAAGTTTGGTATCGCGCTCCAGCCCGAAGTTCTCATCGTCTGAGACCCTCTAGCCCCCTCTGTAAGCATCAAATTTACTTTGAGATGAAGTTCCCGATTCTTCGACTGTGCTTACGACTCTTTATGTCGATATGTTAGCCAAAGTGGGCGTATAACACTTTAAACTTCCTTAAGCTGGAAGCAGGATAGCTTCACCGCACTTGAGTGCGCTTCCGCCTTAGGCTAGTCTTCGCGGCACTAGTGAAACAATATTTACTTCGCTCTCAACCCTTCTTGAGCGACCGTTGAGCTCAATCTTAGTTTTTGCTTCGCCTATGTCACAATCACCCGAACCTTTTGATCACAAAGATTTCGTAAGCAACCTCAGCAGTCGGCCTGGAGTTTATCGAATGGTTGACGGCGAAGAACGAGTTATTTACGTAGGTAAGGCACGAAACCTTAAGAAGCGTGTTGGTAGCTATTTTAGGGCTTCAGGATTGACGACTAAGACCATGGCGATGGTTGCGAAAATCGCACGCATTGAAATTAGTATCACGCATAGTGAAACCGAGGCGTTGTTACTCGAACAGAGTTTAATCAAGGAACTTAAGCCCCCCTACAATATTCAGCTTAGGGATGACAAATCCTATCCGTTTATTCTGTTAACGGATCATGCCGATTACCCTAGGCTGATGTTTTACCGAGGAAGGAAATCGCGCAAAGGAAAATATTTTGGTCCCTATCCCAGCGCGCTTGCGACGCGAGATACGCTGCAGCTTATGCAAAAAGTATTTAAAGTACGCCAATGTCAGGAAAGTTACTTTAAAAATCGTACCAGACCCTGTCTGCAATATCAGATCGATCGCTGTACGGCTCCTTGTGTAGGGCTTATCTCGCCAGAGGAGTATGCGCGCGATGTGCGTTATTCCGCGCTGTTCCTTCAGGGCAAAAGCACCCAGTTGACGTCTGAGTTGACTAAGAACATGGAGGCTGCTGCTGAGGCTCTAGAATTCGAAAAAGCGGCGAAAATACGCGATCAGATTGGCATGCTGCGGCGAATTCAGGAAGATCAAATTGTCGCTAACCAAGGCGAGGATGCAGACGTCATAGCTGTGGCGATGCAGCCGGCGGGTGTTTGTGTCCACGTAATCTACGTGCGGGGTGGTCGCATTCTTGGTAGCAAAAATTTCTTTCCGAAACACAGGCTCGCCTCGGATGCTGATGAACTGCTCAGCGATTTTATTTCTCAAAGTTATCTCGGCGAGGAGAACGGTGGAAATTTACCGGCAGAGTTACTGATTTCAGATGCCCTCACCGAGAGTGGCGCTCTTATCGAGGCGATGGAATATGTTGCTGGCAGAAAGGTGCGCCTTGTGTCGAATGTGCGTGGTCATCGCGCAAAATGGCTCAAGATGGCACTAACAAATGCTACCGAAGCCTTGGGCGCTCATTTAGCGAGCAAACAAAATAGCAAACGCCGGTTTGCGCTTTTACAGCAAGCGCTTGCGCTCGATGAGCCGCCAGCAAGAATAGAGTGTTTCGACATAAGTCATACTGGGGGCGAGGGAACGGTCGCTTCCTGTGTTGTGTTTGACGCCGATGGGGCAGTAAAGAACGATTACCGCCGTTTTAATATCGAAGGCATCACGCCGGGCGATGACTATGCGGCGATGGAGCAGGTGTTGACACGTCGTTTCGAGCGATTGAAAAAGGGCGAGGGTAAGCTTCCCGATATTCTTCTGATTGACGGTGGCAAGGGACAGCTAACGCAAGCAGCCAAAGTGCTCGCACGATTCGAACTTGATTCGCTTTTATTACTTGGTATTGCTAAAGGAATAAGCCGCCGCGCAGGACAGGAGACGCTTTTTCTGAAAGAGGGCAAGCGCGTCACCGAAATCGCAATCGCTACAGAGTCGCCTGCATTGCACCTCTTGCAACAGATTCGTGATGAGGCGCATCGTTTTGCAATCACCTCCCATCGGCAGCGTCGTGGTAATACGAGAAAACGCTCGCAGCTAGAAGATATCCCCGGGCTAGGCCCTAAGCGGCGACGCGATCTGCTGAAGCATTTCGGTGGTCAGCAAGGGCTAAAACGCGCGGCAGAGGCGGAGATAGCCAAAGTAGCAGGAATAAGCGGAAAACTCGCTGCGGCAATTTACGAACATTTTCATGTTGGCTAAGGCTGTTGCGCGCTTGGTCTCGCCCCATGCTTGCGGAAGCATCTCAGGATAAAGCATAGTCGCGAAACCTTGTGTAGAATAGAGCTTGGAAACACCTGTTGTAGAGCCATGTAAGACGAGAATAAAAATGACTAATTGGGCCAACCTCGCGTCTCTCAGTCGCATCGCACTGATACCCATAATCGTGCTCTTTTATCAGGCTGATTTTGCCCTTGCACAGCTTGTCGCGGCTGGCTTCTTTGTCATAGGCAGTATCACCGATTGGCTCGATGGCTTTCTAGCGAGACGGCTCAACTTGGGCTCGTCTTTCGGCGCTTTTCTTGACCCTGTTGCTGACAAGCTGTTTGTCACGGCTATTCTCATTTTGCTACTCGCTTCCTACGAAGATTTATTGATCCCAGCGCTACTTATTGTTGGACGCGAAATTACAATCTCAGCGCTGCGAGAATGGATGGCAACAAAGGGGCTAAGAGATCTTGTTGCGGTAGCTTGGGTTGGCAAGGTAAAGACGACGCTGCAAATGATCGCAATAACCTTACTGTTGGGCGCGAGTCCCTCTGTAATGCCGCTGTTCTTTCATCTAGGTCTTGGCTTGATTTGGGTGGCAGCTGCTCTGGGCTTGTGGTCTATGGTGTCTTATATCAAGGCGGCACGGGGCGAGATGTTTAGCAGCAAGTAAATAATACAGTGCGATCAGCGCTTGACTTGCCACGGTTTGGCATTAAAATAGCGCTCTCTCTGGATGGCAACAGGCCCCTGTCATCGGAATAATCAGCGTGGTTGTTCACAGAGTAGAGGAAGCACTCTTGTTGAGTTGCCGAATCAGCGCCTAGACACAAGCCTAGGTAACCAGATAAAGCGGGAATAGCTCAGCTGGTAGAGCACGACCTTGCCAAGGTCGGGGTCGCGAGTTCGAATCTCGTTTCCCGCTCCATTCTTTCTTTTCCCCCAATAGAACCACGCGCTTCGCTGCCTGGTATTGACTCGGGTTCGAATTACTAATCACACTGTAGCAGAAAAAGAATGCCTCTCGGGATGTGTTTTGCTATAGTTCGCGCTCGCATAAGAACGTGATACGGCTGGGTGGCAGAGTGGTCATGCAGCGGACTGCAACTCCGTTAACGCCGGTTCGATTCCGACCCCAGCCTCCATTCACACTCTCTATGCTTCTTCAGCGATCGCAGGAAGACCCGGTTGCACGGTTCGATGTGAGCCTAGACTTAGGCTTCACCTGCAATGTCGCTTAAGCCCCCAGCCCGGGTGGCGAAATTGGTAGACGCAAGGGACTTAAAATCCCTCGGTGGAAACACCGTGCCGGTTCGATTCCGGCCCCGGGCACCATCTAGCGCTATAGGCTAAAACTCGCCATAACCCCATTCACATTCACCGAATAGGTGCCTGAATCCAGATCCTTAACCTCTATCGGTATGCGCGTTTCGAAGGGATCTAAGAGCGCGATGCAGGTTTCTGCTGGCCCCAATTGTGTCTCTGCGAGCGCAATGGTGAAAGCAAAGCCTTTTCTGGAAATAGCGGGGGTCTGCAATTTTACGCAGGGCACGGATTTATGTCCCTGCACGACTGCACTCACCTGCGGTGGTAGGGATTTGGTCATAATGACAGAGACGCTGTCGATGTAAACCAGAGCGCTCCTCGCCGCTTTGACGACGACGAAACTGCCCGCGTCGTCAATGGCCAGTTCAACATCGTTGTAATACTGAACTTCTCCGTCGATTATTGCCGCGGCCGCCGGGATTTTAAGTATACCCCCTTCGAGCGTTGCCGGTTGGGCCAAGGCCCTTGGACTTAGGGTCACGGTCGCGACAAGAACAACGGCGAGAAGAGACCAAAATGCAGAGCTGAGCGTCTTCATACTATCGCCCCCAAAAGAATTACAAATTCCTAGCAGAATAATACGAAGTCATTTATTTGGAAATCTTTATCGTGAAAGATATGGAACGCAAAGTTGAGAGTTAACCACGATATTTCTCGAAAGCGGCGGCTTGTCGGCGATCTCGCCTTAGTCTGAGTAGATCAATCAGAGCGCAAATCGTTCGCGCAGAAAATGAGCGATACCATCTTCGTGATTATGCCCAATTACCGCGCTCGCAGACTGTTTCACCGAATCGCGCGCATTCTGTGGCGCATAGCTTTCGTCAGCAAGCTCGAACATGCTTAAGTCATTATCCCCATCGCCGAAGCAGATTATATTGCTCGCGCCAAGCTGCTTTTTGAGCGTGTTAACCGCCGCGCCCTTGCTCGCTAGACAATGATGGATGTCCATCCATCGATAGGAGTCGCCCTCAATAGCGGGGCCTGAATAGGTGACGAGGTTGGGGTGGCTATTCACTCTTCGCCAAACTTTGGTAATGTCTGCCGCCGAGCCAATCATGCTTATGTTGGTAACCTGGCTGTCGTTAGGAAGTACATCTAGCGGGAGTAGTTTGGCCTCTGTTCCGACGTAGTGTTTGTCTATCAGATCCCTCTCTACGCGATGCTGAGGAGCTGCGTGATAAATAGAGTGGTTGGCCTGTTCGATCGCGTGTACGAAAGGAGTGATCCCCTGACTTAAGGCTGCGTCGATGACGGTTGCGATCTCATCGGTTGTAAGTAAATTCTCTAATGTGAGTTGGCTACTTAGGGGATCCCATATCGTCACGCCGTTGGTATATATTTGCGGAAGATCGAAATCATGCCCCTGGAGAATCATCCTAGCTGAGAGCATAGTGCGCCCAGTGGCGACTGTGTAGGCGATGTTTCTATCTTTAAGTAAACCAAGTGTTTCTTTGGTAAACGGTGAGATTACTGAGGATTCGTTGAGCAGTGTGCCGTCTAAATCGAAAAAAATGAGATCCATTGAGTGTTTTATCGTCCTGTAATCTGTCGAACCTATTCCCCGCGCGAGAGTCTTGCTCGGTCTGTATGGTAAGGGTAACGCTTACTCGGGGGCCTGAGATCTAATTTTGCTGAGCGAATTTCAAAGGCGCACACTGGAAATTAGATTTCACCGCGACGAGCCGACTGAATCAGATGATCTGCTGCTCTGAAGGCGAGGGCCATAATAGTCATAGTCGGCTGGCCGCGACCGGACGTCACAAGGCTTGAGCCATCGCAGATAAACAGGTTAGGCACATCATGCGAGCGGTGGTATTTATCGATTACCGAGTTTGCAGGATCATTGCCCATTCTGCACGTTCCGAGCAGATGCACGTTTCCCTCCTGACCGTTTTCAGGATAGCTCCCTGCCTGACGTATGGCGCCCGCAGCCTCCATGAGTTCGTTGGTTTTATCGAAGAAAAATTTCATAGTAGCGAGATCGTCAGGGTGATCCATATAGGTGCAGCGAAGTGCTGGGCGACCCCATTTATCTTTAAGTTTAGGGTCTAGCGTCACCGTGTTCGTCGCGAGCGGGAGTGATGTTGTGTGTCCATCGAACGCGGCGGTATGCGTGAATTCTTGCTCAAGACTCCTTTTGTAATCAGCTCCCCATTTAGGGCCGCCGAACATTCCGCTCATCAGTGCAGAGTTGAGCGGTGTCCCGCGAGCGTAATGCCGGCCATCTATGCCCCCGCCGCCGTAAAAGCCGAGAGTCCTGTCTAGTTCATAAAAGTCATGAATAACGCGCGTGGCAGGGATGCTTTTATGGGCATTAACGGGTTCAGGAAATAGGCCAACAACTGACGTGTAGCCGTTAAACATCAAATTCTGACCAACAAAGCCGCTTGAATTGCCGAGCCCCTGTGGATGTTGCGCGGATGCTGATAGTAACAGTAGTCGCGGCGTTTCAGCGCCATTCGCGCAAAGGACCACAGCCTTAGCGCGCTGTGCGTGTTCCTCGCCCTCGGCATTCCAATACACGACCTCGTCAGCTTTGCCGTCGGGACGGGTTGATACCCTAGAGGCTGTGCAGCCGGTGCGTAGCTCGCAGCGCCCGCTTGCGAGCGCTAAGGGAATCATTGTCGCCATAGATGATGACTTTGCGTTTACCTCGCAGCCAAAGCCATTGCAGAAGCCGCAGTGAATGCAGGCAGGACGACCATTATGAGGCTGCGAGAGTATCGCCACGGGCGCAGGGTAGGGATTAAGGCCCAGTTTCTTGGCCGCGCGCTCGAGTAGTACATCCGAGCCTTTGATGGGCATTGGCTCACAGGGATAATCTCGTGTACGGGGCGGGTCCCATGGCCCCTGTAGACCCGATACACCGACCTCCCAATCGACTTTAGTATAGTAGGGCTCTAACTCTTGGTAAGTGATTGGCCAGTCAGCGAAGTTAGTGCCTGAGATAGTCCCGCGGACGCTCGCCTCTATAAAGTCGATAGGCCTAAAGCGCCAGAAATTTCCAGAGAAGTGAACGCTGCTGCCCCCAACATTATGTGCATAGCCCAGTGCTGCTTCAGCCGGCCTTGCAGTTTGGTCCTCAGCCTTTCTAAAAGTCTGAGGGTGTCCTTGTTTGCTGCCCCAGATGAGGCCGCCATTGTGGTCATAACTCCATTCGTCGTGTTTAAAATCGCTTGCCTTAAGATGCGGGCCTTGTTCCAAAACGACCACTGAGAAGCCTGCGACTGAAAGTTCTTTCGCCATCACGCCACCGGCTGCACCAGAGCCAACGATGACGAAGTCGACGGCTTCTCGAGTAGGATAAGTGACCGATGGTTGCTGTTGAGCCATGCAGGTTACTCTCCTTTCTCAAGATATTCTGAATCGTAGAAGCCATAGGGCTGTGTCCATGCATGGCGGTCTTCAAAACCGATAAGCTGCCAACCGACCTTGTCTTTATTGCCGCCGTATTCAGGTAGCGAAAACATGGCGGCAATGACAAGAAAGCGGATTGTTGCGAAAAAATCAGTCCCTTCACTTTGTGTGAGCAGGTTGTCCTGTTGTACGGGGGTAAGGTCAGCGAACTGAGTCTTGCCATAAAGGCTAGCGGTTTTAGCTTGAAGGTCTTCGAGGCCAGAGCGCAGTTGCTGTTTTTCCCCCTCAAATGCGTCGCTAATAACGTTGTCAATAAAATAGACGGCACCTGCTTCGCGCGCGCCGGGGGTACCGTCAGAGGGTATGATTCGGGCGGCAATTGCGTCGTATTCCCTTGCCTCATCGGCGCTTAATGAAGTGAAGTCCTCACCCAAAAGGCGCGCTTGTTCCGCGCGACCGCAAGCTGTTAAGACCGCAGGGAAGGAAAGGGCGATAAAGGATGTCTTCATCGCATCGCCGCCGGCTCTCAGGAAGGCTCGTCTGTTAAGCTCGACGTTTGTCATTTTCCGCCCCTCATCGACTCGTGTTTGGATAAATGTAATGCACTGGCAAGCAATAGCTACCTTGCGCCTAATTTAGTCCTCAATATGGCCCCTAAGATAGCGCAGACTGTGCGAGAAAACAGCAGATAATACCCTGTGACATTATGCCGCATTCCAACTTTCCAGCAGCGCATTACAATTTACCGACTTTGTGAATTTGAGAATTACTGAAAATGGAATATCAAAAACCTCTCTTCAGAGCTATCGCGGTCGCTGTTCTCACCCTTGTTTCTGTCCAAGGTGGCGCGCAGGAATCAATCGATGAGATCGTCGTCTGGGGAAGCAAGACTGATGATAATTTTGCGAACCCTAGTCCTACGAATGTAATCAATCAGGATGACATCGTTAGTATCAATGTAGCGACAACTGAAGACGTTGTTAAGTTTGAGCCGAGCGTAGTGATTAGGCGCAGGTTCATCGGCGACGCTAACGGCGTGTTGGGCATGCGCGGCTCAAATATGTTCCAAACCTCTCGGTCAATGGTATTTGCTGATGGTGTCCCCTTGCATTATCTGTTGCAGTCGCGTTGGAACGGGGCGCCTCGATGGACGATGGTGTCGGCGAGCGAGATTGCCCAAGTCAAAGTTATGTATGGGCCTTTCTCAGCCGAGTATTCTGGTAACGCAATGGGGGGCGTGATGGAAATCGAGACTGCGATCCCGCAGGATAGTGAGTTCCACTTCGACAGTTCCTACTTCTCGCAAAATTTCGATGCATATGGCTTCGATGATACGGTTACCGGCTATAAATCATTTGCCTCCTACGGCAACAAGATTGGAGATACTTCGTTCTACTTGTCGGTAAATCGCCTAGATAATGACTCTCAGCCACAGACTTTTCGCTCAGGTGGACGCGTATCTGCGAATTTGCCAGATTCTGAACTTACTGCCGTTTCGGGCTCAATTCGAGGGAATGATGACCTCGGCAATGCTGTTAACTGGTTTATGGATACCGGTGTAGTTGAGACCGAGACTAATAATTACAAATTCAAGCTAGGTCATGAATTTGGTAGTTGGTCGGCGCTGTTAAACATCGCCTATGAAGACCGAAGTTCGATCGAAGACTCGGCAAACAGTTATCTCACCGACAACAATGGCAACACCGTGTATCGGGGTAACGTAGTCGATGGTGACGATCGCTTTTCCGTGCCAGCGTCACGATTCGCTGCATCAACTCTTGAGAGGCGCTCGCTGTCGACTGGATTACGACTTCGCGGGAGTGTTACGGAGTCGATTGATCTTGAGGCGAATATCAATCGATTTGCCGTGCTAAGAGACGAGACGCGCACGTCTAGTACTCATCTAAACGATCCACTTCATACCCTAGATGGTCAGGTAAGTGATTTTCACAGCACCGGATGGGAGACGGCCGAGGCTAAACTCCTGTTTAACGAGCTAGGTTTCAACGGTCTAACCATGGTCACTGGATTAAAAAAAGAGGCCTATTCGCTCAACTTGGATGTTTATAGGTCGTTAAATTATCAGCAAGGCGAAAAAACTGCTTTTACAGGACGCAGCGGCGGTGAGACCGAACTATTCTCAGCCTATGCGCAGCTCAACTATCAAATGAATGATCAGTGGGATGCCTCTCTCGGGCTTCGCTATGAGGAGTTCGAAAGCAGCAATGGTTACTACGATGATGACAGAGCAGACACTGCGGAATTCGATCTGAGCCGTGTTCCTACGCGTGGTGCGAATGAGTATTCGCCGAAATTTTCGGTTGGTTATCAGCCTAACGAGCTTTGGGCGTTCCGATATTCTGCCGCTAAAGCCTATCGTTTCCCAATCGTTGAGGAGCTTTTTAGTCAGTATGAGGCTTATAACGCGATAAGCCTTTCCAACGTCGAACTCAAACCTGAAGACGGCAATCATCACAACTTCATGGCGGAGCGTGCAATCGACCGCGGTTATGTAAGGCTGAATTATTTTACCGAGACAATCGAAAACGCGATTGAGGCGCAGTCTACTATTCTCGATGGCGGGATATCACTTCGAACTTTTATTCCGGTCGACGAAATAGAAACCTCAGGGCTTGAATTTATTGTAAACGCAGATAATTTTCTTCTCTCGAATCTAGACATCCGATTCAATGCGGTATTTACCGATTCGGAAATCACAAAGAATTCGGCGAACACAACATTAGAAGGGAATGTCTATCCACGCATGCCCGAGAGGCGGGGTAATCTTCTAGCAACCTACCATTTAAGCAGCGCGTGGGATGTGGGTATGAACGTGCAATATGCAAGCGATAGCTTCGGACGCATAGATAATCGAGACAACGAAGATAATGTGTACGGTGCTCAAGACGACTATTTGCGCATAGGATTGAAGTCGACGCTGCGTCTTGCTAACGGCATCGCGCTTGGGTTTGGAATAGATAATCTTAGCGATGAGGTCGCGTATGTGGCGCATCCTTGGCCTGGTCGTACTCTCTATGCCAATTTTTCGTATGATTTTTAATGTGGTCGTAACGCCTAAGTGGCTTGTTAGCAGTGAATAGAGAGTTACTATGAACACGATAATACTGCGAATAGGTTCGGTTTTCGGGAGACTAGGTACGCAGCTCTTGGTGCTTGCGTCACTGACATTTTTAACCTTGCCTGTCTATTCTGCGCCTCAATTAGATTGCGTCGATGGATCTAATTCTGTTCACTGCGGTGCTGCGCCAAGCGCTGTATTCGATAGTGAAGGGTCTCTTTGGGTTGCCTACGTAAAGGATAAATTCGTTCTCGTCGCCAAATCAATCGACGCGGGCGCGACCTTTTTAAAGCCGGTGGCCGTCAATGAGCTGCCTGAGGATGCAGAGCATAATGGTGAGAATCGTCCTAAAATTATTGTCGATGAGTCTGGGATAATTTTTGTTTCATGGACTCTCAAAACTTCGCCTCGCTTTACCGGTGAAATCAGGTTTGCTAGATCGTTAGACGGCGGTTTTAGTTTCGAGTCGCCACGTACAATCAATGACGATAATCTATTCGCAGGCCATAGGTTCGACAGTTTATATCTGACTGACTCGGGACATCTCTACCTTACTTGGATCGACAAACGCGACCTCACCGCAGCATTGAGCGAAGGGCAAGAATATGCAGGTGCTGCGATTTACTATGCGGTCTCTGCGGATAAAGGTGCGTCTTTCTCTAAGAATTATCGCGTTGCCAATCACAGCTGTGAGTGTTGCCGAATTGCCATCGCACCGCGGGGGAAAGACAGCATCGCTATTCTATGGCGACAGATTTTTGGCGAAACAACCCGTGATCATGCTATTGCGCTGTTGTCTCCCGAAGGAGAAGTAACGGGGTTAGAAAGGGCGAGCTATGACGAGTGGCAGATCGATGCATGTCCTCACCACGGACCATCGATGATCGTCGATTTACAAAGTGACGATTACCATATGAGCTGGTTCAGCAACGGCGATGCACAGAGCGGCATTTACTACGCACGGTATTCTATGGAGGATAAAAAACCCATTGATGTTTTTCAAGTTGACGGTGCTGCGGGTGCAGGGCACCCCATACTTGCCGCGCAGCAGGGAGCGCTCTACTTGGTCTGGAAGCGCTTCGACGGTGAAAGAACTAGACTGCAGCAAATTATATCTCACGACGCTGGCCGTACGTGGAGCGAACCGACGACGCTGATGTCCACTGAGCAAGGCTCAGATCACCCGTTGCTCATCAAGCGCCAATCTGACAAGGCGCTTTATTTGAGCTGGCATACAAGCGAGTACGGCTACGTTGTCATGCCGATCGTGGAAGGTAAAACTGCGGCCACCGAGCCCGCGGTTGCTGGCCAGGACAACCGAGCTGAAAATACCGCGTTTCTGCCATTCACTGTGCAGACGTTAGATGAGATAAAAACGCGGTTCAAGGGTCGCGAGTTCCTGCTTGGCCTGTGGTCTATCGATTGTCCGCCATGCTTAATTGAGCTCGAGTTAATGGCTGGGATATTGGAGTCGCAGCCAGATCTGCCTTATGTATTGGTGTCAACCGATCCCATTGCGCTCCAGGACACCGCGGCGGAGTATCTCGAGGATTATGGCTTAGGAGGGCGAGAGTCCTATATGTTCGCGGATAGCTTTGTGGAAAAGCTGCGATTTAGTATCGATCCGAACTGGTTCGGTGAGCTACCTCGCAGCTATTTCTTTTCGACCGACCAAACCTTCCGCGCGCATAGCGGAATCGTCTCTGAGGAATTGCTCGCAGAGTGGTTTGGCTGGTAGGCGGTCTCTAATCGAGCAGGCCGAAACCCATTCTACCGCGCTCGACTCTCTGTCCAACATCTAGCACATAGTCGGGGCCAATAGAGGCAATGGTCGGCGTGCCGCTGCCCATCATGGCGATCGTGAGTTCGCGGTTGAGAAGGTTTAGCACGCGCTCGACACCGGCTTGGCCGAAGGCGCCTAGTCCCCAGCAGTAGGGGCGACCGATACCCACGGCTGTCGCTCCTAGCGAGAGCGCTTTATAAATATCCGTTCCACGGCGGAATCCGCCGTCAACAACGATAGGGATTCGACCGTTCACGGCGGCAACGATTTCTGGCAGACATTCTATAGTCGCACGCTCGGTTTCTACTGCGCGGCCGCCGTGATTAGACACGACGATTCCGTCCGCTCCATGTTGTACGGCAAGTGCCGCGTCAGCGCCTACTTCGATCCCTTTGATTAGCACCTTCATGTTGGTGACTTCTTTCATTCGACCAATGACGCTCCACGTTAGAGAGGAGTCATTGAGCATGACACCTTTCATGTCGAGCCCTTTGAAGATGGGCTTAGCCTGTCCTTTGTGACACACGCTGCAGTCGCGGTCGTCTTCGCGCATGAGCAGCGACTGGGTCTCGGTATTGCGCCCGCCTGGTAAATCGATTGTTAGGCAAACCGCAGTACAGCCTGCGGCCTCGGCGCGTTGGAGCATTGCGACGGTATTCGCCCAGCGGTTAGTGGGATAGAGCTGAAACCAGATTGGCTCGTCGCGTGCCTCTGCGACCGCCTCAATAGCCGTAGACGACTGCGTGGAGAGAATCATATGGTGGCCGACGGCCTTCGCAGCGCGTGCGGTACCAAGTTCTGCCTCAGCATGATAAGCGCCTTGGCTTCCTACAGGGCAAATGATGATGGGCGACTTCGCCTGTGTGCCCAAAATATCGATACTTAGATCGGGCGAACTGACATCAACGAGCCTACGTGGGCGGATTTGAAAACGAGTAAAACCCGCACGGTTAGCACGCAGAGTTGCGTCACTATCAACGCCCGTTTGCAGGTAGCCAAAGTGAGCGGGCGGAATTTTCTCTCTCGCGAGCGCTTCCATCTCGAACACGTTTATTACTTCGGAGGGGTCGGTGAGACGCGCACCGAGCGTTTCTTCGACTTCCTGTGCAAAGGCTGAGTATTCGGTTAGGAGTGGGCTTGCTGCTAAGTACTTTAGAAATTCGCGTCTGCTATTCATGGACTCTTTGCTCTCTTCATTATCTTGGTTTTGTTTCCTCGCGATTGGGTCTCTGTCTTGTTCAGATTGCGAGATCTTGTGCAATTTTCCGGCGTAACGTTATTCGATATTTGCTCTCGAAAATAGTAGGTTTAAAGCTGATTGTCTACCCATTGTCTCGAGTTGATTCGATTCATTGACTGCTTCATCCGTAAGTTCTGGCTTCGCAATTGTGCAGCCATTGGGTACACTTTGTAAGCAACCCGAGCATAATTTATTCAAAAGAGGACACACACTTGCTTTACAGCCTTGATAGCGTTTCACCCCAAACCCAAGGCGACGATTTCTATGTCGCTGATTCTGCAACTGTACTTGGCAATGTGATCCTCGAGAAAGACGCAAGCGTGTGGTTCGGCGCCGTGGTGCGTGGTGATACCGAAACGATAACGATAGGCGAGCGGAGTAATGTGCAGGACTGCTCGGTGCTACATGCAGACAAGGGTTTTCCGCTTGTCATAGGCAGCGATGTCACTATTGGGCATAAGGTCATGCTGCATGGCTGCACGATTGGCGCTGGTAGCCTTATTGGTATTAATGCAGTTGTGTTGAACGGCGCAGTGATAGGTAAGGGGTGTCTTATTGCCGCCAATGCGCTAATCACAGAAGGCATGGTGGTGCCCGACGGCTCCGTCGTGATGGGAGCGCCAGGGAAAATCCGCGGCGAATTAGATGAGGCGCGCAAGCAGGCCCTCATCGATTCAGCAACACACTATGTTGAGAATGCCAAGCGCTTCAAGTCTGGACTCAAAGCGCTTTACTAGGGTGGCGAGTCTACTAGGGGTTTAGCACCGAATAGCCCTGCACAGAATAGGGCTTGTTGCTATAGCTCTCGACGATAGCTTGCACCGCGGTTACGCCGACATCCTGTCTTACATTGAGATGCGAATAAGAGCTGATCTGAGTCATCATTATCCCGATCATATTCTCGATGGGGTCTACCCAGAAAATTGTTCCCCAGGCGCCACCCCAAGTAAAAGAACCTGGCGTAATCGGGTCTCGAGCAATGCCTGCGTCATTTAAAATCCCGAAGCCTAGTCCAAAATTGTATCCCGGCCCGCGAATGTATATATCATGATCCTTGCTGTGATTTGAGATCATGAGATTAATCGTTTTAGGACTTAGTATCTGAGTCCGACCTAGCTTCCCGCCGTTAAGCAGCATCTGACTAAAACGCCAGTAGTCGCTGGCTGTCGAGAATAATCCCACTCCACCGTAATAGTCACTGCCGAAAAATGGCACGCTGCTGTAGTCTGGCGTTCGGAATACCTCGATAGTTTTATTAGGTCCCGTTGGCGAGTATACGGTAGCCACGCGGTCTCGTTTCTCTGCTGGGACCACATAGGATGTGTCATTCATCTCAAGAGGCTCAAAGATTCGTTTTCGCAAAAATTCCTGTAGCGGCTCGCCTGAAATTCGCTCGACTAAAAGCGCTACATAATCAGTGGAGCTGCCGTATTGCCAGTCTTCGCTTGGGTGGAAGGCAAGCGGGAGGGGCGCGCGTTTAATCAATGTCGCCTCTAAACTGCTTTCGCGGCCAAGGAGTTTTTGTTCGTCTTCGGTAAGTAACTCGCGTGCCGGATCCAGTCCAGTGGTGTGTGCTAATACAT
Source organism: Gammaproteobacteria bacterium (assembly GCA_018401885.1). Taxonomy (GTDB): domain Bacteria; phylum Pseudomonadota; class Gammaproteobacteria; order Pseudomonadales; family Pseudohongiellaceae; genus UBA9145. Next base: position 92,801 of record JAGYKB010000001.1, read on the forward strand.
CGCGCACAGTGATTGGCTGTCTGGGCGTCATTCGATGAATCCCGGCGTCGTCTTGCACGAGCACCTGTTTGTCGACGATTTCGGGTATCCATTTGCTTACCGGATCGGTAAGCAAAAACAAGCCTTCTTCGTAGAGCATCATAAGCGCGGTGGAAACGATAGGCTTGGTCATCGACATGATGAAGAAAATGGTGTCTTCGCTCATGGGGGTGTCGCTTTCTTTATCGCGCCAGCCACGGGACTCAAAATGAACGACCTTACCATCGCGAGCGATAAGCGTGACGGTTCCGGCGAGCTGATTGGCGTCAATATACCGCTGCATGGCTGCTGGTAAGCGCTCGAGTCGTTCGCTAGACATTCCTACGCTGGCTGGGCTTGATCGGGGCAAGGACTGTGCCCCTGCGCTGGCGCTAATTGCTGAGCTGACGATTAAAACGAGGGCAGCGAATAGGGTTGATTTTATTCTGCTCAAAGACAGTAGCTGTAGGTCGTCGTTTAGCATTGATACTCCTCCATGGAAAATCCGCTTACGGATAATTTATGATAGCGAATGGGCGAAGGCCGAGATGTCGCGGACCGTGGCAAAATAGACATCAGGAATAACGCCTACAAACGAGCAGTCAGCTGCATGACATGTTCCGTGCACAGTGCGTCCAACAGTTGGTACACCTGCTTTGAGTAGCTTGCGATAATGCGCAAGCCCTTCGTCCCTCAACGGATCCAATTCGTTGACCGAAATCACATGTGGAGGTAAGCCTGTTAGGTCTTCGAGGCTCGCATGATAGGGCCAAGTGAGGGGGTTGCTCGCGTTTTCACCGGTTGGATCGTAGGGTTTGACCATCGCGCCCATGGTCTTCATGTCGAGGAAATAGGCGTCGTTTTCGATCAGAGAGGGGAGCTCTTTAGGCTTGTCAGCATAGAGTCCAGAAATGTAGGGGCACTGCGCGTAGACGCCCGCGATTGCCTCAAGCCAGCCTTCTTTCTTCGCGAGCATCGTTGTCGCTAGCGACAGGTTTCCTCCACCAGATTCGCCAGTCATGATCAATGTTGAGATGCCAAGCGCTTCACGGTTAGAGGCAACCCATTTAGCCGCGTCCGCACAGTCGTGTAATCCTGCGGGAAAGGGATGATTTCCGAGTGCGCCAGCGGCATTGCGAAATTCGACACCTACGACGACTAAACCAGTAGCGGCGAGTTCGCTGCGCCAGCGGCTATAGTTCGCATCGGCCGCAGCCAGGATGACCATGCCGCCACCATGTGTATGAACAAGGCAAGGGAGAGGGGCGCTGTCGCGGGTATGACCCGCCGGGCAATGAATGTAGAGTTTAATCTCATTGCCATCACGACCTTTGATGATTTCTTCGCGCACATCGACCGGATTTGACGGTTCGCCTTGGCTAACTAGCATCGCGAATAGCGTTTGCCATGCTTGTTCGGCTGCTGTGGAGTAGGCGATACAGTCTGCCACATCGCTGTCAGCATTGATCGGAGGCTCGGCCGCTTGATCTGCTAGCCCCAACTGCCTTAAGGCTGCTGCGAGTCGCGGGTCTGTACGAGGATCGGTTCCAAGGCTCATTGATGAATCACCGAGACGGCCAGGCAATTGGTTTACTGTAGTGTTGCTCATGCTAATACTCTCGCTCTCTTTATTTCTGCTTGCAAACTCATGGGTTGTTTTTATGGCTACTCTGCAGCGAGTGCTATGTCGTCTCGAATGGTTTTGATAGCCCAATAATAGTGAAGGGCACACCAGATATTCACTAAGACAGTCAGTGACATCGCATAGCGAAGCGCATCGGTGCCGAAGGTGGGAGTCAGCCAGTCACTCACAAAGCCAGTAACCATCGGGCCAAGCCCGAGTCCGATTAGGTTCAAGACAAATAGAAGGATGGCCGACGCCATCGCGCGCATTCGTATTCCGACGAGAAAATGCGTTGCCGCGATGCAGGGTGCGAGATAGAAGCCGCCGAAAAAAACGGGTAGAAAGTAAAAGAACACAGCGCTGTAGCCATCGGGCATGACGATAAATGTAATCAGTGCCAGCGGAATTGCAGCCACCGTTGAGATGAAAGGAATCCACAAATACCAGCGCATATCGTTGTGTTTGTTGGACTTCCTGTCGGAATACCAGCCGCCAAAGAATGTGCCTGCGAGCCCGCCGATGCCGGCAATGAGTCCGTAATAAAGTCCAATATCGATGATTGGCATCTGATGAATACGCCCAAGAAACAGCGGCATGAAATTGCCCATACCGTAGGTGACAAAGGCGTGAAGTGCGCAGGCGAAGCTCAGATGTTTAAATGACTTGCGCGAGGCGAGGATTTTCATCACTCGAAAGAATCCTGGGGGTGCAATGTCGCGTCGGTTTTCTGACATACCGCGAGGCGGTTCTTTAATCACGAAGCGGACAATGAGTGCGAGGAAGAGTCCTGGCAGCCCCACAACGATAAACGCTGTGCGCCAGTCGAAATATTGAACCAAATAGGCACCCCCCACGGTGCCTACAAGAATGCCACCGTAGACGCCGAGTGAGTAAATTGACAACGCCGTAGCTCTCTGCTCAGCAGGAAAGATGTCCGACACGATGGAGTGTGCGGGAGGAGAGCCACCGGCTTCGCCTATTCCGACCCCCACCCGCGCTAAGAACAGCTGGCCGAAATTTTGCGCTAGGCCACAGGCGGCTGTCATCAAGCTCCATGTCGCGACCGAGATAGCGATTACATTACGGCGATTGCTGAGGTCTGCCAGGCGAGCGATGGGGATACCCAAAACTGTGTATATGAGGGCAAAAGCGATGCCCGAGAGTGCGCCGAATTGACCATCGCTTAATTGCAGATCTTCGATAATATAAGCAGCCAGGACATTGATAACCTGCCTGTCTACGAAGTTAGAAATATAGACTGTCGTGAGGATACCCAGAACAAGGTAACGGTAGAAGGGCTTTGAATAGGAGGCGATTGTGCTCTCGCGGCGTAGCTCATTGACTTTATCGATCTTGGTTGCAGCTTCAGTCATGTGGGTATGCTCCCTTTGTTTTTAGACAGACGCGAGAAAGCAGTATCACACAAGCTCTGAGAATGACCAACCACGAACGATAGCACTGTCCGCGAGTGTATCCAGATCAGATTTCTTTTGCAGGCGTGTGATTAGCGCGACGCTAGGTCTTCTGACAGCTTATTGAAACCGTGCTATCTTTTGCCAATTAAAAAAGGAAGAGCAATGCAAGATCCGGTCTGGACGTCTGTCATACCGCCTCTGTTGGCGATTGGGCTCGCGATAGTAACGCGGCAGGTGATTCTTTCCTTAAGCGTCGGCCTTTGGATGGGCGCCTGGCTTCTCGGTACGGGCAATCCGCTCGCTGCGGTCGCTCCGGCTATCGACTCTGTTATCAACGTATTTACTGATCCAGGTGATACTCGTGTACTAGTGTTTACGTTGGTCATTGGCGGTCTTATTGCGACAATCGAAAAGTTGGGCGGAGTGCGGGGGTTTATCGCTCTGTTGCAGGAAAAAAATTGGGTCACAGGTCCCGAAAGAGCGCAGTGGCTCGCCTTCGCCACCGGCGTTGTCGTGTTTATCGAATCTAACATTACGCTTTTGATTGCCGGTGCTATCTCAAGGCCACTTTTCGATAGGTATCGCGTTTCACGAGAGAAGCTCGCATATATTATCGATGCAACCTCTGCGCCTATTTGTGTATTGATTCCGCTTAATGCTTGGGGAGCTGTTATCGTCAGCCTGCTTGCCTCCAGCGGCGTTGAGAGCCCAATTGATGTTTTCATAGGCGCGATATTTCTAAATTTTTACGCTATTTTTGCTGTGCTCGTATGCGCTGTTGTCATTCTGTTTGGAGTCGATATTGGGCCGATGCGGAGCGCGCAGAAGCGGACAGCGACGGGGGAATTGCTTTGGCCAAATGCCACACCGATGGTGGATCCAAGTCTGATAGAAGCAGAGCAGACAAGGCAGTCTGGGGACTCGGCGACGCTTATGATTATCCCAGTGCTAGCGCTAGTCTTAAGTATGCCTCTGGGGCTTTTTATTACCGGCGGGGGCGATTTGACAGCTGGCTCCGGATCGACATCGGTTCTTTGGGCGGTGCTCGTTGCCTTAGCTGTAGCCTGGACAATCGTCCTGGCTAGCCGGCGCGCAACGCTCGAAACGCTTATGCAACTTTTCCTCAAGGGTGCTGGTGGGTTGTTACCTGTCGCGATGATCCTACTCTTCTCTCTGGCGCTCGGGGACGTTGCTAATGCGCTCGGCACAGGCGTTTACGTTGCGCAATTAGCTCAAGAAACTATTCCGAGTTCGGTTTTGTTGCCGCTCTTGTTTTTATTATCAGCGTTTATCGCCTTCTCTATAGGTTCAAGTTGGGGCACCTTCGCTATCATGATTCCTCTGGCTATGCAGATTGTCGGTGCCTTAGAGGTGAACAGTTCTGTGTTTCTCGCTGCAGTGCTTTCCGGCGCTGTTTTCGGAGATCATGCCTCTCCGATTAGCGACACAACGGTTGTTGCTTCGATGGCCGCAGCTACCGATCATATTGATCATGTACGCACACAACTTCCCTACGCATTATTGAGCGCAGGCTTAGCAGCAGTGGCTTTTTTCGTAAGCGGGTTGATCTTGCTATAGAGGGTTGTAGAGGACTTTAATTATGATGAATTTTAATCGCATCGGGTGGCCTGAGTTTCAAAACATGCTTTCTGAGTACGGTGCAGATGGAGTGCATATTGTCGACGTGCGTGATGAGCAATCTTATGAGGCTGGCCATGTTGAGAACGCGATACATCTCAGCGGTAGTAACGTAGCCAGCTTCGTGCAAAGCGCCGACCAAGCGAAGCCTGTGCTAGTGTACTGTTATCACGGAAATTCGAGCCAAAGTGCCGCTGCCTACTTAGCGGAGCAGGGATTTGAAGCGACGTTTAGTATAGACGGCGGGTACGAAACCTTTTACGACAAGGTTACTGTCTAAGAGGGTTGATCTGCTTTTTCGAAAGCGCGTTTGGCAGTTAGCACGGTGACCATGTAAAGCAAATTTAGAAGCGACCAAGCAAAGAGCTCAAAAGACCATAGTGTATGAGACTCTGGGTCAATAGTGCGGGCGCCAACAATCCAGCCACTCCATAATACAAGCAAGGCGATGGGGAAGGCGGCGACGAGTCGCCAACCATTGCGCCACTGGCGCCATGCTGCAAAGGATAATGCCGCGCTTGAGGTAAGTGTGAGAAAGACTATGATGAGCATCACTGTATGCCATAGTGGTATTGGGGTTTGCTCGGCGCCATACGCTGGTAGGGCAACAAGTGTAGTAGTTAGTCCGACCATTGGTAATAAAGAATCGATCTTGAGCATATAAGGTCTCTTGACAGAAAATAGATGTAGCGACAATAAGATGAACTAAGCGTACCCCAGCAGAGGCTTCGAACGCAAAATCGTCTTCGAGTCTATGTATGAATATTAATAGTCGAAAGATGCAATGGAGCAGTATGAGCAGTAACAAGGGATTGGGTTTGTCAGCCAAGATACCGAGTAACAAAGACTACGAGAATCTAGTTGATCTTAATTATCAACTTTACAACGGGCTTTTCTTGACCCTACCTCTCGACGAAATCGAGCAAACAGGGCTGCTGCTGCCGCTGCTCGAAGCGCGGGCGCAAAAAGGCTTGAGCCAAGGCGAAAACCCAGCGGAGATTCTTGAAGATTTTTTTGCAACGCACAGGCCGCATCTCGACGAGAAAGGCAGAATTCACTTTCTTTTTAGGGTTATTAAATATGTAGAAAGGCAGGTTGTTCTGGTCGATGCGCTTGAGGACGCTGCCTATCCGATCGTGCATAAAACAGAAACAAAAAATGTGCTCAGGCAATTACTAGAACGTGTGAAGGCGGATGGCCTCCAAGAGCAGTTTGATAAAGTGCTTGAGAATTTTGGCAGTAAAGTCATCCTGACGGCCCACCCGACTCAGTTTTATCCGGGACAGGTTCTGGCAATTATTACAGACCTTGCCGCGGCTATTAAGAAGCAGGATATCGCAACTTCGCGAGATCTCCTGCAGCAGCTAGGTAATACACCTTTTTTTAATAACGAAAAGCCAACGCCTTTTGATGAAGCTACTAACCTCAGTTGGTATCTGGCTAATATTTTTTATGATGCGATTGGCAGTATCATGGATAGCATCGGTCCACAGCTTGCCGATCGTGTTGATTCCCCAAATCAGCTCTTAAGCGTCGGTTTTTGGCCTGGCGGAGACCGAGATGGCAACCCCTATGTCAATGTCGGTGTGACCTTACAAGTTGCCGATAAACTTCGTTCATTAATTATGAGCTGCTATCACACCGATGTGCGCGAGCTCAAGCGTAGGCTTAGCTTTAAAGGAGTCTACAAACGGTTGGATGAACTGGAGGGAAAGCTCTATCGCGAAATTACCAAGCCCTGTGCAACCGACTTAACGCTTTCTGTTATGATCGAGTCAATAGATACAATTGAACAAACGGTTAAAGACTCCTATCAGGGCCTTTATGTTGAGCAGCTAGAGTCTTTCAAGCACAAAGTGAGCGCCTTTGGATTTCACTTCGCAAATCTAGATATTCGGCAAGATTCTCGTGTAATTCATCGCAGTTTTAATGCTGCGCGTTCACTCTATCCAGACTTTTTTCCAGCTGATTTCGATACGCTAGACGAAGCCTCGCAAATTGCTGTCTTGCTCGCAACGAAAACGCCTGAGACCCCGTTAGAGTTTAATGAATCCCTGGTGCCTGATGCCCTCGAACTCGATACGTTAGAATCACTCCGCGCTATGGCAATTATACAGCAGCGCAATGGCGAAACCGGATGTCATCGTTACATTATTAGTAATTGCCGTGGAGCAATCGACATCGCGCGTGTTAAGGCTTTATCGCATTTGGTTGGCTGGAAGGCCGAGAATCATACCGTGGATATCGTGCCATTGTTCGAGACCATCGACGACCTCGCGCGGGCTGGACTAGGTATGACTAGTCTGTATTCATTCACTGACTACCGAGCGCATTTGGCAAGGCGTAGTGATCGACAAACTGTCATGCTGGGTTTCTCAGATGGCACGAAGGACGGCGGTTATCTTATGGCTAACTGGGCTATCTACCGCGCAAAAGAAGATCTGACAGCGGTATCACGCGCAGTGGGGGTAGAAGTGGCCTTTTTTGATGGTCGTGGTGGTCCGCCTGCACGAGGCGGCGGTAGTACTTATGAGTTTTATGCAGCCCTTGGCAAGAACATCGAAAGTAACCAGATTCAATTGACCGTGCAGGGTCAGACTGTCAGCTCGTACTATGGAAATTCCGAGGCTGCGACCCACAACCTTCGACAGCTACTCGCCGCAGGTCTAGAGAATAATCTCTATGACAAACCCGAACGAGAACTGAATGGAGCACAGCGGCACTTGATGCAGGAACTTGCGAGCATCAGCTACGACCGTTACAAGGCTTTCAAATCTCATCCTCTCTTTATTCCCTATCTTGAGGAGATGAGTACGCTTAAATACTATGGGCGCACCAATATTGGCAGTCGTCCGACGAAGCGAGGCGGAGCAGAGGGGCTTAAGTTTGAGGATCTACGAGCCATTCCTTTCGTCGGCGCTTGGGCACAGTTGAAACAGAATGTGCCTGGTTATTATGGTCTCGGTAGTGCTTTGCGGGAGCTCGAAAATGCGGGCCGATTGGATGAGTGCAAAGCTCTTTATCAGAATTCGAAATTCTTTAAAGCGCTCGTAGACAACAGTATGCAGAGCATGAGTAAGTCAAATTTTGAGCTTACTTCCTATATGGGAAGGCATCCTCGGTTTGGGGAGTTCTGGCAACAGGTCCATGCAGAGTTCGAATTAAGCGTCGAGATGGCGCTTAAAATATCCAATCAATCTATACTTCTTGAGGATAATCCCACGAGTAGGCTAAGTATCGCGCTACGACAGAAGCTGGTTCTGCCTTTGCTAGTTATTCAACAGTACGCGTTGACGCGCGCGCAGAAACTTGAGGGTGTAGTTGCGGATAGTACTTCGGATGAGTCGGAGGAAACGATACTCTATAAGCTTTACGAGAAGATGGTCATGCGCAGTCTGTTTGGCAACGTGAACGCCTCTCGTAATTCTGCATAGCGCTATCAAAGTATCGAGTCATCTGCTGCGTTAGGCTCGTAGCAGATGACCCTTCGACGAAGAAAAGCGTTTACAAGCGAGAATCGAGGAGCCAGACATCTGCAAATTCCATTGCTGACTGCAGCGCCCTATTTACCTCTGTGGTGTCCCTGCCTAAGTATTCCAGCGCCGTCGCCGCACCGTGAAGTGACCATACGTTATTTGGGTGGTCGTCCATATCGAGTTCGTATTCCACGAGAGCCGAGTCATAGGCACCAAGTGCTATATAGGCAGCGCCTAGCCAATGTCGCGGAGAAAAGGGGAGTGGCTCTGGCTCATCGTAATTGAGACTGTCGTAGTATCGCGTTGCTCGCCGGAAGGCTTCCGCAGCTCCTTCTAGGTTACCTGCGTCCCACTCTAACTGACCCTCGAGTATGCCTGCCAGTGCGCCAATAATATTTTTGCCGTCGTGAAATCGAAAGCGCGCAGTGGTGGTTTCGGTAAGATCAAGCAGTTCGTCGAGCGTGTCGCGTGCTCGCGCAGTATCCCCCTGCTTTAGTGCCGAATAGCCTTGAGAGAACGAATACATGCTGCGATTTACATCGCCAGCGGGCTCATTATCTAGCTCGAGCGCTTCTTCATAGCGTCCGAAACGCACCAGACTCATCGCATGCATCGCGCTATTTCCGTTAAGCTTTGCAAGGTCTTTCGCTGCCTGAATCGAGGACGCGCTCGCGCCACCCATTGCTGCTGCATAGTAGAGCATCGTGAGGTTATGAGTCGGATAGATTGCCACGCCGCGTCCGATAGCGGACTTCTGGTCGGAATGCCACGCGATAGTATTGGCCCTGACAGCTTTCTCCCAAAGCCCCATCTCGTTCCAAGTATGACTGGGCATATGATTTATATGACTGGCTCCCGGAATGGAAGTGCCTAATAGCTCAGCGCAAGGCGCCGCAAGCTCGGGTGTTGGAGTTGATTCGGTTGCATGAACATAGAGGTGACAGGCGCCGGGATGAGTGATGTCGCGTTCGAGGACGCTTTCCAGTACGCCATGGAGTCTGATGACATTCGGATCCTCTAACCTGCGGTAACCCCGTCGTTCTTCGAGAAGGAACAATGCGTCTGCGTAGAGCGTGGCAATATTTAGGTCGTCAGGATATTTCCGAGCCAAGTCAGCCATGGTATCGGCGTAGGCTTGATCCTGAATGCGGCGCGTCGCGGGGTCATAATTTTCGGTATAACGCGATTGCAATGAGCGGATGAGGTCTACTTCTTTGTCGCTTGCGTTATCAATCAGCGCGAGGGCTTTGTTAAGAGCGGCAAGCGCGCGAGGCGATTCAGCTGTAGTCATTGCACCATTTAGGTAACTGCCCCAACTCCACGCTTCGCCCCAAAAGCAAATAGCACAATTTGGGTCAGCGATTTGAGCTTCACGAAACGAGCGCGCGGATTCTAGCTTTGCAAAGGCATACATCATTTGCATGCCCTGATCGAAAAACGCCTGAGCGAGAGCCGAGTCCGAGGAGATCGGAAAATGGAAGTCGCCGAGTATTTCTTCCATTAGCGGGATGGGCGCAGCAAACTCCTCAGGATAATCGATTTCCTGCGAGTATAGAGACTGAGATAGGGCTGATAGCATGAACATGATGAGGGTTGAGATGATTGCCTTTTGCAAGCTTCCCAGTTTCTTCTTGTTGGCCAGGGTATTCATGAAATTTCAGTCTCCTTACTTAAAATTTATGTTCGTGAACTTTGATTTGCGTTCGTAGCTTCGCAGCTACTCTTGTTATGCATTACAGGTTGAATTCCACCCCAGCGCCAGGGCCTAGTGGTAAGCCGAGAACTACCCAGAATATCGTAAGAATAATGCCTGAAAGCAGTAATAGCGCAGAGTAGGGCAGCATGGTCGCAGCAAGGCTTCCTAGTCCAAACTCCCGCTGCCAGCGCTGACAGAAAATAAGTATTAGCGGAAAATAGGGCATAAGCGGCGTGATTATATTTGTTGCACCATCGCCAACGCGATAGGCGGCCGTACTCATCTCGGGGCTGATGCCGACTAACATCAGCATAGGTACTACGACAGGTGCTAGCAATGCCCACTTAGCGCTAGCTGAGCCAACAAAGAGGTTGATGAATGCGCACAAGACTATTATGACGGTGAGTAAAAGTGGGTCTGGCAGACTCGAACTTTCGAGGATCTCAGCACCATTGATAGCGAAAATCAGCCCCAGGTTCGACCAATTGAACATAGCAACAAAATGCGCCGCCGCGAACGCGAGCACCAAGTAATAACCTAAATCAGCCATCGCCTCGCTCATCATCTTAACAATATCGCGATGGTCTTTAACTACGCCAGCACCTTTGCCGTAAGCCCAGCCGGCTGCTAGGAAGAGTATGAAAAAACCAGCAACGAGTGATTGAAAAAAAGGCGTGAGTTTAGCCTCATCTTTAGCAGATTCATCTATGAGCGGAGTCCCGGGCCCTATTGTTAAGAACAGCCAAATTGCGATCACGGAGAGGCATGCGTAACCCGCATAGGCGAGGCCTCGTCTCTCCTGCGCTGTGAGTTCGGTGTTGGGTTCCTTGAGGTCTATCGAAAGAGTTCCACCGCCAGACACCACGGGCATAAGTCTAGGTTCAACAATGCGGTCGGTCACGTACCAAATAACGGGTAAGAAAACGAAAGTCATCGCAATGATAAAAAAAGCGTTGCCTGCGATATTGGCATCCCAAGTAGGTAGAATCGTTTCGGCAGCAGCCTCTGTGATGCCAAACAACAGTGCATCGAGCTGTCCCGGGAAAAGATTTGCCGAGAAACCGCCTGAGACGCCGGCGAAGGCCGCTGCAATGCCAGCGATAGGATGGCGACCGGCTGCGGCGAACACGACCCCTGCAAGAGGGATAAGTACGACATAGGCCGCATCGGTTGCGAGATTGCCGAGCATACCAATGAGCGCAACGGCAGGCGTTAGAAGAAAGGTGGGTGCCTTAGACATAGCGCCGCTCATAGCCGCACCGAAAAATCCGGAGCGCTCGGCGACTCCCGCGCCGAGCATGACCACCAGCACGTACCCTAGAGGATGGAACGAAGTAAATGTTGCAGGCATGCTCACTAGCAGCCGGCGAATATTTTCACTCGAAAGAAGCGATTCGGCACTTACAATCAGTGCATTGCCCTCGGCATCAACTGACACCGGGTGTTCTGCTGTCACATCGAAAAACGCGGCAATCACGCTTGCAGCGATAACACCAAGAATACAATAAACAAAAATGAACACAGGGTCGGGGAGTTTGTTGCCCGATCGTTCAATCCAGCTCAATAGGCCATCGGTGCGTGTGGTGCTTGTGTCCATCTCTGTATCCCTCTTCTGTGGCTTAAGACTCAAGGTGCTGTTCTAAATTGTCTCATTCGTGCAGCTCGGCGGACGGTTACCGAAGCAGCCGGAAAAACGTATTGAGCTCGGACAGATACGTGTCGGGTTGCTCAAGAGCTGCAAAATGACCGCCTTGTTCTAGCGCAGCCCAGTGCCGAATATCATAAGCGGCTTCGGCCCAAGCGCGTGGCGTGATATAAATTTCGGCGGGGAATAGCGCAACACCGGTGGGCACATCGATATAAGTCGTTGGTTTGATCTGTGGAACCGCCCTGTTTTCGTAATAGATACGCATAGATGATGTGATCGATTCCGTAAACCAATAAATTGAAATATTAGTGAGTAGTTCATCTTTGCTGAAGTAATCATCGAGATTACCTTCGGCGCCTTGCGGCATGTCTGTCCAGCCGTGAAATTTCTCGAGTATCCACGCTGCCAATCCGGCGGGCGAATCATTGAGCGCATAACCAAGGCTTTGCGGCTTTGTTCCTTGGATTTGCTGGTAGGCAAGTTCGCCGCGCATATAGTTGCCGCGACTCTCTCGAAGTGCAGCTTCGCTTGCAGTGACCCGTTCTCGCTGGGTTAGATCCTCGGGTGGCCCTGCGAGAATCATATTTGAGTGCAAACCTATAAGCCGTTCTGGGAAATGATTGGCGTGATGACTGTTGATTACCGCACCCCAATCGCCACCGGCGATCGCGTACCGCTCGTAACCAAGATTTCGCATCAATCCTGCTAGCAAAAGTGCGATTTTCTCAGGATTCATTCCGGGCTTGCTTGGCGCCTGCGAAAAACCGAAGCCAGGAAGTGATGGTGCGATCACGTGGTAGCTGTCGACGCTCGAGCCTCCATGTGCCTCTGGATCTGTGAGGGGGCCAATAATCTTGTGAAATTCGGCTACCGATCCCGGCCAGCCATGCACAAGCATTAGTGGGATAGCGTTAGCATTCTTTGAGCGATGGTGGATTGTATGAATCTGATGACCATCTACATCAACCAAAACCTGATCGAAGCGGTTGAGCCTCGATTCTTGTGCGCGCCAATCGAAGTCCTCGCGCCAATAGTCGATCAGTTCAGTTAGCGTGCTTAAATCAGTGCCGTATTCCCAGCTTACGCCATCGAGTTGGTCAGGGAGACGCGTGCTTGCAAGTCGTCTCTTAAGATCGTCTATCGCTTCCTCGTCAATCGCTATTTTGAAGGGCGTCACGAGTGTCTCTCCCATGGTTATGGCAGTGTGCGAACTGGCTTGGGCTAAAGCGATTTCGACGCCGATAGTCGTCATAACTCCAAGCACTAAAGAAATAATTATTTTCATGGTTATTCCGAGTAGTCGCTCAACACACGTTCGATTATCGCAAGCGCTTCATTGATTTCTTCATGCTTGACATTTAGTGCAGGAAGAAAACGAATGCTATTGCCGCCGGCTTTAACAACGAGTAATCCAGCGGCCTGAAGCTTAGCAATTAGGGTCGCTGCGTCCGTGTGGCAACGAAGCCCCAGCATCAGTCCCAATCCAGTTACTTGGCTAAGCAGTGCGGGATATTGGTCAACGAGGTCTTGCAAGCCGCTGCGCAAGTGTATGCCTGCGAGCTGCACGTCAAGCAAAAAGCCTTCGCGTAATAGTTCGTCTAACACGGCATTACCGACAGCAGTCGCCAGTGGATTTCCTCCAAAAGTACTGCCGTGACTTCCCGCAGTCATTGCTGCGGCTACTTTATCAGTGGCGAGACAGGCACCTATTGGGATCCCACCCCCAAGCCCTTTTGCGCTAGCTAGGAGGTCAGGGGTCACGCCTAGTTGCTGATAAGCGAAAAGAGAGCCCGTTCTGCCAACGCCACTTTGCACCTCATCGAACATTAGAAGGAGCTCGTGTTCATCGCAGAGCGCGCGTATGGATGCAAGATATCCCTTAGGCACGGGACGGATGCCGCCTTCGCCTTGTACGGGCTCTAAAACTATGCCGGCGGTGTTTATCGTTATTGCTGCTTTTAGCGCTTCAAGATCGCCGAACTCTACTTGATCGAAGCCCGCGTCGCCGATGATAAATCCATCGCAATGCATGGGATTAAAGGCCGACGCAATCGCACCCAGTGTGCGTCCGTGAAAAGAATTGCGTAGCGATATGATCCGGTGCTTGTGGCCTTCGCCGCGGGCGAAAAAATAGCGACGAATAACTTTGTATCCTGCCTCGACAGCCTCTGCTCCTGAATTACAGAAAAACACTTTGTCCGCGAAGGTGTTATCCACAAGTCGCTGGCCGAGTCTTTCGGCTTGTTTGATTCGGTAGAGATTAGACGTGTGCCAAACGGTCTGCGCTTGTTCAGTCAAGGCATCAATGAGTTTGGGATTGCTATGCCCTAGGCAATTAACGGCGATACCCATCGCGAAATCAAGATAGCGCGTGCCATCCGCTGTGAATAACTCGGAACCCCGACCCGATTCGAATTCGAGGGTTGGTGATCCATAATTATTCATGAGTGCGGAGCCGTGCTGTGGGGCAGAATTCATGGCGTGTTCCTGAGTGTCCGGGCAGTCTCGTCGTACGGTTGATTCGTTCTTCTGGATGTCGGGTTGGTGTCTTGCTTACTGATTTGTTTGTGCGAGCAAAAGTCTATAAATCATGCCGCAGTAAAGTGTATCATTCAAATCACGATTTCAGACGGGCTAAGGTCAAAAAAAACCAGCGCGTGAATGTCTAATGGCGAGTGGAAGGAGGGCATATGCTGTTTAGTTTAGGTGGTGTATCGACGCGGAGTTTAGAGCTTCCGACTGCGCAGAATGCGCTTCCTGATAGACAGGAAGCGGCTAATTTTAATCCTCTTCACTTTGTGTCTGGGCATCGTATCGCACAGCCACTACCTGACCATCTGTCGACCGCAGTCTTTGGCCTCGGCTGCTTCTGGGGCGCTGAGCGACTATTTTGGCAGCTTGAGGGAGTTTTCAGTACTGCCGTTGGTTATGCGGGTGGCATAACCGCTAATCCTAGCTACGAAGATGTCTGCAGCGGACGTACAGGGCATGCCGAGGTTGTTATTGTCTTCTTCGACCCCGCGCTTATCAGTTACCGACAATTGCTCAGTGCGTTTTGGGAGGCGCATGATCCAACGCAAGGGATGCGGCAAGGTAACGACGTTGGAACACAGTACAGATCGGCAATCTATACGTTCGACGCCGAGCAGTTGGAGCAGGCGGAGGCCGCGGCGCGCGTGTTTCAGCTAGCGCTTGAGGAGCGGGGGTATTCTCAGATCACTACTGAGATTGCGCCGCTCGACACATTTTATTATGCCGACGACTACCATCAGCAATATCTTGCGAAAAACCCTAATGGCTATTGCGGGCTCGCAGGCACTGGCGCTTGCTATAGGCCCGACTAGCGAAATTGGGCCTCAGGGTCTTGAAATTGGGGAGTGAAGAGTGACAGTGCCACACAATGCCAAACAACCGTCGATTGATCCTTTGGTTATCGCTATTTCATCTCGAGCGCTATTCGATCTAGCAGAAAGCCATCAAGTTTATGAGGACGAGGGGCTCGCCGCCTACCAACAGTATCAAATAGCCCGGGAGAATGAGCCGCTACTTCCGGGTGACGCCTTTAGTCTTGTGCAAAAATTATTGAGGCTTAATGAGCAACTTGAGGAATCGCCTGTGCAGGTGATTTTGCTCTCGCGCAATAGCGCCGATACAGGGCTGCGCATTTTTAACTCGATAAAGCATTATGGGCTAGACATAAGTCGTGCTGCCTTTAGCGGTGGGGAAAGTCCCTACCGCTACATATCAGCATTCAATAGTCACCTGTTCCTCTCTACCGATGGTGCGGATGTCAGGCGCGCGCTGGAGTCGGGTGTCGCCGCCGCGACTATTTTACCGTCTAACAAGGCTGCTGCAGACACTGAGACGCTTAAAATCGCCTTTGACGGTGACGCAGTGCTGTTTTCGGATGATTCCGAACGCATCTACAAAAACGATGGGCTTGAAGCGTTCACGCGTAACGAGGTTGCCGCTGTCGACGAGCCTCTAAGCGGCGGGCCGTTTAAGCCAGTTTTAGCGGCGCTGCAACAAATCCAAATGGCCTTTCCTATTGGTGAGTCGCCGTTGCGGACCTGTTTAGTGACCGCGCGAGCAGCGCCTGCGCATGAGCGCGTCGTTAAGACCCTCAGACATTGGAATATTCGTATCGACGAATCATTGTTTTTGGGCGGGTTGGATAAGGGGGAATTTCTGCGAGCCTTCGATGCTGATGTATTCTTTGACGACCAACAGGGCCACTGTGACTCAGCTCGAAATCACGTAGCAACCGGGCATGTGCCTTCGGGTATTGCAAATAGCGTGGAATAACATAGTTTTCCTGACCGATCGCACGAAGGATGCTTAATTAGCAAGCGGCGCTTATGAGATAGCCGACGCCAAGGCTGCCTAATAAAACTATCAATACTCCCCGTAAGAAGCGCTCAGGCATTTTGTGTGCGAGTTTTGCGCCGAGCTGGATGGCTGGTAACGACCCGATCAGCAGGCCAGTGAGCAAAGCCAGATCGACCTCTCCGACGAAGAGGTAGCCAAGTCCTGCCACCAGCGTTAGCGGCACCGCATGGGCGATATCCGTTCCGACTATTCTGACGCTTTTAGTGTCTGCATAAACAGTCATCAAAATTGCCGCGGCGAATGCGCCGGCACCGACAGACGACAAGGTGACGCAGACGCCGAGCACAATTCCCATCACAAGCGTCGTCTTTGTCCGGTTTTTATGAATTACTCCCATGATGAGACTGGGCTTGCCGAGGGCAGCGTTAGCGCGGAGTATGTTCCTTCCCCAAAGCATCACTGCAGTGAGAATGAGCATCATGCCGAGGCTCGAGGTGAGCAACGTTTCGCTTTGTTGCAGGCTTACTAAATGACCACCAGACAGCGCCAGATGCGTTAAAGCTGAAGCGGGTAGACTGCCTGCCGAAAGAGTCCCTACGATACGCCAATCGATCGATTGCTGTTTATGATGTGAGACTACACCACCGGTTTTAGTGAGCGCCGCATAAAGTAAGTCGGTGCCAATTGCGACTGCCGGCGCGTAACCAAACAGGAGGAGTATGGGAGTCATCAATGACCCGCCGCCGACCCCGGTTACGCCGATTGCAAACCCGACCACACCTCCAGCGGCAATATGGGAAAGTGCGATGCTGACGTCAAGCGGCATAGCTGCACCGACTATCGAATCGAGCAGGGTTCCTGAGCCGATTGCGAGAGTTGCGATGTCCATGTTTGGTCCTTAAGGAAGCGCTAGCGAGGTTTGCGAATCCGAATTTAATCGACTCTTATTTATCGGTCGACTCGTAGCAGAGCGGCAGATGAGGGTGGAGAATAGACTGCTGCCTATATTCCATAAAGGAATTTATTGTTATAGTTTTATTCTTTTGGGTTCTAACTCTCTACGATGAGAGCGTCAGGTGATTCCGCGATGAAATTACAGCAGCTGCGTTATATTTGGGAGGTGAATAGACAGGGTTTAAATGTCTCGGAGGCGGCGAATGCGCTGTTTACCTCGCAGCCCGGTGTCAGCAAGCAGATCAGAGCGCTCGAAGACGAGTTAGGTGTACAGATATTCGAGCGCCGCGGCAAGCAGTTGGTTGCGGTTACAAGTGCTGGGCAGAAGATTCTCGAAGCGAGCGGTGATGTACTGAGCCGCATACAGAACATAAAGTCTATTGCGGAGGAGTTGCGCGATGAAAGTAGAGGTTCTCTCTCGATCGCGACGACGCACACTCAGTGCCGCTATGTGCTGCCTGAGATTATAAAAACCTTCCGCGCTCGATATCCCAATGTGTCTTTGCATCTGCACCAAGGCACACCCCTGCAAATAGCACAGGCAGCCGCAGATGGAACTGCAGATATTGCAATCGCAACCGAGGCTTTAGAGCTCTTTGAAGAGCTCACAATGCTTCCGTGCTACCGCTGGAATCGCGCTGTGATTGTACCCAAGGCTCACCCGCTTGCTTCAGTGAAACGCCTGACCCTGAAAAAGCTTAGCGAATACCCGCTTGTAACCTACAACTTTGGCTTTACTGGGCGCTCGAAACTCGACGAGGCCTTTAAGCGTGAGGCGCTCACGGCCAATGTAGTGTTTACCGCCGCCGATGCCGACGTTATCAAAACCTATGTTCGTTTAGATCTGGGTGTCGGCATCGTGGCGCGCATGGCGGTAGACGAAAAACAAGATAGCGACCTAGTCGCCCTCGATGCTGCACATTTGTTTGAACCTAGTGTTACTAAGATCGCGTTTAGGCGAGGGAGCCATCTGCGCGGCTACATGGCTGGGTTCATTGAAATGTTTGCCCCACATATCAAAGCTGCTACATTTCAGCGTCAAGTGAGTGAGAACACGCAGCAAGAGATCGAGGCGCACTACGCCGACGTTAGTCTGCCCGATTTGTAATTAGCGCCGGTCGCTAGATAGATGCAGACCGCATTCTTTCTGAGTCGATTCCTCCCACCACCAGCGTCCTTCGCGTTCATGCTGGCCTGGGCCCACCGGTCTCGTGCAGGGTTCGCATCCTAGGCTTACAAAACCTTGGTCATGTAATTCGTTATAGGGAATATCGAGCATACGAATGAGCTGCCAGACTTCGGAGGAGCTCGTGTTCGCTAGAGGATTGACTTTGATTAGCTGCCGTTCGGGAGTTGAATAAGTAGTATCAATCTCGACGATAGGCACCTCGCTACGGGTTGGACTTTGGTCGCGACGTTGACCAGTTATCCAGGCGTCAAAACCTGCTAGATGCGCGCGTAACGGAGCGACTTTGCGTATCCCGCAACACTCTTTGTGGCCGTCCTCATAGAAGCTAAACAACCCTTTTTCGCGCACGAGCGAATTCACCGCGACCGCGTTTGGCATTAAAACATCGAGTTCGAGCGAGTAGTGGGTGCGAACCCGCTCGAGGAATCGATGCGTGGCTGCGGGAAGTCTTCCCGTGTCTAACGTAAAGGCATGGAGATTAATCTCGCTGCTAGCACCGCTTTGCGCAGCGAGTTTTTTCACCTTCACAAAATGATCGATCAGCACCACGTCTTCGGCGCCGCTGAACGAGAGCGCAATGCGTCCGAGAGTTGGTAAAAGCTTTGCGAGGATTTCGCGCGGGCTAAGTTGCTGCAACGTTTCGTTGAGTGCTTCTATGTCTTGTGTGTTCATGATGCAGCTAACCTTGAAGAATGGGTGGGCTTAGAATAAATGGGTGACGAGTCAATGCTCGCTGCGCCCTGCGTGACTGCGTGCTCGAAGTTTGCCATTTTCCGGTAAATGTAACGAAGGGTAAAGTCCGCTATTCGAACTATCGCTTATCTGCTAGATTGCGATTCGCAATCGTAAAGAGTAGATGCGCCGCTCGCATCGTGCACGTCAGAGAAACTTCGACGCCGGTTTAATGTCTGCGTCACAAAGCAGAGAGAATAAAGATGGAAATAGCATGCCTAGATTTAGAAGGGGTTTTAGTCCCTGAAATTTGGATTGGCTTCGCTGAAAAAACTGGGATCGACGAATTGCGTGCCACGACGCGTGAGGTACCAGATTACGACGAGTTGATGCAGCAAAGGCTACGCATACTCAATGAGCATGGACTTGGTCTTCCAGATATTCAGGAGGTTATCGCGACAATGGCACCTCTACCCGGTGCGCAAGATTTTGTTAAATGGTTGAAGTCGAATTTTCAGTTAATCATATTATCGGATACATTTTATGAGTTTTCGTATCCCTTGATGCGTCAGCTAGACTTCCCTACGCTGTTTTGTCATAAGTTGGTGTGCGATGACAGCGGCAAGATCGTTGACTACAAACTGCGGCAACCCGATCCTAAGAGAGCCTCCGTGCAAGCATTGCATGGCCTTAATTTCCGAGTGATCGCTTCGGGCGACTCCTATAACGACGTGAGTATGCTCGAGGAGGCGGACGCAGGTATTTTATTTCGCGCGCCCGACAGGGTCATCGAGGAGTTTCCGCAATACCCCGCCGTTACCGATTATGCTGATTTACGTCAGGAATTCTGCAAAGCGAGTTTAAGGGATATTTCTTAGGTCTAGAGTCACGTTTCGCGTAGGTGCGCCCGAGTCAGGCTCCCGAGCCCGCTCGGGGCCTATTCGGGTATTAGGCTACCCTGGACAACAAGCTGTTCGAGTAACTCTTTTATTGGTTTGAGCGCGAGCATGGATTTAAGCTCGCGCTTCTCCAGAGGCGCCGGCTCGCAGAGGCGACTAATCATGGATAGGTAGGCCCAGTCGAAAACAGCAGCGTTCCCATCGACAAACAGTGTGATACTTCGAGAGAACTCTTGCGCCTTTCCAGCTATGCCTAGCTGAGCTTTTGCAGAGTGCGCTGAGTCGGTCGCGCTATCGCTATTGACCATATAGGCGAAACGCGATGAAGGGTTATGGCGGACACTCTCTGCGAGTCCCAGTGTTTTATCGACTCGCTTCGCCGAATTCCGGTCTATGCGCGCGATGAGCTCGGGGTATTTGGGCTGAGTTACATGACAGCCAAACCACTGTCGAAACAGCGGCTCATCATCGAGTTTGGCACGTAGCGCGTTAAAGCTAGCGGTCAGAGATGATGTTGGTATTTGCGCTGGGTCTTCGGGGAGTGAAGTGTTTGGGTCTTCAAAGCGCTCACTGCTCGCCGAACGCTGAATTAGAAAATCGCTAAAGCCTTCTATCATCTCGCTGTGTGAAGGTGCACGGAAACCAATCGAGTAGCAGAGGCTGTCGTCCAGTGATATCCCCCAGTGAGCAACTCGAGGCGGGACGTAGAGTGCATCGCCTGGATTAAGAATAAACTCTTCAGTCGTTTCAAAGGATTCCAGTAGACGCAACTCAGCTGACTTACGCAGCGGCGTTGCGTCATTGCAACGCTGTCCTAGCCGCCATTTACGCTGTCCCTGGCCCTGTAATAGAAATACGTCATAGTTATCGAAGTGAGGGCCAACACCCCCATCCTTGCAGGCGAAGGAGATCATCACGTCGTCAACACGCCAGCTGGGAATAAAGTCGAATTGTTTCCTGAGGTCCGCGACTTCATCGAACCATTGATCCATGGCTTGAACGAGGAGTGTCCAGTGGGTTGAGGGGAGGCTCGTAAAGTCGCTTTCTTCGAAGGGGCCATTTCTTAACGCGTAGTTTTCAGGTTCGAACTCGGTAATAACACGGCTCTCGACAAGCTCCTCGCAGGCGCATCCCGCCAACTCCTCGGGGGTCAGAGGATCCGCTAATTGCGGAACAAGCTGACGAATCAGTAGCGGTTCCTTTTGCCAGTATCGCTCCAAGAATTCACGGCGATTAAAGTCGGCTGAGAGGATGTTTATGCTCAAACGTTTTTCGCCTGCATTGCTGCGTTACCTAGATAAGTTCGGGGGGTTAAGGCAAGAAGTTCGTCCTTCGCTTGTCGGGGCATCTCGAGGGTCTCGATAAATGCTTGTATCGACTCTTGATTGATTTGCTTGCCCCGCGTTAGTTCCTTTAGCTTTTCGTAAGGTTGCTCAATTCGATAGCGACGCATGACGGTCTGGATAGGTTCGGCAAGAATTTCCCAACAGGCGTTGATGTCTGCATCGATAGCACTAGCATTCACTTCGAGCTTGTTTAAGCCTTTCATTGCAGAGCTGTATGCAATCATGCTGTAGGCTAACCCTACGCCCATGTTCCTCAGTACTGTGGAATCTGTTAGGTCACGCTGCCAGCGTGAAATAGGTAGTTTCTCAGATAGATGATTAAGCACTGCGTT
This sequence comes from Gammaproteobacteria bacterium, assembly GCA_018401885.1. GTDB lineage: Bacteria > Pseudomonadota > Gammaproteobacteria > Pseudomonadales > Pseudohongiellaceae > UBA9145. The sequence continues at coordinate 114,037 of JAGYKB010000001.1, forward strand.
TGCTAAACCAAGATTGCCTTCCGAATTTTCAAAATCGATCGGGTTGACTTTATGCGGCATCGTGGACGATCCAATCTCACCAGCGATAGTGCTCTGCTTGAAATAGCCAATTGAGATGTAGGACCAAATGTCGCGGTCAAGATCGATGAGAATGGTGTTGAAACGGGCGCAGGCGGCAAAAACTTCGGCGACGTAATCGTGAGGTTCGATCTGTGTTGTGTAAGGATTCCAAGACAGGCCTAAGCTTGTGACAAACTGCTCGGCGAAGCCTTGCCAATCCACTAAAGGATAGGCAGAGATGTGGGCGTTATAATTTCCTACAGCGCCGTTAATCTTTCCTAGAATCTCAGTTTTCTCTAGCGCCGTGATCTGGCGCTGCATCCTGCGATAAACGTTCGCGAACTCTTTACCGAGTGTTGTTGGTGAGGCTGGTTGACCGTGGGTGCGAGAGAGGAGTGGCTGTTCGGCGTTGCTCAACGCGATGTCGCGGACTTTGGAAGCGAGAAGGCGCATTTCGGGCAGAACAACTTCGTCACGTCCTGCTTTGAGCATCAATGCGTAGGCGAGATTGTTGATGTCTTCCGAGGTGCAGGCGAAGTGGACGAATTCTGAGTGATCAGTGAGTTCGGAGTTACCCGCAAGCTTCTCTTTGATGAAATACTCAATAGCCTTTACATCATGGTTTGTAGTCGATTCTATTTCTTTGACGCGGGCGGCATCATCGAGCGAGAAGTCGCTAGCTACCCGATCTAAATAGGCGGTTGCTGAGTCACTCAGAGAGGCCAGTTCAGTAATTTGTGGATGGGCGGCTAGTCCCTGCAGCCAACGAATTTCAACGAGCACTCGATATTTCATCAGTCCATATTCGCTAAAAAAAGGCGACAGCGAATCGCATTTTGTGGCATAGCGACCATCAAGTGGCGAGACGGCGGTTAGCTGATTAGAAACCTGATTTGTCATTTCTGAGTGTTCCTTTGGGTAGAGAGGGCGCTTTCTCGTTAAGCGCCGCTTAGGCCAGCATTATCGCAGTATGGGCCGTTATATTCCATTTTGCTCTGTGGGTTTAATTTGAGTCGCCAAGAGAATTTGTGGCGAACTAATGCAGTTGCCTAATTACGTGTTTCTTAAGTTGTGCTGCAGTATTCGCAAGGCGTCCACGGTAGAGGAGCAATTGCCAGCGTCGACCTCCTAACTGGCGCCAAAAGAGTGCGGCGCGAACTCCTGCTAGTAAAAGGGATCTGATCGTCGCGGCATTATCTTCATTGCTAAGCATCGCGGCCGAACCTTGTATCTGGATTGGGCGCGGGAATTTGCTCAATGTGGTTTTGTAGATCTTAGCAATCGCTCGAGTCTGTTCAGAGATGTCTGCGTCGTTGGCGTTCGCAGGTGTGCTTCTATCGATGGCTTCGATGCCATGTCGGATTTGGCTTGCGAGCTGTGGATTCGCTAAAACACCGTCTGCTAGTCTGAGCATGCCAATAGCATACTGAACAATCATCTGGATGCTTCGAAGGGAACCGCCCCGAGAGAATGTTTCGATGAGAGTGAGGCCCGGGACTATCAGATTTGGTTTTGGGAAGACAGTGGAGTAGCTTTTCGGATTGAGGACGAAAAGCGGCTCCTGCAGCGCAGCAACAGTTGCTTGGTCTGTTGTGCCTTCTCGTGCAATTTTGTCGATCAACTGCGCGCATTGAAGAGCAAAACCGACGGCCAAAACGCGGTATTCCCAGTTGCTAAGGGTAGAGATATGGTCGCTGCCAGAATCGGTGTTCATGACATGTCCTCTGAAGAGTTTTTGCTATTTCGGCGTCGTTCAAACCTGGTTTTAGCAGGCAGATTAGAGCTGAGGTAAATAGTTCTCACAACGCGCTTTCGATTACCGCGCCACCGAGGCATCGGTCGCCATGGTAAATAACTAAATGCTGTCCGGGGGTGATGGCACGCTGAGGCTCGTCAAAGTCCACTAACAAGCCGCCACCGTCGACGTTGAGTGTGCAGGCTTGGTCTGCTTGACGGTAACGAATTTTGACGTGACAGCGAAAGGGGAAAGTAGGCGATTCATCGTTTATCCAATTCACAGCGCCGGTGCGGAGTGATCGCGCGAAGAGCAGGGGGTTATCGACACCCTGCACAGCGATGAGAATATTGTTCTCGAGATCCTTACCGGCAACGAACCAAGGTGCTTCGTCAAAATCCCTAAGCCCGCCAATATGCAGACCCTGTCGCTGTCCGATGGTGTAGTACATAAGTCCTGTATGTTCGCCTATAGTGACACCGGTCTCGGTCTGGATTAGGCCGGGCTGCGCGGGGAGGTATTGCTCGAGGAAATCTTTGAACTTACGCTCACCAATAAAGCAGATACCCGTGCTGTCTTTTTTGTCATGGGTGCTTAGACCTAGCTCTTGGGCTATCGAGCGAACTCGGCTTTTTTCAAGCTCGCCCACAGGGAAAAGGGATTGTGCGAGGCTCTCTCCGCTTACCTCACAAAGAAAATAACTCTGATCCTTATTACCATCTAGGCCTTTGAGAAGGTGTGTGATACCCGCCCTGTCGATTGACCGGACATAATGCCCGGTCGCGATTTTATCGGCACCGAGATCGGTTGCGTAATCTAAAAACGCTTTGAATTTAATCTCTCGATTGCAAAGCACGTCCGGATTTGGGGTGCGGCCCGCTTTGTATTCGAGTAGAAAATGCTCAAATACGTTGTCCCAATATTCGGCAGCAAAATTTGCCGTGTGCAAAGTGATGCCTAGCTTGTCGCACACCGACTGAGCATCTGCTAAGTCTTCCTTTGCCGTGCAGTATTCCGTGCCGTCATCTTCGTCCCAGTTTTTCATGAATAGCCCTTCGACTCGGTAACCGGCTTCGATCAGTAGATATGCGGCGACGGATGAGTCAACACCGCCAGACATGCCTACGATAACTGTCTGTTCGGCAACTGGGTCAGCGCTATTAGTCTCTGGAAAAAGGCTATTGCTTGATGGCACGGATATTTCTCTCTGGTGTCTCGGTTTAGGGCTGTATCAGTGTCAATGGGTAACGGGAGCCTGCCAGGTAGTCTTCGACCACCTTCAGAACCAGAGGGCTGCGAAGCGTAAGCTGACTAAGTTCCTTCAGCGTAAGCCAATGTGCTCCTCGAATATCGGGATCAAGCGAAGAATCTGTCAGGCGTACTGCGCTAGCGGCAAAGCACACTCGTACATATCTCACGCCATTACTCCGGGCGGTGTAGTGGTAAATCCCTACAAGGCTGTCGAGTTCCACCTCCCAGCCTGTCTCTTCGAGCGCCTCCCTCAGCGCTGCCTCGGTGACGGTTTCGTCGCTCTCAACATGGCCGGCGGGTTGATTATAAACGATCTCACCGTTGTCTTCTTCTTCGACGAAGAGAAACTTACCGTCATGCTCAACGACGACGGCGACGGTAAGGTGAGGGAGTTCGGTGGACTCGCGAGTAAAGATCTCCGATTTTCGGTCGTTTTCTTGTGTCAAAGTCTTAGTCTCATCGGTGAGCGCTACGCAAGCGCGTCTTGGCTAATGGGGTTGAACCTCGCTATTATCGCGTTATTGTTACTACTGGGTTAACTAAAAGGAAACAAGCATTTTGAGTTCTGAGCAACCGCTTACGCATTTGGACGCGCACGGGAATGCGCGCATGGTCGATGTCGGCGACAAAGACAGCACACAGCGCATCGCAGTCGCCGAAGGGCGTATCACTATGTCTGAAGCTACCGCTCGATTAATAAGCGAAGGTGGGCATAAGAAAGGCGATGTCGTGGCTATCGCTCGTATTGCCGGTATCCAAGGAGCTAAGCAATGCTCGCAGCTCATCCCACTTTGCCACCCGCTAATGCTCACCTCTGTCTCCCTCGAAGTGACCGTTGAGTCCGCGGCAGTGCATGTGAGCGCGAAGTGCAAGGTGCAAGGCCAGACGGGCGTCGAGATGGAGGCGCTCACCGCCGTGTCCGTCGCCTGCTTGACGATTTACGACATGTGTAAAGCCGTCGATAAAGACATGGTCATTGGCGAGATCAAGTTACTTGAGAAACAGGGCGGCCGCAGTGGTCACTATGTTCGCGGGGCGGAATGACTATGCTGATTACCGTACAGTATTTCGCGAGTGTCCGTGAGGCGCGGGGAGGGTCCGCCGACTCGATTGAGTTGCCCGATGACGCTGATACTACCGCACTCTTGAACGCCTTAAGAGCAGGGCCGCTTTCCACACTCGATGACGCGCTTTTCGACAGGCTTCTTGTCGCAGTCAATCAGAGCGTTGTCAGCGGCGCTATACGGTTAAGCGCTAACGATGAAGTTGCGCTTTTCCCTCCGATGACGGGCGGCTAGCTATGAGCGTTCGCGTACAAGAAGAAGATTTTTTACTGCAGCAGGAAGTTGACGAAGTCAGGCGCGAGGCAGGGGATGCAGGCGCCATAGTGACGTTTACTGGACTTGTTCGCGAATTTCACCAATCCGACGACACCCACACGGTGTCGTGTCTCATGCTTGAGCATTATCCGGGCATGACTGAAAAAGCGCTTGCGGAAATCGAGGCGCAAGCAAGGGATCGCTGGCCACTGCTCGCTACTCGAATCGTCCATCGTGTAGGTGCCATGACTACTCAAGAGCAAATTGTCCTCGTTGCCGCAGCTAGTGCTCATCGTCATGCAGCGTTCGAGGCTGCGCAGTTTATGATGGATTATTTGAAATCGCGTGCCCCTTTTTGGAAGAAGCAAACAACAAGTGAAGGACAGAGCTGGGTGGATAGTCGGGAGTCGGACGAGTCTGCGATAGCTCGATGGGAAACACCGAAACCCGAAAGCCGTTGAGCCTTTAGTCTTGAGCCTTAAGCCTGCAATACCTGTAATAAAAAGTGCTAAAGGGAAATCAGCTTGCTTTCGCCCGGCTGGAGCGTCCCGAGCTCCCATTCTCCAATCTTCATGCGGATAAGCCTTAGGGTTGGGAATCCAACAGCGGCGGTCATCCGCCTGACCTGGCGGTTTCTCCCCTCGCTAATAATGAGTTCTAACCAACTCGTCGGTATCGCTTTTCGTTCTCTAATAGGGGGGTGTCGCGACCATAGCTCAGGTTCTCGAAGCCGTCTTGCTTTAGCAGGTCTAGTGGGTCCGTCTTTTAAAGTAATGCCACTGCGCAGGGCTCGCAGGGCCGCCTCGCTGATCTCGCCTTCGACCTGAGCCCAATAGGTTTTTTCTTTATTGAAGCGAGGGTCGCTAATTTGATGCTGCAGCTTGCCATCATCGGTCAGAAGCAAAAGACCCTCGCTGTCTTTATCTAACCGGCCTGCTGGGTAGAACTTGGGCTTAGTTACCAGCGGAGTAAGGGTTGAGGATGGGTCGTCGCCACTAAATTGAGACAGGATTCCGAAGGGTTTGTTAAGAAGGATTATGCTTGCCACTCTTCTTCCTTTTCACTCTCGGTTATTTTCAGTCTTAGCTAGTTATGCGCAGAAACTCCAGATTTCTCCCAATCATACTATGACAGGTTTATTCACAGTAAAAGCCATGATACGTAGCACAGGATGACTTCAGCCGTTTGTATCAGCTCGTTATGACTCTGGGATTGATGCATCACCATCGCTTTTAGAATCGACAGACTCGTCTGCGAGAGCTTCGCCCTCAGCTAGCATAATATTGGCTGCGTGTGGGCCTTTGGGACCATGGACTAAGTCGAAGGTAACATTTTGGCCAGCTTTGAGCGTCTTGTACCCTTCCATGCCAATGGACGAGTAATGGGCGAACAAATCTGCACCGCCGTCTTCTGGAAGAATAAAGCCAAACCCCTTGGCATTGTTGAACCACTTTACTTGGCCGTTGCTCATTATTCTCACTCCATCTTTCTTATTATTTATTGTTATTTTTTGTCACTTAATGTGACTTAGTGACATATTCCCTTGAATCAATCAAAAATTCAACAGGGTTTTTCCATTGAGTTATTTTTTTTCTATCACCCAATTTATGATACTGATCGAGATCTCTATTAGTGTCTTGGGGCTCAGGAGAGTAAAATTGAAGTCAGTGTTACACTCTGAATTTCACAACCCAAACCGGAGGTTCAGCGTAGTAAGAGTGAGTAAAGCAATCGAGGTTTCAAGCATGGACGAGCAGTACGAATTAAAACGCGCCGAGCGGCTCTCTACTCAGGGTGAGGAAAGTGATGATGGCGATTCGGGACTTGCCGTCGCAAATGATAAACCAGCATTGAAACGGCCGCCCATGTATAAAGTGGTCTTGTTAAATGATGATTACACCCCCATGGAGTTTGTTGTAGAAGTGTTGCGTGCATTCTTCGGAATGAACCCGGAGACCGCGACTCGAGTAATGCTCAAGGTGCACACAGAGGGGAAAGGCGTTTGTGGCGTATATAGCAAAGATGTGGCAGAGACCAAAGCCGAGCTTGTTAACAGTTATTCGGCGGAATGTGAACAGCCGCTTCTGTGCGCGGTAGAGGAAGACGAAGTCTAGGGAAATGCTGCCCCTAGCGTGATGATGACATCGACGCGCGTGAGCCTAGCGCGTAAAAAAGCGATCGATCAACAGACAAAACCAAATCGGATAAAACGAATGCTAAGCAAAGATCTTGAATCAACGCTCAACTTGGCCTTTCACACTGCTCGTTCTAAGCGTCATGAATTTATGACGGTAGAGCATCTCCTGCTCGCGCTTCTCGATAACGAAGCAGCGAGAGAGGTCTTGGTTGCCTGTGATTGTGATTTTGAAAAAATGGCCAAAGAACTTGGGGACTATATCGACGCTAATATGCCACTCCTACCCGAAGGGGACGAAGAGCGCGAGACTCAACCGACTCTGGGGTTTCAGCGAGTTTTGCAACGTGCTGTATTCCACGTGCAGTCTTCTGGGAAAAGAGAGGTTGGCGGGGCGAACGTATTAGTTGCCATATTTAGCGAACAGGAAAGTCACGCAGTCTTTGTCCTTGAGCAGCAAGACATTAGTCGTATAAACGTTGTTAACTTCATTACTCATGGTATCTCAAAGCACGGTGAGGAATCGGAGTCAGAAACGCCTATCGCCTCTAGTGAAGGATCAAATGCAGCAGAGGGTACTAAGAGCGCACTTGCCAGCTATGCGACAAACCTCAATGCGGAAGCCGAGGCAGGACGTATTGACCCGCTAATTGGGCGCGAAGAGGAGGTGACTCGAGTCGTCCAGGTGCTTTCGCGCAGGCGCAAAAACAACCCGCTATTAGTAGGCGAATCAGGCGTGGGCAAAACAGCGGTCGCCGAGGGTCTTGCGAAGCTGATCGTCGACGGTGAGGTGCCCGATGTTCTCGCCGAGAGCGTTATTTATTCGCTCGATTTAGGTGCGCTACTCGCAGGTACTAAATACCGCGGCGATTTCGAGAAACGTTTCAAGGCGCTGCTCAATGAATTAACCCGCGATGAAAACGCGGTCCTTTTTATCGACGAAATTCATATGATTATCGGTGCCGGCGCGGCATCAGGCGGCGTTATGGATGCGTCGAATCTGCTAAAGCCCGCGTTGACAAGTGGTAAGATGCGCTGCGTCGGGTCTACGACCTATCAAGAGTATCGCGGTATCTTTGAGAAAGACCGAGCCTTATCGCGTCGCTTCCAGAAAGTTGATGTCGACGAGCCTGATGTCGATACGACCTATAAAATTTTGAAGGGACTCAAGTCGCGCTTCGAGCAGCATCATGAGTTGCGCTACTCCGACAAGTCCCTGCTGGCTGCCTCTGAGCTTGCGAGCAAATACATTAACGACCGATTCATGCCCGACAAGGCTATAGATGTTATCGATGAGGCGGGCGCCTATCAGCGTCTGCAGCCGCCAAGCAAACGCAAAAAGCTTTTGCAGCCCGTTGATATGGAGCGGGTGGTTGCAGCTATCGCTAAAATCCCACCCAAGCAAGTGTCAACTACAGACATGGAAGCCTTGCGCACGCTCGAAGGCAATCTCAAAATGGTGGTATTCGGTCAAGACCCGGCCATTGCCGCGCTATCTACGGCTATCAAGCTTTCGCGTGCGGGCCTCGGCGCAGAAGGTAAGCCTATTGGATCATTTTTATTCGCGGGGCCAACCGGCGTCGGAAAAACTGAAGTTAGTAAACAGTTAGCAAAAATTATGGGAATTGAGCTGCTGCGCTTCGATATGTCCGAGTACATGGAGCGTCATACCGTCTCTAGGCTCATCGGGGCGCCCCCGGGTTATGTTGGCTTTGATCAGGGTGGCCTATTGACCGAAGCAGTTAGCAAGAACCCTCACTGTGTCGTGCTGTTAGACGAAATAGAAAAGGCTCATCCTGATGTGTTCAATTTGCTCTTGCAGGTGATGGACCATGGCACGCTGACGGATAATAACGGTAGGCATGCAGATTTCCGCAACGTCATTCTTATCATGACCACGAATGCAGGTGCGCAGGAAATGTCTCGCGCCTCGATTGGTTTCACCGAACAGGATCATTCGAGCGATGGCATGGAGATGATCAAAAAAGCCTTCAGCCCGGAGTTCCGCAATCGCCTTGATAGCATAATTCAATTCGGTAGCCTCACTGTTGAGACAATCAGAACTGTTGTTGATAAATTTATCGTCGAGCTTCAGGTCCAACTCGATCAAAAAAATGTGCAGCTACAGTTAGAGGATAGCGCTGTGGAGTGGTTTGTTACCCATGGCTACAGCGAATCTATGGGGGCTCGACCCATGGCAAGGCTTATTCAGGACAAATTAAAGAAGGGTATAGCCGAAGACATCCTCTTTGGAAAACTAGTGAATGGCGGCAAAGTCATTGTGAGTGCGCCTGAGGGTGACATTGATATCGAAGCGCATGCAAGAGAATCTTCGCAGTCAACCAACAGGAAATCTGCCAAAGATACGCTGGCTAGTACGTGATGCCGTTGGCTCTTGTTTGAGTAAGCTCTCGCTTGAGCCAGTATGCGGATAGTGGGGGAGGAAGGAGGCGGGTGACGCTTAGTCTGATCCCCGCCTGTCAGATTATCGGGCGCGATAAGTTATGCGACCCTTGGTCAAGTCGTAGGGGGTGAGTTCGACTCTCACCTGATCACCCGTTAGGATACGAATATAATTTTTTCGCATCTTCCCTGAGATATGGGCAGTGACGATGTGGCCATTTTCTAGCTTAACGCGAAACATGGTGTTGGGAAGGGTGTCGACGACCTCGCCTTCCATTTCTATTTGATCTTCCTTTGCCATTGGCAAACCTCTGTACTTAATCAGCGCCGCATTGTGCCCGATTTCAACCATGAACGCTAGCGCTGCCGTTCTCGCGTCGATCAGTTAATGCAGATCCAACGCCTGTCTTGGAGTAATTCGAGAGGGCGGTAGTCAAGTTTATATGCCATTTTACGACAGCCTTTCACCCAATACCCAAGGAACACATACGGCAGCTGTCTTTCTTGGGCGTGTTTTACAAGAGACAATATCGCAAAAGATCCTAGGGATCTTTTTGCCTCTAGTGGATCGAAGAACGTATAGACAGCCGAAAGCCCTTGTTTAAGCTCGTCGCAAACGGTAACGGCGACAAGTCTATCGTCGACGGTGAATAAGAAAAACTGTGTCGAATCGCTCTGACTTAAAATAAATGAATCGAACTGCTCGCGCGAAGCCGGATACATGTCACCATCCTGATGGCGCGTGTTGACATATTTTTCGTAAAGCGTAATAGCGTCGTTATTATCCGCGAGAGACGGTGTCGTGGTGATCACCACATCCTTGTTGCGGGAGAGCACTCGCCTAAAACGACGTGAAGGCTGAAAAGTGGCTGTGGGTATTCTTACCGAAATACAGGCACTGCAGTTTTCACAATCGGGCCGGTAAATGTGTGGACCACTGCGTCTAAAGCCCAATTCGCTCAACTCACTCAGTAAATCGATTGTAGGGATGATCTCGGGGTCGACGAATACCGTGGATGCTTCATTATTCGGAAGATAGCTGCACGGATGGGGAACTGTCCGAAATAAACGCAATGATTTACGTGGATCGGGTTTATGTTTTTCATCACTCATAGCACGATCTTTTGAGACAGCGGGCCACTATTGGCTCTGGAATGGCCGAGATCCTCATCGAGAGTCCAACGAGTTTGCTGTCTGCGCTGAGCGCATGAAACTGCAATGCGGGCTAGAAAGTCGCTGCGATGAATTTCTATTGCACCAAGCGATTCCAGGTGCGGGTTGGCGACTTGACAATCAATCAGCGCAAAGCCCCATCGACGCAGCTGCTCCACAAGAATCGCGAGGGCTGCCTTTGATGCGTTACTCGCCTTCGAGAACATGGATTCTCCGAAAAACTGTGAGCCGATTGCCACACCGTAAAGCCCTCCAACGAGCTCGCCCTCCTGCCAAACCTCAACCGAGTGAGCAAACCCGAGGTGATGAAGCCGCAGATAAGCACGCTGCATCTCATGGGTTATCCAAGTGCCGGTATCCTCGCTTCGCGGGGCTGCGCAGCTTGCAATAACTTGCTCAAAGCCACCGTCCAGGCTGAAATTAAACACGCCGCGCCGTAATAGCTTTCTTATACTTCTCGACGCCTCAAAAGACTCGATTTCGATAACCATTCTCGGGTCTGGCGACCACCAAAGAATCGGCTGATCGTCGTCAAACCAAGGAAAAACGCCCTGACTATAGGCGCTAAGAAGGATTTCTGGTCCGAGCTGGCCGCCGGCACAGAGAAGTCCGTTTGGTTCGTCGAAGGCCTCAGAGGCCGGCGGGAATACGCCGCCGGTGTCTTCGAGCCAGGGCAATTGTTTCATTTATTTATCTAGAAAACGCTCAGCATCTAGTGCCGCCATGCAGCCAAATCCAGCGCTCGTCACTGCTTGCCGGTAGACCTGATCGGCAATATCGCCAGCAGCAAAAACGCCTGGCACGCTCGTCTCTGTTGCGTTGCCGGTAATACCGGTTTTGACGACGACATAGCCGTTGCGCATTTCGAGTTGGCCGGCAAATATTTCGGAGTTAGGGATATGGCCTATAGCGATGAAGACGCCGTCGACATCGAGCTCGCGTGTCTCGTCGCCTTCTGTCGCGCGAAGGCGCACGCCGGTAACGCCGCTGTCGTCGCCTAGCACCTCATCGAGGGTTGAATTCCACGCGATGGTAATTTTGCCTTCCGCTTCCCGGTCGAATAGTTTTTGCTGCAATATTTTTTCTGCGCGCAGCGAATCGCGACGATGAACGAGCGTAACATGGGAACAGATGTTCGCGAGGTACAGAGCTTCTTCGACTGCTGTGTTGCCGCCGCCAATCACAGCTACCGGTTTGTCGCGGTAAAAGAAACCGTCACAGGTTGCACACGCGCTGACTCCTTTACCCATAAAGGCTTCTTCCGAAGGGAGGCCTAAATACTGTGCCGAGGCGCCCGTAGCGATAATTAGCGCTGAACAAGTGTAGGTGGACGCATCGCCTTTGAGTGTAAAGGGGCGTTTACTCAGGTCGACCTCGTTGATGTGATCGAAGACCACCTCTGTATCGAAGCGTTCGGCATGCTCAAGCATCCGAGCCATGAGCGCAGGCCCCTGCAGTCCCTCAACGTCGCCTGGCCAATTATCGACGTCGGTCGTTGTGGTTAGCTGACCGCCCTGAACCATGCCTGTAATAACGACGGGTTTAAGGTTGGCGCGAGCCGCATAGATAGCAGCGGTGTATCCGGCGGGGCCGGAGCCAAGAATGATTAGCTCGTGGTGAATAGCGTCTGTCATGAGAATGCCTTGTGGATATATTTAAATCAGAGTGGGTTAAGAGCGTATATTCTACTCAATTTTGCAGCGAGGTAACCGTTAAACCTTACAGGTCGTACATATTGTCTAGTCTAGACTAACTAATTAAGCTACAATTTGAATTAGATTATCTTTATAAATTATTGAAAACAAATAAAATAGAACTCTAAAAGTTTTGAAGACTTCAAGTAAATCTGAATTGCAATCAACCGCGCATCCCGCCGTGGCGAGCCTGCTAGCGCGAGTAATAAGAGAAGGGCTGCTCATTGCTTACTCGTTAGCGGCAATGTTCCTTCTTATAGCCTTGCTCAGTCATTCCCCTAGCGACCCTAGCTGGACGACTGGGGTTGGCGAGGACGCAGAAATTGCAAATGCCGTGGGTACTTCGGGGGCATGGGTGTCGGATGTTTTGCTGCAGGTGCTTGGGCTACTTGCCTATGCTCTTCCGCTCTTTCTTCTCTACAAGGTTGCTCTTGCGCTTCGCGGTCCCGCGGCTGCGCAGAGCCTGCCTATAGTCTGGCCATTGGTTGCGCTCCGGTTTGGCGGTTTCGGACTCCTGCTGCTCTCTGCCTGCGGGCTCGCGGCTTTGCATGTTGAGGCGTCAAATACACTGCCCTCGGCGGGGGGTATCTTAGGCACTCTCGTGCTCGACCTGACAGTGCCGGTGTTTGCCGATCTCGGGGCGACTCTGCTGCTCTTTGCTGTCTTTCTTTTTGGTCTCACAGTCACTGTCGAGATTTCTTGGCTGGGCGTCATAGATCGGCTTGGTGAGTGGACGCTAACCGGCTACAGCCTATCAACTGAAAAGTTATCTGCATGGGCTAGGGCGCGAAAGCAATCTGCTGAGACCAAGGAGCGGTTAACCGTTCGTAAAAAAGCAATTGATATTCATGTCGAAAAACAGAAGAAGCGAGTGCCTCCAACAATCAAGATCGACCCACCAAAGCCTATAGAGCGCAGCAAGCGGGTGGAGCAAGAGAGGCAAGGGTCATTGTTTGCAGACATCGGCGCAGGTGAATTGCCGCAAATAGGTTTGCTTGACGCGTGGCAAGAAACAAACGAGTCGGGATTTTCTAAAGAATCTTTGGAGCTGATGTCACGATTGCTCGAAAGCAAGCTTAAAGACTTTGGTATCGATATCGAGGTTACTGCGGTGAATCCCGGCCCTGTGATTACTCGCTTCGAAGTACAACCTGCACCAGGGATAAAGGTCAGTCGAATCAGTAATCTCGTTAAAGACCTTGCAAGATCGCTCGCCATCGTTTCAGTGCGAGTTGTGGAAGTAATTCCGGGCAAGACTGTAATCGGTATCGAGATCCCCAACGAAAAGCGCGAAATCATTCAGCTTAGTCAAGTGTTATCCACGCCAGAGTTTGACAAAGCGAGCTCACCTCTGAGCATGGCTCTTGGTCATGACATCGGCGGCAAACCGGTTATCGTAGATCTCGCAAAGATGCCCCATCTTCTAGTTGCGGGCACTACAGGCTCCGGTAAATCCGTAGGCATTAACGCCATGATCTTAAGCCTGCTCTTTAAGTCGGCGCCAGATCAGGTTCGCGTGATTATGATCGACCCAAAAATGCTCGAACTCTCTGTTTACGACGGAATACCGCATCTCCTCACGCCGGTTATTACAGACATGAAGGATGCTGCCAATGGACTGCGCTGGTGTGTGGCTGAAATGGAGCGCCGCTATAAACTGATGTCTGCGCTGGGCGTTCGCAATCTCGCTGGCTATAACAAAAAGGTAGTCGATGCGAAAAAGGCGGGTGCACCCATACTCGATCCGCTCTGGCGACATGATCCGATGTTGCTCGATGAAGAGCAGTCAGCGAGCGAACTTGAGGCGCTTCCGAGTATTGTGGTGATAGTCGACGAACTCGCCGATATGATGATGGTAGTTGGCAAAAAAGTTGAAGAGCTTATCGCTCGCATTGCGCAAAAAGCACGTGCTGCAGGTATTCACCTCGTGCTTGCGACGCAGCGGCCCTCGGTCGACGTGCTTACCGGTTTAATCAAGGCCAATATACCCACTCGCTTATCGTTTATGGTGCAGTCTAAGGTCGATTCGCGAACGATTTTAGGAGAAGGCGGGGCGGAGCAGTTATTAGGGCACGGTGATATGTTGTTCCTCCCGCCGGGTGGAGGCGTGCCCACGCGAGTTCACGGCGCATTTGTTAGTGACGATGAAGTGCACAGAGTGGTAGCAGACTGGAAGTCTCGTGCAAAGCCGGTTTACATAGATTCGATAACCGCTGGTAGCGACGATCTTGACATGGGAGCGATGGGCGGAGTTAGTGGAGAATCTTCCGAGGAGGATGATTCGCTCTACGACGAGGCGGTCGCGTTTGTAACTGAAACCCGCAAGGCTTCCATTTCTTCAGTTCAGCGCAAGCTTCGAATTGGTTATAACCGGGCAGCCCGTATGATCGAGACAATGGAGGCCGCAGGGGTTGTGTCGTCGATGGGAAGTAATGGTCAGCGTGAGGTTTTAGCGCCTCCGGCACCAAGAAACTAAGGTTGAATAGCAAATGTCTTTAAAGTGCCTATTCAGAGTCAGCGTAGTTCGCGTGCTGTTGTTTCCGCTTTTATTGGGGTGGCTGACCAATGCTCAGGGCGCGCAGCAAACAGCGATTGAGTCGCTTAATGCGAACCTTGCGAGCATGGTGTCGTTAAGCGCTGATGTAGAGCAACTCATCGTTGAGGCTGATGGCGGAATTCTAGAAGAATCCTTGATTCGGATGCTATTAAAACGTCCAGACGGTTTTTATTGGGAGACAGTGGAACCCTACGCTGAGCTTCTCGTGACTAACGGCGTTTGGCTATGGAATTATCAGCCAGATCTGGAGCAGGTGGTCATTGAGCCTTGGAATAAGGAGGAATCAGAGCTCGCTGCGCAGCTGCTAAGCGGCGACACCGGCGGGCTTTCCACGGAGTATGAAATAGCGTCACTGGCTAGTGAATCGCTGGAGGTTAGCGAATTCGTCCTAACGCCTCGTGCCAGCACGAACATCAATCGCAGAGTTAGTTTGAGTTTCATCTCATCACGACTGGATAGCATTGTTGTCGAGGCGCGAAACGGACAGCGCACTGTCTGGCGCTTCGTTAACGTAGTATTAAATCCGCAGATTGAGGACGAGGTTTTCCAGTTTGAAATACCTGAAGGCATCGAAGTGATTGAGAACAGCTATGTTCAGTAGCTGGGTTAATTTTACCCCACTGCCTCTGCACAGCACGCCTGAGCAACCTCTTTACCAGATGAATTTTAGGTTATGAATGCTTTCTTCGCAGTCGCAATCGGAGGGGCGTTGGGGGCGTTGTCTCGCTATTCCTTCGCGCTTATCGCAGTCACTCTCGTCGATAATCGCTTGCCTTGGGCGACTCTTGGGGTAAATGTCGTGGGTTCGTTTTGCATCGGAATCGCGGCGATATTGATCGGCGACCGTCTTATCGAAGAGGAGATTTGGCGCCTTCTTCTGGTTGTCGGATTTCTTGGTTCATTTATGACATTTTCCGCATTCTCCTTAGAGACACTTCTGTTACTGCAGCAGGGCAATTACAATATCGCTCTGGCGTACGCGGTTGGCAGTATAACACTCTGTCTTGGCGCGGCTTTCGCCGGTATGCAGTTAGCGAAGGTTTTCGCATAGCTGAACGACTTTTTCTTTCCCTATAGGAAAACACGATGTTAGATCCAAAGCGCCTCCGTTCCGAAATTGAGGAGTTGGCTACGCAGCTCACAAAGAAAAAATTTGTCTTGGATGTGCAGCTTTTGGAGTCTGTCGACTTGAAGCGCAAGACCCTGCAGCTCGAGACGGAGTCTTTGCAGAATGAGCGTAAAATGCGTTCTAAATTAATCGGACAGGCGAAGGCAAAAGGCGAAGACGCGACCGAGATTCTCGCCTCTATGGAAGCCATTAATGCAGAGCTAGAAGTCAAGAAAGCAGCGCTTTCAACACTGCAAGAAGAATACGCTGCCTACGCGATGGGCATTCCCAACGTGCCAGATGTCTCTGTTCCTGAGGGACTAGACGAGAGTGCCAATCTTGAGATAAGCAAATGGGGTACTCCTCGCGTATTTGATTTTGAGATACGCGATCATGCCGATCTCGGCGAAGCATTAGATGAAGGGCTAGATTTTGAAACCGCTGCGAAATTAACCGGTTCGCGGTTTGTTGTTATGCAGGGTCGCACCGCACGTCTGCACCGAGCCCTCGCCCAATTTATGCTTGATCAGCACACCTTGAATAACGGGTATACAGAGGTAAACGTACCTTTTATCGTGAATGCCGAATCGTTGCAGGGAACCGGGCAGTTACCTAAATTTGAAGCAGACCTATTTAAGCTCCGCGCCGACCAAGAATATTATCTAATTCCTACCGCCGAGGTCCCAGTCACGAATATCGTGCGCGACACCATACTCGAAGCGGCGCAGCTACCCCTTAAGTTTGCTTGTCACACACCCTGTTTCCGATCAGAGGCGGGCAGCTATGGGCGTGATACCAAAGGCATGATTCGTCAGCATCAGTTCGAAAAAGTGGAGTTGGTCCAGATCGTCGAACCCTCTCAGTCGGATGCCGCTCTGGAGGCATTAACGGGGCATGCAGAGGGAATTCTTCAGGCTTTAGAGCTTCCTTATCGAAAAGTGGCGCTCTGTGGTGGCGACCTAGGGTTTTCAGCGTCAAAAACGTATGATTTAGAAGTGTGGTTACCGTCACAAAATACTTATCGAGAAATCTCTTCCTGTTCATCATTTACCGACTTCCAAGCGCGTCGTCTGCAGGCACGATGGCGCAACCCCGCTACAGGCAAACCTGAGTTGGTGCATACGATAAATGGTTCCGGGTTGGCTGTAGGTCGGACGCTTGTTGCTGTGATGGAAAACTATCAGCAAGAGGACGGCAGCATTAAAATTCCTAAGGCGCTTGAAACTTATCTTCCGGGCGTTGAGAGTCTTGTTTAGTGGAGCGACTGCCGCTATTTTTCGATGTTAAGGGTAAACGCTGCGTTGTTGTTGGAGGTGGGGAAGTTGCGCTGCGGAAAGCGACGCTTCTAGCTCGAGCAGGAGCAAAACTTCATATAGTCGCTCCCGAGCTGGATGACGAAATGGCCTCTCTGTGCAAGCGCGAAGGGGCGTTTGTTTGCCCGATTGAGTTTCAGCCTTGCTGCCTCGCTTCGGCAACGCTTGTCATAGCGGCAACCGATTATCTAGATGTCAACACGGCGGTGAGTGATGCTGCAAAGGCACTATCAATTCCTGTTAATGTCGTTGATCAGCCGGCTCTTTGCACCTTCATCGTACCTGCTATCGTTGATCGTAGTCCGATTCTCGTTGCTATTTCGAGCGGAGGAGCCTCACCAATACTTGCCAGATCTATTAAGCGACTTATCGAAACGCTTTTGCCTGCGCGCGTCGATAGGCTAGCGCTGCTTCTTCGACAGTTAAGAGACGCTATCAAGGGGAAAATCCGCGGCTTTGATGATCGGACTCGATTTTGGGAGAAAGTACTCGAAGGTGATATTCCAGAACTCGTCTATGCGGGCAAAGAGGATGAGGCAAGAAAGCGGATACTGGACGAGGCGAAGAGGGCATCTGCCGCGCGAGGAGAGGTTTATCTCGTGGGAGCAGGGCCGGGTGATCCTGAGCTTTTGACGCTTAAAGCCCTCAGGCTCATGCACAAAGCCGATGTGGTGTTGTTTGATAGGTTGGTAAGCGAATCTATATTATTAAAATTAAGGCCCGATGCGGATAAAATTTTCGTCGGTAAGCAAAAATCAGATCACGCAGTCCCTCAAGAAACGATTAACGAAATGCTTGTACGCTTGGCGCGTGAGGGCAAAAAAGTGTTGCGGCTAAAAGGCGGCGATCCCTTTATTTTTGGCCGCGGCGGTGAAGAGATTGAGTCTCTTGCAGCAGCGGGAGTAGATTTTCAGGTTGTGCCCGGAATTACCGCTGCCTCCGGTTGTGCAACCTATGCGGGGATTCCTTTGACCCATAGGGACTACTCGCAGTCTGTGCGCTTTCTGACAGGGCATATTAGAGAGGGAGGCGTGCCTTTGGATTGGGCGATGCTCGCAGGCGAACAGCAAACGCTAGCGTTCTACATGGGGCTCAGTGGCCTTCAAATAATCTGTGATGAGCTACTTGCCCACGGGATGGATCCGTCTATGCCAGTTGCTGTTATCGAGCAGGGAACTACCCGTGAACAAAAAGTCAGTGTAGCCAACCTTGTTTCGATCCGTGAGCAAATTCTCGTTGACGAAATTAAGCCCCCGACGCTGATTATTGTCGGTCGTGTGGTGTCGTTACGTGAAAAGCTTGATTGGTTTCGCGCGCCCTAGGATTTAGAGGCAATTCTCAGGTTTGGGTAGCCCCGCAACCTTTGCGGCAGTTTTGGCAGGGCTGCCACCAAATAAACTCATTAAATATCGGCTTTGTCCTTTATCAGCGCCAAGCTCTCGCCTGACGAGGCTCACCAGAGCGCGATTGGCTGGTGCTATTTGGTGGGATTGATAAAACGCGCGTAGCATATGTATCACCTCCCACTGCGCCTCTTCGAGTTTAATGTTTTCGTTCCCGGCGAGAAGAGTAGCTACTGACTCATCCCAATCGGATAAGTGTTTGAGAAAACCCTCCGCGTCAAGGCTGAGGTTTCTATCCGCCAACTGTTCGTGCGAGGTGTCTGTGGGACTAGTCATGCTTAATACCAACTCACACTCCGCGGCAGTCGAGCGCTAAGCGCGACAAACCCTCGCGTGTCCACGGTCTGCATACCCTCGAGTATATCGATGCCGCGGGCGGCGAGGTCTTCTTCCAGAAAATAGCATTCCAGATGATTGAATCTGGGAGCAGATGAAGGTGAGAATTCGGTGCGGGCAAAATAAATGCCGTCCTCGATAAAAATGAGCACATCGCCTTCGTCTACGATGGCACTCAGCTCCGCTATGCTCGCTGAAGTGGGCGCTTTGGCAATAATGTGCAGGCTATTCATGATCATCCTTGTCAAGCTTGTGCGCTTAGCGACTACAGATTAATGACATACGTGGACTCGGCTATCAACTGTTTGAGCGCGCAATCTTCGATCAAAAATGCTCTGCAGACGAGCTGGCTTTCAGTAAGTCCGCGACTGAGCAGAGAATCTCGATGCACAAAGACCTCACTTATTCCATAGAGTTCGAGGGTTTCTAGTGCCGCACCCAGGGGCTTGCTAGAAATCACCTTGGGGCTTTGTCCCGCGACGAGTTGAAATACGCCGTCTCCGATAAAAATATAGTTAAGCGATTTTTCGAATACCGCTGCGGCGAAGGCGATATCTAAAGTTTGTCGTGCGCCGTCGCTGCCATAGGGCGCGCGTCTGGCAATGAGGCTTATCGTCTGCTTGTTTGATATGTCGTTATCCAAAACTTAGCATCCTATCGGAATTGCTTAGGGCTTCGATTAACTGTCCGAGACCGCCAATCTCACTGCTCGTGAAGCAGCTAGTCGCGTAAAGTTCGTGTCGCTGTGCTTCCGCAGTATCGACAATACCGCGGCGTATCGCCGATGACACACAGACAACTGAAGATAAACCGTTTGCTTCAATCAACGCATGCCACGCGGCTGGAATATTTATTTCGTCCTGTGGCATTACAGTGAGACTTGATGCGTTCAGTACGCCATCGCCATAGAAAAAGAGGCGTTCGATGTTGTGGCCCATCTGCAAAAGTGACTCAGCGAACCGCAGCGCCGACTTACTCGCTTGGCTTGATTGCGGCGCAGCGTTGATAAGCAGGGTATAGCGCAGCGCGCCAGGGGCTTTAGGAGTGTCAGCAAGGGAAGTCATGGCGTAGAGTTTAGCCGTTGAAGAGCAACTAGGGAAACAGTCACGGACAATCGATTGCTAAGGAAGAATAATCTGGGACCCGAGGAGGGTCCCAGATTAATTTGAACTAGCAGTGCTCGCTATTCGCGGCCTGTAAGTGCGGCTATGAGGTTGAGTAGGTGAATGAATAAGTTGAAAATACTGAGATAGAGGCTGATCGTCGCCATGATGTAATTTCGTTCGCCCCCGTTCACAATGCGACTTGTGTCATAAAGAATGAATCCTGACATAAGCATGATCACCGCACCCGAAATCGCCAAGCTCATTGCAGGAATTTGCAAGAAAATATTGGCTATCATCGCAACAAGCATGACCATCATGCCGGTGGCGAGGAATCCGCCAAGAAAATTAAAATTTCTGCCCGTGGTTAAGGCATAACCCGACAGAGACAAGAAAATCAGACCCGTTCCGCCAAGCGCTTGGGCAATTATTGCGGCGCCGTTCGAATAGACTGCGAGATAGACTGACAACATCGGGCCAAGACCGCCGCCCATGAGGCCCGCGAAAACAAAGACTGCCAAGATGCCTTTGCTCGATTCGGCAGTTGCTCTCACTACAAATGACATGACAAAGCCGCCGATGATCATTAGTAGACCAGCGCCTTGACCAAACCCCAATGCCATTGTGGCAACAGCACATAGGGCGCTGAAGAAAAGCGTCATAGAAAGTAGGGTATAGGTATTACGAACGACTTTGTTTACCGAGGCGGCCTGCTGGTCGGCGCGGCTAACGTTTAGATTAAGCTCATTCATAGTGGTATTCCTGTAGTTGGTGCTTTGTGGACATTGCCAAGGATAATACGAAGACTGCGGCAATGCGGTCTTACCTGAATATCGACATCCTTGCTTTTAGTTATAGAGACAGTCTAGCAGAGTTTCAAGCAGAAAAGTCGCCATTGTCGGTATTCGCTATTTGACTGCGAGTCATTTTGTAGTAGTATTTGCGCCGTGCTGCGGAGGGGTGGCAGAGTGGTTGAATGCACTGGTCTTGAAAACCAGCGAAGGTGAAAGCCTTCCGAGAGTTCGAATCTCTCCTCCTCCGCCAATTATCTTCGCTTTACAGGCTTCGGCCCGAATCTCAAACTAAACACACCCAAAAACATACCTACTATAAGTTACTGCTGATACTATCTAGCCCAGATCAAGCAGACACTTGGCGCTGCTCTTTACTTTCCTCGCAGCGGGATGGGTATTTTTGGCGTTCATGTTAATGGCCTCTAGAACTCTCATCGAGATGATACAGTAAGCGCTTGATCTGCATATCTAGGCTCTTTATGTGGCGTTAATACCTGTATTGTAACCCCGCGAGTCAAGCAGACTCAGACCAACCAACCCCTACAAATGCTAAAAAATACCCCTATCGAGGAAGGCAAAGCGCATCTGAGCTTTCTTCCCAATTATGAATTTGCGCTCAAAAGGCAAAGGATACCCTGAATGCTTGATCTTTTTGATTATCAAAACCCGCCCGATACGCTACGTGTCAAGGTCACCCCTAAGGCCAAGTCCGAAAGTATCAAAAAGCAAACAAGCGCTGATGGCACCGTTCTTTACAAAATTTATGTCACCGCAGCACCCGAAGATGGCAGGGCCAATGAAGCCGTGATTAAGCTTTTGTCTAAAGTTTTAGGTGTTGCTAAATCAAACCTAACCATCACGCATGGTCATACATCGCGCGAGAAAACTATCAAAATCAACTCATAAAAAACCAAGGATATAGCCATGAGTGAACTTCCATCCTGTCCCCAATGCCAATCAGCCTATGTCTATGAAGATGGTGGAATACTAATTTGCCCTGAATGTGCCTATGAATGGACGAAAGATTCAAGAGCTGATTCAGCAGATGTCAAAATCATTCGCGATACCAACGGTGCAGAACTTAGGGATGGTGACACAGTGACCGTTATCAAGGATCTCAAATTTAGGGGCGGTGTTGTGAAGGTGGGTACCAAAGTTAAGTCAATCCGGCTTATACCCGAAGCCGCAGACGGCCATGACATTGATTGCAAAATCTCCGGCATCGGTCAAATGGGTCTGAAATCCGAGTTTGTGAAGAGGGTTTCGGAGTAGATTCCTATTTCCAATGAATGTAAGCGGGATTCGAACCTTCAGTACCGAAGCAACACAAACCTTGATTTTCATCCTTTCGAGACTGGCGTTATTTTGCAGTTTGGTATTGGCAAAGAATTCCGAACGGTTTTTGAACATGCCGAGGAGGGCGTCCACCACATCGGCGAGCCTGCCAAAAAACGCAGCGAGGTCTATGAACGCGTCACGGTAGGTCGCGCCGGCATCCTCAATGAATTTGAATTCGGCCGCTTTACGCTAGCGCCTCAAGCGCATTGGGACTACTACCATAATGAGCCGTATTCGATCGTCTGCGGATTCTCCGCGGGCATTAATTTCTAGTATCTCGCGCTTAGATCTCCGTTACTCAGGTTGATAAAGTCTGCAAGAATCCGGCCGCTTTCGAGGAGAAGGGGGTCGGTTTCCTCTGGCTCTTCGGCTTCTTCATCGCCGTCAGCTTCTGCAATAGTGGCTGCTGATGCGCTCGACTCTGAGTCTTCTTTTATTGCAATTTCTTGGTTCTCTGCTGATTCTTCAGTGGACGAAGAATCAGAATCCACTGCACGGGCAACCTCATCGCTATAGAGATCCTCCTCCTCGACCCATTCTTTCAGCTCTAGGCCTTTCAATTTACGCCTGAGGTTTTCCGCATCAAATTCTACCCGACGGACTCGCTCGCGATCTGCTTTAACGATTTCCTCGTTTAGCGGGAGCAATTCGCGTTCGCGCAGCTGCCTAGTCCTTTCGATCTGATCGATCATGTATTGAAAGTCGGGAGATTCTGCAGCCCTCGCCTCGTGAAGCTCACGCAGCTTTGGCAAGAAGGCTTGAACCGGGTGGTAGGTTCTAAATTCTACGGGTCTAACCGTGTCCCAAGGCAGCGCTCCATCCAAACTACTCTCGCCGATGTCATCATAGGCATCATAAAAATCAGGGAAGGTGATGTCGGGTAGCACGCCGCGGTGCTGTGTGCTTTCTCCAGAAATCCGGTAAAACTTGGACCTCGTGAGTTTTACTTGGCCGAACGACATAGGGATGATCTCTTGCACTGTGCCTTTGCCAAACGTTTGCCCACCGAGCACTATGCCTCGTTGATAGTCTTGTATCGCGCCGGCGAAAATTTCTGACGCCGAGGCGCTTGTGCGATTGACGAGAACCGCGAGAGGGCCATCGTAGACGACCTCCGGGTCGCTATCACCGAACGATCGTGTAAAGCCATTGCGCAGGCCAGAGTAGCGGATCTGCACGGTTGGACCGGTATCTATGAAGAGGCCGACAAGCTGATTCGCTTCGCTCAAACTGCCGCCGCCATCGTTGCGAAGATCGACGACCACGGCATCGACTTCCTCTTCTTTCAACTCTTCGAGAAGATTGCGAACGTCCCGTGTCGAGCTTTTGAAGTCTTCGTCGCCGCGCGCCGCGGCTTCAAAATCGAAGTAGAAAGTAGGAAGGCTGATGACGCCAATCTTGTAATCCTGATCGGCATAACTGAGTTCTATTACCTCCTTCTTCGCTGATTGGTCCTCGAGTTTTACGGTATCTCGCGTGATACTGATTGTCCTCGCGCTGCTCTCAGAGACTGCGTCGACAGGAATAACGCTCAGCCGCACCACGGTGTCCTTCTCTCCGCGAATTTGTGCAACAACATCATCGAGACGCATGCCCACAACATCTTGAATCTCGCCGTCTACGCCCTGACCGATTCCTATGATTCTGTCGCCTTCCTGCAGTTCGTTAGCACGCTCGGCGGGGCCTCCTTTAATCAGTTCAACGACCTTGGTGTATTCATCCTCTGTAGTGAGCTGTGCGCCGATGCCTTGCAGCGAGAGCGATAGGCCCATGTTGAAGTTTTCAGAATCCCTCGGCGAAAAATAAGAGGTGTGCGGATCTACCGTCGCGGCGACGTTTGAAAGATAAGCTTGGAATACATCTTTGCCATTTGTTTTTAAAACTTGGCTGAGTTGATTGCGGTAGCGCTTGCTGAGCTTTTCGACTATTTCTTCTTCGTCATCACCTGTGAGTCTAAGGCTTAGAACGCTGTTCTTTATTCGCTTTCGCCATATTTCATTGAGTTCCTCTTCGGTCGCCGCGAATGGCTCATCCTCTCTGTCTAACAACAAGTATTCTTCTACGGTGAAATCCATTTCTGGAACAGCGTTCTCGATTCGATTAATCGCGTAAATTAGTCTTTCAATAACTCGCTTGTGATAGAGATTATAGATTTCAAATCCGGGCTCTACATTCCCCGAGGAAAGACTGTTGTCGAGTGTGTAGCGATAGCGAGCAATCTTTTGAACGTCTTCGGCGAGAAAATAGAGTTTGGAGCCATCGAGTGCATCTAAATATTTGTCAAATAACAATGATGAAAAATTATCGTCGATCTCGATCGAGGCGTAGTGTTTGGTTTCGAGTTGTTCGAGCAGTTCGATTGCAGTCTCGCCATAAACTGGCTCACTCACGAGTTCGCTATAGAGCGATTCTGCTTCGAGTAGTGAGTTAGGTTCTGTGACTTCGGAGGTCGCAACCTGTGCGAATCCAATGACGCCAAAGCCGAGCGCTAAAAGTGTTCGTGAGAAATTAGTCATGATTCTCCAATGCTTCTGAATATCTATCGAGTTGCTATAAACTTCACTGCTACCTTGTTCAAAAAACTGCGCACCTTTCGTGACCTCGGCTAATCTATCTTTCTAACTAGCTTTCTAGGAGTCTTATTAGGCACTCAGAAGTTGATACGCCCCAGAAAGGCCGCTGGCTCAATACTCCTAATATTGTTACCTTGAGCGTAGGTCTCAAGACTAGAGGAAATTGAACTAATTTAGAAGTGAGCAGTGTGTGTTGCCTTTTTCCAGACAGAATTGGCAAGCGCGACGTTTTGAAGCGTTAGCTGAGCACTACTTGATAACTTTGGAGCGCGCTGACGCGTGCCTCTCGGCTCTCTCGACGTCAATGTATCGATCGGTAATCGCACTCGAACCATGCCCCGCATCGTCACGCACGTGCTCCCGGGGGCGGTGCTTTACATCCTCTGATATTCCCGTGTGCCGAAGCCAGTGAACTGTTGCGTCGGCAAGTCGCTCGGCATCGTCAACGAAGCCATCACGACGCATTGCTGCCGCAGCGCTATCGAAGCAACGCTGTACGATTGCTCGAATCTGTCGTGTGCTGCTAATTCCGCCTTTGCCGCGGGTTTTATGAACTAGGGGGGTTGATTCGCCCGTGGAGGGTAGCGGTGATAGGCCGCGAGATAATCTGTAGCGCTTGAGTGCCTCGAGCATGGCATCGCTGACAGAGACCTCGCGCTCCTTATTACCCTTGCCGACGGTTAAGAACCACCAGTTACCGTCGGTATCGGGTTGGAAATGTCCCATCTGAGGTTCCCAGCGGGGAGTAACTACCAGCTCGGAAATACGCAAATACATGGCGAAAAGAGCTTGCATGATGAAAAGCGAGCGTTCGTGCACCAGTGGGTCTTCGGCAGCCATTTTCTCCGCGCAGCCAATTGTATACTCCCATTGCAACGGAGAGAGGCGCCTTATTTTATTTGCGCCTTGGTGTTTTCGTATAAATTTGCTTTTTTGCCGCAGTTGTCCGAGTGGGTTAGATTTAATATATTCCTCTTGAATCAGATAGTTAAAGAAGCTACTTAAGACTCCAAGTAAAGATTGAAGCGAGGACTGGGAGAGGGCATATTCGCCTCCATTGCTCGCTGTCGAACTCGTATATGGACGCCACTCTGGGTTCGCTTTGCGCTCGCCCGACCCTAGGATAAAGCGTGCTTCGTTGCTCGCTGAGATCCATGTTATTGGGGGAGAGCGTGAGAAATCGATAAATTCCTCGATGTGATTGCGATCGATGGAGGTTATCGACTGCCGTTTAACGACCCAGCACCAGTGTAAAAAGTGCTCAATCTCGCGTCTGTAAGTGTTGAAAGTGTCAGGGCTGCCTCGATAGCTGTAAATAAATTCGCTGGCATACTGGTAATCTTCTACAGCGTTTTCTGGAGATTCAGCGTATAGGTGATTTACTGAGGCGATTCTGTTCTTAAACGGGTTCTCCATTGCTTCGAGCGTATCGAAAAATGCGGGAGGGCATGAAGGTGTTTTTGCCATAGTTCGTGGCTCAAGCGTGAGTAGAGTCTTAGCTAATTGCGTTAGGAGCCTTATATCTATCGGATTCTGGTAAGCTTTCTGAAGGGGTTGTCGGAAAGCGTTTTACCTTTCTAGACAAGAAGGATGGGTGTTCGGTATATTATTCTTCTAATTCCGGTAATCTTTATTACCGGAATTAGTATTGTAGGTTGCTTTTGACGCATTCCTCAAGACATTTAAGATAAACGTAAACAATTTACACTCGATTATTCATAATCGATGCACGATTGAGGCGTGAATTTGTAGAGGCGACACAATGATTCGCGGGATAGACGAGTTTACGGGTTCAATAACCTAATGCAGAATGATTTATTTGATGGGCCAACCGGCTCCGAAGCTGACACCCCCGTATTGTCAGAGCTAGTGCGCGAGATCTTATCTACACCAGCAAGCGTTGTTCACGCTCTGGGCGAAGATCTGATTATCGAATACCCGCACGCATTCGACCCATCGCTATCTTTAAAGGCTTTCGACGCGATCGATTTAACGACTCCATGGCGACAGGATGAAATCCGCATCGCGGGCCGAACAATTCCTGTCCCTCGGCTTCAGTGCTGGATGGGCGACGAACATTGTCGTTATGCCTATTCGAATATTTCTCTTCACCCTGTGCCTTGGACGCAAGAGATGGCCAGTATTCGTGATTTTGTTAACAAGGTTTCCGGCGCCGATTTTAACTGCGTGCTGATCAACAAATACCGATCGGGCGAAGACAGTGTGTCGTGGCACGCCGACGACGAGCCAGAGTTAGGCCCCTCGCCGCGAATAGCGTCATTAAGTTTAGGAGCTACGCGTCGATTTCAATTGAAGCGCAAGCCATCACTAGGGCTAACAGATACCGAACTTAGCGAAAGAGTTGTGATGAACTTGCGTAGCGGCAGCTTGCTTATTATGGAACCAGGCGTTCAAGAAAGCTGGGTGCATCAGATCGCCAAGACTAAGGTCCCAGTGGGAGTTCGCATCAACCTTACCTTTAGAGTGATAGAAGGCGCTGTAAGTGGGAGCAGCTAAGGTGGATGAGTTTGATATTGTCATTGTTGGCGGCGGCGTCGTAGGGCTGGCAGTCGCCTTTCAGCTTTCGAGGAACCCTGCGTATACGAATAAAAATATAGTTATCCTCGAGCGTGAAAAAAACTTTGGAATGCAGACGAGCAGTCGTAATAGCGAAGTCATCCATGCAGGTATTTATTACGACACCGAGAGTTTAAAAGCGGAACTTTGTTTAAAGGGACGGGAGTTGCTCTACGACTACTGCCTACGCTTCGAGATTCCACATGCAAGGATAGGTAAGCTCGTAGTTGCGCAGTCTGGCCAAGAATCAATACTCGAGGCGCTCGAGAAAAAAGCAATAGAAAACGGTGTGAATAATCTCAAGATGATTGATCATGCGTTGCTTCAACGAATAGAACCAGCATTAGCGGCGAGTTCTGCCCTCTTCTCTCCCTCGACCGGTATTATCGATAGCCATTCGTATATGCAAAGCCTCCTTACAAATGCAGAGCAACAAGGCGTGATTTTTTCTCGTTCTACTAGTGTTGAATCGATCAAACTAGAGGATCAGGGCTTTCGCTTGTCTATCATTATCGACGATGGTCGCTTGAGACAGCCTTACGCGCTGAGAACTAAGATTCTAATAAACTGCGCAGGTCTAGGCGCTCTGAATTTGGCCGCTATGGCTTTTAGCGAACTCGAACTTAACGGTTTCGATTCGAGAATACAGCGGAGCCATGCACTCCCAGAACAGCTTTTTAGCAAAGGCAGTTATTTCAATTACACGGGTAGAAATCCATTCACGCACCTCATTTATCCACTGCCAGACAGTGAGAATGACGCGCTCGGTATTCATGCCACGATCGATTTGAGCGGCGCGCTCAGATTTGGACCGGATGCTGAGTGGTATGAACACATTGATTATTCCGTAGACCCATCTAAGGCGGTTATTTTCGCACGGTCTGTGCAGCAGTATTTTCCTACTCTCGATCCATCTAAGTTAAAGCCCGGCTATGCCGGTATACGAACGAAGTTAAAAACAGAAGGAGCACCTTCCGACTTTGTCATTCGAAACGAAGATGAGGTAGGTTTGCCCCATTTAATCAATTTGTTTGGAATCGATTCACCCGGGCTAACTTCGAGCCTAGCCATAGCTGGCCGCGTAGAATCCTTGCTCGCCGAAACTACTTGAGTGCTCGACTAGTCAGCCAACAAAGTGACCCTAAAAGAAGCTTGCTGTTCGGATTGGATGACGATTGAAGCTGTCGACGCGCTTTCTCGATTTCGTCGTAAAGGCGCACCAACCTGTTTCCAAACAGCGCCCTCCTCCTTGCGTTATAGTCCCCATCGCTTGTTTTTACTTGTTCCAGAAATCGATCCCAGGCAGAACTGGGGGCAAGTCCGCCTAGGACGCCTGTATCGTTACTGCTGTCGTGCGACTCCGACGGGTTTACGAGCATAAGCTTTGCGCAGTGTGCAGTCGTGCTCAGGATATGCTCGATGGCTGTGATGGGTTCAGATTTTAATAAAGACGCTAAGAGATTATCGGGCGACGAATTGCCCGTTAAGCAGGCGATGAACTCATGCTCTAACGCTTGCCGAGTTGGTAAGCTTTCATCTAAAAGCATTTCCATCGCCAACAGAGGACTGCCCCCTGAGGCCTTTAGACAACTAGTTGCAAGCTGCTCATCAAATTCTCTCACCTTGAGTGCTCGCATCCATTCGAGACTCACTGCTAGTGAAGGGGTTGGGAGTGTTATGCGCTGACAGCGCGAACGTATCGTCGGGCTTAGCAAACCCAGCGAGTCGGTAACGAGAAAAAGATAGGTCGACTCATGGGGCTCTTCGAGCGTTTTCAACAATGCGTTAGACGCACTGCTATTCATTTTATGCGCCTCGGCAAGCACGGCCACTCTGGCGCCGCCAGCATGGCTTGAAACGTGAACGTAGTCACTCAGTCTACGGATTTGGTCCACAGTGAGTGCTTTGCCGGGCTCATTTGGAGCAAGGTAAAGGACATCAGGGTGGTTCGCGGTGACGTTTAACTTACAGCTTTTGCATTCACCGCAGGGGCCTTTTGTGCTTGGTCTCTCGCAAGTTAGAAACGAAGCGAATTCAAGCGCGAATTGTTTTTTACCTAGCCCTCTTGAACCGCTCAAGATATATGCGTGGGCGAGAGTGCTGCTTTTGTGGCTACGCTGAAACGATTCGAGCAAATCCTGTAGCCAAGGATACTCCCAGGCGACGACGTTATTCACCAGAAATCCCCAGATAAGTCAGTTTATTTAAGAGACTCATTTCGAGAGTTTGTTTGACTTGTTCGAGGGACTGACCTGCATCGATGACTAGGCAGCGCTCAGGGTTAGCCGCCGCAATCGAAAGATAGGCCGCCCTCACCTTCGTAAAGAAAGCCTGTGCCTCATTTTCGAAACGATCTAGCTCTCCCCGTTCGCGAGCGCGTGCGAGCCCCACTTCGGGATCGAGGTCTAATATGATCGTAAGGTCTGGACGGAGCTCTCCTTGGACTAAATCTTGCAGAGCCTCGATAGAGGTTAACGACAGCCCACGCCCGCCGCCTTGATAAGCAAAAGTGGCATCGGTGAAACGGTCGCAGAGCACCCAAATCCCCCTGCTTAGCGCAGGCTGGATTACCTTCTCGAGATGCTCAGCGCGCGCGGCGAAGACGAGGAGAAGTTCGGTCAATTCACCCATAGATTCAATTTCAGGGTCTAGTAGTAGTTCGCGTATTTTTTCTGCGATAACAGTGCCGCCAGGTTCTCGGGTTCGGATGAAGTCAATGCCCTGCGCGGTCAGAAATGCTTCGATATTGGCGATATTAGTACTCTTGCCTACGCCCTCGACGCCTTCAATGGTAATAAATTTACCTTTCACTGTTGTCCTCATCTATTGTATTTGCCTGCACCGCAGAATCATTTTGAGACTCTGGTATAGGCTCCGGTAGCGAGTCCGGTTGAGAGTCACCAAGCGCCGAACGGAAAATTGCCACGGCCGCATTGTGCTCTTCAAGTGTTCTTGAAAAAACATGACCGCCGTTCGAGTTCGAAACAAAGTAATAGTAGTCGTGCAACTCCGGATTTAGTACCGCTTTGAGCGCCAAATCACTGACCAATGCGATAGGCGTAGGAGGAAGCCCATCAATTCGATAGGTGTTGTACGGTGTTTCCTCTCGCAGCTGATCTCGGGTTAGTGTTCCAGTATAGCGGCCACCTAATCCATATATAGTCGTCGGATCTGATTGTAACCTCATGCCGGAATTAATTCGGTTATAAAATACTCCAGCAATTTTGGCGCGCTCTGCTGCGAGCCCGGTTTCTTTTTCGACGATAGAGGCAAGTATTAGGGCCTCATAGGGTGTATCCAGAGGCAACCCCTGTGCTCTTCGTTCCCAGTAGGAGGCTAACTTATCGGAAAGCTGACTGTGCGCTCTCTTTAGTATCGCCAAGTCGGTATCGCCACGCGTATACCGAAAGGTATTGGCGTCGAATAGCCCCTCGGCACTGCCTGCGCCGTTTTGGACGAACGCGAGAAGCGCAGGGTCATCGACATCTCTCAAAGTTGGCATCAGTCCTGGACTCATTGCGAGGGCTTGTAGGCATTGACGGAGCGTCCACCCTTCAACTAGCGTAACCTGATAGGACTTTACATTTCCAGCAACGAGATTGGCCAAGACTTCTATTGCAGAGGTTCGACGCGGAAACTCGTACTCGCCACTTTTTAACTGCGATCGATCACCCTTGAGCAATGCCAGTATCTCGAAGGCGAGTGTCGAGCGGATCACGCCGTTGTTTTTAAGGGTGGCTGCTACAGATTTAAAGGAGCTTCCCCGCGCTATCTCGAGCAGTAGCGGCTCATTTTGCGTAGAAGGAAATTCAGAGGGCGGCGATAGAAGATAGGCGAACGAGGCACTACTGAGCACAAAGCCCAATAATGCTGCAATCGCCAGCTGTCGCCAATGCGAGCGCAATTAGCTGAGCCTCACGTGTACTGTGCAAAGATGAGGCTGCCGTTAGTGCCACCGAAGCCAAACGAGTTACTCAGCGCATATTTGAGTGTCGCATCGCGAGCGGTGTGTGGCACATAGTCTAGGTCGCAGCCTTCATCCGGCGTCTCTAAATTAATTGTTGGAGTGAGTATCTGGTGCTTGATGGAAAGGATCGTAACGATAGCCTCCGCTGCGCCCGAGGCGCCAAGCAAGTGGCCGATCATCGATTTGGTCGAGCTCACCGCGAGAGACGCGGCGTGAGCCCCGAAGACGCTTTTTATCGCCTGTGTCTCGGCGATGTCACCGGCGAGCGTCGAAGTCCCGTGCGCGTTGACATAATCAATCTGACGCGCGTCGAGTTCTGCGCTTAGCAATGCATTGCGCATACACAATGCAGCGCCACGACCGCCCTCAGGTGGTGATGTCATGTGGAATGCGTCGCCGCTCATTCCGAAGCCGACAAGTTCGGCGTAAATCGTCGCCCCTCTCGCTTTCGCATGCTCGAGTTCTTCCAGCATGATAGCCCCAGCACCGTCACTGAGCACGAATCCGTCGCGTTCTTTGTCCCAAGGTCTGCTCGCCCGGGCGGGATCGTCATTACGTGTGGAGAGCGCGCGGGCTGCACAGAATCCAGCGAGCCCCGTGGGCGATGTGGCCATCTCAGAGCCGCCTGCTAGCATAATGTCGGCCTGATTATTCTGTATCATATTGGCCGCCAGACCAATGTTATGTGTCCCCGTTGTACACGCTGTGGTGACTGCTATGTTGGGGCCTTGCAGATTGAAGCATATCGAAAGGTTGCCTGAAATCATGTTGGCAATCGAGCCAGGAACAAAAAATGGTGAGACTTTGCGCGGGCCTGACGAATCGATTAACAATGCAGTCGCTTCGATCATATTAATGCCGCCGATTCCAGAGCCGACAGCAACGCCGAAACGCTCTGGGTTAAAATCTGCCTCGCCTAAGCCTGAATCATCAAAAGCCTGCACCCCCGCAGCAATGCCGTAGTGCATAAAAACATCCATGCGCCGTGCATCTTTGGTTGGGATATAACGTTCGCAGTCGAAGTCTTTTATTGAACCGCCGAAATGGGTGGTAAAGTCGCTCGTGTCAATTTGTGTCAGAGTTGAAATCCCACTTTTGCCAGATTTCATTGCCTCCCACGAGGACTCCACATCGTTTCCGACTGGGCTCACGAGCCCAAGCCCTGTAACTACAACGCGTCTTTTACTCATCGGTTGGCTCCCAAAGTTGTAACATCAGAAACACAAAAGCTACTCAAGATTTCTCCGGAGTAGCTTCGTGGACCTAAGTCGCTCGCGCGAAACTTAGAGGTTGGCGTTGATGTAATCGACGGCCAATTGGACAGTAGTAATTTTTTCAGCTTCCTCGTCCGGAATTTCAGTCTCGAATTCTTCTTCAAGGGCCATAACCAGTTCGACAGTGTCTAGAGAATCTGCGCCTAGATCATCAACGAAAGATGCCGTCGCTTTAACTTCGTCTTCTTTAACGCCTAGCTGTTCGCAGACGATCTTTTTTACACGCTCTTCGATGCTACTCATATTATATATTAGCTCCTAAAACTGTCTCTTGTACGGTTTTTGATTGCCTTGACGGGGTTATCCCATGCAATTTCTTAGTGGCGATTATGGTGAAGCGTGCTTCGAGAACTACCCGGTAACTGTTACCCAGAAGAGCCTCCGAACCTCGCCTTTTTTAGGGTTGCCCTGCTAAGCATTGAGCCAACCACCTAAATTGGAGTGCAAGTTTACCCCTATTTTGAGTCGATGTAATGCCTAAATTTAAATTTACGCGCCGCCAGAAAATGTCCTAATAAACTCATGAAGTTAGCGAAAGCTTCGACACTCAGAATTGCGTGTCAAGCGGTCTAATTCATGTACATTCCGCCGTTGACTTGTAGCGTTTCTCCAGTGATGTACGCGCCTTTTTCTGATGCCAGAAAGCCTACTACACTGGCGATCTCTTCGGGCTGGCCGAGTCTCGCTAGCGGAATCTGCGAGATCAACGCGGCGGCCTGGGCTTCCGGCAAGGCGTTAGTCATATCTGTTTCAATAAAGCCGGGGGCTACTGCATTGACTGTTATTCCACGAGAGCCAACTTCTTTTGCGAGTGCGCGAGTAAAACCCTCGACGCCAGCTTTCGATGCCGCATAGTTTGTTTGCCCCGGATTTCCGCTTGCACCAACCACTGAACTGATATTGATTATTCTGCCCCAACGAGCCTTAGTCATTGCTTTGACACCGATTCTGCAAACCCTGAACATTGAACCAAGATTAGTATCGATCACAGAGGCCCACTCATCTCCTTTCATCCGCATTAAGAGGTTGTCAGCAGTAATCCCTGCATTGTTCACAATGACGGAAGGGGCATCATGATCTGCAAGAATCGCCGCGAAGAGTGTAGCTACTGAGTCGTCATTTGATACGTCGGCCGAAAACCCCTTTCCTTTTAAGCCCTCGGCTGCCAAATAATCCGAAATCGCAGCGGCGCCAGCATCGGTGGTGGCGGTTCCTATAACGAAGAAACCGGCTTGCGCGAGTTCCAGTGCGATCGCTTTGCCTATACCGCGGCTCGCGCCTGTGACTAGTGCTGTTTTTGTAGTGTCTGTCATGTGAAGTCCTTGAAGTATGTGCCGCAGGTCACTGATTTTGTGACCCGTTTATCGCGGGAATTGAGTGAGCGCTGTGTCAAAGTCGAGGGGGTCTTCTGAACCCATGCAGATCAGCTCGCTATCGATACGCTTAATTAGGCCGCAAAGCACCTTGCCTGGCCCACATTCGACTAGCTTCTGCACGCCAAAGTCAGCTATTACACGGACTGAATCGACCCATTGCACTGGCAAATAGAGCTGACTAATTAAATTCGCTTTGATCTGCTGTGGGTCCAAAACAATTTCTGCGGTTGAGTTTTGCACAACGGCGATTTTAGGTGTCGAAAAAGTGATGGCCTCAAGATCTAAAGCCAGCTCCTCTGCCGCAGGTCGCATTAACTCGCAATGAGAGGGAACGCTTACATTCAAAGGCAGCGCCCTCTTTGCTCCAGCCGCCTTACAAGCCGACATAGCGCGCTCGACGGCATCTGCGTGCCCAGCGATGACTGTTTGCCCTTTTGAGTTAAAATTAGCGGGAGAGACTATCTCACCCTGCGCAGCTTCGTTGCAGGCAGTCACGATAGCCTCGTCATCCAGACCCACGATCGCTGCCATCTTGCCTGTGCCTGGTGGCACTGCGTTTTGCATGTAAAGTCCGCGCCTATTGACCAATCTTAGCGCGTCTTTAAGCGTTAGGGCCTCTGCGCACACCAAAGCGGAGTATTCCCCTAGACTATGGCCTGCAAGAATAGATGGCGTCTCTCCCCCAGCCTCTTGCCAGGCTTGCCAGATAGCGACCGACGCGGCAAGTAGCAGTGGCTGGGTAATATCTGTCCGATCAAGTACATTTTCGGAGTCTATTTGCGCTATTTCCCAAGCGTCTCGCTGAAGCACTTCGGAGGCTACGTCGAACGTCGCTTTTATGCTGGGGTGTTTCTCGGATAGCTCGCTGAGCATACCGAGTTTTTGTGATCCTTGTCCGGGGAATACGAAGCCAAATGTACTCATCACAAAATTCTCCTTATTATCTGTCGGCTTTCGAGGCGACGCGGGCGATGGCTTCCTCAATGAGTGAGGGAATTTCATCGCGCTGTTCGTTAAAGGCTTGCTGTATGGCGCAGCTAAAGCCGAAAATGTCGGCATTGCCATGGCTTTTTACTATATTACCCTGCAAGCCTAAGAGGGTTGCCCCATTAAATCGCTGTGGATCGAGGCGCGTGTAGACCTCTCTGACATCCGACTCCTCGGTTGATGCAAAGCTCCTAGAAAGCTGGCTAATGAAGGCATTCACGGCACCAGCGCTCGCCTTAATCATTACGTTGCCAACAAATCCGTCACAAACTATGACCTCGGCCTGACCCTCAAAAACAGAGTTTGCCTCAACGAAGCCGGTAAAATTGACCAGGCTTTGTGACTCGAGCAGTCTAGCAGAGTCTTGGATAATGGCTGTGCCCTTGTAGTCTTCCGCGCCAACATTGAGTAACGCGACCTTTGGATCTACGCCAAACTGCTTCCGCGCAAGCACAGCTCCCATTATAGCAAACTGTTCGAGCTGTCGCGGTGAACAGGCAAGATTAGCTCCCACGTCGAGCAAGAGCGCTTGGCTGCGAATATTTGGCAGTGTGGCGACAATCGCCGGCAGTTCGACCCCGACGACATTCTTAAGAAGGTGACGCCCCAGTAAGAGAAGCGCTCCGGTATTTCCTGCACTGACCACTGCAGAGGCTCGCCCCTGCTGATGGATTTCGACACAGCGATAGAGCGAGGTATCGTGACCTGAGCGCAATATGGTGGCGGGCTTTTCTGTGTCAAAGAAGGTATTAGGGGTGTGGACGATATCGTAGCGCCCAGAGAAGGCCTCGAGGGATGGAACAGAGGCGAGGATCTCCCGCTCGTCTCCAACCAAAATCACGGAAAGCAACGGATTTTGCTGAAGAGCGAGCAGAGTGGCGGCTACCGTCGTAGTAGGACCGCCCTCTCCTCCCATAGCATCAATGGCTATGCACTTACTCGAATTCAAAGCTACTCGGTGCCGAGATCCAGCACTTTTTTGCCTTTGTAGAAGCCATCAGCAGTGATGTGATGACGGCGATGTACTTCGCCTGTCGTTTTATCAGTAGACAGCGTTGGACCAGTGAGCGCATCGTGTGAACGGCG
The DNA here is from genome assembly GCA_018401885.1 of Gammaproteobacteria bacterium. Taxonomy (GTDB): domain Bacteria; phylum Pseudomonadota; class Gammaproteobacteria; order Pseudomonadales; family Pseudohongiellaceae; genus UBA9145. The sequence continues at coordinate 149,598 of JAGYKB010000001.1, forward strand.
CTTGTCTCTGCGTGAACGCGTTACTTTGCTCTTTTGAACTGCCATGTCTTTCTCCTAGTAAAATTCTGTATGCGCTAAATGAGCGCAATGCGACTACTTCTTTAATTCTTTCAATATGGCGAAGGGATTCTGATCTCGCTCCGCACTAACTGCCTCATCAGCATTAGAGCTAGGGAGCTCTATCTGGCACTCGTTCTGGTCGTGATAGGCAGCTAGAGGCATCGCCAATAGGAGCTGTTCTTCCACTATGTTGGCAGGATCGAGTCTATATTCTGCTTCGATCCAGGGCTCGATCTCGCCGTCGAGTTTCGCCGCGGCCTCTTCATCTTGAACCAACGCTAGCCGTATGTCGTCCGCGAGCGTTAATTCTAAAGGTTTTAGGCAACGCTGGCAGGCAACCGACACCTGCGCTTCTACCGCTCCTTCGATCATTTTGCGACCACGGTCGCCGATCGAAAAGGTTAACTCGGCGCTTACCGAAAAATAACCCTCTACCAATAAAGCTTGAAGGCGATTAAATTTCTCGTTTGACAATTCACCTGCAAATTTTCCCTTCTGCGAGAACACCTTACGGGCATCAACGTAGTGGGGAAATGGTTCGAAAAGCGCGCTGTCATTCATAGGCGCGCAATAATAGGCGTCTCGGGGCCCGCTGTCAAAGGATTCCTGACAAAACTGGTGTATGACATGGGGACTATCTAATTGTAAAACATCACGATTTTAGAGCGATTCGAGTAATAATGAGAAGTGCTTATTGATTGGAGCTGAAACTTCAATACGCTTGCCCTTCTTTGGATCATCAAATGTAAGCTTTGCCGCGTGTAGGCAGAGGCTGGTGACTCTGCGTAGTGATGGGGCTATTTCTCGCGCGGTGTATTTATCGTCGCCCACTATTGGATGTCCCGTGTATTGACAATGCACTCTGATTTGGTGAGTGCGACCGGTTTCAGGTGCAGCGCGCACTAATGTGGCGTTCGCAAATCGCTGCTGCACAGTGAAACGCGTAAGCGCAGGCTTTCCGCTATCAGAAACTCGCACTATTCTCTCAGCATCACCCACGGCATCTTTGACTAAGCTAGCGTTAACCGTCGACACTGAGCTAGGCCAGGAACCATGAACCAAAGCAAAATACTCTTTGGACACAGTTTTCGCCCTAAATTGATCCTGTGCCGCTTTTAGGAAAAGCGCGTTTTTTGCAATCAACAAGCAACCAGAGGTCTCACGATCCAGCCTGTGTACCAGCTCGGCTTGAGCCCACTGCGTTGATACCTGCCTGACGGCTTCGATAAGGCCGAGACGAATGCCCGTACCTCCGTGCACTGCCATGCCGCTAGGTTTATCGATCACGAGATAGTCCTCAGACTCTAACAGCACGAGATTTATCAGCCGTGCCTTCAGAGTCGAAGAAAGCTCTCCCGGCTCCTGAACGTTGGCGCCACTGTAAGGTGGAACTCTGACTTCATCACCAACTATGAGCTTGTGATCGGGTTTACAGCGTTTCTTGTTAATTCTTACATCGCCGCGTCTTATCATTCGATAAACATGGGTGCGTGGCACTCCTTTAAGTTCACGCATTAAGAAGTTGTCTACGCGTTGGCCAGAATGCGCCGCACTTACTTTTACGTGCTGGACACCGCTACCCCCGTCGGATGTGCCGCGATCGCTCGATTCACGCACGACGGCGTTCGAGAGGAGTTTCTCCACTTGATTATCGACTGCTGGGTCGCTCGGTAAATCTGTCATTGCGGCGTGTTCTCACCCTCTCAGACCGCACAGTTTACACGAAATATCAGCTTAGTTTGTTGTACAATTGCCGCTTAAGCGCCTCAATGCTATCGAGGCCTGCATGCGATTCCGCTGGACGGGTGTCGCACTCTCTCCATCCAGAAATAAGCGATACCAATGCATACAATAAAACGCACGCTCACTGACTTCATCGGCGCAGAACTTATGGCCCTCACCGGCCTCGACGAGGTCAATCCCAATGTAATTACCGCCTCTAAACCTGAATTCGGCGACTACCAAGCCAATGGCGTTATGGCATTAGCCAAGCGACTCGGACGCAATCCGCGCGAACTCGGCGCTGAACTACGGGCGCGGTTAGAGGCTGCCGACAACCCGCTGGTTGAGCGTTATGAGCTTGCGGGGCCAGGATTCATAAATATTCACCTCTCTGTCGAAGCGCTGCGTATGCGCGCGAATGCCCTATTGGAAAATCCGTCCTTACTGATATCGACGGCTGAATCTCCGCAGACTATCGTTGTCGATTACTCTTCGCCAAACCTGGCGAAGGAGATGCATGTAGGTCATCTCCGGGGCACTATCATCGGTGATAGCATCGCGCGCATTCTCGAGAGACAGGGCCATCGGGTTATCCGCCAAAATCATGTTGGCGACTGGGGCACACAGTTCGGTATGTTGATTACTTTTATGCGCGAGTCTTCTGCCGAGGCGGGCCTCGCGCTCGCCGACCTTGAAGGGTTTTATCGAGCAGCGAAAAAACGCTTTGATGAAGATAGTGAGTTTGCCGCACGCGCGCGCGAAAGCGTTGTGAAGCTGCAGAGTGGAGATCCGGAATACTTAGAGGCGTGGCGATCTTTCATCGACACGTCGCTAACACATTGCCAGGCTGTCTACGATAAGCTCAATGTGACCTTATCGATGAACGATCTCAAAGCCGAAAGTTTTTATAATCCGCAGCTCGCGGGTGTCGTAACTCGCTTAGAAAATGCGGGACTTTTGCAAGAGTCAGATGGCGCATGGTGCGTATTCCTCGACGAGTTTGTGGGTAAAGACGGCGATCCGCTGCCTGTCATCATCCAAAAAACCGACGGAGGATTTCTCTACGCGACGACTGACTTAGCAGCCGTCGACTACCGCTGTCACGTTCTCAACGCCGATCGCTCACTCTATGTCGTTGATGCCCGCCAGTCGTTGCATTTTCAGCAGGTCTTCGCTGTCGCCGCTGCTGCAGGCTTCAGCGACTCAAGTATCAGCCTAGAGCACATTTCCTACGGCACTATGATGGGGAGCGATGGCAAGCCGTTTAAGACGCGCTCCGGTGATGTGGTAAAGCTCGTAGACTTACTCAACGAAGCGGTGTCTCGCGCGTATGAGCTAGTCAGCATGAAAAATCCAGACATCGAAGAGGCCGAGCGCAGGAAAATCGCTCAAGCTGTTGGCATCGCCTCGGTTAAGTACGCCGATCTGTCGAAAAATCGCACCAGTGATTATCTGTTTGACTGGTCCTCGATGCTTAGTTTTGAGGGTAACACCGCCCCCTACCTTATGTATGCCTATGCGAGAATAGCAACTCTTCTCGCGAAGCAAGGTCACAGCACCCAAACTGCGCGTCTACTACCAGCAGTCTCTTCGATGGCGCCTGAGGAGACAGCGCTTCTTCTTAAGGCGCTTCAATTAGCCGAGACAGTTGAAGCCGTCGCGCAGGACTGTTTCCCAAACACATTGAGTACCTATCTTTACGAATTAGCCGGTACTTTTATGCGCTTTTATGAGGCCTGTCCCATCCAAGGTGCCGATGAAATAACGCGCGCGCAGAGACTGAGTCTTTGTGTTTTAGCGTCTGAAGCGCTTAAACAGGGACTGAATCTCCTCGGGATTGAGACTCTCGAGCGGATGTAGAAAGGGCTGCGTCCATATCTTCCATCCGCGGTCGAGCGACGCGGAGGGTAAAGAAATCGACGCCGCCATCGAGAATAGCCGAGTGAGACTAGCCGAGCGAAAGCAAAAGCTTATTCAGACGCGCAGAGAATTCAGCGGGATCGTCAAGTTGAGAACCCTCTGCGAGCGTTGCCTGTGCAAAGAGTATCTGTGCAATATCAGCAAAGCGCTCTTCGTCCTGCTCAGAATCCATTTTAGTGACGAGCAAATGCTCAGGATTCAACTCGAATATTGGCTTTACCTCGGGAACCTCTTGCCCCGACGCCTCCATAATCTTTCTCATTTGAAGCCCCATATCATAATCGTCCACAGCGAGACAGGCGGGCGAGTCGGTAAGCCGGTGACTGAGTCGCACTGATTTTACCTTGCCTTCTAGAACGGCTGAAACTCGCGTAATGAGTCCTTCGAGTTTTTTCTCGACCTCTTCTTGCTCTTTCTTGTCAGCCTCGTCATCAAGTTTGCCAAGGTCTAACTCGCCCCGAGAGACATCTTGTAATTGCTTACCATCGAAGTCCCGGAGGTGACTAATCAACCATTCGTCTATCCTGTCACTAAGGAGCAGCACCTCGATGCCTTTTTTACGGAAGATTTCGAGATGCGGGCTGTTGCGAGCAGCTTTAGCCGATTCGGCGACCAAGAAATATATTTTCTCTTGCCCTTCCTTCATTCGGCCTACATATTCCTCCAAGCCTTGATCTTGAGCATCGTCTGCAGAATGAGTGCTGTTGAACAGTAGGAGTTTCGCAATGCGTTCTTTATTGGCGAAATCCTCGGCAGGCCCCTCTTTTAGTACCAAGCCGAACTCTTTCCAGAACTGCGCGTAGTCCTCCGGCTTGCTCTTCTTTAATTTCTCTAACATATCCAGCGCGCGCTTAGTCAGTGCAGAGCGCATGGAGTCGACAACGGGGTCCTGCTGAAGAATTTCTCGTGACACATTTAGCGAGATGTCATTCGAATCGACCACCCCTTTAATAAATCGGAGATAAAGAGGAAGAAATTGCTCCGCTTCGTCCATGATGAAAACGCGCTGCACATACAGCTTTAGGCCGCGTGCTGCATCTCGATTCCATAGATCATAGGGTGCTTGGCCGGGAATATAGAGCAAGCTTGTATATTCGAGTTTGCCCTCGACACGGTTATGGCTCCAGTTCAGTGGATCTTGGTAGTCGTGTGTGACGAGTTTATAAAATTCTTTGTACTCATTGTCCTTAATGTCTCTACGCGAGCGCGTCCAGAGTGCCTGCGCGGCATTGATGGCCTCATAGACTTTTACGGGTTTCGTGTCCGCGTTGCCATCAATAGTCGCCGCATCAGATTTTTCGTCTGACTCATTTTCCAAGGCGTGGTCTTCTTTTGTCATCAACACCGGAATAGACAGATGGTCCGCGTATTTTTTTACTACAGATCGAATTCGATATCCGTCAGCATAATCGGCTTCACCAGCTTTGAGATGTAATGTGATGACAGTCCCCGTTTCCGCTTTTTCGGCGCTTTCAATTGTGTAGTCTGCTTCGCCACTCGAGCGCCAGAGGGTCGCTGCTTGCGCCTCTGTGCCTGCTCTACGGGTGAGTACCTCTACTGTATCGGCGACAATAAACGCAGAATAAAAACCGACGCCGAACTGACCGATCAACTGTGAGTCTTTCTTCTGATCACCGGTCAAACCCTTTAGGAATGCAGCGGTGCCCGACTTAGCAATCGTACCGAGATTGCTAATCACCTCATCACGACTCATGCCTATGCCTGTATCGGAGAGAGTAATCGTCTTTGCTTCCGCATCAAAATCGATGGTGACACTTGGCTGTGTGTTTGCGCTCAGAAGTTCAGGATTTGAAAGCGCCTCAAACCTGAGTTTATCGACTGCATCAGAGGCGTTTGAGATGAGCTCTCTTAAGAATATTTCTTTGTTGCTGTACAGCGAGTGGATCATCAGATGAAGCAATTGTTTAGCTTCAGTTTCAAAGCCCCGGGTCTCCGCTTGGGGCTTACTAGATGTCTTGGGCATGGTGTTACCTCGGTCTGTCTATCAAAAATCGTTGGGTAAGAGTTCGTTTTGATTGGGCAAAAAAAAGCCCGAACTCATACGTTTCGGGCTTTTTATGGGGTCAGAGCTCTGAATTTCAAGCTCTGGGATATCGCCTGACTAGTTCATCTGTCTGGCTAGCCTGCTACTGCAGCGGTGGATAGCCTTGGTAGAAGTCAATTGCGTCGGCTTTACGCTGAGCGATGATGGAGTAGTACCCACGGCGACTTTCTATGAGCTTTAGGAAGTCCTGTGCTGACTTAGTCGAACGCTCATCCCCAGCCTCCGAAGCCTTTGACGCTGCGTCCTTCGCTTCATCAAAAAGCCGCAATTCCAAAAGGGCACGCGCTAAAAACAAATACGTATCCGAATCGTCCTTAAGGTCACCTTTCTCGATCGCTGCCCTGAATGCCTCTGCTGCCTCCTCGTAATTATTCATTACATAGTGCAGATAGCCCAGCGTATCATAGGCGTTACCCGTTTCATCGAGTTCTGCAGCTTGTGTAGCTGGAATAACGGCTCTGTCGAGATCATTAGCGATAAGAAGCATTTGCGTAAACGTGATCATGTTATCAACGTTCGTCTCGATCACCTCGCTCTCCAGTCCTTCTTGGATGATCTTTGCGCCGCTATAGGGCACCTCTATTCCAGCAAGCGACTGTCCCAAGTTCAGGAAACGCGTCTCATCGTCAAGCAGCCCTTTAAGATAGTAAAGGTTAAGCGATTGAACCCGCCGCTCATCGTTTTCAAGAGTTGCATAAATCGCGCTTAGGTTCTGCCAGTCTGTCTTGTTATCGAACTTAACAATCATGGTCTTGGTAAGATCCAGAGCACTCTCGAAGTCCTCTAGGGTGAAATACAAACCATTCAGATAGGCGTAATCATCACGCTCTACCGGCTCTCGGTCGTTAAACTTCATATCTAAGTAGCTTAGCCAGAAGTCACGCGCTGGCACATATTCCTCAAGCTGATAGTGAGCATAGGACAGACCACGGAACACGACGCTGTCCTCCACTTCTGACAGATCTCGCCACTCTTCATAATAACGAATAGAGTTCCGCCAGTTCTCTTCTGCAGCATAGAGCTGTCCGAGTGATCGCAACGTTCTTAGACGCGTATCCGCGCGCAAAGTCTCGATTGTCAGAAGCTCTTCGAAGATCTTTACCGCTTCGACGTAGTTTTCGGTCGTTAGGTAGTAGTTGGTGTAGAAGTTAAGAACGGTAGACTTCTCGAAGTCATTCATCCGCTCATAACGACGCTCATAGAGCTCGTCGAGTGCGAGCTTAGCGCCTTCGAGATCCGGCTCATCACCCTCATCTTCAGGCGACATCATCTCCTGAATTTCGGTGATAGCGCGCATGACCTGCGGGCCCAACGTGCCTGACGTACGTGCTTCAGGTGGCTTGCGAGGACCATCCTCTTCTTCAGCAGCGAAAGAAGCGAAGCTGAGTGGGGCGATGACGAAGAAAGCGACTAACGCACGTTTTAAAGTAAGTAGTTTCAACATGATTAATCCTCTAGCTCGTAGCGGAACAGATATTGCACGCCCGCAACTTCTACGCCTTGGCCATCAACGACTCGTGGCTGAAACTTGAATCGCGCAGCGGCGCGTTCAGACGAGCGATCGAAAATATTCGGTGGCTCTGCGTCGACAACAACAATCGTGTCTTCTACTACGTTGCCCAAACCATCAACTGTGAAGCTGACGAGACACCAGCCTTGAATACCTCGTTGTGCGGCTCTAGTTGGGTATTGTGGCGCAATAGCTACAAGCGGTAGGTAGTCACCATCGGTCGCGGAGATCGATGCATTGCTAAGCTCGAGACCCGTGTCGATCTGAACCTGTGACCGGTCAATATTAAGATCTGGTCCGTCAGAAATGGTTACCTGACGCTCAACCTCTTCGACTATTTCAGTGACTTCTTCGATAAGTTCGGGCTTGTCGATTTCTTCGATAACCTCGAGCTCGATGTCCGGCATTGTTGAGTCGATGATTTTAACCACGGTAAGCGGCTCATCTAATCCTTCGCCAGTCGCAATAAGCGCTTGCATGAAATAGAAAAGCCCCAGCGTTATCAACGCGGCCATCACCATGGATGCTGCCCATCTAACTATAATCATAGTCTAAGCCTCCGCTGAGATTGAAACGTCGTTAATATTGGCTTCACGAGCTGCCTTAAGAATAAGCATGATTTGCTCATTGTTTGCACTCTCGTCACCCTGAATGATCACTGCTGAATTTGGCGCATCGGCTAGTCTTAGCTCGAATCGCGCACGAATAAAGCGGGGGTCAATCTGGTCGCCATCGATCCAGATATCGCCTTGCGGACCAACAGCGATCAGGATCATATCACCCGATGTATCATCAACCGTCGAGGCCTCTGGCTTGCTCACATCTATACCCGCCTCAGTAACGAAAACTGAAGTTACGATGAAGAAAATGAGCAAAATGAAGACAACGTCGAGCATTGGGGTGAGATCGATCTCGCCCGCTTCTTCGTCATCCTTTCGCTTGCTTAAGCCTTGTTTCATTGTTCTTTAGCCCTGTGTAACTCTATAAAGAGCATTGGTGCATGTTTTAAGAGAGCCACCCTTGTGCCACCCGTCGCCAATCAGACGAATTTAACATTATAGGGAGGCTCTTATCCAAGCCGCCTAGTCCAACTAGTTGCTCAGCGGCAAGTGGTCTTCTAAGAGCTCCATGTCCCTGTCGACTTTTGCCTTTAAGTAGTTTGAAGCAAAAATCCCAGAGATCGCACCAACCATCCCAGCCATTGTTGGAATCGTTGCCTTAGATACCCCGCCGGCCATCGATTTAGCATCGCCGCCGCCCGTTACCGCCATTACGAAAAACACTTCGATCATGCCTGTAACTGTCCCGATGAGCCCCAATAACGGGCAAATCGTGACAAGCACTTCGATAATGGGCAAGGTGTTACGCACGTCAAGCGAGATTTTCGAGATCATCATCGTGCGAATTTGATGCGCGCTCCACGACTTGGTGTCGCTGCGCGCATTCCACGCCGCTAACGTCGCCTTGACGTTAGCTTTGTGTGTAGTGTTGAGGTACCAGACACGTTCAAACACGAGTGACCACTTAACCAGAAGTAGCCAGGCTATGATCCATAGCACTGGCCCGCCTCTTAGCATGAAGCCATTTACCGCGTCGATTATGTCTAGAAATGCGAAATACATACTATTTCCCCTTCTGGCGTCGAATTAGCGAGCGGCTGCTTGCTGCTCTGCTTTCTGAGCGATCATACCTGTCGCTTGCTCTTCCAGAATGTGAATGATGTTATCCGCACGACTCTTCACAACTGTGTGCATGAAGATCGTAGGAATCGCGACAACAATACCGAGTACTGTAGTCATCAGTGCTTGCGAGATACCTCCGGCCATAATAGTCGGATCGCCTGCCCCGTAGACCGTAATCTGTTGGAACACCTGAATCATACCAGTTACCGTTCCTAGGAGACCGCCGAGTGGAGCGATTGTCGCAATCATCTTGATCAATGTGAGCAAGCTTTCAAGCGCAGGGGTTTCTTGCAGAATAGCTTCGCCCAGCTTGAGCTCAAGCGTTTCCGTATCAGCGTTCGGGTTGTTATCTGCCACCATGAGGACACGACCAAGAGGGTTGTTCTTAGTAGGCGTGTTGCTCTTAAGCTGGCTACGCACTTTCGCAGAGGTCAATTCGAGCATCAACAGGCGGTAGAATCCAAGGATGATGCCGATTACACCGACGCCGATAATGATAAAGCCGATAGTTCCAGAGTTGTTGCGAACTTGCTCTTCAACCGAAGGGAAGTTAACGAGGTTAGCCATCACCTGACCGCCCACACCACCAGTGGGGTCGATTCCAACCTTGGTGAAACCTGAAGTGGCGGACTCTAGATCACGTGCCATCCCAAGAATGCCAGCATCGGGTTGCTTAGGAAGAACCTGAAGATGGCCGATATCACCGGAGTAGCTTAGGTATTCGCCGTCTGAAATTGAGTTGAAAGAGCCTATGCGTGTAATCGAACGAGTGGCTGTCTCACCTGTAGGCAGAGCAACTTCACCTTGGTAACTAACAACGCGAGCGGATTCAGTCATTTCCTGCTGCATGAAATACCAGAAACGCTCGATTTCGCTAATGTCTAGCTGTTCGATTGTGCTGCCGGCTTTCGCGATGAAACCCTCGATATACTCACTGCGACCAGGGTATTGGGCACTAATGAGCGAGTTTTCGAAGTTGCTAAGGAAGTCACCTGCAACACCTTGCAGAGTTCCGAACAGTTCGTTCAGATCGCCTCGGCGATCGCGGAGTATCTCTCGCTTATCGCTGATAGTAATTTCATTCACTTCGAACTGATCGCTCAATTGCGCCTGGATGCGCTCCTGCTCCGTGATGCGCTCTTTTGTTGTCTCAAGAATCTGAGCTTGACGTGCGGCATTCTGCTCGAATTCTTGCAGACGTTCACGGTATTCAGCTGATTCAGACACTTGGTCGCTTTCTACCAGGTTCAACAGACCTGAGAGCGATGCCGCTTCTTGCGCGCCAGCTGAACTAGAAGCTGCCAGGAGTAAGGCAGATAGAGAAAAATTTAATAATTTAGATGTCATTTTCACTGTGCAGTCTCCGGTGCTAAAACTGGCAATTCGATAATTCGTGGCGCATCGAGTTGAGACGCGACGCGGATAGCTGATTGGATGGCGGTGCGGTAGTCACCAGCTGGTAACTCGACCCACTCGCGCGCGTTGTTATCCCAAGCACCGGTGACTTGCCTGTCGGTGGTTTGATACATCAGAGCAACGCGGCCTATGCGAGCAATATTAACATCGCGCTCAGCGCCATTGATCACGATAGTATCTGGGTAAGTTTCAGTTGTACGGCCGTAGCTGTTCTCTGTTTGATACATCACGAGAACCTGGCGGAATTTTTCGGCGATTGACACATCAGGATTATCGATAGCTGCGCGTGCGAATGCGATTCGGTTCGCTCGCTCTTCGACATGGAATGGGTAATCCAGCGCGATGAATTGCTCGATGCTAGAAAGCATTTTGTTCATCAGGAGTGGAATTTCGCGCGTAACGATTTCAACGTTAGCAATCGACTGATCGAGTGACGCAATATTCTTCTCTTGGATAGAAATCGACTTACGGAAGCCGGCGTTCAATACCAGCAGAGCTTCGAGGTTATCGTTCTCACGCTTGAACTCCTCGTAAGAAGAGCTGGCTGCGTTTGCTAGTCTGCTAATCTCGACTTGAGCGGCGGCTGAATCCCTGTTCTTGCTACCAATCACGTCCATTGCTCTGTCGAGAATGCTGCTGTCGATCAGAATCGTTTCTACTGGGGCGCTGTTCTCAGCCGCGATCTCTGCCGCTTGAGTGATATTCACTACGCAGGTCGCTAACACTGCAAAAGCAGTCACACCCAGGTTAGTAATTCGACGGTTTTTCATGTGCCATCCTATTTATTGTTAACTCGATTTCTTGTGAATCGCCAAGCCGTAGGGCTTAGCTGGTAATTAAAGTTGCTCACCCTACGGTGCGAGCAGCTCGACGACCCCTCTAAAATTAAACTCATACTTCTCTACATGCGCGGCCACAGGTTGCGGCCGACAGTTGAAAAAGTATCAGATTCAACCAAATCTCGAAACCCTTCGTTATCTCTTCGGTAACTTAAAAGTCTTAAGATTTGACGTGCAATGCCTTCGAACTCTCCGAAAGTTACCAAATTACTCACTTTCACAATAAAGTGAGTAGCAAAGTAACTTTGCTAGGAAAGTGGTCTGGAACATTACTGAGTCCCCGAAATTCGGTGCTCAGCGCCGAATTTCGCGTAAAGACTAACACACTACAGAATCGTATTAGAACCTTTTGCTCGACAAAAAGTGTAGTAATAATCGATTGATTTTGGCACCTTTTTAGGACACGCACTTAGGGTTTTTTCGCTAGTTTGCTGACATGAAAAAAGGAGCCAAAGCTCCTTTTTTCTGATAACTATTGTAAGTAAGTCTTATAATCCCGAATCCATACTCGCTTACCAGCCAGTCAATTCTTTTAGACCATTGCCGATTTCTGCAAGGCTTCTGACGGTCTTTACGCCTGCATCTTGCAGGGCTGCAAATTTGTCGTCCGCAGTACCTTTACCCCCTGAGATAATTGCTCCGGCATGACCCATACGCTTGCCTGGGGGCGCTGTAACACCTGCGATATACGCAACCACGGGCTTGGTTACATTTTTCTTAATGTAGGCTGCGGCCTCTTCTTCCGCGGTGCCGCCGATTTCACCAATCATTACGATTGCTTCTGTCTTCGGGTCAGCTTGGAACATGGCGAGTATATCGATGAAATTTGATCCTGGAATAGGATCACCACCGATACCGACGCAAGAAGACTGGCCGAAACCGTAATCAGTTGTTTGTTTTACCGCTTCGTAAGTCAATGTGCCGGAACGAGACACAATACCGACTTTACCCGGTAGGTGGATGTGACCAGGCATAATGCCTATTTTACATTCGCCTGGGGTAATTACTCCTGGGCAATTTGGACCGATCAGTCTAACGCCTAGTTGATCGCAGCGCTCTTTAGCCACCAACATATCGAGCGTTGGAATCCCTTCTGTAATGCAAACGATCAGTTTTATACCGGACTCGGCAGCTTCGAGTATCGAATCTTTGCAAAAAGGCGCTGGTACGTAAATCACTGAGGCATCTGCTTGAGTCGCTGCATAGGCCTCAGCAACTGTATTAAATACAGGTAGGCCTAAATGCGTTTGACCGCCCTTGCCTGGCGTAACTCCGCCGACCATCTGTGTGCCGTATTCGATCGCCTGCTCTGAGTGGAATGTACCCTGAGCGCCGGTAAAGCCTTGGCAAATTACTTTAGTGTTTTTGTCGATTAAAATACTCATTACGCACCTCCTGCAGCTGCTACGACTTTTTCGGCAGCGTCGGTCAGACTCGTGGCCGCAATAATATTCAATCCGCTGTCGCTCAGAACTTGACGACCGAGCTCAGCATTATTCCCTTCAAGCCGGACGACTACAGGAACTTCGACTCCAACTTCGTGCACCGCGCCAATAATTCCTTCCGCTATGAGATCGCAGCGAACAATGCCCCCAAAGATATTCACTAAGACCGCCTTAACGTTGGTGTCCGAGAGAATGATCTTAAATGCCTCTGTCACGCGTTCTTTCGTCGCGCCCCCACCGACATCGAGAAAATTCGCTGGACTACCGCCATGAAGTTGAACGATGTCCATGGTTCCCATAGCTAGACCGGCACCGTTCACCATGCAGCCAATATTGCCGTCGAGCGCGACATAGTTTAGCTCCCATTCTGCTGCATGCGCCTCGCGGGCATCCTCCTGTGAGGGATCGTGCATCTCTTTGAGTTTGGGCTGGCGATACATTGCATTGCTGTCGATGTTAATCTTGCCATCCAGGCAGTGAAGGTTACCTTGGTCGGTAATAACCAGCGGATTAATTTCCAGCAGCGCTAAATCGAAGTCTTCGAACAATTTTGCAAGGCCGAGAAACAGTTTAGTGAACTGCTTTACCTGATCGCTGTTCAGGCCGAGTCTAAAGGCTAAATCTCGCCCCTGGAACGGCTGAGCGCCAGTCATGGGATCTATGATTGCCTTAAGAATTTTTTCGGGCGTCTCTTCGGCAACCTTCTCAATTTCAACCCCGCCTTCGGTCGATGCCATAAAGACGATGCGGCGCGTTGCACGATCGACGACTGCACCAAGGTAGAGTTCCTGGGCGATGTCAGTACAAGACTCAACAAGAATTTTACTTACCGGCTGACCGTTTGCATCTGTTTGATAGGTGACGAGGTTCTTGCCTAGCCACTCCTCGGCGAAAGACTGCGCTTCCGCAGGCGAATCAACCAAACGAACGCCGCCCGCTTTACCTCGGCCTCCGGCATGCACTTGTGCTTTAACAACCCATTTGTCACCGCCAATTTTCTCAGCAGCAGCTTTGGCGTCGGGTCCATTGTCGACAGCGATGCCGGTTGATACTGGAAGGCCGTATTCAGCAAACAGCTGCTTGGCCTGATATTCGTGAAGATTCATCTAAACTCCGTTTTCTAAAGTGAACTGATTTCCTAGCCTACCGGCGCTTTCGGTTGCCGATATGAATAGCGTGACCATTGGCAGCGAGCGCAGCCTCATGAACTGCCTCGGACAGTGCGGGATGTGAGAACATGGTAAGCCCAATATCTTCAGCGCTAGCGCTAAATTCCATTGCGATAACAATTTGCTGCAACAGGTCTGCGGCGCTAGCTCCGATGATATGGCAGCCAAGGATCCTGTCGGTGTTTTTGTCGGCAATAAGCTTGACCATTCCGTCTGAGTCGTTTGCGGCAAGCGCGCGACCACTCGCGACAAACGGGAATACACCCACGTTATACTCCACGCCTTCAGCTTGAAGTTCTTCCTCGTTTTTTCCTACCCACGCTATTTCTGGGTGGGTATAGATAACTGAAGGCACTAGCGCGTAATTAACTTGAGTTTGCTTTCCAGCAAGACGCTCTACAACCATAACGCCCTCCTCGCTGCCCTTGTGCGCCAGCATCGGTCCTCTCACCGCATCACCCACTGCGAATATGCTAGGAATGGACGTCGCACATTGCTCGTTAACCTTGACGAAACCGCGTTCGTCAATCTCTAAGCCAACAGAGTCATCTACGATGGTTTGTGTAAATGGTCGACGTCCAACTGCCACAATGAGTTTGTCGAATGTCTGCGTCTTATCCCCTTCCGCGTCGGTATATTCGACGGTCACGGTCTTCTTGGCACCCTTGCCTGCAATCTTGCTACCCGTAACCCGAGCGCCCAGCCTGATGTCCAAACCTTGCTTAGTGAAAAGCTTCTGCGACTCCTTAGCTATCTGCCTGTCGGTTGCTGGCAAGAAGGTATCCATCGCTTCAAGCACAGTAACCTCTGAGCCCAAGCGCGCCCAAACACTCCCTAGCTCTAGGCCGATGACCCCAGCGCCGATTACCCCCAATCGTTTCGGCACGGCGGTAAATTCCAGCGCTCCAGTCGAATCAACAATCGTCTCTTGATCAACAGGTGTCGGGGGTATCTCTATCGGAACTGAGCCGGCTGCAATGATGATGTGCTTCGCCTCGAGGGTACTCGTCTCGCCATCATGGCCAGTCACCTCAATGCTGTTTGGGCCGGTCACTTTCGCGACGCCACCGATGCCCGTTACTTTATTTCCTGCGAAGAGCCCACTTACTCCTCCTGTCAGCTGAGAAACAACCTTGTCCTTGCGCGCGATCATCGCTGGGACGTCGACACCCACCTTTCCAACGGTGATGCCATGCAAATCGAAGTGGTCTCGCGCCTCCATGAATTTATGCGACGAATCCAAGAGTGCTTTCGAAGGGATACAACCCACATTCAGACAAGTACCACCGAAGACAGTTTTGCCTTCCTTATTTAACCATTTTTCAACACAGGCGGTTGAGAAACCAAGCTGGGCGGCACGAATTGCCGCAACGTACCCGGCGGGGCCTGATCCGATTACTACTACGTCATATGAGCTAGCCATGTCGTTATCCTAAATTATGTGACTTAGATCTCGAGCAACAACCGTGTTGGATCTTCGAGCAAATCCTTCACTGTGACCAAGAACTGAACAGCTTCCTTGCCATCGATCATGCGGTGATCGTAGGATAAAGCTAAGTACATCATCGGCAAGACAACAACTTGACCGTCCACTGCCATCGGACGCTCTTGGATTTTGTGCATGCCAAGTATTGCAGTCTGAGGTGGGTTAAGAATCGGAGTGGACAAAAGCGAACCGAAAACACCGCCGTTAGAAATCGTAAATGTGCCACCTGTCATATCTTCTATCGCGAGCTTGCCATCACGGGCCTTTTCACCGAAGTCTCTTATACCCTTTTCGATATGCGCAAGGCTCATCGTGTCAGAGTTACGTAGTACAGGAACAACTAAGCCTCGCGGTGATGAAACTGCCACACCGATATCCTGATAGCCATGGTAGACAATATCGGCACCGTCGAGAGACGCGTTGACTGCGGGATAGCGCTTGAGAGCTTCTGTGCAGGCGCGCACAAAGAAAGACATAAACCCAAGTCGTACACCATCGTGCGCTTTTTCGAACTCTTGCTTATACCGATTGCGAATCTCCATTACCGGCGCCATGTTAACCTCGTTAAAGGTTGTGAGCATGGCGGTAGATTGACTCGCGTGAAGCAGCCGCTCTGCTACTTTTGCTCGTAGACGACTCATAGGGACGCGCTCCTCGAGGCGCCCACTAGGCGAAGCAATCGGTGGCGCAGCGGGTGCATTTAGCGCTGATGCTACGTCTTCTTTTGTGATGCGTCCGGCCTTACCAGTACCAGCGATAGATGTCGCGTCGACATTGTTTTCGGCGATCATCTTCTTTGCCGCCGGGCTGACAGGCGCGGAGGCCGCGACTGAGGCAGGTGCCGGTGCGGCGACGGGGACTGTTGACTCGATAACGCTGGAGCGGCTGCCGTAGCCTCGCCGGCAAATAACTATTCCTATTGCCTGGTTACTAACGATCGTGTCCCCAGTATTTTTAAGAATTTCCTGCAGAACACCATCCGTCGGAGAAACCACTTCGATGACGACTTTGTCGGTTTCGATATCAACCAGAAGCTCGTCGCGCGAAACGCTGTCGCCAACTTGCTTGTACCAAGTCGCAATAGTGCCATCGGGAACCGACTCTGGAAGTGTTGGTGCTTTAATCTCAATAGTCATGTCTAGTCCTTTTGAAGAACGGCCGCTTAGCAGCTCGATAATCTCACTTTTTAGTTCTTATCTTTTCTACGTATAAGCAAAAGTTTGTCGTGGTCTTACACGCTTTACCGATATTTCCAACTTGGTATCAAAAATCAGCTACTTCATCGCCTCGTCGAGGAATTTTTCTAATTGAGCGATATGTAAGGCCGGGTACCCTGCCGCAGCAGCAGCAGATGCCTCACGACCAGCATAGCCGAGCACAATGTTCGGGAAATGCTTTTTAATCGGTCTCTGGAAGTGGTGTTGACTCGAATACCAAGCGCCTTGATTTTTCGGCTCTTCCTGGCTCCAAGTAATTTTTTCTACATTTGGATAACGTAGCAGGCACGCTTCGTATTCTTTGGCAGGGAAAGGATAGAGCTGCTCTAATCGTATAATCGCAATGTCGGTGATTTCGCGCTTGCGTCTTTCGGCTAGCAAGTCGTAGTAAACCTTACCGGCACAGACAATAACTTTACGAACCTTCTCAGGCACGATCGTTTCGTCGATTTCGTCGATCACGACTTGGAAACTTCCTTCAGCCATCTCCTCCAGAGTCGAAACCGTTTCCTTATGGCGAAGCAGACTCTTGGGAGACATTACTACCAGAGGCTTACGCATCGGACAGAGCACTTGCTTGCGCAGCATGTGAAAGACCTGCGCCGAAGTCGTTGGTAAACAGACCTGAATATTGTGCTCCGCGCAAAGCTGTAAAAATCGCTCAAGTCGCGCTGAAGAGTGCTCGGGACCCTGTCCTTCATACCCATGAGGAAGCAGCATAGTTAGGCCGCAGAGTCGCTGCCACTTGTGCTCACCACTTGTGATGAACTGATCGATGACTACCTGAGCGGAGTTTGCGAAGTCGCCGAACTGCGCTTCCCAAACTACCAATGCGTTCGGCGTAGTGGTCGCGAAGCCGTACTCGAACGCTAAGACCGCGACCTCCGATAAAAGAGAGTCATAAATGCGGAAAAGGCTTTGATCAGCAGAGATATGCTGAAGGGGCACGTGCGACGCGCCGGTCTTTTGATCATGTAGCACAGCATGTCTGTGCGAGAAAGTGCCACGCCCTACATCTTGGCCAGTAATCCTGACCATGTTGCCACTAGTGAGAATGCTTGCGTACGCTAAACTTTCCGCCATGCCCCAGTCGACCGGCAATTTGCCAGCAGCCATTTTCTTGCGGTCATCCATCACCTTGCCAACCTGACGTTGAAGGTTGAATGACTCCGGATACTCTGAAAGCTTTTTGGCCAGCCCCTTTAGGTTTGCGAGCGGAATCGATGTGTTATAAAACGAACTCCACTTATGTCCAATGTACGGACTCCAATCCACAAATAGTTCGATTGATGGCTCTTTAACCAAACTCTTAACTACGTGCTCGCCGTTATCGAGCGCGTCGCGATAAGTACTGTTAAGTAAATCGGCTTCTTCTTTTGTGATTACACCTTCGCTCGCCAAACGCTCTGCGTACAGCACTCGAGTTGATTTATGGCTTTTAATGACGGAGTACATCGCAGGCTGCGTTGCAGAAGGTTCATCCGTTTCATTATGGCCGCGTCGACGGTAGCAAATTAGATCGATAACGACGTCTTTTCTAAACTTATTCCGGAAATCTAGCGCGAGCTGAGTGACGAACAGCACCGCCTCGGGATCATCGGCGTTGACATGAAAAATTGGCGCTTGGACCATGCGCGCAACATCGGTGCAATACTCGGTTGATCGAGCATCATCCTGTCGGCTGGTGGTAAAGCCGACCTGATTGTTCACAATTATATGGACGGTGCCACCCGTTCTGTAAGCGCGGGTCTGCGACATCTGGAATGTTTCCATCACAACGCCTTGGCCTGCGAAGGCTGCATCGCCATGAATAATGATCGGCAAAACCTTCGATCCATCGGTGTCGCCGCGGCGAACCTGTCGTGCACGTACTGATCCTTCGACAACTGGGGCAACGATCTCAAGATGCGATGGATTAAAGGCCAACGCCATATGGAGTTCACCACCTGCGGTCATAATGTTTGATGAGAAACCTTGGTGGTACTTAACATCTCCAGAGCTTTTGTAAACCGCCCGACCCTCAAATTCATCGAATAGATCCGCTGGGTTTTTGCCGAGAAGATTAACGAGTACATTAAGTCGACCGCGATGGGCCATGCCTAGCACGATTTCTTTCGTCCCGGCACTGCCAGCTCGTTGGACCAGTTCATCTAACGAAGGAATTAAACTTTCACCCCCTTCTAAGCCGAAACGCTTGGTGCCCGGATATTTAGAGTCAAGGTGCTTCTCTAGCCCCTCCGCTGCGGTTAGTCGCTCGAGAAGGTGCGTCTTAACATCAGGACCGAAGTTGGGAATACCGTCGTTACTCTCGATACGCTGCTGAATCCATTGCTTCTCTTCGAGGTTTACGATGTGCATGAACTCATAGCCGACCGAGCTACAGTAAATGCGCTCGAGGTTTTCGACTATTTCACCTAAAGGTGCTTTGTCTTTACTAATAAACAGTGAGCCCGTCTGGAAAACCGTCGACCCGTCTAGAGATCCGAGACCATGGAACTCAAGTTCTAAATCGGCAACTCTCTCTCTATGCATTAGACCGAGTGGATCGAGCGCTGCCTTTTGGTGACCTCTTACTCGGTACGAGCTGATCAGATGCATAACCTGAACCTGCTTGCTCTCATGCTCCGAGTTAACAATTGCGTCGTTGTTGAGAAGAGGCGTATAGCGGCTGCGCTTTCCAAGCGTTTTAAATTCCTGTTGGATCCGCGCGTGCGAAACATCGCCGTTGCCGTTGGCGGCTCCCGCAGGCAACGACGCGAAGAAACCAGACCACTGCTCAGGAACGCTTGAGGGGTCTTCGAGAAAAGACTCATAGAGTGCTTCGACGTATTCGGCATTAGCGCCAGATAAGTGTCCACTATCCCATAGTTGCTGCATTGGGCTTGCCGACTTATCCTCAAATCCTTCCATTGGTTGTCATCCTTTTTGACAAACAGCGAGTGTTTTAACCTCGCCAGCAGGGACTAGCTTACGCGCTCTGTTCGATCAGCATCGAGCGTATGTGACCGATGGCACGCGTAGGGTTCAACCCTTTCGGGCAAACCGCAACGCAGTTCATGATGCCGCGGCACCGGAAAACACTAAACGGATCTTCGAGTCCCGCCAAGCGCTCAGATGCTGCCGTATCGCGGCTATCGGCGAGAAAGCGGTACGCCTGCAGGAGTCCAGCAGGACCAATAAACTTGTCTGGGTTCCACCAGAATGATGGGCAGCTCGTGGTACAGCAGGCGCAAAGAATGCACTCGTAGAGGCCGTCGAGTTTTGCACGATCTTCCGGACTCTGCAGGCGCTCAATGTTAGGCGCAGGCTCATTGTTCATCAGGTAAGGCTTCACCTTTTCGAACTGCTTATAAAAAATCGACATGTCGACTACTAAGTCACGGACAACTGGCAAACCCGGAAGCGGTCGGAGAACTAGCTTTTTGCCGGGCTTAACAACAGACGACAGCGGTGTTATACAGGCTAGCCCGTTGGTGCCGTTGATGTTCATACCATCTGAGCCGCAAACTCCCTCGCGGCAGGACCTTCGGTAAGCGATCGTCGTGTCTTTCTCTTTCGCTAGATTAAGAACATCAAGAACCATGAGGTCACGATCGGTGGGCACGTCGACTTCGATATCAACCATTGCTGGCTTAAGGTCTGTTTCTGGGTTGTAACGATAAATGCTAACTAACACGATTCACCTTGCTTCAAACATAGTTTGGAAATTGTTTGGTAATTGTTTGGTAACTGCGTTAAACCATCTGCCTAAACCAAAGTTTAGGCAAAGTTCAAAGTCTTTAACTAGTAAGTTCTTATCTTAGGTTCGAAGGTATCAACCGTCTTCGGCTTGAAGTTCACGGCACGCTTACCGACTCGCTTGTCTTCTGGGAAATACATCGAGTGGCACAGCCAGTTTTCGTCGTCACGCTCACGGAAATCATCACGTGCATGCGCCCCTCGGCTCTCGTCTCGAGCCTCAGCAGAGATGGCAGTAGCTTCTGCAACTTCAAATAGATTCTCAAGTTCCAGTGCTTCAATGCGAGCTGTATTAAACGCGTTGCTCTTATCGATGAGATGCACGTTTTTTATTCGTTCACGAAGTACTTCGAGCTTTTTAATGCCGTCCTGCATAAACTCACCTTTGCGGAACACACCGAAATAATTCTGCATTATTCCTTGGAGCTCAGCGCGGAGTTCGGCAACACTTTCACCCGAACTAGTTTCATTGAGACGATTTAAACGAGACATTGCCGCCTCTATGTCTGATTCGCTTGCCACGCGCTGTTCAATGCCCGATGCGAGCTCCTGTTCGATGTGCTTGCCAGCCGCTCGACCAAATACAACGAGGTCGAGAAGACTGTTGCCACCAAGCCGATTGGCACCGTGCACAGACACACAGGCAGCCTCGCCTACCGCAAACAAGCCTGGGATTATCGCATCGGCACCACTAGCATCTTGCATAATGGCTTGGCCATTAACATTAGTCGGTATGCCGCCCATCATGTAGTGGCAGGTTGGTACAACCGGAATAGGCTCTTTTACTGGGTCAACGTGCGCGAATGTGCGCGAAAGCTCCAAGATGCCTGGGAGTTTTTCATTGAGCACATCCTCACCTAGATGGTCGAGCTTGAGCATGACATGATCGCCCTTCGGACCACATCCGCGACCCTCTAAGATCTCTAAGACCATCGAACGAGCCACTACATCGCGACCCGCTAGGTCTTTTGCATTAGGCGCATAGCGCTCCATAAAACGCTCACCATCCTTGTTTATGAGATAACCGCCTTCACCGCGACAACCCTCGGTTACCAGCGTTCCTGCGCCATAGATACCCGTCGGATGGAACTGCCACATCTCCATATCCTGAACTGGGAATCCTGCGCGCAACGCCATACCAACGCCGTCGCCAGTGTTAATCAATGCGTTGGTAGTTGACGCGTAGATACGCCCTGCTCCACCCGTGGCAAAAACAGTCGCCTTAGACTGGATTACTACAGTTTCACCTGTTTCGATGCAAATCGCGATTACGCCAACTACTGCACCGTCTTGGTTCTTTATCAGGTCTGTTGCATACCATTCGTTCAGAAAAACCGTATTATTCTTAATATTTCCCTGATAAAGCGTGTGTAACAGCGCGTGCCCTGTTCTATCGGCAGCCGCACTGGTACGCGCAGCTTGGCCGCCATTGCCGTAGTCTTTCGACTGCCCGCCAAAAGGCCGCTGATAAATTCGACCGCTCTCGGTGCGGGAGAAAGGAAGCCCCATATGCTCGAGTTCAAAAACAGTTTGAGGGCCTTCGCTGCACATATACTCAATTGCGTCTTGGTCTCCGATATAGTCAGAGCCCTTGACGGTGTCATACATGTGCCATCGCCAATCGTCATTAGGATCGTCGCTTGCAATTGCACAGGTGATTCCACCCTGCGCAGAAACAGTATGAGATCGCGTAGGGAAAACCTTAGAAATAACCGCCGTTTTATAACCCGACTGAGCCAACTGCAAGGCCGCGCGCATGCCCGCACCGCCGCCACCTACGATTACTGCATCAAATGAAATTGTTCGTAATGCGCTCATCTAGCTTCCCCAAAAAATCTGAATACCCCAAAGGAGGTAAACCGTTATCAACAATGCACAACCGAGTTGAAAGATCAGGCGAACAAACGTCGCAGCACTCCCCAGCTGCAAGCTAGTTAGATAATCTGTTGCGATGGTCCACATCCCAATCCACGCATGCCCGCAAAGAGCAAGTACTGACATCATGCTGAAGAGGCGAACTGCATTATTAGAGAAAATTCCGGACCACTGCTCGAAACTAAGTTCCGGATAGAGCACGAAAACACCGAAGATGAAAAGCGAGTAAGCCAAGAGAACGATCGCGCTCACACGTTGAACCAACCAGTCAGAAAGGCCTGTTCGGCTGAAATTTGTCGCACTAGTTACCATATCCAGACTCCAGCAATGACTATGAGTAGTGTTGATAGAATAAGTGTGATCCGGCTTCCAATGGCTGCGCCAGCGAGCGTTTCACCAATCCCCCAATCCATAATTAGGTGCTTTGTGCCAGCAACGAGGTGATAAAGCAGTCCGGAGACGATTCCCCAAAGCACAAATTTACCCACTGGGGAGCCAACCAATTGCTGGGCTTTAACGAACCCTGCTTCTGATTCTAGCGACAGGCTGAGTAGGTAAAGTAGAATCGCAACTCCGACAAAAATAATTACACCCGTTATACGATGCGTTATGGAGAGAATCGCTGTTAGTGGGAATCGGATAGTGGTGAGATCGATATTTACTGGTCTAGTATCTTTCACGTTTAACCTTTCGAATTTCTTTTGATGGGGTGAAATGCCGCCTTTTTGCGCTCACTTGTCGCCAGTTACGTCCAACAGACGGTTCGATGAGTGCCACTCCGATCAAACTGATTGAATTAATTAACAATTTCAACGTCACAAACGGCAGGAAGTATATTAGCGAGTGCCCACCAATACAATAAAACTTGGCTCTCTCGATGCAATACCGACAATATATTGTCGTTATGCAATCATCCCTAGCATTTTGTGCTCCTCTACTACGCTACAACCCACGCAATCGTTTACCTCGAAGGTCAGTGCACACTGCACGTAGCGATCAGTAGATCGGCCGTAAGTGACAGTTCTGTAACGGCTAAATATTTGACAAAACAAGGACTAATTCCCTAGTATTGCCATCCCTGCGCCTATGCGTAGCGACACCCAAGAATTTCCGATCAATGGCGAATATTTTCGAATAAGCCATTGTTTTTCCGAAAGAACATAACCTCATCAGGAGTATGCCATGAGCGCAAAAACCGCGAAGCTACAGATCGACGGAATCGACAAGGTCATCGAGCTACCAATATACGAAGGAACTACAGGGCCTGATGTACTCGATGTGCGCGGATTAGTTAGCGAAGGCGTCTTTACTTACGATCCTGGTTTTGTCTCGACGGCGTCTTGCGAATCTGAAATAACTTTTATCGACGGCGGTAAAGGAGTACTTCTACACCGGGGATACCCGATAGAACAACTAGCGGAAAAAGCCACATTTCTCGAAACCTGCTTCTTACTTTTAAATGGCGAATTACCAACTCCAGAGCAAAAGGCAAAATTTGAAAATACGATCCGTTACCACACAATGGTAGACGAACACATCCATCAATTCTTCAAAGGGTTTCCCAAAAACGCGCATCCGATGGCAATGTTAGTTGGTGTGGTTGGCGCGCTTTCCGCTTTCTACCATGATGATTTGGACATCGATGATCCGACTCACCGGAAACTCGCCGCACATCGACTCATCGCTAAGATGCCTACTCTCGCCGCAATGTGCTACAAACATAGTGTTGGTCAGCCCTTTATGTATCCTCAAAACAGCATGGGTTTCGCAGAGAACTTCTTGCATATGATGTTTGGCACGCCCTGCGAGCCGCCAAACGTGAGCCCGACACTCGCTAAGGCTATGGACACTATTTTCCTGCTTCACGCTGACCATGAACAAAATGCATCGACATCTACAGTGCGTCTTGCGGGCTCTAGCGGCGCCAACCCCTATGCGTGTATTGCGTCTGGCATAGCAGCTCTTTGGGGCCCCTCTCACGGCGGCGCTAACGAGGCCGTCCTCGAAATGCTTTATGAAATTGGCGATGAATCGAAAATCGAAGAATATATTGCAAAGGCTAAAGACAAGAACGATCCGTTCAGGCTAATGGGATTCGGGCATCGGGTTTACAAAAACTTCGACCCACGCGCGACTGTTATGCGCAAGATATGTGACGAGGTACTCGATGAACTAGGTGTCGAAGACGACCCACTCTTCCGTATAGCGCGCAAGTTAGAAAAAATCGCGTTAGAAGATGAGTATTTCATTAGTAAGAAACTCTATCCAAACGTTGATTTCTACTCAGGCAT
This sequence comes from Gammaproteobacteria bacterium, assembly GCA_018401885.1. Lineage (GTDB taxonomy): Bacteria > Pseudomonadota > Gammaproteobacteria > Pseudomonadales > Pseudohongiellaceae > UBA9145. The sequence continues at coordinate 174,033 of JAGYKB010000001.1, forward strand.
TATTCTCAAGGCGATTGGTATACCTACAAGCTTGTTCACTGTGATTTTCGCGACTGGGCGCACGCCTGGATGGATTGCTCACTGGGATGAAATGCTCAGTAATCCCTATAAGATCGGCAGGCCCCGACAGCTTTATAAGGGTCACACACCGCGCGATATCTAATCGAACCTCGCCCCACCCTACGCGCAAGTCTGGCGTAGGGTTTAGGTTGCAGGTTTAGTGAGAGGGTTTAGAGCGAACGACCGAAACCGAAGCCGAAAGAACTATGAATCGAGAAACTTTCTTGAAGGTAATTTGGTGGAGCCTAGCGGGATCGAACCGCTGACCTCAACACTGCCAGTGTTGCGCTCTCCCAGCTGAGCTAAGGCCCCGAAAGCAAATCCAGCGTTGGATCTGAGGAGCGGGCATTCTATGCAGATCAACACAGTGTGTCAATTGCCATTAGCCCTTTCCCTCGGACTGGAGACTCCGAATATACTCGATGGCATGCGCCAATAGATGTGCGCTCAACCTAGCCTAGTTGAGCATATTCTTTTTCTAAATTCTTCGCCTGTTTCTTCGATATCCCACCTAAGACTTCAATGGCGGCGCGAAGTCGCGCACGCGCGAGATCGAGCCCGATTACGGCAATCGAATCGATAACCGAAAGTGAAACTGGCTGGCCGCTAATCGCGACGAAAAGTGGTGCTAGGAAATCCCGCACCTTTATATCGAGCGCCTTAGAGAGTGTCATAAGAGTCGATTCCACCTCATCGCGGCTCCACACGCTGACCGCTTCAAGCTTCCATAGGGCAAACTGCAATGCCTTGCAGGCGTCAGCTGGTGCGAGTTTGCAATGCGCGAAAGATTCAGGAGATATAGCTACAGGACCGCTAAAGAAATAGCTAATAAGAGGCGCGACATCGCTGAATTTTTCAACACGCTGTCTCAGTAGCGGAATGATAGGCGTAAGCCTACCGGAGTCCTGTGCCCAAGCTATCAGGCGCTCTTGAAAGTCTTTATCACTGCCCACCTCTCGCAAATATTTTCCGTTGAGCCAGTCGAGCTTCTCGGTATCAAAAACCGGTCCTCCGAGGCTCACCCTACCAATGTCGAATGCATTCTCCATTTCCGAGAGCGAGAATACCTCTTGTCCGTTGGGCATAGTCCAACCCATCATTCCCAGATAATTAATAAGCGCCTCGGGCAAGTAACCCATATCACGATAATAGTTTATCGATGTGGGATTCTTTCTTTTGCTCAACTTGCTCTTGTCGGGATTGCGCAGGAGTGGCATATGACAGAATACAGGCGGAGTCCAATTGAAGTATTTATAAAGCAGAACATGTTTCGGAACAGAGTTTATCCACTCTTCACCGCGCACAACATGGGTGATCTCCATTAGGTGATCATCAACAACATTCGCAAAGTGATATGTTGGCAGACCATCTGATTTCATGAGTACTTGCATATCAATCTGTGACCATGCAATCGACACTTCACCGCGTAGCATGTCATGGAACTCGCAGTTGCCCGAGTTCGGAACACGCATGCGGATTACATAGTCTTCGTGAGCGGCGAGCTTTGCGTCTATTTCCGCCTTTGAAAGGTTCGCGCAGTGCCCATCGTAACCTGGCTGCTGTTTTGCAGCCATTTGTGTCTTTCGCACCTCATCTAATCGCTCTGCAGAGCAAAAGCAATGAAAGGCATTGCCAGACTCCAGCAGCGTAGCGATATGTTCGGCATAAATAGCGCTGCGCTCGCTCTGTCGATAGGGACCAAAATCGCCACCTATACCCGGCCCTTCGTCCCACTCCAAGCCTAGCCATTGCAGCGAATTCAGTATGTCATGCTCGGATTGCGCTGTGGATCGCACCTGATCGGTATCTTCGATTCTGAGTATGAATTTACCGCCGTGCTGACGCGCAAAACACCGGTTGAATAGAGCGATATAGGCAGTGCCCACGTGAGGGTCACCGGTTGGTGACGGTGCGATACGGGTGCGTACTTGAGTCATGCGTTTTCTCTATTAGTGAAATTGGCCGTGAAAAAGACCGGCTACGTTTGATTATACTCGAACGCGTGAGCAGACTCACGCGAGAGGTTCGCTGCCTTGACATGAAAAACCTCTCTGTTTAAATACACCGCCAGCGCCCTTCGAGGCTACATTCGAGAATCCCTTAGTCATGCCACAAGAAGACAGACAAAAAGACGACTGGAACTCTGTCGACCCCCACCGTTTTTGCGTTGCACCGATGATGGATTGGACGGATCGACATGACAGACGCTTCCTTCGTGAACTCAGCAAACGCGCCCTGCTCTACACCGAGATGGTGACAAGCGCGGCACTTGAGTTTGGCGATCGGGAAAATTTGCTTGCACATAGTCCCGAAGAATATCCAGTCGCTCTTCAATTAGGCGGTTCCGATCCTAGACAATTGCAATTTGCAGCGAAGCTGGGTGAAAAAGCGGGTTTCTGTGAGATAAACCTAAATGTGGGCTGTCCGAGCGAACGAGTGAAATCTGGTTCGTTTGGCGCCTGTTTGATGGCAGAACCCGAGCTCGTCGCAGAGTGTGTAGACTCGATGCGTCAAAGCGTTAGTATTCCTGTCACCGTGAAATGTAGGATAGGCATAGACGATCAAGATAGCGAGGCTGAGCTACAAAACTTCATCGGTATCGTTGCCGATGCAGGTTGCGACTTATTTATTGTGCATGCCCGCAAAGCAATTCTATCCGGCCTAAGCCCAAAACAAAATCGAGAGATACCCCCACTAGACTACGATCGAGTCTATCGACTAAAAAGCAGCTTCGAAAACCTGAGTATAATTATCAACGGCGGGATAATAGATCTAGCTAGTGCTGTTGAGCATCTGAACTACGTCGATGGCGTGATGCTTGGACGAGAAGCCTATCAAAACCCGTTCATTCTAGCGGAAGTCGACGAGCGTTTTTTTGGTGCGCAGAAGAATGAGCTGACTCGTAAACAAGCGCTCGTTAATTATTTGCCCTACGTCGATCAGCAAATAGCCGCTGGTGTTCCGCTTCAACACATTACGCGGCATTTATTGGGGCTTTTCAAAGGCGTCTATGGTGGCAAAGCCTTTCGTAGGCATCTTAGCCAGAACGCCTACAAACCAAATTCAGGTATCGACGTGTTAGAAGAAGCCATGCATCTGGTTGAAAAGCATATGCGAGATTGTGAACAAACTAATGAGGAAGTCAACGATCTATGTTAAGCAAATTAAAATCGCTGTTTCAGAGTTATGTCGATGCATCGGACACATCCGATAACCAGGATCCTTTGCAAGAAAACCTCATCGCTGCAATTCTAATGATCGAAGTGATGAAGAGTGATCACCACCTCGACGCTCGAGAAGAGCAGGAGCTCCTCACCGTGCTGGTAACGACGTTTGGGCTCGATGAAGCTTCCGCTGCGGAACTCCACGAATTAGCAGCGAATAAAGCAGAAGAGTCAACGTCACTTTTTGAGTTTACCGCCCAGATAAACGCCCATTTTAGCAAAGAGGCAAAGTTAACCTTGATTAAAAATATGTGGCGAATCGCCTTCGCCGATGGCGAGATCGATAGATATGAAGACGGCGTTATCAGGCAGGTTAGCGAGCTGATTTATGTTTCTCATAGCGATTTTATTCGGATGAAGATTGAGGCAAGGGACCTAAGTTAGTTAAAAAGTTAGTTGAAAACTTAGTTAAAAAGTTGGTTAAAAAGTTAGTTAGAAATCCCCGAAAGGCTCATCGAGCATACCATCATTGATGAGATATTCTCGACGCTGTAAATAAGCTTCTCGTATAAAGAGGTAGCGATTACCCGTGATCAACTCGTCGAGTGCTAAAACGTCAGATCGGGAATCGGTTTCGTCAAGTAAAAACAACCCGAGTCTTAGCGATCGATCCTCGATCAGTTGAAGCGGGTTAAAGACAGTGTCTATTACCAAGCCAAACGAGTCTCTGACTGTGCTTGCACCGAAAACGGGAAGCATGACATAGGGGCCGGAGCCCAACCCCCATGCCGCCAACGTTTGGCCAAAGTCCTCTTCATTTTTTCGCAGCCCAACGCTGCTCGCAACATCGAGAAAGCCTCCCACACCGACCGTACTGTTGACTAACAATCGACCGCTGTCTCCTGCTGCAGCTGCGAATTTTAACTGGAGAATATCGTTAGCAAGCACGTTGATATCATCAACGTTGCTAAAGAAATTACTGATGCCCTGCCTCATAAATCTCGGAAGAAACGTTGTATAGGCGAAGGCGGTAGGCTTTACAACAAGCTGGTCAAAGTAATCATTCCACTTGAACACTGTGGTATTCGCCTCTCGCCAAGGATCGCTTGCCTGACTCGCAGCAACAGACGAGCATGACAATAGTGCCGCTGTCGTACAGGCAACTAATGCTCTCCGAAAGGGGATAGACCAACGAAAACTCCCCCCTAGGCTGTAAAAAAAGTGTAGCAACATGCAATTCCCTTCACTTTGCTGCTGGATTGTCAGTGAATAATTCCCTTGGAGCCGCCCTTAATCGCCGAAAGCGCTTTCTCTATTCGTGTTGGCGAAACTGGGATCTTGGTTTTCAAGCTTTGAGCGAAGGCTGAGACTCGAAATTCCTCGAGCATCCACCTAATTTCCGCTAATCTAGGTGCAGAACTCATGGTAGGTCCTGCTGCTAACTCATTCTTAAGCTTCTCGAGCTGTACCGAATAGTTTGCCAAGAGCTCACTGTCACTCTTGTCCTTAGGGCCCATAAAGGGTGCTTTCGCCAGTCTCAACTCTATCGCACTTAGATAACGCGGGAATTCGCCAAGTCTTTCGATACCGGTCTCGACTATAAACCTAGGTGTGAACAGGCGATCTAGCTGGCTGTTTACATCGCTTAGCAAATACTCAGGCGCTGAGGATAACGCCGAAAGTCGATTCTTGATTGTGAGTCTAACCACGATTATACGCTCTAACAAAGAGATCAATCGATCACCAAGGCCGACTACCTGCGACTTGACCTCTGCAGCCGCTCTTTCAAAACTCTGCCTGTCTCTAATAGTGTGCGTGTTGGTTAAAACGTAGGCATAACACGCCTCAACGCATTGCTCGACAAGATCGCCAGTGTTCACAGGGAACTTGAGAGCATTTTGTCTTACAAATCGGTCGCAATGTTTACGCAGCATGTTGCGCTGCTGAACGCTGCTAAGCATAGCAAGCTTTAACACTCCTCCCGCGTGCACTTCGCGCGCTATCTCTTCATCCGCAAACAGTTTTACTGACACACTGGCTCCCGCATCAACCAAACTGGGATAGCGCAAAAGCTTAATATTACCCTCGCCAACTTCAATGCTCTGGGGCAACTCGGTCTCTGGCATTGTTATGAGTCCTGACACCTCAAGTGGATGACCAAGCGATTGTTGGGAATCGCTTGGTCTGGCATTAGCGTCGCTGTCTTTGCAAAACGCCTGCTTAAGCACAGCTAACGAACTGTCGATTGCTAGCTGCTTTCCGGTGATATCAATCACGTACTTTAATCTTTAGGTGCGGCCGCAGCTCAATCGCTTCGAGCTGTTCGCGGTCGATCCTCAACCTCCTCAAATCGTAAATAGCAGCAATGAAAGAATCGAGAAAACCGATAGACCTCATGCTGAGATACGGTAATAGCTCATTTACGAATGCGTTAACGGGGATAAAATTTTTCCGCTGCGCTTTGGGAAGTCCTTCAGTAAGGCGGCCTGCTGCTGAAATAATCCCAGGCACCGACCAGTCCGATATCAGCCTGTGTTAATTGCGCTAACAGAGATACGGGAACATCAATAGTCGCGCCATCATGCTCCTTGCCGGGTTCGAATACATAGTCGATTTTCAGAGTGTTGCTCTGAATCGCCGCCGCGTCCGGAAAATTCGCAAAGCTAAAGTCATCACTCTGGTCAGCGAGAAGAACTTTCTCGCTGAGCTTCAAACAATCGCCTTTTCGGTCATTTATAGAGACAAGCCAGCTCTTTAACGTTTTGAGTGAGTTTACTTCCTCGGGGATTACCCGCTCAAAAAGTCAGTTGCGAATTCGTTCGCGAGGATATTTGGCCGCCTCAGCTTGTCTTCAAGTTTCTCCAGACGCTCGAGTAAGCGCTGATTGTAGTTAACGAACTCAATCTCGCTCGACATCTGCTGACCGACGAGCCCATGCCTTATAAAGAGCGATCTTGCAGCCGCCGGGTCGATAGGCGCGAACCGCACCAAGGCCCGTTCGACGAGAGTGAGCCCAAACAAATGCACCTTCTCGTAGGCCATGATTTCCTGTCGCTTTCGAGTCCAATGAGGATCGAAGGACTCACGCTTAACTAGGTGCATGGCAACCTCTTCAACCCATTCGGGCTGAATTTTAGCCGCTTGTGTCGCGAAAACTTGTGATGTTTCTATTTGCTCACCTGTCATAATCCATTTTGTGTTCGTTCGAGCCAAAACGGAAGCGCCAAACAATGAGAATTTTTTGTTTCGCGTACCGACAAAACTGCGTTCATCTGTTTTTCTCGCTATTTGATTCAATGAACCTGCGATCAAGCTCTTATGAATACAGGCGTATTCTGCCTCCTCATCATTTACCCTAAACCCTAGGCCCTGACAGGCCAGCAATAGCTGTCGATGGACTTCTCTCCATTCCCGCATGCGCATAAAGGACAAGAATTGTTTTTTACAGTATTTTCGCAGCACAGCCTGCGTTGTTCCCTGCCTCACTGCTTCATAAGCATCCCAAAGCTTCACTAACGACAAGAAATCTGAATCTACATGTTTGTATTCAGCCTGCCTTTCAATTGCGACCTGCTTATTCTCGCTGTTGTTTTCGCGCGGGTCTTGAATACTGAGACCGCTTACTATGATCAAAACTTCCCGCAAACAATTGAGTTTTTGGGACTCAAGAAGCATCCTTGCGTAGCGCGGGTCTATTGGTAGTGCAGCCATCTGCTGGCCAATTGAGGTTAAAGTCTTGCCCGCAGTGATGGCGTTAAGCTCGATCAGAAGTTTATGCCCTTCATTAATAGCTTTGGTTTCGGGCATTTCAATAAATGGAAAGTTTTCAACATCGCCCAGCTTAAGTTGCAGCATTTTTAGAATTACCGCAGCAAGATTGGTGCGCTGTATTTCAGGATCGGTATACAGTGGGCGCGAGTCGAAATCTTGCTCTGAATATAAGCGTATACAGATCCCGTTCGCGATACGCCCACATCGACCTTTGCGTTGATTCGCACTTGCCTGTGAGATGGCTTCGACCGGCAACCGTTGTACTTTGCTCTGCAGGCTGTAGCGACTAATCCTAGCGGTGCCCGTGTCGACGACGTAGTTAATCCCTGGAACGGTAATTGATGTTTCTGCGACATTCGTAGCAAGCACCACGCGCCGGGTCTGATGCGCGGAAAATATTCTCGCTTGCTCGGCATGCTGCAATCTACCGTACAACGGTAGGATCTCGAGATCACCGAGTTTTGCCTTACGCAAACTAGTTGCAGTGTCACGGATCTCTCGTTCTGTAGGCAGAAAGACGAGGATATCACCGGTGTTGATTCTATCGTGTTGCGGATTTTAACGGATGGCCGAGGCGATTGCTTCGGCTTGCGGTTCCTCGTTGCGCGAACCCTCTACCGGCTGCAGGACAGGCTTGTGAACCTCTATGGAAAGGTCCGGCCTTCGACCGACACAATTGGTGCGTCACCAAAATGCGCTGAAAATTTCTCTAGATCTATCGTCGCTGAGGTAATGATAACTTTCAGATCGCTTCTTTTCCGAATAAGATCTCGAAGAAACCCAAGCAAAAAGTCAATATTGAGTGAACGCTCGTGCGCCTCGTCAATTATAATTGCTTCATATTTACTTAGGTAGCGATCAGCCTGTATCTCGGCTAAAAGAATACCGTCGGTCATCAGCTTTAGGAATGTTTCGGGTCCACTTCGATCGTCAAAGCGGACTTGTGAGCCCACGCCGCGACCAGCGATGGGGCCCAATTCGTCCATATCCGCGTCGCAACGGACAGTGCTGCGAGCCGTCGAGGTTGCGTGTGCCCGATCATTCCGCGCCGACCTAAACCCGCCTCTAAGCAAATTTTTGGCAATTGGGTAGTCTTTCCTGAACCGGTGTCCCCTGCTACCACCACCACCTGGTGATTGCGTATAAGTTCAGCAATCTCACAAGCCTTAGCGCTGACCGGCAATTGCGCCGGATATGACTGGGTTTCTGGAATCAACTTAGCGCGAAGCTGGCATTTACGTGCCGACTTGGTCAGTTCTTCTAGGAGGCGCTGAGGCGCCTGTCGGGACTCTTTGCAAGAGGCTCTCTTGTGAGGGCGCCCCTACAGCAGGAGTCTCTAATGACGCTGCAAATTTGCGAACTTTTTTCTGCAGCCTATGAGCATCGCTAAGTTGCACAGATTCTAGAATCGACTCGAGGCTGTTGAGCAGTACTTTTTTAGCCTCGGCTTTGTTTCCGTCTACGTTTAAGTGCTTGAGGTCATCTGCGGCAGAATTCTGTTTAGAGCTGCGCGTCTTGGTCAGTGGAATAGCTTTGCCGTTCAATCGCGTCTGCCCCTTAGTGTAATTCGCGGCGTAGAATTTTACCGATAATAGACTTCGGAAGGTCATCTACAAAAACGACTTCTTTGGGTACCTTATAGGAAGCTAGTCCTTGACGGCAATGCGCGATGATCTCGTCAACGCTTGGTTTTTCGGCATCAATGACCACAAATAACTTAACCGCCTCTCCAGTTCGATCACTAGGTGCTGCAATGGCTGCACTTTCCAAGACACTCGGATGTCTGTTTACCCAATCTTCGATTTCATTCGGGAAAACATTAAATCCTGAAACTAAAATCATGTCTTTTTTTCTATCAACGATCCTGACATAGCCATCGGAATCTATCTCGGCGTAGTCGCCGCTTTTAAACCATCCATCGGGAGTAAAAGCCTCTCGTGTAGCCTGTTCTTGCTCCCAATAGCCATGCATTACTTGAGGTCCCCTGATCCAAAGCTCGCCCCGCTCGCCTGGCAAGAGAATCTCCCCTGCTTCGTTCGCAGTGCATAGTTCCGTTTCAGGAAGCGCGAACCCTACGGTCCCAGCTATCACCTTACCGGGAACATTTACAGTTACCGCAGGTGAACATTCCGTAAGCCCATAGCCCTCCATGATCTCGCAGCCAGTTTTCTCGAGCCATTCTTCTGCAATCGACGAACTCATTGCCATGCCACCAGCGCCACAAAATTTCAAATGCTTCTTGTTGTATTTTAAAAATTTCGGGTGTCGCAAAATAGCTGAATAAAGCGTATTTATTCCGACAAACCCGCTGACCTTATACCGCACGAGCGCTTTAATGAGGCCAGAAATATCTCTCGGATTTGTAATTAGCACACTGTGATTACCGGCGAATGGCATAGCGAAACAGTGCATCAAGAATGCATAGCTATGGTACAGGGGAAGTGGTGCAGCGACGCTCTCGCAGCGGTCATCCATGGCTAACACCGACCTTGAACGAAACTGCATGAGGTTAGCAATTAAATTTGCGTGTGAGAGCATTGCGCCTTTAGCTACGCCTGTCGTGCCACCGGTGTACAACAGGACAGCGGTATCATTACGATTGAGCTGTGGGGACACAAACGGTTTTGATGCATGCTTAAGCGTGTCTGCAAAACGCACAGCATTAGGTATTGAGTAGGGAGCAACCATTTTCTTTAGGTATTTGGCCACGAAATTGAGCATAAACCGTTTCGGCGCGGGCTGAAGATCGCCGAGTGAAGAAATAATGATTGTTTTTAGGCTTGTTCGTGCGCGAACAGAAGCAATCTTGGAAGCGAATGATTCAAGGGTGACAACCGCCACAGCACCGGAATCATTGAACTGATGCTCTAATTCCTTCTCTGTATAAAGCGGATTTGTACTAACAACTATTAGACCTGCACGGAGCGCGCCATAGAGAGCCACGGGGAACTGTAGGACATTGGGAAGCTGGATTGCGATACGATCGCCTGGGTTGAGATCAGTCTCGTTTTGAAGATATTTAGCGAAACGCCAACTTAATTCATCGACTTCTTTGAACTGCATCGTTTTACCGAAGCAGCTAAACCCAGGCAATTCAGAATGAGTTAATAAGCAATAGTCGATTAGTTCCGGAAGTGACTGAAATTGCTGAGGGTCTAGATCTTGCTGCAGTTTCTCTACCACAATTCCTCCAGTGGAATTAGTCGTGCTTAATGCCTTTATCGTTCCTTACTTAGTGAGAAGTTTCATCGCTTCTTCGAGTCCTTTAACCGATAGCGGATACATCTTATTGGCGGTGAGCTCTTTCGCAACTTCGATTGAATAACTGTGCTCCCAGTACTCTTTGGGCGTTGGATTAATCCACACGAGATGTTCGAAATGCTCACTTATGCGTTTAAACCAAGTTGCGCCAGCTTCCTCATTATAGTGCTCAATGCTGCCACCTACGTGTGTAATCTCGTAAGGTGCCATAGTCGCGTCGCCCACAAAAATCACTTTATAGTCTTTAGAAAACTTATTTATTATGTCAAAGGTGGAAGTCGTTTCTGCATGTCTCCGATGACTCTTGGTCCAGACAGATTCATAAATAAAATTATGAAAGTAAAAATATTTCAGATGCTTAAATTCCGTTCTCGCCGCCGAGAATAATTCTTCACAAAGTTTTACATGGGGATCCATCGAACCACCAACATCGAAAAATATAAGCACTTTGACGGAATTGTGTCGCTCCGGGACCATCTTGATATCTAGCATGCCCGCGTTCTTGGCCGTCGATGAAATGGTGTCTGATATATCCAGTTCTTCTGCTGCGCCGGTTCTTGCGAATTTTCGCAAGCGGCGTAGTGCCATCTTAATATTCCGCGTGCCAATCTCTACTGAGTCGTCAAGATCTCTGTAGTTACGTTTATCCCATACTTTGACGGCGCGAGAGTTACGACCGCTGTCTTGCCCAAGTCTTATACCTTCTGGATTGTATCCATGGGCACCGAAGGGTGATGTCCCGCCAGTGCCTATCCATTTGTTACCGCCCTGATGGCGCTTCTCTTGTTCTTGAAGACGCTTTTTAAACTCCTCCATCAGTTTCTCTAACCCGCCCAGCGCATCTATCTTTGCCTTCTCTTCATCGCTGAGCATAGACTCAAGCTCTTTTCGAAGCCATTCGCTGGGAATTTCGGCCATCGATAATTCATCAAGGGCTTCTATCTTTTCGAAATATTTAGAAAATGCGCGATCGAACTTGTCGAAATTTTTCTCGTCCTTTACAAAGCACATGCGCGAAAGAAGATAGAAATCATCGATGTTACCAAAGATAATGTTGCGCTTTAGGCATTCCAGAAGCGTGAAAAGCTCCGTAAAGGACACCGGTAAGCGTTCTTTACGGAGTGTCATAAAAAAATCTATCAGCATTAGCTTTTGGCTCGATGCATAAAAGCGAGTTTCTCTAGAAGATGAACATCCTGCTCATTCTTCAGCAGCGCACCGTAAAGAGGTGGAATAGCATTTTTGTTATCACGGTTCTTAAGAATATCCTCGGGTATATCATCCGCCATTAGCAATTTAAGCCAGTCAATTAGCTCTGATGTGGATGGCTTTTTCTTAAGACCTGGAATTTTTCGCACATCGAAGAAAACATCCATTGCTTGTCGAACAAGTTCTTTCTTGATTTCTGGGTAGTGAACATCGACAATTTTTTCCATCGTTTGTGAATTCGGAAATTCGATGTAGTGGAAGAAGCATCGGCGAAGAAATGCATCAGGAAGTTCTTTCTCGTTATTACTCGTAATAATAACTATGGGCCTGGTCTTTGCTTTGACAAGCTTCTGAGTTTCATAAACAAAGAACTCCATTTTATCGAGTTCAAGCAGAAGATCATTGGGGAATTCAATGTCAGCTTTGTCAATCTCATCGATTAGAAGGACAGATTGCTGCCCTGCCTCAAATGCCTCCCACATTTTCCCCTTCACGATGTAGTTAGAGATATCTTTGACCTTTTCATCGCCGAGCTGAGAGTCCCTTAATCGTGAAACCGCATCGTACTCATACAGGCCTTGCTGAGCTTTCGTAGTAGACTTCACGTGCCATTGGATAAGAGGCATGCCCAGTGCCTCAGAGATCTGTTCGGCAAGCATTGTCTTACCTGTCCCGGGTTCACCCTTAATTAGAAGCGGTTTCTCCAGCGCAATAGCCGCATTGACAGCCAGTTGTAGTTCGTCTGTTGCGACGTATTTGTCTGTACCTGTAAAGTTCATTCGTAACTCTCTCTTCTTTTTACTGAATCCATGCTCAATTTGGCGAATTTGGCCCGTAACATATTGTAAAATGGCTTAGCCACTAAATACAGTACGCGATATCGACCTCTATAGACTAGGCGCAAACTTTTCCGCTTTCATGGCGAGCTAGGGACTCAGTTGCGTAGGCTAGGGGAACGGCCCTTACGATGGCGCGCCCAAACTAGGACTGCGACACCGCAACTTAATAAAAGACTGAGAAAAAGTGGTACAAAGGCGCGCGGCGCCGCTTCTACGCCAAGAGTAATCGTATCGAGTGCGAGCACCATGAGCGCTGGCGCAAGGTAGGAACCGTCCACGTGACTCACCCAGGGGGTAAAAATAAGCGCGATAGCGAGCGCTCGTATCATGTAAGTAAGCAATAAGATTCTTTTGAATTGAACTAGGCGCCAGAAGATAACGACAAAAAGCGTTGATGCGAGTAAGTAAACTAGCCAAAATAATCCATAATTTGCCATACACCCTCCCTGTACCGACTGCTTCGCGTACTCTACTCTACCCACCGGACTATATGTTCTTCATACCCATTGGGATGCACAAATTCTTCACTAATCGCTCGTCCCGCAAGCGCAATACCAGCCTCAATCATCGCGTCTCGCGATCCAGAAACCAGTGGATGCCAATTTAAAAGTGGCTTGCCTTCGTGACGCAACCTGTAAGCGCACGTTGATGGCATCCAAGTTGCGGCGGCTATATCCATTTCCTTTACATTTAGGCAATCGGGTACGAGTTCGGTTCTAGTCTGATAGCAATCGCAGCCCCCAGTACTCTGGTCATGGTGTTTACAGACTATACGAGTATGGAGGATCTCATCCGTTTCCTCATCCATCAGCTTCTTTAGACAACAGCGCCCGCATCCATCGCAGAGGCTCTCCCACTCCTCTTTGCTAAGTTGCGATAAGGGTTTGAGCCAAAACTCATTGGCGACTGCTTCGGAGTCGGTCATGTCTCTCATGTGCTTTCATATCCCTTTAGTGAGCCGTTAATACGCCTTCGAATCCAGCCTGCAGAAGATCTTTCTTCCATAACGATAGCTCCCGCGGCCAAGGGGACTGCGTCGGATTAGCATCAACCAGGTGGATAAAAGCGAGCAAATGGCGTTTGCGTGCAAGCACCTCGGGGGCAATACCATGCGCCTCAGCAGTAGATGCGACAACGGCCTGCAATTTCTTAAGCCGTTTCCGTAACTCTGGACTTAGGGGCGCCGAAAAAATAGCGCCGTCAAGTGTATCTGTGTAGTCACAAGCCACTGCTAGCTCGACGAATACCGATGCATAGCGCTTGACAACGCTTGTATCGACTCGGCTGAGCGCGCCTTTCGCTATCATTGCTTGTTTTCCGGCAGCCCCCTCCCCAAACTCACTTTGCAATGCGAGACGGGTGGCTACCTCGACGAGATCGGTATCTTTTACGATCCAACTTTTGGGCTTATCCCGACGTCTTGCTTCTTTTTCACGCCAAATACATAGCGCCCTGAGCAGGATCAAGCCGCGTTCGTTGAGCCTCCATGCATTGCTCAGCGATTGATAAAGCGTCGACCAATTATCTTCTGACTCATAATCAATCGCAGCTTGAATCAAAGAGAGGCATTCGGCTTCGAACCAATCTGAGACATTCTTTTCCCGAAGCTCATATCGTAGCTGATTACGCAGTTCGATTAGATGCACGACGTCGATAGCAGCATAGCGCTGCTGTGCCGCGGTAAGCGGTCGCTGCAACCAATCAGAACGGGTGACATCTTTCTCAATCACTTGCTCTAGGCGCAGGAGTACAAGCGCTGCGTAGCTAAGACTCGGCCCGAGACCAAGAAAAGAAGCGGCGAGTTGCGTGTCGAAAATGCGCCGGGGAAGAAAGCCAAAGTGTGAGAGAAAAACGCTGAGGTCCTCACTGCAAGAGTGAAAAATAAACTCGACGTCGTCACTTCTGCAAAGTCGCTCGAACGGTGTCCAGTCTTCGATCTTCAGTGGATCGAGCAAAAAACTGCACTGACCATCACCTATTTGCAAAAGACCAAGCTTAGCGTAAAAGGTGTCGGTCCTCATGAACTCCGTATCAACGGCTATAGCGTCAAGTTGCGACCAACGTTCGCACAGCGCTGCTAAGCTCTGCGCGTCAGTCACATAAACCATTGGTGTCGAATCGTCGAGCTCGCTCGCTTCAATCATAAGATCTGTCCGAAAGGATTTTGCGACCTGCAAAAGCGTGTGTGAGGGTGCCTCCGTCAACGTACTCTAGTTCACCACCGACTGGGACACCGTGAGCTATCCTCGAAACGACGACCTTATGTTCCTTAAGGCTTTCCGCGATGAAGTAAGCTGTAGCATCGCCTTCGACGGTTGGGTTACAGGCGATAATTAACTCTTTTATTTTGCCAGATTCTATTTTTGAAAAAAGCTGTTCAAGACCGAGTTGCTCAGGTCCAATGCCATCTATGGGCGAGAGATGTCCCATTAGAACGAAATAGCGCCCTTTGTAACTACCTGCCTGCTCGATTGCGAAAATATCTCCTGGGGATTCAACAACACAGCACAAAGAGTGATCTCGTTTATCGCTAGCACAAAGCCTACAGACACTTTCTTCTGTCAGTGTTCGGCACTCAGAACAATTTCCAACCACTTCGAGAGCGGCCGCAAGTGCATTACTCAAACGCGCGCCGCCTACTCTGTTTCGCTCAAGGAGTTGCAGCGCCATTCGTTGAGCAGACTTTGGCCCCACACCTGGCAAACAGCGAAACGCATCGATTAGCTCATCAATTAAGGGGCTGAGATTCAAAGCAATTTCCTAAAAATTAGAGGCGGCACGCCGTGTTACCTATATACCAATGAATTCGCAGCCAATTAGGGCCGCTTTAGTAATCCAAACTAAAAAGGCATCTTGAAGCCTTCAGGTAAATTAATCCCGCTTGCGAGTTCACTCAAGGAACCCTTGCTATTTTCCGCGACTTTCGCCACTGCAGAATTCACTGCAGCTGCAAGTAGATCTTCGATTACGCTAATTTCTTCTACTAGCAAGGACTCATCGAGTATTACATTGTTCACCTGATATTTGCCTGTCATTTCGACACGCACAAGACCTGCACCCGAGACACCCTCGACCACAGCTTTCGCAGCTGCGTCTTGGGCGGCCTGAAATTTTTCCTGCATTTGTTTAGCTTGTTTCATTAAATCATTTAGATCTGTCATTTTTCTCTTCCGCTTAATGTTTCGCGTCACCCTCAACAATACTCTCGATCACAACTCTACCGCCGAATTTCTGCTTCAGCTCCAACACTGGCCAATCATTTTCGAATTCGCGTATTCTTTTTGCCTGCATTTCCTGATTCAGTCGAATCTTGCGTGCAGCAGGAGTTTCGCCCGTTGTCTCTCCTATTGTGATCTCAACTGAAACCTTCTTCCCAAGGTATTTCTCAAACGCAGGTGCTATCTTTCTCGGCGCATCTCCACTGAAGACGGCACTCTGTTCTTTAGCTAAAAGAAATGTAAGAGTTTCATCTGAGGCGGTTACCAGCTCGCAATTCGCCATGATGTTGGCTGAAATTCCGGTTAGCTCAAGGTATTGGAAAACATTTATCCAATTTGACGGTGTGATTTCGACCGCTGCACCTTTTTTATCGATTACTGTCTCGGAAGTAGAATCAGATTTAAGCTGAGGCTTCGTGGTCGAGTGACTGTTGTTTCCGAATTCAGTGTTTCCAGCCTCGGGATCGAGACTAGCCTGCGTTATCGTTATCGTGGGCTTTTTTTTTTCACTTACGCCAGAGATCACACTCTCTGATACCGTTGCCTCTCGGGCAGGCTCAGTATAGTTTGGTGAGAACACCAGCATACGCAGCAGAACCATTTCGAATGCGCTCCGCATCTCTACCGCAAGCTTCAGATCCTCTCGTCCTTTTATGCCAATTTGATAATAAAGCTGGACATCTTCTGCGGTTAAAAGGCTCGCTAGATTCAAGACTTTCTCAAGGTCTCCGACGCTGTTATCCACAGCGCCGGGGGCAACTTGCGCCAACGCGACGCGGTGTAACATCGACAGTAAAGCGTCGAGTGTATGATGGTAATCGGGTGTTTGCTCACCAATGGTCTGAACCAAATCGACCACATGGCTGATGTCGCGCGAGGCCATCGCTTCCAGCAATTTGACTATTTGCTGTTGTGGGGGCACCCCAAGCATTTGAGTAACCCCCTCTGTGAGAACACTACCTTCGCAGAAGGATATTGCCTGGTCGGTGAGCGTCAGCGCGTCGCGCATACTCCCCGAAGCAGCCATAGCTATCTGCCAGAGGGCATCGCTTTCGGCCTGTACGTTTTCTTTAACCAAGATCTCGCTTATGTAATCGGCTATCCGCGCAGGAGCCAGGTTCTTGAGATTAAATTGCAGGCAGCGTGAAAGAACGGTAATGGGCAATTTCTGAGGGTCTGTCGTGGCGAGTAAAAATTTAACGTGCTCGGGCGGCTCTTCTAACGTCTTCAACAGGGCATTAAAGCTATGTGTTGAAAGCATGTGCACTTCGTCGATGAGGTAAACCTTATAGCGACCACGGGTTGGCAAATATTGAACGTTCTCCAGCAATTCCCGCGTGTCTTCCACCTTCGTACGGGACGCTGCGTCCACTTCGATAAGATCGATAAATCGACCTTCAAAGATTTCTTTACATGCACCGCATTTCCCGCATGGCTCGGAGCTGATGCCCTCCTCGCAATTGAGGCATCTAGCTAGGATGCGAGCGAGCGTCGTTTTGCCGACGCCTCTCGTACCAGTGAGCAGGTAAGCATGGTGAAGACGTTGGTTATCTAGCGCGTTGATCAGCGATTTGAGAACATGCGACTGCCCAGCGACCTCTGCAAAAACCGTGGGTCGGTACTTACGAGCAAGAACTTGATAGCTCACGGAGTTCCATCCATAGGGGTTACAAGAGATCGCTGGGCATCACCGTAGGAGCACGCACCTGCGGGATCAAAGAGGAATTCAGAGGCACCTCTCGTCAGCCGCACCACGGCACATGAGTCAGCTACTACCGTTGCTCCCTTCCGGGCCTGGCGGGGTTTATAACTTATCATTGCGAAGGGACCGACAAGAGATACCAGTCCTAATCTTAACACGCTCTAGACCTTTGGGGCGAGAGTCTAGACAAGCCAATTCAGCGATCTCGTTGTCGAGCACAATCACCTCGGTATCACCTATGGCAGCGCAAGGGTAATCAATCGGCTATCTGGCCCTCCACCAATAGCGATGGATAAAAGCTGCTTACCAGCAACCGAATAGGTCATCGGAGAACCCTGTGGTGGTAGCGGCAACTCGATCTCATGTATAACTGCGCCAGAGGCTTTATCGAAAGCTCGCAGGAGATTACGCCCATTGTCTACTTGTGCGACAAACAGCAAAGACTTGGTAAGTAGCGGCCCCGTCCTACTTGGCCCTCCAACGGGCCCTGGATCGAGTATACCCATGTCAATTATCTTCTGACGAATACCCTCTCCATGCGGGATTACCCATTCGTTCTCACCGCTGTTGAGATTAGTTGCTACGATGCGCCCATAGGGAGGCTTGGTAAGAGGGAGGCCTTGCGGTCCGCCGACGTTCATAGCCCCTCCTCGAACATAGTTAAGGTTTGACTTGCTTGGATCTGCTTTTTCTAACTGAACAACAATTGGGATCGACGCGCTAGGAATGTAATAAAACCCGCTCTCTGGATCGAAAGCTGCCCCCGTCCACCAGCCGCCGCCTCCCCATCCGGGTATATTAATCGTGCCTCTGAGCGAGGGCGGCGTAAACAAAGGACCAAAATCAAACTGCTCTATAAGCCTCTCTGCTTCTTGTCTTAGTTCAGGAGTGAAATCGACGAGAGTCTCACCCGAGACGCCCTGCAGCTCGAAGGCCGGCGGTTTGGTAGGAATAGGCTGCGTTGGAGACAGCTTTTCTCCTGGCACATTACTCTGCGGCACCGGAGTTTCAATAATAGGCCACACGGGCTCTCCAGTGATCCGATCGAACACATAAGTGTAGCCCTGCTTGGTTATCTGGGCGACCGCTTTAATTGCTCGCCCGTCTACAACGAGGTCGACAAGCGTCGGCGCTGCCGGCAGATCATAGTCCCAGACCCCATGATGGACCATCTGGAAATGCCAGAGGCGCTCTCCCGTTTTTACATTAACAGCGACGAGGCTTTCGGCAAATAAATTGTCTCCGTGTCGAAGACCTCCATACCAGTCATTAGTGGGTGTGCCAATAGGCAGATACACAATGCCAAGTTCATCGTCTGCGCTCATTATGGTCCAAGAATTGGTATTGCCTGTGTATTCCCATGAGCCGTTCTCCCAGGTCTCGTTTCCGAACGCGCCAGCCTGCGGAATCGTCTCAAACATCCAAACCACTTCACCAGTATGAGGATTAAAGCCTCTTACATTCCCTGGTGGCATTTCTTTCGTGTTTGGACCATCGTTAATTATTGAATTAACAACAACGATATCGTTAGTTACAAGTGGAGGCGAGACGACACCATACTGACGCTTATCTATGTCGCGGCCAAGGCCCAGAGAAAGGTCTATCTTGCCGCCGTCGCCAAAGTTCAAATCTGGAAGTCCGCTCAGTGCATCTATAGACCAGAGATTTGCATCGTTAGTTGCAAAGAACACACGACTCTTGCCCTCGCTAGACCAATAGCCGACGCCTCTCGAGTTGTAACCGAGGTTTGCCGGACGCCCACTAGCCCAAGCCTCGGTGTCGAAAACCCATTTCTCCATTCCTGTCGCTGCGTCTATGGCAACGACCCTCCCGAACGAGGAAGGCACATACATCATTCCATCGATAACAATCGGCGTTGCCTTAAATCCAGCCGGCACAGCTCTGTAGTTTTCGTTTGCGATGTTTTCTGCCACCGTCGCGTTATCGGGGCTCTCCCAAATCCAGGCTGTCGTCAACTCTGCCACGTTCGAGGCATTGATCTGATCAAGCTCTGAATATTTTCGAGAGCCGTTGTCGCCACCATAGCTTGGCCAATCTGCAGCGAACGCGCTGCCAGTTATGACTGCCATCGCAGACGCGAGTATAGCGGAGGTAAGAGTAACGGTTTTCATGACGATTCCTTGAGAAGTCGAGACTTTCAATGCTCGATACTACCCTAGGAAACCTTTGGGGGGAATGTGGCGGTGAGAGAGGGATTCGAACCCTCGAAGCCTTTCGACTTACACACTTTCCAGGCGTGCTCCTTCGACCACTCGGACACCTCACCGGAGGAACTTACGGCGCGCACTCTAGCTTAGAGGCACTGAGATTACAAGGTAGCGGATTACAGGGACACGAATTTCATTTACTGTCTTACATCGCGGCCGAACTTTTCCGTAAACACGATGGGAGTACTTGAACGATAAACATTGATGTCTAAGCCGCCACGCCGTAAGTAATTCATAGAGACCTTAAGGGACTCTGGATTACACCATTCACTAAGTGCAACGAATATGCGCTCGGCACACTCCTCGTGATAGCCCTGATGATTCCGAAATGAGCAAAGGTAGCTTAAAAGGCTCGATTCCTCGATCTCAATACCACTCACGTTGATTTCTATACTTGCCCAATCCGGCTGATTGGTCACTGGGCAGTTTGATCGAAAAAGATCGCTCACATAGCGCTTCTCGGCAGCAACATTGTCGCGTCTCAGTTTTTCCTCAAATCGAGTAACTTTGAGCACCGACGCATCCAGAGGTGTGATCTCATCTATGAGAGTAAATTGATCAAGGTCGACCTTCATGGCCCTGCACTCCAAGTCACGCGCGAAGTTCTGAGTCATGAGTAGACGATAGTCATAGAGAGAATGAACGACAACCTGGACAGCACTGCCGCTCGCGATTTCTAAATCTGACTTTATTGTCGAGCACAATGTATCGGTTGATTGCATTCTCTCATGATTAAACGAATTCAAATAAAGCTTTAGCGATTTAGATTCGACAATCGAGGGTGACTTACAGTCAAAATAGAGGTCAGCTACCGCAACACGCGGTTTCCCGTGCATATCTAACCACGAGATTTCAAACGCCTGCCAGTGGTCGAACCCGTACATCGTCAACTCTTCCGAGAGTCCGATCGCTTTCCTCGCTGGTTCACGAGCGATTGGGAATAAGATCTCAGGCGCATACGACGTAGGACTAGCTAGAGTCTCGCCGAGCGGGTTGCCTCCAGGACTTTCTGAATGCCCCATCGCCCTAACTCCTCAGACCAGTACCGCGATTAAGCAGCATCAAACAAACGCTGAATAAAACTACGCCAAAGAAGATTAGGATCACGAACGCGGGTCCGACGGAGACATCAGATACGCCTAGAAATCCATATCGGAAGGTGTTGACCATATAAAAAATTGGATTTAAGGCAGATACCGTCTGCCAGAATGGGGGGAGCAGCGATGAGGAATAAAACACTCCCCCAAGATAAATTAGTGGCGTCAGTATGAAGGTCGGGATAATAGAAATATCATCGAAGCTATTGGCAAAAAGCGCATTTATAAATCCGGCTAAGGCGAATACAACCGCTGTCAGCAGGATTATCGTGATGGTAATTATCGGGTGTTGGATCTGAAGATCGACGAACATCAATGCCATACCAGTAACGATCGCACCAACCAACAAGCCCCGCACCATACCCCCGACAATAAAGCCGCCTAAAAGAATCGCATTAGGAACCGGAGAGACGAGGACTTCCTCGACGCTGCGCTGGAATTTATGACTAAAAAAAGAAGACACAACGTTGGAGTACGAGTTCTGGATAACGGCCATCATAATCAAGCCGGGAATAATGAACTCCATGTAGTCGAAGCCCCCCATATCCCCAATTCGACTACCTACTAGGTTACCAAAGATAACAAAGTACAGTGAGATCGTAATAGCGGGTGGCACCAATGTTTGCACCCAGATGCGAACAAATCTTCGCACTTCTTTGATGACTATAGTTTCAAATGCAATGTATTTATGGTTTTTAAACATTGGCAACGTCTCCCCTTGCATCGGTCAACCGACCTAAGAACAATTGCTCTAATCGATTACTCTTACTCCG
The DNA here is from genome assembly GCA_018401885.1 of Gammaproteobacteria bacterium. Lineage (GTDB taxonomy): Bacteria > Pseudomonadota > Gammaproteobacteria > Pseudomonadales > Pseudohongiellaceae > UBA9145. Next base: position 195,355 of record JAGYKB010000001.1, read on the forward strand.
GAGTGCGCTGACTTCGATTCCTCTCTCAAGGAAGAGCTTAAATAACCCACTCATCGTTAGTGAGGCAGCAACTGTAATTTCAAAAGAATGAGAATCTAGCAGCGATGCAGTAACGGGAACATCGCCCCAATCAGGCAGAGTCTCAATAGGATCAGCAAGATCAACGATATAAGTCTGCTTGTCTAACGCTGCGAGCAGTGCTCGCATGCTTGTATTCTCTACAATACGACCTTGATCGATTATCGCAATGTTGCGGCAAAGATGTTCCGCTTCTTCTAGATAGTGGGTAGTAAGAATTATTGTAGTACCTGATTCATTGAGTTCAGTCAGAAATTCCCACATAGATCTTCGGAGCTCTATGTCAACGCCCGCTGTGGGCTCATCCAGAATTAACAACTTAGGCTCGTGCACTAGCGCTCTAGCAATCATAAGGCGACGCTTCATGCCTCCAGACAATGTCCGCGAGCGGTCGTTACGCTTACCCCAGAGATCGAGCTTGCGAAGGTATTTTTCACAGCGCTCTGCCGCCAACTTTCTCGGCATCCCGTAATATCCAGCTTGCGTCATAACGATGTCTTTGACACGCTCGAACTGGCTAAAGTTGACTTCTTGAGGGACTACGCCGAGATCGAGCTTGGTTTCGTAGACATGCGAATCAACATTTTTACCAAATATCTCAACGGTTCCGCTCGTTTTACGAACCAAGGTAGACAGAACGCCTATGGTTGTTGATTTTCCCGCACCGTTAGGCCCAAGGAGGGCGAAAAAATCACCCTGCTGTACTTCCAAGCTTATTCCCTTAAGCGCTTCGAACCCATTCGCATAGATTTTGGTGAGATCTGAGATCGCGATAGCGGTGGTCATTCTGAGTATGCCTCTTCGATTAGCCGAAATACTATTCCCTGGTCCTAAAGCCCTTAAACGAACATCCTACAAGGAGAGTTCTTAAAAAAAGAGTCCCGCAACGAAAAAAGCCCAGCATAGCTGGGCTTATCGAATTGGCGTCCCCTAGGGGTTTCGAACCCCTGTTGCCTGGATGAAAACCAGGTGTCCTAGGCCTCTAGACGAAGGGGACAATCTGCATGGCAAGGCTCGCCAAATCAGAACGAGCGGAATTCTAGGGAGCCAGGGCTTGCTAGTCAAGCCTCAACTGTAAAAAAATACGCCGAGACAGGTTAGTCAACGCGCTAAAGACTGTTTATATCCTATTTATTCCGGTTCTTGACGAGTTTATATTACTGTGCGAACGTCTGATCGCATGCAGTTTCCAAATACCCCAATGTCGTTGTTTCCTGGGACTTAGTAAGAAATAGCTATGAAGACCTCCGAGCCTGCCGACAACAGGGGATTAGGTAGAAATTGCTCGATAACTACAAGAGACTAAAAAACGAGTTATGGATAAGAGTCATGACGCAAGCAGCGGAATCGACGATGCGCTCATCGCCGAGGCCACGGCGCAGCTCAACCAGGAAATCAAGGTGCTTGATACTTGGCTAGCTGAACTCGCACATGCCCCAGCTTCAGATGATGAATCGATGGCTGCGTATCAATCCTATATGGATATGCGCGCTAGTCGCTGCGAAATGCTTTCTTCGCTGCTTAATCAGAAAAAATCGACTAGGAAAAATAGCGAATAGCGCGTTTTTCTCAGAATAATTCAATAACTTTCTCGACTACACCCTCCCCGTCAGGATGACAGTTAACGCCATGCTCAGTACAACCCAACTCCAAACGATGTTCCAACTCCAAGCGGCGATGAATTTTCGTGTCGACCCCGACTGGACGAGTGCTCGCTATCCTTACCTGCGGGCCGTGGTAGTAGAAGCCGCCGAAGCAATTGAGCATCACGGATGGAAATGGTGGAAACAGCAGTATCGCGATCTTGGTCAACTCCAAATGGAGCTGGTGGATATCTGGCACTTTTTGCTTTCTGAAATACTGCTCCGTAATGGAGCGGACGAAGACAAAGCGAGACTTTATCTCGAGGCAGCCTTTGAGCGGCAGAGCGCGACGCGAACTCTGCAATTCGACGGTCAAGAATATTCCCTTGCAGATCTTGAACTCTTGGAATTACTTCAGGCGCTTATTGGGACCGCGGCTGCAGGTCGAGTCGAACTGAGCTTATTTGCAGAGATTATGAGCGGTTGTGAACTGGATTGGCAGGAACTGTATAGACAATATGTCAGCAAAAATGTGCTTAATTTTTTTCGCCAAGATCATGGCTACCAGGACGGAACATACCGCAAGATTTGGAATGGACGCGAAGACAACGAAGTGCTAGTAGAAGTAATGGCAACGCTTGACGCCGAGGACACCGCGTTTAAAGACAGCCTCTACAATTTATTAGAGGCTGCTTATTCAAAAATATAGCTTATTATCAATGATTTAAGACACAAAGTTAAGAACGATATTAGGTACTAAATTGCACAGCTACTTAAAGTATGCGTTCTCACGTTGCGAGTGGTCGGTTACGTCGCGTACCTCTTTCAATTCTGGGATTTGCTGCAAGAGCGTCTTCTCAACCCCCTCTTTTAGCGTCACATCGACCATCCCACACCCCTGACACCCACCACCGAACCGCAGTACGGCTATGTTTTCGTCGAAAAGCTCTTCGAGCGTCACATTACCGCCATGCGCGGCGAGCCCGGGGTTAATTTCATTATAGAGCACGTAATTTATTCGATCTGGTATTGAGCTCTCATCGGTAATTTTAGGCAGCCTCGAATTCGGAGCCTTGATAGTCAGCTGCCCGCCCATCGCGTCTTTTGAATAGTCGACTACCGCCTCTTCGAGAAAAGGAATGCTCGGCTCGTCGATATAAGCTTTGAATCCTTCGCAGTGCTGGATCGCATCGTCCTCTTTTTCCTCACCTGGGCGGCAAAACGAGATACAGGTCTCGGCTTTTGGCGTCCCTGCGTCAAGAATGAAAACGCGCACTGCAACGCCTTCGGTGTCTTGTTTCTTCAGCAACTCTGCGAGATAGGCCTGTGCAGGTGCAGTGATCGTAATGAAATCAGAACTCATAGTGAATTTACTCCTTGAGATGGACGTAAGTTTACTGGAAAGAGAGTGGAATTAGAATAACCAAGTAGTTTACTTGGTTATAGTGCTATGCGATTTTCGTAGGACTTTGCTAGAATAGCCGGCCTCCTGGGCGACCTAGATCACCATCCCTCTAACCGTTTAACGGGCTAGGAATAGCTCAAAGGCATCGGCATGACAGAACAACTAACCCGCAATCAACGCGTGGACGCGCTCCGCGCAGCTCTCACCCAGCGCATCCTTCTTTTAGACGGCGCAATGGGTACGATGATTCAGGGCTATCAGTTAGTCGAGTCGAATTTTCGCGGCGAACGGTTTCGCAATGCAGCGCAGCCGCTTGCTGGCAATAACGATCTGCTCACACTTTCTGCACCAGAAATAATTTCGGAGATTCATACAGCGTACCTTAACGCAGGCGCCGACATCGTAGAGACCAACACGTTTAATGCGACACGCGCATCCCAAGCAGATTATGGCCTCGAAGAGTTAGCCTTTGAACTCAATGAAGAGGCAGCAAAGCTTGCGCGTGCGGCATGCGATGCAGCGACAGTTAAAACGCCAAACAAGCCCCGGTTTGTCGCCGGAATAATTGGGCCTACCAGCAAAACAGCATCACTCTCACCAGATGTTAACGACCCCGGATTTAGAAACACGAGCTTCGATGAGTTGGTTGAAGATTACAGCAACTCTGCACGGGGCCTCATCTCGGGTGGCGCTGACATAATAATGATTGAAACCGCATTCGATACCTTGAATGCCAAAGCTGGGATATTCGCTGTGCGCCGAGTTCTTGGGGAACTCGCTCTTGATCTACCAATAATGATTTCGGGGACAATCACCGATGCGAGCGGTAGAACCCTATCAGGACAAACCGTCGAGGCATTTTTAAACTCTGTCGCGCACTCAAAACCACTTTCGGTTGGATTTAATTGTGCCCTTGGTGCGGAGCAGCTACGTCCTCATATCGCCGAGACCTCTCATCTGGCACAAAGCTACGTTTCCGCACATCCGAATGCCGGCTTACCGAATGAATTTGGTGAATACGACCAAAGCCCGGAAGAAATGGCTTCAATTATCAGAGAGTTCGCTGCAAGCGGGTTTCTGAATATTGTAGGCGGCTGCTGTGGCACATCCCCGGAGCATATTGCTGCAATGGCCGCGGCAATCGATGGTATACCACCAAGGAAAATTCCTGCGATTGAACCGGCATGCAGGCTCAGTGGTTTAGAAGCTTTCAACATCAGCGCTAATTCTTTGTTCGTCAATGTAGGAGAAAGGACGAATGTCACCGGGTCAGCGCGCTTCGCCCGCCTCATTCGCGAGGAAAATTACGATGAAGCGCTCGAAGTCGCGCGTGAGCAAGTTGCTGCTGGCGCCCAGATTATCGACATCAACATGGACGAAGGCATGCTTGATTCTGAGGCCGCAATGGTTCGGTTCCTAAAGTTAGTTGCCGCTGAGCCAGAGATTTGTCGCGTTCCGATCATGGTGGATTCGTCAAAGTGGCAAATTATCGAGGCTGGGCTTAAATGCATTCAGGGAAAATCCATCGTAAATTCCATAAGCCTGAAGGAAGGCGACGAAGAATTCATCGAGAAGGCAAAGTTGTGTCTTGCCTATGGCGCCGCTGTTGTTGTTATGGCCTTCGATGAAAAGGGTCAAGCAGACACTCTCGCTAGAAAAAAAGAGATCTGCAAACGCAGCTATGACTTGCTTGTTAGTGCCGGTTTTCAAGCCGAGGATATTATCTTCGATCCAAATATATTCGCCATCGCGACAGGTATCGATGAGCACAATAACTACGCAGTGGATTTTATTGAAGCGTGCAAATACATTAAGGCTGAACTACCCGGAGCGCTTATCTCAGGGGGGGTGAGTAATGTTTCCTTCTCTTTCCGAGGAAACAACCTCGTACGCGAAGCGATCCACTCAGTTTTTCTATTCCACGCGATCAAAGCGGGTCTCTCGATGGGTATCGTTAATGCGGGGCAACTCGCCGTCTACGATGATATACCCGCAGATCTTAAACAAGCAGTAGAAGATGTTGTCCTCAATAGAACGAGGGAAGGAACAGAGCGGCTAATGACCGTTGCCCAAAACTACAGTGGCACCGAAGGGTTAGTGGCGACAGAAGATCTAGCTTGGCGAGATCAAACGGTCGAGAAGCGTCTCGCGTATGCGCTAGTGAAAGGCATTACCAAATATATCGAAGAAGACACCGAGCAAGCACGACTTAACGCTCAGCGCCCAATTCATGTAATCGAAGGTCCCTTGATGGATGGCATGAATGAAGTTGGCGATCTTTTTGGCAGCGGCAAAATGTTTCTCCCGCAAGTAGTAAAAAGCGCTCGAGTAATGAAACAAGCCGTAGCTTATCTGCTGCCATTTATCGAAGCAGAAAAGCAAGGAGGTGAGGTAAAAGCAAAGGGTAAGATACTACTAGCTACAGTGAAAGGAGACGTACATGATATCGGCAAGAATATCGTTGGCGTTGTTCTTGCTTGTAATAACTATGAGATTATCGATCTCGGAGTGATGGTGCCGGCCGACAAGATTTTGAAGACCGCTATCGACGAGAATGTCGATATCATCGGTCTTAGTGGCCTGATCACCCCTTCGCTCGATGAGATGGTTCATGTTGCCTCGGAAATGCAGAGGCTGAATTTTCACATACCTCTACTCATCGGCGGCGCGACAACGTCCAAAGCGCATACAGCGGTTAAGATTGAGCAGCACTACAGCAATGATGCGACGGTTTATGTACCCGACGCTTCGAGAAGCGTTAACGTCGTGAGTACGCTTTTAAGCGAGTCAAATAAAGCCGATTTTGCTGCAGACATTCGATCGGAATACTCCATGATTCGTGAGCGTACCGCGAATAGAAAGAGTAAACGTGAACTCGTTGATTATCGAGCGGCGAATCGCGCAGCGTTGAAGCTAGATTGGGCAAATTACACTCCTCCCACGCCTGCGTTTGTCGGCACGAGGGTTCTTGAAGACTACCCACTAGAGAAGCTCATCGACTACATCGACTGGACTCCATTTTTTATCACATGGAGTCTCGCTGGGAAGTATCCAGCCATTCTCTGTGACGAGAAAGTTGGGGCGGCGGCACGAGACCTTTTTAAAGATGCTCAGGAAATGCTGACGCAAATCATAAACGAAAAGCTTATTACTGCACGCGCTGTTTTCGGATTTTGGGAGGGTAACAGCGTAGGCAATGACGTACAGCTAGGCGTAACAGGTTTGAGTAAAAGAATACATTTCCTCCGTCAGCAAATGCCCAAGCAAGATGATAATGCTCAACTTTGTCTCGCGGATTTTGTCGCGCCAATCGATTCAGGCAAAAAAGACTATCTTGGGGGCTTTGCTGTTACAGCGGGCATCGGCGCAGAGACAATCGCAAAAAGTTATCAAGTGGAAGGTAACGACTATGCCTCACTCATGATTAAAGCATTAGCTGATAGGCTCGCCGAGGCGTTTGCAGAGCACCTTCATGCACGCGTCAGAGCTGAATTTTGGGCCTACGCGCCGAACGAAAAGCTTTCAGCAGAGGAGCTTATTAGTGAATGTTATCGCGGTATACGCCCGGCTCCAGGGTATCCTGCTTGTCCCGAGCACTCTGAGAAAGAAACGCTCTTCTCACTTTTGGACGCTGAAGCAAAAACAGGTATCTCACTTACTGACAGCTACGCTATGACACCCGCTGCGAGCGTTAGCGGTTACTATTTTAGTCATCCAGAGTCCCGCTACTTCTCGGTAGGTAAAATTAGCAGCGAGCAAGTTGAAGACTTAGCGACTCGAAGCAGCAGAGACTTTAAGGAATTGAGCCGCTTGCTCGGACCTAATTTAGAGTAATTTACCGCACCGTAAAGAGAAAAGAATCGATGTATAAATATGACGGTTATGACGCTACGATGGTTCAAGAGCGCGTTTCGCAATTTCGCGATCAAACTGGTCGTTATATAGAAGGTAAGCTCTCTGACGCGGAATTTCTGCCGCTCAGACTACAAAATGGTCTCTACGTCCAACGTTTAGCGCCAATGCTTCGTATTGCGATACCGTACGGGATGCTGTCGTCGCAACAGCTAAGAAAATTAGCATTTATCTCCTCGCATTTTGACAAGGGCTACGGGCATTTTACCACTCGCCAGAATATTCAATTTAACTGGCCAGCGCTTGAAGACGTACCAGATCTACTCGCTCATCTTGCAGAAGTAGAAATGCATGCGATTCAAACAAGCGGTAATTGTATCCGTAACACAACTACTGACCAGTTTGCTGGCGTCGCTATCGATGAAATTGAAGACAGCAGGCCATACTGCGAGATTATTCGACAATGGTCCACATTCCATCCTGAGTTTGCATACTTACCACGCAAGTTCAAAATAGCGGTCTGCGGAACAAAAGAAGATCACGCGGCAACGCAGGTGCATGATATCGGTCTCTACCTGCGTAAAAACGACAAGGGTGAAATAGGGTTTCAGGTCCTGGCAGGAGGCGGACTCGGGCGCACGCCTGTGATCGGGCAAGTCGTATTCGACTTTGTCCACCAACACGATTTATTGACAGCATTAGAAGCGATTCTACGCGTTTATAATCGCGAAGGACGGCGCGATAACAAATACAAGGCGCGGATAAAAATATTAGTTAGAGAAACTGGCTTAGACGCGTTTTGTGAGAAGGTCCTAGCAGAGTGGGAGCAACTCCGCGGAGGAAGCCTCACCCTTACGGACGCTGAAATTGAAAGATGCAAAAGCTATTTTCAAGCGCCGCCCTATAAATTGCTGGATGCATCTCCTGAATCCCTTCGCACTGCACTCGCGCAAGATGTGCTCTTCGCGAGCTGGTATAGCAATAATGTGACCCCTCATAAGCGATCTGGTTATGCGGCAGTGGCTATTAGTTTTAAGAAAACGGGGTATGCACCCGGCGATGTCACCGAGGATCAGTTAAATGCCCTCGCCGACCTAGCTGATCGATTCAGCTTTGGCGAAGTGCGAGTTACACATGCACAAAACGTTATTCTCGCAGATGTAGAAGAGAGCGAACTCTATAATCTCTATCAGCAGCTTGCTGCCGACTCTCTGGAAACAGCTAATCTCAATAAGCTCAATGATATCATTTGCTGCCCTGGCGGCGATTTCTGCGCGCTCGCAAATGCGAAATCTATTCCTATCGCTGAAGCGATACAGCGTCAGTTCGATGATCGCGAGCTTCTTGCCGATATCGGAGAGGTGTCACTCAACATTTCTGGCTGCATGAATGCATGTGGGCATCATCACGTAGGAAACATCGGTGTGTTAGGCGTCGATAAAAAAGGCGAAGAATTTTATCAGGTCTCTATTGGTGGATCATCAAAACGCGAAGCCAAACTAGGTAGGATTTTAGGCCCGTCATTCGCACAAAGTGAAATTCCTTTCGTTGTTGCGGATCTAGTCTCGGTTTATCGTGAGCACCGCTTAGATCATGAAAAGTTTATAGATACCGTAGATCGAATTGGTGTCGATCCCTTTAAAAAACGTGTCTATGAAAAGGTGCAATAATGGCAATCTTAATCAATAACAAAGAGAGGATTCCGGATCATTGGACGCTTATTCAATCCGCGTCAGGTCCAGATGTGTTCTCCCCCCTAAAGGGTAGAAACGCTTTGCTGCCGCTTGGGCTTTTTTTGAGTGACGAAGAGGAAGCCGCTTCGCAGTTTTCGGCAATAGGCGTCTGGTTAGATTCTCATCAGAACCTCGATAAGCTTGAAGATCGACTCAGTAGTTTGCCTATAATCGCCCTAAATTTTCCCGTCTTTAACGACGGCCGCCCATACTCACTCGCGCGGCGTTTGCGACGCGATCTAGGCTACATCGGTGAAATCAGGGCAATTGGAGATGTGCTGCGCGATCAACTCTGCTTCCTCGAACGCTGCGGATTTGATTCGTTTGCGCTGCGGAGCGACCAAGATCCAGACGCGTGCCTCAAGGCATTCTCAGATTTTAGTACTAGCTACACAGCAACAGCAGTGAACGAGATGCCGCTATTCAGGCGACGGGGATAAATCGAATACTCACCCGCCCCTGACGCGAATCTAAGCCCGTAAATCGAGTACATAGCGCCCAACTGCTCCACCGGCAAGTACTTTTTTGAGCACGGAGGGAAGTTCTGCAAGAACAATCGTTTCTGCAAGCGAGTCGATGGCTGTTAGCGACCACTCGCCAGCAAAAAGGGACCAAATCTCCTGCTTTTTCGAGAGAGGGAGTTCGACCGAATCGATGCCGAGAAGATTTACGCCGCGCAAAATAAAAGGCAACACCGTGGCGTTCATCGCAGGACTGTCGACCAAACCGCAAGCCGCCACACTGCCACCGTAGCTCAGACTCTTAATCACATTTACAAGCGTCGTACCCCCTGCTACGTCGACGGCGGCCGCGTAGCTCTCTTTGAGCAAAGGGCGAGGATTTTCTTCAGACAAAGCCTCACGCGATACGACTTCAGCGACGCCTAACGCCTTTAATCTCTCGCTTTCTGATAATTTCCCGGTGCTGGCCACAACATCGAAGCCGAGCATAGAGAGTAGCGCGCATGCTATTATCCCCACTCCTCCCGTAGCTCCAGTTACAAGAACCTTCCCTCTCTCAGGTGTAACACCACTCTTTAAAAGTTTATCCACACAAAGCCCTGCTGTGAGACCAGCAGTGCCAAGTACCATGGAGTCCCGCAGGGATAGGCCCGACGGAAGCTTAGCCACCCAAGTAGCAGGAACACAAATCTGTTGCGCAAAACCACCGGCAGTGTTCATTCCCAAATCATAGCCAGTCACTATAACTTCGTCGCCTGCTTCAAAGTTCGGATCGCTACTCGTGAGCACCTTTCCCGCCGCATCGATACCGGGAACGTGTGGGTACTCGCGAGTCACCGCTTTGCTGCCGGAGGCAGAGAGCGCGTCTTTGTAGTTTACAGATGAGTAACACACTTCAATAACAAGGCTGCCTTCTTCAGGCTCCATCCTGCTTTTTTCGACAATACTACCTTGGAATTTTTTTTCCGGTTCTTCTCTTACTTCGAACGCTTTGTATGTGTTCAATGCTTAGCCCTCATTTACTACTACTTATTATATGGCGTGACCTGAGTCTCAACTTAATGCTACTGAAACTCTTTCGTTCTATCTGCTGACAGTACTCTATTCGTCGCTCGAGAGATGCCTGCCTCAATAGCGGCACCAAGCTTGTCCTGTAGCGTTTGTTTAAATTTGAATTGCACCTCAAAGACATCGGCGTCGCGACAAGCAGCCACTAAGACATCGTCGCTTGTGTTGAGCTCATCAATCAGATAGCGCTCTTTGGCCTGCATGCCGACCCAGGTTTCGCCAGTTGCAACGCGACTTACATCTACGATGGGACGGTGAGTCTTTACCCATTGTTTAAATATATCGTGAATATTCTCGACGTCCTCTTGCACTTTAGCTCGGCCTTTATCTGTAATCTCGCCGAACGTACTCAGAGTGCGTTTGAATTCACCCGCGCTTATGACCTCATAATCAACGTCATTCTTCTTCAAGACTTTATGGAAATTGGGAAGCTGAACAACGACGCCTATAGAGCCAATTATCGCAAAAGGCGCTGCGATGAGCTTATCTGCCAAGCATGCCATCATATAGCCGCCGCTAGCGGCCACCTTATCCACGCAAATAGTCAGTGGAATTTTTGCCTCTTTAATACGCTGTAATTGACTAGCTGCAAGACCATATGCGTGAACCATGCCGCCTGGGCTCTCTAGCTTGAGAATTATCTCATCGCATGGCTCAGCTATCGAAAGCACCGTCGTAATCTCTTCGCGTAGGGAACTAACTTCTTCAGCAGCGACATCCCCATCGAAGCCTAAAACGTATACTCGCTTACGTCTTGCAGTAGTCTCATTCCGAACTCCCCTATCATTTTTGGCGATCTCGTCTTCTCCTGCGAGCTTTGTCTGATATCTATCGGGCGTAGATTTAACTTTTTCTTTGGCTTCGATTGAGGCACGTTTCCTCTCAGCTTTCGCTTGCTCTTTATCGCGCTTAGCACGCGCCTTGTTCTCCAGCTTCAGTGTGGCACTATCGATTACTTGGTCGCGAACGGCGTCGCGAAGTTCTTCTAAATGATCATTGAGACGCTCTACGATAATCTCCCCTCGTTTACTCGAGCGCCGTTGTCGACTCCCGGCTGAAGCGATAGCACCAATCACAAAGATCAGTGCGACTACTATTGTCGCGGCTTTAGCTAGAAACATGCCGTATTGAATCAGGTATTCCAAGAGATGACCTCGTTGATGTGCGACTAATTTAGCCGGCGGTTAATAGGTAGAATCACTAGCGTTCCAGAAAGTGAGCAATCAATTTCCCAGCGACGCTGATTCGAGCTGAAGGCACATTGGGTAGATCATATGGGCCAAACCACTTCGCATCAGCTATCTCACTCGGCTCTGGTGTTATATCACCACTCTCATACTGCGCAATAAACCCTAGCATAAGCTGAGAGGGGAAAGGCCATGATTGACTTGAAATATAGTCGACTCTTCCAACCTTGATGCCGACCTCTTCGAATACCTCGCGGCGCACCGTATCCTCAGGAGATTCACCAACCTCCATGAAACCAGCGAGGCAGGAATAAAAATCGGCGTTGTGACGCGAACTCTTCGCAAGCAGCATTTTGTCTTCGCGAATTACTAACACAATTACGCAGGGGTTAATTCTAGGGTAGTAATGTCTCTCGCAAGGCGAGCAAACCAGCGCCCTTTCGCTCGAATGTGGTACGGTACTTCCGCCACAGCTGCCGCAGTATTTATGGCCCCTTAACCATTCTTCAAGCTGCTTCGCAACGCCTGCACCCATAAAAAATTCTCTAGACTCTGAGAGCAACATGCTGCGGAGAGACCGAAGCTCTGCTCCCGGAAGCGATTCGAGCGGAGAATTATCTAGGTAAACGGCGATAAGGTCCTTTCCATTGTCTTGACCTATGCGCAAAAGCTGTGCGCCAATTATTACTTCGGGATTAATCGTTTCAATGGTCCATAGGCTAAGAAGCCCATCACAAACAATTTGTCCTTCAAAAAAAAGGATGAACTTATCATCCAACCGAATCTGCTGCGGCGTCATAAAAATTGGCCGACTGTCCTGTCCCTTAGCTAACATCATTGGTCCTATCGAATTCTTCCTAATTATCGAGAGCGCTAGGAGTTTTGAGACTGCTTAGACGCTCTGTCGAGGGTTAACCACAGCGCTCCGTCACCGCTCGATGAATCTATCTCTGCAAGCCGATCAAAATGCGCGGCTAGTTCTTCTTCACTCGCTCTTATTACGTCGAGCTCAGGTCGTTTCTTGCCGGTTCGTGCCGCTTTAGTCTCGCTTCTTTGCTCTGTAGTTTCCTCGTCTTTTAATAACAGATTGCGCTGACCGCTTGTCATGACAAGATAGAGGTCTGCGAGGATTTCGGCATCCAGCAGCGCGCCATGTAGTTCACGCATTGTGTTATCTATGCCATAGCGTTTACAGAGCGCATCTAAGTTGTTGCGCTGACCAGGATGCCTTTGGCGCGCTAAAACTAAGCTGTCGAGTACAGTACAGAAGGAATCCATCGAAGTGTTTGTTGAGTCGCTGCGCGCAAGCTCCGCATTCAAGAATCCTATATCGAATGGAGCGTTATGAATCACAAGCTCTGCGCCGTCGATAAACGCTAAGAATTCTGACTCTATTTGATAGAACCTTGGTTTGTCTGCAAGGAAGGCTGGCGTGATCCCGTGTACTTCTATTGCGCCTGCATCAATATCTCGGTCGGGATTTAGGTAACAGTGGAAATGGCGTTTAGTGAGTTTCCGATTGATAATTTCTACGCAGCCTATTTCGATGACGCGGTGGCCCTGAGAGGGATCTAATCCAGTCGTCTCTGTATCTAATACTACCTGCCGCATTCCACTCTCACTACTTATTAATTTAAATCCACACTAACGATGCTCAGTTCTTAGCCTTGTGATCTGAGTTCTTCGATGCCTTGATTGGCGAGCTCATCTGCAATCTCATTTTCCCTATGGCCACTGTGGCCTTTTACCCAGTGCCACTGGATTTGATGCACGCTCGCTGCTTGGTCCAACCGTTTCCAGAGGTCGACGTTTAGCACTGGTTTTTTGGCGGCCGTTTGCCAATTGCGCTGCTTCCAATTTTCAAGCCACTCCGTCATGCCCTGTAATACGTATTTCGAGTCGGTCGTAATAGTGACATTACAAGGCTCGGTAAGTGCCTCCAGCGCACAGATGACAGCCATCATTTCCATTCGGTTATTCGTCGTTTCGGCTTCGCCGCCATACATCCTCTTCTCAGTTTCGCCAAAGCGCAGCAAAGCACCCCAGCCTCCGACTCCTGGATTACCTTTGCAGGCGCCATCTGTAAAAAGTTCCACAAATTTAGCCATTAACCCCTCTCGGTGACCGCTTTTTGTCTAGGCTGCGAAACCACTATCATACCTCAGACTGCTTGGAATGACCCTGAAGAGTTGACGGTACGCCTTGAATTGGCGTGGGCATGGGGGATCTCCATTTACGCACGGCGGGTGTCAGCGGGCGACTCTGCTTCACACCGACAATTACGCTCGTCGCTCCGAAGGGACTATTTAACCGAGACCCCAAACTAGACATTGTTTCTGCAAGACGTCCAAGTAGCGCACTCTGATCAGAAATAGCTACGGGGAGTTCATGCATAGCGCTAAAGCTGCTCAATTGATGAACATCGAGCACCTCTAGCCAATCAATCAACCGTTTTAATTTCCTGAATTTGCCCTGCCAAGGCGGAAGTCGCGCCGACTCTTTTCGCATCGGCAAACAGACTAGCAGGAGCCTTTTTAGGCCCCATAGGCTCAGAGGATTGAAGGCTATTAGGACGATATGTCCTCCAGGACGAAGAACCCTAACGGCCTCTCTGAGCACGGCACGACTGTCTGCAGAAAACTCCAATTCATGGTGGAGAACCACGACATCGATCGAGTCGCTCTGTAGCGCAAGTGCGCTGGGATCGGACACCAATCCGGGAGAATCAGCACCATTTAGCGAAGACCCGTCCAGTCCAAGTGTAATTCTATGCGAAATAGGGCTCGTTTTTATCAGGCGCGAATCAGCACAGCAACCTATATATAAAAGGTGATAACCAAATAAAGTCTCTAGCAGCGGATCAAGGATTCGTGTTTCGGCTGCTATCAGCCTGCGTCCAAGCTCGCTGGCATACCAAGCACTCAGAGCGCGTTGTTTATCGCTACCCGATAGTTGTGCGGGGTCTCGAGCGGCGTTTAACACCTTGCCTCCTAATATGAGACGTCTGATACCGTGTTTAGAAAATTTTCCTCCCACCTTCTCCCCTTGTGCCGAACTAGTAGTGTTGTCCGCTGTTCTTTGTTGTAATCAACAGCAATCCTTATATCATAGGCACTACTTGAAAAACGACCCGCTAGAAACCATTGCGGTGAGACAAGTGCTTTTACTCCAACGTAGAGAGTCGTGCCCACTATGATCAGCCAAATTAAGGCGTTGCCTGCTTTCGATGACAACTACATATGGTCCCTTTGGGATGAGGATAGCAAGACTTTGTGCGTTGTCGATCCCGGCGATCCTATGCCAGTTATTAAACTGATAGAGGACGAAAAGCTAACTCTCGATAGCATTCTCATTACCCACCACCACCCAGACCACACAGGGGGAATAGCGGAATTAACAGCGAGGTATTCCTGTAAGGTCTATGGACCAAATAACCCAGGGATCGCTGGTATAAATGAGAGGGTTGCTGAAAATGATGAATTCACACTCATAGGTGAACGAGTGCGTGTACTTGAGGTGCCAGGTCATACTCTTGACCATATCGCCTATGTCGTCAGCCAAAATCCCAAGAGTGGCGCATCTACACATCTCTTTTGTGGAGACACCTTGTTTGCCGCTGGCTGCGGTCGACTTTTCGAAGGCACTCCCGCTCAGATGAGCAGCAGTCTAGCCAAATTAACTAACCTCGGGCCAGAGACTTTAGTTTATTGTACACATGAATACACCCAGGCCAACCTTAGGTTCGCACTCGCCTGTGAACCTGGCAATCTCGCTACTCACCTGCGTGCAACCCAAGTCACCAAGCAGCGAGAGAATGGACAAATAACGCTTCCAACAACGATAGGTCTAGAGCTCGTGACC
Source organism: Gammaproteobacteria bacterium (assembly GCA_018401885.1). Classification (GTDB taxonomy): domain Bacteria; phylum Pseudomonadota; class Gammaproteobacteria; order Pseudomonadales; family Pseudohongiellaceae; genus UBA9145. The sequence goes on from JAGYKB010000001.1 coordinate 210,583, forward strand.
AACCCCTTTCTTCGCTGCACTAATCAGCAGGTAATCGAATCTGCTGAATCGTTTGCAGGGGGTGCGCTTGCAGATGAAATAGCGACCTTTGCAGCGATACGCGCATGGAAAGACGAATTTTAATGTCGATTACGAGTTTAAAAAGACGATTGAGCCGAGTGTCTTACACAGAAGGATTGAATCGCCTGATGACCGCGTGTTTTCTGAGCACCCTTCTCGCTGCATGCTCAACGGTGGATACACCGAAAACCGCCTCAAACGCGGCGTTAGAAACTCCACCAAGTCAAGAAGCCGTCGCAAATGCTACTGCTATTCCACCAGAGCCGATTAATCGCATTGTCGCAAACTCTGAACCTATAGACCTCTGGGAGCGACTGAGACTTGGCTTCGATCTGACCGCGGATTACGAACATCCGAGCGTGGCACAGCAGCTCAAGAGATACCGGCAACAGCAGAACTATTTCGACCTTGTTACAGAGCGCGCTCAGCCATTCCTATACGAAATAATAGAGATAATCGAGCAGCGCGGGCTCCCACTTGAGCTAGCTCTGGTCCCCTTCGTCGAGAGCGCATTTAATCCCGATGCAAACTCTCATCAGGGTGCTGCGGGACTCTGGCAATTTGTCCCCGCGACGGGGCGCAGTTACGAGTTAGATCAAACGTGGTGGCTAGATGAGAGGCGCGACCCACTTGAATCAACACGGGCCGCATTGGACTATTTAGAGGTCCTCTATGCGGAGTTTGATGAGGACTGGATTCTTGCACTAGCCGCATACAATGCAGGAGGCGGCAACGTACGCCGCGCCCTGCGGAACCAGAAAAATCAGACAAGCGACCATAGCCGATCGAGATTCTGGGATTTGAAACTAAATGGAGAAACTCGAGATCACATTCCTCGCATCCTTGCCCTTGCTTTGGTGATCAAGTCACCCGAGGAATATGGCGTGCAACTCGTTTCGATTCCTAATGAGAAATACCTTTATCCTGTATCCCTGAAAAACCAAATAGACCTGAGCCTAGCAGCACGCCTTGCCGAGTTTGACCTAGAATCCTTAAAACGACTCAATCCCCAGTACAGGCAATGGGCAACACCGCCGGATGACACCAGAACGCTCTATCTGCCTGACCCAGAGGGACAACGCTTAGCTTCAGCGTTACTCACCTTAGACAGCTCTAAATTAGTCACCTTCGACCGGTACAGTATTAAAGCGGGTGACACTCTAAGCTCAATCGCTCGCAGATTAGGCACCAAGGTCGACGTGTTAAAGCGCGCAAACGGGCTTAAAGGTAGCCGGATAATAGCTGGCGACTCTTTATTGGTTCCTCGAGGAGAAATCTCTGAGTCACATTTTGAAGCGATGGCGCAAAACAGTGAGGAGTCTCAATTACCATTACCAGCGAGCTACACAGTGAAGCGTGGAGATAATCTCTGGTCTATCGCGCGCCGTTACAACATCCGCTCCGCGGACATTTTGCAGATGAATAATCTGTTAGACGCAGCCTTGTTACATCCGGGACAGCAACTCGTCTTGAGAGAGCCCGATTCAAGGCAGGGAAACTCAACTAATAGCGATTAAGACAGAGAACCCAGACTGCATCAATTCGACGCCAAAGAACGCTATCGCTTAGATAAGAACTCGGACGACAAGAAGAAATAAGGCGAGAACCCTATGACTACAACAGCAACAAATACAGGCACCCAATTTTTTGGTCATCCAAAAGCGCTGGTTATCTGCTTTCTTACTGAGATGTGGGAACGGTTCAGCTATTACGGTATGCGTGCACTTTTGATTTTTTATCTGACCCAGCACTTCCTGTTTAGCGACCAAGTCGCCGCCGGTATCTTCGGCACCTATATTTCACTCGTATACATCACCCCGGTCTTGGGAGGTATCATTGCCGATCGTTACTTAGGCGCGAGCAAAGCCGTAGTGCTTGGCGCACTGTTACTCGTGGCTGGACACCTAGGAATGGCGCTAGAGGGCACACAAGCAATAGAGCGGCTAGGTGCAAATGGCACCGAGGTGATCAGAGACCCTTTCTATCTCCAAGTCTTTTACTTCTCGCTTGGCTTGATAATCGTGGGGGTCGGATTTCTGAAAGGGAATATCTCAACTCTCGTTGGATCATTATATGAACGGGAAGACCCTCGTCGCGACGGCGCCTACACACTCTTCTACATGGGTATTAATCTTGGCTCATTTCTAGGCGCGATTATTTGTGGATTCTTGTTGCAGTATAAAGGCTTTAGTTGGGGCTTCGGCGCTGCTGGAGTTGGCATGCTGGCAGGACTCTTGGTATTCCTCAAAGGCAAACACCTATTCGGTGATGCAGGCCTTCCTAAAGAGCCAGAAGCATTAACAAGAAAGTCTATCGCCGGTCTAAGTCGCGAATGGGTCATCTATGCTGCGAGCTTTTTCGCAGTAATCGTATGTTGGCAGTTGATGCAGTCACCCGAAATAGTAGGCGGCCTGCTGGGAATTTCCTTGTTGCTTGCGGTTGGAGCAGTTGTATTCTACTCGCTAACAAAATGCGAGCCGATCGACCGGGATAGAATGCTCGTTTGCCTTTTCCTGATGAGTTACCAAGTTATATTTTGGTCACTCTTCGAACAAACAGCCAGCTCATTAAGCTTAATGACAGACCGCAACGTGGATCGCGTTCTTTTTGGCTTCGAAATACCGGCAGCGGCTTTTCAATCCATCAATGCCTTTTTCATAATTACTCTTGCACCTTTATTTAACTTCCTTTGGATATCTCTCGCTCGACGCGGATGGGAACCATCCACCCCAGCAAAATTTGCACTCTCACTTATCCAATTAGGACTCGGCTTTCTCCTGCTAGTCTATGGCGCCAGTCTCGCCACCGACCCTACACAGGTCGCTGTCATATGGATCGTGCTTCTGTATCTATTACACACCACGGGAGAGCTTTGTATTTCGCCAGTAGGGCTGTCGATGACATCACGACTTTCGGTACCAGGCGTGGTTGGAATGATGATGGGATGCTGGTTTCTGGCCTCGGCAGCAGGTAATTACGTCTCCGGCACGATTGCAGCAATGACAGGATCCGACACGGTCGGCGGCGAAATCGTCGATCCCGCCGCCGCGCTTCAAACCTACATGGACGTTTATCAAACCGCTGGCTTTTACAGCATAGCAGCAGGCCTATTGGCATTGTTAATAGTGCCGATAATTAAACACTATATGCACGCTGCATAATCGATCGAATAACATCAAAACGGATACGATAGAACAAGGAGTAGCTCCATGGGTTACATGACAGGAAAGAAAGTTCTCATTCTAGGCGTTGCAAGCAAACTCTCTATCGCCTCTGGTATAGCCGAGGCGATGCACCGGGAAGGTGCCGAGCTTGCCTTTACCTACCAAGGTGAAAAGCTACGTGACAGAGTCATTAAATTTGCCGCTGGATGGGACTCCGATTTGGTTTTTCCTTGTGATGTTACCAGTGATGAGCAAATCGATGATTTGTTCGAGAATTTATCAAAAAGTTGGGACGGTATCGATTGTATCGTTCACTGTTTAGCCTTTGCGCCAGGCAATGAACTTGACGGAAACTATGTTGACGTCACGACGCGGGCAGGCTTCAACCTAGCGCATGAGATTAGTTCATTCAGCTTCGTCGCCCTCGCGAAAGCTGGCGCGAAAATGATGGAGGGTCGAAACGGCTCCTTGCTAACACTCAGCTATTTAGGCGCTGTGCGCAGCCTACCTAACTACAATGTAATGGGGCTAGCTAAAGCAAGTCTAGAAGCAAATGTTCGCTACATGGCCTCCGCACTCGGGCCAAAAGGAATACGGGTTAACGCTATCTCTGCTGGCCCGATAAAGACACTCGCTGCGGCAGGGATAAAAAGTTTTAGAAAGATGCTTGAGCATAATGCAAAGCAAACACCGCTTCGCCGCAATGTCACGATTGAAGAAGTTGGAAATGCGGCTAGTTTTCTCTGCTCGGACTTAGCCTCAGGGATAAGCGGTGAAATACTGTACGTCGACGGGGGCTTCAATACCACCGCGATGGGTTCGCTAGAACAATCTGTTGAATAGTACTAGCCATTAAGGAAGTCACGCTGCTTAGCAAGGAGACTAAGCAGCGTCTGATGAGATATCTTAGAAAGCGTCGGAATTTAAATCGCGCTCAGGGATAAAGATATCACCCGTCTCCCTAAGATTTGCAACAAAGGCCCTCAATTCGCTGCTTCCCAAGTCACCGATAACGCTTTCACGCATCGAACTCCTTTCTGCCTCAGCCAGCGACTCGAAGTTGCCTTCTGTAACCGATATTAGCTCAGCTAACACGAACGTTCCGTTGCCCAATGTAAGTTGAGAACGTGTCACATCGCTATCAGTTGGCACAGGCAAAGCGAAAACCGCCTCTATAATTTCACGGTTTACAGTACTTTGGTTTCTCTTTACCTGGGTTTCTGTACGCCACTGCAATTCGTTTTCTGTAAGGAATTCCTCGACATCACCGCCTGTATCCAGAAGCGTAGCAAATTCGTCTCCGAGTGCAGCGACCGCATCGCGCTCCATCTGCGCACGCAGCGCTACGGCGATTTCAGGCTCGACATCCTCTAAAGGGAGAATGCCCTCTGGTGTTGTTGTATTGACTCGGAGTACTACAGCACGCTCTTCGCCGATTTCGATTACGTCGCTGTTATTTCCGTCCAGCATAACTTCGTCTGAGAACGCGGCCTCGATAACACGCGGCTCAGAGAAGAATCCTCCACCTCCAGCGCGATCAAAGTCACCACTTGTTAAGATCGTCAGATTCAACTCGTCGCTAAGTCGCTGCAGATCGGAGGATTCGAAAGCTAAATTAGAGAGATCGGATAAGGCGCTTGCGTATAATTGTTCGACTTGTGCTGCCTTTAGATCGCGTTCAATGCGCCCCGAGACCTCCTCATAAGACTGAAATACAGCAGAGTTATCTTCGGTAAGCTTTACGATATGTATTCCAAATTCTGTTTCAACTGGGCCTACGATGTCGCCAACCTCAATCTCTTCAAGCGCCTCTTCGATCTCACTCGGAAATGCGCTGCCGTCGCTAAAACCAATATCACCACCCTCTTCTGCCGATACTTGGTCGCTCGACAGTTCAAGCGCGAGAGCCTCAAAACTCTCGCCTGTATTTAACCGCGCGATAGCAGCAGTTGCTGCTTCGCGCGCTTGGTCAACAGTAAGTGATGAACCGGTCTCAAACAAAATGTGCGATGCGCGCTTTTCCGCAGACCCTTCGAACGTCGACCGTTCAAGCTCGTACTGAGCAAGCACTGCTCCCTCTTCAAGTACTATGTCAGCTGCAATATTTACCTTGTCGAGTACAACGTAATCAACAGTCACACTTTCGGGGCGGACAAAACGCGCTTGATTAGCGTTATAGTAGGTCGCAATTTGCTCATCTGTAATTGGCGTGCCTAAAGTACGGGTTCCTGGTGGGATCGTGATGTACCGAAAATCACGCGATTGAGCGCTAAGCGCCGCTAGCGTCTCAAGCTCCGACTGAGTAGCAAAGCCTGAGGAAGAATACGCATTGACGACTTGAGAGAGCAGCATCTGCCTGCTAAGTGCCTCACGGTAGGAAGTGACAGTAAAGCCCTGGCTATTCATTGTTCTCACCGCAAACTCCGGGTCGAAGCGCCCGCCTACCTGAAAGTTTGGATTTTCGATTATTGCCCGGTCAATCCTCTCTGACGAAATGCTTAAGGCTGCAGCCTGTGCCGATTGTCTTAGGAGAGTCTCCTCAACAATTTGGTTAATTGCGATCTGCTCTAGCAATGACTGCTCGATACCCTCAGCGCTTCCCCCTATAGAGTTGATAAGCTCTTGGATACCCTGCTGCAGTTGAAAATCGCTTATCTCCTCTCCATTGACTTCCGCGACGCCAGGAGCGCGAGTGAGGCCACCAATAATAGACTCAGCACCGAAGAGAACGAAAATAGCGACGATCAGTCCTATGATGACTTTGGCGATGACACCTTGAGAATTGTCGCGAATGTCTTGCAGCATGGTAAATCCTATCCTGAATGAGTTTTGCTTATATTACTTTATATAGAGAGCTAGCCGAAGTCAGATTTTAGCATCTTACAACGAAAAAAGGCGCATCAGTGATGCGCCTTTTTCGTTGATAGCAGCCCTGACGGCTACCTCATCTCTTTAAGAGTTTACTGCGTCTTTTAACGCTTTGCCGGCCTTGAAGCTCGGTACTCGGGCTGCTTTGATCTCAATCGCAGCACCAGTCTGTGGGTTACGGCCCGTACGCGCGGCACGATGCTTAGTTGCAAAAGAACCAAAACCAACCAAAACTACAGGGTCTTCTTTCTTCAGCGAATCTGTAATGGCATCGATCATTGCATCGATTGCACGTCCAGCAGCCGCCTTGGGTAGGTCAGCAGTTTCTGCTACTACATCTATGAGTTCTGATTTATTCACGATATCCCCTTATATTTCAATTTTGGTGTTTTGTATTATGTTTTTAATTCACGAATTTTCGGTAATCTGTTAAAGAATTTACCAAAATCCGTGGCGTAATTCTTGGTGATGAACGAAACAAACGTCATGTTATCCGAATTGGCTGAAAGTTACAGTAAAAATCATCGGAGCGTCCTGAAGACCGCGGATGTCGAGCATTTATACCAAGCGCCCAAAACGAGTGTCAACAAAAATTAGATGCAAAAACGCCTAACAATAATTGCATTTTACGCATTGATAACAGCTTGAATGCTAACAAGATTGCTCGCTAATGCCGTTCCAAATTACCCGCTTCGTTCGTCACAACTTGCTTCTCGGCGCCCTTCGCAGACGCTACAGCGTCAAGACTTAGCGGCGTTGGCTGATGCTGCAAAGCAATCTCTAAAACTTGATCAATCCATCGCACTGGGACTATTTCAAGATCCGCCTTAATATTATCTGGAATCTCAGCCAGATCGCGCTCATTCTCTGCAGGGATAAGCACTGTTTTTATGTTTCCCCTGTGTGCAGCGAGAAGCTTCTCTTTTAGACCGCCTATTTTTAGAACCTGACCACGGAGCGTAATTTCTCCGGTCATCGCGACATCTGCACGAACGGGAATATCCGTTAAAACAGATACGATTGCCGTACACATACCAACTCCGGCACTTGGACCATCCTTGGGGGTAGCACCTTCAGGGACATGTATATGTAGATCGCGAGTCTCGTGGAAATTTGCAGGAAGACCCAGAGACGCACTACGGCTTCGAACTACGGTTAAGGCGGCCTGAATTGATTCTTGCATCACATCGCCAAGTGAGCCTGTTTTAATTGTCTTTCCCTTACCTTCTACAGCGATTGCTTCGATTGTTAGAAGCTCCCCGCCGACCTGAGTCCATGCAAGCCCATTTACCTGGCCTATGTGGTTCTCCTCTTCGGCTTTGCCATAGTCATACTTTCTCACGCCCGAATATTGTTCAAGATTATCGGCATCCAGTTGAATTTTTGCGTGCTTACCCTTTAGTGAATTATTCTTCACAACCTTACGGCATATCTTCGCAACTTCTCGCTCGAGGCCACGAACACCGGCTTCTCGTGTATAGTAACGAATAATATCTCGAATAGACTGTTCGCCAATTTCGAGCTCTTCCTCTTTAACGCCATTGTTTCTTTTTTGCTTCGGCACCAAATAACGCTCTGCTATATTAAGCTTCTCTTCTTCGGTATAGCCAGGAATTCGAATCACTTCCATTCGATCTAAAAGTGCTTCTGGAATATTCATACTATTTGAGGTGCACACGAACATGACTTCAGAAAGATCGTAATCGACTTCTAAATAATGGTCATTAAAGCTGCCATTTTGCTCTGGGTCGAGTACTTCGAGGAGCGCGGAGGCTGGGTCGCCGCGATTATCCATCCCCATCTTATCGATTTCATCAAGCAAGAAAAGCGGATTTTTAACGCCTACTTTAGAGAGCTTTTGCATTAACTTGCCTGGCAAAGACCCTATGTAAGTTCGACGGTGCCCTCTGATTTCGGCCTCATCTCGCACACCGCCGAGGGCCATCCGAACGAATTTGCGGTTCGTAGCTCTTGCTATGGACTCACCAAGGGATGTCTTACCCACACCAGGCGGTCCTACGAGACAAAGTATGGGCGCCTTCAATTTTTTAACGCGCTTTTGAACAGCCAGATACTCTAAAATACGCTCTTTTACCTCTTTGAGTCCGTAATGATCGTCTTCGAGAATCTGCTCTGCTTTGTCGAGTTCTAATCTAACTTTGCTGCGCTTCTTCCACGGGACATTGATCATCCAGTCTAAGTAAGTACGAACGACCGACGCTTCGGACGACATCGGTGACATCTGCTTTAGCTTATTCAACTCCGAGACTGCTTTGTCTTTCGCCTCTTTGGGCATTCCCGCATCATCTATTTTCTGCTTTAACTCTTCAGCCTCATTCGGAATATCATCGAGTTCACCCATTTCCTTTTGGATGGCTTTCATCTGTTCATTGAGATAGTACTCACGCTGGCTTTTCTCCATTTGCTTCTTCACACGTCCACGAATGCGTTTCTCGACGGCGAAAAGATCTATCTCGCTTTCAATAAGCGCCATAAGGTGCTCGATGCGCGCTTGGAGCCCTGCCAGCTCAAGTAGGTTTTGTTTCTCTTCGAGCTGAAGTGACATGTGCGAGGCTATGGTATCTACCTGCCTGCCTGCCTCGTCGATGCTTGAAATAGAACTCATCACCTCTGGAGGGATTTTCTTACTTAGCTGGACGTAGTGGTCAAACTGCGCAAGCAAACTGCGAATGAGCGAATCGGTCTCTTTAGCAGAGGGCTCTTCACCCGAAAGGACGCTAACGCTAGCAGTTACGTAGTCTTGTTCGTAATTTACTGACTTTATTTTGGCACGATCGAGACCTTCGACTAGCACTTTCACCGTCCCGTCTGGCAGGCGGATTAGCTGCAGTATCGTTGCGATAGTGCCTATTTTGTAGAGATCAGATGCGCTGGGATCATCGTCGGCAGCGCTTTTTTGCGCAACCAATAGCACTTTCTTGTCCGAAGCCATAGCCGTTTCAAGCGCCTTAATCGATTTAGGTCGGCCTACAAAAAGAGGCTGCACGATCTGGGGGTAAACGACTACATCCCTTAGAGGCAAAAGAGGGATGGAATGGGCTGGCATAGATGGCTGTTCGTTAATACTCATGGGCTACCTTATGAGAGAGGCGACCCCTGAGAGCCAGCCTTATGATTAGTGAGACACTCAAGTAATGGTGATGCTAAGTAAAAAATTCAAGCCTGTTAGTCTTCTGCAGCAACCTTATTTTGACCAGTGTCGGCGTTTTCAAACATTAGAAGAGGCTCTGATTCGCCATCGATAACCGCCGCATCAATCACTACTTTACTTACTTTTTCAAGCGAAGGAATCTTATACATGCTGTCGAGGAGCACAGACTCCATAATCGAGCGCAAGCCTCGAGCCCCGGTTTTACGCTCTTTTGCTTTCTTAGCGATAGCGCGTAACGCGTCATCTCGGAACTGTATTTCTACATCTTCCATTTCAAAAAGCTTCATGTATTGTTTTGTCAGCGAGTTTTTCGGCTCTTTAAGAATTCGTACCAAAGCATCAAGATCGAGTTCTTCCAGCGTCGCAATCATCGGAAGTCGTCCGACAAATTCGGGTATCAAGCCGTATTTGACTAGATCCTCAGGCTCTACGCTGCGCAGCGCTTCGCCGACCTTATCTTCGGTTTCTTTGGATCGAACCTCCGCAGAAAAGCCAATGCCACTTTTATGTGAGCGGTCGAGAATAATGCGATCCAAACCAGCGAACGCACCTCCGCAGATGAACAATATATTCGAAGTATCCACCTGCAGGAACTCTTGCTGTGGATGTTTGCGCCCACCTTGCGGCGGAACCGACGCAACCGTACCTTCGATAAGCTTCAAGAGCGCCTGCTGTACGCCCTCTCCTGATACGTCACGCGTAATAGAAGGGTTGTCAGATTTACGTGAGATTTTATCGATTTCGTCGATGTACACGATACCAATCTGCGCTTTATCGACATCGTAGTCACATTTTTGCAGCAACTTCTGAATGATATTCTCAACGTCCTCACCAACGTATCCGGCTTCGGTGAGCGTGGTCGCATCTGCGATTGTAAAAGGCACGTCTAGCATTCGGGCTAAGGTCTCTGCAAGAAGCGTCTTGCCAGTGCCAGTCGGGCCTACCATCAAAATATTGCTTTTACCCAGCTCTACGTCGCCTTTGCCGCTTTCGTAATTGAGGCGTTTGTAATGATTATAGACGGCTACAGCAAGAACCTTTTTAGCGGCGTCCTGCCCAATAACATATTCGTCGAGGGTTTCTTTTATTTCCTTAGGAACAGGCAATTTGCGCACTTTAGAATCTGACTCGCGCTCCTGAACCTCTTCCTTGATGATATCGTTGCAAAGCTCAACGCATTCATCGCAGACGAACACTGAGGGCCCGGCTATCAGCTTCTTTACTTCTTGCTGGCTTTTAGCGCAGAAAGAACAATAGAGAAGCTTGCCACCATCGTCTGGTTTGTTAAATTCGTCGTCTGACATAGGAAATGCTCAACTTTGCAATCATGAGGCCTTCGTTAAACGTCGGCTACTGTCTTTTTATCTTCGCGTCTTCCGATAACTTTATCTACGAGACCATATTCACACGCTTCATCGGCACTCATAAAGTTATCACGCTCAGTATCCCTTGCGATCCTCTCCTCATCCTGGCCGGTGTGTTCTGCCATAAGCACATTAAGTCTTTTACGTATCTTTATGATTTCATTGGCTTGAATTTCAATATCCGACGCTTGGCCTTGTGCTCCCCCACTGGGCTGATGAATCATCATACGCGAGTGAGGCAGCGCTAGCCGCTTGCCTTTAGCGCCGCCGGCGAGAAGCATAGCACCCATACTTGCCGCTTGACCGATACACATTGTGCTCACGTCAGGCTTAATAAACTGCATGGTGTCGTATATTGAGAGGCCCGCGGTAACGGAACCGCCAGGCGAATTAATATAGAGGTGTATGTCTTTATCCGGATTCTCGGACTCAAGAAAAAGCAGCTGTGCCACCACCAAATTCGCCATATGATCTTCGACTTGTCCTGTCAAGAATATCACTCTGTCTTTCAACAGACGCGAGTAGATGTCGTATGAACGCTCACCGCGCGCAGTCTGCTCGACCACCATCGGAACTAACGCGGCTGAGGGTTGTTCGAAACTGTAGGGCATTTTGTCGTCCTTCGAATCTTTAAAGCAGGTCGCAACTCGATGCGCGACCACCTATGTCCACAGATATTACTCCGCGTCGGTGTTTTCAGACTGCCTAGGCTCAGGTTTTATAACCTCCTGATAGGAAACAGTCTTATCTTCGACCTTAGCTGCTTCGAGTATGAAGTCAAATACCTGATCCTCAACCACTGAACTCTCAATTGCCGCTAGCTGCTCTTGGTTACCGTAATACCAATTGATGACCTCTTCGGGGGACTCATAGGTCGACGCGAGCTCTTCGATGGTTTCGCGAACTTTCACAGGATCGGCCTTCAGGTTTTGCGTTTGCATTACCTCACCCAATACGAGACCAAGCTTGACCCTTCGTGTAGCCTGCTCTGAAAAAAGCTCATCGGGTAGCATGCTGGCATCGAGATTAGCGCCTCCGCCCATTTGTTGCAGCGCTTGTGTTTTGAGCTGCTGTATTTCGGCCGTAATAAGCGCCGCGGGAACATCCAGCTCGACAATCTCAATAAGCTTGTCCATAACCTGCGCTTTGAGCTTGTTGCGGCTTGCCGCTTTGAGCTCTCGCGTCATGTTATTTGCAACCTCTTCGCGAAACGCGACGTCGCCCCCCTCTTCGATACCGAAGCTCTTAAAAAATTCTTCATCTACTGCGGGTAGCACTTGTTCGCTAACGCTATTGAGTACCATCTCAAATTCAACCGCTTTGCCGGCTAGGTCAGCGTTGTGGTATTCCTCGGGGAAATTGAGTGACAGGGTAAATGCATCGCCTGCAGTCTTACCTATTATTCCGGCTTCGAAGCCCGGTATCATGCGCTCGGAGCCCAAGATTAGGTCGGTTCCAGTCGCTTTACCACCCTGAAACTCTTCTCCATCGAGTTTACCGTTGTAATCGATATTAACTCGATCAGAATCGGCTGCCGCACGCTCTACAGTTTCCCAGGTCTGACGCTGCTTACGTAGAGTTTCGATCATTTCATCGATATCGCTCTCGCCAATGTCAGCACCTAATCGAGTAACTTCAAGAATGCTGAAATCGGGCAACGTTACCTCGGGATACACCTCAAATGTCGCTGTAAACGTAAGGTCTGCACCCTCTTCTAAATTAACTGGCACAATAGTCGGTTGTCCGGCAGGCTTCACCGCTTCTTGAGTAAGCGCATCGAAATAGGACTGATTAATCATCTCACCTACTACGTCTTGGCGAACACTCTTACCAAAACGACTCTTGATAACCTTAAAAGGCACTTTGCCTTTACGAAAGCCTTTTAGGTTTACCGACCCTGCAGCCTCCTGAAGGCGGGCATTGACGGCCGTTTCAACCCTTTCGCTTGGCACCGCGATAGTCATTTTCCTTTCGAGACCTTGGGTTGTTTCTAGTGAAACCTGCATTGATAAACCTCTTCCGAACAAGGGCGGTAAGAGCGCCCTCGCGATTAATGAATTTGGTGATGTAGTATGTCTTATTTACACTTTTAAAGCAGGGATGCTGCCCCACAAAGCCCGCGATTTTCCCACAGCGGCAAGGCTTATTCAATCACAGTCTGAATAAGGAGTGATCGAGTTGTAAAACGGGGTTGCCATCGTCGCCAAGGAGTCAGACAATCGGGAACCAGAGGAGAATCACGTACGCGCAGGATCTTAGGAACTTCGCGACCTGTACTTCGCGATCTCTAGCATGAATAAAAACAAGGAGGTGAGGACATGAGCGCTTCGATAGTAGGGGATGGCGAGAACAGAAAACAAGACCCGAAAGGTATTAACTCAGCAGAGAGCGAGATTTTTGAGGATGGTAAACTGTGGTACTTCCACAACTCTCGTGGAGAAAAGATCGGTCCATTTCGCTACGCTAGCGAAGCGAAGTCCAACCTCGACTCTCTGATGGCCAGTCTAGAGGCGAGACTAACAACGGAAGGATGAGCAAAGCGCTCTGCTGCCTGGGATCAGCCGCTAGGCGGCAGCAGCAATCGGTGATTCAACTCGCAATTTAGTCAAATCGCCTAGAATTTGGGCAGAATGCTCTATAAAGAAAAAATAACCACCTTGGCGAGACACAGCGCGAGCTCGCCCTTTAGGCAGCTCTGCAGCAAGCAAGAACGCTGAGCGACCATGCCGACAGCTTTCGTCTCGACCTTGCCAAAATTCTACAGTGAGGGACAGGTTAGCTAACTGATAATCGAACGGCGCAAAGCCTATCGACTCATCTTGCGCCACTCCTCGCGGCCCTTGAACTAAAGCCTCCCGTCTGTCGCTGAGAATAATGCGCCTGAGCTCGCTACTATTTAAGACCCGCTGATCGAAACTGCAAAGCTCACTGCGGAGAGTCTCGATATAGCCATCTTGCGATTTTCGATCAAAACGCCCCCGTAGCGACCACCCATGGCGGACAAGTGATGCGAGTCCCCTATGCATTAGAGCCTTAATTTGCCCTGTTTTACGGGCAGTTAGAAGAGGCCCGCAGGGAATCGCGCCGAGACTAATCTGACCGCTGATTCTTGAGGAGGCAAGCTGAGCAAGCGCAAGAGCATAGACCGCTCCATGCCCTAAGGTGAGTGTCGAGACCTTTTTCAATTTAAGATGATCCAGCAGTTCGATAAGATCGCGAGCAAATGGCTCGGGGGTCGTACTAAAATAAAATTCGCTCCCTCCGATGCCGGGTCGATCAACTGCAATTAGTCGAATCCCGGCCCGCTGTGCATGCTCATGGAACAACCTGGCTTCTAACCGCGAGCTTCCACTCGAGTGAAAAAACACTACAGGAAGGCCGTCAACTCTGCCAAATTCGCTCCAGGCAAGCAGCCTAGAAGAGGTCAGGCGGAGGGTGAAAAAGTCTTGTGAGCCAACTTTTTGCGTGAGAACTTCCGAGGTCGCAAGAGCCTTGAGATCAGTACATTGCGCATTTCTGCCTACCATCTAAAAACTCCCAATCGTAAAGGCCAAGCTAACTCAAAAAGCCTGCGTTGCTTTATCTCTCGATAGCCTGATAGTATCGTGGGAATATTTCCCACGTCAACAAAATCAAAAACTAAAAAGCACTGACGAGGGGTTCCTGGGACTACCCAGAGAGACTCAAAGGACTATACTGCGAACATGGCAGAGAAAGACCTCAACTCACAACAGGCATCAAGCTTAGTTTTTGCAGCGATATCGAAAACGCTAAAACCTCTAGTGCGCTTACTTTTGCACTACGGTATAGGGTATCCACAGCTTATTGCCTTACTCAAAAGACTCTATGTCGGAGCAGCCGAAGAAGAACTCAATACCGCAGAAAAACGTGTTTCGGATAGCCGCATCACCTTGTTAACAGGCGTGCATCGAAAGGACGTCGCGAGATTACGAAGAGAGTACGCTGAGAACCAGCAAGAAGCCGTCGAGGGTTTTTCACAAGAAAGCTCTGCAGACAACCCAAATAACAACACCGCCTCACTTGGCGCGAGACTTGTTGCGGAATGGATGGCTAACCCGCGTTTCTTGCAACAAGAAAGAGAGGACAACCCACCCGCTCCTCTCCCCTTCCGCGATTCAGAGAGCCGCGGCCATGCTGACTTTTGCGAACTGGTCGAAACAGTCTGCAGGAAGGATATCAGGCCTCGCTCGGTCCTAGACGAATGGCTGAGGCTAGGCATCGTAAGCGTGAGCGATGACATGATCTCGCTAAACACCGAAGCTTTTGCACCCAAGGCTGGACTCGCAGAAAAAGCTTATTTTTTTGGTCGAAATATCCAAGACCATGTTGAGGCTGGCGCGAATAATCTTCGCGGTAGCGCGCCTCCTTTCTATGATCGCAGCGTGTTCTACGATCAGCTATCACAAGACTCTGTCGAAGAGTTGCGCGCGCTCTCGGCTCTCGGAGCAAGCGCGCTCCTTACAAGAGTAAATGCGCGCGCCCACAGTCTACAAAGGAAAGACATCGCTAAGAAAACCAACAGCGCGCAATTTCGTTTCAATCTCGGTATATTCAATTACAGCACCGCTCACCCTCAGCCAGAAGAGACAAGTTGTGAAGAGTAACGGAAAAGTCCCAGGCGCCAGCATGAACGCGCTCGCGAACGGCGAAACAAGCATTCGGGCTTGGGGCATGAGGCTCGCATTGCTTTTGCTTCTCGCCAGCGTTTACGTACTTGGCAACCTGCAGCCCGCAGTCGGCGATCGGAGAGGTGGAGAGGAAGGCAGTGGCGTCGGGGGCACGGGTATTCTTGATCTCCCCGGATCCGGTCTGGGCGGTTCAGGCATGCGCCCATTCTTAGGCATCGTTTCACCACGGGAGACAGTGCTCGAGGGTCTCGAAAACCATCAAGCAGCAAGTAGCTTAGATCAGCGCCCCGCGAATGAAGTCATCGTGTTGCGCGAACCTTCTTTTTCTCGCAACACACCGCAGAACACAGGAATAGCAGCGGAGATCAAAATCGAAAGGGTGCTTGAAAATCCCGAGTCGTCTGTTCGTTCCGCTACTCAGCCGACTCCTCAATCGCCCACTTATACCGCTACCCAGCCTGCAGCCTCCAAAATCGATGGGTTGTCCGGTCGAAGGATCGAGGGCTTTCTGCAACCGGACATATCTTCTCTCACGACCAGCGGCTCAACCGAATCGGCTTCAAGCATCAGCATCTTGGAATCGATAGAAAATGGCACGGAGCAAATTAATGCCCTACTCGCGATAAGTGCCAGTGAGCTCGGGATGCCTGGAGCAGAAATAGATGAAACTGGGATCGAGCCGGCAGCGGTGCGATGGGCTGATATCGTCCATTGGCTCAACGCAAATGCGTCAACAGAGCAAGAAAAAGCTGTTGAGAAGCCAACCGTCATGCCCAAGGACACAAGAGACAACTTGGCGATAGCAGAGATGACGCGAGCCTCTGGGCTGAGGCGCCCGCAGTTGCCGCCGCTACAAAGAGCGAGGCCACTCCAGCGTGCAACAATTTTGCCCCCGAGAGTTCGTCCATTGGGCCTTTGACACACATCGCTGACGCACAAAGGAGAGTGTCTTTGACTGTCTATTTGACCTGATAAACCAGCTGCAAATACACAGCGTGCTCAGCGCTCGATGCATTGAGGCCCGCACTCGCTAGCGCCGTGAGAGACCAAGTACGACTCAACTCCCAACCAGCATAAAGCCCCACCTCCTGAACATCACCGAAAAATTTCGAGGCGGTTTCGCGATAATCGTAGAGTAGACCTGCGCTCGTCGACTGGGTCAGCCTCCGCGCGATACCCACCTGCACATAGCCTGAATTCTTGATATCCGTGAAAACTTGCGATGCCCCACGATCACTGTATCCAAGCGTTGTAAAGACGGTGTTTTGCCCAATATCGAAAGAGGATTCTAGCTGCAATGACACGTCCCTCTCTCCTGTTCCGAGGTTTTTTTCGACGCTCGCTGTGGGGAGTTTGACACTGAGTCGTGCACCCACTGCGAGGGAATCGCCGAACAGACTCGGTAGTACCCCCTGAGGAATTTCCTGCGTTTTCGTATACCCTATTTCAACAAGGCTATCTCCCGTCCCAGAATAATGCCCGATTGAATCGGAAGCGACCGCTCGTGTGACACCTCCGAGATTGACGAGCACGTTGCCTGGGCCCTCTACGCGCAGCTTAGCTAGCGAAAGCTGCCCGCTCCACCTACCTTTTGTCACCGCCCAGCTTAAAGGCAAGTAGGTGATATGCGTAGCATCCTGAGCACCAAAGTTACCCATTGCAGAATAAAAACCTAGGGCAAGATGGTGCTGCGAATCATGATTTTCAGGCAGCTCTTGCGCCACAAGGCCAAGCGGGAAAACGCCTATTAACATTCCAGTGCAGCGAAATAAGAAACCTTTAGCTCTCGTCATCAACTCCCTCGAAATCGAGACATGCTGAGTTTATGCAATAACGAAGTCCTGTTATTGCAGGCCCGTCATTGAATACGTGACCGAGGTGGGAATTACAGCCGGTGCATACAACCTCTGTTCGCTGCATACCATGGCTTGTGTCGAGACGCTCTTCGATTGGTGCGGCCGACGCTGGTAGAAAAAAGCTTGGCCAACCGCATCCAGAGTCAAATTTGGTGTCGGATAGAAACAACACCTCGCCACAGCCTTTGCAGCGGTAACTGCCCTCCTCTTTATTATCCCAAAACTCGCCAGTGAAGGCGCGCTCAGTCCCTTGTTTACGCATAATTGCGAACGCTTCGGGACCAAGCCTTTCTAACCACTCTGATTCTGTTGCAGGCAGCGTACGCGGCGTTAGATTTTTATCAATCGAATCGTTCATAGATTTTACCCGTATAATTTCATGCATTAAGCTCCACTCATTGGGCGCAGCACTAGGAATTTTGTACAGCCAATCTCCCCACCAACACAGTCTCGCTGACGCGCCCCTTAAGTCGCTAGGGGCAGGGTTATTATTGCGCTACAATCGCCATAGACTAACGCTAAATGTCTTAGCTATCTAGATCGCAGCAGGCTGATCTCTGGATGTTTAGGCCCATTAGAAGTGAATATTAGACAAGCAGCAAGCGAGGTCAGTCGATAGAATGCTACGACGAGCAGAGTAACCTCGTGGTATGACTTATCTCAAAGACCTGCATTCAACGCAGTTGATCAAAGCTTACAAGGCTAAAGAGAAGAATGAAAACGACAGAAATTAAACAGTCAGAAAAACTAGGTATGGTTTGTTATGACATTCGAGGCCCTGTACTCGAGCGGGCCAAGCAACTCGAAGAAGAAGGTCACCGCATTCTAAAATTGAATATCGGCAATCCTGCCGTGTTTGGCCTGAATGCACCAGACGAAATTATTCAAGATGTTATCCGCAATCTTCCAAGTGCTGAGGGATACTGCGATTCGAAGGGCTTATTCTCTGCGCGAAAAGCGATCATGCAAGAATGCCAACGCTTGGGCATCATGGATGTCGACATCGATGACATTTACCTAGGCAACGGTGTGAGTGAACTCATTACGCTGTCGATGCAAGCACTTCTCAACAATGGCGATGAAGTATTGATACCGGCACCAGACTACCCTCTCTGGACCGCTGCCGTGTCACTGAGCGGCGGTAGACCTGTTCATTATCACTGCAACGAACAAGCTGATTGGTTTCCCGATCTCGCTGACATTGAAGCGAAGATAACAACTAAAACAAAAGCGCTTGTCGTAATTAATCCAAACAATCCTACTGGCGCAGTTTATTCGCGCGAACTACTTGAAGGCATTATCGAACTTGCGCGAAAACACTCCCTCATCCTTTTCGCCGACGAGATTTACAGCAAAATCGTCTACGATGATGCCGAACACATTCCTCTTGCTTCCCTGAGCAGTGACGTCTTCACAGTAAGCTTTAATGGACTGTCTAAGTCCTATCGTTTAGCCGGATTCCGTTCCGGATGGATGATCCTTACTGGGCCAAAATATTTGGCTAAGAGTTACATTGAAGGGATTGAGATACTCAGTAACATGAGACTCTGCGCCAATGTACCAGCGCAGCTCGCTGTGCAGACAGCACTTGGTGGCTATCAAAGCATCAACGATCTCGTTTTGCCACAGGGGAGACTGCGAAGGCAGAGAGACACCGCGTGGGAGCTACTCACACAGATCGAAGGCGTAAGCTGTGTAAAACCACGTGGAGCACTCTACATGTTTGCCGCACTCGACCCGTCGGTGTTTAAGATCGAAGACGACGAAAAGCTCATTCTCGACATTCTAGAGCGAGAGCAAATTCTTCTCGTTCAAGGTAGCGCGTTTAATGTGAATGACACGCTCCATTTTAGAGTCGTGTTTTTACCGCGAGAGGAAGATTTACGTAAAGCAATCGGTAAACTCGCTAAAGTGCTCGACAGCTATCGGATCTAATGACCTCGATACCAACAGCTGCCAGTAATAATTTATCGCTGTCATCGACATCATGTTTCAAGCATACGGAATAGTTGTTGAATTCTTGACGCTGCAACAGCTCCTTTCTCAAACTGTCGAACAAATAAGGTGTCAGCCCCTCCGCCGCCGCGTTTCGGAATGCGCCATCGAGAGAATGCAGAGTAAAGAGTCTCTCGATAATTTGCCAGCCAGACAGAGCCGTATCGAACTCATGCACCCGGCGCGAATCTGACGCGAAATTCGGACTGATTAAACCTAACGAAAAGCGTATTTTTCCTGCTTTAGCCCCAGTCTTAACGTGCGAGCTATACTCTTCAAGAGCCGTAAGTAACATAGCAGTAGCTGCGTTCTTGGCTTGCCTACTGTATCCGGCAATATGCGGTGTGGCGAGCCTAGCGGCTGAAATTACTTCAGTTGCCACTATAGGCTCATCCTGCCAGACATCCGAGCAGTAGCTAAAACCGTCATTTTTAGAGACAAACGCGGCTAGCGCCGCCTCATCGACTACACCACCCCGGCACGCATTAATTAATAAAGCACCCGGGGGCAACAATCCAAGTTCCCGCGACCCAATAAGATGACGAGTAGCGTACTCGCCTCGCTCGTTATAAGGCACATGAATGCAGACAACCTCACACCGCATGACTTCGTCTAATTGCACGAAACTTCGAGTTTTTTCTGTGTTCTCATAAGACGCAAGCGGCGGATCACAACATAGCGTTGTAAAGCCCGCGTTTATTAATCGTTTATTCAATAATCCGCCGACGCTGCCAAGGCCTACTATCCCGATTCTAACGCGCCGCTGAAACCCCGCATCTAGCACGCCTTTGCCTACACAATAGGCAAGCGCGGCAAAAACATAGTCCACAACTGCCGATGCGTTGGCACCTTTGCTATCGGCTACGACGATACCTCGAGAATTGAGGTAATGCTCATCTAAATGGTTGCGGCCGCTAGTCGCTGTGCCCACAAATCGTACTGCAGTACCGTCGATAAGCGCTTTATCCACGCGTGTAATGGAGCGCACTAGCAGAGCGTCTGCATTCAATAATTTGTCATTAGTGATCTCACGACCCGGGAGTAGTACAAGATCAGCGCCTTCTAGGTTCAAGGCGTCGAGTCCTAGAATACCGCTATCGGCAACAATTCTCATGACGAAACCTCAACCAACCTCACTAGCGCCTCAGACATCCTCGCAAGTTGCACTTTCGGCACGCGGGCTTCTTCGAGCAATTTCGAGAATTCATTCAGGTTGGGAGATACGAGAGCGAGATCCGCGATCGAGGCATTGGCGAATGCTTCACTGCTGTCCTCAGGTTCTTCTACAATCGTTGCCAGAAGCTTACAACGTCGCGCCTGTGTTTCGAATAAACTTAGCTTGCTGGCCAACGCTTTTGCACCTCGCAGCGGCATCGCTGCTACTTCATCTAAATTCGAATAAATACCGTCCATTGTGCCGAATTCAGACAGCAGCGCCGCCGCTTTTACCGGCCCGACACCGGGAACACCGGCGATACAATCGACACTGTCGCCGACAAGACCGAGGTAGTCCGGAATACAAGTCGTGGGAATACCGAGCTCGCGCTCAATGTCAGTGCGCGAACGACGGCGATTCGACGAAAAATCCCACAGGACATCGGCCTCTGCTCGAATGAGCTGCGCGAGATCTTTATCTCTGGAGACGATACAGACACCTCCCTGCGTATCAACGGCACCGGAGCCCCGTGAACGTTTCGCGAGCGTACCAATAATATCGTCAGCCTCGTACCGCGTACTCGCGAAAACAGGCCATCCAAGCACATCAGCAGCCCGGGCGCAAAAATCTAACTGCCGGGCCAGATTTTCGTCGGGTAACTCACGATTAGATTTGTACTCCTCACTTAACGCGTGTCGGAAACCAGTAAATAACGCATTATCCATCGCGACTGCGCCTGAGAGCGGCCTTTCCCGGCGATACAGAGACATGAGGAATTGAGCAAATCCGACAAAGGCGCTTAGATCCTGACCCGCTTCATCGACGCTGTTATTATAGGGCGAAAAATAGGCTTGAAATATATAGATCGACGCATCGAGCAAATAAACTGGCGCTGCGGCGGTCACTCCGAACCCTTTCTAAGCAGATAACAAAATCGATCGCCATGTTGTTCGCAGGCGACGAGATCATGGTCCAAAAACGCGCAAAATTTTGGTACGTCTCGTGTTGTTGATGGATCCGTTGCAGTAAGCTCCAAGACCTCACCAACCGCCATCGATTTAAAATGCTTATGTAAAAGCATTATCGGCTCAGGGCAATAAAGGCCCGTTGCATCGACCCGAACATCCGGTGAGATGTTTTCTTCGTTACGAACAGGAACTAGACTCGGAATACTTTGACTCATTTTCTTTTCACCACGTCTCTCTAATGCTTCGCCCTTTCAGCACATCTCTGCGATTGTTATTTACGTAGCATTTGTCACGCTTAATTCTTCCAATGCCGCGCGAAAATCCTTTGGGTAGAGCTGGCATGTCCGCGTAAGTGGATCGAAGCTCAGAAACACGTCACCTCGATTGAGTTGTTCTTTTACTTGCGCCACTTTATCGCCAAGCTCGAGATCACACTCCCCGTAATCAGTGCCCTCGCGCGTTATAAATTCTTCAATGATGGCATCTAATACTTCAACTGTAAGTTGGCTGTGTGGAATCTCCATGCGTACGCTTAAACCAACTCAAGAAGAGAGAGCTTTGCCTCATCAGCAACGCTCGCTCGCAGACTATTGAACGGGAAGAGCGATGGATCAGCAAGTTGAGAAGGCTGCACATTACAGATACTTCTAAAAATAGTTTCAACTCTACCCGGCTGCTCTTTATCCCATCCCCGCAGCATGGCCTTGATATTTTGTCGCTGCATGTTTTCCTGCGAACCACACAGATTACAAGGAATAATTGGAAAATCCATAAGCTCAGCGTAGCGCTCAATTTCACGTTCTTTGCAGTACGCGAGTGGACGGATTACAACGTTGCGCTTGTCATCGGAGAGCAACTTAGGAGGCATAGCTTTGAGCTTGCCTCCGTAAAACATATTCAAAAAAAGTGTCTCAACTATGTCGTCGCGGTGATGCCCTAGTGCGATTTTTGTCGCGCCTAATTCGACCGCTTTGTTGTAGAGTATTCCCCGCCTCAGTCGAGAACATAGCCCGCAAAAGGTTTTACCCTCCTCTACTTTATCCATCACTATCGAATAGGTGTCTTGCTCAATGATTGAATAATCGACGCCAAGTGATGAGAGGTACTGTGGGAGAACATATTCCGGAAAACCTGGCTGCTTTTGATCAAGATTTATCGCGTGCAGAGAAAAATTTATTGGCGCGCTTTTCTGAAGACTCATGAGAATGTCTAACATGACATACGAGTCTTTACCGCCAGAAAGGCAGACCATGACCTTGTCGCCCTCTTCGATCATCGTATAGTCGGCAATTGCCTTACCCACTTCTCGGCGCAAATTTTTGCGGCAACGGTTAAGTTTTAGGGCCTGGTCGATCTCACTCTTAGTCTTTATACTTTTTATGGCAGTCATCTTTGTACCGTTAAGCCCCCACTCAATAGTAGAGCTTGATTGTTAAACCCGCATTAAAAGCCGGTAGCTGGAAACCATTTATAGGGTTCTAGCATCTTTCTACCAACTGCTTTTTACTGACTATAATACGACAGTTTGGCCTCAGCCATCTCACGCAGTTTAGCAGTCGGAGCAAGCATCGGGCCAAGATGCGCGTAACTGTCGGCTAGCTCACAAAACTCCGCTAAGCCTAACTGATCAATGAATCGTAATGCACCGCCTCTAAATTTAGGGAACCCAAGCCCGAGCACTAGCCCCATATCAGCCTCTATGGCAGTCTCTACAATGCCATCTTCCAAGCAACGCACTGTCTCTAAACAAAGCGCGAGCATCATTCTGTCGCGAATTTCGTTATCGCTAAAATTGCGACGCTTAGCGCTAACGCCCGCAATAAGCGCATCAATTTCCGGGTTTGGCTGCTTCTTTATTCTGCCGTTCTCGTCAACTACGTACTCATAAAAGCCACGACCGGATTTCTGACCTAAATCACCCTGTGAATACAATTTATCGATGGCGCTTTCGAAGCCCAACTTCATGCGCGCGAAGCCAGCTGCCATTACTGCTTGCGCGTGCACAGCAGTGTCTATGCCAACAACATCAAGCAAATAAGCAGGACCCATCGGCCAACCAAACTCCTCCATAACACGATCAATCTGCCTAAAATCCGCTCCTTCGTATACTAATGTTGAGAACGCGCCGAAATAGGGAAAGAGGATACGGTTCACAAGAAATCCCGGACAGTTGTTAACAACAATAGGCGTTTTCCCCAAGGCTTTTGCATAAGCGACCGTCGATGCAATTGTCTCCTTGCTAGTCTTTTGGCCACGGATGACTTCGACCAGAGGCATTAGGGGCACCGGATTGAAGAAATGCATCCCGCAAAAGCGCTCAGGCTTATTTAGCGCAGTCGCCAGAGAATCAACAGAAATCGTTGATGTATTTGTGGCAATGATCGTATCGTCAGCCACTATGCTTTCTAGTTCGGCGAGCACCGATTTTTTGACACTCTCGTTCTCGACGACCGCCTCGACCACCAACTCGGCACCAGCGAGATCCTCGTAGGCGAGGCTAGGCGTGATCGAACCGATAATCTTATCCGCCGATTCAGTCGTCATCTTCCCCCGCTTCACTTGTTTGGCAACAAGTGTTTGCGCTTCATTTATGCCTAAATCCAGACCAGCCTGCGCGATGTCTTTCATGACAATCGGTGTACCACGTAATGCGGATTGATAAGCGATGCCGCCTCCCATAATGCCAGCGCCCAGCACAGCTGCCCTGCTGATTACCGGCACTCCTTTTGAGAGTGCGCGTGATTTAGACGCGAGGAATTGGTCATTCAGAAACATTTGGACGAGATTCGCGGCGGTATTAGTTCCTGCAAGTTGAATAAATCCCTTATGCTCTTCAGCTAGCGCGCCAGCGCGACTTTCCAGAACCCCTTTCTCCATAACCTCCACCGCGGTCAGTGGGGCCGGATAGTGGGGTCCTGACGCTTTTACAACCGGCGGCTTGGCTACCGTAAAGAGTGCGGCAAGCGTCTCTGGCATCTCTAGCACAGGCGAGGTTTTGATAACGCGTTGGGCTGTATAATCCAAACTTCCGTTCAGACAATCTTCAATAATTCGTTCGGCCGCTGCGATAAGATCATCATTTGCAACGATGGCATCAAGCGCCTTTTCTGCTAGTGCTATTTTTGACGGTATATGTGAACCTTGACTGATCCAGGCTATCGCTTTCTCTGATCCGATTAACCGAGGCAAACGGACCGTGCCTCCAAAGCCTGGCAAGATGCCTAATTTTACTTCAGGAAACCCGACTACCGCAGACTCTAGCGCCACTCGGTAATCTGCCGATAGTGCCAGCTCGAAGCCTCCACCGAGGGCGACGCCGTTAATCGCCGCGACAGTTGGAAGCGGGAGGTCTTCGATCGCATTAAACACTTCGTTAGCGCGACCGATCCAGTCTCGTATCGCTTCAGAGCCAGTCGCAAACAAGCCGGTAAACTCAGTAATATCTGCCCCGACAATGAATGTCGATTTTGCACTCGAGAAAATAACCCCTCGGGCATCGCTTTTACCGATAACAGCAGTCGCTTCACCAAGCTCCTTCATCGTCAGTCGGTCAAATTTGTTGACGGACGAACCCTCAAGATCGAAGATTAACTGAGCAATGCCTGAAGGCAGCAATGAGACTTTGATAGCTTGTCCGGAAAATAGCATTAGGAGATCTCTGGAGTGATAATTAATTCATTAGGACGAGTTAACGTGCGTGTGCTGCACAGTATAGCGATGAGCACTCAATAGTTGAAGTAAGAGGTAGTCACCATCTTCAAGCGTGCAATATCAAATCCCAGTGGGACTACTCTATAAAAGCACCCATAGAGACTCATAAATAGTAAGACTATAGATAGGAAGTGAAGAAAAATTGGAACACAAAGCCAATCAACTCGCGCCGAGGATCAAACGAAAGACATTACAGATGCGGTCGTTGTGTTTTCTGTGCGCGCTGCTAATTTGCGTAAACGCGAAGGGCGACCAGAGCGCCGTAGTCTCTGTCTACCATCATGTATCAAATTCGACCCCGCCATCAACCTCGCTTTCACCCGAGGCCTTTAGAGCGCACCTGTCTTTCCTGGCCGAAAACGATTTCACTGTCTTGCCTGTTACAGAAATCATCAGCGAATTAAATCGAGGAGGTGAACTGCCCAGCAAGTCGGTTGCTATTACGTTTGATGATGGTTACGAGTCTATCTATTCGACGGCATTCCCCCTGTTGCGAGAATTCGGCTTCCCATTTAGTGTTTTCGTCAGCACGGGGCCGATCGATAGACAGCAGGCAGGGTACATGACGTGGGAGCAGTTATCGATGCTTCGTGACGCTGGCGTTATCATTGGCAATCACGGCACAGAACATCGATCGATGCTTGGGCAGTCGCGCGATCAGGCTCGCGCGGACATTCTCGACGCGCAATCTCGCATAACGGCGGAGCTTGGTCCGCAGCCGCACTTATTCGCATACCCTTATGGCGAATATAGCAATGAGAGTAAAGAAATTATCGCGGAGCTTGGGTTTATTGGCTTTGCGCAAACCTCGGGCGCTATTGGCCCCACGACGGATCAAACCGCACTCCCACGATTTCCTCTCGCTGGGCTTTACGCCGGCCTCGAGGGCGCGGCATTGAAATACTCGACACTCGCGTTTGATGCGGAAATGACCGTACCGGAATCAGCAGAGACAAGACTCTCAGCGCCCACAGCGACAATTCGATTCGGAGCCGGCGCTTACTCGCGCGCAAGGCTAAGCTGTTTCGACGAGGGAGAACCGATGACAATCGCTTGGGAAAATACTGATGAAGGCAGTGAGCAAGCGGTTATCACAACAACGCATCGGGAGAGAGGGCGACGCTGGAATTATGTGTGCACAGCGCCTCATAGAGATCAGGATCGTTATTTCTGGTTCTCACAGCCTTGGTTCGATAGCAGCAAATCACTGTGACCACTCGAGCGGCTAACCATCATCCCTAAGGCGCAAATCATTTTGTTGGATAATCGTTTGAACCTCGTCGATATAGTTATCACCGCGTTGTGAGTAACTTCCGAGACCGTACGCTAACTGGATGGGGTCGAGAACTTTTTCCTGCTCGCGCATAGTCTCTCGCATGCGCCTAAAATGCGAATAACTGGGGTGTGTATTAATATTTCTGAAATAAGCCGATACTGCCGCGGCTATAGTATTGAATTTTCTAACCTCATGGCTCGCCTTATTATCTCGGGCCAGAGGGACGAAACCGCAGCCCTCTTCATAACACCACTGACCAAAAAGATTATTACCGTCTACCGCAAACCTTGACGTACCCCAAGCCGACTCGTTTGCAGCTTGCGCCAGAACCAGAGAAACTGGAATTGCATCAACCCGACGCAAAAGCTGAGCAACAAGAGCCATGTCTCCGCGCTGCGCTGCGTCAGAATTGAAGTCGATTCGATAATCCAAGGCAAGTTTCGCAAGATTAAGTCGTTCAGAAGGGCTCAATCTGTGGCCATTGGCCAAAATTTGCGAAAACATCATCAGCGATTCTCGACGCTGAAGTAGACGCTTATTCTCCGCGTTGACGTAAGCTTCAAGAAAGTCAAAGAATTGCTGCTTGCGCGCATCGACATCGGTAACTAGCGTGAAATCTGGCAATACCGAAAGCGCGGGTGTGAGGGTATTACTGCTGGAGGGTGCGAGTGAACGCTCCGTACCCCCATATCGAGAGAGCATGGGCAGCACTGCAGCAGCACAGGTTATCGCCAAAAGAACGATAGCGAGGTACCGGCTGGGAATGCTTCGTCCGGAAACGGTAGTTTCATTCGTGTCTAAGTTAGAGTCCATAGACGCGAGTTTACTCGACTTATGCTCCACCATGAAGTCTGGACATAGCGGTTGAAACATGACCTAGATGCGCTCAACCGTTGTCAGTAATGTGCTACCTATACTAATTGCGGGACAACAACTTACAAGACTTATCTTACCAACCTTATAAGGGTATCTGGAGAGTTAAGCGCCTTTCGAACCACCTAGGCAGGCCGGTGATTCGGCTATTTCACCTTCTTTTTGAGCCCACTCCTCAGCGGTAAACAAGTGTAGCGAAAGCGCATGCACAGGGCCTTCTAGGTAGCTTCTCAGCAGTTTGTAGACAAGCTGGTGTCGCTGAACAGCGCGCAGCTCAGCGAAAGCTGAAGCGACTAAAATCAGCTTAAAATGTGAATCGGTCGCAGGGCCACCATGGTTATTGCTCTCGTTCTCAAATCGCAGATAGCTCGGATTTAACGCTGCCTCCAGGTCTTGCTGCATTGCCGCCGCGACGGGGCCAGCATGACTAGCGGTAAGGGACAAATCTGATACAAAATTCTCTGTCATGGACCCATCCTCTTAAGGGTTTGCGCAGACTATACACGTGGTAGCGACACGAGAAGCCGCAAAGTCGTCGGGTTGTTCTTTAACCATAGGAATGCCAACTTCGCGGTGGAGTTTACCGTAATCGGTCGCTACACTGCACGGCTCGAAGCGCATTATAACTTGAATGGAAAAAAGCACGATGGCACTGAACTGGTACCCTGGCCATATGCACAAGGCGAGCAAGGAGGTTGTTAAAACCCTGCTTAAAACCCAAGCAGTTATTGAAGTCTTGGACGCGCGAACCCCGCAGGCAAGCTCCAATCCGCATTTCGCCGCTCTGTGTGCAAATCATCCTCGGATTCGAATCCTCAACAAAGCGGATCTAGCTGAGCCTCACGTGACCGAGCAGTGGGCAAAATATTTTAATGCCCAACCAAAATCGATATGCCTTGTGAACGGTCACGAGTCACAGCTTGATGCTGAGCAAATCATTCAAGCCGCGCGCAAACTTTTCCTTGCTAATGACCTCAAAATTGGCGAGCGCCAGCAGCTTCTCATCGGCGGCATCCCGAATGTCGGTAAATCGACCTTGCTGAATATTTTTTGTGCCCGCAAGCTAGCAAAGACAGGCAATGAGCCCGCCGTAACTCAAGTCCAGCAGCGAGTGAGGCTCGACGATCATTGGCATTTGATCGACACGCCAGGCCTCATGTGGCCTAAACTCGAAGATCAGGAAAGCGCCTATCGCCTCGCAGCAACAGGTACTATCCGAAGAACAGCGGTTGAGGCCGAGGACATAGCATGGTTTTTGGCACAGGAATTACTTAAGCACTATCGGGATCGCTTAGTGTCTCGGTACGACCTCCCCGAGGATGCGGAAGATGCGGAATCAGTGATGACTGCGGTGGCAAAGGCGCGCGCTTGCATTAAAGTCGGTCATCGAGTTGATTGGCATAAAGCGTCAGAGTCACTACTCAATGAATTCAGATCCGGTAAGCTTGGGAGATTCAGTCTTGAACGCCCCCCTTTAGCCAGACCAGACAATGCGAATCCGATGTGATACTACCGCCGTAGAAACAGAAGATAGGGTGAATCGATACATCACACAGTAATCAATGCGCAGTTGCGCAACCGACCACAGCGAGATTTTATGAACAAGCCAACACAACCACCCCTGGACGGATCAATAGAAGTCGCGAAAGCCGCACTGGCTCACTCCGCGTTTGAGTGGCAGCGTAGCGAGCGTATCGATTCATTGAACTTGACCATGGAGCATTATTTGCATCGGGTCACCGGTGCTGCGCACTACCATCTCGCAAGCGACAACGATGAGAACGTCTTCTTAGTGGGCTTTCGTACCGTTCCAACCGATTCTAAAGGCGTTGCTCATATACTCGAACATACTGCGCTGTGCGGCAGTGAGAAATATCCGGTCCGCGATCCCTTTTTCATGATGATTCGGCGTTCACTTAACACTTTCATGAATGCCTTCACGAGCAGCGATTGGACTGCCTATCCGTTTGCCAGTAAAAACCGAAAGGATTTCAATAATCTTTTGGAGGTCTATTTAGACGCCGCTTTCTTTTCTCGACTCGATGAATTGGACTTCGCACAGGAAGGTCATCGTCTTGAGTTCGCAAAGCTCGATGACCCGACCACCGAACTTCAGTACAAAGGCGTCGTCTACAACGAGATGAAAGGCGCGATGAGTTCGACTAACAGCGTTCTCTGGCAGGCATTGAGCAAACATTTATTTCCTACGACGACTTATCACTACAACAGCGGCGGTGAACCTGAAGACATTCCCAGCCTGAGCTATGAGGAACTTACTGATTTTTATCGCACACACTACCATCCCAGCAATGCCGTATTTATGACCTTCGGCAACATCCCGGCGCATAAACACCAGGAGCGATTCGAGACACTTGCGCTAAATCGCTTCAATGCGCTCGATAAAAAAATAGAGATACTCGATGAGGTGCGATACAGCAAACCGATACGCGTTGATGAAAGCTTTGCTGCGGAATATCAAGAAGCGCCTCAGGGGCATGTCGTTCTGGCTTGGCTTCTAGGCAAGAGCAGCAATATCGAAGAACTCTTCAAAGCAGAGCTTTTAACCGCGGTGTTAATGGATAATAGCGGTAGTCCTTTACTCGCCGCCTTAGAGACCAGCGAGCTTGGCGCCTCACCCTCTCCCATGTGCGGATTAGAGGATTCCAACCGAGAAATGAGTTTTATGGCAGGACTCGAAGGCTGCGCTGCAGGGACTACCGAGGCCGTCGAGGCTCTCGTCATCGAAACCCTCGAAGCAATCGTCGAGAAAGGGATAGACCAAGAGCACATCCTCGCTGCGCTGCATCAGCTCGAGTTGAGTCATCGTGAAATAGCTGGCGATAGTTATCCCTATGGCTTGCAACTAATCCTTGCTGGACTCTCAAGCGCGATGCACCGTGGCGACCCAATCGAGCTTATGAACATTGACCCTGTTCTCGAGAAACTACGCGCCGAAGTCCTTAATCCGGATTTTATCCCCGACTTGATCCAATCTTTATTACTCGATAACAAGCATCGGCTAACACTGACACTCACGCCAGATTTCGAGCTCGCAGAGCACAAAGAAGCAGCAGAGCGCGAGAAACTCTCTGCGATAAAAGAGTCGCTGTCACAAGAGCAGATAGAGGCTATCGTAAAGCGCAGCATGGCTCTAGAAGCACGCCAAAGCGCCGAAGACGACCCGTCTATACTCCCTAAAGTAAGCAAAGAAGATGTCCCTGAAACGCTATCTGAGCCTAGGCCAAACGTAAGACAACTCGCTTCGGGCGACACGCTAACTTATTACGGGCAAGGGACTAACGGGCTAGCCTATCAGCAAGTTGTTTTTGCTCTACCGAAGCTGCCACAAAACCTCATCGAGATACTACCCTTGTATACGAGCTGCGTGACCGAGCTAGGTGTCGGTGAGCGTGACTATGCCCAAACCCAAGCTTGGCAGGCGCAAATATGCGGCGGTATTAACTGTTTTAGTAGCATAAAAAGCCATCAAGACGATGAGCAAGTGGTACAGGGCACGCTAACCTTCTCCTCTAAATGCCTACGTGCAAATAATCAGGCACTCAGCGAACTGCTTGCTGAGACGATCGACGGCGTTCGCTTTGACGAGGAACAAAGGATTGCCGAGCTAATTGAGCAAATTACAACCCGCAAACTCAGCAGTATTACAGGCTCGGGACACTCCCTAGCCATGAGTGCGGCCAGCAGTGGCTATTCGCCTATAGCGCACATGAATCATCAGACTTCAGGTCTCGCAGGATTGATCAAGTTAAAGAATATCCGTGATCAGCTAAAAACACCTGTCGAGCGCGCTGCGCTCTTGGCGCGCTTAGGGATCTGCATACCTTAGTTACCTCAGCCGATAGGCAATTTTTACTAATCGGCGAGCCCGAGTATGAAGAGGCTCTTTCTTCTCCTATGGACCAGACGTGGCGCTCACAAACACGCGGCTCTGCGCTTGAAAGCTTCTCGCTAGAACCTATTAGACACCCTGTTGCACAAGCTTGGACGACATCAACGCAGGTAAATTTTTGTGCCCAAGCCTATCCCACTGTGCCCTCAAATCATGAAGATCATGCGACGCTTCAGGTCCTAGCAGGCTTCCTGCGCAACGGCTTCCTGCATAGCGTGATTAGAGAGAAAGGTGGCGCTTACGGTGGCGGTGCAAGCCAAGATGGATCCTCAGCTTCTTTTCGTTTTTACAGTTACCGTGACCCCAGGCTTGATGCAACTCTTGCCGATTTCGACAAATCCATAGACTGGCTGCGGAATACACGCCATCCAGACAATCAGCTCGAAGAGGCGATTCTCGGCGTAATAGCACAGATGGACAAACCGGCCTCTCCTGCCGGCGAGGCCAAGGCCGCTTTCTATAATCGCGTTTTTGGCCGCAGCATCGAGCAGCGCCTAGCATTCAGGCAACGAGTTCTTTCTACTACAATTGAAGACCTTCAGAGGGTCGCTGAGCGCTATTTCGTAGGAATTAAGCCGAGTGTTGCCGTAATCACTTCCGCAAGCGCCGCTCAGTCCCTTGCAATCGACGGGCTAGAGATAATTAAAATCTAGACATATCAATAGCTTAAAGATATTCCCGTTCAAATCGAGCATATTTTAAAAATTTCGGGAACTCTCATCCAATGACGGGGTCAGAGATAGTGTAGGTAGATTGTTTTCAAAATTGTGGGTTTTGAGCCATTTATCTCTCCCTTGATAGATTGACCGCTAAGTATTGCGGTCCTTAATTAGGCCAATGTGCCTTAAGCCTGCGATCTCCGGATCGCGGGCTTTTTTCTTTGAGAAGCCAAATATTAAACCAAGCCCATTCCCTGTCGACCGAATAACCCCCATAATCCATGAGCCCTGCTATCTATCCAACTCTAACTATCTCCTTAGTTTATGAAAAACCAAATTGACGCCCAAACCGAAGCGGTACGCATCACTCTGATTGGGATGGCGTTAGATCTCGCTCTGGGCTTGGGCAAAATAGTCGGCGGGATATTGAGCACGTCATTTGCACTGCTTGCCGATGGCGTACATTCGTTAACCGATGCAGTGACCGATATTTTTGTGCTTGTTATTGCCCGCACAGCCTATGCTGCACCTGATAGAGGCCACCCCTATGGACACGGGCGCTTCGAAGCAGTCGGCACGATTGTCATGGGTATTGTTTTTTTTATTACAGCGGCGGTGCTGCTCTACGACGCAAGTCAACGATTAGCCGCGGTCGATGAACTCGTCGTTCCTAGCCTTTTCGGCGCCATCATCGCGGCGATTTCCATCGCCAGTAAAGAGTGGATCTATCGATTCACTTTAGCCACGGCCGAGCGATTAAATTCGAGTCTTCTCCGTGCCAACGCATGGCATAGCAGGAGTGATGCGCTGTCATCGATCGCTGTGTTGATCGGTATTCTGGGTGGCCAGTTCGGTGTCGTCTGGATGGACACGCTCGCTGCCATGTTTGTTGCGCTACTAATTGCCAAGATCGGATGGGATTTATGCTCCGAGAGTATTCGCGAACTCGTCGATAGCGCCCTACCCGATAAGCGACGCAGTGAATTTGAAGATTGTTTGAAAGCGACTCCAGGGGTAGAAGGACTTACAGATCTTCGCTCTCGACTGTCGGGCGGCAAGGCGATTGTCGAAGTACATCTCGTTGTCGACCCCCGTATCTCAGTCTCCGAGGGGCATCAAATAGGCGCATCCGCCAGTAAACGACTAAGAGAAAACTTTACTGACGTAGGGGAGGTTATTCCGCATATAGATCCACAGGGCAATCCCGACCACGACCACCCACTCGATAGCACCGCAGTTCCGACTAGAAATGAAGTTGAAGCGATAATCAGCACCCGATGGAGCGAAATGACCGACAGCGGATCCGGCCTCAAATTCGATCTCCATTACCTCGAACACGGTATTGAGATAGATCTAATCGCTGGCGATGCCGACGACGCGGCTACCGCCAAGGGCCTTGCAGATCAATTGATTAATCTAGAGCATATCATCGGCATACGAGTTTTACAGCACATCGAAACGTGGTCATCAACCGAGACGCGACCCAGTATATAGCCTCTCACTCGCGCGTCTTTCGAATCAAATCGTAAGCAGATTTGATGTCCTGCGTTTTACGCGTAGCGATATCTATCATTTCTTCAGGCAAGCCTTTGGCTACGAGTTTATCAGGATGATGCTGGCTCATCTGACGACGATACGCACGTTTAACTTCGTCCATGCTCGCCGTCGATTCGATAGCGAGAAGTGCGTAGGCCGCAGCGAGTTTAGAGCGACTTTCATCTGCAGTCTCGAATCCAGCCTGGCCTGACACACGCGCGAGTACGGCGTCGAGGCGCGCCCTACTGACCCCTAGCTTGCTAGCAATAAGTTCGAGCGTTTTGCGCTCTTGTGAATGCAGCGTGCCGTCTGCAAGTGCTGTCGCGGCGACGATTTCGAGAAGCATCTGTACGAGGCTAGAACGCCGAACAGATTCGCGCCTGAATTGGGTAAGAATTTCTTCGAGAGGAAAATCTTTGCGTTTGCCTTCATTAAAAAGCTTTACTGCGACCTCTCGCTGCTGCATGGTGAGCCGCATTTGCGACATGACGCGTTCGGCGACTTCTATTTCATCACGAGTGACCTTACCGTCGGATTTCGCCACATAACCCATTAATGCGAAAGTCGTTGTAAAGAACGCAGATTGAACTCGCTCAGTCGCACCTAATCCTAAGCGCGACGACTGCGCATTTAAGCCACCATCGAAATAGTTGCCCAGACTTACGCCCATTAACGCGCCGAGCGGACCGCCAAGCATGAAACCGAATGTGCCACCGACAACCTTACCCCACCAACTCATAATTAATCATCCAAATTAGACACAGTCACAGCTCAGCATTTAGCATTTAGCATTTAATCTATAGACTTAAGTGACGATTCCAGCGATTGCAATAGACCAAGAAGCGCAGTTTCATCGTCCACTTCGATGCCTAACTCGGTGGCTTTGGCTAGCTTGCTGCCGGCACCTGGCCCGGCATAAACAATTGACGTGCTTTTTGACACACTACCTGCGACCTTTGCGCCTAATGCGACAAGCCGCGCCTTTGCCTCGTTTCTTGAAAGCTTTTCTAACGTACCCGTCAGCACGATTGTTTGACCGATTAAGGGTCGGCTCTCGCCACTCGCTACACTTATTTTCGGCCAAGTTATCCCGCATTCTTGTAATCTCGCGAGCAAAGCAATGTTCGCCGTATTGGCGAAGAAACTGACTACGTGCTCGGCTACGATGGGGCCGACATCTGGTACATCAATAAGCGACTCAATCGTTGCCTCTTGTAATACCGAAAGATCACCAAAATGATTGGCGAGTTGAAGCGCCGTCGCCTCTCCTACCTCCCTGATTCCCAACGCATACAAAAATTTGGGCAGCGTTGTCCGGCGAGAATCCGCAATTGCGGCAACAAGCTTTTCCGCAGACTTAGCCCCCATTCTCTCTAAGTTCATGAGAGTGCTGGCTTCTAGACCGAACAAATCAGCGACATCGCGCACCAATTCGGCCTCGACAAGCTGCTCGATTATACGCTCGCCGAGACCGTCGATATCTAGGGCATTTCGTGAGGCAAAGTGGCGTATAGACTCCTTGCGCTGTGCGCCACATACAAGTCCTCCGTTGCAGCGAATAAGCACATCTCCTTCTTTCTCAACAGAGGAGCCACAGACAGGACAATGCGATGGCGCAACTATCGGCCTCGGGTTGGGATTAACCGACCCTGGCACCCCCCTCACCACTTTCGGAATCACGTCGCCCGCTCTTCGGATCACTACTTCGTCACCGATTCGAATTCCGAGACGCGCTACTTCGTCCATGTTGTGTAGCGTTGTATTGCTAACAGTGACACCTCCAACGAAAACAGGCTCAAGTCTTGCCACTGGCGTTATGGTTCCCGTTCGACCCACTTGAAACTCAACATCGATCAGGCGCGTGCTTTTTTCTTCTGCTGGAAATTTATAAGCCATCGCCCAACGCGGAGTTCGCGCATTGGTACCGATAGCTGATTGCAGATTAAACGAATCGACTTTAATCACTGCCCCATCGATTTCATATTCCAGAGCGTTCCTTATGCTTAAAAGCTCATCACAGTAAGCGATGCATCTATCGATACTTTTCACGACTTGTCGCTGAGGATTGGTTGGTAGCCCCCATTCGGCCAAGGAGATAAATACACCATCTAGACTGTCCGGCAGCTTTCCTCCCTCGTGAAGGCCCACGCTATAGCAATACATTTGTAGGGGCACTTTGGCTGCTCGCCTAGAGTCCAACTGTCTCAATGTACCAGCGGCTGTATTTCGAGGATTAACAAACACCTTGGATTGATCTAATCGCGCCTGCTCGTTCAAATGGGCAAAGCCACGCTTACCCAAAAAAATCTCTCCTCTGACCTCGAGAAGTGAGGGGAAGCCTCGACCACTAAGCTTTAGAGGGATGCTGCGAATCGTACGCACATTGTGAGTGATATCTTCGCCAACAGTGCCATCACCCCGAGTTGCTGCACGAATGAGCACACCGTTTTCATAAAGCAAGCTGACGGCGACCCCGTCGACTTTGGGCTCGCAGCTATAGGTAATTTCACCATCGATTTCAACACGCTTTAGAATTCTGCCCTCAAACGCTCTCAGATCATCACCGTCGAACACTTTGTCTAGCGAGAGCATCGGAATTTCGTGCGTGATTTGAGTAAATCCCGGGAGAGGCTCTGCGCCGACGCGACTCGAAGGTGAAGTCGGCGAATGCAGATCGTACGTATCTTCAAGCATCACGAGACGCGCAAGCAGCGCATCATAATCAGCGTCGGTAATTTCGGGATTATCTAACGTGTGGTAGAGGCGATTGTGGCGTTCCAATTCAAGCCTTAGCCCAGCGACCTCATCTAGAATCTCTGGGGAGGCAATCACCCTGCGACGGCCCTCGAGCGCAACCTTCGAAGCTCGAAATCGCGGACGCGCTGCCGATAGTGCTCAATTGTTTGGCCTGTCATCATATTACGCTGATCATCGCGCAGTTCGCCGTCGATCGAGCGCACAAGGTCTTGTGCAGTTTGAAGCATCTCTTCGAAAGCCTCGAAGCTACTTGTTAGTGCGGGCAACGGCAGAAACAACGTAACGCCTACGGTCGCGAAATTTTCCATATTGCTAAGGTCAAACGTGCCCGGCTGTAGCATATTGGCAACGCTAAAAAGGGCATCGCCTTCAGTTTCACTCGATCGCCTGCTAAATATCTTTCTTTCGTCAAACTGCAGATCAAGCCCTTCCATCAGTGACAGCAGCCTCTCCCCCATAATCAGTCGGCCCTTCTTCGCCGTGACATTGAGTACAAGGACTTCAGTCACATCACTCACGCTGCTTTGCTGCGGCGTTACCGCTGCCTTCGGCTTTGCACCCTCTACTTTAGCGCTGCTTGTCAACTCGCTGTTGTTTACGACGGCTGTATTGTCAGCTCTCCCCGTGTTTTCTTGTACCTTGATTTTAGTCTTTTTAGGCGGCTTTCTAATGGCTTGCTCGGATGCGTTTTTAGCCGCCTCTTCGTTGGCTTTTTTATTTGGGGATTTCGCCTGCTCTGCAGGGACAGCGGTTTCCGTCTTCTCTACTTGGATTGAAGTTTCGTCCGCTTCGCCGCGGGATTGGGATGAAGTGGTCAGATCCTCGAATGTTTCAGGAAACAAGTCTGTAGCCGCCGGATTATCAGACTCGGACGATTCGTTACCCCAAGCGCTGGATGCCTCCGATGCGTTCTCGGTCTGAGAGTACTCCTCGAACAATGCGCTGCTCTCAACGTCAGGAGCCGTTGTGGGATAGTTGGCTATAGAGGCTTCTTCGGTAGCTGATTGGATATTTGAATTGCTACTGAGATCATCGCCGGATGATTTGCGTGTGATGACAAGAGCGCCCAATGACTTACCAGCGGCGCTCAGCGAACCAAATAGCGTATTACCACGAGACTCTTTCCGTGCTGTGGCCTTGACGCGCCTGTTTTCGCCACCGATCCTGTCACCAGCTGATAGGGTTATGGACGAATACTCGTCACTCTCTTGCTCACCTGTCTCTTGCAGATCTTCGTCGATTTCAACTTCATTGCTAAGCTCAACTTTTTGCTCTGGCGGTTCAAGCTGATTTGGCTCATTGATGTCATGGATATCATCAATGCCATCCCCCAAGGAAATCGATCCTGGCACTGTGGGCGCCAGCCTGTCGGTAATACTTTCCCGAGCTCTGGGTTCCGCGTCTACGTCATCGTCTGCGTCGACGTTCAATTCAGGTTCTTCTGACCTTTCTTCGACTGATCTTACTTCCGGCGCGGTCTCATCATTCTCTTGCTTGGACGAGGTACGCTCTGTTGCAATACTGCCGATCAGCAATTCAGTAGAGTCGTCCGCTACATTCGCGGATTGTTGCGCTAATTCATCAGAGGCAGCGGAATCCTCGCTGCTTTCTGGTACCGTTACGTCTGCATCATTTACCGAACGACGCACTACGCGGGCACCACCGCTTGGGAGTTCTGCCAATTCCAACGCATCGAGATCGATGTCTTTGGGTATATTCTTGTCGATCGCGAGTCTAAGTTGGTTTTTACGCGCCTTCAAAGCCACCAAAAGGCCTCGCACGACCACCCCTACAATAGTTAATCCGAGGATAAGTATGACGAGTTCGCGTAAATCCATAAGAAACTTTAGACAGGCTGATGAAAGAAAGGTCTCCAAGTGTTATCAGCACAATGGCTGCAGATCTTTAGTGATCTGCGGGGGAAAGTTATAAATACTTAGCGCTGAATCTTGTCAAAAACGGAGGTCATCCTGCCTGTCGTCGCTAAACAAGATGATAACCGTGCCGTCACTACATGGCTGCGAGCTCAGCCGCTTCTTCAATGTCAACCGCGACGATCCTGGAGACACCCGGCTCATGCATCGTTACGCCCAAAAGTTGATTCGCCATTTCCATTGTAATTTTGTTGTGAGTAATGAAAATGAATTGAACCGATTTTGACATCTCTTTGACCAGATTGGCGTAACGTCCCACGTTGGCATCATCCAACGGCGCGTCGACTTCGTCGAGCATACAGAATGGCGAAGGGTTCAATTGGAAAATTGAAAACACGAGAGCTATAGCGGTCATCGCTTTCTCTCCGCCTGAAAGCAGATGAATAGTGCTATTTCTCTTGCCTGGTGGCCGCGCCATGATGGCGACCCCCGTGTCGAGCAAGTCTTCGCCTGTCATATCAAGATAGGCGTGTCCACCACCAAATACTCGAGGGAAAAGCGCCTGTAAACCGGCATTGATCTTATCGAAGGTTTCTTTGAAACGTGCACGCGTCTCTTGATCGATTTTTTTAATGGCATTTTGCAGAGTAGCCAATGCACGTTCGAGGTCTTCATTTTGCTTATCTAAATAAATCTTTCTCTCGGACTGCTGTGCGTACTCGTCTATCGCTGCTAGATTAATTGGACCCAAACGCTGGATACGATTGGCAAGTCGCTCTAATTCTGCATCACATTGCTCGACGTCCAACTCTTCCGGCAGTGCATTTAGCACGGCCTCCAAATTAAATTTTGCGGCGGTCAGTTGCTCGAGTATTGCCTCCTGCTTTACAGACGAGCCTTCGCTTTTCAGCCGCGCTTGCATTAGCACTTCCCGAATTTGATTACTACGCTCCTGAATACTATTTCGTTCCGCTTCCAATCCGCGTATTGCGTGTTCGTTTGCATCGACTTGAGCTTTAGCTTGGACGAGCTCCTGCTCAACTTCTAATCGCTTTTCCAAAAGCGATTGCAACTCTGAGCGCATGTCGGCAACAGGCTCTTCGGATGTCGCTATTTGCTCTGTCAGAGATTCGATGCGCTCATGACTACGTTTGACCTGTGCAGACATTCGATCCATTGTTTCGCGAGTTGACTGAAGCTGGGACTGCAAGGTTTGCTGCCGCAAAGCAAGTGAATGAGCGATATCCTTGTGGTTTCGCGCCTTTTCACGTGAGGCTTGCTGCGAGCGCATATGGTGTTCGCGCCTTTGCTCTAGCGCTTCACGTGCTTCGATATTTTCTTCCATGGAATCGAGCGCAACTTGTAGCCTCTGCCTCGATTCAGCTATGTTTTCCTGCTCAAGCTCGATTTGGCGTTTAAGTTCCTCAAGCTCGTGGTGAATTCTCTGACGGCGTAGTCCTGCTTCCTCGACTTTCGCCTGCTGTGCACTCAGCTGAGATTTAAGGTTGCCGAAAGCCTTGCTGTTGGCTGCTATATCTAACTGCAACTGTTCGCGCGCCTGTTCTGCCTCGGCGATTGCCTCTTTCAAGTCGATTTGACGGTCGTTAAGTTGATTAGAGAGGAGAAGCCGCGCATCGATTAACTCATTGAGCTCTTCGATTAGCCCACGCCTCTTTACAATCGATCCTTGTTTGTCTGCCGTCTTTAACTGCACCCAAGATCGACCTAGCCAGAGTCCATCAGACGTAACAATCGATTCATGCGAGCCTAGTGCCAACCGCTGCGCCAACGCGTCAGTCAAGGACTCTGCGGCATAGATTCCCTGTAACAAATCTCGTATGCCGCTGTCAGCCTGGACTAAGTCACCAAGTGGTTTGAGTGTCAGGTTTGTCGAGAGTTTGTCACTCGCTTGTGTTTTGACATCGACAAGCGCAATGCGCCCCTCAGGCAACTCTTCGAGAAGCGCCTCGATATCGTTCAGCCCTTCAACACAAATACTTTGAAGCGTCTCTCCCAACACTGATTCGACGGCGAGTTCCCAGCCCGCCTCAATACGAATGCTTTCTGCAAGCCGCTGCCGATCTCCAAGACCCTTACTTCGCAGCCAGGTATTGACCTCTTCGTTATCGAGCCCAAGAGCAGCTTGCTGCAGTGCTTCTAACGAGGCTAATTTCCCACGAGCTGTTTGTAATTCACTTCGAGCGGCGTCTAACTGATCTGCACACTCACTGTATTCCGAGCGTCGCAGCGCAATCTCACTGCCTGCGAGCTGGCTCTGAGCCTGGAGTTTTTCAATCGACTCCTCCAAAAGTGCAAGCTCCTCTCGCGCCTCGATGACAGTTTCGTCTTCGTCTGCCTGCAAGAGTTGTGCGCGCTCTTCCTCTAACCGGCGGCTACGTTCGAGCCCGCGCTGCACAATATTCTCAAGTTGCTGAATCCTCGCCTGTTCTACCTCTGCTACCTGCCTGGGACGCTCCGCACTTTCGTTGAATGCATCCCATTCCGTTTGCCATTGACGTAGTCCAGTTTCGGCATCCTCAAGTATCGCCGCTGATTCCGCTGCTAGTTCGAGTGCCGAATCTAGCTCGGGACTCACCTCCTCGAGCTCTGTCTCTATTTCAACGATGCGAGAGAGATCCGTATCGAGCTCCTCTCTCGTCTGATCATAGGCCTGTTGAGTTTCTCTGAGGTCGAAACGCATTTGGTCCGCGCGTTCGAGGTGATGCTCGATAGATTGCTCGAGACGCGCAATATCGTTTCCTAAACTATAAAATCTCGCCTGCACCTCGCCGAGTTTGTCAGCGAGTTCCGTGCCATCGACTAAGCGCTGCTCGATTTTCGCATCGGCTTCACGCTGTTCGGAGATCGTGGCCTCCAGCTTAACCTCTTGATCTCCTATAGCCGCCTTGTTTTGCTTAATATCAGCATCCAGTGCCTGCCATTTAAGCGCGTTCAGATAAGCAGTCGTCTGCCGCTCCTGCGCCTTGTATTCGCCGTATTTTTCGGCAGCTACCGATTGCCGTTGGAGATGTGCAAGCTGCCTTCCTAATTCGTCACGAATATCTGATAACCGCTCTAGATTTTCGCGTGTACGCTTAATTCGGCTCTCGGTCTCCTTTCGCCTCTCTTTATATTTTGAAATACCAGCAGCTTCTTCAATAAAAACGCGCAGCTCTTCTGGCTTTGACTCAATTAGCCTTGAAACCATGCCCTGCTCGATAATCGAATAGCTACGCGCACCGAGACCTGTGCCGAGGAAAATATCCGTGACGTCTTTCCGACGGCACTTCGTGCCATTTAGTGAATAGGTAGACTGCGCATCACGATCCACCTTACGCTTTATAGAGACCTCGTCGAAGTTAGCGTATTCGCCGGTCAATTTATGATCGTGATTATCGAACACCAACTCAACACTCGCCTGCCCCACCGGCTTGCGTCCACCAGAACCGTTAAATATGACATCGGTCATATTTTCGCCTCGCAGGTTCTTAGCGGAACTTTCGCCCATCACCCAACGAACGGCATCAATGACATTCGATTTACCGCAGCCGTTAGGCCCGACGACTGAGCAGAGATTTGAGGGAAAGTCGATTGTTGTCGGATCAACGAAAGACTTGAATCCAGCTAGCTTAATACATTTGAGACGCATCGTTTTCAGATTCTGATGATTATTCTTGTCGTGAGGGCTGAGTAACGCCGGGGAGACGAAAATACCCGCTAACCTCTGGTTGGTTTGATTTTAAACGATAGAGCAACGCAATAACACTACCAATAGTGGTTTTCGACAACCAGTTCACCCGTATATTGATCGTTGAAGCACCTTCGCAATGTACTGTAAACCATAAGTCACCTTGCCAAACGCCTCTCGGCATCTAGTATCACTTAGGAGCGGCTGTTTTCGTTAGCGGAGCTGGGGAATCGCCTGCCGATGGAGACAATGCTCATTAAACCGGTTTCCTCGTGCCTGTGCGACACCACGAGATTCTGCGCTGCTAGAAACAAACAACAACAAAAACAATGAGAGGCGAAACATGTTCACGATAGATCTTCCACAGCAAATTGAGAAGCGACTTCTAATATTGGCGATGACAACGGGCAGAA
The DNA here is from genome assembly GCA_018401885.1 of Gammaproteobacteria bacterium. Taxonomy (GTDB): domain Bacteria; phylum Pseudomonadota; class Gammaproteobacteria; order Pseudomonadales; family Pseudohongiellaceae; genus UBA9145. The sequence continues at coordinate 252,532 of JAGYKB010000001.1, forward strand.
CGATCGAGTACTGCGCGCGTGAAGCAATTTTAGACTACATCGACGAAATCGAAGAGCGCTGTCTGGCAAAACAAAGAGCAGAATCCATACTCGCCCTGCGTGTCTCGAAGGGCGACGGCCTGGAATGATGTGACCGAAGTCATTATACGGAGTTTTTGCCGCGCCTTGAAAAGACTAGGGAGAGACACGGCTTAAAGAGCAGGCTTAATGATTGATAAAGAATAGAAAACTCCGAAGCAACCCGTCGTCAGTGTGCATAATATAGATAATGGTTGTTGGATAAAGAAAGGATGTGCGATGTGCGATGTGCGATGTGGGACGTAGGATAAGGGAGGCGGGACGGCAAAGAAAATAACAAAATTGGTCGGGACGGCAGGATTTGAACCTGCGACCACTACACCCCCAGTGTAGTGCGCTACCAGGCTGCGCTACGCCCCGATTCCTGAGATTTTAACGACTTTCCTTTCAAGATGACAGCGTCGGAATGCGAATCTTTTCTAAAGCGAGGCTATTACCGCTTCTAGATCGGCAATGACGGTTTTGAGCTCAATGTTTGTTACAGGAGCAGGTTGAGTAGGCTCACTCTTATCATTCATCTTGAGCCTAGCTCCACCAATAGTGTAGCCCTGCTCGTAGAGAAGACTTTTAATCTGACGAATCAGAATAACGTCACCGCGCTGGTAATATCGTCGATTGCCCCGACGCTTTACTGGTTTAAGTTGCGGGAATTCGGCTTCCCAATACCGAAGCACGTGTGGCTTTACGGCACAAAGTTCACCAACTTCCCCTATCGTGAAGTAGCGCTTGGGCGGGATTTCAGGCAATTCGTCGTTATTCTTGGCTTCCAGCATAGCCCTCTACTCGTGCTTTAAGTTTTTGACCAGGTCGAAACGTGACCACCCGCCGCGCATTGATGGGGATCTCTTCTCCTGTTTTAGGATTGCGTCCGGGACGCTCTTTTTTGTCGCGCAGGTCAAAATTACCAAAGCCCGAGAGCTTCACCTGTTCGTTAGACTCAAGAGAGGATCGAATTTCTTCGAAAAATTGCTCGACTACCTCTTTTGCTTCGCGCTTATTGAGGCCGAGCTCCTCGAATAGACGCTCAGCCATATCTGCCTTGGTTAGGGCACCGTCTGTCATATCAAACCCTCATCTTGGTTTGCTTCCGCGCTATTCACAGCGCATTGAAAAAGAACGTTAAGCCTGAGAGGAATGCGCGCTAAATCCGCAACTCAGCATTAAATTCACTCTCTAGGGCTTTGATACATTTAGCAATAATAGCAGAAATTTCTTCATCGCTAAGGGTGCGCGAAGGATGCTGCCAGGTCAAGCCAAATGCAATTGATTTTCTGCCTGCTCCAACCCCTGGCCCTTCATAAACATCGAAAGTGGTCAATTCTGTGAGGTCATCACCCGCATTGACGCGGATGCATGAAGCAAGATCACCCGCCGCAATCCCTGCAGACACAACAACCGCTAGATCTCGGCTAACCTCTGGATATCGAGACAGCGCGGATGCCGCGGGCAAACGCCCTTCGACCAGCGCCGCAGTATCTAGCTCAAACAAATAGGCTTTGCTAGGAAAACCAAAATGCCGTTGAAGGCGTGGATGAAGCGCTCCTACAAACCCAATAGGCTCGCCCTTAAGTCGAACTTCGGCGCATTGCCCGGGGTGCAACGCCGAATGCTCACCTTTCACGAACTCGTAGGCCCCAGTCCCCAAACCCAAATTAAGCAAAGATTCTACGGCACCTTTTATGTCATAAAAGTCGACAGCTTGTTTCGGTTGATTCCAACTAACGGGGTTTAAAGAGCCGTAAACAAGACCCGCTAATTTTCGCGTTTGCGTGATCGCGCCATCCCGACGTTCGAAAACCAACCCCTCTTCGAATAAGCGCACGCGCTCACGCTGGCGATTGAGATTGTAGCTTAACGTCGAAAGCAAACCGGGAAGAACACTCGGGCGCATAACAGACATTTCTGCCGAGAGTGGATTTTGAAGCAATACCGTCTGGCTTTCCGGATAGACGTTTTTCGCTAAATCCGGATCGATAAAACTGTAATTGATTGCCTCTTGATAGCCCTCAGCAACTAGAATCCGTTTAAGCGCTGAGACGGGGCGAACACTCTCAGCGATTTTAGGCAGCCGTTGTGCACCCATGCCAAGCGTTTCCGGCAAATTGTTATAACCGAAAACCCGCGCAATCTCCTCGATGAGATCAGCTTCGATAGAGATATCGAAGCGGAAGGAAGGCACCGTGAAAACACAACTTTCAGTATCGGAAGTGGCTTCGACTAGCCCGAGTCTGGATAAAATATCCAAACACTCCGCCTGAGGTATTTCAACGCCTAACAGACGTTTTACATTCGAAAACGTTAACCGCACCTGCCGACTTTCTGGCGAGTTGCCAGTGGCGACGCTTACAGGTCCAGCGTTTCCTCCAACTATTTCGAGCAGAAGCGCCGTTGCTCGATCGAGCGCGCGCGCCTGCAACGCGGAATCCACACCACGCTCATAGCGATGCGAGGCATCAGTATGCATGCCATAACTTCGCGCCTTTCCGGCTATCGCGAGTGGGGAGAAGAATGCGCATTCAAGAAAAATTGATTTTGTATCTCTCGTTACGGAACTCGAGAGTCCACCCATGATACCTGCCATAGCGAGCGCTTGCGCGTCATCTGCAATGAGCAGTGTTTGAGAGTCTAGAACGACATCACGATCATCCAATAGCGTCAGTTTCTCGCCATCGCTCGCAAAGCGCGCGGTCACGGTACCCTGAAGCTTATCGGCATCGAAAGCATGCATAGGATGACCAAGTTCTAGCAACATGAGATTTGTCACGTCGACAACAGGATCAATGCTCCTCAATCCGCTGCGACGAAGCCGTTCCTGTAGCCAGTAAGGGCTTGGTGCCTCGATGTTGATGTTTTCGATCACCCGACCCAAGTACGTGGAACAGGCATCAGGCGCCGCCGTCGCTACCGGAATGCTGCGCTGTGTTGTTATCTCGACTGCTGGGAATTCGAGCTCATTAACCGGCGCACGCGCGAGGACGCCGACTTCCCGAGCAAGTCCTATCATACCCAAGCAATCACCTCGGTTCGGGGTAAGATCCAGCTCGATAAGTTTATCGTCTAAGTCCAGCACGACTCTAATATCTGCACCGAGAGTTAGCGTTTCAGGTAGCTCAAGCAAACCATCGGAGGACTCGGCAAGGCCGAGTTCTTCAGCAGAACAAAGCATACCGTTTGACTCGACACCTCGGAGCTTTGCTGCTTTGATCTTGAAAGGCTTTTCGCCACCCTCGAGGACAGCGCCGACTTTCGCAAAGGGCACCAAAAGTCCCGGTCGGACATTCGGCGCGCCGCAGACAACCTGATAGTCAGTGACGCCATCTGTCACTCGACAAACGGAGAGCTTGTCTGCATCTGGATGTTGCTCGGCGCTCTCTACGCGCCCTACTACGACGCCGCTGAACTGCGAGGCCGCAGAAGTGACGTTATCGACTTCTAGACCCGCCATTGTCAAGGTCTCGACGAGTTCGGCTGTCGACATACCCGGATCGACAAACTCACGTAACCAGCTTTCGCTAAAAATCATGTTGGACTCACATACTTTTGACAGCGCCGGCGGTTTATTCCCAGAGCGAGGATCACACCAGAGGCGCTAACGACTAATTAAACTGCTGCAGGAAACGAAGATCATTCTCGAAATAGGTGCGTAAATCCCCTACGCCATAGCGCAACATGGCAAGACGCTCGACACCCATGCCGAAGGCAAAACCGTTGTAGGTTTCCGGATCGATATTCGACATCTCGAGAACACGAGGATGCACCATTCCGCATCCCATGACTTCTAACCATCCCGTGTTTCCGCAAATACGACAGCCTTTACCAGCGCAACTCACACACCCCATATCTACCTCGGCCGATGGCTCGGTAAAGGGGAAGTAAGAAGGTCTGAAACGCACGGGCAAATCTGCTTCGAAATAAGCTTGTAGAAATTCGATTACAGTGCCTTTCAAGTCAGCGAAGCTCACATCTCTGTCGATAAGCAAGCCTTCAACCTGATGAAACATCGGTGTATGGGTGAGGTCTGAATCACAGCGATAGACTCGCCCCGGGCAAATCATTTTAAAGGGCGGAGCTCCGCCCTCCATCACGCGCACTTGAACAGGCGAGGTATGTGTGCGCAGTACAGTCGCCGGATCGATATAAAAAGTATCATGCATAGCGCGTGCAGGATGGTGTGCAGGAATATTTAGCGCTTCGAAGTTATGGTAATCGTCTTCGATCTCAGGACCCTCGGCAACCTCGTAGCCGCTGCCCGCAAATATAGCTGCAATGCGCTCAATCGTTTGTGTAATCGGGTGGAGGCCACCTTGAGTCTGGCGACGACCAGGAAGCGACACATCGACGGTTTCGGCCTCTAGCTGCGCACTGAGACTCTGTTCGATGAGGATTGATTTTCGCGCTGTGAGAGCTCCGTCAATTTCGCGTTTGACGACATTGATCCGCTCGCCTGCAGCAGGACGCTCATCAGCAGGAAGTTGACCTAGCGCTTTTAACTGGGCAGTCACCGCGCCTTTTTTGCCGATGTAGTAGACACGCAAAGTTTCCAACGACTTCTCATCGCTGGAATTCTGAATTGCTTCTAGCGCTTCAGTTAAGAGACTATCGGGAGTTGCCATCGTACAGCCCTTGTCGAATGAGATCTCGACTCTATGGTGAGACTCTTCGCGGCGCTCGTCCAGAAGAAAGGCGCCGCTTGGAGGGTCAGCTCACAATTAGGCTGCGAGGCTAGCTTTCGCCTGATTGAGTATCGCATTGAATGCAGGCTTGTCATGCACAGCGAGGTCAGCCAGCACTCGGCGATCGACTTCGATACGTGCTTTCTTCAGGCCAGCGATTAGCTGGCTATAAGTCATGCCGTTGGCACGTGCTTGAGCATTAATACGCGTAATCCAAAGTGCGCGAAATACGCGCTTTTTGACGCGACGGTCACGGTAGGCGTATTGGCCTGCTTTAGTAACTGCCTGAACAGCAACGCGATAGATACGGCTGCGGGCACCATAATAGCCTTTAGCCTGCTTTAAAACTTTTTTGTGACGACGATTAGCGACAACGCCGCGTTTAACTCGAGCCATTAGATATCTCCTTTAACCTTTGATTAGATTTCGCGAAGCATGCGTTTTACCGCAGGCATGTCTGAAGCATGAACGGCACTTGTGCCGCGTAGCTGACGCTTTCGCTTTGTCGTCATCTTGGTGAGGATGTGACTCTTATAGGCGCTTTTACGCTTGTAACCGGAGGCGGTCTTCTTGAACCGCTTCGCAGCCCCACTGTGGGTTTTTAACTTTCCAGCCATTGTCTAACTCCGCATTTGCTCCCAGAGGTCGATACCTTGGGGCTAAAAGTAGTGATACCTGCAGAAATGAAAAAGCCAATTCCCGAGTAACCGAGCATTGCCGGACGTCTCTGGATACTGGCCCTCAGATTATTACTGCGGGCGCTTTTTGACCGGCGCTAAAACCATTACGATCTGCCGGCCTTCCATCTTGGGCTCCTGCTCCACGGTACCAAACTCCTCTAAATCCTTACGGATTCGATTCACGAGTTCCATGCCAAGATGTTGATGAGCCATTTCCCGGCCGCGGAATCGTAACGATACCTTTGCCTTGTCCCCATCCTCTAGGAAACGTGTCAGGTTGCGTAGTTTTACCTGATAGTCCCCTACTTCCGTCCCTGGTCTAAACTTAATCTCCTTAACCTGAGTGCGGCGCTGCTTCTTTTTACTAGCAGCTTTCTGCTTCTTAAGTTCGAAGATATGCTTGCCGTAGTCCATAAGCTTACAGACTACCGGCTCTGCATCTGGTGCGATTAACACGAGATCGTGCTTTATCGCCGCGGCAGCTTCTCTTGCCTCCGCAATCGACACGATGCCCAATTGCTCTCCCTCGACACCTACTAGGCGAACCTGCTCGGCTTCGATGTGCTCATTAATTATGGGCTTTTTTGAACTGCTCCTCATGGCTTGCGCGAACGCTCATCCCTCGTGTCAATTAATCTGGATAAAAAATCAATACAACCAATTGATTTAAATAAATAAAATATTTTTTCAACGTCCGCGATCGACTAGCTTGCAACTCGCGTGCGGCCGAAAAGGGCGACATCATCGCTCAAATGAGAGCAAAAGTCATCTACTGACATCACGCCAAGATCTTCGCCGCTGCGGGTTCGAACTGCGACCGCGCCAGACTCGACCTCTTTGTCACCGATAACTAATAAATACGGCACCTTTTGCATCGCATGCTCTCGAATCTTGAAGCCCACTTTTTCATTTCGCAAATCCGTGCTCACTCTGAATCCTTGAGCAGATAATTTAGCTTCGACTTCGCGAACATACGCTGCCTGTTTGTCCGTGATATTCATAATCACAGCTTGCTCAGGAGCCAACCATGTAGGCATTGCTCCAGCGTAATGCTCTATCAAAACCCCGATAAAACGCTCGAAGGAGCCTAGAATTGCGCGATGCAGCATAACCGGCTCTTTACGACTGCTATCTTCGGCAATGTAGCTAGCGCCGAGACGGCCTGGCGTATTGAAATCGACTTGAATTGTGCCGCACTGCAGAATCCGACCCATACAATCCTTGAGCGAGCATTCGATTTTAGGCCCGTAGAAAGCACCCTCACCTGGCACCAATTCCCACGGCAAGCCAGTGGCATTGAGTGCATCTTTTAAAGATTTCTCCGACTGATCCCAGATTTCATCAGAACCAACGCGCTTCTCAGGGCGGGTAGACAATCTCAGGATGACTTCATCAAAACCAAAATCTCGGTAGACAGAAAAGAGTAAGTCCATGAATTTCGCGACTTCGCTCTGAATCTGCTCCTCTGTGCAGAAAATATGACCATCGTCTTGCACGAAGGCCCTCACACGCATCAGTCCATGCATACTGCCCGAAGGTTCGTAGCGATGACACGACCCAAACTCAGCAAGCCGCATAGGCAGATCGCGGTAGCTCTTGAGACCCTGATTGAATACCTGGATGTGGCAGGGGCAGTTCATTGGCTTGATAGCATACATACGGCTTTCGGATTCGACGCTAAACATTTCATCCGAAAACTTAGCTGCATGCCCCGAACGCTCCCAAAGACTATAGTCGACGAGTTGCGGGGTATTGATTTCTAAATAGCCATTGTCGTTCTGAACCTTGCGCATATATTGCTGTACAGCTTGATAGACACCCCACCCTTTTGGATGCCAGAACACCATACCCGGCGCTTCTTCTTGAAAGTGGAAGAGGTTTAGCTGCTTGCCGAGTTTACGGTGATCGCGCTTCTCCGCCTCCTCGATTCGCTGTAGATACTGCTTCAGGTCTTTAGGTGTCGCCCACGCAGTGCCATAGATGCGCTGCAACATTTCATTATTCGAGTCTCCACGCCAATAGGCTCCGGCGACCGATGTTAATTTAAATGCCTTGAATTTGCTGGTATTGGGGACATGAGGACCACGGCAGAGATCTATAAAATCACCCTGTCTGTAGAAGGACAGATCCTCGTCTCCCGGAATGCTCTCGATGATTTCTACCTTATACTCTTCACCCATCTCCCTGAACATCGTGATTGCTTCGCTGCGACTCATTACCGAGCGATGCACATCGAGTTCCTCTTTCACGATCTCACCCATCATGTTTTCGATAGCCTCGAGATCCTCTGGCGTGAACGGTCGTTCGAACGCGAAATCGTAGAAGAATCCGTCCTCAATAACAGGACCAATAGTTACCTGAGCAGAGGGAAATAAACGCTGAACGGCTTGCGCCATGAGATGAGCGCAGCTGTGCCGGATAACCTCGAGGCCTTCGCTATCGCGTTCGGTAATGATCGCGACTTCAGCATCGCGCTCAACCAACGTCGAGAGATCGACCAATTCGCCGTTGATGCGTCCTGCAAGCGCGGCCTTGGCGAGCCCCGCACCGATTGACTCTGCAATTTGTGCAACGCTTAACGCTGCGTCATATTGGCGCTTGCTGCCGTCAGGCAAGGTAACTTCGAGCATGGGATTCACTTTAAGAGCATGGATTTAATGACACGCCTTAATGGTATATTCGGTGCGAACACCTAACCAAAACGCTTAACCGCTTGATAGCTGTCTGTAGGATGGTAGGCACGACCAGATTCGAACTGGTGACCTCTACCATGTCAAGGTAGCGCTCTAACCAACTGAGCTACGCGCCTGTATCACCCCACAGAGGGATCGCAGATTATACGGAAAGGCATCCTGTCCTGTCGATTCTTTTCTGAAAATTCATCTGTAAGGTTTTACACTTCACCTGAGTAAAATCACAGCTTATGCAATTAGTTTCTGCCTTAATTCGGCGATGCGATCGCGCGTCTGAGCAGCCTCCTCGAAAGAGAGGTTTTTTGCATGCTCATACATCTGCGCTTCAAGTAGGGTAATTTCCTTTGCAATCGCTTGCGGATCACCGAAGTCTAATTGCGCATAGGCACCCGACTTTTCAGCGACTCCCCTGCCTTTGGTTCGTTCACGAGTTTCTGGATTCGCATACGCGCCTTCCATGACATCTAATATACGCTTACTGACGCCTATGGGCGTGATATTGTGCTCTTCGTTAAAAGCAATCTGGACTTCGCGTCGTCGATTGGACTCATCTATCGCTCGCTGCATAGAGCCAGTTATTTTATCGGCGTAGAGTATGGCTTTACCGTTTAGATTGCGCGCAGCACGCCCTATTGTCTGGATGAGCGAGCGGTCGGAGCGAAGGAAGCCCTCTTTGTCGGCGTCGAGGATAGCAACGAGCGCGACCTCCGGAATATCCAGCCCTTCCCGCAAAAGATTAATCCCTATCAATACGTCGAACTTACCGAGACGTAGATCGCGTAGAATCTCTGAACGCTCAACCGTATCAATATCAGAGTGCAGGTAACGCACGCGGACGCCGTGTTCAGCGAGATAATCTGTAAGATCCTCGGCCATCCTCTTGGTAAGCACGGTCACGAGGACTCGCTCGCCGCCTCCCGTCACCCGCGTCACTTCCGAGAGCAAATCATCGACCTGTGTTGTTGCGGGACGCACGTCTAGAATTGGGTCGAGCAGGCCTGTTGGTCGCACAACTTGCTCAACGCGCGCGCCTTCATGGGCCTCTTCGTAGTTACCGGGCGTTGCAGAAACGAAAATAATCTGAGGCGTGAGGTTCTCCCATTCCTCGAATCTAAGCGGCCGGTTATCGAGTGCAGAGGGAAGTCGAAAACCGTATTCGACCAGAGTTTCTTTGCGTGACCTATCACCTTTGAACATCGCGCCAAGCTGCGGAATGGATACGTGAGACTCGTCGGACACGATAATCGCGTTATCGGGCAGGTAGTCATAGAGCGTAGGCGGCGGTGCACCTGCTGGCCTCCCAGACAGATACCTCGAATAGTTTTCGATACCGTTGCAGTAGCCAAGCTCCTGAATCATTTCGAGATCGAACTTGGTCCGTTGCTCAAGGCGTTGCGCTTCGACTAAGCGATTATTGGCGTGGAGAAAATCCAACCGCTCTTTGAGTTCGACTTTGATGCTATCCAGGGCATTCAGCAGCGTGTCGCGCGGCGTCACGTAATGCGATTTAGGAAAAACCGTGAGTCGTGGCACCTCTTTCACTACCGCACCGGTAAGCGGATCGAAATACGAAAGCTTTTCTATTTCATCATCGAACAGCTGTATCCTGATCGCGTTTCTTTCAGATTCTGCTGGATAAATATCGATTACATCACCGCGCACTCGATAGGTAGCACGCTTTAATTCCATGTCATTGCGAGTATATTGCAGTTCTGCGAGGCGCTTAAGCAGAGTCCGTTGATCAATTCTGTCACCCCGATCTAGGTGTACAACCATCTTCAAATACGCAGCAGGATCACCGAGGCCGTAAATCGCTGAAACAGTCGCAACAACAATTACGTCCGAGCGCTCCATGAGGGCCTTTGTCGCAGATAGACGCATTTGTTCAATGTGATCATTTATCGAAGAATCTTTCTCAATAAATAAATCAGACGCAGGAACATAGGCCTCAGGCTGATAATAGTCGTAGTACGAAACGAAGTATTCGACTGCATTCTTTGGAAAAAATTCTTTAAATTCACCATAAAGCTGAGCAGCCAGCGTTTTGTTAGGCGCCATCACAAGCGCCGGTCTCTGCGACCGTTCGATCACGTTCGCGATCGTGAAGGTTTTCCCGGACCCTGTGACACCCAGAAGCGTTTGTGCGCGTAATCCATCCTCTAACCCCTCTAGTAGCCCTTCGATAGCCTGAGGCTGATGTCCGGCGGGTTTGAAGTTAGAGTGTATTTCAAATTTTTCGCTCATGTGCTGGGAGCAATCCTTTTGCTTTATCACCGTCTTTATCAACACGAAAACGGGACGATGCGGCGTGAGTTGGCATTCGACCGCGTGAACAGAGGGGTAGCCTACACTAGAATGACATCAACTGCTTAGCGAGTGTTGACCCTCAAGGCATTTCTCATTACTATACGCGCGATTCGAAGGTAATCGATCGCGTTTATCGAGAATTTTGCCCAATAGCTCAATGGTAGAGTAGGTGACTGTTAATCACTTGGTTCGTGGTTCGAGTCCACGTTGGGCAGCCAATTTGTGCTATTAGGCCCTTCGGTTTGTGCCGCAGGGCCTAACACGACCCTTCCCTTGAAGACCTTAGTTTCCATTCTGACTCTACCGACCCAGTCCTCCAATGCAGCGGTTTAGGCGGCTTGATGACGCGATTTCCAGCGACACGCGCACTTGCCTGTTTAGCATTATGTGCAGTTACGCTATAGTCTTAGCCTGTCGGCTATCAGTACCGCGCGCAGTGATAACTGACCGCGCAGCGTTTACCGATAAGTATGCTATGACAATGCCGACTGGTACCACGCAGTGGTTATCTAGCTGTTCATCTGTTCAAAAGGAGTTACGCATGGGCAAAAAAATTGCCTTACTAAGTTTATACGCAATCACATTATTCGCGTCAGTGATAACGAGCGCTCAAAGCAATCCCGTGGTTGTAATGGAGACCAACAAAGGCTCTATTAAAATCGAAGTTTGGGAGGATAAAGCGCCAATATCTGCGGCAAATTTTTTGCGCTATGTCGATGAGAGTTATTACGATGGCCTCATTTTCCACCGTGTGATTCCCGGCTTCATGGCGCAGGGCGGCGGCTTCAGTGAAGACATGGTACAGAAGTCAACATTCGAATCTATAAAAAATGAAGCGAGTGCGGCTTTGCCAAATAAGCGAGGAACGCTTGCCATGGCACGAACCAACGTCGTCGATAGCGCGACTAGTCAGTTTTTTATCAACCTTGTCGACAACGATTTTTTAAACCACACAGACAACACCCCTAGAGGATTCGGTTACGCTGTCTTCGCCGAGGTTATTGAGGGCATGGAGATTGTCGATTCTATGGCGACGGTTGAAACCACAAATAAACGCAGCCATCAGAACGTGCCAGTAGAACCGATAGTGATGACTCGCGTCACGCGTCAAAAATAATAGACTATTGCAGCTTCGGTGCAGGCAGTTTTCCGCCCGCATCGAAGCTATTTCTTTTTACTACTACGAGTCGAAAAAAGTGGGGTTACGCTAGCACCAGTAGGCGGTTTTTCTCCTTGAGCTGCTACAGGTTCTGGAGGGGTCTCAACACCCTTCCCTTTCGAATCTGAACTTGCGTCTGGCTCAAAACCCGCAACTGCTGTTAGCAGCACACGGCGGATCTCCTCGCTATCGGCGGTATCACACGCACGAGCAAGCTTATCTATAAGAGGCTTGAGCTCTTGCCAACTAAGGGTTTCTTCCTCAGCGCGCATAATCTTGGGATGATCCGTACCTGTGACCGATTCGCCGATCAACAGCTCTTCATAAAGCTTTTCACCGGGCCGCAGCCCAGTATATTCAATCGCGATGTCTCCTCTGTATGAATTTTCATCGCGCACATCATAGCCCATCAAGTGCACCATTTTCTTTGCCAAATCAACGATGCGAATCGGTTCGTGCATGTCGAGAACAAACACGTCACCGCCCGTTGCCATTGAGCCCGCTTGAATAACAAGCTGCGCGGCCTCTTGGACCGTCATAAAGTAGCGCGTAACTTCTGGATGCGTGACAGTAACCGGCCCACCCATACTGATTTGGCGCCTGAACAGAGGGACAACCGAACCGGAGGATCCGAGCACGTTACCGAACCGAACCATACTGAATCGAGTTGCACCCCCGTGCTGAGCAAGTGCCTGCAGTACTTGCTCCGCAAAGCGCTTGGTGGCACCCATGTAATTCGTTGGCCTGACCGCTTTGTCCGTCGAAATGAAAACGAAATCTTTAACGCCCTGCTCCTGCGCAGCCTGAGCGGTCGCGAGAGTACCGAAAATATTGTTGCGCACGCCTTCAACGACGTTATTCTCAACCATCGGCACTTGCTTGTAAGCAGCCACATGGTAGACGGTGTCGATCTCGAATCGCTTAATCACATCCCGTATGAAACTCTCATTACCCACCGACCCGAGAGTAGCTTGAAGCTCGACTGCTACTGAGGCATTACCGGATTCCAAGCGCTGATGTTCCAGTTTCGCGAGTAATTCTTGTTCAAGCTCATAAAGGCCAAACTCAAATGAGTCGAGCAGCACAAGCCTCGATGGCCCTATAGAGACAATTTGCCGGCACAACTCGGAACCAATAGAACCGGCCGCACCGGTCACGAGCACAGAGCGAGACTTTATACAGGCATCGAGCAGCTGAGGATCAGGAGGAACGGTATCTCGACCGAGAAGATCTTCAATGTCGATATCCCTAATTTCATCAACACCAACCTTCCCTGACACCATATCGAACAGATCCGGCACGGTTTTAACGTGCACGGGGAGATGCTCGAGCTTGTTCAGGATTTCTTTTCGCTCAGCATGAGACGCCGAAGGAATGGCAAGTAGTATTTGTCTGACAGAAAATGCCTCAACCAATTCATACAAAGAATTAGGCCCGTAGACCCTGACTCCGTGAACGGTACTGCCGAGCAGTTTATGTCCGTCATCCACGAACGCAACGGGCAAGTACTGATCCCCACTTTGTAGCGCAGCCAGTAGCTGCATACCCGAGCTACCCGCACCGTAAATGATCACGGGCTCCTTGGGTCGAAAATTCTGTATCAGACTAATTATCACTAATTTGCCGAGCAGCCTTGAGCCTCCCATCATCAACAGCGCAAGCATCCAAAATATTGGCAATATCGCTACTCGCGCCTCGCCCTGCGCCGAAGAAAGACTGTAAGCCACAGCCAGAATAAAGGTAGCAATCGTGACGCATTGGGCGATCAGAAGACTCGATTGCAGCCCCATGTATAGAACCAGAATTCGGTAGAGACCGACGCGGATAAAAGCAAGCAGGCTGAGGAGCAAAGCAACGGCTAAGAAGAGGAGTGTTTTTTGTTCCTGTTGGAAAAACGCTGCCCCAGATAAACCATAGGAAAAGACAAGCGATGCACCGAGTAATACAGCATCCCAACATCCAGTGATTACGCGTTTTATTGGTCTCGAAATTGGAATCGAATAGACCTGCATTTTGAGTCCTTTATTTGACTGTTTCGGCGCCGCCAGTGCTATTGACACCAGCACCCAATAAATAGCTTGCAACGAATAGCGGCAAAAGCCCAATAGTTGCAAATAGTACACCGTAATGCGGCAGAATGCCCGCAAGCCAAGCAAGGGGAAGCAGCCAGAGCAAATCGATAGTAACGAGCAACCAAACAACTCGCGAGTGGCTTTGCAGGCGCCGCGAAAGGATCTGATAGCCGTGTTGCGAGTGCCCTTCGTACCACTTCTCGCCCCGAGCAACCCTATTTAATAGCGTCACTGCAGTATCAGCTATAAACACGCCTAGCAGAAGCAGCCAAGACCAGACCGATATTCTCTGTAATACCAAGGTTTCCAAAGCCAGCAGCCCCAAAGCGAACCCAATAAAACCGCTGCCAGCGTCACCCATAAAAATACTCGCCGGAGACCAATTCCAGAGTAAAAAACCCGTCCCAGATGCGGCCAGGACTACAGCAAGATAGATGACCACATCGAGCTCTCCTGCCTCAGCGAGAAACTCATCGCCTCTCGCTGGCCCGGTTATTAGAAGCAACACACAGCCAACCGAGGTAAGCACAAGATGCGCCCCCGCAATACCGTCGATACCATCCATAAAATTGGTAAGATTCAGAAGCCATACCAACGAAAATACAGCCAATAGCGTCACGAGCAGCGGCTGCGAGAGGGTAAACCAACCAAAATCAACGGAGCCAACTCCAATGGCTCTAACGGCAGTAACACTCAATATAAACTGAATGGGCAATCTGACTCGCGAGGTCAGCTGCCATAGATCATCACCAAAACCTAAAAACACAATGAGCAGACAGGCAATATAAGCTGACAAGGATCCTTCAATTTCACCACTCATAGCGAGCCATGAAACACAGAGGAAATACGGCGCGGCTAGCGCCACACCGCCTCCTAGTGGTTTAGGGTGCGCATGAGCGCTGCGAGCAACCGGGAGGTCAACTAGCCCGAGAAAAGGGGCTAGTTTAATAACACCCGCATTGAGGACAGCGACAAGCGCGAAGCTAGCTAGCGATAAAATAAACAACAACATCGAGAAGGCGATTCCTCTGCTAACTTTTTCTAGCGATGCACTTAATCCGCATCGGTTCAACGACGCATACCGGCACGTTTAACTCTAACCGACCGGTTAAGGCGGTTTAACACCCTTCTATTATAGGTTTAGCCACGAGAACAAGATGACGATTCTTTTCTACTGTTAAAAGACCAACCCCTTTGACTTCGGAGAGCTCCTCGATCGTGACGAAGTCACCGTGCAGTTCTCGATAGCGGACGATTTCCTGCGCCTTAGTCAGGCCTATGCCAACTAGGTTCGCTGCCAAACTCTCGGCATCAGCCGTATTGATATCCAATTTGGACATTTCTGTAGACGCAAAAATAGCGGCGTCATCTGTTTGCGCGAGAGCTGAATTAACGCCGATTAAGGACGTAACAAATAAGATACACACCACCGCTGAAGCTCGCGCCACATTCCAAGGCGGCGATTGATTGTCTGTCGTTTTCAGAAGTGACTCTGACATCGACGACTCTACTAATAAATTCAACTTTCTAAGAATCATATCCTTCTCCTTTTATTGAATGTTAAGAGGGGCCGACCATCAACCAGCCAGTTGAGGCTAGAGGTCTACCCCTTCAATAAAAAGTCTAGCAGGCGATTCTTCAAGAGCCAGAAATAGCCCGATTAAAGTCAGCGAGCGCCTCTAACGGTACATCTGCTTGCGTAATGGGGCGCCCCACGACCAGATAATCGCTGCCGTTAGCAATCGCCTCCGCAGGCCCGACAACTCTTTTCTGATCGCCTTTCGCATCTTCTTCCCGACGAATACCGGGGGTTACCAAACAAAATTCAGTGCCCAGAGCCGACCGCAGCGAAGCCGTTTCCGCCGCCGAGCACACCACCCCATCGAGCCCGGCATCCTGCGCTAAACGCGCCAAGCTCAGTACTTGCTCTGCGGGCGATGCTCGAACCCCCACCGCTTGAAGATCCTCTGCAGACAAACTTGTGAGCACCGTTACTGCGATCAAAATCGGCCGCTCAGCTGGACTCAATGTCGCGATCGATTCTCGCGCCTCATTCATCATGTCACTACCGCCAGAAGCATGCACATTCGTCATCCAGACACCCAGGTCTGCCGCTGCCGCCACAGCGTGTGCAACCGTATTGGGAATATCATGGAATTTTAAATCGAGAAAAACGTCGAAGTTTCTCGCGACTAGTTGCTTTACTAAGCTTGGCCCGCACCGTGTAAAAAGCTCCTTACCGACTTTCACGCGACATTGCTCGGGGTCTACTCGGTCGACAAATGCTAGAGCCTTAGACTCCGAATCAAAATCCAATGCGACAATAATTTTGCTCTGCAACTGCTCCCTCCTTTTTCTGTTTAGTTTCTTAACTAGTCCTATATCTGATTATGACTGCTTTAGTAGGCGCTGTTTAACGCGATAGATTGGCCTCTTTAGAAGCCTCGAGTTTAGCAATCCGACTTCTAAGGCGCGCAATTTCTAGCCGCCCAATCAAACTCGTAAAAAGCCTCAATCCCACCATTAACCCAAGCAATCCACCCAGAACGAAGGCCGCCGCAATCCAAAGTCCGACAGGCCTTTCCTGCGACTCAATCACGCCGAAGGACAAACTGATTAACGCATCATTTGCTCTCATAAAACCGAGGCTCAACACCATCACGATGAGAAGAAAAAAGCCGGTTAAAGTTCTGATAAGTTTTTTCATTAAGTCGCTCGATAAATAGGCCTCAGCGTATCGTTGCCTATAATAACCTATCGGCTCGTGATGTGATTCAGTTAAGACCACAGCTTGGGTAATATTCATCTACGCAAAAAAAACGGCAAAATCAGTATGATTTTGCCGTTTTGATGATATCGTCGGTGGTTTGAACGTCTTGTCTGATGCTTATTAGCAACGCAGCTTAATTGTCCAATGCCATCCCTTTGTTTACTCGATCACGCAGCTCTTTCCCTGGTTTAAAATGCGGCACATGCTTCCCGCTCAACGCAACAGGCTCACCCGTTTTAGGGTTTCGCCCGATACGCGGGACGCGATAGTGCAGAGAAAAACTGCCGAATCCGCGGATTTCTATCCTACCACCGTCGGCGAGCACCTGAGACATCGTCTCTAATACCCCCTTAACGGCCAACTCTACGTCCTTAGCAGAGAGCTGGGTTTGCTTCCCCGCGATACGTTCGATGAGTTCAGATTTGGTCATAGCCCTACCCGTATTTTAAGAAGTTACTAACCACCTATAACTTAACAAGAGCTAACTGTCTGAGTAAACGATACAGCTGACTACTTAAGCAACAGTTTTGCCTCAACCCAAGTGCAAAGCGACGAAAACGCAACGCCAAGGCTGAGGCTTTACCGATAGGTTAGCTCTTTTCCATCTGCGCCTTGATAAGGTCACCAATAGTACCAGGCGAGACTTCCGCTGCTTCCTGATTCTTATGATCCTTGATTGCGGCTCGCTCGTCGTCGATTTCCATCGCTTTGACAGACAGGCTGAGATTGCGCGTTTTGCGATCGACGTTAACGATTTTAGCCTCGACCTCATCGCCTTCTTTTAGAACTGAACGAACGTCCTCGACTTTCTCACGCCCCAGCTCAGAGCCGCGAAGATATCCTTCAATACCGTCCGCGATAGCGATTGTTGCACCCTTGGCATCGACCTCAGTAACAGTGCCTTTCACAATGCTTCCACGCTCATATTCTGAGGTAAAGCTTGCAAAAGGATCTTCGCTAAGTTGCTTAACGCCGAGTGAAATTCGCTCGCGCTCAGAATCGATAGAGAGGATAACTGTCTCTATTTCATCGCCTTTCTTGTATTCGCGCACAGCTTCCTCGCCGGTCTCATCCCAAGAGATGTCCGAAAGGTGAACGAGACCGTCGATGTTGCCGTCCAGGCCAATAAATATACCGAAGTCAGTGATCGACTTAATCACGCCAGATATTTTGTCGCCTTTCTGGAATTTCTCGGCGAAGCCATCCCAAGGATTCTGGAAGCATTGCTTGATGCCGAGAGAGATGCGGCGACGCTCCTCGTCGATATCAAGAATCATTACATCAACTTCTTGACCTAGCTGAACGACCTTTGAAGGATGAATATTCTTGTTAGTCCAATCCATTTCCGAGACGTGAACTAGGCCTTCGACGCCCTCTTCTAACTCGGCGAAACAGCCATAGTCAGTGAGGTTTGTAACGACTGCTTTAACCCTCGCATCTTTTGGATAGCGTCCTTTGATCGCCAACCACGGATCTTCACCCAACTGCTTGAGGCCCAATGAAACGCGATTACGCTCACGATCATACTTGAGCACCTTAACGTTGATCTCATCGCCAACATTGACGATTTCGCTTGGGTGTTTGATACGCTTCCATGACATGTCAGTGATATGCAGAAGACCGTCTACTCCCCCTAGATCGACAAAGGCGCCGTAGTCAGTGAGGTTTTTGACGATTCCTTTAACAGCCATACCTTCTTGTAGCTTCGCGAGCAGTGCATCACGCTCTTCTGTGCTAACAGACTCAAGCACTGCGCGGCGAGAAACAACCACGTTGTTGCGCTTTTGATCGAGCTTGATGAGTCGGAATTCCAGCTGTTGACCTTCGAGGTGAAGGGTATCGCGGACTGGTCGAACGTCGACCAAAGATCCAGGAAGGAACGCACGGATATTGTTGAGATCGACAGTAAAACCGCCCTTGACCTTACCGTTGATGATACCCGTAACGATGTCGTTCTTTTCGTACGCAGCTTCGAGCTCCATCCATGATTCTGCGCGCTTCGCTTTCTCACGTGACAGTTTAGTTGCTCCGAATCCGTCTTCAACAGTTTCTAGCGCTACTTTTACTATCTGACCTATCTCGAGAGCGAAATTACCCTGCTCATCGAGGAATTCAGACTTCGCGATGACACCCTCTGATTTTAGACCAGCGTGTACTGTTACCCAATCCGAATCGATATCGATAACGGTTCCGGCGACTATCGCGCCCGGATTCATATCGATTTCGCTTAGGCTCGCTTCAAATAATTCTGCAAAATTTTCACTCATGCTTTTCCATCTCAGTTGTGCCTGCCGCTCAATGGCTTTGCCTTATCTAGCGACCTGCTTATCCGTGCCCCAGCGGCTACGGTGTTGTTACTAAATTCAATAAGCCGACACCAATGCTGGTGATGTGCCGACTATCGACTTAATGGACCGACTCAATGTGTTGACGTTAACTGCACACGAGTTAAAAGCTTTCGGCTTTTAACACAGGCGCCACGACCGCACCTAAATCCATTTTCTCGCCCCCGCTAACCAAGTTTTTTATTAACTAAATCAATAACTTGGAACATAACTTGCTCGATACTCATCGCAGTAGAGTCTATGGTGATGGCATCGTTTGCGGGCTTCAAAGGCGACGCGCTGCGCTGCGTATCACGGGCGTCTCGCGCTTGGAGCTCGCTCAAAAGGGCGGGCAGAATAGCATCAATACCCTTACCTATCAACTGCTTATATCGCCTTTCGGCACGCGCCTCGACGCTAGCCGTGAGGAATATCTTAACTGCAGCGTTAGGAAAAACCGTAGTACCCATGTCACGCCCATCTGCGACTAAACCATTAGCACTTAGAAAATCACGTTGACGCTGCAACAAAGCAGTGCGCACTGCGGAGATTGCAGCAACCTGTGAAGCCATTGCGCTCGCTTCATCGGTCCGAATAGCGAGACTGACGTCTTCGATACCAAACCAGACAGAGCCCTCGATCCAAGGCGAATCAATACTGGGTCGGCCAAACCCGATGTCTAAGTTATTTGCGAGTTCGGCGATAGCATCGCTATCGGCATCGGGGGAAAGATTTGCTCGTTGCGCGGCAAGACCTAGCACACGATAGAGCGCTCCGCTGTCGAGCAGAGTAAAGCCGAGCCGCTTAGCTAGACGGGAGGCAATGGTCCCTTTACCTGAACCCGAAGGTCCATCTATCGTAATAACGTGATTAGGCATGCTCGACGCGAATTTCCAGACCAAGCTTTGAGCTCAACTCGACAAAATTGGGAAACGAGGTGGCGACATTTGCGCAGTTCAAAATTCTAAGCTCACCCGCAGCCTTAAGACTCGCTATCGCAAACGCCATCGCAATTCGATGATCACCCTGGGAATCGATTTCGGCAGCGGCGAAGCGAGCCTCCGGGTCACCAGAGATACGTATCCCGTCGGTGAACATTTCGCAGTCCACGCCAATGCGCTCCAAGCCAGCAGCCATAGCAGCGAGCCGGTCACTCTCTTTAACGCGCAACTCCTCGGCACCACGTAAAACTGTCTCTCCCTGCGCCACTGCCGACGCGATAAAGAGGGCAGGAAACTCATCGATTGCGAGCGGTATCTGCGACTCGGGTATCGTAACGCCATGCAGTGGCGCGTATTTAATCCAAAGCTCTGCAACGGGTTCACCACCTACAGAACGTGGATTCAATATACTAATATCAGCTCCCATCAACTTAAGGATATTAATCACACCTGTTCGCGTTGGGTTGATGCCGACATGCTCCAGCACAACGTCTGATCCTGGGCAGATCGCCGCTGCGACAAGAAAAAAAGTCGCCGAGGAGATGTCACTAGGCACATCGATGGTCGTCGCCTTTAAAGCGTGTCCGCCCTCGAGGCTCACAGTGGAGCCGTCGGCAGAGCGCGTGAGCGGATAACCAAAACCCTCCAACATTCTTTCCGTATGATCGCGGCATATACCTGGTTCCGAAATTTCGGTTACGCCGTCGGCATACAGCCCCGCTAGCAGGAGACAAGATTTTACCTGCGCACTCGCCATCGGCATGGCATAGTGGATTCCGTGTAATTTTGCTGGCGCGATTTGCAGCGGCGGTCGGCCACCCGCCTGCGCATCAATTGATGCTCCCATCAGGCGCAAGGGCTCAACCACCCTCGCCATGGGCCTTTTCGTCAGCGACTCATCACCGCTAAGCTCACTGTCAAATTGCTGCGCGGCGAGCAACCCGGAAAGCAAACGCATTGCGGTGCCTGAGTTGCCCATATAAAGCGGCTTTCGCGGTGCACAAAGGCCATCGCGACCAACACCGATAATGCTGAGCTTGCCGTTTTCGGGGCCAACGATAGTTACGCCTAGCTCACGAAAGGCTGCAACCGTGTTTAGCGCATCCTCGCCTTCTAAAAATCCGCTAACCTCTGTGCGTCCCTCTGCGATTGCTCCAAAGATAATGGCACGATGGGAAATTGACTTATCGCCCGGAACACGGACACGGCCTTTTACTTGAGGAAGATTCGCGCCGCTCTGGCCGGCAATAAAGACGACAGACTTTCCGTTCATATGTGTGTTCGCAGTAGGATTAAAATGTGTATTGATAAACGCCTCTCTCGTCCTTTTTGCGTCCGAGAAGAGCGCATGTAGATCTGTGCCCAAACGAGTATCAGGGGATGTTTCAAGCGCAGTTTTTAACGCTTGCAAAGCCGTAATCATCGCGCCTAGTACTTCTGCACTTGCCACTCGATTTGCAACAAAAATATCAGACCACATACGGGCATCGCTTGACGCGAGTCGACTAAAATCGGCGAACCCCCCTGCTGCATAGCGAAAGATATCGCCACTTTTTTCTTGTTTGGCAAGTACATCGACAATCGAATACGCCAAGAGATGTGGTAGGTGACTTGTCGCAGCCAAGACCTCGTCGTGACGCTGAACACTCATCGCAAGCATGTTCGCGCCAAGAATAGTCCACATCGCCGTAACAAGTTGCAGTGCCTCGGGCGAGTTATTATCAAGGGGGGTCAGAATGATGTTTCGCCCTTCGAAAAGATCGCCTTTTGACGCCAGATAACCACTTTTTTCGGACCCCGCAATTGGATGGCCGGGAACGAACCTCGCAGAAAATTCAACCGGTAATTTTTTGGCCGACTCAACAACATTACCTTTAACACTAGCGACGTCGGTTATAATTGCACGCTCGTTACAGCTAGATTCTAGGCTCGGCAAAATAGTTGCTGTAGCCTGCGGAGGTAATGCGACAACAACGAGATCTGCTTCAGCACAGGCTTTGGGAAGATCGTCAATTCCGAACACTTGGTCAACATCTTTCGATTCGAGTGCAGCCGCTATTTGTCCGCTATCGCAATCACACGCGATGATTGTTTGCTTCGGATTCTTCCGTTTTAGCCCTCGCGCAATTGATCCGCCAATGAGCCCTAATCCGACAATGAGTACTCTTGCATCCTCAAACTTAGTCATCGCTATCGACCACCGCGGTCGGCGTTGAGCGTATTTCTCGGAGCCGAATCGAGCTCACCGGCCACATCCAACGCTCTCGCAGAGGGATAGCTTCCCAGAACGCGTAGCGAAGTTGTTCGGGGCTCGAGTAAGGCAAAGAGTTTATTTTCAAGAGAATCCGCATCATGAGATGTCTCGTTGATAACAAAATCTATAAAGAATACATACTCCCACGCACGCTGCTTGGAGGGTCTCGCTTCAATTTTCGATAGATCTATTTGAAGATCATTGAACGGCTCCAATATTCTGAAAAGCGCGCCAGGTTTATTGTCGGTAGCTACTAATAAACTCGTTTTTCTCCCACTCGCATTTCCTGCTCTGCCAAGATTCGTTGACAGTGGATTAGCGAGCGCCTCACTTCCTTCAGAAATTATTAGAAATCGAGTTCTGTTGTGACTGTGATCTTGAATCGATGCGCTTAGTATCTCTAATCCGTAAGTTCGTGCCGCAAACTCGCCCGCAATAGCTGCAACCCCCTGCTCGCTCTGCGCGAACTCTGCAGCTTGAGCGTTGCTTGCACATTCGCGTAGCGTCACATGGGGAAAATTGCAGCTTAACCATCCCCGGCACTGCGCGAGAGATTGCTTATGCGAAGCTATGGTAAGGATTTTTTCATTCGTGAGATCGTGAGGTCCAAGCAAGTTGTGGACGATGGGAATAATAATTTCGCCCACAATAACCACTGAGGTGGTCAACAAACAGTCCTGAGTATTGTTGACAGCGCCTTCTGTCGAATTTTCGACTGGCACGACCCCAAAAAGCGCATCGCCGCGCTCAACGCTTGCAAACACATCTTCGATATTCGCTGTAGGCTGCATCAGCCATGGCTCGGAACTTTCTCGCGACCGACCCTCGAAAAAAGCCATAGCTGCCGCGTGGGAAAAGGTGCCCTGAGGCCCCAAATAAGCAACTGACGTCGCCGCGCTATTCGGCATTGCTCTCGTCGCTCTCGTCGGCAACCCCTTCAACGAAGTCTCCCGCGGGCTCGTCTACACGCTCTAGCCCCACTAATTTCTCACCTTCCTTCAATCGGATCAGGCGGACACCTTGCGTATTCCGTCCTTGTATAGAGACCTCATCTACACGCGTGCGCACCATCGTGCCTTTACTCGAGATCAACATAATTTCGTCGCTGTCTGTCACCTGAACAGACCCCACTACTGCGCCATTGCGATCGCTTGCTTGGATACCTATAACGCCCTGTCCACCCCGGCCACGCAGAGGGAAATCGCTAGACTTTGTCCGCTTTCCATAGCCATTTTCACTAACAGTGAGCACCTGCTTTTCGTCGTCTGCTACCATCAATGACACCATGCGCTGTTCCGCAGCCAATCTAATGCCGCGCACACCCCGAGCCGTTCGTCCCATCGCCCTGACATCTTGTTCTGAGAATCTAATTGTTTTCCCAGATGTACTCATGAGAATAAGATCTCGCGTTCCGTCCGTTACTGCTGTACCGACTAACTCGTCATTTTCATCTAATTCGATAGCTCGCAGGCCAACACTTCGCTGCCTCGCAAAACTGGGTAATGGCGTCTTCTTCACTGTCCCGTTAGCTGTTGCCATAAACACAAAAGAGCCTTCGGTGTATTCCTTGATTGGTAGCATGCTCGTTACCCTCTCGTCTTCATCGAGAGGCAGAATGTTGACCAGTGGTTTTCCTCGCGAGGTGCGGCTAGCGATAGGAATCATATAAACTTTTAGCCAGTAAACCTTTCCGCTGCTCGTAAAGCAGAGCAAGGTGTCGTGCGTGCTCGCAACTAGCAAATGTTCAACGATGTCTTCGTCTTTGACGGCCGCCGCGGCCTTGCCCATTCCGCCGCGTCGCTGTGCCGCATAATCACTAAGCGGCTGAGTTTTCGCATAACCTGTTCTCGAAATCGTTACCACACGGTCTTCTTCGGAAATCAAATCCTCAACGGTGAGATCCTGCTGCGTGCCAACAATCTCTGTGCGACGTTCATCGCCATATTCATCGCGTACCTTTTCTAATTCCTCTCGCACGACGCTTAACAGCCGGGCCTGATTTCCTAGAATATCCAAATAATCGGCGATCTGTTCGAGTAGCGCCTTATAATCATTGATCAGCTTCTCATGCTCGAGACCCGTCAGTCTGTGCAACCTTAACTCGAGAATCGCCTGCGCCTGCTCCTCTGACAATTTGTATTCTGCGCCGTTTAAGCCGTATCTAGGATCCAATCCCTCTGGCCGACACGCGTCTGCGCCTACTTCGCCTAGCATTGCTAGCACGCTGTCTGATTTCCACGAGCGATCAAGGAGCTTAATCTTAGCCTCTGCCGACGAAGGCGAAGTTTTAATTAGTTCGATGACCGCATCAATATTTGCAAGAGCCACCGCTAGCCCTTCAAGAATGTGTCCACGGTCGCGCGCCTTTCGCAAAAGAAAGGTTGTACGTCTAGAGACGACTTCACGTCTGTGTCGGATAAAAGCATCGAGAATTTCGCGCAGTGTTAATAAACGCGGCTGACCGTCGACTAACGCGACCATATTTATACCAAACACATTTTGCATTTGTGTTTGGGAGTAGAGGTTATTGAGGACGACGTCTCCCATTTCACCGCGGCGCAGCTCTATAACAATACGCATGCCGTCTTTGTCAGACTCGTCACGCAGTTCAGTTATTCCCTCGAGCTTCTTCTCCTTAACCAATTCAGCGATCTTCTCAATCAATCTCGCTTTGTTCACCTGATAGGGAATTTCTGACACAACGATCATCTGTTTTTGCGACTTCTCGTCGGTTAGAACCTCTGCCCGAGCACGCATGTAAATGCGACCACGCCCCGTCTGATAGGCCTGCAAAATCCCGGCTTTTCCGTTAATGATGCCAGCAGTCGGGAAATCCGGCCCGCTGATATGCTCCATCAGTCCTTCAATGCCAATATCTGGGTTGTCGAGCAAGGCGATAGCCCCCCCGACAACCTCTGTTAGATTATGTGGCGGAATATTCGTCGCCATACCAACGGCGATGCCACTTGATCCGTTGACTAGCAGATTAGGTATTTGAGCTGGAAGTACGTCCGGAATTTGTTCTGTTCCGTCATAGTTGGGCGAAAAATCAACCGTTTCTTTATCAAGATCAGCCAGCAGATCATGGGCGATTTTAGCCATTCTAATTTCGGTGTAACGCATTGCCGCCGCGGAGTCTCCGTCGACAGAGCCGAAGTTACCCTGGCCATCTACGAGCGGATAGCGCAATGAAAAATCTTGTGCCATTCGCACAATAGTGTCGTAAACAGCGGTATCCCCATGCGGATGGTACTTACCAATGACATCCCCCACGATGCGCGCTGATTTTTTATAGGGTTTGTTATAGTCGTTAGAAAGCACATTCATCGCGAACAAGACGCGACGATGAACAGGCTTGAGACCATCGCGAACATCAGGCAACGCTCTTCCTACAATGACACTCATTGCGTAAGCCAGATACGATTCACGCATCTCGCTCTCCAACGCTACCGGTAGTACCTGTTTGGCAAATTCGCTCATAGTCTCAACTTTCCTAACACTCTGGTTTTCTGCAAAAACACCCGTTAATTTCTCTCTCTATAGCGGCCGTGATGCTGTTTTTTGCAGCCCTTTTTAATGTCGTTTCACAGAAATTTTGCCATCTAATTGAGGCCACTCTGCAGCCTTTCTTTGACTACGAACTGCCCCACGGGCAAGCTTTTCCTCTGCGTGCAAAAAGGTGCACTAACACAATCCCTTAACTGCAACTTATAAGCCGGAATCATAGCATAGACAGCTCGTTTTCGCAGGTATAAATCGCTGCGCCAAGGAGGGGAATTAGGCGCAGTAGCGTCTTCAGCGACATAAGTAGTGATGGAGGTTATACTAAGCTTACTTATGAATATTGAGCTCAAGCCACGAGATTAGAAATGACCGACAAACCTAAGATAACGCCCGATCTCGTTGTTTTTGCTCGCTGGATAGTCCCTGTTATTCCCAACGAAACCATTTTCGAGAACTCTGCGCTGTTCGTTACTAAAGGGCGCATAAGCCACCTAGTGCCGGCGAGTGAAGCGGAAACAATGCTCTCAGATAATGCCCTTCATGCCGCCACGCGTCTCGAGAATCATGCACTAATACCTGGACTCATAAATGCGCATGGCCACGCCGCAATGACATTGCTCCGTGGCGTTGGCGATGATATGCCATTGCAAGCTTGGCTTGAGCAGAGGATATGGCCATTAGAGGGTGAGCTCGCAGACGCAGAATTCGTTAACGCCGGCGTTCGTCTTGCCGCCGCCGAAATGATTCGCTCGGGAACAACGTGCTTTGCCGATAATTACTTCTACCCTGATGAATCCGCAAAAGTAACTTTAGAAACCAAATTGCGCGTGCAGTTGGCATGTCCGGTCCTCGATTTTCCGACACGATGGGCAAAGAATGCAGACGAATACATTAACAAAACCACTGCTTTACATGATCGATATCGCGATAGCGAGCGAGTGCATGTCGCGTTTGGGCCTCACTCCCCATACTCAGTCTCAGACGAACCTCTACGTAAGATCGCCAAGCTGGCTGCAGAATTGGATTTACCGATTCATATGCACGTACATGAAACTCAGGCCGAGGTGGATGATGCGCAGCGTAGGGATGGTATTCGCCCTCTAGCACGCTTGCACGCGCTCGGGCTGCTAACGCCGCGGCTTATTTGCACACACATGACAGCTCTCACACAGAACGAAATTGAACTTATGGCAGAGAGTGGCAGCCATGTCGCTCACTGTCCTGAGTCTAATCTTAAACTCGCTAGCGGTTTTTGTGAGGTTGAGAAGCTCACTCGACATGGCATCAATGTTGCGCTCGGGACTGATGGGTGTGCAAGCAACAATGATTTAGACATGTTTTCAGAGATGCGCACAGCCGCGCAGCTCGGCAAAGCTGTCGCCAAGGACGCCACCGCCGTTCCGGCGAGCGCAGCTCTCGCGATGGCTACCATCAACGGCGCAAAAGCGATGGGCCTCGACGGCGAAATCGGCAGCCTTGAGATTGGGAAACTTGCCGATCTTTGCGCTGTTGACATGAGCGGCATCAATAGCATGCCGTTGTATGATGTCGTGTCGCAACTAATCTATTCGACGCAGGCGAGTCAGGTGAGCCATGTATGGAGTAGCGGCGAACCGCTGCTTTACAATGGTAAACTCCAAACAATCGACGAACAAAAGCTAAAACAAACAACCCAAGAGTGGCAGCTGCGCGTAAAACAAACTGCAGACATGGCTTAATACCCCAAAGCAATCAGCGCTTACAGGATAAGTAATGAATAATGTCGACGAATTAGAGATTAAGAAATTTGAGGCGCTCGCCGCGCGCTGGTGGGACCCTACAAGCGAGTTCAAACCGCTTCATGAAATAAATCCACTAAGAATGGGCTTCTTAACCTCGAAGACCACGCTTGCAGGAAAGAAGGTCCTAGACATTGGCTGCGGCGGCGGCATTCTAGCCGAGGCAATGGCGAGACAAGGTGCTGAAGTGGTCGCGATAGACATGGCAGAGGCTTCGCTCTCCGTCGCACGCCTGCATCAATTAGAGAGCAAACTCGACATAGATTACCGCCGGATACCCGCTGAAGAATTGGCACAGGCCGAGCCTGAGCAGTATGACATCGTCACGTGCCTTGAGATGTTAGAGCATGTGCCAGACCCAAGCGCTATCGTCGCCGCCTGCCATACGCTGGTAAAGCCCGGCGGCCACGTACTGTTCTCGACAATAAATCGCAATCCAAAGTCCTATTTGTTCGCGATTATCGGCGCTGAGTACATCTTGAATCTGCTCCCTAGAGGAACCCACGAATACGCAAAATTTATTCGTCCCTCTGAGTTAGCCAGCTGGGCGCGCGATACCGGATTAAGTCTGCGCGAGCAAAAAGGCATGACCTATAATCTCCTGTCAAAGCGCTACTCACTTGGCAGCGATCTCGACGTAAACTATCTCGCCTACTACTCAAAACCCGAGATTGAGGCCAACGGCCAATGACCCTCGATACGTCCATCGAGTGTGTTCTGTTCGATCTAGACGGCACACTCGTCGACACGGCGCCGGATTTTGTCATCGCGCTTAATTTGCTGTTAGCCCAACACGGGAAACAGGCGTTAGACGCGTGCGTAATTTCTCGCACCGTTTCGGATGGCGCAAAAGCATTAGTCTCTCTAGGCTTCGGCATCGATGATAAAGCAGAGGGATTCGCACCTCTCCACACAGACCTTCTAGCTCTGTATCTCAAGCAAATTGAAACGACTCGATCCGTTCTCTATCCCGGTATGGAGTCCCTGCTCGACTCGCTCGAACGAGCGGGCATTCCATGGGGTATCGTTACGAATAAGCCACGTCTCTATGCAACGGCGCTGCTTTCACGCCTATCACTTCTCAGCCGCTGCCCTGTCTTAGTCTGTCCTGATGATGTCGAAGAAAAAAAACCGCATCCTGAATCGCTTTTTCTCGCGCTTTCGACACTGCAGTGCAAACCAGAGCGGTGCGTCTATATCGGAGATCACATTCGAGACATGCAAGCCGCTAAGAATGCTGACCTAATTGCTATAGCGGCTAGCTACGGATACTTAGCCGATGGAGTGGACCCTGCCGAATGGCCGGCCGACTTTATCCTCAGCCAACCGGAGCAATCAATTGCGCTCCTCAATCTACTGAAGTTTCGATAATGACCTTTACTTATGATGCAGCACGAGACTGTCTAATTGATAAAACCATATTGATCACGGGCGCAAGTGACGGAATCGGGCGCGTCGTCGCTGCTGAGTTCTGTGCACGCGGCGCAAACGTTATTGCACTCGGCCGCAGCCAAGAAAAACTCGAGGCGTTGTTCGATGAGATTGAGGCAACATCGCCAGGACGATTAATCATTCACCCATTGGATCTATCCACGGCGGCTAGTGAAGACTTTACAACACTTGCAGGCGCGCTCGCGGAGCAATTCAATGCGCTAGACGGATTAATACACAATGCCGCCTTGCTCGGTGCGCGCAGCCCAATCGAGTATTATCCCGACACCGACTGGGACAAATTGATGCAGGTGAATGTGACCGCGCCGTTTAAACTGACGAAGGCACTTATTCCTGCCCTTTCGCGCTCTAGCGACGCGCGAGTCATTTTTACTTCGTCGAGTGTCGGCAGAGTTGGACGAGCGTATTGGGGAGCTTACGGTGTCAGCAAGTTCGCACTCGAAGGATTAATGCAAACATTCGCAGAAGAAGTCGGAAATATTAGCGAGATTAGCGTCATGAGCTTTAACCCGGGTGGGACGAGAACCGCTATGCGCAGAGACGCCTACCCTGCAGAAGATCCGTTGACCCAACCGACACCCGAATCCCTTCTACCGCTTTATCTTTACCTGATGAGCCCTAACGCAAAGAAACATCATGGGCAAGCGCTGGATGCACGCGGATTCGAGGGGTGAGCAAAAACTTGCTCTGACCGAGCAAATTCTGGGACGTCGCTTAATTGCTAACGAGGCGCGGGCTCTGCATCCTGCGGCTTTTCGATACGCGGATAAGCAACCTTCAATAGCTTTTCTAATTCTTTGCGGGGGAGCTCCTGATAACGCCCCTTCGTGACCGTGCTTGGAATGAATAAAGGGCCGAATCTCACACGTTTCAAACGGCTCACTTTGACGCCCTGAGACTCCCAGAGTTTACGAACCTCTCGGTTACGCCCTTCAAGAACCACCACGTGATACCACTGATTAACACCCTCTCCGCCAAAGTGTTGAATATCGGTAAACCTGCACATAGCGCCATCGATCATTACGCCATCATGCATCTGTTGAACCATCTCTTTGCTTACGTCACCGAGCACACGCACTGCATACTCGCGCTCGATCTGCGCACTTGGATGCATAAGTCGGTTAGCAAGTTCCCCATCTGTAGTAAACAGCAGGAGCCCGCTGGTGTTGATATCTAGTCGTCCAATCGCAACCCAACGCCCATGCTTAATAGGCGGAAGTCGATCAAATACGGTTGGCCTACCCTCGGGATCTTTTCGCGTGCAGACTTGATCCTCGGGTTTATTGTAGAGAATCACTCGACGTTCATGATTCGACCTTAACTGGGCAGCCACCTTTTTTCCATCGACGACGATCTTGTCGTCTTCGCCCACCCGATCGCCGACCTTTGCGACGACTCCATTGACCTTAACCCGCCCTTTTTCGATCCACGTCTCAGCTTCGCGCCGCGAAGCGAATCCTGCGCGCGCCATTACTTTCTGCAATTTCTCAGACATACAATCTACTCGGTAGGGGCGCTTGTATTAGATACGCCCTCGGGTTCTTCGGAACTCGGTTGCTTATCATATTCATTGTTGGAGGCAATTTCCGCTAGCCGCGATGGATCCCCACCAAGGTCTTGCTCTAGTGCTGACAATGCTTGATCAATTTCGGCGAATTCATTGTCGAGTTCGTCTTCCTGCTCGTCTAATTCCTCCGACTCCTCTAAATCCTCGGGCAAGCCGTTAGGGTGGAGAATCTCATCGAGAGGCTTTTGTGACAATGCAATGGCCTCCTCTTCTGCGAGTAATTCTGCCTTCTCGTCTTCGCTCAATGCTGCGGTATTTTCTTCTTCGGTGTTTTCTGGCATCTCTAATACACGCGCTGCAGCGAGCTCCGCTTCAAACCCGAGGTCTTTAGCGCCTCCATCTATGTCGCGAATCTCCGAGAGCGCGGGTAACTGCTGCAAGCTTTCAAGATTAAAGTAATCGAGGAATTGCTTGGTTGTCGCAAACATCGAGGGGCGCCCTGGCACATCTCTCTGCCCCACCACCCTGATCCACTCTCGATCTAGCAATGTGCGAATAATGTTCGAACTCACGGCAACGCCGCGAATTTCCTCAATGTCTCCTCGTGTAATCGGCTGTCTGTAGGCTATAAGCGCAAGAGTTTCGAGCAACGCACGCGTATAGCGCGGGGGGCGCTCTTCCCAAAGCTTACTTACCCACTCAGCAAGCTCTTGCTTAACCTGGAACCGATATCCCGAGGCGACTTTTGTCAATTCGAAACCGCGGTCACCACACTCCTCATCGATTCGTGCGAGAACTGCGAGCAACTCCTCGTTTTCGGGTCGTTCATCGTCATTAAAAACTGCTGCAATACTTTCCAGCGTAAGGGGCCTGCCAGCCGCGAGTAGCAGCCCCTCAATAATCATTTTTATTTTATTATCTACATCGTTCATTCGGTTAAAATTCCTTGTGGGGCGCGTAATGCCCCCTCTTCCTGAATGCTCTATTGGACGGCCTCTTGGTCGGTTTCTTGGTCGTCATCGAAATCACTACTCAGAATGGGCTGTTCACTTAAAGTCTTAGCTTTCACATGTATAGGCGCGAAAGGCTCGCTCTGAACGATCTCAATCATGCTCCCTTTCAGCAGCTCCATCACAGCAAGGAAAGTAACAACGACACCGAGCCTTCCCTCTTCCCTTATGAGAAGCGATGACAACGGAACAAATTTCTTGTCACTAATACGCACTAAGAGTTCCGACATTTTCTCTCGCGTCGAGAGGGTTTCACGATGAATCTGATGACTTCCGAACATATCCGCGCGACGGAGTACTTGCGCAAGAGAGATTAAAACCTCTTTTAGATCGACCTCCGGATCAACCGTTACACGCTCCATCTTAGGGGGCATTGCTACAGCTCTGTGGTAGTCGCGATTCATACGCGGCAGTTCATCGAGTTGCGCAGCCGCATTCTTAAACCGTTCGTATTCCTGCAAACGCCGGATAAGCTCCATCCGAGGATCTTCTTCTTCGGCTTCTAGATCCTCTTGCCGAGGAAGTAACATTTTTGATTTTATTTCGGCCAGCATGGCTGCCATAACCAAATACTCAGCTGCAAGTTCGAACTGACTGGACTCCATCAGCTCAACATACGCCATGTATTGATCAGTGATTTCGGCGACGTTGATATTCAAAATATCAATATTTTGCCTTTTTATTAGATAAAGCAGTAGATCGAGGGGCCCCTGAAAGGCGTCGACCAAGATCTTAAGAGCATCTGGGGGTATGTAGAGGTCCTTGGGGATCTCATCAAAAGCTTCGCCATCGATTAATGCGAATGGCACCCGCGTCTCTGCTCGCACTTCGTTTTCGTCTACCAAGACTTCAGCGCTCTGTCGATCTTCTTTCAAACCCGTTTGTCCTTACTTTAACTAGCGTGAGGTGGCTACCAACTCGTTAGCCCCATAGCACTGCGCACGTCGTGGAGTGTCTCGCGTGCCGTTTCGCGCGCCGTCTCACATCCTTCGGCAATAATGGAGCGCACAACATCAGGATCTTTCTCATATTGCGCAGCCCGAAGCTGAATCGGTTCTAACTCCGCGACAATGGCATCGCTCAATGGCTTTTTACACTCGAGACAGCCAATGCCAGCACTGCGACAGCCGGCATTAACCCAGTCCCTAGTCGATTCATCAGAGTAAATTTCATGTAACTGCCAAACAGGGCATCTATTAGGATCACCGGGATCTGTTAAACGCACGCGGGCGGGATCTGTCGGCATGGTGCTAATCTTTTTAGCGATCTGCTCGAGAGGTTCGCGTAACGTAATCGTGTTGTCGTAAGACTTTGACATTTTTTGCCCGTCTAGCCCCGGCATTTTTGATGCAGGCGTGAGAAGCGCTTGCGGTTCGGCAAGTATCATTTTCCCGCCGCCTTCTAAAAAGCCGAACAGTCGCTCTCTGTCCCCTAATGAAATATTCTGCTGCTCGCGAAGGAGCGCCTGCGCTTTCTCAAGCGCCTCATGATCACCTTGCTCTTGGAAAGCTGTACGAAGGCTGTTGTAGAGACGCGCAGATTTTTTACCCATTTTCGAAATGGCCGCCTCAGCTGCCGCCTCGAAACCAGGCTCGCGACCATAGATATGATTAAATCGCCTTGCCGTCTCTCGTGTCAGCTCAACGTGCGCAACTTGGTCTGCGCCCACTGGCACATGACCTGCGCGATAGATCAGAATATCTGCTGCCTGTAACAAGGGATAGCCTAAGAAGCCATAAGTATCGAGCTCTTTCTCGTGCAGTTTTTCTTGCTGATCTTTATAGCTTGGGACTCGCTCTAGCCACCCAAGTGGGGTGAGCATAGAAAGAAGAAGATGGAGTTCAGCGTGCTCCGGGACGCGTGACTGAACAAAGAGAGAAGCTGAGCCGGGGTTTACACCAACCGCAAGCCAATCGATCACCATGTCGAGAACGTTGTTCTCAAAAATAGTCGCATCCCCGTAGTGTGTCGTCAGTGCATGCCAGTCGGCGACGAAGAAAAAACATTCGTACTCGTGCTGCAGCTTGACCCAATTATTGAGCACTCCGTGCATATGCCCCAAATGAAGACGACCTGTGGGCCGCATACCTGACAGCACACGCTGCTGTGAATCTACTGTGGACAAACTATTCTCCGTCTTCTTTGTTCAGATCAGTTAAGGCCGTAGCGCTAGAGCTCTGGGTACGGGTATGCCCCGCGTTCGTAATTATACCTTCTCGTTACTAGGCGAGAAACTCACTTGCGTCGCCAGCCCCCTCGCGCATCAGGCTAGGGAAGCCCTCGGTGAGGTCCAGCATTGTTGTTGGCGTCTCGCTGCAACTTCCTCCATCTACTATGAGGTCAATTTGCTTACCAATTAGCGACTGCATCTCATAGGGGTCGAGCAACGGCCTATCTGCATTAGGCAAGATCAGACTCGTAGTCATAAGCGGCTCGCCCATTTCCGCGAGAATTGCCAAAGCAATCGCGTTGTCCGGAACCCGCAGCCCAATAGTTTTGCGTTTAGGATGCATGAGTCGCCTTGGCACCTCGGGACTTGCCTTCAAAATAAAAGTAAACGGGCCCGGGGTGAGCGCCTTGAGCAATCTGAATGCGCTATTATTAACTTGCGCATACACGGCCAGTTCCGACAGGTCTCTGCACATGAGTGTGAAATTATGCTTATCAGAAAGGCCGCGCAACCTGCGAATCCGTTCTAGCGCTGATTTGTCACCGAGATGACATCCTACGGCGTAGGTCGAATCCGTCGGGTAAACAACAACCCCACCACTCCGCAAGGAGTCCGCGACTCGCCGAATCGACCTAGCGTCCGGATTTTTAGGATGAATTTCTAGGTATTCGCTCATAATTTTCGCCTTAAGGCGCCAATTCTACGCGATATACACCACAATGCGGAAACCTTTATCGAAATGCATTAAACTGATCCCCCTAAATTAATTCTTATTCACTCGAGCGACGCCATCTGTTTATGAAACAACTCATCGACTACATACCACTCTTGGTGTTTTTTACAGTCTGGAGCCTTGACGAAAGACTCGTGAGCATCGCTGGCTTTGAACATTCAATCGGTGGAATTTTCAGCGCGGCGGAATTTTTACTCGTCGCCTCAATACTGGTTTACGGCGCGCTCTGGCTCAAACAAAGGCGATTGGACAAGTTTCAATGGATCACCTTCGTAGCCGTTATCTTATTCTGCTTACCAACCATCATTTTTAGAAATGTAGAATTCCTTAAATGGAAAGCACCGATAGTCAACTGGCTTTTCGCGGGAATCTTCTTAGGCTCTCGATTTATAGGTGAAAAACCTGCTATTGAGCATATGATGGGACACGCCGTACCCGCACCTCGTGAGGTTTGGCAGCGACTGAATCTCTATTGGGTTTTCTATTTTACGATTCTGGGAGCGATAAATCTGGCCGTAGCGCTACTATTAAGCGAAGCACTGTGGATCAAATTTAAGGTGTTCGGCAATCTAGCACTTACCTTCTGCTTCGTCTTCGCGCAAATGCCCCTGCTCGCCAAATATATTGACGATCCGGAGGCCGACCCCTCAAACTAGCCTTTGGATACCTATTTTCATGAGGCACCCGGAATCACGTTCAGACCAACTACCAATAAGAAATCAACACTGAGAAAGTATTATGTTATTTAGCCTTGTCAGTCAGGATATTGAAAACAGTACAGAGCGCCGCATGAACGTGCGCCCCGCGCATCTCGAGAGACTTCAGGCGCTCGCCGATGCCGACCGCTTGGTTATTGCAGGTCCAAGTCCTTTAAACCCTAACGGAGATATTGACCAAGGATTCAGCGGCAGCATTATCATCGCTGACTTCAGCGACCTCGAAGAGGCGCAGCAGTGGGCAGAAGCAGATCCTTATGTGACCGCGGGTGTCTACACATCAGTCACTGTCAAACCCTTTAAACGCGTTTTTTGACTTGCTAGCTACTAATGACAGGACTCATGGAGCTGCGAACAAGTTGGGATAATTCTCCTCTAAAACCGCATTCCATTCTGCGAGCTCCGGGGCCTTGCGCTCGAACAAAGTAGAATAATCACCTTCAATCCGAATCGACTCTATTGTGTCCTTGCGGCGCAGTGATTGTACGATAGGCAGACCGTCGACTACTTTGCCAAAAACTGAGTGTTTGCCGTTCAGATGCGGCGTTGCTAAATGTGTAATAAAGAATTGGCTCCCGTCAGTCCCTGGGCCGGAGTTCGCCATCGACAGTATGCCAGGCTGATTATGGCGCAGAATGATCTCACCGCTAAAGCGGTAGCCAGGTCCACCAGTCCCATCCCCTAGGGGGTCTCCTCCCTGAACCATAAAATTCCTCTCCCAGCGATGAAACGTAAGACCATCGTAGAAGCCGCGCTGAGCGAGATTGATAAAATTTGCGACCGTGGTTGGCGCCGCGCGCTCGTTGAGCTCAGCGGTAATGACACCAAGATTTGTTGTTATTTTCGCGACGAGAGACTCAGCCGCCATAGAGGGCAATACGATCGACATCCCGACAACGAAGCCTACAACTCTTAGACTACCCGCCAAAAGACTAAAACAACCTAAAGCGCGCTTTGGCTGCAGGCTAGTTCTTCGTAATCCAATGAATTTTTTCATCTTAAACACCTTCTAACTCGTAATCGATAATAACAGGAGCATGGTCCGAAAAGCTCTGCTCGCGATAGATCGAAGCGCCCACTGTCGAATCCGCGATTTCGGGAGAAACAACGTGATAATCGAGTCGCCATCCCACGTTATTCGCTCGAGCCTGTCCTCGATTCGACCACCATGAATATTGCTCTGCTTCAGCGTTCACTCGACGAAATGAGTCTGCGAACCCGACTTCGTTAAATAACTCATCAAGCCATGCTCGCTCCTCTGGCAGGAAACCTGAGTTTTTCATATTGCCCTTCCAATTTTTTATATCGATCTCTTTGTGACAGATATTCCAGTCGCCACAGACGATATAGCGCCTATCGTCTTGTGCGAGAGTTCGCATATGCTGCATGAAATAGTTTAAGAATCGCATTTTGCGGGCCTGTCTCTCGTCACCGCTCGAGCCAGATGGGAGGTAAAGCGAGATAACGCTCAGATCGCCAAAGTCGGCCTGCAGATAGCGCCCCTCTGTGTCCGCGATGTCTAGCCCAATTCCTCGATGGATCTTGTCAGGCTCTCTGCGACTGTAGAGCGCCGTGCCCGAATAGCCTTTTTTTTCCGCATCAAAATAGTAGCAATAATATCCTTCTGGATTGAACTGCGGGTCTGTTAGCTGGTCCGCCTGCGCTTTTGTCTCCTGCAAGCAAACTATGTCTGCGTCGACTGAGGGCAACCAGTCGAAAAAGCCCTTACGAGAAGCGGCACGGATCCCATTGCAATTCAGCGTTACGACTCTCATTTTTCCTCTCACTCATTTAATTTCGTACGCACCATACCCTGTTGGCTTTGCGCACGTCGGTGTAACCTATGCCCTACCTAGGTGTTACCTACGCGTTACCATGTGACACAAATCACAAGGCAGCTAAAAAATCCGCGGGGTTTAAGGGCTTAGTCCAGACTCTCCAGTCGAGATATTTTGTATAGTTATCATTTAAATTATTGTAATATATGTATTATTTTTATTTTGACAGAGTTTTTCAGTTGCGCGTCATTATGTGTAAAAAAATTCAGAAAAAGTGTTACCAATATTCTCCGACTGTGTTACTATTTGCCCCGTTGTTGGATAGGGGGGCGTCGGGCCTCAGACTAAAGCAACACCTTAAGTTTAGGAGTATGTCATGAGCAACGCACTCAAAAGAGCGCGCCCCGTAGTAGAAGCCACTGTTGTCAGCGTAGCATTAGTAATCGCTGCTCTATCAGTGCCCGCTGCGATAGTGCTCGCTAGCGTTTAAACGCAGCAACAAAGGAATTAACAGTGCTCGCTGGTACTCGCGAGCGCCAGTAAAGGTGAATGACACCGAATCAGGACTGGATTCCCCTCATATTTTTTCTGTGCATCTTGAACACCAAACTTCTCCCCGAGGCTTGGTGTTTTTTTTGCTTTAAAAAGCGACCACTTTTAATTTATCGACGAAATTACAAGGCTTATGACTGCTATCTAATTGCTCTGCGATCACCCGATCCCACCCCGTCGCGCAGGCGCCTGGTGAGCCTGGCAAACAGAAGACAATGACATTGTTGGCAATCCCCGCAAACGCACGGGATTGTATTGTCGATGAACCAATTTCAGTATGAGAGAGCTGACGAAAGAGCTCACCAAAGCCATCGATGGACACGTCAAATAACGGCTGAATCGCTTTCTGAGTATTATCGCGGGGGGTAAATCCTGTTCCTCCGGTCATCAGTATTACCTGTACGCCCGGATCGGCAATTAGCTGGGAAACCTCGGCTCGCAATTGGTAGACATCATCTTTAATGATGCTTTTGTGACAAAGAAAATGGCCCGCAGAGACAAGGCGTTCCACGAGCACGGCGCCC
Source organism: Gammaproteobacteria bacterium (assembly GCA_018401885.1). GTDB lineage: Bacteria > Pseudomonadota > Gammaproteobacteria > Pseudomonadales > Pseudohongiellaceae > UBA9145. The sequence continues at coordinate 290,207 of JAGYKB010000001.1, forward strand.
GAACGATCAGTTTCCTCGGTGCGAGTATCAGACACTGTTACCACCGCTATTCGCAGGCTTTTAATCTCTTCACTCATTGATTGTCCATCCTATCTACTTCACGCAATCGATAACGACACACACGGTCGATTCTGTCGACCCTACGCCGCAAACGATTGACGTTGCGGCGAAGCAAAGCGTCACTAACCGCCCGTCATATTCATCAATCGAATGGGTTGTGCATGGTCTTTTTCGTAAAAATAGTGCCGTTCGGGTTTCAGATCCATTGCCGCTACTATCGCGTCGCGTAGGTTTGCTTCGCTAAAATCTTCAGCCCTTAGAATTGCCCTTAGGTCCATCGAGTGCTCATTTCCCAAGCATAGGAGCAATCGGCCCTCAACAGTAACCCGAACCCTATTGCAGTCTCCACAAAAATTATGGGTAACTGGAGAGATGAAACCGATGCGTGACTTGTATCCTTTTACGTCTACGTAACGCGAGGGCCCTGCGGTTTTAGCCGCACTCTCAGAGAGCTCGAAGCGCGAATTCAAAAGCTCTCTAACCCACGCGTTACTGCAGGTGGTGTCCTCACGGGCATGATCAGAGGCTTCTCCGAGTGGCATTTCTTCAATAAAGGCGATGTCGATATCGCGCGCCAATGCGTACTCCGCTAAATCAATGACTTCGTCTTCGTTATAGCCGCGCATGATGACGCTGTTGAGTTTAACTCTATTAAAACCCGCCGCTCTCGCTGCTTCTATGCCTTCGAGTACTTTATCTAGCTTACCCACTCTAGAAATCCGTTTGAATCGCTCAGCGTTAAGGCTATCGATACTCACATTTACCCTTGTGACGCCTGCAGCACGCAACGGTTCGGCATACTTATCAAGCTGAGCACCATTGGTTGTAATCAGTAGTTCCTCCAGATCCGTGAGTTGCCCTAAGCGCTCTACGAGGCTGAGTACATCGCTGCGCACCAGTGGCTCGCCACCCGTCAAACGAATTTTTGTCACTCCAAGGTCAACGAAAGCTTTGGCAATAAGAAATAACTCCTCGAGACTGAGTATTTCTTTGCGCGGCAAAAACGTCATCTCTTCGGTCATACAGTAAACGCAGCGAAAATCGCATCGATCAGTGACCGACAACCGAATGTAATCGACTCGGCGTCCGAATTTGTCGACTAACGCCTTGCGGTCAGTGCCGCTGTTACTTGCTGCCATGCTACAGATCCTTTTCCATTGCTGTTGAGGTTCTCGGTCAATTAATTGATTCCAACTATACCTCTCTTCACACTGTATTGCAGGCCTCGTAGGCCGGTTCTATCGCATCACCTGAGAAGCTGCGCCGCGATGACACAAAGAGTAAATCCCATCAGGGTGTCGATGACCGGGGCCGCACGTAACACGAGGGATCGTACCTGCGGGCGGCCGATGACTATAGAGAGCCAAGCAAACCAAGCGAAGGTGGCGAGCACCAAATAGCTACCATAGATCAGTTGTTGCGCTATTGCCGTCGCAGGATCAATTACCACAGCAAACAAGGCAAGAAAGAAGAGTGTCGCTTTCGGATTTAGTCCATTCGTGGCAAAGCCAGTGACAAAGGCTCGGCGCGCAAGCTGCATAGACGGAGGTGGCGCATCGACTTCAGAGATTTCTGGACTCACAACATTTGATGAACGTCGAAGCCGGAATTCACGAAACGCCGAAGAAAGCGACTGACCTCCCAGAAAAATCAGCAGAATTGCAGCACCCACCTTCATGCCCGAAAATAGAGAAGGCGAACTCGCGATAATTACAGCGACGCCCAAAAGACAGTAACTTACATGGAGGCCGATGCCGGACGCGATACCGGCACTCGCCCAAATCCCAGCAAAGCTCCCGTTCTTGAGTGTCTGCCGGAGCACGATTGCAAAATCAGGACCTGGCGACGTCACCGCTAGAAGATGCGCTAGAGCGATCGTGCCAAACTCGGTCCAATTCAACGGCTACTCGACCTCGTCAGTAATCGTAAGCCTGATAACTCCCTTCTGAGTCTTATGGGCAAAATCGTCAGAAACGACGCGATAATCGCCTCGAGAAGGGTTCGCCGTACCGGAAAGAGACACTAATGCCGAAACGCGAACCAAATCCGCCGAACTCAGATTGAATGGCCCTACTTGCGAGGAATTATCCAGGACAATCGTCGCAGGAAGATCGGCAACCCGAAGCTGCGTTGCAGCGAGCGGCGGCATTCCTTCGCGCTCTGCATTACGTACTGCAACAAAAACCCGCAAATCAGGCGCCACCACCAAATCCTCAGCCAGAGCAAGTTGAACCTCTATCACAGGTTCTGCAATCTGCTCGCCAGACTCTTCTTGCATCAACCTCTGCGCATTGGCAATTTCTGCACGCAGTGACTGAGCCTCAGGAGAATTCGGGTCGAGCTGAATAAGTATCCGCCAATTAGCGATAGCAGCTTCGTAGTCACCTCTGTTCTGTGCATCCGCTGCGAGCAATTGAATGATGGCAATCTCGTTGGGGTTGATCTCACGCGCTTGTTCTATGAGCGCATCGAGCTCAGGAGTGAACTGGAACTCAGACTTAATGTAGAGAGCAAGTGCCGCACGCCCAAGCACCAGCGCTTCCTCGGGCTCACCACTAAGCCGTTGCGCTGCCTGACGATAAGATATTTCAGCCTCGTTAAATCTACCTATCGTCGCGAAGTTTTCGCCTAAAAAATACCAAACCCAAGGATTCTCGTTCCCATTCTTAACCAAATCACCCAGTTGAGTCACGAGAGCCGAGGCAGCAGCAACATCTCCCTGTGCGGCGAGCGATTCTTGAAACAATCCCATGACTTGGACGTCTTCAATGAAACCCCAGCGTTTATAGAGAGCGACAGACATTGCAGGAAGCAAGAGGACGATCAGGCCTACAACGAGCCAACCACGAGGAGAATGAACAGGCACCTTTCTATTCGGCATCGACTCTTCGACGTCATCTAGCAGAGACTGCTGTAATTCACGCAGCAGGACGGCGTGTTCGTCTGCCTCTATTTCGCCGTCCGCAAGATCCTGAGCAAGTTCACTTTCTCTTTCCGCGAAAAGCCGAAGATTCTCGCTGCGCTGAACGCTATCGACCACCACTTCATCGGCGCCGTTCGCTCGATAGAAAGGGACCACAAAAAAAGCAAGCGCCAGAGCGGCAAGCGCTGCAGCTAAAGTCCAAAAAAGCATAATAATCCTGTTGTTCTCTCTGTTTGCCGCGTCGTACTCGCGCTAATTAGCTGCTAGATCGCCCTACTCATTTGAGTTCTTGGCAACGGCTTTCGACCTACCGTGTTCGGCGAATAACGCGTCTAGACGGCTCTTTGAGTCACCCGTAACAACCACCGGTTCCGCGTCCATTCTCTTAGCCTTTCGCCAAATATTTACAAGCACTATTGCGCCAATGAGGAAAAATAAAAGAGGACCGAACCACAGCAATATAGTCTCAGGTTTTAACCTCGGCTTATAGAATATGAAATCGCCGTAGCGCTCATACATAAATTGTTCAATCTGCTCGTCGCTCATCCCCTCCATGATCATCCGATGCACTTCACGGCGCAGATCTTCGGCCACGCCGCCGGTGGACCCTGAAAGACTAGTGTTTTGGCACATGGGGCAGCGAAGTTCGTCCGAGAGCGAACGGAACCTTTTTTGCTGTTCTTGCGTTTCAAATTCGAATGTATCGACCTGGGCGAAACTTAACCTCGGCAGGGAAACAGAAAGAATCGACAACGCAAGGCATAGAAAACTAAAAAACCTGAATTTTCTTAGCCATACTTGACTCGTTAAATGACTACTCATCATTCGCCCTCTTCCGCTCTAAGCTCAGCGATCGCCGGTTCAAAAACTTCACGCCACACCGTTTCATCGAGGACGCTGACATGTCGATAGCGAATAACACCCTTACTGTCGACCAGATAAGTCTCTGGTGCGCCGTAGACGCCGAGGTCGATACCAAATCGCCCTGGTTCGTCGAGTATACTGAACGCATAAGGATTACCATTCTCCTCCAACCAATTAAGCGCCAGAGCTTTTTGGTCACGATAGTTAACACCAACGATGGGAATCTCGCCTGATTCAGACAGACGCATAAATGTGGGGTGCTCAACTAAGCATGGCAGACAATAGCTACCCCAGACGTTAAGAAGAAAGGGTTCGGACGGCAAAGAGTCGTTGGTTACGGAGGTACCATCGACCGTCGTGAGATCAAACGCCGGCATTGGCTTATCGATCAACATAGAAGGCAGCTCTTTACTGTCAAGATAAAGTCCCCGCCACATGACAAGCGCCAAAATCACAAAGGCGGCTACTGGCAGAAACGCGAGTGAACGATTCATCTTTGTTGACTCCAAATAGAATAAACTCCGAACACCTCATGCTGAGAAAAGCCCTAGAGCCCATACTAGAATTAGGCTAGGAACTTGTTTAGGACCTCATCTAGGGCCTTACCTAGGAACTACCTCAGCTGACCCTGTCGAAGGGACGGCGACTGACTGCTTCTTGTCAGCGAGCTTTTCGAGCGCTCGACGGTAGCGCTTGTCACCCGCCGCTACCACGCCGCCTAAGCACATAAAGATCGCGCCGAGCCAAACCCAGCGAACAAAGGGTTTGACGTGAATAGTCATCGACCAAGAAGCGGCGCCCTTCTCCTCACCAAGCGTAACGAAGAGATCCCGCCAGAATCCGGCGTCAATTGCCATCTCTGTTGAAGGCGTCCCGCTGGCAAGATACAGGCGTCTCTCTGGATGCAGTTCACGTAAAAATTCATCGCCACGGTAAACGTCAAGCGTCGCTTCCATGCCACGAAAATTGGGGCCGGTTATTGGCTTAGCGCCGACAAATTCGAACGCATAGCCGCCGAGGCTCATGCGCTCCCCGGGGCTCAGCAACACGCTTTTTTCTGTGGAGTAGACACTCGTAAGGGCCGCCCCGACGACCATTATCGCCACCCCTAAGTGAGCGATCTGCATTCCATAGTAACTCAAAGGCAGCGAGGCCAGGCCAGCGCTCAGTGTTTTCTTGTTCGCCACCTTATTTTTTATGTCCCTCACAGCAGACAAGAGTATCCAAAGGGCGAGAGCGATGGTAATCGTCGGCCCAAATCCGAATTCGAGAGTTATCGCAAGGGGTAGAACGATGCCTAGGCCGAGACTGATGACACCAACCCAGAGGAGCTGAGTGAACAGATAGCGCCCTGATGTCTTCTTCCATCGAGAGATCGGTCCGACGCCGAGAACCAGCGCGAGCAATGCCATCAAGGGGACGAAAATCGCGTTAAAGTAAGGAGGTCCTATAGAGATCAGATCATCGGTAAGCGCCTGATAAACCATTGGGAAGAGCGTCCCAAGAAAAACCGAAGCAGCAGACACAACCAAAATGAGATTATTTACGAGAAGGAGCATTTCACGCGACAAAATCCCAAAACCGAAACGTCCCCGCAGCAGCGGCGCGCGCAGCGCGAACAGCAAGAGCGCCCCACCGACCGACAGTGTCAGAATGGCAAGAATAAAGACTCCACGCTCTGGGTCCGTCGCGAACGCATGAACTGACGTGAGCAGTCCTGAGCGCGTTATGAAAGTGCCAAGCAGGCTCCCTGCAAACGCGAGAATCGCGAGCATCACTGTCCAGCTCTTAAATATCCCTCTCTTTTCAGTCACTGCGAGCGAGTGGATCAGTGCCGTGCCAAAAAGCCAGGTAATAAGCGGTGGGTTTTCGACCGGATCCCATGCCCACCAGCCGCCCCAGCCCAACTCGTAATAAGCCCACCAGCTGCCAAGCGCGATCCCAATAGTGAGAATTGCCCAGGCGACATTCGCCCATGGTCGACACCAGCGCGCCCATGCGGCATCCAAACGGCCACTTAACAGCGCGGCCATAGCGAAAGCAAACACAACAGAAAATCCAACGTAACCCATGTAAAGCGTTGGCGGGTGAACAATAAAACCGAAATCCTGTAGGGCTGAATTCAAATCAGCACCGTCTGCGGGCGGCAGAGGCACGATTCGATCGAAGGGATTGGAGGTAGCGAGCATGAACAGCAGATAGCCCACGCTCAATAGCCCGAGGACGCCGAGTACGCGCGCGACAAATTCGAGAGGCATGCTGCGGCTAAATATCGCTACCGCTAACATCCAACCTGCAAGCATGAACGTCCAGAGTAAGAACGAGCCTTCGTGCCCTCCCCAGACCGCTGTCAATTTATAACGAAATGGTAGTAAAGAATTAGAATGTTGTTGAATGTAGGTAACCGAGAAATCGTCGATAGCGAACGAATATGTCAACAGCACGTACGCAAAGCCAATGAAAACAAAGATACCCGCGACCAAGGGTCTAGCTAGCCCCATGAAACGGGCGTTGCCGTTCGCTGCTCCGTAGAGAGGGAAAGTCCCGAGCAGCAAGCACAAGCAGAGCGCGAGAATGAGAGCAAAATGTCCTAGTTCTGGAAGCAAAGAATCCTACCTCGGTGCAGGGCACCATCTTTTGTTCTGGAAGAGCGAAGCGATAGCATGTAGCTGCTTTGCCCGAGTCTCAATCACATTTTACCGGTCCAAGCTTATTTCACGCCCTAGTAGCCAGGCTTGTAACCCTCGCTTGGCATAACACCTTGCGCGCCAGTTCCTGCCGCGTCCAATGCGGCTTTGACCTCCGGAGACATATAATTCTCGTCATGCTTGGCGAGCACTTTAGAGGCTTGAAACACGCCACTCGAATCTACTCTACCCTCAGCAACGATGCCCTGACCTTCACGGAAAAGATCTGGAAGAATACCGACGTAATGGATCGGTACTTCGCTAACAAAATCAGTGGTTACAAAGTTGACGCTCAAACTGTCCTCCTCGCGTGCGATGGAGCCGTCTTTCACCATGCCACCGATGCGGAAGTGCTGCCCATCCGGCACCTTGCCCTCGGCAACCTGCGTGGGCGTGAAAAACATATTGATGTTCTGTTTGAGCGCATAGAGTGTCAAACCGACAGCCGCGCTGAGCCCAAGAGTAATGAAAATGATAATACCTAACTTCTTTCTGCGATGAGGTTTCATGAATTATCTCCTTGCTGAGGACGTCGAGTATCGCCTGCTGGTTGCGAAGCCTTCTCTCCAGTCTCGTCCAACTGGCCTCGCGATTCAGCTTTCGCGGTCTGGACACCAGGCGTGGCCGCGCTATTAAGTGCGACTTGATCCTCGATGCGCCCTCGGCGACGTAAATCCCTTAGCAAGGCGCTACGTCTCCTTAACGGCACTAGTATATTGACCGCAATAAATAACGCAAAAAGACCGTACACTGCCCAGACATTAAACGCATATCCACCCATGTCGATGAATTCGGCCCAGCTGTCGAATTGTATAGCGTTGATTAAATCCATGCTCTGTCGCTTCTCACTCTTTTATTGCTCAGCTGCGATCATCTCTTTCACCCAGAGTGCGCGGCGCTCGCGCTGCAAAATCTCGTTGCGTGTGGACAAAATCAAACTAACGCTCAAGAACAGATAGACCCCCAAGATCATCAGCGCAGTCGCAATCCAAAATTCGGGGCCATTCGCACTCCCACTCTGAAGCGAAACGGGACTCGCAGGCTGATGCAATGTGTTCCACCACTCAACAGAATACTTGATGATCACCACGTTGATACAACCCACAATGGACAGAAGCGCACATGCTTTCGCCGCTTTGTCCGTGTCTTCGAGCGCTGATCGAAGCGAAACCACACCGAGCAAGAGGAAGAACTGGAACAGCATTGACACGAGTCGACTATCGCTCCACTCCCACCAGGTGCCCCAACTGACGCTTCCCCAAATTGAGCCGGTTGCTAATGTTATAAAAGAAAACCAAGCGCCCAATGCGGCCGCGTTCTTAGCAACCATGTCGGCGAGTTTCATCTTCCAAACCAGCGTGATTGTTCCGGCGACGGCCATCAGCGGAAAGAAAGCAAGCGAGGTCCCCGCAACAGCGACATGGACCACCAATATTCTCGAGGTATAGCCTTGCTGGTAATCCGGAGGCAGGAAAAGCAATGCCCAAACTGTGGCTGTACCGATCACAAGAACAGTCGCGACGACGAGCCAAGGTAGCCATTTCGTTGAAAGTTCATAGAACCATTTAGGCGATCCTAATTTGGCGAACCATAACCACATACCACTCAATCCTCAAGGCAATCGATCTGCATCCTATATTCGGTAATTCGTTCAGCTGTAAGTACGCTGCGAAGTGTATCACGGGCGGTAGCCGGCGGTCGCCGTTGTTGGTGTTACAACGTGTCGCTGAACTGACTCTTGCCCCCTAAACTACGCAACTAGGCGCGCTTCAGACCAAAATTACAGCTAACTTACACTAATACGCAGGGCTGCGGCAGACGTGAGCGGAGCGAGGCTGAGTGAGCCTGCAAGCAGGGCGAGTAAAAGCGTCAAATAGCCCCCAGAAGGGAGACCAGAAGCGCTCGCCTGCACGGCGAGTGTCCCAAAAATTAACACTGGCACACTGAACGGCAGGGTGATAACAGCAAGAATTAATCCTCTGCTTCCCAAACCAACAGTTAATGCCACCGCGATAGACCCTATAAGGCTGAGAGTGGGTGTCCCGACGAGCAGAGTTAGCATGAGAGTCGCATAGGACTCGGAGGGTAACTTGAGCATATAAGCCAATAGCGGAGACGCAATAACGACGGGAAGGCCGCTCACGAGCCAATGGGCGATATTCTTTGCCAACACGAGAAAAAACAGTGGATGTGGACTCAGTAGTAATATTTCCAATGACCCGTCTTCGAAATCCCCTCGATACAAACTATCCATGGACAACATCGCCGATAGCAGTACAGCGATCCAGATGACACCTGCCGCTATCTCCGCGAGTCTTTCGCCCTCTGGGCTTATTGCCAAAGGAAACAGAGAGATAACAATGACGAAAAACATAAACGGATTAACGATGTCATTCTTGCGCTTAAACGCGATGAGCAGATCGCGTTTAAGCGTGAGCATAAACGCTGAACGCGTGCTCGGTTTGACAGCTACTGACAGCATATCAGCTCACCCCGAGAGTCAGCCGCGAAACGCTGGGCATGGTCAGTTTGTGATGCGTTGTCACAATCACCGCTCCACCTTGTCTGGCATGGTCTGCAAGCGTCTGCTCGAGCTGGGCAACTGCATCAACATCTAGCGTTGTAAAGGGCTCATCCAACACCCAAAGCGTCGCTGGACTGAGTCTTAGGCGTGCGAGGGAAACTCGCTGCTGTTGGCCCGCGCTCAGCGTATAACAGGGAGACTCTTCGAAACCTCGCAGCCCAACTGCCTCAAGCGCATCGAGCAGCAGCTGATCATTGACGTTACGCTGCATTCCCGCAGACCATCGCAAATTCTCAAGCGGGGTCAGAATTTTGTTAACTCCTACTCTGTGACCGAAATACAGCAGATCTCCGGCGAAGGATTCGGCCGTGTCGTGAGTCGACTCACCTCGCCAAATGATCTCACCGTCATAGCCATCATTCAGGCCACAGAGGATTCTTAGGAGCGTTGTTTTACCGCTGCCGTTGTTGCCGGCTATCTGGAGCACTGTGCCACATTCAACGACGAAGGAAAGACCAGCGAACAACATGCGCTCATCACGTTCGCAGCATAAATCACGCACCTCGAGTAGAGGGGCGCCCATGGCGACGGTAGACTCGGTAATTTGATTCATGCGCGATCTCGCGTTACGGGCGCGCAGGATAACGCTTCGAAGGGGCTGCTGCCAACCCGACAGGGCCTTGCTCAGCGCCAATCGGCAAGACGAGAGCGCAAACGCATCGCCGCTTGGCTGTGTATTTGGCTCACACGACTTTCGCTCACGCCGATAACCTCGCCAATTTCCTTCAGGTTAAGCTCCTCATCGTAATAAAGCGCCAAAACGAGTTTTTCGCGAGGCGGCAGATTATCGATAGCTCGAGCCAGATGCTCTTTGAAGGTTGCACGCTGAAGCCCATCGCAGGGGCCGGGTAGATCACCTACAGCGAGTTCGATCGCAGAATCATCACCTTCCATAATGTCATCGAAGCTAAAGAGTCTGCTGCCACTCGCATCCTGAAGAATCGCGTAATACGCGTTGAGGTCGATATCCATTTCTTTGGCGATATCTTGGTCTTTCGCGTCTTTCCCAGTGCGGGCTTCGATGGCCTTTATCGCTTCAGCGACTTTTCGCGATTTTCGATGGACGGAGCGCGGCGCCCAATCGCCTTTTCGTACTTCGTCGAGCATCGAACCTCGAATCCGAATCCCGGCATAAGTCTCGAAACTCGCGCCCTTCGAGACATCGTACTTTTTAGCTGCCTCTAACAGGCCGATCATCCCCGACTGAACGAGATCGTCGACTTGAACGCTTGCGGGCATCCGCAGAAGCAGGTGATGGGCGATGCGTTTCACTAGCGGCGCGTACTTCTCGACCACCATACTCATATTGGCGTCGCTTGCCTCGCCGTTTGGCAACACGTCCTCGAAAACCTTCGCCTCTGTGCCTTCAGTCATCTATGCCCCATCCTTCTCTTATTTTTATCTGTCCGTGAATCACTGCCAACACGCTCGAACAGTATCAGTGAAGTAGTGATAGCAAAGTCCATGCCAATGCAAAATATGCGACTAATTCGTCTAAGCTAACGCGCTTTTTTTTTGCGGACCACCATATAAATTCCAACTAAAAAATAGTTGCCACTGCCCTCTGTGAAAACACGCTCAGCCTTTTCGCTTAAACAATGAAAAACAGGCATCGCTCGAGCAATGTGATCCCCACGTGAAGTCATTTGCGCGAGTACGAGTAGAGTGCAATTCAGAGGAAAACAATCGAAGGAGAGGCGCGAAACGCGCAACTAGCAGAAAAAAACTACATTAAATGCAATTAGATTAGTAATATATGATCCTTAATTAAAGTAAATTAAATATATTTAGATATGAGTTTTCAAAAGACTAAAACGTCCGAGTAGGTCGAATTGGGGCGCCTGACGGACAAAATCAAACGAGTACTTGGAGACTATCTCAAGCCCTGCTTGTCACGTTGGCAGCAAGATAAAGCCAACCCTTAAATGCGCAAACAGGTAGAGCAGCTTACACGATAGAGGCAGAGAAAAGAGGAATTGCAAAGCCACACGCAGACTGCTTCACGACTTACATTCTTTAGATGAAGCACCACGCTCATTGCCAAAAATCCGCTAACGGACTAGCGCAGTGTCAAAGTCACGCCTACGCTGCGTCAACTATCCGTCAACAACTGTAACCTGGAGGTCGATAATAACCCCCACCCCGCTGACGCGAGCCAATTCAAACACCACGACACATAGGCATGGGAAGCACGGGTAAACTCTTTACACTTACTTAAGCACGCGGCGGAGTCACGCCGGTCTGTCCCATATATTTTCCACCGCGCTGTTTATAAGTCATCTCGCACTGTTCATCCGATTGATAGAACAACATTTGAGCGACACCTTCGTTGGCATAAATCTTAGCAGGTAGCGTCGTAGTGTTGGAAAATTCGAGCGTCACATGCCCTTCCCATTCGGGTTCTAAGGGAGTCACGTTAACGATAATCCCGCAGCGCGCATAGGTCGACTTCCCGAGACAGACCGTTAACACGTCCTTCGGAATCCGAAAGTATTCAACTGTCCGCGCTAAGGCGAAAGAGTTTGGCGGAATAATGCAGTAAGGCTCATCGATGGAAACAAAGCTCGACTCATCGAAGTTTTTAGGGTCCACCACACTCGTTGTATGCACGTTGGTGAAAATCTTAAACTCACTCGCACAGCGGACATCATAGCCATAACTCGACGTGCCGTAGGAGATGACTTTTTCGCCGTCAACATAGCGCACCTGCTCAGGCTCAAACGGGTCGATCATGCCCTCCTCACGCGCCATTTGCCTGATCCATCTGTCCGACTTTATGCTCATTTAATCTAACCTTAGTAAATCGAGTTGCGTGGTCACAAACCCAAATAGTCGCTGCGCCACCGGTGTCTACGTTTGCGTATCGGCATGCGATGATGATCACTTAAGCTTCGATAAACACTTTTTGCCCTAATTACCTCCCACCACATCAAGTGCTCGCCCGCTCTGCAGGGTCATTACTGAAAAACGTTTCGAAATCGCGTATCCTCTCACGCCGAAGTGGTTTTCAAATCCAGCGCTGCCCATGCAGCAGAAAACCGCATTTGAAAGTGACAATGAGGAATGCAGTATGCGCAAATGGCAATGTCTGGTTTGTAGCTTCGTTTACGAAGAGGCCCTCGGACTACCCGACGACGGCATCGCGCCGGGAACAAGCTGGGATGAAATCCCCGACGACTGGATGTGCCCGGAATGCGGCGTCGGTAAGGAAGATTTCGATATGGTCGAAATATAAACCTCAGTGCACGGGTTTTTTTCCCGGTACTCATCTCATGAATTTACGCATTAAAGTAGGCAAGAGACAATTCAAACTCTGACAGTCAAACACTACAATGCGCAAACCAAAGACTGTCGATGTGACTAATAACATCAAGGATACCCAGTTGAACCCACGCAAAATACTCGTCACCGCCGCCCTCCCCTATGCCAACGGAGACATTCATCTGGGGCATATGCTCGAAGCGGTCCAGACTGATATCTGGGTACGGCTTCAGCGTATGCGTGGCAACGATTGCGTGTTTGTTTGCGCCGATGATGCCCATGGCACCGCTATCATGCTCAGTGCTGAAGATCGGGGTATCACACCGAAGCAATTGATAGACGATGTCAATGCCGCGCACCAACGCGACTTTGCCGGCTTTAACATCAGCTTCGACAATTTCTATTCAACCCACTCACCCGAAAACCAGGCCTTTTCTGAATCGATCTACACCGCTCTCGAGAAGAATGGCCACATTGAAAAGCGCAGCATCAAGCAGCTGTTTGATCCTGAGAAACAACTCTTCCTCGCTGACCGCTACATCAAGGGTACGTGCCCGAAATGCAAAGCGACTGACCAATATGGCGACAACTGCGAGGCCTGCGGCTCTACCTATAGTCCGTCTGAATTAATCGACCCACGATCAACCATCTCGGGTGCGATTCCTGAAGAACGCGAGTCTGTGCATTTCTTTTTCGACTTACCACAGTTCAGAGAGATGCTTCGAGCTTGGACGCGGAGCGGTACGCTGCAAGATGCAGTCGCTAATAAACTCGCAGAGTGGCTCGACGAGGAACTCCAACAGTGGGATATCAGTCGCGATGCACCTTACTTCGGTTTCGAGATACCCGGCGCGCCAGGCAAGTTTTTCTACGTCTGGCTCGATGCGCCAATAGGATATATGGCGAGCTTTAAAAACTTCTGCGATAAAAGCGGCTACGATTTCGACGCTTATTGGAAGGTAGGCTCCGACACAGAGTTGTATCATTTCATCGGCAAGGACATCGTTAACTTCCATACGCTGTTCTGGCCAGCGATGCTTACAAGTGCTGGGTACCGCTTGCCCACTGCAGTCTTCGTGCATGGATTCCTTACCGTGGATGGGACAAAGATGTCGAAATCACGTGGCACCTTTATTAATGCCCGCACCTATTTAGATAATCTCAACCCAGAATATTTGCGTTATTACCTTGCGGCTAAATTATCGAGTGGCGTCGATGATCTTGACCTTAATTTTGAGGATTTCGTCGCGCGCGTAAACTCAGACCTCGTCGGTAAAGTAGTTAACATCGCTAGCCGCTGCGCGGGCTTTATCAACAAAGGCTTTGACGGTTTGCTTGCTACCGAACTCGACGATCCGGCGCTCATTACATCAATGCAGACAGCGAGTGAAGAAATTGCCGAACACTATGAGAAACGCGACTATTCCAAAGCGGTAAGGCTTATCATGGCTCTTGCTGATAACGCCAATCAATACATCAATGATCAGCAACCTTGGGTAGTCGCAAAGACCGAACCTGGGTCTGTTAAGTTACAGCAAATATGTAGCACCGGGCTCAATGCGTTCCGGTTGCTTATTTGCTATCTGAAGCCGGTCTTACCTGTGATGGCTGAAAAGGCTGAGCGCTTCCTAAACATCCCAGCGCTCACATGGCAGGACTCTCAAAGCCCTCTTCTCGCACATCAGATTAGCAAGTTTGAGCCTTTGCTCACTAGGGTTGAGAAAGAGAATATTGATGCGATGGTTGAGTTTACTCGCGCAGCCTATGCCGCGAAAGCCGCGAAAATTGACAACGAGACACCAGCAACGAACGAGCACAAAAACTCGCCGTTTGAACCCGAGATCCAATTTGGTGATTTCTCTAAAGTTGACCTGCGTATCGCGCTGATCGCCGAGGCTGAGCACGTCGAAGGCGCAGACAAACTTCTGCAGCTCACGCTAGACCTCGGCTTAGACGCCGACGGCAATTCCATTAGGCGCAACGTTTTCTCGGGCATTAAGTCTGCCTACGCACCAGAGGATCTTCGCGGCAAGCTTACAGTAATGGTTGCAAATCTTGCTCCCCGCAAAATGAAATTTGGTGTTTCGGAGGGCATGGTACTTGCCGCAGGACCTGGAAAAGATGAACTATGGCTTTTGGAACCTCACGCCGGCGCCCAGCCCGGTATGCGCGTCACCTAACCTAAGAGGGTAACGTATGAGAATAATCGGACAAGCCGCGAAAGCGGCAACACGTGCTCAATTCGTCATCGCAGTAATGGTGTTGATGATGACTCTAAGCGCACAGTCGGCAGAGTCCGAACTCGAAGCAATTCAAGACTCCGTTATAAAAATTTACACAACTCAAGCTGCGCCTGATTACTTCACACCTTGGCGATTACTCACGCCGAGACAGTCCAGCGGCTCGGGTTCGGTTATAGCAGGAAATCGGATTCTGACTAATGCGCACGTTGTCGCGAATGCAAGTTACATCCAAGCGCAGAAGCACAACGACCCAAAACGCTATCTCGCCCGCGTGGTCTTCGTATCGCATGACGCCGACTTGGCCCTCATCACAGTTGACGAGGAAGGATTTTTCGATGACCTAGAGCCACTCGCGCTTGGCGAGCTTCCTGAACCACAGCGAGAAGTGTCTGTGTTCGGCTACCCAATGGGCGGCAAATCACTGAGCATTACCAAAGGTATTCTGTCGCGGGTTGAGCAGCAGATCTACGCGCACGCAGGCGCCTATCTCTTGGCGGGACAAATCGATGCGGCGATTAACCCGGGCAATAGTGGCGGCCCGGTAATTGTCGACCGAGAAATTATTGGGGTTGTTATGCAGGCCAATAGCGGCGGAAGGTCTGAGAATCTCGGATATTTCGTCCCCCCTAGCATTATCGCTCACGTACTCGCTGACGCAGAGGATGGATCAAACGAAGGCTTCCCAGACCTTGGATTCCGCACGCAAACCCTCGAAAGCCCAGCAGCAAAGAGCGCCTACGGACTCGCCAAGGAGCAAGATGGCGTATTGGTGATCAAAGTCTTTGAAGACTCACCTGCGTATGGTCTAGTCGAGGAGAACGATGTCATTGTCTCCATCGATGATTTTCCCATCGCTGAGGACGGCAGCATTAGATTGTCCGACGAGATTCAGACTGACTACAAACACGCAATCGACCTACACCTCGTAGGCGACTCGGTCGCACTCTCATTAATTCGCAACGGGCATCCGCTCGATGTGACCCTCGAGGCCCGTGAAGCCCTGGATAGCTATAGCCTCGTGATGGGTGAACGATTCGATAGCGCCCCCGAATACATGATCTACGGCGGCGTGCTATTTGTCCCGCTGAACATGAATCTGATAAAACGCTGGGGTAGTGACTGGAGTCGATCTGCCCCTGTTAACTTGCTTCAGGCCCGCAACGAATGGAGTTCACCTCAGCGTCGGCAACTGGTTGTCGCGCTTCAGGTACTCGCGGCTGACGTGAACCTTGGCTACCACGACTGGCGCAATTGGATTGTTGATCAGGTCAATGGTGTTCCCATAAGAGATTTCACCGATTTTGCCGAGCGTCTCACCTCGAACGAGCAGGCAAATGTGGTCTTTGAAAATGCCAACGGCTATCAGATGATTATCAACCACGCCGCCGCGAAAGCGTCCGAGCAAGAGATTCTGAGCCGTTATCAAATTCCGGCATCGAGCTCGGCGGAGTTACGGTGGAGCGCTCGCGAAGAATGAGTGTCACAGCAACTACTGCTTGCAGTCTCCTTATCGGAATATCCACTCTGCACGCGAGTAGCAATCCGCGACTCGGGGAGCAGCTTGCGTTGATCTATTCGCTTTTACTCGTCGTCACACTCTCGCTAGTCGCACTGATCGTAAATCTCACCGCTGCGATGACTTCACCGCAACATTCCCCGCTATTTCACCTGCTTGTCGGTCTGACAGTCTCGACAATTATCACCGTGGCGGCTCTAACCTTTTGTAGGCACAAATTATTATTCCTACGTCGCCTTACAGGACATACGGTGAGCGCTGTCGGAAATACGAGTGCCGCGGCGTTACTGCTACCGCAGTTAGTCGGTGACGCGGGTTTGCCGCTCTCACTATTCACAATATTTGTCGTAAGCCTTGGATTTTATTTCGTCATTATTTCGCTCACCGCTCTCCGTGAGTCAATGCGATTGCGAGCAGCCGCTGCCTTCCTGTCGCTGACCCATTCGGATGAATCCCCGTTAACTCAAAGCACACCACTCAGGACACCTCAGAGGACTTCTCAGAGCACACCTCAGGAACTCGCTCACGCCCTCCTCGCTCTATGTGTTATCACGCTCTGTCTACTTGCTCTGCAGGGCGCACTGTGATGACAGGCCTAATTGCAACGCTAAGTGGGATTAGTCAGACCCAAAATTTCAGTCTCCTAGGGCTCATCGCTTTGCTTGCGCTCTTGCTCAACCTGATCGCTATCAATCGATTCGTACACACCACGCGTGGGAAAACCGACGCAAAAACGAACACCATCGACGATCAGATAACGTTACTCGACCTACTCTTACCCCAAACGCAATGCGGACAATGCGGTCATTTAGGCTGTCGCCCCTATGCAGAGGCAATCCTCAATGGCGCCGCAACAAATCTCTGCCCACCAGGCGGCGAGATCACTGCGCGCAGACTCGCTCGGCTAGTCGGCGATTTTTCCACTGCGCTCAATCCTGCGCACATGCCGCCACTCTCTTTCTCGGTGGCGCGGATCAGAGAAGACGAATGCATCGGCTGTACTAAATGCATTCAGGCCTGTCCCACCGATGCTATTTTCGGCGCCGCGAAACGAATGCACAGTATCATCGAAGCAGAGTGTAATGGCTGCGATCTTTGTGTAGAGCCTTGTCCAGTTGATTGCATCGACCTCATTGCCCGCAATGACGAGTATCAAAATTCACAGCGACGCGCAGGCGGCAGGCCATGACCATCAGTCTACTCACGCGCATCAAACCATTCCTATTTGCACGCGTCGCACATAGCGCTGCGCAGGCACCGGGTATCGACACAAACAATGGAGGGGGCGATTGTACGAGTTGTAAACTTTGCGTTTCCAGCTGTCCTGAAAATCTCGACCCAAGCAAACTCATCGCTTTCGTTAGTCTCGCTTCTCGCCCTACTCTTTCGAGCGACACACAGGCGGAGAGAATCGATGACCTAATTGAGAACAAGATGGACACATGTTCAGCATGCGGGTTTTGCACACAGGTGTGTCCGAGTAACGTACCACTTGACTCCCTGCTCGCTATCGGTCACAGCCTCGTTCGCGCCGAGCAAAAAGAGAAACAACTTAGCGATTACTGGAAAACACGCTTCGCTGCCCGACAAGCTCGCATCGCGACAAAGACTCTTAGCCGCAAGGCGAAAACGAGTGACAACGTCACAAGATCCAAACCTGGCATCACCAAGCCATACGACGATGGCAAACAGCAACCAGAGTCAGGCAGCGGAACACCTAACGCAGGCGCAGGCAATTCTGCTCACGCCTTCTCGCGTTTGGCGGCGCAGGATGATATCGCGGCGGCGGTTGCTCGTGTCAAAGCAAAACGCGAGGCCAAACTGGCTGCGGCTAATAACAAAACGAGGGAGAGCGAATGAGTCGACTTGCCTCGCCCGCCTGGAATAACGCATCGCGACAAGGATGGCAGCTCTGTGCCGCGCTCGTTCCTTGCACGGTTGCCGTGATAAGTTTTCAGCCAAATACGATCACACTAATCACAAGTGCATTACTCGCCGCATTTTTGTGCGTGATTTCCGTCGAGCTTATTGATCGCCGTTTTAATCCGCGCGACACGAGAAAATCATGCACTGCGTCACTTAACTCGCATTCTTGCTTCAATGCCCTGCTTCTCGCGCTGTCGCTGAGTCTATTCATAGACCTCGCGCAGGCGACAGATGGCGGCAACTTTGCTTGGGAAAATCAAGGAAGCACACTGCGCTTTCTATTGTCAACACCCATTGCCCTCGGCGCAGTCGCTAGCCTGATTGCATTTCTGGGCATTAGCCCACTATTTAATAGAAAAGAAGCTGGTCCTTTTAGTCTGCCTGCACTGACCCTCGCACTCACGCTTACTCTGACAGCGTTGAACCGAGAAACCGACACGATGACTTCGCCACTGGCGCTCGCTGCTATGGCCTTTGGGGTTTGCTGGCTTTGTTGGCTTCGGCTGCTCCGTTTGCTCCCGATAGCTGTGTTCGTTGCCCTCGTTGTCGGCGCTTGCTTCGTGTCAGAGCCTGAATCCTTCCATACCGTTCTTTCAATGCACCTTGGCGCACTCGTTGTTATGCCAATGTTTATCGCGCGATTAGAGCTCAACTCTGCTGCAAATATTCAAACCTTTGTCGCAGGTTTTATGGCTGGCATTGTTTACTGTTACCTGACTGTATTTTCTGATGCACCCTATTCACCCTTGTTCGCGCTATGCGTGGCAACTTTGTTAAATAATGCGTCTACCCCTTACCTCGAGACGCTTTTTATACGAGCAAACAGTCGTGCAGCGGCAACGAGCCTGGCTATAAGCCTTTCTTTTGTATTTCTGTCTGCACTCGTGCTTTTACGTTGGTTGACACACGCAAGCGAGACAGTAACTCCGTCAGCAGTGAACTCTTCCCACGCCACTTTTGCGCCGCTGATTCTCGGCCTTCTTGCATTTGTTATCGCAGGGATTACTCGCTTTTTCTTACCTCACTGTCGGCGCTGGCTACTCCACCGGCGACTGCGGCGCCGTGAGGCGATCGCGGCTTCTGGCCAAACAGTGCTCCGCGCGAGAGTAACTGGCGTGCTTCACAGACAAGCAAAGGAGTAGACTTTGATGAACAAAGTCAAACGGACTGAAATATTTTCCAGGCTCAGAGCCGAGAACCCTGCGCCCAAAACAGAGCTCAATTACGCATCGCCTTTCGAGTTGCTAATCGCAGTAATGCTCTCCGCCCAGTCTACCGATGTCGGTGTCAATAAGGCGACTGACCAGCTGTTTCCGGTAGCCAATACGCCAGAGACTATTCTGGCGCTCGGTGTGAAAGGGCTTAAGGAGTACATAAAAACTATTGGCCTCTATAACACCAAGGCTGAAAATGTCATTAAGACCTGCGCATTGTTAGTTGAGCAGCACGGCTCGCAGGTACCTTCGACTCGAGAGGAGTTGGAGGCGCTACCGGGAGTTGGACGCAAAACAGCGAACGTTGTTCTAAACACTGCATTTAGGCAAGTAGCAATGGCTGTCGATACGCACATTTACCGCGTGTCGAATCGCACAGGAATAGCCCCGGGAAAAACTGTGTTGGCCGTCGAGAAAAAATTGATCAAACTTGTGCCTGAGGAATTTCTGCTCGATGCCCATCACTGGTTAATTCTTCACGGACGCTACGTCTGTGTCGCACGCAAACCGCGCTGTGGGGCATGCACTATCGAAGACCTCTGTGAATTCAAGCGGAAAACCAGCTATTGATATCTCCTCACTCTGTTTTTTAAGCGAGGATTATTACCTTGCCAAAACAGAAAAAGCCATCGAGCTTTGATCGCTCAATGGCTTTTCTTAGGCCCTCTAGAAGCAAGAGACTCTAGTGGCTTGCTCGTCCCTTTCGGGCTGCGATCCGCAGACGGAGCGCGTTGAGCTTAATAAAGCCTGCCGCGTCTTTTTGATCATACGCGCCGTCGTCTTCTTCAAATGTCGCGATGCTTTCATCAAACAGCGAATCGTCTGATTCTCTGCCAACAACAATGACATTGCCTTTGTAGAGCTTTAGGCGAACTCGACCGTTCACAAAGCGCTGCGACTCATCAATTAACGCCTGAAGAGCGAGGCGCTCAGGCGAGAACCAGTACCCGTTATAGATTAGCGATGCGTAACGCGGCATGAGATCGTCCTTGAGATGCGCCAGTTCACGATCCATGGTTAGCGACTCGATAGCGCGGTGGGCTTTAAGCATAATTGTGCCACCAGGCGTCTCATAGCATCCCCTCGACTTCATTCCCACGTAGCGATTTTCGACGATATCAGCCCGGCCTATTCCATTCGCGCCGCCGATTTTGTTCAAGGCTTCAAGGACGGACGCCGGTGACATTTGAATACCATCAATTGCCGTTATGTCTCCCTTAGCATAATCAAGCTCTATGTAGGTAGGCGTGTCTGGCGCAGCTTCGGGCGCGACGCTCCAAAGCCACATAGCCTCTTCGGGTTCTGCAGCGGGGTCTTCTAAAATGTCGCCTTCATACGATATGTGAAGAAGGTTAGCATCCATAGAATAAGGCGATTTGGACCCACGCTTTTTCTCTACCGCGATGTCATGCTTGGCACAGTAAGCGAGTAATTTTTCCCGGGAGTTGAGATCCCATTCTCGCCACGGGGCAATAACCTGAATACCCGGGGCCAGCGCATAGGCGGCAAGCTCAAATCGAACCTGATCATTGCCCTTGCCAGTCGCTCCATGAGAAATTGCATCGGCGCCCGTTTCCTGGGCAATCTCGACGAGCCGCTTAGCGATTAACGGTCGGGCAATGGATGTACCTAACAGATACTCACCTTCGTAGAGCGCGTTCGCGCGGAACATTGGGTAAACGTAGTCGCGCACAAACTCCTCTCGCAAATCTTCGATGAAAATCTCTTTGATTCCCATCGCCTGGGCCTTGGCTCGAGCAGGCTCAACCTCACCGCCTTGCCCTACATCCGCTGTGAAAGTGACCACTTCACAGCCATAGGTTTCGGTCAACCACTTAGCAATGACCGACGTGTCTAATCCACCTGAGTAAGCCAAAACGACTTTGTTTATATCCGACATACTTGCGCTCCTTATAGCGGCCCCACGTCTGCGCGGCACCTCAACATCAACCCTGTCTGCAGTAACTGCTCTGCTAACCTAAGTATTCTATCACCACTGGGCGTGACATTCTGCTGCACTAATATCTAATATCTAAGATCAAAATGATCAACGTCAGTCGAGTGTTTAGATGCGTCACCGAATCCGCTACAATGCAGGCGCTTCCGAACACCGACGTCGCCTAGAAAATTCATTCACCCTCAAGGTGTAGATAACAATGAACTCACCCGACCGCTCCCAAGAGACAAGCCCGCGGCGCCTCACTATAGATCAGCCCGATGATTGGCATCTTCACCTTAGGGACGGTGAAGCATTGAAGACGACAGTACCCCACACTGCCGCGCAGTTCGCGCGTGCGATTATCATGCCAAATTTAAAGCCCCCGGTAACGAGTCTGCAGGCGGCAAGTGACTATCGCGATCGAATTCTCAGCGCCCGACCCAGTGGCAATGAATTTGATCCATTAATGACACTGTATCTGACTGACTCTCTTGAGCCGAGCGAAGTCGAAGCGGCATTCAACAGTGGTATTGTGCAAGCGGTGAAATACTACCCAGCCGGCGCCACGACTAATTCCGATTCTGGCGTATCCCACATGAGCGCGGTGATGCCTGTTCTCGAACGAATGGAAAAAATTGGGATGCCCTTGCTGATTCACGGCGAGGTAACAGACCATGAGATCGATATTTTTGACCGTGAAAAGGTATTTATCGAGACATTACTTGAACCCTTATGTCGCGATCTACCTGGCCTCAAGGTTGTGCTCGAGCACATTACAACGCGGCATGCGGTCGAATTTGTCAGCTCAGCACCGAAAAACGTCGCGGCAACCATCACGGTTCATCACCTGCTGTATAATCGCAATCATCTGCTCGCCGGTGCCGTACGCCCTCATTATTACTGCTTACCGATACTTAAACGCAGCAGCCACCAAGAGGCTTTGATTACCGCCGCGACGAGCGGTAGTCCAAAATTTTTCTTAGGAACAGATTCAGCTCCTCACGCGCGCCACGCGAAGGAGAGCGACTGCGGTTGTGCGGGCATCTACACTGCAGCAGCGGCAATAGAGCTTTACGCTGAGGTTTTCGAATGCGCGGGCGCTCTTGCAAAACTAGAAGCCTTTGCCAGTCATAACGGGCCGGATTTCTATGAGTTGCCGCGTAATACCAAAAAAATTACGCTAGAGAAAAAATCCTGGAAAATGCCGCCTAAATTCCCCTTTGCTCAAGGTGAGCTCATCCCGTTGCGCGCAGACGAATCAATTACTTGGCAGCTTATTAAATAAAGAGTAGATCATGAGCGTTTTTGGAAGTGAATCAGAGAGCGAATTTGAGCACGACTTCGATCAAGAGGAAGATCACGAGGCGAACGATGCGGCCGCGTTAATGATGGCCGCTCGATTTCGCGGCTATCTTCCGGTTATCGTTGACGTGGAAACCGGTGGCTTTAATTCTGCTACCGATGCCATGCTCGAAATAGGCGCCGTGATACCCTGCTTTAATGCCTTGGGAGAACTCGAAACCGAGCAAACCTTTTTCCAGAGAATTATTCCATTTGAGGGGGCGAACCTTGAGGAAGCCGCTCTTAAATTCACTGGCATAGACCCTTTCCACCCACTCCGAATCGCGCGTCCCGAGAAAGAGGTTATGACCACCCTGTTCTCGGTAATACGCCAAGCGCTTAAAGCGAACCATTGTAAAAGGGCAATTTTGGTCGGACATAATGCCCATTTCGATCAAGGCTTCGTGAATGCTGCGAGTGCGCGTCACGACTTGAAACGAAATCCTTTTCACCCGTTCTCAAACTTTGATACCGCAACGTTAAGTGGCTTGGCTTTTGGCCAGACTGTTCTCGCTCGCGCCTGCGAATGCGCAGGTATCGAATTTGACAATAATGAGGCTCATTCTGCGCGCTACGACGCCGCAAAAACGGCTGAATTATTTTACGAAATTGTTAATCGCTGGCAACGGCTCGGTGGATGGCCGCACACACACGATTAGGCAGGCAATCTAGCCGAACGCACGGATTGCGCTCGACTAGCTATTAATCGAGAGCTATTCAACTTCAACGCTTTCGATTAGTGTCTGTAGCTCACCCTTCTCATACATTTCCACAATAATGTCGCAGCCGCCTATCAATTCGCCTTCGACGAAGAGCTGAGGGAATGTAGGCCAGTTAGACACGCTTGGCAGCGTCGCTCGAATCTCTGGATTAGACAAAATGTCGACATAAGCGAATTTTTTTCCGCAGGCCATTAGTAGCTGCGTCGCTTGTGATGAAAAGCCACACTGCGGTGCTTCTGGGTTGCCTTTCATATATAGCAGTATCGGGTTGCTTGCTATTTGATCTTGGATTGTTTGTTCAATGCTCATGCGGTGTCCTTATTATCCTGTCAGAATGTCGCCTAGGCGGTGCGGTCTCTAAATGCTGCCTGTCACAGGTGTCGCGATCGCCAGCTATCGTCAGTTTCTGCGGCGCTGCAGCGACGGAGTCAAACGAAGTTTACCTTGTATCAGTTCTCCATGTAAGCAAACGACGAAAAGTCTAGCACCAATAATCGGAGATTAGCCCTTTCCCCAGCCACCGCCCCCGGGGGTTTCTATGGTTAATCGATCACCCGGGAGTACGGTCAGTTCCGCTTTCGCAGGAATTTTTTCCCCGTTGAGCCAATTCCGCCCTACCTCGCCCTCACCTCCCCCGCAGAGTCCCCAGGGTGCGAAACGCCTCCGCTCTGTAAGCAAACTGAGCTGGGCTTCTTGCAGAAACTCATATTCGCGGATAAGCCCCTCGCCGCCACGATTAAGGCCGCGCCCGCCGCTCCCTCGGCGAATGGCAACACGGCGCATCCTCAAGGGATAGTGATATTCGAGACTCTCGACTGGCGTGTTCAGCGTATTCGTCATATGGGTATGCACCGCCGAGCACCCAGCGCGCCGAGGCCCGCCACCGGCACCGCCTGCAAGCGTTTCATAATAGTCCCAGCGCGAACCTAGTTCTCTCGACGCCCCCATTGCCACATTATTCATCGTCCCCTGAGACGCGGCAGGAATACGAGTGGGCACCGCGGCCGCGAGGGCGCGAAAAATAACATCTACGAGCCGCATCGATGTCTCAACATTCCCTGCAGCAACAGCAGCTGGATACTCAGGATTCAACACAGAGGACTTGCGGGTGATCACAGTCAGGTCTGCAAAGAGACCCGCACACAGCGGCACATTCTCAGGTAGCAGGCAGCAGTGACAATAATAGGCTGCGGCAGCCGCCACCGATTCAGGACAGTTTAGGTTGCCACGGACCTGATCGGCAGACTGGGTGAAGTCAAATTGTATGCGAGCGCCTTCGATTAGTATTTTTACCCGTAAAGGTAACTGCTGCCCCCCGAAGCCGTCATCGTCTAAAAAATCCTCAGCGCTGTATTCACCGTCAGCGACCTGTACGACAGCAGTTGCTGACAACCGTCGCGCGTAAGCATTGAGAGCATCGAGTGCAGCCGAATACCGAGCCGCCCCATAAGAAACAACGAGCGCGCGCAAACGATCGACGGCGAGGAGGTTTGCACCTAATTGTGCAGCGAAATCGCCACTCAATACACCCGCTTGTTCATAGAGCAGCGCATCAATACGAGCACCGCACGATTGAAACTCTCCACCACGAAGAAGAAGTATCGGTGCAATTAGCACCCCCTCGTCATTAATCGTAGTCGACAACGGCATCGAGCCTGGTGTCTCGCACCCGATGTGCGCGTGATGTGCTCTGTTAGCAACGAAACCAACCAGTCGAGAGAGAGTAGTAGCGTCCTCTGTAAACACCGGTGCCAGAAGCGTGACATCAGGCAAATGAGTGCCGCCAAGATAGGGGTCGTTTATGACAAGCATATCGCCGGGTTGCCAATCCTGTGAAGCGACTAATGCCTGCATGGTATACGCCATACTGCCGAGATGGACAGGGATGTGAGCCGCCTGCGAGGCCAGTTCGCCATTAGATGCGAAGACTGCGCAGGAGAAATCTAACCTATCTTTTATATTGGGCGAGAAAGCAGAACGCTGTAGTACTCCGCCCATTTCATCGCAAATCGCTTGCAGACGACTAGTAAAAAGCTTGAGTTCTATCGGATTCACATATCGCCCTTTAGAAATTTGATGATCTCGGTTTTGCCCGTCAGCTCGGCTAACAAATTTTAGCTGAGTTTGCCTCACGCGCACCCTGCCGATAGAATGCCACTGCCTAGCGCGCCATCACAAGCTTTACTGTTTTTTGATGACATTTTTCCCTCCTCTTACACGCGGGGATTTACCCCAAGGGCCATAGTCCATGAGTTGCAGACATTTCCTCACCCTCAAAGACCTTAGCAGTGACGAATTTCGAGCGCTTATCGCGCGAGCGTCCGAGCTGAAGGGCAACCCTGCAGCGGCAAAGCGAGCAGACGGCAAGACGCTTGGCTTAATTTTCGAGAAATCATCGACGCGCACGCGTGTTGCTTTCGAAGTCGCCATGAATCAAGTTGGCGGCAGTGCTCTCTTTCTGTCCAGCAACGACTCGCAGCTTGGCCGAGGAGAACCTATCGAAGACACCGCCCGTGTGCTCTCTCGCATGGTCGATTGCGTTGCCATCCGCACATTCCATCATTCTCAGCTGGAGTCTTTCGCTCGCTATTCCCAAGTGCCAGTAATCAACGCCCTAACAGACGACTATCATCCCTGCCAACTGCTTGCTGACATGCAAACCTTCGCTGAACATCGCGGAGACATCACTGGGAAGCGGGTAGCATGGATAGGTGACGGTAACAATATGTGCCACTCTTATATTAATGCTGCTGAGTTGTTAGATTTTGAGCTCACCATTGCGAGCCCGGCAGGCTTCGAGCCAAATGAGGCCCTCGTTGCCGCACATTCTAAGCGTGTGAAACTATGCGGATCACCTCAGGAGGCTGTCGCCGGAGCAAGTCTCGTTGTAACGGACGTGTGGGCATCGATGGGCCAAGAGGATGAACAGGCCGCCCGCCTTGCCAAATTCGCGGGTTTTCAAGTCAACCCCCAACTGATGGGCTATGCCGAGCACGATGCCCTCTTCATGCACTGCCTACCGGCACATCGTGGTGAAGAGGTGAGCGCTGAACTGCTCGATGGCGCGTCATCCGTCGTTTGGGACGAGGCCGAGAATCGGATGCATTCGCAAAAAGCGCTGATCGAATTTTTGCTTAATTCTTAATTCTCTTGTCACTTCGACACTCCTGTGGAGCTGAATCTGGCCTCTGCTATTCTCTTAAACAGTCTTTGAAATAGTCTCTAAAATTAACCTTCCGTGCATTGTGCATCCCAAGGCGAGTTATCCACAGCCTATGCACAATGCGCAAACATCTATTGCACTTGCATTCGAGAATATAAAACACTATCTTGTGTCGTTGTGGCGGGCTTCACCCATATATAGTGATCCGTGCACCTTTTTTGTGCTTTGCAGGGGCGTTGCACTGTATTTTCAAAGTATTTAATTATTTTTAAAGAAATAGCTAAAGTCTTTGGGAAAAAACACTATATATAGTGTACAAGGTAGATAGTCCTACACTAAAGAGCACAGCAGGCGAGCAGGATTAAATCTCGGCATAGGTCAACGCAAAAAAAAGTAGAATGCCCAGAAAAACCAGAGAAAAAGACCAGAAAATAGAATAGTAGGCCGCGCAAAGCAGCCAAAAGCATAGAAAAATACCGGAGCGCATAATGCAGATAGATGCACAAACCACCGCCAGCACTAAACCAGCGATTTCCCCCTCAGTAGACGCACCAAGCCCCGCATCGACAGCACCTGGCCAGTTGCGAGTCATTAAACGCAATGGCGCAGTGGTGGGTTATGACGCCTCCAAAATCAGTGTAGCGATTACCAAGGCCTACCTAGAGGTCGAAGGCGGAAATGCTGCCGATTCGACCCGCATCCACGAATCCGTAGCCCAGCTCGTTCACCAAATCACAGATATCTTCAGTCGACGCATGCCCTCTGGCGGAACCATCCACATTGAGGATATTCAAGACCAAGTGGAGCTCGCCTTGATGCGCAGCGGCGAGCACAAGGTGGCTCGCAGCTACGTGATTTATCGCGCGGAGCATGATCGCCTTCGGCAGCAGAAACGCGAAGCACCTGTCGATAAAGAGGCGCAGATTAGTATTACTCTCGACAACGGCGAACAAGGACCCCTAGATGCCCAGCGCCTTCGTGTTGTTATCGATGAAGCATGCGAAGGACTTGAGGGTGTCTCGGCCGATGCAATCTACAAAGAGACGCTCAAAAACCTCTATCCTGGTGTGAAGATGAGCGACGTTCGCACCTCGCTTGTGATGTGCGCGAGAACGATGGTTGAGAAAGACCCGAATTACTCTTATGTGACGGCCCGCCTTTTGATGGATACCGTCCGCGCAGAGGCACTCGGGTTTCTAGGCATAGCCGAAGCAGCCACTCAATCGGAAATGCACTACCGGTATGCGGCTACGCTCAAACCTTACATAGAGAAAGGCGTAGAACTCGAACTTCTCTCGCCCCACTTGCTCGACTATGACTTGGGCAAGCTAGGCGCCGCGTTACAGGCAGACAGGGATCAGCAGTTCACCTATCTCGGTCTGCAGACGCTCTATGACCGCTACTTCATCCACAGCAACGGTACGCGTTTTGAATTGCCGCAGGTGTTTTTTATGCGCGTGGCAATGGGCCTCGCAAGCAATGAAGAGAATCGCGAAGACCGAGCGATTGAGTTCTATAATTTGCTGTCGAGCTTCGACTATATGGTTTCGACGCCACAGCTCTTCAACTCTGGCACTCTGCGTCCGCAGCTCTCCTCGTGCTTTTTAACAACGGTACCAGATGATCTCTTCGGGATTTACTCTGCCATTCGCGATAACGCGATGCTGTCAAAATGGGCGGGCGGTCTCGGTAACGATTGGACTCCAGTGCGCGCGCTGGGTGCACACATCAAGGGCACGAATGGCAAATCCCAAGGCATTGTTCCCTTCTTAAAAGTCGTTAACGACACTGCCGTTGCCGTCAATCAAGGAGGAAAGCGCAAAGGCGCTGTGTGTTCCTACTTAGAGACCTGGCACCTCGACATCGAGGAGTTCTTAGAACTTCGCAAAAACACCGGAGACGAAAGGCGCCGTGCGCACGACATGAATACAGCGAACTGGATTCCTGACCTCTTCATGAAGCGCGTGTTCAATGATCAAGAATGGACATTATTCTCACCGAACAATGTACCCGAGCTGCACGATTTGCACGGTCTCGCGTTCGAAGAAAAATACGTTGAATATGAGCGCATGGCGGCAGCGGGCCAGATCGACGTCTATAAGACAGTAAAGGCGAGCGACCTCTGGCGCAAGATGATCTCTATGTTATTCGAAACAGGTCATCCGTGGATTACCTTCAAAGATGCCTGTAATGTACGTTCGCCTCAGCAACACATTGGTGCAATACACTCGTCTAACTTGTGTACAGAGATCACACTCAATACCAACAAAGACGAGATTGCAGTATGTAATCTAGGCTCTATTAACCTTGTCAATCATGTTGATGAGAACGGCCTCAATCGTGAAAAATTAAAGAAGTCGATCACGACGGCAGTGCGTATGCTTGATAACGTAATCGATATCAACTATTACTCAGTGCCACAGGCTGAAAACTCAAACCTAAAGCATAGGCCTATCGGCATGGGAATCATGGGTTTCCAAGACGCGCTTTATGCCCAGAGAATTCCCTATGCATCGGAGCAAGCGGTTGAGTTTGCCGATGTCTCGATGGAGGTAATAAGCTATTACGCCTTGAGCGCCTCAAGTGATCTAGCTGCCGAACGAGGTAGCTATCAGTCCTATAAAGGCTCTCTATGGGATCAAGGCATACTCCCTATCGACTCGCTCAAGCTTCTCTATGAAGCGCGTGGTGTTGACTTCCTTGATGTCAATATGGACCAACGCCTCGACTGGGACAGTCTGCGCAATAAGATACAAAAAGACGGCATGCGTAACTCGAATGTTCTCGCGATCGCACCCACCGCAACCATCGCAAATATCAGCGGTGTATCGCAGTCGATAGAGCCGACTTACCAAAATTTATATGTTAAATCGAATCTTTCGGGTGAGTTCACAGTTGTGAACCCATTCTTGGTTAGAGACCTCAAAAACCTGGGCCTTTGGGACAGTGTGATGGTTAACGACCTCAAATATTACGAGGGTAGCGTTCAGAAAATCGACAGAATTCCAGAGTCAATCAAACGCATCTACGCAACTGCCTTCGAAATTGAGCCTCGCTGGTTAGTAGATGCCGCGAGTCGACGTCAAAAATGGATCGATCAGGCTCAATCGCTCAATCTGTATGTTGCTGGTGCCAGTGGCAAGAAGCTCGACATCACTTACAAAATGGCATGGCTGCGTGGTTTAAAAACGACGTACTACTTGCGAGCGCTCGCTGCTACTACGACAGAGAAATCTACCGTATCGGACATGAGTCTCAACAAGGTTTCTGCGCAACCGGCGCCAGCAGCCGTGCCGCAGGCCTGCTCGTTGGATGATCCGGATTGCGAAGCGTGTCAATAATTTTAGGCCCTATCAGCTTGATAGGGCCTAGTAAAAAAGTTGCTAGATTAATAAAAAACAAAAGATTTAACCGACTGGTATAAAAACCGAACAGCGTAATCAAACGTAAATTGAATGGCACATTCATAAGAATCTGACCAACAAACACGCGATAGAAAAATTTAGCTAAACAAGGCCTGTGGCCACGCTGCAGTTGATAGAGGAAATAATCATGTTGTCATGGGACGAATTCGAAACAGAAGCAAAGCCAGAAGCCGCCGCACCAGTTGTAGCAGCTGAAATTATGGCAGCAACCAAGCAGCCCGAAACGTCAACTGCGGTCTCTGACGAGAGCGACCACAACTCCGAAACCTTCATCGCCGATGAAGATGCTCTGCGCCGAGCGCAAAAAGCACTAGAAGCATTAAATATTGCAGAGGGCTTAGAAGAGCTCGAAGGAACTGCGACGCGGGTGACAGTTGATGATAAGGCGATGATCAACTGTCGAGCAGACTTGAACCAACTCGTACCGTTTAAATACGATTGGGCATGGCAGAAATACCTAGATGGCTGCGCTAATCATTGGATGCCACAAGAAGTGAATATGAATGCTGATATCGCTCTGTGGAAAAACCCAAACGGGCTTACCCCAGACGAACGCCTCATCGTAAAACGCAACCTGGGATTCTTTTCAACAGCAGACTCGCTCGTTGCTAACAATCTGGTGTTGGCCGTTTATCGCTTAGTAACCAACCCCGAGTGCCGCCAGTATATCTTGCGCCAAGCATTCGAAGAGGCTATCCACACACACGCCTATCAATACTGTATTGAATCACTTTCGATGGATGAGGGTGAGATCTTTAACATGTATCACGAAGTCCCCTCTGTTGCGAAAAAAGCTTCATGGGGGCTGAAATATACCCGTGAGCTAAGCGACCCCAACTTTACGACGGGCACTAAGGAAAAAGACCAAGCACTGCTCAAAAATCTCATCGCGTTCTACTGCTGCCTGGAGGGAATCTTCTTTTACTGCGGGTTCACACAGATTCTGTCGATGGGTCGCCGAAACAAAATGACCGGCACATCGGAGCAGTTTCAATACATCCTGCGTGATGAATCTATGCACCTAAACTTCGGCATCGATATGATCAATCAGATTAAGTTCGAAAATCCGGACTTGTGGACAGACGAGCTGAAGCAAGCAGCGACGCAGATGATTTTAGAGGCTACTCAGCTTGAAATTGAGTATGCACGCGACACCATGCCTCGCGGCGTGTTGGGCATGAACGCCTCAATGATGGAAGAGTATTTGCAATTTATTGCCAACCGTCGATTAGTACAAATAGGCCTACCAGAGCAGTTTGTCGGCGCAGCAAATCCCTTCCCTTGGATGTCCGAGATTATGGATCTGCGTAAAGAGAAGAACTTTTTCGAGACCCGTGTTATCGAGTATCAGACCGGTGGCGCACTGACTTGGGATTAGTTTGCGCGTCGCAGGCAGATTCGTGGAACTGCAAACTCGACGAATAGTCCGCAACATCGCAGAGCCAACCGCGACCTAGCCATTCCTGTAGGCTAGGTCGCGTTAACAGAATTTGAATCTTTGCTAGAGGTTATCGCGTGAGCGACAGAAAAAAACAAGAGGGTAAAACGTTGGCAGAAGATTCGCAGCGAACCTTGATAACCTTAGATCAGCTTAGCCAAACCATCGAAGTTATGTCGAGTGTTGTTAACCGCCTGCGAGCGCACTTGAGCGAACAAGTGGCCGCGGCGATTAAACCCTCATCGTCCCACTCGCAGCCTTTGTGCAACAGCAGCACGAGTGAAGTTTGCGCTGCTACCGGTTCCGATAGTCGCACGCAGACCCCTGCGCACCAGAACACTGGTTCATCGACGACACTAAGCAATTCCAACGATAATGGAGGCTCTGAGAAGCCCGAAATTCGAACCAGCCTAGTCGTTGAGTTAACCGCTGACGTTGAGCTAACGCGAGACCCGCGTGTAACACTGCACTGATACAAGCCAGCTACTCTCGAGTGGGTGAAGAATTCACTCATCGTGTTTAGACGTTAACAAGGCTTACTCATGTGAACACCACTCACCTTACAGAACCAAATTCAACCAAGTCGACGCATCCTTACTTAGGCAAAAGAGTGGGCGCTTTAGTACTCGCTGCGGGCTTTAGCCGCCGCTTCGGGGCAAGTAAGTTGCTTGCTAAGTTCCCAGACAACCGGCAGGTCAGCCTGCTAGAGCAGACCCTGACAAATCTGAGCACTGCATTACCGTCGATAATTGTCGTTTACCGCCCTGAACTCCGCGAACAGTTTCTCGCTATTGGCGAGCGCGTACAGGCAAAGAATCCAGACACCGCTATTTCATTCAGCGAATTCGACGACGCCGAATCAGGCATGGGTGCAAGCCTTGCACATTGTGCCAGGTCGATAACTGACTGGACCGCAGCAATTGTCTGCTTAGCAGATATGCCATACATCTTGCCATCGACGTATTCACTCCTCGCCAAAACGGTAACAAGCGACTCGATCGTCGCACCCTACTTTAATTCGGTACGGGGTCACCCCATCGCGTTCGGATCAGCTTTCTTCAATGAGTTGCGAACGCTATGCGGCGACACGGGAGCGCGCAGCATTCTTGACAAACACAGCGCAAAAATCCTTTCTCTGGCGGTCGATGATAACGGTATACTCATCGACATAGACACCAGAGAAGACCTTAACCAACGACTATGACTGATCACCCGCTATTGCTCCAACAAAAGTGCGGATTTGACTCACAGATCATAAGCAGCACTCGCCTCCGCTTTGTGCGCCGGCTGAAATTTTCCTGCCTGCTCGTCTTGCTCTTTTGCTTTAACACCACACTTATCGCCGATGAGGCTCGGGCCCGCGCGGCGATGTCTAATCCTCAGAATCACTTAGTGGCCGTATTCACGTCCAAGGGTGCGTTTTATATAGAACTCTTTAACGGACGAGCACCACGCACTGTTACACATTTTGTTGCGCTCGCGAGCGGCACGGCGAACTTCCCCTCGAGTGACCTTCAAATCCGCTACTACGATCAATCGAGTTTTCACACTGTTATTCCGGGTCTAGCACTCTATGCTGGGAGCCCCTCGGTGAGTCGCTTCGGCTTGCAACCACCACTAATTAGCACAGAGATCGATGGCGTCGCGCTCGGCCTCGACACGCGGCCACTACTCGATAACACGGGAGAAGTTGATCGAAGTTTCGCGCTCTCAACAAGGAAAGACTTTGAGCAACAGGTACTCGCCCCACTCTACGCAGCGGCCGGTATAGAGTCGGCACAAGCGCTTAGCAATAACGCTGAGCAAATGATGCAACGTCTTCAACAGCTAAGCGTCCTTGATGCACTTTCGAACCTTGGTCACCGTTTTTCTTCGGGATTGGATACTCAACCAATAATTCAAGGGACTGTTGCACTACTGCCGACCACACCCGGCGAGATTGGCGCCGAATTCGTTATCAGCATGGTGCCGAGCCCCTGGCTCGACGGACGAGCAACGCCTATTGGAAACGTGGTAGACGGACTGTCTGTGATCAACGAGATAGGCAGCATGAAGGTAAGCCCTGATGACGATCCAAGTCTCGCCACGACAATTTATTCGATGCGCATTCTTTAGAGAAAGGGAATAACATTCGCAGGAGATATTCATGAGCCGGAAGAAGAAGGACAACGCAAAACAAGGCACCTATGCGCTATGCATTACTATGGGTACCGTGCTCGGCTTCGGACTAGGAGTGATTTTTGATCAACTCCTCATTACCACCCTCGTTGGCGCGGCTGCGGGATTTCTCGCCGCAAAAAGACTCACCAGCTGACACTTCCCAATCCGGCGTCCTAAGCCCCTACGACTTATTTGAGCAATTCGAGGCGATAGGGTGGCAAAGATGCAAGGATTGTTCGCCCGTATCGCTGTGTAGAGAGTCGCTCGTCAAAAAGGGTGATCTTCCCGTAGTCTTTTTCATTGCGAAGTAAGCGCCCCGTAGCCTGCACGAGTTTGAAAGCAGCATCTGGAACAGTAAGTGTCATGAAGGGATTAAGCCCCTGCTGCTCAATCCATTTAGCCAAAGTCATCTCAATCGGCTCGTTGGGTACCGCGAAAGGAATTTTAGCGATTAAGACGTGCGTGCAATATTCTCCGGGCAGATCGACACCCTCCGCAAAACTCGCAAGTCCAAATATCAAGCTCCCTTCCAACGAATCGACCCTTTGTTTATGGTATTTGATCAATTGAGATTTCTGGAAATCATCTTGGCAGAGCACACGATCAAGCCATTCGCGCGGCAGTTGCCCCATTACATCGAGCATTTGCCTGCGACTACTAAAGAGCATGAGTGATCCTGCCTGAGGATCGACAAGCCGAGGTATTGCCCCAGCAATATACGACGTGTGTTTATCAACATCGGAAGGCAAACACCCCATTTTAGGCACTGTCAGTGTCGCCACCTCACCGAAGTTAAAGGGACTTAGTATCCTTAGATACGCGGTGTGCTCGGGCAACCCGGCGCGCATTTTCAGCATGGAGAATTCCCCCAAAGCGGACAACGTAGCCGACGTTAGCACCGCACCGGCGCAGCGTTCCCATAGTCGCTCCTGCAAAGCATCTGCCGCTAATACAGGGCTTGTTGCAAGTGTAATGTCGGGAAATGCGTCGCTAGGATTGTAATTCAACCACCGCGCATTCGGCGCTTTGCCCTGCGCGTCCTCGCCTGCATAGTTTGCCCAGAGTGAAAGACAAGATTCAGCACGCTGCAGCGTACTTCCTGCTAGACCATACCACTGCTCTGCGAGCTCACGACGCGCAGGCTCTCCTCCTTCCTCCAGCGCCTCCTTGAGCTCTTCGACGACGGCGCGAACACCTGTGGCATAGCGAGTAAAAAGTGTCGCTAAATTTTGTGCAGCAACCCTAACTGACTCTGGTATGACGCCGAGCTCAAACGCATATTGAACACGCTCCTCATAGCTCTCACCGGTGTCGGCAGCCTCCGCGATCTGTTCGAGCAATACCCACACCACGTCGAGCTCGTTACGGAGGCTTACACCAAGGGTGATTAACGATTGCAGCGCTTTGGCATCGAGAAATTCGTCTTTGTTAAACCCTTTAAACAGCTTCTCTGATTTCTCGAGCCAACCCATGGTAGATTTAATCCGAGTCGTCGCTGCGAAATGATTGTTACTTTTTAGGGGTAAATGATGCGCCTCATCGAAAACGTAAAGGCAGTTTTCGGGTTCGGGAAGTATTACCCCACCACCCAAGGCTAGATCGGCCAAAACCAGATCATGGTTACTCACGATACAATCAGCTTCAGTCATCGAATCGCGTGATTGATAAAAACAGCAATTTCTAAAATTACTGCATTTCGGCCCCATACACTGTGAGTTATCCACAGTAAGAGGCTGCCAACTTTCCTCGGCGATCAACTCGTTCCAAGAATCTCTATCGCCATCCCACTCGCCCTTACTGAGCGCATCTAAGAGCTTTTCATAAATCAGTCTATCGCCGGTACTCGTGCTGCTTACGTCGTCGCCATAGAGATCCATCATCGCCTGTAGCGAGTCACTTCCGCTCAGGAGCATATCGAGTTTAGAGAGGCATAAATAACGCCCTCGCCCTTTTGCTAGCGAAACGGTGAAATCGAGTTCAGACGCTTCAAGTATTTCAGGCAAATCTTTCTGCGTAACCTGTTCCTGCAGCGCTACAGTCGCAGTGGCAATCACGACTTTTAAACCCAATTCTCGAGCTATAGGTAGAACAGCCAAAGTATAGGCCATTGTTTTACCTGTGCCGGTTCCTGCTTCGACAACAACAATAGGCGGAGGTCCGGAGTGAACCGGTAGACTGCCAAAGGCCTTGGCAATCTCGGCTATCATTAGTCTCTGTCCATAGCGCGGGGTGAGTTTTTTCGCGCTGATCATTTGCCGATAGGCGCCCTGGATCTTGTCTTTAACAGTTTGTGCTAACATGCTCTTCCAAGGTCTGTATTACTGGTTGATTCGGCTGCGAGAGATTAAAACAGCGTAGTTTGCTTAGCCGAGGTCCTGTCAAAAGACTGAGGGCTTTGATAAACACTTTGTTCGTTCTAGGCCCGTCTTTCGAGTATAGCAGCAAGGGTCTCATAGACCGAAAAATAGTGGTTAACAGACTGAAGGATTCTTTTCAGCACTCTGCTTACCCTCGGCAAAGCAATCAAGTTACCTTTTGATGAGCCTTCGGCCATCAAAAGAGATCAAGATTACAGCAATTCTTTATGCCTGCAGGGATTCAACATCTGATAAACTCTCAGCGTACTCGAAATCACATACGGTTTACGCTATGACATCAACAGACACTCTAACCTCGGAAGATCCAGCGACAGCCACACCTGCCGTAACAGAAACTGAAGACGCCGCAGACACTTCTGGGGCCACTGCTGCTGTTACGCCAACGACTGAAACTGCGTCGCAGCCCTCTATGGAATCAGACGAACAAGACACGCCTGCAAAGCCGAAAACCGAAGCAGTTGCCAGCCGCGAGAAAACGCAGCCGATTTATGCAGACCCCATTGCTGAACTCAGTGTTTTGGCGCCCCTTATTAAAGCGCTGACCGCTAAACAAACGACAGAAATAAATTCGCTAGGGAACAGGCTGGGGGAAATTCGCAAACAACTCCCTTCGGATGCCTCGCTCGCTAAGGATAAGGGGCAGGAGCTACATGCGGAAATGGTTGCTCTTCTCGCCAACAACAAAGCGCATCAAGAAGAGATGAGCGCCAAGGCCAACACATATATCGAGGAACTAAAAATCGCGCTGGACGGAGGACATTCGGATGCAAGTCTATCTGCGTGGGATAAGATCCAGACTGCACTGATACCTCTTAGCGGTAAGTTGCGCAACGGTGTACAGAAACAGTTAAATGAGCACCGGGCCCGCTATCAAGAACTTAAAGACTGGAAACTTTTCGCCTCAGCTGAAAAAAAGAAAGAGCTCATCGCTGCCATGCAACTCCTTGTAGAGTCAGAAATTCAGGGAGCCGAGCGAGCTAAGGCAATCAGTACCGCACATCAAGAATGGAAGACGCTTGGCCGATCCCAGCAGAATGAATCGCTCTGGAAAAAGTTTAAGAAGCTCTCTGATGAAGCCTATGCCCCATGCAAAGATCACTTTAAACAGCGCAAGCAAGCGCTGGTGGAAAATTTTGCTAGTCGCGTCGCTCTCTGCACACAGCTCGAAGCCGATCTAGAACGTTTCGGTGCTAGTGAGAAGAACGACGGCGAAACGACTCAGTCGGAAGAAAGCATTAAGGCGGCGCAGCAGCGCCAATCGGCTGAAATCGGTGCAATAATTACTGCCGCGGAACAACGCTGGAAAGAGACCGCACCGGTTGAACAGGCGAAAATAAAAGAGCTACAGAAGCACTACTATGGCCTGCTAAACGCGCTTCGCAAAGTTAGACGCGAGACAAGTCAAGAGAATGCAAAACGCAAACAGGATGCGATTGCGAAAGCCGAGTCCCTAGCTGCGTCTGAGGACCGAGGTGAGGCGATGCGAGCAGCGAAGGAGTTACAACGTCAATGGAAAGAGATTGGTCCCACTACTCACAAAGATGACCAGAATTACTGGCGCTCTTTCCGCGCTGCCTGTGACAGCATTTTCGCGCGCGACTCGGCAGACAAACCAGAATCAAGGCCGCGCAGAGAAAACTCTTCAGGACGCAATTCAAAACCCGCAGCTGTAGACATCACCAAAATCAGCCAAGAACTGGATAACCTTCTTACCGAGCTTGAGACCCTTCTCGGAGTCGACGATGAAGCGTTTAGACAAGCACGGGATCGCTATCAAGACTTGTCACAACAGTTCTCTGCAGCCTTGAACCCCAAGCTCGGCAAACGCGGCATGGACTATAAAGAGCGGTTCACTACTCTCAAACGACGGTTCGATACCCGCTACAAGTCGCTTCCAGACAAAAAGCAGCAGCAGAGAATTGAAACGGTTACTGCTCTCACAAGTCGACTCGATGTGTTTGAACAAAGCCTACTTACCACTCAAACGAGCGAAGAATTCCACGCAGTAAAGACTGCATTCGATATCGAAGACTGGCGAGCACAGGTCCGTCCTGATGATACATCTCTCACGACTATCCTAGACGAGCGTTTGGACTCACTACTAAACGCGAACGCGGCCAGCGACTTAGAGAAGCTGAGTAGTGAAGCGGCTCAGCAGGCGAGGAGACTGTGCACGGAGTTGGAAATAAGCGCCAATGTTGAAACCCCCTCAGCTGATCAGCCGCTTCGCATGCAGTTGCAACTTGAGCAACTTAAAGCTGTATTCGGTCAGGCAAAGCGCTCCGCGGCAGACGTAATTAAGCACTCGCGAGATGAGCAGTTAAGACTTAAGTGTTTAGGCCCGTTACCGAAGGCTCAGCGAGAAGAGTTAAGTGCGCGATTTGACGTGGCGGCTGCGAAGCTCAGTCGAGGTTAGACGGAAAAAGTAAATTTAACCGGCCCAATAAAAAGTTTACTCAGCCTCTACTTTAAGCAGCACGCTATTCGCATAGCTTCGGAGCCAATAATTTCGAAGTTCAGCGGCTACGGTATTCAAGCGCTCCTCAAAGGCAGCTAAATCTGCGGGGTTAGCCTGCCAATTCTCTAGAGCTCTACGCGCATGAAGACTTTCTGCCTCGGTAAGCATGTCATTCGCGAGGAGGCACTGAAGTGAGAGATAGTTAATGTCCTGAAGTCGATAGTTAGCCAGAATTTGTGCATCTATGCTCGCGGCTATCGTCTCTGGATCGTCGGTATCGAGCACTAGCTCTTGCCCGAAAGCGACATGCACGGCTCCTTTCTGACCCATCATGCCCGTGACGATCGAGCGTATATCACTGCCTTCGTCCTTTTGAAACTCTCCCTCTGTTGCACGTATATAAAGCTCCTGCGCTTTCAGCGTATCGCATGCGTCATATTGATAAGAGAGAGTTACTGGCACTATGTTTAGCCGCGCTAAACTCTCACGCATAGGTTCCTTGCGATGTGCGATTGCGAGCATTTTCAATAGTGCAGGGTCAGTTCTGTCGATTCCATCTTTCGCGCGCCCCTCGCGCTGCGCGATCCACACATTATTCTTGGTCTCGATACAGTGATGAATGTATTCGGAGAGCAATCGTAGCGAAGCCAGCAGCTCACGCCCCTTAACCGATCGCTTGACGATGAAGCTTTTATTTAGCCTCATCAAATCCGATACAAAAGGCTTTTTTAGCAAATTGTCGCCAATCGCTATTTGCAGTGTTTCGAATCCAGCATGATAAAGCATGTAATTCACAAAAGCGGGGTCCATGGCAATGTCGCGATGATTACAAATAAAGACATAGCTTCGATCGGGATTGAGATTCTCCAGACCCGAATGCGTGAGCGAGGTTGTCGTCTCCTCAATCATCTTATCCATATACTTAGCAATGACGTGCTGTATTGCTCTTATGCTATCAACGCCACGAAGCTGCTTAGTCAGTGTGTATTTGGCGAGGCGCCGTGTTAGAGAAGGAAGGATTCGAGAGAGTTTTGGTGCGTAGAAGTGCGCGATACTGTCGAGCATGTCAGAATCCCGCAGGAGCGACGCCAGCACTGTCGCCACCTCAGCATCTTGATAAGGCCTGATTTCTTGAAACTTATCCATATTTCCTCGACTGCGCACTCATTCGCCATCACACCCCTGCATATCGATTGGGGCACTCTCACTTTTACCACTCGGATATCGCGCGCGAATTTTACTGGTTTCCCGCAGCAATAGGTAGAGACGCGACATACGCATTCAACTCATCCAGCAAAGGCCTCGCTGCATCCCCTCCTCGCTCTAACGCCTCGACCAAACCCAACTCGTACTTCTCCAGAGCGTCCGAGTCATTTATGCGGTTTAAACAAAACTCTCGCCATACGCTTTGCTCATGCTCTGTCAGTGTCTCGGGATAGTTTCGCGCGCGATAGCGAAACAACATTTCCTTTAATCGCGAGTCCCGAAAGGGTATGTCAAGTCGCCCAAGATCGACCGGCGCCGAGCGCCGCACAGTCTGCATCAATTTTTTATCCGAATCGCCAAAAAAACCGGAATAAATCATGAAGTCTGGATCAGTCTCAGGATCGCCCTCAGCAGCATGGCTAAAGGCTTTCGTTAAGGTCGCTGACACATCGCGTCTCGCTCTTATAGCTTCAAAATGAGGAAGCCATACTGATTTATCCAAACCGTAATCAGCGGCAAGTGTCTCATCAAGCACCCCAAAAGGTGCAACTATCGGGCATTTATTCGTGGCAATTACATACAGAGGGAGCGGCTCCTCTCCGACGGGCAAATCGCTTTGTCGCTTATAGAGTCTTGCAGCGAGCTCCTCTCCGCTTAGGCTAAGCCAACGCGTAGGGTCAATTCGTAAATCGCATGCGATAACCGCGTTAGTATTCGTTGGATGCGCGCACAGCGGCATTACCAATGATAAACATCCCAACCGCGCCGGGAATGCCATTGAGACAAACAATACGGGCTTTGGCGTTACAAAATCTAACTGGGCGCGAACAGCTGCTTTCGAGCGTAAATTATAAGCATAATCATAAAGCTTCGGTTGCGCTCTGCGGAGAAGCTTAGCCATTTCAATAGTTGCAATCACATCGGCAAGCGCGTCATGCGCTGCACCGTGCTCAATCCCGTTGGCAACCGTTAGCTGATCAAGCCTAAAACTGCGAGATCCATCTTCTTTAAGCGGCCAGTTTATTCCTTCCGGACGAACTCCAGCGCAAAGGCGCACAACGTCGATAAGATCCCAGCGCGAATTGCCATTTTTATACTCGCGCTCGTAAGGATCGTGAAAATTACGGTAGAGCAACTGCCGTGTCATTTCATCATCGAAACGCAGACTGTTATACCCAGCGACGCAGGTGCCTGGCTCAGCAAATTCGGCAAGAATTCGATCAATGAATTCCCTCTCGCACACCCCTTTCGACGCCGCTGTTTGAGGTAGAATACCAGTAATATAGCAGGCCATAGGCTCTGGTATGAAATCTGGGCTAGGTTTGCAATAGAGCAGCAACGGCTCGCCTATAATGTTGAGATCTTCGTCTGTGCGTATACCAGCGAATTGCGAGGGGCGATCACGTTTTGGGTCTTTACCAAAGGTTTCGAAGTCGTACCAATAGATACTTTTGCCTGCCATTTCTATTTCCTCCAGTGCCTGCTAACGTCTCTTCCTAGCTACAGTATTGGCATATATTCACCATTACAGGCTTGCATCCAACTGTAGTAGACTATCGGCGGTCAGCGACTCTTCCGCAGTGTCATAAGCTATTTGTGTAAATCTGTGTAATTTAGATTACGACATGAAGGCTGATTCGACCGATGTCACGTAAACGCTAGCCGCATAAACAGGCAGCAACCAAAATAATAAGGACTAACTAGCCTCATGGATTTCCGCGGCAGCCATATCACCAGCGTCACTCAGTTCGACAGAGCAGCGATTGAGCGTGTCTTCGATGTTGCTGACAGCATGCAGCCATTCGCTAGGCGCGAACGCCGCACTAACGCATTAGACGGCGCAATTCTCGGCAATATGTTTTTTGAGCCAAGCACGCGTACACGCTTTAGCTTCGGCTGCGCCTTTAATCTGCTCGGTGGCTATGTCCGAGAAACATCCGATATCAAGACCTCATCGATTTCCAAGGGCGAGTCGCTCTACGACACTGCCCGCGTCGTCAGTGGCTACAGTGACATAATCGTGATGCGCCACCCTCAGGCTGGATCAGTTGAGGAGTTTTCACGCGCAAGCCGTGTCCCCGTGATTAATGGCGGAGACGGGGCCAACGAACATCCCTCGCAGGCATTACTCGATCTCTATACGATAAAGAAAGAGCTTAATGCGAACGGGCGAAAGATTGATGGAATGCGTATCGCGATGGTTGGAGACTTAAAGCACGGGCGCACTGTCCATTCGCTTTCGCAACTTCTGCTCTTGTTCAACAACATAACCTTCACGCTTATTTCACCGTCGGAACTCAGGATGCCCGAGGGCATTGTGACCGAACTCCGCGCGGCGGGACATAGCGTGGTCGAAACCGACGACATGGAAAAAGGGCTCAACGATAACGACACCGTGTATCTTACACGTATCCAAGAAGAACGCTTCAGCAGCAGGCTCGAAGCCAATATTTATCGAGGCCGCTTTAAACTCAACCAAGAGATCTACACGCGGAATTGCGCGCCTAACACGGTCATCATGCACCCGCTCCCACGGGATTCCCGCGAGGATGCCAACGAGCTTGATAACGATTTAAATCAGCACCCCAACCTCGCTATTTTCAGGCAAACAGACAACGGGGTAGTTGTTAGGATGGCGCTTTTCGCACTAATCCTCGATGTCGTAGAGCTCGTTGAAAGCAAATCGAGTGAGGTGAAGTGGTACACGGCGAGTCGTTTCGACAACTAGCACCATCGAACGGAGAATACTATGCTCTCAACTCAAGATTATTTGGCGCTGGACGCCGTCGCGCTCGGTGACGGTATTTCCCGCGGTGAGTTTAGCGCATTCGAGGTGACTCAATGCGCGATCGATCGCGCCAGAGAGGTCAACCCCAGACTCAATGCGATCGTGTATGAAAACTATGAGGCCGCCCTTAAGTTCGCAGCCTCGCCCAATAAAAACAGCTCCTCTCTTCTCGCTGGGGTTCCTTTTCTAATTAAAGATCTGAGTCCCGTCGCCGGTCTCCCTGCAACCTTCGGCAGCGCGCTCTTTAAAGGATTCATCGCAAAAAGCAACGCTAAGATTGTCAAGCGCTATGTTGACTCTGGACTCACCATACTCGGCAAAACCAATACGCCAGAATGGGGGCTCACACTGACGACAGAGCCCGTGCTGACTGGCGCCTGTCGCAATCCTTGGCATCTTGAGCACTCCACCGGCGGCTCTTCAGGCGGCGCGGCGGCTGCTGTCGCGGCCGGCATCGTTCCCGCAGCACATGCGAGCGACGGCGGCGGTTCAATCCGCATACCTGCCGCAAACTGCGGGCTTTTTGGCCTTAAACCTAGTCGCGGACTCACGACCATCGAAGGCACGCTCGCTGAATGCTGGAGCGGACTCAGCGTCGGTCATGTGGTGAGCCAAACGGTTCGCGATAGTGCAGCCTTTCTCGACCTAATTTCGTTGCGGGGCAATGGTCTGTTCGCAAACCCTTTGCTTGTAAGTGAATCGAAGAATGGCTTCGATGGCTTTTTTGAGGGGCTCCGCCAAGCGGCTCCCGCGCGGCTGCGCATTGCGCTCATAACTACCCATCCCACTGGCGAGGAAATCGACCCCGAGGTACTTGCCGGCGTGCGCGCTGCGGGCCAGCTACTCGAGAACCTCGGGCACAGTGTAGAGGAACAAGCACATCCTGCAGACCACGCGCTGGCGGGCGCTGCAATGTCTAAAATCATTGGCACTCATGTCCTGCAAAGTATCAAACCGCGTCTCGATTCTCTCGGCCTAAGCTTGGACGAAGCTCCCGTGGAGCTATCCACGAAGGTGATGGCAAAAGGCGGGGCTAAAGTTAGCGCATCGGACTATGTAACAGCGCGAGACCATCTCAGAAAGCTGGAACTCGATATGCACTCGTTTCATAAATCGGTGGATATTATTGTCTCGCCGGTGCTGAGCAAACCGCCTGCGCCGCTTGGATGGCTCGACATGAATAGCAATGACCTTAAAGACTATGCAAGCAAATTCAGCCAGTACAGTGGCTTCACTGCGTTTTATAACGGCACGGGCGCGCCGAGCATGTCCGTACCGCTGCACCGCAGTATCACCGGACTGCCTATTGGCATTCAGATGAGTGCAGACTGGGGTCAAGACGCCCTGCTTTTGCGGCTCGCCGCTCAACTAGAAGACGCTTTGCCCTGGACACGCCGAGCGCCTCTCTAGGCGCAGCTAAAGCACAAGTTTGCGCGGAATTTGAGCAAGTCTAGATCTTTACCACGCTTGCTAAAGAAATAAAGCTCGTTTATTTTCTAAGGCAACATGTTTGCGGCAGAAGCAGTCACGGAACGCTACCAAGAAAATTGCCGCTATTATGACGCTGCTATGCAAGTTAACAAATTAGTCACCTTGGAGAGACCATGCTAACCAATCTTCCTAACCCCTCGATGCTGTCTGGGCCGGCAAAGGTTATTGCGCCAATACGCGCGGCATCTGCGTCTTCGCTGTTGCCAATACTGTTTGCCACTTCGTCACTGGTTGCGTTGGTGCCGACTGCCTATGCTCAATCTGGTCTGACCGAATGGGGTGTTCCCGACCTCCAAGGCAACTGGAAAAACGCGACGGTGATGCCGTTCGAGCGACCAGCCGAACTCGGCACCAAACGCGCCTACACA
Source organism: Gammaproteobacteria bacterium (assembly GCA_018401885.1). Classification (GTDB taxonomy): domain Bacteria; phylum Pseudomonadota; class Gammaproteobacteria; order Pseudomonadales; family Pseudohongiellaceae; genus UBA9145. Next base: position 334,362 of record JAGYKB010000001.1, read on the forward strand.
GAGGCCGAGGCGATCGAACTCGAACGGCAGGCACAACGCGCGGTCGAAGAGGACAATGTGCCGCTCGACCCAGATCGACCAGCACCCGCTGCGGAGGCCCTGCCACCGGTTGGCAACTACGATCTATTTTGGACTGATCGCGGCATGTTCTTGCCCACAATCGACGGCGAATTTCGAACGTCCGCAATCATTGACCCTGCCAATGGACGCATACCCGAGCGGGTGGCGGGCTTCAACGAAAGGATGGCTGCGCTGGCGGCTGGCAAGCCGGACCGAAATGACGGCCCAGAAGGACGCTCGCTTGGCGAACGGTGTCTTGTCGCTTTCGGCAACAGCTCGGGGCCAGTGATGAGCCCTGTGATGTATAACAGCCACATGCAAATCGTCCAGTCACCGGGGTATGTCACAATTGTGGTTGAGATGGTCCATGACGCGCGCATTATCAAAATAAGCGACGACAGGTCGGCAGCCGCACCAGTGCTCGACAAGTGGATGGGAGACTCTATAGGACGCTGGGAAGGAGACACACTTATCGTCGAAACCAAACACTACAATCCATGGCATAGCTATCGGGGTGCACCCACCGACAATTTAACCGTGACTGAAACCTTTCGACGTGATGGCAACAACAAATTAATTTACGGATTTACCGTGGATGATCCTTCGGTTTACACCGCGCAGTGGTCAGGGGAATACCCGCTATCTCGGATTGAAGAGCCAATTTACGAGTACGCTTGCCACGAAGGCAACTATGGAATTATAGGTATTCTCGCCGGCGCGCGACGCTTGGAATCGCTCGAGGATTCCGGAGTAGATCTGGCAATCGATCAAGAGTAGTTAGGTTACTGCCGTCGCCCATGGCGCACGGCAGTAATTTCGGCCATGACTGCGATAGCAATTTCAGCAGGCGTTTTACTGCCAATCGAGAATCCTATAGGCGCATACAAAGCATCAATCTCTTCCTCGCTCAGACCAAGCTCCGGCAATCTCTCACGTCTAGCGGCAGACGTCCGCTCAGACCCCATAGCACCAACGTAAAATGCATCGGTTTTAAGCGCTTCCATCAGAGCCATGTCGTCGACTCGAGGGTCGTGTGCAAGGGCTACGATACCGCTATAAGGATTACTAAATTTTGCGCGCACCAAATCATCGGGCAGACTTGCAGAAATCTCGACGCCGTTTACTGACCAATGGTCGAGATAGTTAGGGCGGGGGTCGCAGAGCGTTACCTCATACTCCAGCGCAATCGCCATCTCGGCGACATAGCGAGCAACATCACCTGCGCCCAGCAAAAGAAGGCGGTAGACCGGACTCAACCGGTGCACCATCACTCCATCGCCTACCACCACCGACTCGGGTTTCGAGTCATCCCAATCCACATCCAGCGTGTTTGATGCTGTGGCTGTGGCTGAGCCTGCGTCGACACTGTGCACACTCAGCGCACCTGTAGCTAAATCAACCCGGCGACTTACTCTCGAATGATTCTGCAAGGCCTGAACTAATTCGGCAAAAACAGCCCTATTTGCAGGCGACGGTTCAATTGACTCGAGTAGCACATGAAGCTGACCTCCACAGGGCAGTTTCAGGCGCGCCTGCTCTGCCTCAGTCACCCCATACTCGATGACAAAGGGCCCACCTTCGGCGTTGTATCTCGCGCTAAGAGACCCGTCTTTAAGCTGCTCTAAAAAATCTTCCTCGATGCAACCACCAGACAGTGACCCCACAAGCTCGCCCTGCGAATTACAAGCAAGCATTGCTCCGACAGGTCTAGGCGATGACCCCCATGTCTTCAGAATCGTGCAAAGCCAAACCTGCTGAGAGGCCGTTAACCAGTCGTTGACGCTTTCGATGATGTGCTGCTGACTACTGCGCATGACGTGCCTTTCTCTGTGATCATTTTTTTTTGCATGGCAAATTGGGAGTGCTGGAACGTCGGTAGTAGAGGTGACTATTCTAGCGATAGCTGATTCTAGCAAAAACACGCGATAGAGGTATCGGTCAAACGTTTCCGACCGGCTTCTTTTTTCTCTTGGCCAATGGTTGGCCTACCCTTAATAAATCCGATTCTAGATTGTGGGCGCGAATGCATTCGCTCTAAAGACATGTACTGCTTAGTCTCAATCCCACCTCCAAAGCCTGTTAATTTTCCTCGCCGATGTGCTCGATGACAAGGAACGATAATCGGCAACGGATTTTCGCACCGTGCGCTCCGACGGCGCGAGCCACGCCGACCTCCCCAAAGCCGAGCTAGCTCTCCGTAACTCCATGTTTCGCCATAGGGTATTTCCTGCAGAGCTCGCCAAACTTCGTGTTGGAACTCTGTTCCCTGAGGATTCAGGCGCAAATCAAACGCTTTAAGTTCGCCGCCAAAGTAAGCATCGAGTTGCAGACGTGCCTCAGTAAACGCATAATCCTCGCGTCGCCACTCTGCTTTATGTCGGTGCTGCATTTTACCTGAAGGAAACCCAATCAAAGACAATGCTTCGCCATCGCCTGCGAGCAAGAGAGTGCCAATAACCGTCTCAATGTATGTGAACAACTGTGGCGCGCTGGTTAACATATCATTCTCACAAAGTACTCGTTTGTTTCTGAATTAACCTTGTATTTGCTAGCCGCTGCCTGAATGGGTCACGTCGCTTAACCCGCATAGCCACGCCAAAGCAACAGAACGGCGTAGGCACGCCACGGCTGCCAAGGCCTAGCCTTTTCCCTCAATCCACTTGGCGTCAAGCTCTCACCTTTGTTCGCAGCAGCACGAAGCAGGATTAGATCAGAATGTGGGAATGCGTTAGGGTCACCAAGAGCACGCATGGCGACGTAGTTGGCAGTCCACTCACCGATTCCTTTAATATCACAGAAGGCTCGGATGAAGGAGTCGAGTGCCACGTGTGGACCCATCTCAAGCTCACCGTTTTTCATTCGTCGCGCAACCTCGAGAATCGCAGCAACGCGGGAATGAACGATGCCTAATCCGTCGAGATTTGCGCTCGCGATAACCTCAGGTTCTGGGAAGAAATAATCGATACCCTCGGATTCGCAGACATATTGCTCACCATGCCGAACAGCCAATCGCGAAACAAGCGTCGATGCTGCCTTCACCGTTACCTGCTGTCCTAGGATCGCGCGAAGCGCCACCTCAAATCCACTCCAACACCCTGGCACCCGTGTACCGGGAAATCGCGAGATGAGACCAGCAAGTCGCGAGTCAGCGGAAAGCGCAGTCTCAATTGCATCACTGTCGGCGCGCAAGTCCAAAATTGCGCGTACTCGCTCTACAACCTGCTGGAGAGCGCCTTTATTATCAATCCACACCCGCAAAGACACCGAATTATTTAGCTCGCTAAATTGCGCTATAAAATGCCCTTCAGCCTGCACAACTATCCCGTCGGTTAGTCTGAAACTTCGACCGTAACTCGACTGAGTGACGCGCTCCACCCCAGGAATTGCGCGATAGGCTAAAAATTCAAGCAGGCCTCGCCAGTCAAAGGGCGGCCTGTAGCTTAACGTCAGCTCAATCGCTCCTGATGCCTCCGCCTCCGCTCGTCGACTTTGCACCCCGTTCATCGCTCGGAGTTCGCGCGGCGTTCTCCCATAGGTCTTTCGCAAGACAGCGTTAAAACGTCTCACGCTACCAAATCCCGCAGCAAAGCAAATCGATGTAAACGGCAGATCTGTTTCATCTATTAACTTTTTCGCAAAATGCAGCCGCCTAGTTTGCGCGACCTCGCTGGGCGTAGCGCCTAGGTGCTCCCTAAAAAGCCTGGCAAGTTGTCTCTCACCAATTAAGAGTTTTGCTGCAAGCGCCTCAAGAGAGTTGTTGTCCAGAAATCCCCTATCTATCATCTCGAGCGCTCGAGTGACTTTCCACGGCCCGCTACTCCATGCCGGCGTTCCGGGAGAGGACTCTGGACGACAGCGCAAACAGGGGCGGAAGCCCGCGGCAGAGGCAGCTGCGGCCGAGCGATACAATAAGATATTTTCTTTTTTAGGTAGTTTAACGGGACAGACCGGTCTGCAGTAAACACCTGTAGTAAGGACGCCGACGAAAAAGCGTCCGTCATAGCGAGGATCACGCGCTTGTCGCGCACTTTCGTATAGTGCTGGATCAAGAAGGCTAGTCGGCTCGATTGATTGAAGTGATTTCATTCGTAACTCTCGCAATTCCGCCCGCCCATCTAGTCGTCGATAGGATAAGCGAAAGTACTGCATGACTCTGGCCGAAATCGGACATGGTTATAGAAAAAGCAACGAGGCGTTATAAGTGCGAGCCCTAATATACGCTCTCGACTATATCCCAGAGTCACACTAAGCCAAAGGGCATGCAGCGCTTGTTTCGCTAGTGTATATTAGCGATCAAATCGAGCACCGCTGCGTGACACCCCTGACCGCCTCCTCGCGGACACCCTGTCCGCCGCGCGCCAGAGATGCAAAAGCAATCAGCAAACCGAAGAGATCTAAGTAATTAAGGTAACCCCCCATGACCGATAAAGACAGCCGCAAATATTCAAAACTCGTCGTCGACGGCGTCGAACAAGCCCCCAGCCGCGCGATGCTGCGTGCCGTGGGATTCGGTGACGATGACTTCAAGAAACCACAAATAGGAATTGCATCTACATGGAGCATGGTCACGCCGTGTAATATGCATATCAATAAACTCGCCGAGGACGTGAACAAAGCAACCGACGCAGCAGGCGGCAAGGGCATTATTTACAGTTGTCCAACTATCTCTGATGGCATCTCTATGGGAACAGAGGGCATGAAATACTCACTAGTCTCTCGTGAGGTGATCGCCGAAAGTGTTGAGACAGTTTCAGGATGTATGGGCCATGATGGCATCATCACGATCGGGGGCTGTGACAAAAACATGCCAGGTCTTTTGATGGGTATGTCTCGTCTAAATCGACCATCGATATTCATCTACGGCGGCACCATTCAACCAGGGCCTAACCATACCAATGTTGTATCAGTTTTCGAGGCAGTCGGTGGCCACGCAGCGGGCAAAGTCTCCGACATCGAGCTGAAAAACATCGAAGAAACCGCAATACCTGGGCCTGGCTCCTGTGGAGGGATGTATACAGCTAACACAATGGCCTCTGCTATCGAGGCCATGGGCATGAGTTTACCGAACTCCTCAGCGCAAGATGCGATTTCACCAGAGAAAAAACAAGATTGCTTGGACGCAGGCGCCGCTATCATGCACTTGGTAAAAAATGACATCAAGCCTTCGGATATTATGACCAAGTCGGCGTTCGAAAACGCGATAAAAGTAGTCATAGCTCTAGGTGGGTCGACAAATGCAGTCCTCCATTTACTTGCGATGGCGTTTTCGATGGGCGTCAATCTCGAACTCGATGATTTTACTCGCCTTGGCAAGAAAACACCGATGGTTGCCGACCTAAAGCCAAGTGGCAAGTACTTGATGTCTGAGCTAATCAAAATCGGCGGCATCCAACCGTTAATGAAAACCATGCTAGATGCGGGCATGCTCGACGGAAGCTGCATGACTGTTACCGGTAAAACACTCGCGGAGAATCTTGAAAACGTAAAACCCTATCCCGAGGGACAAGACATCATTCGTCCGTTCGATAACCCGATCAAAAAGGACAGTCACCTTTGTGTACTACGTGGCAACCTTGCGCCGGGTGGCGCGGTCGCTAAAATCACAGGCAAAGAAGGCGTATCATTTACGGGTAACGCGCGAGTCTATAACTCTGAAGAAGAGTGCCTTGCAGGCGTTCTCGATGGCACGGTGGTAGCAGGCGACGTACTTGTTATTCGCTACGAAGGACCGCGAGGCGCGCCGGGAATGCGTGAAATGCTGAGTCCAACGTCGGCAATTATGGGTAAAGGCTTGGGTCAAGAAATCGCCCTTATCACTGACGGGCGTTTCTCTGGCGGCAGCCACGGCTTTGTAGTCGGTCACGTGACGCCAGAGGCAAGCGAAGGCGGACCTATAGCTATAGTCGAGACCGGCGATAAGATATCGATAGACGCCGATGCTAACACTGTTGAGCTTCATCTCAGTGACGAGGAAATTGCGGCACGTCTGGCCGAATGGCAGAAGCCCGCGCCTCGCTATACCCGAGGTGTACTTGCCAAATATGCGGCCACAGTCGCCTCTGCTTCTGAAGGCGCGGTGACTGACAAATATCTCTAGAGGGGTATCACTGTGAACGCGTTATTTTTGGGCTTGGCAGAAACGATCGAAGGGGGCGCGCTGCAAGCAGGCGCCCTCTGGGCACTCAGTGACATCCCCGGTTTTCCACCGCTAATCCAAACCGTTCACATACTCGGTATCGCGGCTATTATGGGCAGCGTTGTCATGATCAACCTGCGCATGCTTGGCCTCGCGCTTCCGAGTCAGAGCCTGCCTGAAATGAATAGGCGTCTAATGCCGTGGCTATGGTGGGCTCTCTTGGCTAACGTCGTCTCAGGAGGCTTTTTCCTCTTCGCGCGCCCCTTTCGCTATTTCGACAATCCGGTCTTCCTATGGAAACTTGCCTTTCTAGTTCCAGCGATTATCGTTAGCTATTTAGTCTATGTCGTTAGCGTTCGTAGCGAAGATAGTTGGTCACGCACGGCCGCGAGGCGCGTAAGCTGCAAGATTGCAGCGTTGCTCTCACTAGGATTATGGATAATGACTGCGATGGCAGGACGTTGGATCGCTTATGCAGAGTACCTTTACTATCCGGCATAGAATAGGCATCCGCGCTAATTAGAAGCGAAGAGCGGGCCGCCATCGCGGTTACTGGCTATCCCTGATAACCAAGCATTGAGATGAACACTATGTTAGAGGAAGTTTTAAACGCCCCTTTTTGGATAGACATTGAGAACTGGCCACTCTCGTGGGAAATCGGTGGTACCTCATGGTTTCCCTTTCTCGAATCGATTCATGTTATCGCCGCGGCACTGCTTGTCGGAGCGATAGCGACTATAGACCTGCGCTTACTTGGTTTTGCCGCCGTACGCTACCCGATTTCGACACTCAATCGGGAGATCCTACCTTGGGTATGGGGCGCATTCGTTATTGCGGCGGCAACTGGGTTCGGCATGTTTATCACCCGAGCGGCTTCTCATGTTATAAACCCTGCGTTCCAATGGAAATTCTTTCTGCTCGCGCTCGCGGGAGCAAATATGATACACCTGCATAAAGGACTTGCACGGCAACTACAGGCGAGTAACGAACGCAGCGATCCGGGGTTAAGGCTTCGAATATCGGGACTTACCTCGCTGCTTCTTTGGAGCGGAGTCATGCTCGCAGGTCGCTGGATCGGCCATATAGTTTAGAGAGTATAGCGACGGCTTCCGTACACAGTCGCTGCTGAAAACCACTATCCTTAAGAGAGAAAGGAAACAGGGATGAAGCGACTGTTAATCTGCGCAGACGGCACGTGGGGATCTCCTGAAACAAAACACCCAACCAATGTTGTACTCCTAACACGAGCAATCGCTTCTTTCGGCTATAAGCACGCATCAGTCTCCCCCTCTGCGCAAGGCGAACGCGTCGAACAGATCGTGTTCTATGACTGGGGACTCGGCGCTGAAGCGGATAAATATCTGAGCGCGGTTACTGGCGCTGGAATCGATAAAAACATCCAAGACTGCTACCGGTTTTTAGTTCATAACTACGAGAAGGACGACGAGCTGTTTTTTTTCGGATTCAGTCGTGGAGCCTACACCGTGCGCTCGCTGGCGGGTCTGGTACGCAACACTGGCATAGTAAAATCACTCCATGCCGACCGGACACCTCAGGCCTATTCGATGTATCGACGCCGAGGAAAATCTGCGACACCAAATTCCTTGACTGCTGTGAATTTCCGCCGCCTATACAGCCATTCCGACCGCATTCCGATCAGCTTTATTGGCGTATGGGATACAGTAGGCTCGTTGGGTATACCCGCGCCGTTCTGGGGATCACTCAATAAGCGTAGCTTCCTCTTTCACGATACCGCCCTCAGCAGTAGCGTAAATACCGCACGTCACGCACTCGCACTCGATGAATACCGGAGCGACTTTGTTCCATGTCTCTGGCAATCTAAAACAGGTGTCAACCTAAAACAATGGTGGTTTGTAGGCAGTCATAGCGATGTTGGCGGCGGAAAGGCAGAAACTGCACTTAGTGACACACCACTTGCGTGGCTTGCAGCCGAGGCAGAAACCAAAGGCCTTCGGCTCAACCCCGAATCTGATTTAGTAAAACTCATTACCGATAATGCTTATAACGCTAGCAACACTGATAACAGCGACACCCCAAAACGCATCAGTGCTAGGATTCACAACTCTGCACGCGGACTTTTTGCCGCAAGACCAAGGACTACCAGAGAACTAAGCGGCTCCGTCCATGCGAGCGTAAAGGACTACTGGGAAGACGATGTTGCAAACTATCGAAAAACCGGACGAACTCTCAGTAAACACCTCGAAACTGTCGGAGGCGACTGGGCGCGTGTTCGTATTGATAACTGAAAAAGAGAATCCTCTGCAGGGACAACTGAATTGAATCAATCACGACTAGAGATCGCACAGAGATGGTTCCTGAACCGTTATCCCGGTGGCTTCGCCCATCCCGAACTCGCATTAATCGGCAAGAAACATCGCTTGGATAAAATGCAGGATTTCGTGAATAACAATTTCACTCAAAAAAAATTTCGTGCCACCGATGAATTACTCGCCGACTGGGTGAAGCTTGTTAGCCGAGCGTCATTGGTATCTATTTTTGAAAAACCAAAATTCCGCGACCTAGTGAATGATCTATCACCAAAAGAAAAGAATCGCATTGCTGCCGGTCTAAAGGCCCAGCTTCATGGCGATCAGCAGAAGGGTTTTGAGCAGATATTACAGGTATTGCAGTGCTATAAATTTGCCAAATGGTCGATCATTAGTCTCGCTCCAGTCTATGCAAGCCCGCAAGAGGAAGTCTTTGTAAAACCGACTACCGCAAAAGGCATCATCAGTTTCTTGGAGCTCGACAATCTCGTGTATCGCCCTCAACCGAGTTGGGCATTCTATTGCGAATTCAGACGTCAGATCGCGCACATGCGCGCATTGGTTGACCCTTGCATTGCACCTAACAATCTCGCCTTCACCGGCTTTTTGATGCTTTCGCTACAGGCCACGGCGGATCTGGCTAGCATTCGCTAGAGACGACTCTTCATGGCGATAACCCCGTGGAGACTCAATCTTGAGGTGACACCCCCTTCAATGCCCTTCCTCCTTCTGCCTTCTGGAATGAACAATAATTTTTATTATCTAAGGATTGCACACCCGCGTGACGATGCTATGCTCACGTAATAATAATAGAAAGCGAGAGTAGCTATGGTTTTCTCATCACTATTCGATAACGCTCAGCAGCCGCGTCATCAATCTGCGTACAAGCTTGCATCCGCGATATCGACCGAATCTAGTCAACCCCAACCTTGCGATTTTGGCTCTCGTTTCTCATTGCACTACATAACTAGATGGCTCTGGCCTCTCTTAGTTTTGAATCTATTTCTGGTCAGTGATGGGCTGGCTGAGGATGCGGGAAATCTCTACAACACCAACTTCGATATTAATGCGGGCCGAAGCTATTTCGAGAAGCAGTGCTCTCGCTGCCACGGGTTTGACGCCCGCGGCAACGATGAGGTTGGCGCACCGAATCTCACAGGACGATTAACGCGAGCGAGCAGTAGCGCTGGCATCTATACAATTCTACGAGAAGGAATTAGCGGTACTGCGATGATGGCGGTCGATCCACAGGTGCCGGACTCACAGCTCTGGCAGCTAGCTGCCTATATAGAGTCTCTCAGCCGCGAGTCTGCTAGCATCGCCGTAAGAGGATCAGCCGAGGTAGGCAGGGCTCTTTTTAATGAGGTCGGTGAATGCCTTGATTGTCATATGCTTAACGGCAAAGGTGGCAGACTCGGCCCAGATTTAAGCAACATTGGCAGCGACCTCAGCCCTGATGAACTTACGCTCGCGTTAATCGACCCTAGTGAGAAAGTGGCACCGCGCTGGTGGTCGCTCACGCTGGAGGACAAAAACGGCGTGAGCCGAAGCGGCCTGCGCATGAACGAAGATAGTTTTTCTGTAAGAATTATGGATGCTGATTCTCAGCTCTGGTCCTATCCTCGCTCTGCCCTGCGCCGCGTTGTCCGCAGCGAAGAATCTACTATGCCAAGTTACGCCGCGAGGTTTAGTGACACACAGATTGATGACCTTGTCGCCTTTCTTTATTCACTTAGGCCGGAGACTACACCATGAATCAGCAACAAGATGTAAGACTCACACCCACACCGAAAGTGTCTGGTACACGCAGTGGCAGACGCTTGATTGGGTTCGAGAGCGCTCTGTTTTTCATTCTCTTGTTCTGTACGATTTCAGCGCAGGCACAGCAGGTGGCTGAAGAAACCTTCGCGACCGTCATCACACCCGCTTTTGACACCATTACTTGGGAACGCCTTGTTGCAGCCGATGAAGAACCGCAAAACTGGTTAAGTTATTCAGGCACTCACTCCTCACAGCGATACAGCAAGCTCGACTCGATAAATCGCAGCAACGTTGGCCAACTCGAAATGAAATGGGCTTATCAAATACCCGTAATTGATCGCGCGGAAACTGTTCCGCTCGTGGTTGACGGCATAATGTTTATCACCGAAGCACCGAGCAATGTGGTTGCTGTCGATGCCCGAACTGGGCGCGAATATTGGCGTTTTGATTATCAGATTCCTGAAGATATTCGCATCTGTTGCGGCCGCAATAATCGGGGCGTGGCTATTCTTGGCGAAACTCTATTCATGAGCACTCTGGACGCCCATTTAGTTGCGATCGACGCCCGCACGGGCAACCTGCTATGGGATGTAGAAGTCGCCGACTACAAGGCAGGCTATTCGAAGACGGCTGCGCCCTTAATTGTAAAAGACAAAGTCGTTACAGGTATCGCTGGCGGGGAATATGGGATTCGCGGCTTCATTGACGCCTACGATGCCGAAACCGGCGAACTTGCTTGGCGTACCTATGCGATTCCAGGCGAGGGCGAACCCGGAAACGAAACGTGGTCTGACGATTCGTGGAAGACTGGCGGAGCGGCTACGTGGCTCACCGGATCGTATGATGCCGATCTCAATTTAATTTACTGGGGTACGGGCAACCCCGGCCCCGATTGGAATGGCGATGTCAGGCTCGGCGACAACCTTTACTCAGACTCGGTCCTCGCTCTCAACGGTGATACCGGTGCGATAGATTGGCATTTTCAATTTACACCGCACGACGTGCATGACTACGACTCAATCCAAATACCTATACTCGCCGACATAGAGATCGATGGCCGGACTCGCAACGCGATGCTGTGGGCAAATCGTAATGGTTTCTACTACACGCTCGACCGCCAAACCGGCGAGTTCATTAAAGGCAAAGCCTATGCAACTCAAACTTGGGCACAGGGGCTCGACGCAGCTGGGCGCCCCATCCGAGTGCCAGGCATGGCGCCGTCCTACGAAGGCACGCTGGTCGCGCCCCCCATCGTCGGTGCAACGAATTGGTATTCGCCAGCTTTCTCACAGCAAACTGGACTTTTTTATGTGACTGCGTTTGACGGCGAACAGGAGTTTTTTAAACGCGACCAAGACTATGAAGAGGGCGAAAGCTTTACCGGCGGGGTTGGCCGTTATCTGAAACCTATGGACGCATTCCACAGTGCGATTCGCGCCATAGATCCTACGACCGCCGAAATCGTCTGGGAATTCCCAATCATGCCACGCTCATCGGCAGGAATATCAACAAACGCCGGTGGCCTGCTGTTTAGTGGCAGTGCCGACGGCTACTTTTACGCACTCGATGCGGCAACCGGCGATGAACTATGGCACACCTCTCTTGGCGCGAGGGTGCATGCTGCGCCGATGACTTTTGCCGTCGACGGTGAGCAATTTGTCACTATAGCCTCGGGCAATGTAGTGTTCACCTTTGGCTTGCCAGAGTAAGTTGGCGATACTCGGTTAGACGAAAGGACGAACCAGTTCTTCACTGACATCCCAGAGGCGCTCGGCGTCGGCGTCAGTTGCATGCGCCGCGATTTTAACCTTGCGCCGCTTATAAAAATAATTGCCATCGGCATTCACGCTCGCGGAATCGTCCGAGCTCGCCAACCAAATAAATGTGTCTGCACCCTTTTCTACGCTCACCATAAAGGGGTAAATGACTACACCAATTGTCCTAGCGAGCAGCCCCCCTTTACGCCATATCGGAGTCCTGACTGCGCCTGGATGAAACGAACTGCTGACAATATTGTGGTTTCCAACCCTCCGCTGCAACTCACGCGCGGTCAGCAGATTCATTAGCTTAGACCGCCCGTAGGCGGTTAGCGTTTTATACCCGTTATTCAGTCCAAGGTCGTCAAAATCGAGCGGGCTATTTTCGTGCCCATACGAACTCGTGAATACAACTCTGGCCAAGCCACTGGTTGAAGCACGTTCTAGCGCCGGCATCAATTTCTTAGTGAGCAAGAATCCAGATAGGTGGTTCGTCACAAAAGTCGTCTCAAAGCCTTCCCGGGTCTCGGTACGTCGCCCGTTCGCCGAGCCGGCGTTATTGCAAAGCACATCGATTTTCAGAAAGTCCTCTAGCAGTTGATCTGCCAAAGCGCTGACTTCTTCGAGTGAGCTAATATCGGCGACGTACAGACGCCCCTGATCATTCCCCGTCTCTTGTTCTATATTGGCGAGCGCGGCGTCTCCTTTCTCTTTGCTTCGACAAATAAGCACGACCCGCGCGCCCCTTGCCGCGAAGTTCCGAGAAGCTTCGAAGCCTATGCCGCTGTTCGCGCCAGTTACCACATAGACTTTACCTGACAGGTCTTGATCTAACTTTGCCATACCGTATTTCCTTTCTACTCGATTCCGGAGCTGAAGCACTCTCTGCAATAGTCAACCTTCGCCAGACAGCGCTTGAACTCAGCCGCCCTTAAGGCTATTTTCCATTAACCGAAAAGGCACATCAAACACAGCACAGGGTCGGATAAAGTCATGAACGCTAAAACTTCAACAAATGCTCAGCACAGTGGCGAGCGCCAGGCTACCTTTACTCGCTTCGATGAGTGCAGCAAACAAGACGCTGAAATTATTCTCGAGAATTATACGCAATTCGCACAAGAAATACCGACGCGAGTCCTAGACCATCTGCGTTTACTCGACGGCGATTTTGGCGGATTCAATGTTGATCGCCTTCAACACAGCCTGCAAACCGCCACACGTGCGTTACGTGATGGCCGAGATGAGGAATACGTGGTTTGCGCTCTGCTTCATGACATTGGCGATACACTTGGTACGTATGATCACGGCGGGCTCGCGGCGGCGATTCTCAAACCGTTTATAAGCGAGGCTAATCATTGGATGCTTCAGAATCACCCTATCTTCCAAGGCTATTACTACTTCGAACATCTTGGTGGCAACAAAGATGCACGTGAAAAATTTGCCGACCACCCTCATTACGAGCACACCAAGGAATTTGTCGAGCTGTACGATATGCCCGCTTTCGACGCCAAATATGACAGCTTGCCTCTCGAGCACTTCGAGCCGCTCGTCAGACGCGTAATGAGCAAAAATGTCGATGTCGCAGGCTAACCCATTCCAGCGGTAACACGGCTCTGAATAAACTCTACTAATTACAATTCAATCGAGTACCTCATGTCTAAACCACCCAAGAAACGTCAATCAGATTCGTCTACAGAGGCTCACAACGCCAGCATAAGCCGCTTTCCAATTCCGCCCTTAAGCGCCATGGAGCCAGATATCCGCCAGCGCATAGAGGACGTCCAAGCTAAATCAGGATTTATTCCTAATATTTTTCTTGCACTCGCGCATCGCCCGGACGAATTCCGCGCATTTTTTGCATTACATGATTCGCTCGTCGACAAAGATGAAGGACTTAGCAAAGCCGAACGAGAAATGATTATCGTGGTTACTTCTGCGCTCAATCAGTGTCTCTATTGTGTGATTGCGCATGGCGCAATTTTGCGCATCCGCGCTAAAGACGCACTACTCGCAGACAAGCTTGCGGTTAACTATCTAAAGGCAGACTTAGAGCCACGACAGCGTGTAATGCTGGATTACGCTAGCAAAGTCTGTATGGCGGCGGACAGCATCGAAGATGAGGATTTCGAGGCGCTAGAAGAAGCTGGATTCGATCAAGAAGAGATTTGGGATATCGGCGCCATCGCAGCGCTTTTTGCAATGTCCAATCGCCTAGCAAATGTGATGAGCTTGCAGCCCAACGCTGAATTTTACGCACTAGCGCGGTGAATAAATTAGAACCGAACAGACACGCAAAGAATCCTCGAGACCTGCAAACTCTATGTCCAACGCCTTTACGATAACCGCAATTAACGATGCCACAGAGTCCGAAAACCGCATGCACAGTGATGACGTCGCTGCTCGCTACGGGTTTAAAGGAGCGCTCGTAAGCGGTGTCAATGTATTTGGCTACATGACCCAGCCGCTCGTTGCCCAATTTGGCGCTCAATGGCTATCGAACACAGGCTTTGACGTGAGATTTCTTTTACCCGCTTACGAAGGTGATCAGGTATGTGTCAACTCCGCTCCTGCGATAACCCCTGAGCATAAAAATTTACCAGATCGAATCGAGACGCGCGCGTTGAATCAAGCTGGGACCACGTTAGCCACTCTTGTCTCCTGGCCACTAGACTTATCAGACTACCCTCGAGCATACGCGATGCGGAAACAGGCGCAGAAAGAAGCGGCGATTTATGCTCACGATAAACGCCCTCTACTTACGTGGGACGTCATTCAATTAGAAAAGGCAGCGCCTACGTGGCTCTGGACCCCGTCTGCCGAGGACAATGCCCGCCACGTCGCTGCTCAAAGAGACATGGCAGCCTGCTATCGTGGCCCCGAGGCGTTGATACATCCTTATTTTCTATTGGATACCTGCAACCGTGCGTTGATGCGACTCTACATACTCCCCGCATGGATTCATGTTGGCACTGTAGGCAGCATGCTTCGTGCAATCAAGATAAATGAGGAAATCGCTGTTGATTGCCAACCGACTGACCGTTGGGAGAACAAAGGACATCAGTTCATACGGCTATACATTACGATGTTTTCAGGCAATGACTTGGTCTTTGAAGCTGACCACACAGCTATTTTTAAAATTGCTGAAAAATAGCTAAGTAACAAGCTAAGAAAGAGCTTATAAGCCACTTAAATCGCGCGTTGTTAGCGTTGCCCCCCTGTCCAGATTTTATGAAGGAGACACTCATGTTGAGCCTTTCTACTCGAACACTCACCGCTCACTTTCAATCGATGCGTCCGCGGGCAAGTAATATCCTCGCGATAATGCTGCTCAGCGCACTGCCCTTCATGAGCACTGTCACACAAGGTGCAGACAGCATTGCAGACCGAATCCTCCCCCTGCGCGATCGGGCTGCGCTGCAGGACGACATCATCGCCGACCGCCTCGACACCCTGATCCCGATGCTCATGCGGCGCGAAGGAATCGGCGCTTGGGTATTAATTGCTCGCGAATACAATGAAGACCCCATAGTCAAAACTATGCTACCGGCCACCTGGCTTAATGCTCGCCGCAGAACGGTGCTTTTATTCATAGATCGAGGCGAGGAACTTGGGGTAGAACGTATGGCTGTTGCGCGCTATGCGGTAGGCGATCTCTTTCCCGGGGTATGGAACCCAGAAGAGCAGCCCGATCAATACGCGAAAATTGCGGAAATACTCAGCGCTGCAAACCCTAAAAATATTGCACTTAATTTTTCGAACGACTACGCGCTCGCCGATGGGCTAACCTATTCTGAGCAGCGCGATTTCAGCGCCGCATTGCCGACATTTCTGCGCGAGAAAATAGTGTCCTCCGAACCACTCGCAGTCGCATGGCTTGAGACGCGCACCGAAAGAGAAATGGCCGTTTACGCCGGCGTGATGGCGATTGCTCATGATATTATCGCCGAAGGTTTTTCGCGCGCAGCCATCACGCCTGGCAAAACCAACGCGGAAGATCTCGAATGGTGGTTTCGACAGCGAGTGAATGACTTAGGACTCACGACTTGGTTCCACAACAGCATAGAGATCGAGCGTCCTCAAAGCGCTACCGATGCACTTATCGCACAAGGGGCGGCACTCGATATTATCTATCCTGGCGATCATGTACATATCGATTTCGGCATTAGCTATTTGAATTTACAAACAGACACACAACAAAACGCGTACATTTTAAGACCTGGAGAGAACGAGGCGCCTGAGCATCTGCAGAGGGCGCTTGCTGAAGGCAATGCGCTACAGGATATTCTGACGTCAAATTTTAAGTTAGGTCGCTCGGGCAATGAGATACTCGCCCGCAGCAGAGAGCAGGCAATCGCCCTAGGCCTGTCTCCAATAATCTATACCCACCCCATTGGCTTGCACGGACACGCCGCAGGAACGACCATTGGTATGTGGGATAAACAAGGGGGCGTCCCCGGCAGCGGTGACTATGCGATGCAGCCCAACACCGCCTACTCCATAGAACTAACCGCCGAGGTGAATCTTGCTGAATGGGGTGATTCCCCCATGAAAATGAAGCTCGAGCAGAATGGTTTTTTCAACGGAGAGACATTCAGTTATATTCAACCAAGACAAACACGCTATCACCTCGTTACAAGCGATTAGTCCCCGCGACCCCACTATACGAGCTGCCTCGCGTAGGGTAGATTAGAAAGCTAAATTGTTAAACCATGGCGTCGAATCGATTAATCATTGAGTGAGTAAAAGCGTGCCCGAAGACACAGCGCTCGACCCTACCATCCGCAAGGTGCAGAAGGAGCAAAACGATTGCGAACGAGTTCGCAGTGCGCTCGCTCCTTCTGCCTATATCAAAGGCATTTCTGGTGATAGAGGATTGAGTGGAGATGACGCACTCGCGCTAGCAAATCGAACAGATACGGCAAAACTCGCGAAGGAAGCGGCACAACTCAGAGATCTTGGTTTCGGTAAAATCGTCACTTATTCGCGCAAAGTGTTTATCCCCTTAACACAGTTGTGCCGCGACGTCTGCCACTACTGCACTTTCGCGCAAACGCCTAAGCACATCCCTCAGGCTTACATGCCAATCGATGACGTGATTGCAACCTGTGTCGCCGGCGCTGAAATGGGTTGCCAGGAAGCGCTCTTCACTCTCGGGGAAAAACCTGAGTTACGGTACCGTGCAGCGCGCGAAAGTCTCGCCGAAATGGGCTTCGCCAGCACAATCGATTACGTAGTCGAAGCCGCTCGACGAGTTCTCACCGAGACAGGGCTTCTGCCGCATATTAACGCAGGCAACCTAACTCGCGACGAGATGTTAGCACTACGTGACGTCAGCGCATCGATGGGCATTATGCTTGAGTCTGCTTCCTCGCGACTTTGCGAGAAAGGCATGCCGCATTATGGCTCGCCCGACAAAGACCCTGCGACTAGGCTCGCCACGCTCGATCTTGCTGGTGAACTGCGCATACCTTTTACCTCGGGCATTTTAATTGGCATCGGCGAGACTCGGTTAGAACGCATTGAGTCACTTCTAGCGCTTAGAGACTCCCACCAACGATTCGGGCACTTGCAAGAGATCATCGTGCAAAATTTTCGGGCCAAGCCGCACACTAAAATGGCCCAAGCACCAGAACCAAATCTCGACGAACTGATCTGGACCCTCTCCGTCGCTCGATTGATTTTTGGCAGCGAGATGTCTATCCAGGCGCCACCCAACTTAAGTCCGGGCGTGTTGGAGCAATTGATAGCCGCGGGCATTAATGATTGGGGAGGGGTTTCACCCTTAACCCCCGATCATGTCAATCCAGAGGCGCCTTGGCCGCATCTCGCGCAGCTCGCGCGGGATACTGGCAGCGCAGGAAAATTCTTAGACCAGCGATTAACAATCTACCCGCGCTATCTCATTGCAGCAGAGACTTGGCTTTCGTCGAAGGTCAGGCCAGCAGCGCTTAAGCAAAGCGATGCAGAGGGCTATGCCAAGCGCAACGACTGGGTTGCTGGCCTAAGCGAGCATGCACCCTCCTCCGAATCACCCAATCGATCGGCGAAGGCAAGCCCTGAAATTGCTGAGACCATTGCGCGTTGTCTAGATAAATCCCTTATTACAGAATCCGAAATCGCCTCCCTGCTTCGCTGCCGCGGCGATGACTACGACGCGGTAATCGCCGCTGCTGACACATTGCGCCATGCGGTTTGCGGAGACACTGTCAGCTATGTAGTTAACCGCAATATTAATTACACGAATGTTTGTTACTTTAAATGCCAGTTCTGCGCCTTTTCGAAAGGCAGCGCGAGCGAAAATTTGCGCGGCAAACCCTACGATATCAGCGCCGAAGAAATAAGCAGACGCTGTGTCGAAGCGTGGGCGCGCGGTGCAACCGAGGTTTGCATGCAGGGCGGTATCCACCCTAGCTACACGGGCCAGACCTATATCGACATCATTACGACCGTGAAGCAAGCCACCCCACACATGCATATTCATGCCTTTTCGCCGCTTGAAGTCTGGCAAGGCGCTGAGACGCTTGAGATATCATTGACTGAATTTCTCACCCGCCTGAAGAGTGCCGGACTCGATACATTGCCCGGCACTGCCGCCGAAATCCTCCACGACGATGTACGCGCGCACCTATGCCCAGACAAGCTCAATTCTGAACAATGGCTCGAAGTTATGGAACGTGCCCACGCAGTGGGCTTTAAAACTACGGCAACCATCATGTTCGGCCACATCGAGCGCACCGAGCACTGTGCGCGACATCTTTATGCCATAGCAGAGCTGCAGCGCAGAACGGGCGGTTTCACCGAATTCGTGCCCTTGCCCTTTGTCGCACACGAGGCACCGATGTATAAAAAAGGCAATGCTCGACGCGGCCCTAGTTACCGTGAGGCGCTGCTAATGCACGCAGTCCCGCGCCTAGTTTTCAATGGCTTAATAGAGAACATTCAAGCGTCATGGGTCAAAATGGGTCGCGAGGGAGTCTCGGCATGCCTCAATGCCGGAGCCAATGACGTCGGTGGTTCACTTATGAATGAAAGTATTACCCGTGCCGCTGGGGCGGAACATGGCGAGGAATGGTCTCCAGCCGAGATAGAAACCACTATCCGCCGGCTAGGGCGCAAGCCGAGGATGCGCACCACACTCTATGGAGAAGCGCCCACTGAGCGCCGAGAAACTGCGCAAATAGCCGCCGGCCTTGCGCAAATAACATTAGACCCCGCGATGAGAGTCCAGCGTAGTAAACTCACGCGTCCGCCAACAAACTTACCGCAGACACCTTAGGATACGAAAATGAAAATCGCTATAACTGGCGCGAATAGCAGCGTCGGAATGAATCTACTTGCACAAGTTGATCAACAGCCCGACCTACACTTTATCGCAGGGGTTCGCTCAGAGAGCGCGCGTCAGGCGCTTCCGGTCTCCCCGCAAATAGTATCGGCCTGCATACGTTACGACGATGTCAACGCGCTCGCTGGATCCTTAGACGGCGCAGACTGCGTCGTACATCTCGCAGGCATATTAATCGAAGGAAAAAAGAGCAAATACCGCGAGGCTAATGTCGATGCTACCCGCTCGGTTATCGACGCAGCCAAGCAAATTGGCGCCAACCATGTCGTGTTTATCTCGGTGGTCGGTGCCGACTCGAAGTCGAGTAATGCCTATTTCCGTTCAAAAGGGGAAGCTGAAGATATTGTTGCCGCCTCGGGTTTAAGCGCGACGGTGATTCGTACACCCATTCTGCTCGGACCGGGTACAGCGGGGGCCACTGCTCTCGTGAGCGCGGCGCGCAATCCCAAGGCAAAAGCCTTAGGCGGAGGGCATTACAAA
Organism: Gammaproteobacteria bacterium; assembly: GCA_018401885.1. Lineage (GTDB taxonomy): Bacteria > Pseudomonadota > Gammaproteobacteria > Pseudomonadales > Pseudohongiellaceae > UBA9145. The sequence continues at coordinate 354,186 of JAGYKB010000001.1, forward strand.
ATGCGACCGCTCGACATCGACGATCTCAACACCGCCATTTTTAATGCCTGCAAATTGCAGGCACCGGGGTTTTCTAGCTATGAACTAGTCGGCCCGGAAGCGATTGCCTATTGTGATCTGATTACAAGAACAGCGCGCAAAATTGATCCGGACTCGACACTTACTGTAGGGTCAATTCCAATCGGCTTTACAAAATTAATGGCTGCAATCTCTAGCACACTCAAAGGCGGCGGGTTTACCCCGACCGTGATTGAGGTCATTACTCAAGATGAAGAAGTTAGTCATAACGGCTTTGCCGAACTAGGTGTGACGCTAACATCGCTCGACCGCACGATAGAAAAAATACTGGAGCAATAAACAATGACCGACGCGAATAGCGAACACGACATTCAGCAAGCTGACGAGCAGGCAACGCCACCGGCAAAGAAGAAAAATGGTATCGGGCGAATAGTATTTCTGCTCATAACCGCTGCCTGTTTTTACTATCTCTACATGCGACTCAATGGTGCAGCAGCGCGCGAAGGCCTGACGCTAGTCGACTATATGGCACAAGTTTTTGCCTCGGTTGATTGGGTTCCGTGGCTCGGGCTGATGATTTGCTACTCACTTTTTTACTTTGCCATCGACACGCTAGTCGTTACCAAGGCGCTCAATTGGTTTATCTCTGACATCAAGTACAAAGACATCGCCCCAGTGAGAGCTAGTGCGTACATCATTTCGATCTTCAATGAACAAATAGGAAAAGGCGCTATGGCGCTCTACCTCAACAAACGGCACCAAATCCCGAGTTGGGAAGTGGGCTCGGTGATGATCTTCATCATGTTCTGCGAAGTATTTTATCTTTTGGTTTGGGCCACCATAGGTTATAGCTTCGGCGGTGAAGCCCTGCCGAGTGAATTCGGTCTTATTCCCTACATCGCTAGCGGAGCCGCCGTTTTCTTGGTGGTGTGGATTGCTTATTTCCGTGGCCTCATTCTCCCCTCGCACGGTTTCCGTGATCGCCGGCTCTTTCATGCGTTCCGCTCAGCAAAGCCTGTTCATTACCTTGGGTTCTTTTTGCTCCGCTCACCCGCACTTATTGCAGCCATCATCGTCTACACTATAGCGCTCAATCTGTTTGGTGTTGATGTGTCGATAATGACTCTGCTCCCGCTACTGCCAGTCATTTTCTTTGCCGCAGCGGCGCCAACTCCGATGCGCGCAGGTGCTATTACGTTCTGGGTGTTCTTATTTCCGGAAAACGAAGGGCAACTTGCCGCTTTCGGTTTTGTGCAACACAACTTCTTCATCTTGTTTAACGCAGCGATTGGTTTGCTCTTCTGGCGCAAAGCTCAACGCGACCTGTTCGGCTCGTGATTGCTAACCTTCTCACGGCGCTGCGCCTCTCATTGGCAGCGCCGGTAGCTCTGGCTTTCGCGTTGCCCGACGTGATGACTGCGAGCACCCTGCTCAGTCTTGTATTACTCGCTATGGCAACAGATATCGCTGATGGTCAAGCCGCACGTAGATTCGGGACAGCATCTAGCCGGGGTATGCTGTTTGACCATGTCACAGATTTTATTTTCGTAACCTCAGGTCTCGCGGGTCTCGCGATCGCAGGGAATATCAGCCCGCTACTGCCAATTTTAATCGCTGCAGCCTTCTCACAGTACGTTCTCGATTCTTACTTTTTATTCAAACAAAAAAGCCTGCGCATGAGCATTTTGGGGCGTTGGAATGGTGTGCTGTATTTTTTCCCGCTGGTCGCTTTCTCCATTGCAGCGCTCGCTTGGTTGCCTACATCGCTCACCGCGGCCGTCGAGATCTGCGGTAAAATTTTAGTTTGGCTCCTAACACTGAGCACAATCGCCTCGATTGTCGATCGCGCCATCGCTCCTCTTCGCGCCTAAGCTTGCTTTCGCCTCGTCTGAGATCCACCAACCTAAGAAGATTGTATCTGGCAGGCTAGCAGGCGAAAATCATGGCTTCAAAGTAACCGCATCATTCTAGTAGAGAATATTTATGTCTTTGACCTCATTTGCAGCAATCGACAATGAAAACCTCTTCCCGTCGACACTAGCTCGGGTAAAAAGAAACGCTGTTCTCAGCGTTCTATTATTTACCGCAGTAGGCTTAGCCACCACTGCGCAGCAAAGCATGGCACAACAGACGGGGATAGAAATAGAGGATAACGTGCGAAGTGGGTTTGAGGCTGTACTGGCAGATCCACGCGTAATCGATGCGCTCGCAGAACTCGAGATCAGGCCCGAGGCTATTAAAAAGAGCAATTTCGACTCCCACAGAAATTCCCGCCCCGCCGTTCAAAGAGGAGCGCCGGGCCGCTTATTTCCTTGAACAGCTTAAGGCGCGTGGCTTAGAAGACGCTTACATAGACTCCGAAGGCAATGCGATTGGAATACGCAAAGGTAGCGGCAATGGTCCTTTGCTGCTCATAGCCGCCCATCTAGATACAGTATTCCCGGAGGGAGTCGATACCACGGTCCGTTTCCGCGATGGCCGGTACTATGCGCCTGGAATTGGAGATGACACCCGCGGGCTCGCTGCCATGCTATCGGTTATCGACATTCTGAACGACAGCGGCATTGAAACCGACGCCGATATCATGTTCGCCGGCAATGTCGGCGAAGAGGGCCGTGGTGATTTGCGAGGCATCAAGGCAATCTTCCGTGACCATCCCTCAATCGACGGATTTATTTCTATCGATGGTGTTCGCATGGGGCGTATCACTAACGGTGGCACGGGCAGTCGGCGCTTTGAATTTCGATTCAAAGGGCCTGGCGGACATTCTTTTGGTGCCTTCGGTCTAGCTAGTGCTATCCACGCGATGGGGCGCGCTATAGCAAAAATTGGTGATCTAGAAACGCCCAGCTCGCCTAAAACAACATTTACTGTAGGCACCGTTGCTGGAGGTACCTCGGTGAACTCCATCGCTGCAGATGCCGTATTCGCTATAGATATGCGGTCGAACGACCGACATCAGCTCGCACTTCTGGAACAGCGCGCGAAAGACGCCGCGCTTGAAGCGGTCGCCGAGGAGAACGCTCGCTGGAATAGCGGTGAAATAACAGTCGACTTTGTGCTTATCGGCGACAGGCCCGTTGGCCAGACGCCAAGCGACAGTCCACTAGTTCAGCTTACTGCCTTAGCTTTTGAGGAGCTTGGTGTCGAATTTCGAGGCTTAAGTATTTCTAGCACCGATTCGAATGTCCCTATGTCGCTCGGCATTCCAGCGATCACGATAGACGGCGGCGGTCAGGGAGGCGGTGCGCATTCACCAGACGAGTGGTTTATCCCGACGGATTCTCATCTCGGACCGCAGGCGTCACTACTGATCATTTTAGGACTAGCAGGCATTGAAGGCGTGAGCGATGCACAGTTAAAAAAATTATGAGAATAATAAAATAAATAATTGAATAAATTGGAAAATAATGTTTTCAACTAAAGAATTTAGCATAGGCGTTTTTACAATTCGCATCAACTGGCTCCTATTTGCCTGCGTTGTGCTGACCATATTGGCCTTCGGGCGCCTCGGCCTTTGGCAACTCGATCGTGCTGCCGAGAAAGTCAATGCTCAGCAAGTCATGGAGGACGAGTCTAAACGCGGCGCGGAACCCATCGAATCGATCCCTCGCGGACACCTCAATCGAGCCAATCCAGAGCTACAAAACCGCCATGTCTCGCTTCAGGGCGAATACCTCAACGACAAGACTATTTTGCTGCTCGGGCAATTTCATCAGACGCAGATAGGTTATGGGGTCGTCACCCCATTCCGACTCAGTGCAAATAATCAAATAGTACTCGTCAGCAGAGGTTGGACTAGCGCCATCAACAAACCTGGACAAAACATCTACACAGCACCCGTTGACGGCCTGGTGTCGGTCACGGCTCAAATTTACGTGCCACCTGCCTCCTGGAAGCCAAGAGAAAGCGAGATTGACGGCTCTCAGTGGCCAGTTTTCATGCGCGATCTTGAGATCGATATCGTAAGCCAGCTTCTGGGCGAAGAAGTCTGGCCCTTTGAAGTGAGACTTACAGCTGAGCAAGACGGCGTGCTAGTGCGGCACTGGCCAGCGGTGAGCGCCGATGTCGATCAGAACCTGTCTTACGCACTACAGTGGTTCTGCCTCGCCCTGCTCGTTTTTTTCGCGAGCTTATTCGCAAGCAGCAATCTCTGGGCGCTATTAAAGGGTCCTGAGCGCGGGGTTTGAGGACGACGGCGGAACGCAGCCTCTTCCCACTAACCCGCTTTCAATGCTATCTTCAAGGAGTTAGAAAGTATCGTGACTAAGAAATAGGATCTCAATTCTCTCTTTTCACAGAAAATCGTTCAGAACCCAACTAGGAGTCGCTTAATTATGCGCAACTTCACCGCTCAATTCGCCCTCAGCGCGCTCGCTATGACAGTCTCCATGTCGTTCGCAGGCTCTGCGATGGCGCAAGACGAAGTTACCTTTCATAAAGATATAGAGCCTATTCTGCAGCGCAGCTGCCAGAACTGCCACCGAGAAGGCGGTGCAGGCCCTATGCCACTGGTAACCTACGAAGAAGTAGCCCCGTTCGCTGGTCTTATCGAATACAAGACTGGGCTTCGCGATCGCGCAGGTGCGATGCCACCTTGGTATATGGAAAAGAATATAGGCATTCAGGATTACAAGGACGATCCCTCTCTAAGCGATGAGGAAATCGCAGCCATTTCAACGTGGGCCCGCAGCGGCACACCCAAAGGAGATGTCGCTGATGCGCCTAAGCCGCTAGTTTTCGACGACAGCCTCAAATGGAAAGCTGGCAAGCCAGACCTCGTGGTCGTGATGAACGATGTCACCAAACTCGCTGGAACACCAGATTGGTGGGGTGAAATCGATTATATCCCAACGGGTCTCGAAGAAGATCGCTACGTTAAATCTGTAGAAGTCGTTGAAGTTAACGACGTCGACAACACCGCCGATGCCGGTACTGTAGGTGGCCGCTATATATTCCACCACATGATCTGGGGCACAGCGATGCTCGATGAAAATGGCGAACGAGCACCTGGTCTCTCAATTCCTTGGCCAGTGCATGAAGTAGGCCGCAACGCCGACATCTTTGATGAAGACGCGGGCCGTCTTCTTAAGGCGGGCTCTGCTATCGTATCGGACTCAGTGCACCTTCATTCGAACGGCCGAGACACGACGGGGCACCTCGAAGTTGGCTTCCGGTTCCACGACAAGGACTATAAGCCTAAGTACCAAAATGCATTCATCGGACTTGGTAATGGCGTAGATATCAGCATCCAAGGCAATGCCAAGGACCAAGAGCTTCATGCCTACACCGTGCTCGAGAATCACACGAAAATCATTAGCTTCGAGCCTCACCTGCACGCCCCCGGCGAGCGTATGTGTCTAGAGGCTATTTGGGGATACACCATCGAGACATTATCCTGCGTGGGCTACGACCACAACTGGGTGCGTGGCTATCCCTACGCCGACCAAGCTGCGCCGATCCTGCCTAAGGGCACGATCTTGCATATTGTTGGATACATGAACAACACAGAGACAAACCCTAACGTACCTGACCCACGCAACTGGCAGGGCTCGGGCAACCGCTCTGTGACTAATATGTTTATCGACCTTGGCATCCGTGTAACGCTTACAGATGAGCAGTTCCACGAAGCAATGGCAGAGCGCCGCCAGGTGCTCAACCTAGGCCCCAACGACCACGTTATCGGCTGTCCTCTTTGCCTAGCACCACTTGTTGCGCCAATAGCCGACAAGGATGACGAAGTGACAGGCAACGAAGTCGCCGCCAACTAGATTGCAAAACATGACTCGAGGATGACAAGACAACATGTGTGTTAACTCAAGTGCAGTAATCAGCAGAGCGAAAGCTCTGCTGATTAACTCAGTAACAACCCTCCTAGTATTCCTACTCTTCACCCCCTTCAACTCGTCTAGCTTCGCGCAAACAAGCTATCAGACGGGGCAACATGTAGAGCCCGCCTACGAGGGCTGGCGTCCGAATCCTGACGGCACGTTCAGCTTCATGTTTGGGTATATGAATGAGAATTGGCTTGAAGAGCCCGATGTTCCTGTCGGTGAGAACAATTTCTTCGCCCCAGGAGATGCCGATAGAGGCCAGCCGACTCGTTTTCTTCCGCGGCGCAATCGCTTCAATTTCGAGGTAGTCGTGCCTGCTGATTGGGGCGACCGAGAACTGGTCTGGACACTCAGAGTCAATGGTGTAGAGCGGAAAGCCTACGCAACGCTAAAGACAGATTATCAGGTCGATAACATTGTTATTGCCTCTGAGACCGGCTCCTTAGGCGCAGGTACTAGCAGCCCTGAGTCTCGAGCGAACGTTAAGCCTGACATCGAAGTGATAGGCGACAAGATTCGAACTGCGCGCGTTGGTGAACCCCTTGTGCTTCGCACGCAGGTGCTTGACGACGGTATACCCAAAGCGAGTCGCGAAAGTAGAATTTCTGAAGATGAGGCTATGCGCCGCATGATGCGTCCACCTACAAGGATAACCGTAGGCAAGGTTAATGGTTTATTTCTATCCTGGAATGTCTACCGAGGCGAAGGGCATGTTGAGTTTGATCCTCCCCTACCTAAGCCATGGGAGGACACACGCACATCAGCTAACTCTCCGTGGGGCGCCCTCTGGCTGCCGCCTGAGCTTCCCGAAGATGGCATTATCGAAGTGACTGCGACCTTCGACAAGCCGGGGACCTATGTCCTTTGGGCTCGTGCGGACGATGGTGGGCTTTACAACGATGATTACATTACCGTAGAGGTAACCGAGTAGCTTCACTTCTCGGCTCTCTAACTAAAAAAACCGGCAAACTTGATTAAGATTGCCGGTTTTTTTAGTCTCATCGCTAGCTACTTTATTGCTGATTAGCTTCAACTGGGTTGTCGCGCTCTTCAAGGCGCAGAGTGAATGGCGGATCATACGTACGCGGCTCTTGCTCGAGAATGATTTGAGTACGAGGCGGTGTGATGAAACGTGTGTTCTCATCCTCGCCATTTCTCAGACGGAGCGTCAATTCCTGCTCGGCCTTTATTAGCGAAGGGAGACGTGCCGCCTCTCCAAACGAAAAGCTAAAGCTTCCTCGTATGAGGCGATCTTCTTCATCCAGAATGGCCCATTCGGCCGTGTAATAGTCTGCAGCTTTGAGCTCTGGCAAAAACCATTCGAAACTGCTCGACAGTCGCGGGCTGTAACGAAAGCTAATATCTACCCACTCGTGTGCTTGATCCCTCAAAATCAGTTTAACCAAATGCACTTTTTGAGGGAAAAGGAGTCCTAATTTTTCGGGAGAATAGTCAAACACAGAATCGTCCATCGGGGTCGTTTGCGTTTTGGCAACAATGCCTGAAAAATCTACAGCTGCACGCGGATAAGTCGCCACCGCTGAGGGGGTCTGCGCAGAAGCCGTATAGACGTAGAGCATTAACCACACTGCCGCAAGCATTCTCCGAGCGCAGACTCTCTTTTGCATTATCTCCTTCCTGCATCCTTTGACATTGTGTGCTTTCACATTCTTCTCGCTCGACATTACTCTATTATCGCCTGTAACGCTCGTATCGACTATGGCGATTCCAATTCTCAAATTTCTGCGCTTGCTATCAGCAACATTCGGATAAATTGCTGTGAAGGCTTCGATAAACTAGAGCCATCTTTGTTGCACTCACCTATAATCATTAAGAATATTACACGCCCGAGATAGGGGCAATCATCGCACTAGAAAAGGTTTTCTTCGTGACCGGCAATTCCCTGCAAGACATTTTAGATAGACTTCAACACAGCACAAAAAACGAAACTTCTTTTGATGAAAACTGGTCTCAGGGCCGCGCGGCATTCGGCGGGCTCGTTGCAGCTTTTGCCAGCCTGAGCATGAAGAAAGAGCTCGATCCACCACCGCCTTTGCGCTCACTCATGGCCTCTTTTATCGCCCCGCTACCGCCAGCACCGCTCTTGGTGGAAGCGGCTGTGCAGCGCCAGGGGCGGAACGTCACCCAATGCAGCGCTACCGTGATCAGCGGAGGTAATCCAGCACTTCAGGCCCTCGGGGTATTTGGACAGGCTCGCAAAGGGATTCGTGTCGATGCTGCCCCGCTAATCGATCCTTTGCCTCGCAGCGAAGGCATTCCGTTCGCCGACTATGCAGCTCGCATGCCTACCTTTCTTAACCAGTTCGAAGGTTGCTGGGTTGGAGACGCTATGCCGTTCTCGGGCTCGCGATCGCGACGCCTTAATATGTGGGTGAGACATCGCTGTGATATGTCTGACTATCCGGCGGAAAAGATAATCGCCATCGCGGATATGCCGCCTCCTGTTCTCCTCTGCCATTACGAAAAACCCTTCGTCCCCGCGAGTTCAGTGAGCTGGGGATTGGAGTTCCTCGTTGATCCCGCCGAAGTTCAAGGTGATTGGTTCTACTTAGATTTTGATCTCGATGCCGCGGCAGACGGATATACCCAGCAAAGTGGACGAATATATGAAGAATCGGGCAGACTATGTGCACTGTCGAGGCAGTGTATGGCGTATTTCGAGCAGTAGCTCAGCGCCGGCAGAAGCCCGGCTCCAATAGACACAGCGTGAGAGAACGAGAGGAGGACAGGATAATGTACGGCAGACTTCAGAGGAATCAGCGAAACGAGAATCGGGTTTTACGGTCTCGATGGACTGCGCTGTCTTTTTTCGCTGCCTTCGCGTGTCTGACAATTCAGCTACCCAATCACGCCATGGCTCAGCATAGTCACGGTGTTCTAACACCAGGTGTGACCTTTCCAACCGACGACTCTGTGCTCGATGAGTCACCCCAGATGATTATGATGAGCTTCAGAGTCGATGTCACACTCCTCAAGTTAGCTCTCTACACAGCCGAAGGTCAGTGGATAAACATTGGCTTCGGCTATGACCCTAACCGCATGGCAGACAGCTTTGCCTATCCGCTCGGGTTTGAACTGCCCGAATCAGAGTATTATATCGCCCGCTGGTCGGTTACCGATGGAAAGCGCGGCTTACTTAATGGCGAATTTAAATTTTCGATCGGTGACGAGGCAATACGCCCTTCCGAAATTATCGCCAGCAAAGTAAGTGATGCTGTCGAAAGTCTGCCGTCTACTGGTTCCTACCGCGTAGTGCCAAAAGAATAACTCCCGATCAGCTCTGCCTATTTAAACAAAAAGCCCTGGCCTGCCAAAAACTCACGCATGTGTGGGCGCGATTTTTCGGACAACAACATAGCAACTTGTTCGGACCAACTGATACCGTGCCCCCCACCCGTGCGCGTTGCATAGTACTCCCTAATTGTCTCATCGTAGCGGGCTATGGCTTCCTCATCGCCCTCTTCGTTGTAGCGCTCTTGTTTTAGAATCACTGGTAACGGCAGCCTAGGTTTAACTTCAGGATCTTGGTCGGGGTAGCCAAGACAGAGGCCGAACACAGGATAGACGCCCCGCGGCAGCTCGAGCAAATCTGACACCTCTTGCGGATTATTGCGCAGGCCGCCGATGTAACAGATGCCAAGACCAACCGATTCGGCCGCGACCACCAAATTCTGAGCCATCAGGGCAACGTCCACTGTGGCGATAATAAACTGCTCAGTGTAGTCGCCTTCAAACTCTTTGCCGTATTTGTGGCAATAATTTCCGGCTCGCTTCAGATCGGCGCACAGTACTAAAAACTCTGCCGCAGTCTCGACATAGGCCTGCCCTCCTGCGCAGCGCGCAAGCGTCTTGCGCTTTTCAGGATCAGTCACCCGAATGAGGGTTGCACCTTGCAGGAAACTCGACGTGGCGGCCGCTTGCGCTGCCGTGCAAAGTGTTTCGAGCAGCCCTGCAGGAAGCGGCTGATCGGTGAATTTTCGAATGCTGCGGTGCGCAGCGAGAAGTTCTAAGGTTGAATTCATGACTAATAGCCTTGCTTCGGGTTATATCTGGGGTTGTAGGTGAGTTGGTAATTTGATTCTAAACAGCGTTACTTAAGCCCACTAAGAAATGCAGGCACCGCCTCATTAGCAGCGTTTGTTTCACCATTGAACAAAAGTACCATACCGATGTTGGCAGACGGAATAAATGCCATCTCGGAACGGTAACCTCGCACGCCTCCGCCATGATGTACAACGCGCACACCCTCAATATCGAATACACGCCATCCAATGGCATAGTAAGCCTTCTCTAAACCTTCCCAGCGATTAAAGTAATTTCCATTCGGCGTCTCAATGATTGGCGTATGCAAGTCATTCAACATCATTGGTGATAGCACCTCGGGAAATCCACCAAGATTTGCTCTGAGCCACAGTGCCATATCGAACACGCTAGCATTAATTCCAGCGGCGGGAGCAGCCGAATAGTAGGCGGAGTTAGTGCTTGTCGGTCGCCACTGTTTACGCACACGCCGATGCGGGCTAGTCGCGTTATCGCTGGACAAAAACGGCTCAAGTCCAACCGACGCCGTCGTCATCCCGAGCGGTTTGAAGAGCTTTTCCTCAACATAACGCTCATACTCTTCCCCAGTGCTCGCCTCGACAACGTCGGCAATCAAAGAGAACACAACGTTCTGGTAGCCATAGCAGGTGCCGGGCTTGCATACTGCGGGAATTTCGGAAAACCGCGGCTTGATTTTGGCGTACTCAATGCCGTCGTCGAGGAGATTGGAATAAGAATGTGGCATAAGTCCGGTCGAGTGACTGGCAACTTGGCGAAGCGTTATCTCCCTATAAGACCGCCCATTGCCTAACCGCATACTCGGAAAAATATCGCTTAACCTGCTGTCCCACGACTGCTGCTTAGTATCTACGACTAAGGTCGCGGCTGCACCAGCGAACGTCTTCGACATCGAAGCGATTCTAAAAAGTGAATTCGAGGTGACAAGCGGTTCTTTATCGACCGATCGGCGACCCCAAGTTTCGAGGTGCAGCACTTCATCGCGGTTAACGATTGCGACCGCTACACCGGGAATGTCGACGCTCGTTTTTGTCTCCTCGATCCATGACAGAAAAGGTGCAGGATCATAATCACCCAGCGCGATAGAACTTGTTGATGTCGTCAGTACGACACTTAGGCGGAGCAGAGTTACATTCCACTTGGCGACACTTCCAAAAAAATATCGAGTCAGTAATTTGATCAAAGGCATTTAAAAAAACCAATCGAGTTGAGACCAAGGTTTGAAGGCGCTAGTAAGAGATGTCTTTAACGAGCCTTATTGCGAGGGCCTTCGCAGTTGTTGGTAAAAGTCATGACGCGTACTTTGATTTGCGTCCTTCATTTCCATCGGCAGAGACGAGAGGTTTCTTGAGCAAGACCTATCCCGCGGCGCTCAGTGCGAACTCGGGCCTAGCGCGGTAGTGAGCACTGCCGCGACAACCAAAAGAGCCGCTGCTCCACAAATTTCTCTGTCGATGCTTCGGACCAGTTTCTGATTGCCGCCCGGCAGTGAGAGAGCGGGAACGTAGCGCCACTTGTTAAGTGCTGCAATGATGAGCAAGGCGGTAAAGGCCATTAATTTGAGCAGCATAAGGCGCCCGTAATCTGTTCTGAATAGATCCGCAACATCGATCAAGGAGAGCAACATGGCGATCCCTGTGATGACGAGTGTAGCAACTAGGCCAATACCTAGACGGCTGAAACGGGCCATTTGCATGATCAGCGGGTTAGTTTCCATATCGACACAGCACCAACGCAAGGGTAGAAGCATGCCTAGCCAGATGCTCATTGCCGCAACATGAATTGTCAGCGCTGCCCGCACCCATGGGTCGAGCAGCGAGATGTGGCCTGACAGTGTAAATCCGTAGGCAACGAGCGTTAGCGCAAGCGCCTGCCCAAAAGAGGCAATGTGATAAAACACAGGTTCCGGTGATTTTCTCTGCGCGTTCAATGTCTTTAGCAGCGAGAGAACTAAGAGCGCGGAGAGCGCGAAACCTGCCCCTCTAAACGCGGCGGATTCCCACACTGGAGTACCGCGCAAAAACAAAACAAGATCGATATCGAACATGCCCATGAGGCCTGCATCGTTAATCTGACCTGCCTGTATAAGAACCGGCGCCAAACTCGAATGGAACCCGAGAAGCGCACCCAGAAGGCAATAGGACAGCAGTCGACCGTGACCCTCGCGGCTGCCGTTATGATAACCACGAAGGGCAGCAATCCCCCCTGCAGACGCTATAACGCCCGCAAAGATACCAACTTTTGCTAGGATTGCTAGAATTGTCCAAACCGCAGAGGCCATCAAAGAGTAAACCGCAATCAATAATGTATTTTTGACGCGCTAGTGCCCAGCACCCTCTTGAGCAGCAGGCATCCCGATGCCAAAATTAAAGTGGCCAGCAACAGTATGACCATCTGCGCCGATAATCGAAAACTCGAGCGCATAGGCGCCGGGCGAGAGCTCCGGAACTGGTATAGCGAACGAAGACGCCGCGGTCGGATTGGGCTTAAAACCAACCTCCACTTCCTCTTCTCCAATTTTTAAATTCAGTTTCACCAATCTAACCTGACCATTGAATTCTAGCGCTAGCTCGCTGGGCGAGCCTTCAAGGGTAGCGCCGTCAGCAGGAACAGACGACTTAAGCACATTATGAGCGCTAACTATCGAACTCACAAAAACACAGGCAATCAGTACCACGCAGCGCATGCTCATAGTCATCAGAGAGAATGCTTGCGAGCTTACAAACTTGATTTTCATTTTTTCTCCTAAAATAAACCGACATTGCACGTTACCGAGCGTTTAGAAAACTCTCCGACGCCCAATCGGAGCCGCTCAAAGAAAGGAAGCGAGCGACTTGTTAGATACTAAGTATGTCAGGAGTATTCATCAGCACCTAGATGCAATTTGCAAAGTGCCCGCGACAAAATGTCGCAGTTTGTGGATCTAGATGGGCTATTCTCGTCAGTACATTTAGCAAAAAAAAAGCAGAGGCCTTAACCTCTGCTTTTACATTTAATTCTCGCGTTACGAATGCTCATTGAGCTTGCTTACTCTCAATGAGCAGGCAGCGAGACAGTGACGGCTTGCTGGGTGCGCAGATATCAACTGTATTTTGCCAGCTCTTTGCGCGCAATAACGCGTCTATGAACTTCATCGGGCCCATCGGCAAGCCTCAGCGTGCGCTGGCTCGTCCAGAGCGATGCAAGCGGGAAGTCCTGAGAGATACCTGCAGCACCATGCATCTGAATAGCTCTGTCGATTACACGAAGCGCCATGTTGGGCACCGCAACTTTGATTTGCGATATGGCATCGCGAGCAGCCTTATTTCCGATAGTATCCATGAGGTATGCCGCCTTGAACGTTAAAAGCCTGCACATCTCAATTTCGATACGACTATCAGCGATTACATCGTAGTTGCCGCCAAGCTCCGCGAGCGGCTTACCAAATGCCTCTCGACTTACAGCGCGCTCGCACATGAGCTCCAAAGCCTTCTCCGCCGCGCCAATTGATCGCATGCAGTGATGTATGCGACCCGGCCCAAGGCGGCCTTGCGAAATTTCGAAGCCACGACCGCGACCAAGAATAATATTGCTTTCGGGTACGCGTACGTTGTGGAATTTGATATGCATGTGGCCGTGGGGCGCGTCATCTTTACCAAAGACGTGCATAGGGCGAACAACTTCGACACCCTCTGCGTCCATTGGCACAAGTATTTGCGACTGCCGGTTATGCTTGGGCGCATCAGGGTCTGTAACGACCATAGTGATCATAATCTTGCAACGCGCATCTCCGGCACCAGAAATATAGAACTTCTCGCCGTTTATCACCCACTCGTCGCCGTCTAACACCGCGCTTGTTGAGATATTCGTCGCGTCCGAAGAGGCGACACCGGGCTCAGTCATCGCGAACGCAGAGCGAATTTCTCCTGCTAGCAAGGGCAAAAGCCACTGCTGCTTTTGCTCCTCAGACCCATAACGCTCGAGCACTTCCATATTACCTGTGTCTGGCGCACTGCAGTTCATAGCTTCTGAAGCGAGGCGGCTGCGCCCCATGATTTCCGCTAGGTGGGCGTACTCAAGATTCGAAATCCCAGCGCCACCTTGACTCTTAGGCAAGAAAAAATTCCAAAGCCCTTGTTGCCGCGCCTCTGCCTTGAGGCTCTCCATGATTTCGTCCTGACGTGGCGTATGCGACCAGCGATCGCCAACGCTAACTTCGTCATGGTATTCCTGCTCGACTGGCTCGACCTTCTCTTCCACAAACTTGCGAATCTTCTCACGAATAACAACGAGCTCGTCTGATAGTCCTAAATTCATCATGGCATTTACCCTTTACTGTGTACTTTTGAAATTAAATTGGATTCGTAATCAGCTCGCAATCGTGCCGCCGCCGTCAATAACGAGTGTCTGGCCCGTCGTAAAACTACCTGCCTGCGACGCCAAAAACACCGCAGCGCCAGCGATTTCGTCGGGTTCACCGATGCGGCGCAGTGGATAATTCTTCACCGTAGCGGCGTAAATGTCGGGGTTCTCCCAAAGCGCTTTCGCAAAATCTGTGCGCACAAGGCCCGGCGCGATGCAGTTGACTCGCACATTCTTAGGCCCCCATTCTACTGCCAAATTGCGTGCGATCTGCATATCAGCTGCTTTAGATATCGCGTAGGCACCCAAAGCATCAGTTCCTTTCAAGCCTCCGATGGACGAAATTATTACCACAGCGCCACCGCCTGATTCGGCGATTCCGGGAATGACTAGCTGGCAGAGCCGATGCACACTGCCTATATTTGCATGCATAATTTTGTCAAAGGCTTCATCGGGAATATCCTGTGATTTCCCAAAAAAAGGATTTAACGCTGCGTTACAAACGAGCACATCAATTTTGCCTAAAGCCGCTTTAGTCTTATCAACTAGTTGATGTAGCTGGTCCTTATGATTGATATTGCAGGCAATACCCATTGCCTTGTGACCACGCGCAGAAATAGCCGCCGCCACTTCATCACACGCGTCTTGATTTCGGCTGGAGATCACAACCGAGGCCCCCTGCTCTGCCATACGCTCAGCAATTGCCTTACCGATACCTTTTGTAGAGCCAGTAATTAGGGCGACTTTCCCCTCTAGACTAAATAAACTCATCCCCTTATCTCCTGCTGTATCGATTCACTGTTAAATCGTTTGTTTAGGACGAAAGCCGCGCTTTACAGCGTCCACTCACGCTTGCCTTTCGAAATACTCGTTCCCCCATCGACAGGGATTACTGTGCCATTCGTGTAAGAACCCGCTCGCGAAGCGAGATAAACCAAAATACCAACAATTTCCTCGGGACGCCCCACACGATGCAGAGGGCAGTCGTCTTCGATATCTGAAAGATAGTGTTCAAACACATGGTCTGTCATCTTCGACTCGAAAAAACCAGGCGCTATCGCATTGGCGGTTATGTGTTGAGCGCCCAGCTCAACAGCAAACGCTTTGGTTAGATGATGCAAAGCCGCCTTGCTCGCCGAATAAGCGAATGTCGGCACGCGTTGGACAATCGGAACGTGAATGCCATCCATAGACCCTATATTGACGATGCGTGAGGGTGAATCTGCGGTTGCGGCTCGCGCGAGCGCGGGAACTAAATCCCGCGTAAGTGCGAAAACAGCATTGAGATTCGTGTCCATAACCTTTGCGAAACCCGCATCGGGATATTCCTCAAGAGGCGCTCCCCAATTTGCACCGGCATTGTTTACGAGGATGTCGAGTGATCCAAAACGCGCCTCTACCGCTGCAACTAGTTTAGCCCTCGCCTCTTGTTTTGTGACGTCAGCAACGACTGCATTAATCTCTCCGAAAGGTGTCAAGACTTCGAGAGCTTGGGCACACTTGTCTTCGCTACGCGAGGCGATCATCACCTTTACGCCGTTTTGCAAAAGCCCTTTAGCCATGTGCAAGCCGAGACCGCTGGTACCTCCAGTCACGAGCGCTGTTTTACCGAAGAGGCCAAATAATCGGTCTATGGAGAAGTTCTCTAACGTCGAATCCATCGCTCTAATCTATGTTCTCGTCAGCAATACGCACTAGCTGCTTGCCAAAATTTCGTCCTTTCAGCATACCTCGAAACAGCTCAGGTGCATTCTCAATCCCCTCTCCAATGGATTCGCGGAATTTGATTTTGCCTTCTTTGACCCATGCGCCTAATTGTTTAGTTGCCTCTACCCACTTCGCATGCCATTCGGTCACCACAAAGAAACGATGCTCGGGGACTTCATCCAGTTCCTTCAAGATATGAAAAGGGGTGACAGCGTTGGCCATGTCTTCGTCGTTGTAGTTCGATACATAACCGCAGATTGGAACGCGAGCGCCTGAGTTGAGGAGAGGAGCAACAGCCCGGGTAACATCGCCGCCAACATTTTCGAAATAGATATCAATACCGTCTGGACAGGCGCCGGCGAGTTCCTCAGCGAGATTCCCTGCTTTGTAGTCAATGCAATCGTCGAAGCCCAACTCTTCTTTTACATAACGGCATTTATCGGGGCCACCGGCGATGCCGACGGCTCGCAAGCCTTTGAGTTTAGCAATCTGCCCGACGACAGATCCGACAGCACCCGATGCAGCGGCGACGACAAGCGTCTCCCCGGCTACGGGCTTGCCAACGTCACTAAGACCGAAATACGCAGTTCGCCCCGGCATGCCGACCACACCAAGATGCGCCGAGAGTGTGCCGTTATCAAGATTAACTGCCATTAAGCGCGGATCATCGGCGTCGGCTACAATATAAGTTTGCCAGCCCATGTGCGCCGCGACCCTGTCCCCTACCTTATATTTCGCAGATTTAGACTCGACCACGATGCCAGTCGACTCTCCGGTCATCACTTCACCGATTTCTAATGACGCCACGTAGGACTTCATGTCATTCATGCGGCCCCGCATGTAGGGATCGAGTGAAAGCCAAACGACTTTAATCAAGACCTGATTATCTTCTAAAGCAGGCGTCTGTGCGGTGACGTAGTTGAAACAGTCGTCGGTTGGTTCGCCGAGCGGGCGTTTTGCAAGTAACACTTGGGTATTTTGCGTCATAAAAGCTCCTATAAATCGCCTCGTAGGACGAGAGATTAGCAAGATGATACCGCTTGGCCGACGGCTACGAATCCGGTCAACCTATTAGTTAGAGCCGGAAAACTACCGTCGCTACAGGGGAGACTAACGGAGGTGCAATGTGTCGAACCTTCACCGAGCAGGAGCTGCGCAGCGACGAGGTAATGATTAGAGTCTACTTCACCTGAACTAGCCTAACAACCTGTTCAGGGACATGATTGTATGACTGGCGGAGGCACTGTCTGAGGGTCTCTTTAAGGGTCTCTTTAAGGGTCTGTCTAAGAGCTTAATTGAGAGCCCAGTTGAACGTCTTCTCGGGACTAGTTGCGGAGCAATCTCTAAATTCCTACCGAGAGCCCTATCGAATGTCAGCCCGAACCTGCGGCGAAACCTGAATGTCAAAGAACGGGTTCTCAAACTCTTGAGAGCTCGCCTCACGACTCGTCAGTCTGCCTTCAACCGCGATAACAAAGAGCACGGCGACAACAGTCGCGATAAATAACGTGTGCTTATTGTACAAAAGCGTATTTCGCAGCGTGCGCTGCATGAAGGTAACGCGGTGCCCTCTTTTATTTTTCCTGTCCATACTTCCTCCGCTGTTACAATTCTTGGCCTATAGCCGCAGGACTATTAATCGGCAAACCGGCGCATCAAAATCGCGCCTGATATCAAAATCCCACCGAGCACAGCACCAAACAACATATCGTAAGTAAATAGCCGAGCTCCCAAATCATCGAGACTGAAGACGAGATATTGCCAGGGGCTTGAACGGCTGGCCATCCACGCTTCTAACGTATTGCTGCTCAGTACAACCTGTTCAAAGAGACTTAAGGCAACGAGCCCGCCGATAGCCCAGAGCAAGGGAACGCGCGTGGCATAGGCCGAAAACAACAGTATCCAGCCCACCGCCGGAAGTAACCACAGCATGGCGGTTACCGCCGAGAGCCCGATGAAACCAAGGGCAATACTCAATGTTGAAACCAACTCGACAAGCCCATTCAATTCAATACCCAAGAAAAAACTGTACACCGCCGCGCTTATGAACAGAATTATGCTGCCCAAAGTCAGTATCGCGAGGTAAATTGCGGGGATCACCAGCACTGAGGTAACCACCTTGGACATCACCGTCGCGCGATCGGAAATAGGCATCGATTGCCAAAAAAGATAACTCAACTCTCTACGATCCGAGTAGAGGCTCGTGGCTAGATAACTAAGCGCGATTCCAACGATGAAAACCAGATTTAATGCGCCCGCAGAAGTAAGAAGCGGAGCAATCTCGAGCGCATTAATGCCCTCAAACCTGTTAAAAAGTAGATCCATCGCTGCAGTTTGTCGTTCTACTGAAAACAAAGTGAATAGCCTTAGCCCTAACAAAACAGCAACTAAAACAAGCAAACATGGCGCATAGAGCATGAGGCTTCTGTTTTCTCGTATCTCCCGCATTAGAAGCCCCCGCCACCTTCGCGCTGCCAGGGTTACTGCTGACGAATCACTCATGACCCCCTCCTAGTTTCGCTAAAAAGACATCGGCAACGCTCGGGGTGCTCACTCGCCCAAGACGCTCAAATTGCCTTCTATCAGGCGTAGCTTGTTCGTCGTCATCGATTTCGAACAGATAGTCTTTACCGCCGAGCGTTGATCTAGCATGAATCGGCTTTAATTCGTCCGCTAATGAAAAATTCTCCGGGGTAACCGCCACTTCGACGAATCGTCGCTGCAGCGCTTCCATCTCGGTGCTAAATACGATTTTGCCGTGAGAGATAAAGATTAGATGTGACAGAAGCGATTCGATCTCCTCGACCTGATGCGTGCTGATAACAATCGTTTGCCTGCCATCGTAAAACTGAGTGAGAAGGCGGTCGTAAAACTCCTGCCGGTAGATAATATCGAGGCCTAATGTCGGCTCATCCAATATGAGTAGCTCGACGTCAATCGCCATGACGAGCGCAAGATGCAATTGCGTTACCATGCCTTTGGAAAGCGCCTTAACACGTTTCCTCAAATCAATATCTGTAGTCGATAGAAACCGTAACGCCTTCTCCCTATCAAATTTTGGATGCACATCATCAACGTAATCGAGCACGTCAATAACGCGCAAGCTCTTGGGAAGGACGCCGACATCGGCTATGAAGCAGGCGTCCTGCATGAGCGCCTCCCGCGCTAGCCGGGGATCATGGCCGATCACAGAGAGATCTCCCCCGGCATCGCACAGACCAACCAAGGACTTCAGCACCGTCGTTTTACCGGCGCCGTTCGGTCCTATCAATCCACAAATCGCACCCCTAGGGATATCAAGATCAATGCCGTCGAGAGCGACAAATCCGCCATAGGACTTCCGCAGTTGGCGAGCGCGAATTGCACTCTCGGGGGAACCTCTATCGCCTAGCGCTAGGCCATCTCGTGTCATTTCTTCCATTGTTAGTTTTCCCCTTCCTTATTCTCTCGTCGCTGCGCTGGCAACTGCGACGGTAATTCGTCGATACACAATCCCAGCAGCGCTAGCTTCGATAAAATTTCGGGCCATTCTCGTTCGAGAAAATGCCGACGCTGGCTGACTGCTAAGGCTTCCTGCGCATCGACGCAGACATACATACCCAAACCTCGACGCTTCTCTATCCAACCCTCATCGACGAGGAGTTGCAGAGATTTGGAGACGGTTATCGGGTTGATTCGAAGGTCGGCCGACAGTTGGCGCACCGACGGGACGGCAGCACCTTCTTGATACACACCCTGCAATATTAGGTCTCGTAGCCGATCTCGTAGCTGCAGATAGATCGGCTCACCCTGCTTCCATTTGTCCGCCACTCGGGCTCCTTTGCATTAAAGCTCTTGTTTTAGTGTTGTATTGAAGTATAACACCATAAGACAAAGTAAAAGTAAACCTAGTAACCACAATGCTGAGGAACTCGCCTACAGTGCAACCGAGTCGCCATAAGAGCTGTTCCCAAAAGGCCCAACCTTCATAACGATAAAACGCTTGAAGAGAAGAGGAGAGGAGAGGAGAGGAGAGAATACAAACTATCCCGCATCTAGCGCAGAACGCCTATAACAGCTGCGATAAAACTGACTGCGAAGGCAACGGTGAAAGCTTTGCCTCAGCTAGCACGACCCAGCGCCGCTTTCACCACCTTGGCGCTAATTATGCCTCGAAGTCGGCACCACGCCACTCGCAATCAGGGCATCGACTTCAACCTCTTCGAAGCCAAATTCGATCAACACCTCGCGGCTATGCTCACTGAATTTAGGCGGGAGAGCGCGCAGGGAAGCTGGAGTTCGACTGAGCTTAATAGGCGAGCCCAGCGCCTTGTACCATTCTTTCTCTACAATCATCTGCCGGTGCGTTGTGTGAGGATGCGCTACCACTTGCGCAGTATTATGAATCGGTCCAGAGGCTAAACCCGCTCGCGCCAATGTATCAGCAAGCTCGGCACCATCGATTCTCATTAAGGTCGATTCAAGCTCGACTTTTAATTGAGCACGGTTCTCGACTCTTTCGCTATTGCTCGTAAAGCGCGGGTCCGAGAGCAAGTCTTGCCTCGCTATTTCGCTACAAAGCTTTGCGAACGCGCGATTGTTTCCCGCACCGATAAAAATGTCGACGGTCTTAGTGCGAAACGTATCGTAAGGGCTTATGTTGGGATGCGCGTTACCCGTGGGACCAGGTATCTCACCCGAATAAAGATAATTCGGTATATGAGGGTGCATGAAAGACACGGCGCAGTCATAGAGCGTCATGTCGAGATATTGCCCCAAACCCGATTTCTCACGCTCTGCCAAGGCCAAAAGTATTGCCACTGCGCAATACAGTCCTGTCCCCATGTCGACCATCGCCAATCCAAGCCTAACCGGCGCACTGCCGCGCTCACCATTAACGCTAAACCATCCCGCCATCGCTTGAACGATCGCATCATACCCGGGGAAACCACCCCAGGGTCCGTCGGCACCGAAGCCGCTGACTCGGCAATGAATCAGCCTGGGGAATCGCTGTTTTAACACCTCCTCAAATCCAAGCCCCCACCCTTCCATGGTGCCTGGCTTGTAGTTCTCGACCAAAATATCGGCAGTTTCCAATAACCGCAGCAGCACCTCTTGCCCCTGCTTACTCGAGAGATCCAGTGCCATAGCTCGCTTATTGCGATTTACAGCGAGATAGTAAGGTGCATCGCCGTTAAAAAAAGGAGGACCCCAATCTCTTGTCTCATCACCGCGAGGAGGTTCAATCTTTATCACCTCAGCCCCATGATCTCCGAGAATCTGAGTGCAGTATGGACCTCCAAGCACTCGTGTTAGGTCGATAACAATCTTGCCCTTCAATGACCCCTCGCCAGTATTATTCAGCACCAAAATATCTCCCGCTCATTGCGCTTGTGAACGATAGGTCGCTCACCTTAAGCGCTGCAGGATAGTGCAGCAACACACTTGCTTCAAGCTGTGCATTTAGTCTAAATGTTCGGCGAGTAAGCCTTCAGCAAGAATGATCCCTTTGAGAATGCGTAGGCTATCTATCTGGATTTGTCGAACCCGCTCTCGCGTGATCCCTACATCCGCGCCGATCTTATCGAGGGTTTCCTCATCGCGCCCGTCTAAACCAAAGCGTCGAACTATAATTTCATACTGCCTCGGCGTAAGGCAGCGCAGCCAACGAACTAGCGCGTCTCTGCGCATAGCAAGATGAAGCATTCGATCTGGCTCTCGTTCGGAACTTCCGTGTAAGCTATCAACGAAAAAATCGAGAGACCCAGCTGTAAGCGGCGCATCCGCAGAGTATGTAGACTCGTTGAGCTGAGTGAGATGCTCAACCTCCTCACGTGTTTTATTCGTCAGCTGCGCCAGTTCCTCACTCTTGATCGGCATCCCCTCACTGGTTAAGTTTTCGCGCTTAACTCGCATCATCGCGCGCATCTCTTTAACGATGTGGACAGGCAATCTGACTGTCCTTGCCTGGTTCATCAGCCCTCGTTCGATAGTTTGACGAATCCACCACGTGCTGTAGGTAGAGAATCGATAGCCCAGTTCTGGATTAAATTTGCTGACAGCATGAATCAAACCGAGATTTCCCTCCTCGACTAGATCGGCGAGGGCCAAACCTCGGTGCATGTAGCGCTTTGCAATATTGACGACGAGCCTCAGATTGCTCTCGATTAGTCTTCTTCTCCCCTCCTCGTCTCCCATTAACGCCTGACGCGCGCAGTGACGTTCCTCTTCTGCACTAAGCAACGCGGACTTGCGTATTTGCTTAAGATACGTCGACAGAGAGTCACTCGCGTTTGCCGCTATTGGATCCTGACGATCAACAGAGGCCGACTGAAGTTCCGGAGTCAACTTATTGGTGTTTTTGTGTGCTTGTTTAACCTCTCCCTCATTCTTAAAACCCACGGTTTGCTCCCTTGGCCGACTTACACATAGACCGGACTCCCTCTAGTTTTTATTTAGTCCTGATTAGCTAGTCTCTAGTTTAGGCAGGCACTGAAGCTCGCCAATAAAAGTATAGAAGCTATTGTCAGAAATGAGAGAAATAAACCAAAAATAAATCAAAAGTGTGACGCAGAAATGATTGACTTATATTTTATAAGAAAAGGTTTACTCTAAATAAAGAACGCTAAGTATGAAAAATAAGTGCAAGGAATATTGTGGGAAACAAATAGATAGAAGAAAGGCCTATGACCTAATAATTTACTGCGAAGTAAGTAGAGAAAAGACTGAAGAGAACTCACCACTACTTCGGTTAAGCACTTAACTCCAGGGGAGGGCTTTTAAGGAGAAGTGAAGAAAGAAAGTACTCGGTAACGAGTATGGGTTTCGAGTCCAGAAAAAACCAACTGCGCCGACCCCAATTCTGTTCATCAATTTTATTTATCTCTATATCAGAGCGAGTCAACCCTGCCTGATTAAATAGATACTCACCAAGCGGCTTCTTTCCCAATCGAACTAGCTGGCCTAAATCACCACCTAACGCATGCTCGGGTATCAACGTATGTGCGAGAACCCAAGGCTCGCCATTGCCTGACAGAATCACACGTCTAGACCAAAAAGGGTGATCAGGGGAAATTGGACCGAATCGCGATCTGAACTCCCTATCAGGGAGTGGGGTCCACAACTCGTCGACGACTTCAACCGAAAAGCCTCCAGCACTTAATGCTTTTAGCCTCGCCGTGAGCGAACCTGAATCCAGCAACCACTGACTACAACTTAGTGATGGCACCGCGTCTAGTTGACGCTGTGCCCTCCATTTTCCAGGTGTATCACGAACAAGCAGATCAAGCGCGAACCAATCGGGCAACGTTTGAGGCTCTTTCAGAGATGCAGATTCGTTAAGGAGACTACGTTTAGACACTTCAGACTACTATAGAAATTTAGAGTTTCTAGTTTATCGCTCCTTCGCTATTTAGTCGAACGCTCTTACTCGCTTCATCCTCGATACTTCGCCTAAAATTCGCGTTTACTAGCGAGCCTGATATCGCTGCAAGGTCTTTATCACGACAGTGATGACTCGCCTATTCTCGGCACGACCCTGCTCAGAATCATTATTTGCAACAGGCTGCGATTCACCAAAGCCTTTAGCAGAAACCCGGCTGGGAGAAATCCCAAACCGTCCGACCAATTCCGCCATTACGGCCTCAGCCCTTCGCTGTGAAAGCCCTAAATTATACGCATCAGTCCCGCGGCTATCGGTATGTCCTTCGAGCTCTACCACCCTGTCAGGATACTGTTCCATGAATCGTGCCACGCTCTCTATTTCCGGCAAGTATTGTTCTTTAACTTCTGAACGATCGAAGTCGAAGTTCACCAAGAGCTCTACACGCGCTACTTCCTCGATTGCAATTGGGCAACCATCTTTATCGACCGCATAGTTTCTCGGCGTATCACTACAGAGGTCATTCGCGTCGGACACGCCATCTCTATCAGCATCCGCAATCTCTAATGCTACTTCCTGCACCCTCTCCCTAGGAGGCTCTTTGGATAATCC
>JAGYKB010000010.1 GCA_018401885.1 Gammaproteobacteria bacterium
AATGTTAATATCAGCTCAGGCTCTGAGCAAACAAGTATTCTGACATTTTCACTCACTGCAGGTGACAGACTGACGAGTTATACTCAATGTGCCTACTTTACCAAAAGGACTCATCACAATGGCCTATGAAATCGTACGACTAGTGCATTTTGTGGCTCTGTTCGTCGTTTCTGTAACGGTGCTCATCCACTATATTGCCTTTGCACCCGAAATCACCCGAGAGGATGCGCGAAACCTCTACAAAGTCGACTTGGCCTTCTGGGCTGCAAGTGTGGTAGCACTCATTGCGGGTCTTGTACTTTGGCTCGGCGTTGGTAAGCCTGCAAGTTTCTATAGCCCCAATTCACTCTTTCATACCAAGCTTGGCTTATTCTTCGGTATGCTAATTTGCTCGATCCCTGCGACGAAATTTTTTCGTCTAGAGGGTCGCCGTGATGAAAGCGAGGGCGATGCTGACGTGAAAATTGAGACGCCAACTTTGTCGCGCTCATTGGTGCGCGGAAAGTTTCTTACTCTCGCCGTTATCTTTATCTGCGCCTATCTCGTTGCACGGGGCGTAGGTCTTTAGTGCGACGCTTGCGCGCGTGTGTTTTGGCTATTTGCCTAGGTCACATCGCCTCTGTTAACGCTCAATCGCTTACGCCCGAGCAGGCTCAAAATGTAGCTAACACGGGAGCTTATAAGTCCTCTGATCCGCCAAGTAATAACATTCCTGATTCCTGTTCTCCTGCGTCTAGACCCCTACAGGAACTAGATACCGACGCCCTCTCTCATGCTCTCATCTCACCGAGCAGAGAGGTAACGGATTACCTGCGCGATGAGACACGAAAACCAATTCAAACACTCGATTTTTTGGGACTTAAACGCGGCATGCGTGTACTCGACCTCTACGCGGCCGGGGGGTATTACACGTTTATACTCTCCAAGGCTGTAGGTGAAAACGGCTGCGTTATCGCTCAGAACACGCAGCGCGGTCGAGCCTTCATCGAAGATAGACAGGCGATAACTCAGGGAGAAGCGCTGGACACTAAGATTCGCGCCGGGAATCTGAGCAATGTCAGACAGCTGATTGCACCAACGACTGCGCTTGGCCTCGCGCCCGAGTCACTCGATTTTATCCTTCTGACACTGACGCTTCATGACTACGCCAACCCTAATCCTGAGCGCGCTAAGGCGCTGCTCGCAACGCTTTACTCGCTGCTGCGCAGCGACGGAATCCTTGGCGTCAGCGATCATATCGGCGATACGGGCAACAACAACAGCGCCCTGCACAGGATGCCCCAAGAACAAGCAGTAGCACTTGCACAAGACGCAGGGTTCGAGGTGACAACGAGCGATTTATTGAGCGTTCATACAGACGATCACAGCCGTAGTATTTTCGATCCACGGCTCGCAAGAAATACCGATCGGTTCCTCCTACGCTTACAAAAGCCAGCACGATAGCTCATTTTTTTTGCTCCTGCAGACGACTACTCATCTCGTGCAACTACGATACGCAGCGGTTACACTCGTTGCATACCCGCATTCGACTCGACAGCAAGCGCCTAAGCAACACAAGACTTGAACAGGAGACGACGATGAGAACAAACCACAGAGCAGCATTAGACTCGCCATCACGTTTAGAATTTCGCTTAATTTGCGTGCTTAGTTTAGCCGCAGTGACTTGGCTATCAAGCCAACTCGCTTTTGCACAGCATGAAGCCTTTGACGTACCCCTGACTCCCGACGGCGTGCCCGACCTGCAGGGAATTTGGACAAGTAACACGATCACGCCTCTGGAGCGCGACCCGCGGTTTGGCGATACGCTCGTACTTACTCGAGAGCAGGCAATGGAATTAGAGCGGGCAGTCGCTGAGTACAGTGCAACTGCCGACGCACCGAGCGACCCGAATAGAGGCGCACCCGACAAAGGTACAATCGAACTCGCCGATAGCTACAACAATTTCTGGTTCGACGACGGCACACGCGTCGCAGAATACAATGGCGAATACCGTAGCTCACTAATCAGCGCGCCGAGCAATGGGCGCATTCCGGCCTACACCCCAGCCGCACAGTTACGCTTCAGCGCGGAAGCGGCACAAAGAGCCGAAATGGGTGCCTATGCAGGACCCGAAGCACGGCCGCTTGCTGAACGTTGTTTACTGTCATTTAGCTCAAGCGGCGGCCCGCCCATGCTTCCTATCCTCTACAACAACCATTATCAGATCGTTCAGTCGCCTGGCTATGTCATGATTCTGGTTGAGATGGTCCATGACGCACGCATCATACGAATCGATAAAGGGTCTTTACCCGAAAATCATCAGCGCTGGCTAGGCGATTCTGTCGGCCGCTGGGAGGACGACACGCTCGTGGTGACGACCAGTAAATTTAATCCCAGCCAGCGCTTTCGAAACTCCTCAGAGAACTTTAAAATCGTAGAGCGTTTCACCCGCGTCGGCGAGGATCGAATCAATTACGAATTTACGGTGAGCGACCCCGATACGTGGGTTGAAGAGTGGTCCGCTCAGATTCCTATGAACCGCACCGATGAGAAAATGTATGAATACGCCTGCCACGAAGGCAACTACTCACTGCCGGGCGTGCTAGCCGGCGCGCGACGTGACGAGGCAACTGCGCCGTAATCATTGCGCGAATAGGATGAATGCGCCCAAACTAAAAAGACAAGGCATAAACCAAGAAGAGCGACTATGAACCAACACGACAACGGACCAAACAATCCAACCCATATCGACACGCTGTATGCTGCAGACCCAATCGCGGCTGATCGGCAGCTCTGGGGACGAGAGACTAGTGCGCTCAGTCGTCGAGGCTTCCTAAAAAAGAGCGGCTTAGTTGCGATGAGTGCAGCAATCGGCGCCGCCATCCCCTTTGCACGCTTCATGCCGTCAGGCTTAATTCCTGCTGCCTTCGCAGCCGAAGGCAGCAGCACGCGGATAGAAGGCAAGGAAGGACTTATCGTGCTTAATGAACGTCCACTCAATGCCGAGACCCCAGCACATCTGCTCGATGATTCAGTAACACCGAGTAAATACATGTTCGTGCGAAACAATGGCGTGCCGCCAGAAGCAATCGACGTTGACAATTGGACGCTTGAAATCGCCGGTGAGTCTTGCGTAAACCCGCTCAGCTTTTCGATCGCCGAACTTAAGCAGCGGTTCGAAGAGGTCACTCTACAGCTGCAATTAGAATGTGGCGGCAACGGGCGCAGTGAATTTGTGCCAGCAACAAGTGGCAATCAGTGGACGACCGGCGCCATCGGCTGTCCGACCTTCACTGGCGTGCGTCTACGAGATGTGCTGAATTACTGTGGGATAGGCGCCGATGCAGAGTATGTCGGCTACTACGGCGCAGACACGCACCTGTCTGGCGATCCCGATCGTGAGCCGATTTCCCGCGGGGTCCCAATTGCTAAGGCACTAGAGCGCGAATCCCTCATAGCCTGGAAGATGAATGGCGAGGACCTGCCCTTGCAAAATGGCTACCCGCTGCGGCTAGTCTGCGCTGGCTGGCCCGCATCAGTCTCTGGGAAATGGCTCA
Organism: Gammaproteobacteria bacterium; assembly: GCA_018401885.1. Classification (GTDB taxonomy): domain Bacteria; phylum Pseudomonadota; class Gammaproteobacteria; order Pseudomonadales; family Pseudohongiellaceae; genus UBA9145. Next base: position 3,538 of record JAGYKB010000010.1, read on the forward strand.
AGAAACTTGTCGTACGCAACCAAGTGCACGACGGCGAAAAGATGGCGGCACCCTCCTATTCTGTGCCTAAGCAGCCTGTGGCACCGGGCAGTCGAGTACCAAACGAAGACATGAAAGTCATCGAGTCGATGCCGGTGAAATCGCTTATTACCTTCCCTAAATCCGGCATCACACACGATTTACGCGAGCGCCTAATCGTCCGCGGCCATGCGTGGGCGGGAGACGATCAGGTGAGCGGCGTCTACCTCTCGATCGATTTTGGCGCAACCTGGCTGCCGACTGGCGTCAACTCACCTGCCAACAGACTTGCTTGGCAGGATTTTAGCGGATGGATTCAATTCCCCCAGCCTGGATACTATGAGATTTGGGCACGCGCGATGGACATGCAGGGGCGGTCCCAGCCGCTCGTTATACCCGGCTGGAATCCACGCGGTTATCTGAACAACACCGCTCATCGAATAGCCGTACAGGTGATTTAAGAGAATGGTTAATAGGAAAACAACGTTAGGCATTTTGCTCAGCATCAGCGCGCTCGGCATGAGTCCAAGCGTCACAGCTCAAACATCCGACGCATTTGTCGACGGCATCGGCAGGGATACCGTGCAAGTGACCTGCACCCGTTGCCACAGCGCAACCCTGGTGACACAAAACTCGGGCTCTCAAGAGGTATGGCGGATTCGAGTGAAACTGATGCAAACAGCCCACGGTATGCCTGCAATCGACGAGCCTACCGAGGCGACGATTGTGAAATATCTCGCGACCCATTATGGACAGAAAGCCGCGGCGAGAAGAGCAGCTCTCAAGCCCGAATTCATGCCGAAGAACCCTTATGCGCAAGAGCCTGCGGCTGACTAATAAGCCACCCGCTAACGCGCCGCCTACTTTCAGAGAAATCGAAGAGCGTAATGAATAATCAACTTTCCATGTTCGGCGAACCCGAAAAAAAGTCCGCTCCTAAAATTACCAAGGTCTCGCTGTCTAAGTCGATCCCCGCGTCTGCGGAAAAACTCTACGACCGTTGGCTTATTCCAACCTTCGCGGGCAATTGGATGTTTGGTGAACACATGGGCGACGACGGCGTCGGCGACATGAATAACGAAGTTCGTCCGGGCGGGGCGTTTAACTACACAGTCATTCGCGGTGGCTGCGAAGTAGTGTGCAGCGGCGAATACATAGTCATCGATAGACCTAACAAATTATCCTTTAGCTGGCATGAGAACGGCGAAAATACTGGACTCTCGACCGTGGAGATTCAGCTAGAGCAGACAGATGAAAAGACCAAACTTCGAGTGACTCTGCATGTTGACCGTGCACTTGTTGATAATCCAAGCACTATCAAGCAACAGTGGGAGCTGCGCTGCAAACGCCTTGCGGCGCAGCTAAGCAGAGTTTAATGCTCGAATAGAGTCGAAGCCTCAGCCTCGCGGCGCGTGCGTTCCGCGGCAGTGGGGAGAATAAAGCCATCAGCAACGTTCTGTTCAACCACTGTTTTTACCCGTTCAAGGTAATCCGCTTTACTAGGATAGAGCGCGTTTATCGTTGCCTTATCGAAGGACTCGTGAGAGCCGTAAAGAAAACAGAATCGATTAGCACCAGTATTAAGACCGGTATTCTTGGCCGTTGGCACAGCATGCTCGGCGAGGCGAATACCGCCAAGCACGTTGCCAAAGTCATCGCGGGCGAATTCGACCGTCGGAAAAGCACGTACCAGCTGAATGGGTTCGGCGATGGGGGGCGCTAGCCCCTCATCAAGCCAGCGTACCATGTGTTCGAACGCCGCATTCATCACATCTCTGAAGGGTACAGTCGAATAGGCGGGCAGGTCACAGCCAGAGTCGCGCGGCGTGACCCCTTCAATTGACAGACCCTCCTGCTGATTCCGTACTTTCCCATACTCTATCTCGAATGACACGTCGACATGGGAGCTGCCAGCAACCTCCCATTGCCTAAAATTATCTGTGTTGGGCTGCGGCGTTGCCGCGCGACGCAGCATGTCGGTCTCTGCCATAAGCTTGAAAATTTTCACCGGCTGATCGTCGCGAATAATGCCTCCACCGCCATGCACGATAAAACCCGTCGAAGACAGGATCGAGTGTGGATACCGTTGAATAATTAGCCAACCTGCTCGCAGACTGAGAATGACCGGTCGCTATAATCTGTCGCGCGCGCAGACCAGCCAGAATATCGACCACACCCGCCGGCAGTGCTTGCCCCTCGCGGACAATAGACTTAGCAACCGCTGAGAAAATATCGTAGGAACTCGCATCGCCCGACACCATGCCATCGTGAGTTGCATTTAAACCGGCATATCGCTCAGGACTCCAGCTAATTATGTTATCGATTCCCATCTGCTGGGCAGAAACGAATACGTAGGCGTAGCCATTCGCGACAAGATGCTCGCCCGACTGCCACCAGTCAATGTCCTTATCCACGCCGCCAGTCACGTTCATCCATTCGACGACGACTACACCATTAAAATCAGCCGGCTGCGGTCGACGCACAACAAGGCGCGTTCGATAGCGATGCCCGTCGCTTTCGATACTCGCATCTGCCATAGGGTTATCGGAATCGGCTTTGTAAGTATTGGCAACGCCTTCTATAAAAAACTCTTCTTCTGAATAGCCATGGGCAGCCAGCTCTATCGCTGAGGCGCTGTGAATGCCGTTGCGGCTTCCGCTACCAGCTGCGTCAGCAGGAATCGGGCCAATGATCGTCGCGGGCGGCACTGCCGCCGCTTGTTGACTGAGAATCGCTGCGACAACTAAAAATCCGGTAGCAAGCGTTAGTAGTGCGCGCGGGACTAATCCTTCGCGCTGCGCCATGAGATCAAGCATTTCGATGTCCTTTTAATCAACGGAAAAGGACGCCCGCAGGCGACCTCTAACACTAAGCTATTGCCAGCTTTTAACCAGCTCGTCGTAGTCGATTGTCACCGGTGCCGGTTTTTCATTATCTAGTTTCGCCTTTGGTGCACCCGGCTGATTTAGCCAATAGTCTCGGCTCTGCGGCTCGTTTAAAAGCGGGCCGCATTCTCCTAAAACGTTAGCACGCTGAAGACGCTGCATTAAGCGCTCCTGAGCAACGGCAAGCGCAGTCATCGCCTCCTGCGGCGTCTTGGCACCCGAAGACGCGTCGCCGATATTTTGCCACCAAAGCTGCGCTAGTCGCGGATAGTCGGGGACGTTGGTTCCTGTCGGTGTCCACTGAACGCGTGCGGGCGACCGGTAAAATTCGACCAACCCGCCGAGCTCAGAGGAGCGCTCGCTGAAGCTCTCATGGCGGATATCCGAGTCGCGAATAATAGTTAGCCCAACGTGGCTCTTCTTAAGCGACACGGTCTTCGAAGTCACAAACTGGGCATAGAGCCACGCTGCCTTCGCTCGATCCTCCGGTGTCGACTTCATGAGTGTCCAGGCACCAGTATCCTGATAGCCGAGCTTTTGCCCCTCTTCCCAATAGGCGCCTCGTGGAGAGGGTGCCATCCGCCACTTAGGCGTTCCATCTTCGTTCATCACCGGCAGACCGGGCTTCACCATGTCGGCAGTGAATGTTGTATACCAAAATATCTGCTGCGCGATCGCGCCCTGTGCTGGCACTGGGCCCGCCTCGCTGAATACCATGCCGGCGGCCTCCGGCGGCGCATAGGCTTTTAGCCAATCTACGTATTTGGTCAACGAATACACCGCGGCAGGACCATCGGTCGCGCCGCCGCGTTCGACAGTTGATCCTACCGGTCTGCAGCCCTCGACGCGGATACCCCATTCGTCGACGGGCAACCCATTTGGAATACCGACATCCCCTGCCCCCGCCATCGACAACCACGCGTCGGTGAAGCGCCAGCCCAACGAGGGGTCTTTCTTGCCGTAGTCCATATGCCCGTAAACTCGCTGTCCGTCTATCTCGCGAACATCGTTAGTGAAAAACTCAGCGATATCTTCATACGCAGACCAATTCACCGGAACACCCAGTTCATAACCGTATTTAGCTTGGAACTGAGCCTTGATCGCAGGATCGGTGAACCAGTCATAGCGGAACCAATACAGATTCGCGAACTGCTGGTCGGGCAGCTGATAGACCTTGCCGTCTGGGCCTGTAGTGAAAGACAGCCCGATAAAGTCTTCGAGATCGAGCGTCGGTGAGGTAACGGCGCTACCCTCATTTAACATCCAATCGCTAAGGTTACGCACCTGCTGATAGCGAAAGTGTGTGCCAATGAGGTCTGAGTCATTTACATACGCATCATAGATATTCTCGCCCGACTGCATCTGAGTCTGTAGTTTCTCGACCACATCGCCTTCGCCGATAAGGTCGTGTGTGACCTGAATGCCGGTGATCTCACTGAAGGCTTTCGCTAGGGTCTGCGCCTCGTATTCGTGCGTGGTAATCGTCTCTGAAACCACTTTAATCTCCATGCCTGCAAACGGCCGCGCCGCGTCGATGAACCACTGCAGTTCCTCGAGCTGCTGCGTCTGGGATAGGGTCGAAGGCTGAAACTCGGGTAGCCAGCGCTGGGCGTCTTCAGTGTCCGCCAAAATTACAGGAGTCAGAAATAGGGCCGCGGCTCCGACAAACAGCCCTCGTTGAGTTCGAGGAATCCGGGTAGTGCCTATGAGGCCCTTGAGAGAGTCGCGGGGTAACAGTGAAGACTGTATGGAAAATGGAAACAGCATGAGATGTCCTTTTTATTTACTCTTTTAATCGCGTAACGACTTCTGCTTTCCGTCTCGCGAGTGACAAAAAATTTTCGGCGATAAGGCGATAAAACAGTGCCGAAGCGAACTAAACGAATAGAAACACAAGCAGCGCGTAGACAAGGCAAACACCAAGGCCTATCCAGAGAGAGGCTGTAGTAACCGCGAGCCACGCCAGACAGATAAACGCCGACCCCAAAAGTGACACAAAAAGTCTGTCGCCGCGCGTTGTTTCAAAGCGCAGCAGCCCGATTCGAGGCGCGCCGCCCGGCGAAATGAACTCCCAGAGTGTCATCAGCGTTAATAGGGCCGCAACAGAGAAAAAAAACACCGCGGTCGGCTGTGTCCAAGCCATCCAAGATAAGTCCAACGGTGCCTCCATACTGTTTATATTAAGCGTCGGTGTCGCCTTCTTTCGTTATTCTGCACACCGAGGCAATGGGTTAAATTCACTAACTGAGCTTAGCAAAGTTTTACTCTCCGCCCAATTGTTTATAGGATGCCAAAATGGTGAAGAAATCTGAAGAAAGTCAGTACGCATTGGTCGGCATTAATCCTCTCGGGCAAGCAACGGAGATAGCGCTTGAGTCTGACTCTTCCGCCGGGCATCTGCCAAGTCTTGCGCAGGCCTTGCTGTGCTTTGCTGGCATTATAATCGCTATCGCCGGTGGGCTCTTCGGTCTTGGCATTAGCCTACATGCGTTGATGTTTATGTGCCTCGTCTGGACGAGCCTTCATGCTTTCTCGCTCGGCTATCGCTATTTAGAGCTCAGGGCGATGATGAGCGGCGCCATTTCGCGCGCACTGCCAGCAATCTATATTTTTATTCTGATCGGCATGGTGATCTCGAGCTTCATGCAGGCGGGTACTATCGCAACGCTCATGTATTACGGCCTCGCGTGGCTCTCGCCGACACTGTTTCTTGCCATTGGGATGGTGCTCTGCGCTCTAATGTCGGTTGCAACTGGCACGTCATGGGGCACAGTGGGCACGCTCGGGGTAGTGTTTATAGGTCTCGGTGGAGCACTGGGTATCCCTTTGCCCATCGTTGCCGGCATGATTGTGTGTGGTGCGACCTTCGGCGACAAACTTTCCCCTATTTCCGACACGACTAACCTCGCAGCAATGAGTGCAGGCACCGATCTCTATCGACACATCTACTCGATGCTTTTCACCACCGTGCCGGCATTCTTGATTGCCCTTTTGATATTTCTGATCGTAGGTTTTAATTATGAAGCATCAGCACCCGTAACTCCTGAGATCGAGACGATTCGCGACGCACTGACAGCGAGCTATTCATTGCAGCCGTTAATCACTTTGCTTCCACTTATAACCCTCGCCGTTTTGAGCGCTCGCCGAGTAAGCGCCGAAGTCACGATGTCGGCGAGCATTTTACTCGCGACGCTGATCGCCATCAGCTATCAAGGCATCGACAGCGTCACAGCGCTAAATGCACTGTGGCAGAACACGCCTGGCACCACCGGCATCGAAAACTTGGATAATCTACTCGGTCGCGGCGGCATAGCGAGTATGAGTTGGACTCTTATGCTCGCGCTTTTCGCACTATCTCTCGGTGGCCTTCTGCACGGCGCAAGGTTTCTCGATGTGATGCTCTCAGGTTTATTGCTGAGGCTTCAACATGTGGGCGCGCTTGTTGCAACAACAATCGCCTCTGGCTTTGTCGGCAACCTAGCGATGGGTGAGGCCTATATCTCCATTATTCTCAACTGCCAGTTGTTCAATGCAAAATACGAAAGTGCAGGACTAGATCCGGCCATTCTCTCGAGAACGGTCGAGGAAGGCTCCACTATGACTACGGGGTTGATTCCGTGGACGACAGCAGGCGCATTCTATACAGCAACTCTCGGTGTGCCAGTGCTCGACTACCTCCCGTATGCATTCTTCAATTATCTCAATGCCGTCGTGGCGATAATCATGGCAACACTAGGGCTTGGGCTTTTGGGCTATCGGAAAGTCGCCAACGCCTAGAGCCCTGCCCGATACACCTCGCGCGCCTGCTCAAACTGACCAAAAACATGCTCGCGCTCACGCTCCGATCGCCAGCCTTCCCACGCGCCTGCAAGAGTCTCTAGCTTGTCGATCCAATCCAGTGCGTATTGCGCCGAACTAGGATTTCTGAGAGCTGAGCCCTCTAATTCGAACCAAACTGGATTAGTAAAGGCCTGCGCGTAGTCGACATCGAGCGGCGTGCGGTTAGCCGGCTCGCCCTCGGTGCGCACATGACACCAGCCGCTGCGCGTAACGTCGAATTCAAACTCGATATCGAGTGATCGGCCACCGCGACGGATTGGAAACGACTCAAGCGTTTCACCGTTACACACAAGCTCAAGCGTTTCGAGTGCTGTAATCGAACGTAAGCGTACTCTCAGCGACACCCGCTTGCCGGAGGCTGGAAGCGCGACAGAATCGCCTGGCAACGCGCCGTCAAACGTCGCCTCGAGTAGAGGACCCGAGCTCACGAATGCGCGCCCCGCCTTCATACCGTCGAACCATGCGCTCAAATCGAGACCCGCGTTGCCGGTGTAGACATAGGTTCTAAATGAGCCAAGCAGCTTGCTTCGCTGCAGCGATGAGATCGAATCCTCTCCGCCGGTCGCAGCGATGCGCAAACCGTTATTCCATACGGCATAGAGCGGATAAAAGCCTGCGGTGCTCGAGTCTGACCATTCCAGTGCATCGGTCGCCCCGAGCGCGGCATCGACAATAAAGCCCTTGCCGCCGCCAAGATTACCTAGCAGTGGATCGGTCTCGCCTAGGAAGGGATGCACGTAGCCGGTCACCGCACCCTGAGCTTTGGCCTTTAACAGCATATCGGTGTTGCTCGGGTACAGGCTTTCGATAGCCGTGCCTTCATAGCCCGTTACAAACGGCGAAATGAGGTGGTCACGCATACCGAACATAAATACGTGTCCATAAAACGGCGGGCGGTACTCTTGTCCCACGATAACCAACTGATCAGGTGTCGACACTGGATGTGCTCCGCCGCCGGGCACGAAATAGTGGTAGTCGAGTATACGATTGTCTTTATTGGCGACCTGCTCCAACACGAGGTCTTGATCTTCAGCGCGCGACATCAGCATCAGGTTTTCGAGCGTGTTGTGCAGGTTACCTCCGTAGTTAGCGTGAACGTGAGTCGAGGCGCTGTACCATCCCTTGGCGGCCATATCGTCGAGGCGCTCGAGTTCGACATCGAGGTGAGTGACATCACCCTCGGCCACATTGACCTTGATCGTTTGCGGCTCGAATTCGAAACCACGCACGAAGGTCAGAGTCGTCTCGCCTACGGGCAGCGTAAGCGTAAACTCACCTGAATTATGGAACACATTGTCGCCCACGTGACCCGAACGCGCGTAAGCATCCTGCGGCGCATAGAATTTCCCATCCGCCGCGACGACGTGAACGCGATTAGGCATCGCATCGGCGCTGCCTTCTTCGCTCACTCGCGCTTTTATCACTCCCATCGGGCGCCGATAGCGCAGCTGCGTAATTGCGACAGGTGTCAGTTTTCCGCCGTGCACCTCGAGCAGCATTAGCTGAGGCAAGCCATCCGCATTCGAAATGAACGCTAACGTCTCGCCATCGGGTGACCAACGCGGATGAAACGCATCGTTCTCAAAAAAGGTGAGTTTATACGGCTCGCCACCAGTCGTAGGCTGGACATACAAGTTGTTATATTGATCGGCGCTGCCTGCCGTCGATGAGTACACGAAGCGTTTTCCGTCTAGAGAAACATCGGGTCGCGTGCGGTAAAGCGACTGCTCGGCGAGCACCGTGCGCGCCTGAGCAATGCCATTTTCGACGGCAGGAACCCTAAGCACATTCCCAGACCCTAGGGGGATATCGCGATTCGACACCAACAGCAGCTCGTCGCCGTTGGGCAGCCACGCGGGGGCTATATGCATATCCCAACGCCCGAAGTAGAGCCGACTGCGGCCAAAGTCGTTATCGCTACTCACTGCAATCGCATCGCCCTGCCAGGCACCCGCAGCGAAACCGCGCACAAAGAGATTGAAATAGCCGTTCGGCCGAGTCGACACATAGGCTATTTTGCTGCCATCGGGCGAGAACACAGGGTCGGTATATACAGCGTCATCGTCGGTGAGCGCATACACTTCTCCTGTCAGCGTGTCGAGGACCTCGAGCTGAATCCTCTCGTGCGCGTAATCCGCGGTATAAGCGAGCCAGCGTCCATCGGGCGAGAAGTCGGGTGAGGAGAGATAGGCGTCGCTGTGCACCAACTCGGTCGCGACCCCGGTGGTAAGTTCGACCCGCCATAGGCTCCCCTGCATTGCAACTGCGACACTCTTGCCATCTGGTGACCACTCTGGCGCCCAGGGTGTAGAGCTCGGCGCAGGCGGAAAATAGAAGTTGTGCATGTAGTTGCCGCCACTGCGTGCATGGGGATAGGCCTGAGCAGCAACGGAACCTGCGAGCAACAGGCAAGAAAGAAACACTGAGAGTTGGCGAATGGATAACATTGCGGCTGCGGAGTAGCGGAGTAACGAGTGTTTGTTTTTCATTGATATATCCTCGTTTTGACTTTCAGAGCGAAATTTTTCGCCACCTGTTGAACGTAGTCGCGCAGAATGGTTAGCGCGAACTTGTCCTCGGATTAGGCATGATGAAGCCTGCAGAAATTATTTTGATCATAGCGTAAACATTTATCACACGGATTAACTTGTAAGAACTTTAAGCGCCTTTAATAATACTACTATTCAATGTCCAAAAAATCGCCGCATAACTCAAATTAGCGTCATGGTTAGGAGCGTTGTGCTAGGAAATCCAATGTGAATTTAACAACTTACTTACCGCAGCCCTTACTCTCTCTTACCCTCGCTATCGGACTCGCCTACGGCTCCGCCTCAAAGGCTCAGGAACAGGGCATCGAAGAGCTTTCGGTTGTGGGTCGTCAGCTCAACCTTCTCGGCTCTGCGACTTCAGCGTCGGAGGGGCAGATATCCCAGCAAGAACTTGATCTCAGGCCTCTGCTCCGCGTCGGCGAAGTACTAGAGACCGTACCAGGCTTGGTCGCGACGCAGCACAGCGGCAGCGGCAAGGCGAATCAGTTCTTCCTGCGTGGGTTTAATCTCGATCACGGTACGGATTTCGCAACCCACGTGGAAGGCATGCCAGTGAATATGCGTAGCCATGGCCACGGACAGGGTTACACCGATCTTAACTTTCTGATTCCTGAGCTGATTGGCAGTATCGAATTCACCAAAGGCTCCTACGACGCCGCGAGCGGCGACTTCGCCGGCGCTGGTTCGGCACGCATCAACGTTTCTGCGCAGCGCGTCGATACGCGCCTGTCGATCGGCGGCGGGGACTTCGGCTTTCGCCGCGCCCTGCTGACTGGCAGCGCCGACGCTGCGGGCGGCACGTTTATCTATGGCATCGAACAGCAGGACTACGCAGGCGCTTGGGACAGCATCGACGAAGACGTCGATCGCAAGAACCTGTGGCTCAAGCAGAGCTGGGGCACGGCAGAGTCTGGTGTCGATATCGCCTTTATGGGCTATGACAACACGTGGAACTCCGCAGATCAGATTCCCGAACGCGCCGTGCGAGCAGGCTTGATCAGCGACTTCGGCTCGATCGATACCACGGTTGGAGGCAAATCCTCTCGCTACAGCCTGTCGGGCAGTTGGCGCGAGCGCAATGCCCTCGGTGCGGTAAGGGCGAGTGCCTATGCGATCGACTACAGCATGAATCTCTACTCAAACTTTAGCTATTTTATCGAACCCAATGGCGATCAGTTTCAGCAACTAGACGACAGACATGTCGTTGGCGGGCAACTCGAGCAGGATCTTAACTTTGAGCTAGGTTCGATACCTGTGAGCAACAGCTTCGGCGCACAGCTTCGCATTGACGATATCGAAGGCGTCGGCCTGCGCAGCACCCGCGACCGTGCGTTTCTAGGCGATATCCGCTTCGACCGCGTCGACCAGACGAGTGTATCCGCCTATTGGTCCGGTGAGGCACAGTGGACGCAAAATCTGCGAAGCACGACTAGTCTGCGCTATGACCGATTCGACTTCGATGTGACTGCGCTTGCCGCGGCGGACTCTGCCACTCTCGCGGCAAATACCGGTAATAAACACGACGGCGTGGTGACCGGTTCACTCGGTTTAATCTATACCGTCGACGACTCGCTCGAACTGTACGCCAATATCGGACAAGGTTTTCACAGCAACGATGCTCGCGGCGTGATTACGCGGTTAGACCCTGTAAGCGGGGAATCGATCGACGCTGCTGACCCTTTAGTTAAAACACTCGGCTCTGAGATTGGCGCGCGACTCTTCCTAACTGAACGCCTAAACGCGTCATTGGTTCTATGGCAACTCGATATCGACTCGGAGCTTCTATTCGTGGGCGACGCGGGCAACACCGAAGATACCGGTGTGGGCAGCGAGCGGCACGGGCTAGAACTCACAGGTTACTATCAGATCGGCAACAGTTGGTCGGTTGACCTCGAGTACGCTTACGCCAATTCTCGCTTCGAGATGCCAATTGATGGATTCGACGATATCCCAGGAGCGCTCGAGCATGTAGTAAGCGGCGGCATCGGTTTCCAACGCGGCGATGGCTTTCATGGTTACCTGCGCCTGCGCAGTTTCGGCGACTACAAACTCGATGGCGGCATCGACGCCGAGGGCAGCACACTGCTTAACGCGCGACTCGGTTACGCCTTTAACGACAGGCTTAGCATCACTGTCGATGCGCTAAATCTGCTCGACTCTAATGATCGCGACATTCAGTATTTCTACGAGTCTCAGCTGCGCGGTGAGGCGGCGCCGGTCGAAGATCGCCATTTCCACGTATTCGAGCCAAGAGCGATACGCGCATATCTAGAATATACGTTCTAGACTCGCCCTAGAGCAAAGCCTTTAGCGATGTGGTGTCTCACGAAGTAAATAACAAGCGCGCCGGGGATTATCGTTAGAATACCTGCCGCAGCAAGCACGCCCCAGTCGAGACCCGATGCCGACAAGGTTCGCGTCATTGCCGCAGCAATCGGTTTTGCGTCGGTGACCGTAAGCGTCCGCGCAATCAGCAACTCAACCCAGCTAAACATAAAGCAGAAGAACGCGGCCACGCCTATGCCCGACGCAATTAGCGGCGTGAATATTTTTGTGAAGAAACGGGGAAACGAGTAGCCATCGATATATGCGGTCTCATCTATTTCGCGCGGCACTCCCGACATAAAGCCCTCTAATATCCATACCGCCAAAGGGACGTTGAACAGACAGTGAGCCAATGCAACAGCGATATGCGTGTCGATTAGGCCAAACGCAGAATAGAGCTGAAAAAAAGGCAACACGAATACCGCTGGCGGCGACATACGATTAGTCAGCAGCCAGAAGAACAGATGCTTGTCCCCGAGGAATTTGTAACGCGAGAACGCATACGCGGCGGGCAACGCAACCGAGAGCGCGATGACCGTATTCATCACCACGTAGATCATCGAGTTGATGTAACCGCTATACCACGTGGGGTCGGTAAAAATAGTCGCATAATTGTCGAACGTGAAATCCTGCGGCCAGAGCGAAAAAGTCGAGAGGATTTCCTGGTTAGTCTTAAAGCTCATGTTGAGCAACCAGTAAATCGGCAACATTAAGAAGAGGATATACGTGCAGACAACCGCTATCTTGAACCAGTTGCGTTCGCTTTTCTGCGTATTTTGCACCCCGCTATCTGGGGTCCCTGCGACCGATGAAGGCGATGCTACTGAGTCGATCTCGCGCATACTAGTGCCTCCCCTGCTCTGACGCGGCATCGTTATCGAGGCTCGTCATGACCGTGTAGAAGACCCAGCTCAGAAGCAAAATAATCAAGAAATAGATTAGCGACATCGCTGCTGCGGGGCCGAGATCGAACTGGCCTACCGCCATTTGCACGAGGTCTATCGAAAGGAACGTAGTTGAGTTACCCGGTCCGCCGCCAGTCACCACGAATGGCTCGGTGTAAATCATAAACGAGTCCATAAACCTCAGCAGCACGGCAATTAGCAGCACACGTTTAATCTTAGGCAGTTGAATGAATCGAAAGACCGCCCAACGCGATGCGCCGTCGATACGTGCCGCTTGATAATAGACCTCGGGAATGGACACCAAACCCGAGTAACACAGCAATACGACAAGGCTCGTCCAGTGCCATACGTCCATGATAATCAGCGTAACCCAGGCGTCGAGGGTATTCTGCGTATAGTTGTAGTCAATGCCGAGACTCGCAAGACCATGGCCTAAAAGACCAATGTCGACGCGCCCAAACACTTGCCAAATAGTACCGACAACATTCCACGGAATTAGCAGCGGCAGCGCCATGAGCACGAGACAGAACGAGACTGCGATGCCACGCCGCGGCATTGCTAAAGCGATGGCAATGCCCAGCGGAATTTCGATGGCAAGAATGAGCGCCGAGAATAACAATGTGCGCTGCAGCGCATTGTGGAACCGCTCCGAAGCGAGGACTTCCTGAAACCACTCGGTGCCCACCCAGAAAAATTCATTATTGCCGAAAGTGTCTTGAACCGAATAGTTAACAACGGTCATCAGCGGGATGATTGCGCTAACTGCTACCAGCAGCAGCATCGGAAGCACCATGAGCCAGGCTTTATTGTTTTGTACTTTCATTCGCTCTCTCTAAAAGGCTCTCTAATGGCTATTTAAGCACTATCTAAGGGACTTCCTAACCGTTAGCTTCAACTAACAGCGAGTTTGCGTAGAGCAACGTCCTCGCAGGGTCGAATCTAAGCGCGGCTGCCTCGGGAATTGCAGCGCCCTCAGGATGCAGCGCACACAGTAATTGCTGTCCGAGTCGCAGACGCACGAGCGAGTGTCTGCCTAGATCTTCCACACCTATCACGTCGACATTGATGCAGTGTGGGTCGTCGGCAATCCTCGCCCCAGCCTCAACTATAACCAGCGACTCGGGCCTTATGCCTACCTCTAAGGAAACGCCACTCTCAGCTAACCCCCGCGCATGTGCCGCTGTGACCGTCGCCTCATCGAGCAGTAGTCGCAAACCATCGACTACCGCTGCGTCGCCATCGAATGTACAACGCAGAACATTCATGCCAGGTGAGCCGATAAACGTGCCAACAAAAGTATGCCGCGGCCTGTCGAAAAGCTCCTTTGGCGTGCCAACTTGAAGAATAGAGCCTGCATTCATAACAACGACTTTATCGGCGAAGGTTAGGGCTTCGGTCTGATCATGCGTCACATAAATCATTGTGTGGCCATAGCGTTCGTGTATCTTTTTGAGCTCGGTGCGCAGTTGCCATTTAAGGTGTGGATCGATAACCGTCAGCGGTTCGTCGAATAGAATTGCGCGGACATCGGTTCGCACAAGCCCGCGGCCTAACGAAATTTTTTGTTTATCGTCGGCGTTCAAGCTGCGTGCGCGCTCCTTCGCGCGTCCTTCCATTCCAAGCATCGTGAGGGTCTCTGCAACACGCGCCTCAATTGTTGTACTGCCCATACCCCGATTGCGTAGAGGAAACGCGAGATTTTCAGCAACGGTGAGCGTGTCGTAGACAACGGGAAACTGAAAAACCTGCGCGATATTCCGACGCTCAGTACTCAGATCGGTGACATCTTCGCCATCGAAAAGTACCCGACCTTCGCTCGGTCGTAAAAGTCCCGAAATGATATTCAGTAAAGTAGTTTTTCCGCAGCCAGAGGGTCCGAGCAGCGCATAGGCGCCGCCATCTTCCCACACCTGATCAAGCGGATTTAGCGCATAGGGATTGTCCAACCCTGCGTCGGAAGCGGAGTAGCGATGCCCAAGATTTTTTAGGTGTATGCTCGCCATGCCCCTATTCACCTCCACTTAGCTTGCGCACGCGCTTGCCGGTTTGGGTGTTAAACAAGAAACAGTCGTGCGGCCTTGCGTAGAGTGTTATCGCAGCGCCACCGGGGAAAGCGTGTATCCCATCGAGCAAAGCAACCCATGGCTGCCCCATAAAAGTAAAGTGCACGAAACTTTCGGAGCCGGTAATTTCAGTGACGTCGACGGTGCCACGAATTTCGATAAGTGATTCGCGTGCAACAGACTTGCTTGCATGCGAAACGTCAGATCCAAGCCGCAGATGATGACCGCGCACGGCAAGCGTAAGTGTCGACTCAGCTTCTGTAGCGGGCAACTTGCTCATTAGCTCGGCTGAGACGGCAGCGGGGAGCGCCTGCTCGGCGCCCTCAAAACGCAGACTTCCATCGTCACGATTTAGCGCCAGACTATTAAGCGGTGGATCGGAGAAAAGGCGCGCCGCCATGAAGGTGTCGGGATCACGGTAGAGATCGAGCGTCGGACCAAACTGCTCTACCCTGCCCCGATTTAGACAGGCAGTCTTACCGCCCAAAACCAAAGCTTCGCTGGGTTCAGTTGTCGCATAGACTAATACGGCACCAAGCTCAGCAAACAAAACGGGCAGTTCGGCGCGGAGCTCCTCGCGCAGTTTATAGTCGAGGTTAGCGAGAGGCTCATCGAGTAAAACCAGTGAGGCGCGTTTAACCAGTGCGCGCGCCAGTGCGACTCGCTGCTGTTGGCCGCCAGACAAGTTAGCCGGCTTGCGATTCAGGTAAGGCTCGAGTTTGAGCAGCTGAGCCGCCTGTGCGACGCGCGCCTCAATCTCATACCTTTCCAAACCTGCCACACGAAGCGGCGAGGCGATGTTCTCGTAAACACTTAATGAGGGGTAATTGATAAACTGCTGGTAGACCATGGCGAGTTCGCGTTTCTGCACCGGAACGCCGACTACCGACTCGCCGTCGAAGGTGAGTTCACCCGAATCAGGACGATCAAGACCTGCCATCACGCGCATAAGCGAGGTTTTGCCCGACAGCGTGGGGCCAAGCAGAATGTTGAGCTCGCCCCGTTTAAGCTCGAGGCTGATGTCCTGCAGCGCATTGTGCGAGTCAACACGGCGAGCAATGTTAGCAAGGCGTAGCATCTTTTCTAATTTGCTCCCTAGGCCACAGCGCCGCGAGCGTTAGTGATGTAATCGTCAAGCACTGACTTCGCTCGCTCGTCGAACAAATAGCCCAACTTGGTCCGACGCCAGAGTATATCATCCGCATTGCGCGCCCACTCGTGGGCAATTAAATAGTCGACCTCCCGTGAGTAGAGGCCTGCCCCTAAATGAACCCCAAGATCTGAAGCGGAGCTTGCATTACCGATGAGCGTTTGGGTCTCGGTTCCATAAGTTTGAAGCCATCGCTTAAGTAGCGAGACTTGCAGCCAAGGTGCTTGTGCCGAGAGCAGTGCCGACAGAGCTGCTTCATCCTCTGCACTGGCCTTTGCCTCGCCCCCACTTTCAAGTTCTACTTTTTTACCAACAAACAGCGCGGAGTAATTGCCTCCGGGAAGTGGGGCCAGCTTCGTCCAAGGCGCGCCCATCTTCGGAAACTTAGGCGCAAGCGCCCTCATCACATCTTCGGCAAGGGTTCTGTAGGTAGTCACTTTGCCGCCATAAATCGATATCAGAGGCAAAGCGCTTTGATGTGGCTCAAGATGATAATCCCGCGACACTTTAGTCGCGTCTTTTCCTTCTTCGTCGATCAATGGCCGCACACCCGAGTAGGTCGAGATTACGTCGTCTCGGCTCAGCTGTCTCTTAAAGTACCCGTTAGCAACCTCGATTAAATAGGCGATTTCATCTTCGTCTATATGAACAGTCTCGAGCACACCATCGAACTCCGCCTCAGTTGTGCCGATAAGCGAATAGTCGTCGAGATAGGGAATAACAAAAATCACTCGGCCGTCGGAATGTTGCAGCATAAATGCCTGATCGCCACTGTGTAGACGCGGTACAACAATATGGCTTCCTTTAACAAGGCGCGTATCGAGTGGAGGCTTCTTGGCAAACAGCTTTTCGAGCAGGCGCGCGACCCAGGGTCCAGCGGCGTTGACGATCGCCTTGGCATGAACGATTTGTTCGATGCCACTAGACGCCTCTCTCAGTGTAACTATCCAATGCCCATCTCCTTCTTCGAGAGCAACGCATTCGGTATAGGTACGCACATCAGCGCCATGCCTAGCAGCTTGCTGTGCATTGAGCACAACGAGTCGCGAGTCATCAACCTGCGCGTCCCAATACTCAAATCCCTTAGTAATCGTTGCGTTAAGCGGACTGTCATCGCCGAAGCGAATCGCACGCGAGTGTTTGAACACCGAACTTTTCGCAAGGAAATCGTAGAGGAATAGGCCCGCGCGGAGCATCCAGGCAGGACGGGAAATAGGCAACTGTGGGATATTGAAGGCAAGCGGGCGAATGATGTGCGGTGCCGCCTTGGTTAGCACGTCCCGCTCTAAAAGCGCTTTGCGCACGAGGCCAAACTCGTAAAATTCAAGGTAGCGCAGGCCACCATGAATGAGCTTGGTGCTCCACGAAGATGTGCCCGAGGCGAGATCGCCTTTTTCGACGAGTATCACCGACAGACCGCGACCTGCCGCATCAGCCGCTACACCTACGCCATTAATGCCGCCTCCAATAACGAGGAGGTCAACGGTATGTGGGGATTTGGTCAATGCTTCGGTCACTATTTATTATCTATGAGTCTTTTTTGTGATTTATAAAATCGCGACTCAGATCGGTTTAGAAGAATTTTTTGCGCTTTTCGAGTATTTCTCGAGTGTACCACGCAGACTCTGCAAGCCAATAGCAGTGGGCATGCATCTGCCCAAAAGCGGCGACAATTCTCAGCGCGTAAACTTGTAACCAACTCTTTATCCTTCTCACGCTTCGGGTAGAATCAAGTAATGAATAAATACATTCTCGCTATTGACCAAGGCACCACATCGAGTCGCGCATTACTCTTCGACGGATCATTTCGTATCCTCGGTGTTGGTCAACATGAGTTCACTCAATATTTTCCCGACAACGGCTGGGTAGAGCACGATGCAGAGGAAATCTGGGAGACTACTCTGGCCTCGTGTCACGACGCGATAAAGGCTGCTGGCCGGCATCTCGGCACGCCAATCGACGCGAACGACATCGCGGGAATAGGCATCACTAACCAACGCGAGACCACAGTGGTCTGGGATAGAGCGTCAGGCAAGCCAATTGCCAATGCAATCGTCTGGCAAGACCGTCGCACAGCAGACTATTGCGACGAACTAAGAGCTGCGGGTCACGAACCTTTAGTGCAAGGGGCAACAGGGCTTCTCATCGATGCGTATTTTTCGGCGAGCAAACTCCGCTGGTTACTTGATAATGTTCCCGATGCACGCCTCCGCGCCGAAGCCGGCGAACTCGCCTTTGGTACTGTCGATAGTTTTCTGCTTTGGCGTCTCACCGGCGGCAAAAGCCACTTCACCGACGCGACAAACGCCTCACGAACACAGCTTTTCAACATTGCAAGCCAGGAGTGGGACACGAGACTTCTCGACCTCTTCTCGATCCCCGCCTCGCTTCTGCCTCAGGTCAAAGACTGCGCATCCGACTTCGGAGCAACCGACCCTTCACTGTTCGGCGCTGCAATTCCGATCGCAGGGATGATAGGCGATCAGCAATCTGCGGCCTTCGGTCAGTGTTGCTTCGAGGCAGGCATGGCTAAAAGTACCTACGGCACAGGATGCTTTCTTCTCATGAATACCGGCGCAGACATCGTGCGTTCGGAGCATCGACTACTTAGCACAGTCGCCTATCGCCTCAACGGCATCTCGAGCTATGCGATAGAGGGCAGCATCTTTATGGCAGGCGCGACGATGCAATGGATTCGCGATGGCTTGAAGTTAATTGACGATGCTGCAGCAAGCGAAGCACTGGCGATGGAGACTGGCGACGACCTTAGTGTCTATCTCGTACCCGCCTTTACTGGCCTAGGCGCGCCCTACTGGGATGCTGATGCGCGCGGTGCGCTTTATGGCCTCACACGCGATACCGGAATCAAAGAAGTCGTCACCGCAGGCTTGCTATCTGTCTGTTATCAAACACGCGACTTAGTCGAGGCAATACGAGGCGACGGTGCCACATTAGACAGCCTCCGCGTCGATGGCGGTATGGCGAATAACGATTGGGTTATGCAAAAACTCGCTGACGTGCTCGGCTGCAACGTGCAGCGTCCTACGCTGGTGGAAACTACAGCGTTAGGTGCTGCCTTTATGGCTTCCCTGCAGCTGGGTCACGTGGATTCGCTCGATTCTCTTGCTCAGGATTGGCAGCTCGACTCGTCATGGCAGCAGGTTCAGACCGAAGCGTGGCGGGCAAGGCACTATACTGGCTGGCTCGACGCGGTTGCACGCACGAGATCGTCAAGACCATAGGCATACCCAAACAAAACTAAACACCCACTTAAGCGGCGGAATTAACTGGTCCGGCGCAGCCTACATCAGAGAGCAACGAATGCAGCTTCATCTTATCCGCCATGGCCAAACCAATTGGAATGAAGAGAGACGTATACAGGGCCAGAGTGATTCGGTCTTAACTGAACTCGGTATTCGTCAGGCGCAAACCCTGGGCGATCGCCTTCGAGCAATTGACTACGCTGCGCATTACAGTAGCAGCAGCGTGCGTACTCGGCAGACCACCGAACACGCTTTTCCCTCTGCAACCAGCGTTCGCTTTCTCGATGAGCTACGCGAAATCTATCTAGGCCCCTGGGAAGGTAGCCTTTATGCAGACATCGCTGAGAGCGATCCTGAATCCTACAAACATTTTTGGGAGCAGCCGCACCTATTCGCCGTGCAGGGTGCAGAAAGCTTTAATGACCTGCAGCGAAGAGCGGTTGCTGCAGTAGCTACCATTGCGGCCGAACATGCCGGCGAGCGAGTCGCACTCGTTAGCCATGGCGCGCTTATCAAATCCTATCTTTGTTATGTCGAGGGTCGACCGCTAGACCGCTTCTGGGAGCCTCCAACAATGCATAATTGCTGCCATAGCATTGTAGAGATCACCGCGGATGGTAAAGCAAAAATAGTGCAATATGCCGACGAACCTGTAGGCTTCGAGCAGTAACAATCCAGTAGGAGACTATTCATGAGCCCAATTACACAATCATCTCTGCCGAATAAGCTCGATGTCCCTTTACGTTTAAGCGCTCTGCTTGTCCTTTTCGCGGGAGTCGGACTCGGGCTCTTCACCCTCTCCTCAGCTGCAGGAATATGGCTAGGGGCATGGGATTACCGCACCGGTCTCGGCATCTTGCGCATGGCAAACACCGCGGGGGCTTATCTTTTTTGGTGTTGTCTTGCGCTCGGCATTGGTTCGAGCCTATTCGCGATGCTAATGGCACATGACGATAGGAGGAGGCTCATTGCCTACGCAGGGGTGGGCATCGTAGCCGCAGCGCTTGGATACGGTGTTCCGGAAAGTTTTAGGCCGCCTGAGGGGGTGAATTACCCGATGATCCACGATATCACCACGGATACAGACTATCCGCCGCAGTTCGTAGACATCGTGCCGCTGCGCGGAACAACCTCAAACAGCATCATTTATGGCGGCGCCGACAACGTCACTGCAGAGGAACTGGCAGCGCTCACTAAAGAAGCTTATCCGGATCTGGTTCCTAGGGTTTACGACGAGCGCCATGCAGACGTCTATCGACGCGCGCTAAATGCGGTCGAGACACTCGGCTGGGAGATTGTCTCTGCTGACTTCGATAGCCGCCGCATCGAGGCGACAGACACAACATTATGGTTTCGATTTAAGGACGACATAGTGATTACATTCGGCACGCAGAGCAATAAAGTGGTCGTGAACGCGCGCTCTACCTCACGTGTCGGGGTCGGAGACGTGGGTGCCAACGCAGCGCGGCTACGACGCTTCTTCGCCCTGCTGGACGCGCAATAAACAATGAAGTCGGCAACAGAACAACCGCAGCGTAATTTCCGCCTATTCTTACTGACAGCAGGGCTGTGCCTACTCATCGCCCAGCTATTAGGCTACTGGGTCAATACTAGTATCCCCGAGGGCAGCAGCGTACAGGTTAATTCCCTGCTCAATTTCACCCATGTCCGTAACCACGGTGGTGTCTTCGGGATGGCTCAGGGTCAGGGATGGTTATTCGGCGCTTTTAGCGTTCTATTGCTGGCCGGAGTCTGCGCTTATCTGTGGTTCGGCGCGGTGCTCGCAAGGGTCGAGTATCTGTGCTTCGGGCTGATCGTTGGCGGCGGCGCGAGCAATATTCTGGACCGCTGGGTCTATGGCAGCGTGATCGACTTCATCGACGTGCAGGGCATCCCCTACTGGCACTATGTGTTCAACACCGCAGATGTCATGATCCATCTGGGAATCTGGCCGATGTTGGCGCTATCTCTATGGCAGTCACGGTCATCGGCATAATCGAAAAATATTGCTCAATAGTATTATCCTGGGTTAACCAGATACACTATTCGCGCAGCAATTCTTGTCTGTCGCAGGCTCGGAGTGAAGTTTCGTGTAAGGCCTTGAGTTAGGCCTTGAGTTTGCCCGTGGTCAGTGCAACACCAAAGAGAATCAGCCCACAGCCGCCAAGCATCGCGAGAGTAATCGGCTCGTCGAGAAACAGGCTCGACCAAAGCAGACTGAACGCCGGCACCATGAACGTAGTATTGAGCGCTCGCGCGGCGCCGATTCGACTAATGAGCTTGTAGAAAATGAGGTAGGCAATACCGGTGCACAGCGCACCTAGGGCGACTACCGTTGCCCACATGGCGCTGCTCGGCGCCGCCGCGGGCCACTGCAGCCACGCAACAGGCGCTAGGGTTAGCGTCGCAAAACCAAGACTGCCGACCGTAATTGTAAGACCGCTGACCCCCTGCAAGCGATGCTGCGCGAGGTTGCTGGCTATTCCATAAAGCAACGATGCGGCTAGGCCCGCGCCAACCGCAAGTAGCGCTTGCCTACCGATATCGACAGCGGCGGGGTCAAACACGATTAGCACTACTCCAGCAAAGCCAATGCCCATACCTACGAGTGCGAGACTAGACAGCCTGACAGACCAGAAGCTGAAAGCAATTATCGCAGCGAAAAACGGCACCGTGGCATTGAGAATTGAGGTAATACCGGCGTTCAGCGACAGCGACGCATAGGCGAGAAGGCTAAAGGGGAAACTCATGTTCGCGAGGCTAATGATGAACACAATTTGCCAGTGCTCACGCAGCTGAGAGCCAAGGCCGCGATAGAGGAAAACTGGGAGTAACAGGCAAAAGCCGAAGAAAACACGCGCAGCAATAAGCGGCACGGGGCCAAAAACCGGCGCGGCAACGCGCAGAAAGAAAAACGAGGCACCCCAAATAGCAGAGAGCGCGAGCAGGCTTAGCCAGTCGCGCAATTCGAGCTTGTTATTCACAGAGTAATCCTCGCGCGGCAAAGCCTCTTTCGCGCACTAAGAGAAGGTTCAGGGTAAGTAACTCTGCTTCGCGGCAAGCACCGCGGCGGCGGGGTCAACCTCGAGGCCTTGCTGGCGGAGGACGTTACCTAGCGCCGAAAGACACAAGTAAACATTCGTCTGAGTGCTCGCGAAACCCATAAGTCCGATACGCCAGACCTTGCCTGCGAACGCGCCAAGTCCAGACCCTATCTCGAGACTGTAATCGGAAAGTAGAGCGCTCCGCACAACAGCGTCGTCTATAGTGTCAGGGAATTTTACCAGATTGAGCTGAGGCAGCCTGCACGCGGCATCTACTACGAAGCTTAGACCTAGCGACTCAATGCCTGCGACTAACGCTCCATGATTGAAGGCATGGCGTTGCCATGACTGTTCTAGACCTTCTTCCTGAACTATCACCAACGATTCGTGAAGCGCGTAAAGCGAATTTACCGGCGCCGTATGGTGATAGGCACGTTTAGCACTCCCGCCCCAATATCCCATGACGAGATTAAGGTCGAGGAACCAGCTCTGAACGGGTGTCTTACGTTCCCGAATTACTTGTGCAGCGCGCTCAGAAAAAGAGACCGGTGAAAGCCCGGGCACACAAGAAAGGCACTTCTGAGTCCCCGAGTAAATAGCATCTATTCCCCACTCGTCTACTTTGAGCTCGATCCCCGCGAGAGACGTGACCGCATCGACTACCGCGAGGCAATCATACTGATGCGCGAGAGCGCACAAAGCCTTCGCATCTGACCGAACCCCCGTCGACGTTTCGGCATGAACGAAAGCGAGCAGTTTCGCATCGGGATTTGCTTTGAGCGCGTCTTCAACCTTGTTGAGGTCGACCGCTGTACCCCAGTCATCCTGAACCATCACCGCCTCTGCACCGCAGCGCTCGACATTCTCCTTCATGCGCCCACCGAAAACACCGTTTTGGCAGATAATCGCCTTGTCACCGCGCTCAAGCAAATTAGTAAACACCGTCTCCATACCTGCAGAGCCGGGGGCCGAAACCGGCAAGGTAAGCTCATTCTTGGTCTGGAACACGTACTGCAGCAGCACCTTCACTTCGTCCATCATATCGATAAATGCCGGATCGAGATGACCAATAGTAGGTCTCGAGAGTGCCTCAAGAATGCGAGGATTAACATCAGAAGGACCAGGACCCATGAGGGTTCTCACAGGTGGATGGAAAGAATTAAACATGGAAGCCCCATAAAAAAAGATAGATTTATTTTCGAGCACGGCGTTGAGCTTATCGCTAATGGTCAACACCATTCAATGACGATAGCGGTTTCGAAACGGTAGAAACAAAAAAGCCGAGTAGAAACCCGGCTCGTCTGCTTTACACTATCCCTTACTCCGAAGGGCTTAGTCGTCGCTGCTCTCAGCCGCGTCGACGCCAGTTGGACGCCCGACCAATTCGACATACGCCATTGGCGCTTTATCACCTGCACGCAGACCACACTTAAGAATGCGGATGTAACCACCCGGACGCTCTTTGTAGCGTGGACCCAGTTCAGTGAACAACTTACCCACGGTCGCTTTGTCACGCGTGCGGTTGAACGCAAGGCGTCGATTCGCCACGCTGTCTTCCTTGGCGAGAGTGATCAGAGGTTCCGCGACCGAACGCAGTTCTTTCGCCTTGATCAATGTTGTCTTAATCAGCTCGTGCTCGACGAGAGAAATTGCCATATTACGGAACATGGCTTGACGGTGCGAACTGTTACGATTTAGCTGGCGACCGCTTTGTCTATGACGCATAACTCTTTACCTTATATATACTTATTCAGACGGACTGCTTAAGCAGCGCGATCGTCGGACTTGAGGCTCGATGGAGGCCAGTTTTCTAGACGTAGACCCAAAGAGAGTCCTCGAGTAGCCAACACATCTTTGATTTCTGTGAGCGACTTCTTACCGAGGTTAGGAGTCTTCAACAGTTCTACTTCGGTGCGCTGAATGAGATCACCGATGTAGTAAATATCTTCGGCCTTGAGGCAGTTAGCAGAGCGAACAGTTAACTCAAGGTCATCAACCGGACGAAGTAGAATAGGGTCTATCTCGTCTTCGGCTTTAGTTGCCTCAGGCACGATTTCACTGTGCAGGTCGACAAACACGGCAAGCTGATGCTGCAGTATCGTTGCCGCACGACGAATCGCCTCTTCAGGATCGATTGTGCCGTTTGTCTCAAGATCAATAACAAGTTTGTCGAGGTCAGTACGCTGCTCAACACGAGCGGCATCCACGGAGTAGGACACACGTAGCACCGGGCTGTAGGACGCGTCGAGCAACAGTTTACCCACGGCTCGTGTCTCATCGTCGTCGCTGCTGCGGCTATCCGCAGGTGAATATCCTCGGCCTTTACGGATCGTAAGCCGCATGTTCAGCTCGCCATTCTTATTTAGGTTGGCGATAACGTGTTCAGGGTTAACGATTTCAACGCTGCCGTCCGATACGATATCACCGGCAGTGACAACGCCTGTACCCTTCTTATTAATCGTTACAACAACTTCGTCTTTCTCGTTTAGCACTACTGCAATGCCTTTGAGATTCAGAAGAATCTCGATGACGTCTTCGCGGACGCCCTCGATTGTGCTGTATTCGTGTACTACGCCATCGATCTCTACTTCTTCGACCGCACTACCGGGCATAGAGGAAAGCAAAATGCGACGCAGCGCATTGCCTAGGGTGTGACCGAATCCGCGCTCAAGCGGCTCTAGGACAACCTTCGAACGACACTTGTCCACTTCATCGATCTGAATATGCTGTGGCGTCAAAAAATCTGAAAGAGAAATTTGCATGTAATCCACCTTCTGTGTGATTAGCTCACTACTTCGAGTAAAGCTCGACGATTAGAGACTCGTTGATCTCTGCAGGGAGGTCTTCGCGCTCTGGCTTGCGAGAGAAAGTGCCCTCGAGCTTAGCTGTGTCAACACTCACCCAATCGATCGCTGTGCGTTGAGCCGCCAGTTCGAGCGCAGACTTAATACGCAGCTGCGCCTTAGCCTTGGGCCGAATTGCAACCTTATCGCCCTCGCTGACCTGGTAAGACGCAATATTCACAACAGCGCCATTTACAGTGATTGATTTGTGCGCAACCAACTGACGCGACTCTGCACGCGTGCTACCAAAGCCCATGCGATATACAACGTTGTCTAGTCGACACTCAAGCAATTGCAGGAGGTTTTCACCGGTTGCGCCTTTGAGACGAGCAGCTTCCTTATAGTAGCCACGGAACTGCTTCTCGAGCACACCGTAGGTACGACGTACCTTCTGCTTCTCACGCAGCTGAACACCGTAATCCGACAGACGACCGCGACGCGCGCCGTGCTGACCAGGAATGGTCTCCGCTTTACACTTGCTATCTAAAGGACGAACGCCACTCTTGAGGAACAAATCCGTTCCTTCGCGACGTGAAAGCTTTAACTTCGGGCCTAAATAACGGGCCATATTCGGTCTCCTGTGCTCTTTGTTTCAGAAGAGCTTCTGATTGTGTTCGTATTACACTCGACGCTTTTTAGGCGGCCTGCATCCATTGTGTGGGATTGGCGTGACATCAGTAATGTTGCCCACCTTTAAACCACAGTTGTTTAGCGCGCGAACCGCAGACTCGCGTCCTGGCCCTGGTCCATTGACCTTTACATCTAAGCTCTTAAGACCATAAAGCTCTATCGCAGCTTTACCAGCTCGCTCTGCAGCGACCTGAGCAGCGAAAGGCGTGCTCTTCCTCGAACCACGGAATCCAGAACCACCGGCTGTCGCCCAGCTAAGAGCGTTACCCTGGCGATCAGCGATCGTGACGATCGTGTTATTGAACGAGGCGTGAATAAATGCAATTCCGTCGATGACAGGATTACGTGCTTTTTTCTTAGTCGATTTAGCTGCTGGCTTGGCCATAATAATTCCGTCTTACTGTTTACTTACGTATTGGCTTGCGTGGGCCCTTACGGGTGCGAGCATTCGTTTTGGTGCGCTGACCACGAACCGGCAGCGAGCGACGGTGGCGAATACCACGGTTACAGCCTAGGTCCATTAGACGCTTGATGTTCATCGACACTTCGCGACGAAGATCACCTTCTACCGTTAGGTTACCAATCTCGTTACGTAGCGTATCAAGCTCTTCAGGGCTTAGCTCGCCAGTCTTAGAGTTTGGGGCGATTCCAGTTTTTTCACAGATCGCGCTAGCTGTAGTTGGTCCAATACCATAAACATACCGTAGCGAAATCACGATATGCTTGTTATCTGGAATGTTTACACCGGCAATACGTGCCATATTAACTCCGTTCTCTCTGTTTACTCGCTAGACCCTTAGGCCGCAGCTTTTGCAATTAGTGTTAGCCCTGACGTTGCTTGTGTCGCGGCTCTGAGCTGCAGATGACGCGAACGGCACCATTACGCTTGATTACCTTGCAGTTACGGCAGATCTTTTTTACAGACGCTCTTACTTTCATGGTTGTCTCCGTTATCTTTTCTCACCGCGCTCCGCGCGACAAGACAATCTTAAATTCCGCTGCGGCCGTAGTTGCCCAGTTTCGACTTCTTCATTAACGAATCGTACTGATGCGACATCAAGTGCGACTGAACCTGCGACCAGAAGTCCATGGTGACGACCACGGAAATCAGAAGCGCCGTGCCGCCCAGGTTGAAGGGCACGTTAGCGAACATCTGCATAAAGTTCGGTAGCAAACACACAAGTGTAATGTAGATTGCACCAAACATCGTGAGACGGGTAATCACACCGTCAATGTACTTTGCAGTATGCTCACCTGGGCGAATCCCAGGGATAAACGCACCTGACCGCTTCAGGTTTTCGGCTACATCGCGAGGATTGAATACCAGAGCTGTGTAGAAGAAACAGAAGAAGATGATCATGGCGCTAAAAATGATTATGTATAGCGGCTGACCTGGCCCAATCAGGAACGCCAACTCCGCAAGCCACTCTGAACCATCGGCTTGGCCGAACCACTGCGCGATAGAGGCAGGGAACAATAAAATACTGCTCGCGAAAATCGCAGGAATCACACCTGCCATATTGATTTTCAGCGGTAGGTGACTAGCCTGAGCCTGATACATTTTTCGGCCTTGCTGGCGTTTGGCATAGTTCACGGTGATTCTGCGCTGTGCTCGCTCGACATAAACGATAACGGCTATGACGCCAACCGCGATGAGCCCCACCACCATCAACAGCACGCCGTTGATTTGACCCTCGTAGGCCTGCTGCAGTGAAGTACCTATCGCAGCAGGAAATCCTGCAACGATGCCCGCAAAAATCAGCATTGAAATTCCGTTACCGATGCCCTTTTCAGTAATCTGCTCGCCGAGCCACATCATAAACATAGCGCCCGTAACCAGCGATACTACGGCCGTTAGCGTAAATGCGGGGCCAGGATTATACGCCATTGGGGCAAGCAGGCCTACTGCCATCCCTGTACCTTGAATAGTTGCAAGAGCCAACGCACCGTAGCGCGTGTACTGCGATATCTTGCGACGACCAGACTCACCCTCTTTCTTGAGTTGGTCGAGATGTGGGCTCACTGCAGTCAACAACTGCATGATGATGCTCGCCGAAATGTAAGGCATGATTCCAAGAGCGACGATACTCATGCGCTCAAGTGCACCACCACCAAACATGTTGATCATGTCTGTAAAAGTACCTTCCTGCTGGGCAAAAAACGCCGCCAACTGAAGAGGGTCGATTCCTGGCACCGGTATATGTGTACCGATTCGGTAGACAAAGATAGCAAACAAGAGAAACAGCAGGCGCGACTTAAGCTCGCCCAAGCCGGCGCCTATATTCTCTGGATTTATGTTCGGTTTGTTTGCCATCTAATCGTATTAACTCTTAGTAACTCTCAATTGGTTCGCACGGTACTTCTGATAATGAGCTTACGCGTCGGCAGCTTGATCAGCTTTAGGTGCTTTCTTAGGCAGCTTCTTAACCTTAGGCATGACTTCTTCGTCGATGACCTTGCCACCTGCCGCTTCGATCGCAGCACGCGCGCCCTTCGTCGCGCCGATACCCTTAAGGGTGACAGCCTTGGTCACGTCACCAGATAGCATAACCTTCGCCCGCTTGATATTAGCCGTAACAAGGTTTGCCTTGCGCAGTACGTCTAGATCGATCACGTCCGCCTCGAGCTTGTTCAACTCGGAAGTACGGATCTCAGCCATGCCGCGGCCAACACGAGAGCTGAAGCCGTACTTAGGAAGACGCATTTGCAAAGGCATTTGACCGCCTTCGAAACCTGGACGCACGGTACCGCCGCTGCGAGACTTCTGTCCCTTGTGACCTGAGCCCGATGTCTTGCCTGAGCCGCTACCGATTCCGCGACCTACGCGCTTCGCTGGCTTATTGCTGCCTGGCGCTGGGCTTAATGTATTGAGATGCATGTCGAACCCCTTAAACTACGGTCAGCATATAGCTAATCTTGTTAATCATTCCACGCACGGCAGGAGTATCCTCCACCTCGACGGATTGATGCATACGTCGCAGACCTAAACCCTGCAAGCACAGCTTGTGCTTGGGAAGGGCGCCGATCGGACTGCGCACGAGTTTGACTGTGACTGTCTTCTTCGCCATTTTTCTACCCTACTAATTCTTCGACTGATTTGCCGCGCTTAGCCGCGATTTCGTCCGGCGACTGCATGTCACGTAAGCCATTAAAGGTCGCGCGCACTACGTTAACCGGGTTGGTAGAGCCGTAACATTTTGCCAGGACATTCTGAACGCCGGCGAGTTCGAGGATTGAACGCATTGCACCACCTGCGATTACGCCAGTACCCTCAGAAGCAGGCTGCATGTAAATCTTAGAAGCGCCATGACGGGCTTTAACTGCGTACTGCAGCGTAGTGCCGTCGAGATCAACCGAGATCATGTTGCGACGCGCCGATTCCATCGCCTTCTGGATGGCCAAAGGTACTTCGCGCGCCTTGCCACGACCGAAACCCACTCGACCGTTGCCGTCACCGACTGCTGTTAGAGCAGTAAAGCTGAAGATGCGTCCACCCTTAACCACCTTAGATACGCGGTTAACTTGGATGAGCTTCTCTTGCATGCCCTCTTCGTTCTTATTGGAATCGTCTTTGTACGCCATAGTAAAAACCCTTAAAAATCTAGTCCGCCAGCACGTGCCGCGTCGGCTAATGCCTTAACGCGTCCGTGATAGGCATAGCCCGAGCGATCAAACGCTACTTTTTCGATGCCTGCGGCTTTCGCGCGCTCGGCTATAAGTGTGCCGATCTTGCTCGCCGCGTCGACGTTACCGGTAGCGCCACCACGGAGGTCTTTCTCAACAGTTGAAGCTGACGCCAGTACCTGGTCGCCACTCGCCGAGATAACCTGAGCGTAAATATGTCGTGGTGAGCGATAAACCGACAGACGGTTAACGCGCAGCTCACTGATCTTTGCTCTTGCTCTCTTTGCTCGCCTTAGACGAGCTATTTTCTTAACGCTGCTCATAGCTTATGACCTATTTCTTCTTGGCTTCTTTTCTGAATACGCGCTCATCTGCGTAACGAACACCCTTGCCTTTATATGGCTCTGGCGGACGGAAGTCTCTGATCTCAGCAGCGACCTGACCCACTTGCTGCTTGTCCACACCAGAAATAATAATTTCAGTCTGCGTAGGCGTCTCAGCGGTTACGCCTTCAGGAAGCGCGTAATCGATAGGATGCGAGAAACCTAGCGTGAGATTGACGCTCTTGCCCTCGGCCTTGGCGCGGTAGCCAACACCCTGGAGCTCAAGTTTCTTCTGAAAGCCTTCACTTACCCCTGTCACCATATTCGCGACGAGTGACCGGAAAGTACCTGACATAGCTTTCGCTTGGCGCGATTCGTCTTTCGCGACAACCTGCAAGACGTCTCCGTCCTGAGATACGCCAACAAGGCTATGTAATTCCAGCTGCAGGTTTCCCCTGCCGCCTTTAACCGAAACAGTCGTGTCGGTCAGTGTTGTTTCTACGCCCTTCGGTAATACGATAGGGTTTTTCGCTACTCTAGACATATTTATGCTCTGCTTAAAAAACTCAGCTCTACACGGAGCACCAATTTTCGGTTAGAAAACGGTGCAGAGTACCTCACCACCGAGACCGGCAGCGCGCGCTTGCTTGTCTGTCATCAAGCCCTTGTTCGTAGAAACAATCGCTACGCCAAGTCCAGCTCGATTCGTAGGTAGATTCTCGCTACCCTTGTAGTTACGTAAGCCAGGTCGACTAACGCGCTTAATCTCTTCGATAACCGGCTTGCCTGCATAATACTTAAGATCAACCGTCAACTGCGGCTTACCTTCAACATCGGTTACTTCGTAACCTGCAATGTAGCCTTCGTCCTGAAGCACTTGGCTTAGGGCTTGTTTGATCTTAGACGCTGGGCAAGCAACAGTAGGCAGCTTTGCCATTTGTGCGTTGCGGATGCGAGTTAAGAAGTCTGCAATCGGATCTGACATGCTCATAATACTTCTCCCGCTTACCAGCTAGCCTTAGTTAGACCAGGCACGTCACCACGCATCGCGGCTTCGCGAAGCTTGTTACGGCATAGACCAAATTTACGATAGACGCCGTGCGGACGTCCGGTGATACGACAACGCAGAACCTGACGAACCGGGCTCGAATCGCGTGGCAGTTTCTGGAACTTCACCTGCGCTTCCCACTTAGCTTCTTCGCTCGCGTCGGCATCATTTAAGATAGCCTTCAGAGCCGCGCGCTTGGCGGCGAACTTCGCAACCAGCTTTGCTCGCTTGGTTTCCCGCTCGATCATGGAGGTTTTCGCCATCTTAAGACTCCTTAGCTTCGGCAGTCACGGTTCCACGGAAGGGGAAACGCATTGCTGCCAATAGCGCACGACCTTCGTCGTCAGTTTGCGCTGTAGTTGTAATAGTAATGTCGAGACCGCGCAGAGCGTCGATCTTGTCGTAGTCGATTTCTGGGAAAATGATCTGCTCAGTCACCCCCATGGCAAAGTTGCCACGTCCATCGAACGCCTTCGGGCTAAGGCCGCGGAAGTCACGAATACGAGGAATTGCGATATCGACTAAACGCTCAAGGAACTCATACATACGCTCGCCGCGCAGGGTCACCTTAAGACCAACTGGCCATCCTTCACGGATCTTGAAACCCGCGATTGATTTGCGCGCCTTAGTGACAACAACTTTCTGACCAGAGATCTTGGTTAGATCCTCGGCAGCGCTCTCGAGTACTTTTTTATCCGTAACGGCTTCACCCAGACCCATGTTCAAAACCACCTTAGTGATCTTTGGCACGCGCATTGGATTAGCGAAACCGAACTGCTCTTGGAGAGCCGGGACTGCTTGCTGCTTATATAATTCTCTAAACTGAGCCATGCTTGGCAACCTACCGATAATTAGACTAAATCTGAACCATTCGACTTAAAGACACGCTTCTTCGCGCCGTCTTCAGCCACCTGAATAGCAACGCGATCTGCTTTGCCAGTCTCAGGATTGAATATCGCTACGTTCGAAATATGTAGCGACGCTTCTTTTTCGATAATGCCGCCAGGCTGACCCGCATTTGGGTTTGGCTTGGTGTGGCGCTTAACCATATTGACGCCAGCGACGATAACTCGATCACTACCGACAAGGCGTGAAATGCTTCCACGCTTACCCTTGTCCCTGCCGGTGATTACAATCACTTCGTCATCACGTTTCAGTTTACGCATGTTTGCCTCTGTCTCTTCTTACCTAGCGCTTAAAGTACTTCTGGCGCCAGTGAAATAATTCGCATGAATTTTTCTGTACGCAGCTCGCGAGTAACCGGGCCGAATACACGCGTACCAATAGGTGCGTTGTTTGCGTTAAGAAGAATCGCTGCGTTGTCGTCGAACTTGATGAGTGAACCGTCTTGACGACGTACACCACTCTTAGTGCGAACAACTAGTGCAGTCAAAACCTGACCCTTCTTTACTTTACCGCGCGGAATCGCTTCCTTAACGGTGACCTTA
This sequence comes from Gammaproteobacteria bacterium, assembly GCA_018401885.1. Classification (GTDB taxonomy): domain Bacteria; phylum Pseudomonadota; class Gammaproteobacteria; order Pseudomonadales; family Pseudohongiellaceae; genus UBA9145. The sequence continues at coordinate 35,496 of JAGYKB010000010.1, forward strand.
ATGACGTCGCCGATGCGTGCGTAGCGACGGTGTGAACCGCCCAACACCTTGATACACATAACTCGTCGAGCGCCGCTGTTATCTGCGACTTCTAAGTATGACTGCACTTGAATCATCGATTCGCTCCATCAGTTACCTGCTAAGGCGGGCAACGATTCTCTACCTAAATTCTTGTTAAACCGCGGCGGGAAAATCCCAGCCTTAAACTTGTGTTGCGCGCTCGTCTATCGAGACCAAAGCCCAAGACTTAGTCTTGGAAAGGGGTCTAACTTCCTGAATAGTTACCGAATCACCGGGCATGCACTCATTTTTTTCATCATGTGCATGGATCTTCGTAGATCGCTTGATGATTTTGCCGTAAACAGGGTGAGTCACCTTACGCTCAATAAGCACAACGATAGACTTATCCATCTTGTTGCTAATGACCTTGCCCGAAGTAGTGCGAGCGGTTTTTTCGTTGCTTGTAGTTGACATAACTATGAACCACTCTTTTGTTTTTCAGTGATGATCGTTTTAACACGGGCGATATCACGCTTTAAGCCGCTCACTAAATGAACCTGACCTAACTGACCCGTTGCACTCTGCATACGGACATTGAACTGGTCCTTGAAGAGATCTTGCAATTGAGCCTGCAATTCCTCGACCGACTTTTCTCTCAATTCGCTCGCTTTCATTACATTACCGTCCGTTTAACGAAAGTCGTATCGAAAGGAAGCTTCGACGCAGCTAGGCCAAACGCCTCGCGAGCAAGCTCCTCGTCAACGCCTTCGATCTCAAACATAATACGACCCGGCTGAATCTGGGCTACCCAGTACTCAACATTACCCTTACCTTTACCCTGACGAACCTCGAGAGGTTTACCGGTAATAGGCTTATCAGGAAACACACGGATCCAGATTTTTCCGCCACGCTTAACACGTCGCGTCATTGCGCGACGAGCTGCTTCAATTTGGCGGGCAGTTAGTCGACCACGCGAGACGGCTTTCAGACCGAACTCACCGAAATCTACGTTGCTACCACGATGAGAGAGACCGCGGTTTCGACCTTTCATCATCTTGCGGAATTTTGTACGCTTTGGCTGTAACACGTCGCTTTACCTCTAGTTGGCTTTAGCTTGCGAAGGCACGATAGCCTTACCTAAATCCAGTATTTCACCCTTGAAGATCCAGACCTTAATACCGATGATGCCGTATGTAGTCGCTGCTTCGGCCGTCGCGTAGTCAATGTCGGCGCGCAATGTGTGCAGCGGCACTCGACCTTCGCGATACCACTCTGAGCGAGCGATTTCAGCACCGCCTAGGCGGCCTCCAACTTGAATCTTAATTCCCTCGGCGCCTTGGCGCATGGCGTTCTGAACTGCACGCTTCATAGCACGACGGAACATAACCCGACGCTCTAGCTGAGAAGCTACACCGTCAGCAACGAGCTGAGCATCGAGATCAGGTTTACGAATTTCTTCGATGTTAACCTGTACTGGAACGCCCATTTGCGCTGTCAGCGTGTTGCGAAGCTTCTCAACGTCTTCGCCTTTTTTACCGATCACGATACCAGGACGAGCCGTATAGACGGTTACCTTAGCAGTCTGCGCTGGGCGCTCGATCTCGACCCGAGAAACAGACGCAGCGGCCAGTTTCTTCTTTACGAATTCTCTCACGCGAAGATCAACTAAGAGGTTGTCTGCGTAATCCTTTCCTTCGGCATACCACGTAGAGGTATGTTTCTTGGTTATGCCAAGACGAATTCCAGTTGGATGTACTTTCTGACCCATCCGATACTCCTAGCTATCAGCGACCGTGATTGTTATATGGCAAGAGCGCTTCAAAATTCGATCAGCTCGTCCCTTGGCTCGTGGCATGATGCGTTTCATCGTCATGCCTTCATCAACGCAGATCGTTGACACTTTCAACTCATCAACGTCAGCGCCTTCGTTGTGCTCCGCGTTCGCGATAGCAGAATTCAGCACTTTCTTAATGAGCGCAGCACCTTTTTTAGGGCTGTAAGTCAGCAATAGCAGCGCTTCTTCCACCGCCTTGCCGCGAATCTGGTCTGCAACAAGTCGGGCTTTCTGAGCCGACATGCGCGCACCTTTTAATTTAGCTACAACTTCCATTTCAGCCCCCGATTAGCGCGATTTCTTGTCAGCAACGTGACCTTTATAGGTACGCGTGACGGCGAACTCGCCCAATTTATGGCCAACCATGTCTTCATTGATGGAGACAGGTACGTGTTGCCGGCCATTGTGGACGGCGATTGTCAGACCGATCATATCGGGAGAAATCATCGAGCGTCGCGACCAAGTCTTGATTGGGCGCTTGTCGTTGGCTTCAGCTGCGATCTGCACTTTTTTCATCAAGTGTAGGTCAATGAAGGGACCTTTTTTTAGTGAACGTGGCACTGGCTATACCCCTACCTTAACGGCTTGAATTTCTGCGACGGACAATCATATTGTCAGTGCGCTTATTAGATCGTGTCTTGTAACCCTTAGTTGGCATACCCCAAGGTGAAACTGGGTGACGGCCACCAGAGGTACGCCCTTCACCACCACCATGCGGGTGATCAACCGGGTTCATCGCGACACCACGAACGGTTGGGCGAACGCCTCTCCAGCGCTTCGCGCCGGCTTTACCGAGTTGACGAAGACTGTGTTCTGAGTTTGATACTTCGCCCAACACCGCGCGGCAGTCCGAGAGGACTTTGCGCATTTCGCCTGAGCGTAGACGTAGCGTTGCATAGGCACCCTCACGAGCGACCAGTTGCAATGATGTACCAGCGCTACGCGCGACCTGAGCACCCTTGCCTGGCTTGAGCTCGACACAGTGTACCGTGCTTCCTAGAGGCACATTGCGAAGTGGCAGACAGTTACCAACTTTAATGGCAGCATCGTCACCAGAAACGAGCGTATCGCCCGTCTTCACTTTGTTAGGCGCGATAATATAGGTGCGAACGCCGTCTGCGTAGAGCAGCAGAGCGATTAACGCAGAGCGGTTAGGATCATATTCCAGACGCTCTACCTTCGCAGGGATGCCATCACGGTTACGCTTGAAATCGATGATTCGGTACTTTTGCTTATGACCACCACCCGCGTGACGACGCGTGATGCGGCCGAGATTATTACGCCCACCTGTCTTAGACTTAGGCGCAGTCAAAGGCGCATATGGCGCACCCTTGTGCAGATCGTCATGCACGATTTTGATGACGTGACGGCGACCTGGTGAAGTAGGTTTACACTTTACAACTGGCATGACTATTCCCTACCTCTTTAGCTGATGTCAGCAAAGTCAATTTCATGACCTGCTTCTAGGCGAACATAAGCTTTTTTCCAGTCAGAGCGACGACGAATTCGACCGCCGGCTCCGCGCTTAGTTTTGCCCTTAACGTTAAGGATCTGAAGATCGGTAACCGATACCTTAAATAGCGTCTCAACTGCCTCGCGAACCTCAGGCTTAGTTGCCGTTGTCGCAATGCGGAACGCATATTGGTTGTTACCTTCGCCCATCAACGTTGTCTTTTCAGAAACGTGTGGCCCTAGGATAATTTGATAGAGTCGCTCTTGGTTCATGCCAGCATCTCCTCGACTTTCTTAAGCGCGGCGACTGTAATGATTACGTTGTCGAATCCGACCAAGCTAACGGGGTCGATTCCGGCTACGTCTAGAACGTCTACCTTATGAAGGTTTCTCGCGGCTAGGTAGAGATTTGGTTCTACCTGCTCGGAGATAATAAGCACGTTGTCGAGTTCGAACTCTTTGAGCTTTACGACAAGGTCTTTTGTCTTATGAGAGTCAATTGCGAAGTCGCTAACCGCGAATAAACGCTCCTGACGAATAAGCTCTGAGAGTATGCAGCGCATCGCACCACGGTACATCTTCTTATTGAGCTTCTTGCTGTGGTCTTGAGGACGAGCCGCAAACGTGACACCACCGCTGCGCCAGATAGGGCTACGAATAGTGCCCGAGCGAGCTCGGCCAGTGCCTTTTTGACGCCACGGCTTACGACCACCGCCGCGCACTTCAGAACGTGTCTTCTGCTGCACAGTACCCTGACGAGCACCAGCGAGATAAGTCACGACTGTCTGGTGGACCAGCGCTTCGTTATATTCTTTACCGAAGGCCTCGTCGGAGAGAGAGACCTTTTCTTTGCCCGCTTTCTTGCCAGGCAATGCAAGACTTAATTCCATTGCTTACCCCTTGGCCTTAACAGCTGGTCGAACGACGACATTTGAACCAGTAGCGCCCGGAAGAGCACCCTTGATGAGAAGCAGATTGTTCTCGAGGTCGACGCGTACAATCTTCAGGCTCTGAGTTGTTGAACGCTCATTACCCATCTGACCAGCCATCTTCTTTCCTTTCCACACTCGGCCAGGCGTCTGACACTGACCAATTGAACCAGGCGCGCGGTGAGACAATGAGTTGCCGTGAGTCGCATCCTGCATCTGGAAATTGTGCCGCTTAACGCCACCTTGGAAGCCCTTACCTTTTGACGTACCAGTGACATCAACCATTTGGCCTTCGGCAAATAGATCAACCTTGATCTCGCTGCCTGCAGTCAAATCAGCAATGTCTGCGTCTTCGGCGCGGAATTCCCATAACCCAGTGCCGGCTTCGGTGTTCGCCTTCGCAAAGTGACCAGCCATGCTCTTGGTTACGCGAGACGCGCGACGCGAGCCAGTAGTGACCTGAATAGCCGTATAGCCATCGGTTTCGGGAGTTTTAATCTGAGTAACCCGGTTAGGCTGTACTTCTACAACTGTAACAGGGATAGATGTGCCTTCTTCGGTAAAGATACGAGTCATCCCGCTCTTACGACCGACTAATCCAATAGACATTTTAGTAAACCTCATCGTGCAAGGGGCTGAAACCCTCTATGGCCGCTGACGCGTTACACTATGTTCGTCACCGCAAATGGGTGACAGGAATATCAGTGCGCCAATACTTTTCTACAAAAGGGCAAGGAGGACTGAACTCTCGGTGCCTGGTCTGTTTTATTTCACGCTTAAGCACATGTGCGTCGGCGCTGTCTTGCTATGCTCGGCCTTAGCCTCGCAGCCCCAGCAGTATTAGTGCTGGCAGCTTTAGTTAGTGACCGCCGGGTCTAAGCCGGTGCCTGCTATTTATCCTAAACTGATCTGAACTTCTACGCCGGCGGCGAGATCAAGCTTCATCAACGCATCTACAGTCTTCTCTGTAGGCTCGACGATGTCGAGTAGGCGCTTGTGAGTACGAATCTCATACTGATCACGTGCATCTTTATTAACGTGCGGAGAAATCAGAACAGTAAAACGCTCTTTGTTCGTTGGCAGAGGAATTGGTCCGCGAACTTGCGCGCCAGTGCGTCGTGCCGTATCCACTATCTCTTGAGTAGATTGATCAATCAGACGATGATCGAAAGCCTTTAGGCGGATTCTAATACGCTGATTTTGCATCTATCTAAAACTCCAAATAGTGTCTTTGGACAAAGTGTACTTTAAATCGTAAATACGTTTTAGTTTTCAAGTAAAATCTACTTGAAGTCGAAAAAGAAGCGAGATTCTATTGCTGAGGGAAGGTTGTCGTTGATATCAACTGAAACCTACTAATCTCTCTTCTTCATTTGCCTTTAGTTCGAAGCATTACCTTTCATCACTGAGACAAAAACACCCGGAGAGGTGTTTCCTGTTTAATCAGTAACTATTCGATTATCTTCGCTACAACACCCGCGCCTACTGTGTGGCCAGTTTCACGGATCGCAAAACGTAGACCTTCGTCCATCGCGATTGGGGCAATCAACGTCACTCCATCTTCACGTTGTCACCAGGCATACAACCATTTCAACGCCCTCAGGGAGCTCAAGGCTAAGCACCCGTCACGTCTGTAGTACGGAAATAGAACTGTGGACGGTAGCCTTTTGAAGAATGGCGTGTGACGACCACCCGTCCTTCGACAGGATGTACACCTGAAGCCTCAAATTTTTGTGCGGGCTTGACTGCAGCCCTTCTTTAGAAAGAACCTGACCTACGCTCAACGCCCTAGCGCCAGTACCACGCAGTAAAACACCCACACGTTCTCGCCCGTACGACCTTCTGCCCAGCAGCTTCAGGAACACCAAACGCCTGTACATACAGTCGTCGTGGTATCGCGGATACCCAATAATCTCAATTTCATCGCCAACGTTAACAATGCCGCGCTCAATACGACCAGTCACAACAGTAACGCGACCTGAAATCAGAAACACGTCTTCGATAGGCATCAGGAAGGTTTACCGTCGCGCACAGGCTCAGGAAGCCATGAGCGTATCGCCGACAAGCTTCAATACCGATGCAACGCCGATGTCTGACGTATCGCCCTCAAGCGCCTTTCAGTGCAGAACCGCTAACGATTGGCGTGTCGTCGCCTGGGAAGTGTCGTACGGTCGAGGAGCTCACGACTTCCATTTCAACAAGCTCCAAGAAGCTCTGCGTCGCCAAACCATGTCTGCCTTATTCATGAACACGACAATGTAAGGCACGCCAACCTGACGCGACAGCAAGATGTGCTCGCGTGTCTGTGGCATAGGGCCGTCTGCAGCCGAACAACCAGAATAGCGCCGTCCATCTGTGGCAGCACCAGTGATCATGTTCTTGACGTAGTCGGCGTGTCCAGGACAGTCAACGCATAGTGACGATTAGTGAATCGCATTCAACGTGCGACGTTGAAATCGTGATACCACGCGCCTTCTCTTCAGGGGCATTATCGATCTGCGAGAAATCACGCGCCGAACCACCGTAAGCCTCTGCGCAAACCTTCGTCAGTGCAGCAGTCAATGTTGTCTTACCATGGTCAACGTGCCCAATCGTACCGACGTTTACGTGAACCTTACTTCTTTCGAATTTTTCCTTAGCCACAATATCACCTCATCTTGCTAAATTAATTTGTAGTTACTGGCTTACGCCTTGATGATCGCATCCGCTATGTTACCTGGCACGATAGCGTATTTATCAAATTCCATCGTGTAAGTAGCGCGGCCCTGCGTCGCAGAGCGGAGATCGGTCGAGTAACCGAACATCTCTGCCAGAGGCACTTCGGCGTTAACGACTTTGCCCGAAGGACTGTCGCTCATGCCTTGTACCATGCCACGGCGGCGGTTTAAGTCACCCATTACATCGCCCATGTAATCTTCAGGCGTTACCACCTCGACTTTCATGATCGGCTCTAAAAGTGCAGGGTCAGCTTCGAGCGCACCCTTCTTCAGAGCCAACGAACCAGCAATCTTAAACGCCATTTCGCTTGAGTCGACATCGTGGAACGAGCCGTCAAACAACGTTACACGCATTGCGAGTAAAGGATAGCCAGCGAGACAGCCATTCTTCATCTGCTCCTGCACGCCCTTATCCACCGCAGGGATGTATTCGCGAGGAATAACACCACCAACGATTTCGTTCACAAATTCGTATTCTGCATCGGGATCCAGAGGCTCGAGACGGAGTACAACGTGTCCATACTGACCGCGACCACCAGACTGTTTAACGTGCTTACCCTGCACTTCAACAGTCTTGCGAATTGTTTCGCGGTAGGCGACCTGAGGCTTGCCAATGTTCGCCTCAACGCTGAACTCGCGACGCATGCGATCAACGAGAACGTCGAGGTGAAGCTCACCCATGCCCGAGATGATTGTCTGACCAGATTCTTCGTCAGTCTCAACGCGGAAAGACGGATCTTCCTGGGCGAGTTTGCCTAGTGCGATACCCATTTTTTCTTGGTCTGCTTTTGACTTTGGCTCAACAGCTACCGAGATAACCGGCTCTGGGAACTCCATCTTTTCAAGCGTAACGATGCGGTCGAGAGCACAGAGCGTCTCACCAGTTGTTACGTCTTTTAGACCAATCGCCGCGGCGATATCGCCAGCGAGCACTTCTTTGATCTCTTCGCGCGAGTTCGCATGCATCTGCACCATACGACCGACGCGCTCTTTTTTCGTCTTGATCGGGTTATAAACCGAGTCACCTGAATTCAGCTGACCTGAGTAAACGCGGAAGAATGTCAGGGTACCGACGAATGGGTCTGTTGCAATCTTAAAGGCAAGCGCGGCGAACGGGGCTTTGTCTTCTACTTCGCAGTTAACCACTGTGCCGTCTTCGAGCGTGCCTTCGATAGCCTTAACTTCGGTAGGCGCAGGCATATAGTCAACCACTCCGTCGAGCACTGCTTGTACACCTTTGTTCTTGAAAGCAGAACCGCAGAAGGTAGGGACAATTTCGCTCGCGAGTGTGCGGATACGAATGCCCTTCATGATCTGCTCTTCGCTCAGCTCACCTTCTTCCAAGTAAAGATCCATCAACTCTTCATTTGCTTCAGCTGCACTCTCGACGAGCCACTCACGCCATTTTGCTGCTTCGGCTTCCATATCCGCAGGAATGTCTTCATAAGTGAAAGAAGTGCCCTGATCGTCCTCGCTCCAGCGAATCGTCTTCATCTTAACGAGGTCGACGACGCCCTTGAACTCGTCCTCAGCGCCGATAGCAAGCTGCATAGGAACGGGGTTTGCACCGAGACGATCTTTAACTTGCCCCACCACCTTCAGGAAATCTGCACCTGCGCGGTCCATCTTGTTTACGAAGATCATACGTGGAACTTCGTACCGGTTAGCTTGGCGCCACACGGTTTCAGTCTGCGGCTGCACACCCGAAGAGCCGCACAGCACGACGACAGCTCCATCCAGTACACGCAGCGAGCGCTCTACTTCGATTGTGAAGTCAACGTGTCCGGGAGTGTCGATGATATTAATTCGATGCTCATCGTACTGCTTGTCCATGCCGCTCCAGAAACAAGTTGTCGCAGCTGAGGTAATAGTAATTCCGCGCTCCTGCTCTTGCTCCATCCAGTCCATCGTCGCGGCGCCATCATGCACCTCACCGATCTTATGGGAGACGCCCGTATAAAACAGCACGCGTTCGGTAGTCGTAGTTTTGCCCGCGTCAACGTGAGCAACGATGCCGATATTGCGATAACGACTCAATGGGTGTTTTCTGGCCACAGCTTATGTCCTCAGTAGGAGTGTTTGTTTAGAAACGGTAGTGCGAGAATGCGCGGTTGGCTTCAGCCATACGGTGCACATCTTCACGCTTACGAACCGCGCTACCGCGGCCTTCTGACGCGTCGAAAATTTCGCCGGCAAGACGAAGATCCATCGACTTCTCACCGCGCTTGCGCGAGTGCTCAACAAGCCAACGCATCGCGAGTGCGTTGCGGCGCTCTGCGCGGACCTCAACGGGCACCTGATAAGTAGCACCACCTACGCGACGCGATTTAACCTCAACCATCGGCGCGATCGCCTCAAGCGCCTTCTCGAACACCTCGAGCGGATCTGCATTAGTCTTAGCGGCAACAACATCAAGCGCACCGTAGACGATCTTCTCGGCTACAGACTTCTTGCCATCGACCATCACGTGGTTCATAAATTTAGCGAGGATGATGTTTCCGAACTTAGGATCAGGCAGTATTTCGCGTTTTGCGACAACTCTTCTTCTTGGCATTTTCGTATGACCTCAGTGTTTATTCAGGGAAATCTAGGATTCACTGCGTAGAATTTACGTAGTTACCTAGCCTTACTCTCTCTCGCCAGAGCTATGACGAGCCGCGCGTCCTTGCGCTTGTCTTTGATCTACCTCGCCTAGCGAGGATGGGCTAACTACACCGCCCTAGCTCAAAATTCTTCCTGCAACAAAGGCGCTGTCGACGAGTCGGTAGCGCCACGCTCACCTCATTGTGAGCTCTCTGCTGAATCTAGGAAACCTTTTACTACGCTCGCCAGTTCGCTCGATATTTGCTCACCAGCTTGATTGTTTTAGCTCGCTTGCCTGGACCTAACTCTTTGGTCGCTTAGCACCGTACTTAGAACGGCCCTGACGACGATCTGCAACGCCCGACGTATCGAGGCTACCGCGCACGGTGTGATAGCGCACACCCGGAAGGTCTTTTACACGACCACCGCGGATAAGCACGACAGAGTGCTCCTGAAGGTTGTGGCCTTCGCCGCCAATATACGAGGAGACTTCGTAGCCATTAACCAGACGCACACGACAAACCTTTCGCAGAGCCGAGTTAGGCTTCTTAGGCGTCGTTGTATACACACGAGTACAGACTCCGCGCTTCTGGGGTGAACCCTGGAGGGCAGGAACGTCGCTTTTAACTACTTTGCTTTTGCGACCCTTACGTACTAACTGGTTAATCGTTGCCATTGTCTGGTCAGACCTCTGTGACTAGTTTGCTGAAATTGCTAGCTAGCTGATATAAATAAAATTACCGTCAGATCACTTACTTCCGATCGACGCGCTCGCGTGGCCTAAAACGCCTCCCATTAAGGGATTTTGCTTAGGCGCACGACGGTCGGCTTTACTACAGCCGACCAAAAGGAGTGCGGATTCTAAAGACCACACTCCCCTGAGTCAACCGTTATAGGCGAACTCGCTCGAAAGCGCGCCCGCCCCAAAACGCTAGGCGCCTGCGTTTTGCATTTCTTCTTTTAACGCTTCGCTCAACGCTGCTTCGACGTCGCTTGCGCTGACCGAATCTGACGCAGCATTTTCAGCATACGCCTTCTTACGCGCGGCATGATAAGCGAGTCCCGTACCCGCAGGGATCAAACGACCAACAACCACGTTCTCTTTGAGGCCACGCAGGAAGTCACGCTTCCCTGTAACCGCAGCTTCAGTGAGTACGCGAGTTGTCTCTTGGAACGAAGCCGCTGAGATAAAGGACTCGGTCGCCAGCGAGGCTTTAGTAATGCCGAGCAACATGCGCTCGAATTTCGCCTCGGACTTGCCTTCTTCGCGAAGATTGTCATTAACCTCGAGAACCTGTGTATAGGTAAGCTGCTCGCCCTTGATAAGGTGTGATTCTCCCGGGTTCGTAACTTCAACCTTACGCAGCATCTGACGCACAATGACTTCAATATGCTTGTCGTTAATACGAACGCCCTGCAAGCGGTAAACATCTTGCACTTCGTTGACGATATATTGCGCGAGCGCCTCAACGCCCTTAAGACGCAGGATATCGTGAGGGGCAGGTGGTCCTTCAGACACGACTTCACCTTTCTCGATGTATTCACCTTCGAACACAGTCATCGTGCGCCATTTAGGAATAAGCACCTCGTAATGATCGCTGCCGTCGATTGGGTTGATTCCATCCTTAGGCGTTATTACTAGACGACGCTTACCCTTGGTTTCTTTGCCGTAGCTAACCGTTCCAGAAATCTCAGCGAGGATCGCCGGCTCTTTTGGCCTACGCGCTTCGAACAAGTCAGCAACACGCGGTAGACCACCCGTGATATCGCGAGTCTTCGAGCCCTCTTGCGGGATTCGAGCAACAACGTCACCGATGTTAAGCGCTGCGCCATCTTTCAATGAAACGATTGAGCCCGCTGGCAAGAAATAGTGTGCTGGGTGTGTAGTACCCGGCAGGCAGATTTCTTTACCTTTCTTATCAACCACTGTGACCGCTGGACGCAATTCTTTAGCTGACGAAGAACGCTCGTTCGGGTCGATGACTGAGATGCTAGACAGACCCGTGATTTCATCGGTCTGTTCGCGAACGGTAATACCCTCTTCCATGGCGCTGAATGCAACCATGCCCGCCACTTCCGATACGATCGGGTGTGTGTGGGGATCCCAAGTCGCGACGATCTGACCTGCTTCGACCGCAGTGTTCTTGCCGATTGTAATCAGCGCGCCGTATGGGAGCTTGTAACGCTCGCGCTCGCGGCCCTGCGTATCGTCCACGATAAGCTCACCCGAACGCGAGACAACAACGAGCTCGCCTTTGACGTTCTCTACAGTCTTCATGTTATGCAGGTGAACTGTACCTGTGTTCTTCACTTGAACACTGTCATTCGCCGTTGCTCGTGATGCGGCACCACCAATGTGGAAAGTACGCATCGTGAGCTGAGTACCAGGCTCTCCGATCGACTGTGCTGCAATAACACCGATCGCCTCACCGACATTCACCTGATGACCGCGCGCAAGATCGCGACCGTAACACGTCGAGCAGATGCCGAAGCGAGTGGCACAAGTGATTGGTGAGCGCACATAAACCTTATCGATGCCGTTAGCATCGAACACGTCTACTAGGCGCTCATTAATCAGCGCACCTTTTTCTGCGATGACCTCACCGGTCTCCTCGTTTGTCACATCAGCAGCCAGCGTTCGACCTAGAACGCGATCACCCAGTGGCGCGATGATGTCGCCTCCCTCAATGATTGGTGCCATAGTAAGACCTTCCTCGGTACCGCAGTCCAGCTCAGTCACTACGAGATCCTGAGAGATATCAACCAAACGGCGAGTGAGGTAGCCCGAGTTCGCAGTCTTCAACGCCGTATCAGCAAGTCCCTTACGAGCACCGTGCGTCGAGGTGAAGTACTGCGAAACGCTGAGTCCTTCGCGGAAGTTAGCTGTAATCGGAGTCTCGATAATTGAGCCGTCAGGACGGGCCATCAGGCCTCGCATACCTGCGAGCTGACGAATCTGCGCGGGGGAGCCACGAGCGCCCGAATCCGCGTAGATGTAAACCGAGTTAAACGATTCTTGCTGCTCTTCTTCGCCGGCCTTATTAATGACGGATTCCGTAGAGAGGCCTTCCATCATTGACTTGGCAACGACGTCGTTTGCGCGAGACCAAATATCGATAACCTTGTTGTATTTCTCGCCTTGCGTAACGAGGCCAGAGGCAAACTGATTCTCAATTTCTTCAACTTCGTTATTCGCCTGGCCGATGATCGCCGCTTTCTCGTCAGGAATAACGAAGTCGTTAACACCGATAGACGAGCCCGAGCGAGTCGAATATTTATAGCCTGTGTACATTAGTTGGTCTGCGAAAATAACCGTCTCTTTCAAGCCAACGTTGCGATAACAAGCATTCAATATTCCAGAGATTTGCTTCTTAGCCATCTTCTGGTTAACCATCGAAAACGGAAGCCCCTTAGGCACGATGTTAGATAGCAATACTCGACCAACAGTCGTATCGACAATCGAGGTTGTAGCCACGAACTCGCCGTCTTCGTTCTTTTCATAGTCAGTAATGCGAGCCTTGATGCGCGCTTGCAAGTGGACGTTTCCTGAATCGTATGCACGCTGAACTTCTTTCGCATCAGCGAACGTCATTCCCTCGCCCTTCGCGTTGACGCGCGAACGAGTCATGTAATACAGACCCAACACTACGTCTTGCGAAGGTACGATAATTGGCTCACCGTTCGCTGGCGCGAGAATATTATTCGTCGACATCATGAGCGTGCGCGCTTCGAGCTGCGCTTCGAGGGTCAACGGAACGTGAACCGCCATTTGGTCGCCATCGAAGTCCGCGTTGTAGGCCGCACAAACGAGAGGGTGCAATTGAATCGCCTTACCCTCGATTAAGACTGGCTCAAATGCCTGAATGCCAAGTCGGTGAAGCGTTGGCGCACGGTTTAGCAGAACTGGATGCTCGCGAATGACGTCGGCTAGGATATCCCACACCTCTGCAGTCTCGCGCTCTACCATTTTCTTGGCGGCCTTAATAGTTGTGGCGAGGCCACGACGCTCCAGCTTACCGAAAATAAACGGCTTGAAGAGTTCGAGTGCCATTTTCTTAGGCAGTCCGCACTGATGCAAACGCAGCGTAGGTCCAACCACAATAACCGAGCGGCCTGAATAATCTACGCGCTTACCGAGCAAGTTCTGACGGAAGCGGCCCTGCTTGCCTTTGATCATATCGGCGAGCGACTTTAGAGGACGCTTGTTAGAGCCCGTGATCGCGCGTCCGCGTCGGCCGTTGTCGAGCAAAGCGTCTACCGCTTCTTGCAGCATGCGCTTCTCATTTCGAACGATGATGTCCGGTGCGTTAAGATCGAGCAAGCGCTTTAGGCGGTTGTTGCGGTTAATTACTCGACGATAAAGATCGTTGAGGTCAGATGTCGCAAATCGACCGCCATCGAGAGGCACAAGAGGACGCAGGTCTGGCGGCAGAACCGGCAGAACATTCATTACCATCCATTCGGGCTTGTTACCTGACTCAGCAAACGCTTCAAGGAGCTTAAGGCGCTTCGATAATTTCTTGAGCTTGGTCTCAGAGTTTGTCGCTGGAATCTCCTCACGAAGACGCGCAACTTCAGCGTCAACTTCGAGGTCTTTCATCAGCGCTTGAATCGCCTCAGCGCCCATTTTGGCATCGAATTCGTCGCTGAACTCCTCCATCGCCTCGAAGTACTGCTCGTCGTTAAGCAGTTGCCCTTTTTCAAGATTCGTCATGCCGGGATCGGTCACAACAAAAGACTCAAAATAGAGGATTCGCTCGATGTCGCGAAGCGTCATATCGAGAAGCAAGCCTATACGCGAAGGCAAGGATTTGAGGAACCAAATGTGCGCAACTGGGCTCGCTAGTTCGATGTGCCCCATACGGTCACGACGAACCTTCGAAAGCGCAACTTCGACTCCGCACTTTTCGCAAATGACGCCGCGATGCTTAAGTCGCTTGTACTTACCGCAAAGGCACTCATAGTCTTTTGTCGGGCCAAAAATTTTGGCGCAGAACAAACCATCGCGCTCAGGCTTGAATGTCCTATAGTTAATTGTCTCTGGCTTTTTCACTTCGCCGAATGACCACGCCCTGATCATCTCCGGAGACGCGAGGCCGATGCGAATGGAGTCAAATTCATCCGATGGTGACTGAGACTTCAACAACCCTAGTAGGTCTTTCATTCTAGATCCTCCACCTGACGCGGTTTGCGCGCCACGGCTTTAATATTCACTAATTCTTGCGTTTTAGTTCGCTTAACGAACCGACGTGAATGTCAGCTTATTTGCTGACATCCAACTCCATGTCGATTGCAAGAGACCGAATCTCTTTCAAGAGAACGTTAAACGACTCAGGCATACCAGGCTCCATACGATGATCGCCGTCGACGATGTTCTTGTACATCTTCGTTCGGCCCGCAACGTCATCAGACTTCACGGTTAGCATCTCTTGCAGAGTATAGGCGGCACCATAGGCTTCGAGCGCCCACACTTCCATCTCTCCGAAGCGCTGACCGCCGAACTGAGCCTTACCACCAAGCGGCTGCTGCGTAACGAGGCTGTAACTGCCTGTCGAACGCGCGTGCATCTTGTCATCAACCAAGTGGTTGAGCTTAAGCATATACATAATGCCTACAGTGACTTTGCGATCGAACTCCTCACCGGAGCGACCGTCGCGCAGAGTAACCTGACCGCTCTCGTCGATACCCGCAAGCTCAAGCATGCCTTTAATCTCAGTCTCTGCTGCACCATCGAACACAGGTGTTGCCATTGGCACACCAGAGCGAAGGTTATTTGCAAGCTCAAGAATCTCGTCGTCGCTAAAGCTCTTGAGGTCCTCTTGCTTGTCACCGATTTTGTTGTAAACCTCGGTTAACAGCTTGCGAACGTCAGCGGCTTTTTTCTGTGAGTCGAGCATTGCGCCGATGCGATTACCAAGTCCTTTGGCTGCCGCACCGAGGTGAGTCTCGAGAATCTGACCCACGTTCATGCGTGAAGGTACACCTAGAGGATTGAGCACGATATCTACCGGCTCGCCGCTTTCATCAAAAGGCATATCCTCAACTGGCATGATCACTGAGATCACACCTTTGTTACCATGACGACCGGCCATCTTATCGCCCGGCTGAATGCGACGCTTAATCGCGAGGTATACCTTGACGATTTTGAGTACACCAGGTGCGAGGTCATCGCCCTGAGTAAGCTTGCCGCGCTTATCTTCATAACGCGCGTCTAACTCGGCACGACGCTCTTTGAGTTGCTCTTCGGCACGCTCTAACTGCTTATTGAGCGCGTCATCGGATAGTCGAAGCTTGAACCAATCTTCCCGCGGAAGATCCGTCAGATAAGCAGCCGTAACTTTTTGTCCCTTCTTAAGTTTGGGGCCACCGGCAACGACTTTGTTCAGCAATGCCTTTTCCAGGCGCTCATAGGTGGCACCCTGAACGATGCGGAACTCATCT
Source organism: Gammaproteobacteria bacterium (assembly GCA_018401885.1). Taxonomy (GTDB): domain Bacteria; phylum Pseudomonadota; class Gammaproteobacteria; order Pseudomonadales; family Pseudohongiellaceae; genus UBA9145. Next base: position 51,452 of record JAGYKB010000010.1, read on the forward strand.
TCTATATCTTTACGCACTTTTTTAAGCTGCGATTCTTCAATCTCTTTCGCTCGCTTGTCTTTTTCGAGTCCGTCTCGTGTGAACACCTGAACATCAATCACTGTACCGGTGACACTCGTCGGAACGCGCTGTGATGTATCTTTCACATCAGACGCTTTCTCACCGAATATCGCACGTAGCAGCTTTTCTTCAGGCGTGAGCTGCGTCTCGCCTTTGGGAGTGACCTTGCCGACCAATATGTCGCCCGCGCTAACTTCAGCGCCGATGTAGACGATTCCCGACTCGTCGAGTTTACTTAAAGCACCTTCGCCCACGTTCGGGATATCTGCCGTGATCTCTTCAGCGCCTAACTTCGTATCGCGAGCAACACAGGTAAGCTCTTGAATGTGAATAGTCGTGAATCGATCTTCTTTGACTACTCGTTCCGAAATAAGGATCGAATCTTCGAAGTTATAGCCGTTCCAAGGCATAAATGCGATACGCATATTCTGGCCGAGCGCGAGCTCACCCATATCTATCGAAGGACCATCGGCGAGAATATCCCCGCGAGTCACGATATCACCCTCTTTAACAAGTGGCTTCTGGCTAATACACGTATTCTGGTTTGAACGGGTGTACTTGGTCAGGTTGTAGATATCCACACCCGCTTCACCCGCGTCAGTTTCCTCGTCATTAACACGCACAATGATGCGGGCACCATCGACACTCTCGATCACACCGCCGCGGAAGGCCACTTCACACACACCCGAATCGGCGGCGACATTTCGCTCCATGCCGGTGCCGACTAGCGGCTTCTCAGTCTTAAGTGTAGGCACAGCTTGGCGCTGCATGTTCGAGCCCATCAATGCGCGGTTAGCGTCATCGTGCTCGAGGAATGGAATCAATGCGGCAGCGACAGATACCATCTGCTGTGGCGCAACGTCCATGTAGTCAACTTCTTCACGGGGCTTGAGCGTTGTCTCGCCCTTATAGCGAACCGTCACTAGCGTATCGACAAACCCGCCTTTTTTATCAAGAGGCGCGCTTGCCTGCGCAATAACAAAGTCGCTTTCGTCAATCGCAGACAAGTAATCAATCTCGTCTGTTACCTTGTTTTTGACGACTTTACGATAAGGGCTTTCGAGGAAGCCGTAGTGGTTCGTCCGCGCGTAAGTCGCGAGCGAGTTGATGAGACCGATGTTTGGTCCCTCTGGCGTCTCGATCGGGCAGACACGGCCGTAGTGGGTCGGATGCACGTCGCGCACTTCGAAACCTGCACGCTCGCGAGTCAGACCACCCGGGCCAAGCGCTGAAACGCGGCGTTTGTGTGTGACCTCAGACAACGGATTGTTCTGATCCATAAACTGAGAGAGCTGGCTCGAACCGAAGAACTCTTTAATCGCCGCAGCAACAGGTTTTGCATTGATCATATCTTGTGGCATGAGACCTTCGGAGTCAGCCATGCTCAGACGCTCTTTCACAGCGCGTTCGACGCGGACCAAACCAACGCGGAACTGATTCTCCGCCATCTCGCCGACTGAACGAATGCGGCGGTTACCAAGGTGATCAATGTCGTCTACAGAGCCGAAGCCATTCCGGATATCTACGAGTGTTTTGAGTACATCGACGATATCGTCTTGATCTAGCACCGCAGACCCTTCTGTTTCCTGACGGCCTAAGCGGCGGTTAAATTTCATCCGGCCAACAGCTGAGAGGTCGTAGCGCTCAGGAGAGAAGAACAGATTTGCGAATAGGTTTTCTGCCGATTCTTTTGTCGGAGGCTCGCCCGGACGCATCATGCGATAGATTTCCACCATCGCCTCAAGCTTAGAGGTAGTGCTATCGATACGCAGCGTATCCGATACGAACGGACCACAATCCAAATCGTTCGTGTAGATTGTTTGGAATTCCGTGACACCTTGCTCGACCAATTCCGCGAGGATTTCGCGTGTAATTTCGGCATTACATGGGAATATTATTTCCCCAGTTTCTTGGTTCACAACGTCCGCCGCCAGCGCTTCACCTACAAGGAAGTCTTCGGTAACGATGAGATCTTTAAGCTTTGCCGTTTCCATCTGGCGAACGTGACGGCTAGTAATGCGCCGGCCACTCTCAACGATGACAGCACCCTTCTTGTCTGTGATATCGAAGTTAAGCACTTCGCCACGAAGACGCGCAGGGATGAGTTGAAGAGAGAAGCTTGGCTCCTTGCCTTTGGTAATCTTAAACGTATTGTTCTCGTAGAACGCCTCGAGAATTTCCTGCGAGGAATAACCGAGCGCGCGCATGAGCACTGTCGCCGGCAACTTGCGGCGACGGTCAATACGAACGTAGACCATATCCTTCGGATCAAACTCAAAGTCTAGCCATGACCCACGGTAAGGAATCACGCGCGCGGAGTAGAGCAACTTGCCCGAGCTGTGCGTCTTACCGCGATCGTGATCGAAAAACACGCCAGGCGAGCGATGCAGTTGAGAGACAACCACGCGCTCGGTGCCATTAATGACGAATGTTCCAGAATCGGTCATCAATGGGATTTCACCCATATAGACTTCTTGCTCTTTGATGTCCTTAATAGTCTGAGTAGTCGATTCCTTATCATAAAGAATCAACCTTACTTTCACTCTTAAGGACACGGAATAGGTAGAACCGCGCAATTGACACTCTTTTACGTCGAATACCGGTTTACCAAGCTCATAGCTCACATACTCGAGCACAGCTTTACCCGAATAGCTGACTATCGGGAAAACGGACTTAAACGCGGCATGAAGACCTTGATCTTTGCGCGCATCGAGCGGGCTGTCTAACTGTGTAAACTGTCTATAGGAATCGACTTGTATAGATAAGAGGTACGGTATATCCATAGCACTTGGCAGTTTGCCGAAGTTCTTACGGATTCGTTTTTTCTCTGTATACGAATAGGCCATTGCTGTGTTCCTAGCGTTGTGTACTAGTGAGGTACTGAGGGTGTAGAAGTCTTACAACGACGAACACCGGATGCAGAAATCTGCATCCGGTGAGCATCGATTTTAAGCTTAAGCAGTTTACTTAAGCTCAACTGTGGCGCCAGCCTCTTCGAGAGCTTTCTTAGCTTCTTCAGCTTCGCCCTTAGGTGCAGCTTCCTTCAATGTTGAAGGCGCGCCATCAACAAGCTCTTTCGCTTCTTTCAGGCCAAGACCTGTGATGCCGCGAACCGCTTTAATGACGTTTACTTTCTTTTCGCCTGCGCTAGCCAGAATGATGTCGAACTCTGTCTGCTCTTCAGCAGCAACAGCTTCGCCAGCGGCAGCAACAGGAGCAGCGGCTACAGCGGCAGCTGCAGATACACCGAACTTCTCTTCCATTGCTTCAACCAGCTGAACAACGTCCATTACCGACATTTCGGCGATTGCTTCTAATACGTCTTCTTTAGATAGAGCCATGACTCTTATCTCCTAATAAAATAATTAAAATAAATTTTGTGTCTCGTTGCCTAAACAACGAAAAAACTAGGCTGCTTCCTGCTTCTGGTCTCGAACTGCAGCAACGCCACGCGTTACCTTCGAGGGAACCTCTTTCATGGTTCTCGCAAGCTTCGTTACAGGCGCTAACATCACGCTCATAAGAATAGACAGAGCCTGATCGTGAGTCGGCAGTTTTGCCAATACATCGATCTGACTTGCGTCTAATAACTTGCCACCAACAGACAATGCTCTGATTTCGAACTTAGCATTCTCTTTCGCAAAATCCTTTAGCACTCGTGCAGCGGCGCCGGGATCGTCTTGTGAAAACGCGAGAATGGTCGGTCCAACTAGCACTTCTCGAATACACTCGAAATCTGTCGCCTCTACCGCTTTCTTAAGCAGCGTGTTGCGGACAACACGTAGGTAGACATTATTGTCTCGTGCATTCTTACGAAGCGCAGTCATCTGACTTACAGTCACACCGCGGTAATCCGCGAGTACTGCAGACAAAGCACTGCTAGCAGCTTGATTGACTTCGGAAACGATTTGTTTCTTGTCTTCCAATCTAATAGCCACTATCTCAACTCCATATTGTTGTGATCACCCTCACTCTTCGTCAGCCTTTTCTTCGAGGGATAAGCCTCGTAAAAACAACCATCGATTTCGTGACAAGTAATCCTTAAGCTCTCTCGAGCTTTGGACGAAAACAGTAGAGAGAATATAAAACTCTAAACCACTGCCTTCTTTCATTCGGTGAGTAGAACCTGAACTTAGCTCTGCTAGGCAGACTAAAGCTCAAGTTGGGCTTCACCATCTGCGTAGGAAATTAAGAGGACGACTTCTGCCTTTCGGCAGAATCACGCCTCACCTACGGTCTTTGACAGCCCCGTCAGTAAACTGACAAAACCCCAAAGTCTGTCGCTGAACAGGACTAGCTTCAGCGGCGCTGCGGCTGATGCCATGCATCAGCCTGCGAATTCTTTAGATTGAAAGCGACGAGTGATCGATCTGAAGGCCAGGACCCATAGTCGATGACAACGTTACTTTGCGAATATAGACACCCTTGGCTGACGCAGGCTTCACCTTTTTTAGGTCCTGCAAAAGCGCTTCGAGGTTAGCCGTTACAGCTGCAACATCGAAGTCGACCTTGCCGATTCCGCCATGGATGATGCCGTTTTTATCAGTACGATAGCGCACCTGGCCACCCTTCGCGTTTTTGACCGCAGTCTCAACGTCTGGCGTCACCGTCCCAACCTTAGGGTTAGGCATCAAGCCGCGGGGGCCTAGAACGGTACCGAGCTTACCAACAACGCGCATAGCGTCTGGCGTGGCAATGACCACGTCAAAATCAAGGTTACCCGCCTGAATACTTTCGGCAAGATCATCGAAACCAACGACGTCAGCGCCCGCTGCTTTTGCCTTTTCCGCATTTTCGCCCTGAGCGAATACAGCAACACGGACCTCTTTGCCGGTACCCGCTGGTAAGACAGTCGAGCCACGAACAGCTTGATCTGACTTACGTGCGTCGATGCCGAGATTAACCGATACGTCTAGCGACTCTTTGAATTTGCCCGTCGCAAATTCGGCTAGAATCGCAACCGCGTCGGCTACTGAGTAGGCTTTGCCTGGCTCTATCTTGGCCGCGAGAGCTTTTTTCTTTTTGCTTAATTTAGCCATGTTACACAACTCCCTCGACGTTGAGGCCGGCGCTACGAGCGCTGCCCGCCAATGTACGCACTGCTGCGTCCATATCAGCCGCAGTTAAATCAGGCATTTTTTGTGTCGCCACTTCTTCGAGCTGGGCACGAGTCACAGTGCCAACCTTCTCAGTGTTTGGACGACCACTGCCTTTAGCAATGCCGACGATCTTTCGCAGAAGAACCGAAGCAGGTGGAGTTTTCATTATGTAAGTGAAACTACGATCCGAATAGACCGTGATCACTACTGGGATTGGCAAGCCTGCTTCCAAGCTTTGTGTCGCAGCATTGAATGCCTTGCAGAATTCCATGATGTTAACACCGTGTTGACCTAGAGCAGGTCCGACAGGTGGACTAGGGGTAGCTTTGCCAGCCCCGACTTGTAGCTTGATATAAGCTAGTACTTTCTTAGCCATGTTACTCTCCTTGGGTGCAGACGTTAGCGCGGGCTTTTGTCGAACTAAACCCTGCTAACTCCCCTGCGTACTCTAAACAACTTAGAGCTCGTCTTTAATGGTCGAAGGCATCTAGGCGACACCTTCTGACCTCCTAACTTCGCGCTTCCGCGCGAAAAACCGTGCTTACCTTTTGGCTCGCCCTCGCTAAATGCGCAGGCCAGACCAGAGCTTAAGACTAGCTCTTCTCCACCTGACCGAATTCTAATTCGACAGGGGTAGACCGACCAAAAATGAGTACCGCTACGCGCAGCCTATTTTTCTCGTAATTGACTTCTTCTACAGTCCCAGTGAAATCGTTGAAAGGACCATCAATGACACGCACCATTTCGCCGGGCTCGTAGACAGTTTTATGTGCAGGCGTATCCTCACTTGCTTCCATACGCTGTAGGATCTTGTCTGCCTCTTTCGCTGTAATGGGAGCCGGCCTATCAGCTGTACCGCCAATAAAGCCCATTACGCGTGGCGTGTTCTTAACCAGATGCCAGGTGTCATCGTTTAGTTCCATGTGAACCAACACGTAACCCGGAAAGAATTTCCGCTCACTCTTGCGCTTCTGCCCCGCGCGCATTTCCACGACTTCCTCGGTGGGCACGAGGACCTCATCGAAGAGATCTTCCATACCCTGCAAGGCAATGCGCTCTTTAAGAGAGAGCATCACCTTCTTCTCGTATCCGGAGAAGGCGTGAACTACATACCAACGCTTAGCCATTATTGCCCCTATCCGATAATCGATGACACGACGCTGTTAAGCGCCCAGTCAAGTAGCCACAGAATGATGGCGACAATGAAGATAACAACCAGTACTACAATCGTAGTCTGAGTAGTCTCTTGCCGAGTTGGCCATACCACCTTACGTATCTCAGTTCTCGCTTCGAGGCAGAGCTCGAGGAACGATCGCCCCCGCACGGTTTGGATGGCAATCCAGCCAGCGACACCCGCAGCTACTATCAATCCAATCACTCGGACCAGCAGCGACTCCGCCGCGAAATAAGAATTTGCGTAAATCGCAGCGGCAGTGATCGCCACCACAACGAGCCACTTAAAACCGTCTAGCTTTGTGCTCGCGCCTTCAATTTTCTCTGACATAGTGCTCGCTTATTCTCTTATTTTGGAGAGCTTGACCAGTGATTCACCGGCTCCAACTAAGCTCGTCCGTCATCAGCAAGTGGCCGATGCGTTAATCCCGCCTTCCGCTGCGACTTGCGCAGCGTGAATGTGGCAGGCCAGGAGGGAATCGAACCCCCAACCTGCGGTTTTGGAGACCGCTGCTCTGCCAATTGAGCTACTGGCCTAAACTCCTTTCTTTAACTCTTCTCTTTCTCTATCCTAAACTCTATAGAGATGATCACGAGACGCCCTAGCGGGAGGTCTCGCTTAGCAAATGGTTACGGCTTATTGATTATCTCTCGCCATAACACTCCTACCAGTGCGGCCGCCTTCACGGGATCGCAAAACGTAGACCTTCGTCCATCGCGATTGGGCAATCAACGTCACTTCCATCTTCACGTTGCCTGGTGGGCATTACCATTTCAACGCCCTCAGGCAGCTCACAAAGAACCTGTCACGTCTGTAGTACGGAAATAGAACTGTGGACGGTAGCCTTGAAGAATGGCGTGTGACGACCACCCTCGTCCTTCGACAGGATGTACACCTCAGCCTCAAATTTCGTGTGCGGCTTGATCGCGCCCTCTTCTTAGAAAGAACCTGACCACGCTCAACGTCTCACGCTTAGTACCACGCAGCAAAACACCCACGTTCTCGCCCGCACGACCTTCGTCTAGCAGCTTGCGGAACATCTCAACGCCCGTACATACAGTCGTCGTAGTATCGCGGATACCCCATGATCTCAATTTCATCGCCAACGTTAACAATGCCGCGCCTAAATACGACCAGTCGCCAAACAGTACAAGGGACCTGAAATCGAGAACACGTCTTCGATAGGCATCAGGAAGGCTTGGTCAACGTCGCGCACAGGCTCAGGAATGTAGCCGTCGAGCGTATCGACAAGCCAATACCGATGCAACGCCGATGTCTGACGTAATGCCCCCGCCTTCAGTGCAGAACCGATAACGATTAGCGTGTCGTCGCTCAAAGTCGTACTGGTCGAGGAGCTCACGGATCTCCATTTCAAATGTCAAGAAGCCTGCGTCGTCAACCGCGTCTGCCTTATTCAAGAACACGACAATGTAAGGCACGCCAACCTGACGCGACAGCAAGATGTGCTCGCGTCTGTGGCATAGGGCCGTCTGCAGCCGAACAAACTGTAGAATAGCGCCGTCCATCTGTGCAGCACCAGTGATCATAAGCCCTGACGTAGTCGGCGTGTCCAGGACAGTCAACGTGCGCATAGTGACGATTAGGTGAATCGTATTCAACGTGCGACGTTGGAAATCGTGATACCACGCGCTTTCTCTCTTCAGGGCATTATCGATCTGCGAGAAATCACGCGCCGAACCACCGCAAGCCTCCTGCGCAAACCTTCGTCAGTGCAGCAGTCAATGTTGTCTTGCCATGGTCAACGTGCCCAATCGTACCGACGTTTACGTGAACCTTACTTCTTTCGAATTTTTCCTTAGCCATTCTCGACTGCCCTCAACATTTACCTGCGCACAGGTCTTTCTCGTTAATTCTCATTTGCCCCGTCTCAGACTAAAAAGAGACGAAACACTTTTTCTTTCTTTACCCTAACTTCTCGCTAAATTTTTGTTAACTGGCTGCTGGCGCACCTGACCCGGACCAAGCGCCAGACTATTAACCGTTAACAAAACCTTCGCAAAAGGTGGTGCCACCAGGAGTTGAACTGGGACCTTTCGCACACCAGCGCTCACCGCCTGAGCTATGCGGATGTGAAAATTAGCACCATTGGAGTTCACACCGATGGCGCGAGCCTCTGAAAATGGAGCGGTAGCGGGAATCGAACCCGCAACCAGCTTTGAAGGCTGGGGTCTCTACCGCTGAACTATACCTGCCTGTAACTTGCGTAGAGCAGATAACACTTGCATAACCCTATGAATCAAAAAGATTAATATGGTGGAGGGGGGTGGATTCGAACCACCGAAGCTTGCGCGTCAGATTTACAGTCTGATCCCTTTGGCCACTCGGGAACCCCTCCTACAAGATTCCCCAAGGGACAAATAAAACCCTCGGCTCTCTTACACAGGAGCGGCATTTTATGGGAATTGCCCACGAGGTGCAATCGTTTAGCGCAAAAAAGCGCTAATGGCACGCTATTACTGATTAGGCTCGGCGACCTTGATTAGCCCAGTGTTAATAAGGGGTCTCGTCGAGTTTTCCATCGCCTGCGAGCGAGAAACTGGACCCGCAGTCTCGTCTGCCGAGAGGTGCCAAACTAGATAACCAAGGTTAGCAATAGCGAGAACGAGCAATATGTTGCGCAATACGACCTCCAAAGAGTCTGTGGCAGCCCGCGATCCCTAAAAAGCTAGCGACAATCCATCAAGCACCAAATCTGGCATGTGCCGCGCCCCGCAGTGCTTCAGGTGAGGCATTAGCTCGTCGGCACCGCCTCCGGTAATAAAGAGCTCACGCTCGACTTCCTCTTGGTTGGACTCTTCAAATTTTGCCTTGATAAGAGCAACGGCTGCAGCCAAAGTTCCGTGATACACCGCCTCATCGGTCGAATGACCGAGCGCCACTCCGCCGATTTCGAACTCTTTGTTGAGTCTTATTCGGGTATTCTCTTCCAAACTGCGCCGCATAAGCGCAAGCCCAGGGATAATGTACCCCCCACAATGCTCACCGCGGTCAGTGAGTTTGTCGATAGTCAATGCCGTTCCGCAGTCAACAACGAGGCATGCCTTAGTCGATGCAGCATGGGCCGCAAGCATTGCAAGCCATCTGTCCACACCCAACCTGCTGGGGTCACTATAAAGGATCGTGACTCCGGCATGCGTGCTCAGCACCTTCGCGACCTCAGGATCCAGACCAAACAAGCGGCTGCTTTCGACTACTAGCTCGGATAACGACTCCGGCGATCTGACGCTAGCTATTCTCACACGGTCGATACGACCACATACTCGGTCATTCACCCCGTTATCATTGGCAATGGCGTGAACGATATCCGCAGGCGTCGTAGCAAGGCGTATAGGCCACGCCTTATCGTCACTGCGTAACCGCCATTTCAGCCGCGAGTTGCCCGCATCGATCTCAAGATCCACTGTTATTCTCCCTCGGGGCGGAGTGAAGGGCTTAGCTCGCCCCCTTCAAACCGCAGCATTGTGTCTTCGCCTTTTGACCCCGTCTGATCCTTAGCAGCTTCATTTTTCAGCATCAAAGCACCGGAGGCATCGACACCGCAGCTAACGCCCCGCAGGCATTCCTGACCCTGAAGGACAGTCACTCTTTTACCCAAATAGTAATCGGCCTCGTTCCATCGAACAATGAAAGACTCGAAGCCGTGAACAATGAATCGATCGATATCCTCTGACAGCTGGTTGAGCAGACCCACGCAGAGCCCTTCCTTGTCAATTTCGCTGCCGATTATTCGAGAAAGATCTACCGTGGGCCTGTCGAGGCTGAGAAGCTCTTTTTCCCCTAGATTAAGATTGATTCCGATACCCATGACAACATGGCTAAGGTCTCCAACTTGGCGAAGCTCGAGCAGAATCCCGCCAAGCTTGCGACCCTCATGGATAATATCGTTTGGCCATTTGAGTTTGATTTTGCTCGCACCGAGCAAGGTCAGAGCGCTCTGAACGGCCAACCCTACCACGAGGCTCAGCCCCTGAAGCGCGTCTGGCTTCAGAGAAAAGGTTCGCACTAACGAAAGATAGAGCCCCGCGCCCGGCTTGCTAAGCCACGCCCGCCCGCGGCGACCTCGACCGGCGGTCTGGCTCTCGGCGATCAAAGCCGAAGGCGCGCAGTGCTCGCCTTCAGCAAGTGATTTGAGCTGCCGCAGCGCTTCGGCATTAGTCGAGTCGATTTCCGCGAAACGCTGCACGTTAAGCACACCGCCTCCATGATGAGCGAGGCTCCCTGCCCAGTTTTCCTCGTTATCATGCATCATTCGCGTTCCTTCCATACCCTTCAAAACCACCCACTGTTAGAGACCCACAATCCATTGCGGCAATAAAAAACCCGCCTAGCTATATGCCGGCGGGTTTTTTCTTATCTTGCTCAAACTCTCGGTCGAGTAAGAGGGCTGAGTAAGAAGAGGTCTCTAGGCCTGCTCGTCAGCTACATCAAGTTTCTCGCCGCGGCGAATTTTACCGATAACCGAGAAAGCTTCTAGCACGACGATGATGCTTGCACTCATGACAGCAAGGCTGAGCGCCATTAATAACCACTTCTCGCCGCGATAATAGTCGATGAGGTACCAAGCGCTTGCCCAAAATGCGACAAAAATGATGAATATCATCGGCACTAATGTGTAAATAGCGGGACGACCTAGTCTCATCAGGAATATCGAGATAACCAACAGCGTTAGCGCAGCAAGGATCTGATTTGATGCGCCGAACAGAGGCCAAATTACCATGCCCCCATCCCCAGGATAGCCTCCATTCGATGCACCAAACGCAAGAATTAGGCAGGAGAACACCGCGACAAGCGTTGAGACAATGTTGTTCTTCAGCGGCGCAATCTCATAGATGCTGCCCCACTCCTGAATAATGTATCGCTGCAGACGCAGCCCCGCATCCATTGTCGTTCCTGCGAACAATACGACCATCACAGCGAGCATTGTCTCGCTAAAGCTTAATGGAATACCCCAGCCTTCGGTAATCAGCGCAGCACCACCAGCGATAAACGCGCTCGCACCGCCGCTGCCGAAGCCAGAGTAAATGCCGTTCCAATCGGCAGCGTTAGCTGCATACAGCGACCCTGTCACTGCGGTAATAGTAATCAGCGCGAGCGTGCCTTCGCCCAGTGCCCCGAGGTATCCGACAAAGCGGGCATCTTTTTCGTTATTCAGCTGCTTAGAGCTTGTACCAGATGAAACGATGCCGTGGAACCCTGAGAGCGCGCCGCACGCAATCGTTACGAAGAGGATCGGGAATATCGGCGGGGTGTTCTCCGCGAGATTGTCGTTGAACATCGGTGCGGTCACATCTGGCAGCGTCAACAACACGGCACCGTAAAGAACGAAAAGTCCGACAACCAGCTGCGCGCCGTTGATGTAATCGCGCGGCTGGAGCAGCAACCAAACCGGCAGGCTAGAGGCAATACCTGCATAAACAAACAGCAAGATAATCCAGTTGCCATTCGGACCAAGGCCGAAGATGTCGCCAGGTAGTTCAAGAGGCATAACGCTGCCAACGTAGATAGAGAAGTAGAGAATTACCACACCGACTATCGAGATTAATAAGAGGTTAAATTGCTTCCGAATTAGTACACCGATACCAACAGCAACGGGAATCGCTGCCCATGCCGGGAATACTGATGTGGGGATGTCAACCATCTCGCTGGCAATAATGGTACCGAAAACGGCATTCACCATGAGTAGCAGCAAGAAAATAACCACCATGAAGAGCGCTCGCGTGCGCTTACCCACAACGTCCTCGGACAGCGCACCAATCGATTTAGCCTTGTGGCGGGTGCTCGCCCAGAGCGCGCCCATATCGTGGACACCGGCAAAGAAAATAGACCCGAAAGTAACCCAGAGAAGCGCAGGGCCCCAGCCCCAGTAAACGGCAATGGCAGGCCCAACAATTGGCGCGGCGCCGGCAACCGACGTGAAATGCGCGCCCCAAAGAACGAATTTGTTCGTCGGTACGAAATCAACCCCGTCGTTAAACGTGTGTGCAGGCGTCACATATTCGGGATCAAGGCGGTAAATTTTTTCTGCGATAAATTTTGAATAGACGAACCAGCCAAAAGTGAAGCCGACCAGTCCAAAGAGGATGATAAAGACCGAGGACATTAAATTTTCTCCCGAATTATTATTCGAATTATTGTTCGATTTTTATTATTAAGCGCGAAGCCTCAACGACTCTGCATAATAACAAGGCTCCGCCTGCACGCAAACGAAATAGTGTGTCTTGACGACCCAAGCCTGTCGTCGGTTACTGATTAGTAGGTTCTGCTGCGTGATAAGTCCAGTAGCCGATAAACATTTCGTCCCAACTTTGCAATCCGAACCTGAGTTCCTTGCTTGGATCGGGATTCGCGGGGTTGTATTCTGAATTATCGAATGAGCCAGTGACATGCACTTTAGTCCCAGCAGGCAACTGCATCGCTTCTTCGAGTTGATAAGTCGGCTGCCAGGCATAGCTGTAATTGGGAACGCTGAGAAGATCCTGCAAGCGGCCATCGGGAAACTGTGCTGTAAATTTCATGTCTTTGCCGCGGAAATGCATGTGCGCTCGCAGGCCCGTCACCACAACATCTTCTTGAAACGTGTAGGCAGCTTTGACTTCATGATCCTTTGCATAAGCGGGGATTCTAAAGTTCGCTGCGACAGATCGGGTGAAGTTTTCGTAGGTCGGCGGTTCATCGTACATGTAGAGCCCTAGGACGGTTTCATCCACGGTAGCCTTCCCGTTGGTTGTGTAGTGAAATTGCATCGACAGCTTGTGCCCTGCAGGAATAAATACTCCAGTGTCCTCAGGAAAAGTCATCGCATCAACTTTGCCCGGCGCATAACCTTCGAGGAAACGCCTTGCGACTGAGGTCGTATCTGCCTCGCCGCCTTCGAACGCTTCATCAGGCGCGGTGACGTAGGTCAAGAGGTGATGAAGCACGGACTCATCTCCCGCGATGAACTGCACGCTTTTAACCCACTTGTCCTCGGTGAAAGGAAGCTCAACATCGATGTCGATATAGTCGAGCACGCCGGTGGCTGGAATTTCCATCGCTGGCGCCTTGATTATGTAGTCTGGCTCCCCCAGCTGCCACGCTTTACGATCGGGAAACTCGACAACGGCGAGCGGGTCGATCGCTGCGGCGCCACGCGGCGCGCCCGCGTCGATCCAGCCAATAAATTTCTGTATTTCATCGCTGCTGAGCGCGCGGTCATTGCTAAAATGGCCGATCGCGGGATCGACCTGCATCGGTGGCATACGCTTGGTGAGCAACACTTCTCTAATCATAGGCGACCAACCTTGAAGCATCAGGTGGCTGTCGAGCGCGAAAGGTCCTATGCCTCCTTCTCTGTGACATGAGGCGCACTGCTCAATCACAATAGGGGCAACTTCGGTCGCATAATCAGGAGTCGCTGCGGCAATCGCGTCGAGCGCCGGGAAAGCCAAGTCACAACCGGTAACATCAGCACTAGGAATTGTATCCTCCCCAGCAAGCTTTGCCTCGATTGAAGCCTCGACTGAAGCTAAACCACCTGAGTAAAAGGACGTCAAACGCGCAGGGTCCAACACAGTCACCTCGCCCGCCTTGGTTAGCCCGAGCGTGCGGGTGACGAGCTGGCTGTTGTCGAGCATGAAAGGAAGCTCAAGGGCGAATTTTTGCTGCGCAGTCTGAACGGCTTCAACATCCGCGTCGGGTCCCGCGTTAATTATGCCGAAGGCAATATCTTTATCCTGCCACGCAGCATCCAATGCTTGAAACTGATCGACCTGACGCTGCATCGAGTCACAGCTCGCATCGAACGCCATCAGCACAAGCGCCTCTTTATCCCCATAGCGACTTAGCTGGTGAAATTCGCCGGCGCTATCGATCAGCGCAAAATCGCCAACACGCGCCGGTAAAGCAGCGCTCGCCTGACTCGCAATCACCAAACTGGCGATGAGTGATACGGCGGTTGGAATGAACTTAAGAGGGGATTTGAGACACGGAACAAACATTACTTCTACTCCTTCACTGTAGATGGCTTGAGTGTAGCTCAAAACCCCTTCCCCACCTGCTCTAAAGCATTACTTTTTGTAACTTGTAACAAGATTCAGCCAGAGAGCGAATCACTTGTCTTTCGGGACGCGCACTTTCCCGTAGCTCGAAAAGGAGTCGATCAACGCGAATCGTCGGAACACTTCATACATAGCCCAGACGGCAGCCGCGACGATTAAAAGCAGCATTGCCCAGCGCATCAGCGAGGCAAGAAAAACAGCGTCGAATATCGGCATGGTGAGTTGGTATTCACTAAACGTAGTCCCGCGATCGAGCATCCAATGCCATGCGCTATGCGCGATAAGTGCTGACAATAAGATTGTGCCAACACGCTCTTGCACGAAGCGGGAGAACAGCACGCCGAGCAGAGGAATAACCAGCAATAAGATAAATAGTTGACCAAGTTCAACACCGATATTGAAAGCAAGCAGCGACGAAAACAGGTGACCGCCAGCAAACTGCAGTGTGTCGCTAAAGAGGAAGGAGAACCCGAATCCGTGAATCAGACCAAAGGCAAAAGTGACTACCCAGCGGTGCTCGAGCCGCGCGCCTATTATATTCTCGAAGGCCATATAAACAATGGATAGAGCGATTAAGGTTTCTATCAGCGGCGGAAACCAAAGTACGTTGGGGGCCAGCCCAAACGCCGAGCTAATGAGCGTGATCGAATGCGCGATGGTGAACGAAGTCACAACGGGTATCAATCCTCGCAGCGAGCGCAATGGGATTACGAGACAGAGGAGGAAAAGGAGATGATCGGTGCCTTCGAGAATGTGTTCGAAGCCCATCACGACAAACCGCAGCGCCGCCTGATGCCAACGCGGATCTAGATCGACAACCCCCGGATTGCCGATGTAATTAAAAATGCGTTCGGCGCCATCGGGCACAACGAATCGCAGTACTGTGGTCGTCTCATTCGCGAGCGTGCCGAGGAGTGGATCGACGCTAAAATCCGAATTCTCACTCGAAATCGGGTAGGTCACCATGACATCGAGCACCCCTTGCCGCCAGTAGAGATTGGCCGAGTCGGGCAGTGGCTCGCTGAGAATATTTTCAAGCGCGTTGTCGTAATCGACAAATGAGCGATCGGAGGGCAATTCAACTCGCACCGCGCCCAGCTGCTTCTCGGTTAATTCGACGCCGTTCTCGTAAAATTTAAACGACTCGGTAATGTAAACACGCGCCGCATCCCTAATTGCAAAATCGGCCTCGGAAATCTGAATGAAGCCAGGACCACGGAGCGGAAAGCTGATTTCGCCAAACGCTTCCATTGGAACGCGCAGCAAGGCTGTAAGCTTGTTGCCCTCTGGTTTAACGAATGCATTGACAGTAATGCGACTGGGAATATCGTGAGCCTGAGTGATCGCAGGCAACAATGCACACAGCAACGCCAAAAACATACCGAGACGGCTGCTCAAGCGAGTCAATTGCTGGACGAAAAGCTGCGAGGATCCCTGCACTTCGATGCGGCTCATTTAATTTACTCCATAAGAATCAGTGATTTATACTAAAAAAACGCGCTGAGTTACGCATCTCGTAAAATCGACCGTCGAGTATACTGCCTGCCCATAAATGAGTATACTCCGGACGACTCTGGAGAGTATTCACGCCCGTGAAGCGGGCCCATGGAGGTTATAAAAATGAGAAAATCGAAACTGTTTATAGGGGCAGCGTTAGTTGTTGCCTTGGTAGCACTAGGGGTGGGGCAATCGAAGATTCAGGAGCCAAGTGTTGCTGCGAGTAATGCTGTTATGGCTCCACATTTCTTGGTCGATCCATACTGGCCAAAGCCACTGCCTAACAACTGGGCGATGGGTAACACAATTGGTGTCGATGTTGACGAACGCGACCACGTGTTCATCGTTCATCGTAACGACGCCTCACAATTCGGCGGCAATACGGAAATCGGTCTCCAAGGCGGCGTTTCCGAATGCTGTACTCCAGCACCACCAATCATCGAATTTGACGCAGAGGGCAACGTAGTTAACGCCTGGGGCGGCCCCGTTGAAGGCGCACCTTACGTATGGCCTGCTTCTAATCACGGCATCGAAATCGCACCGAACGGCGATGTTTGGATCGGTGGTAACGGCGGCGGCGACTCACACGTACTCGTATTCTCACGCGACGGCGAATACATTCGCACAATCGGTATGCAGGGCGAGGGTCGAGACAGCAACAGCAAGACTCACTTTGCACGTGTCGCGGAAATCGCAATTGATGTCGAAGCGAACGAAGCCTATTTCGCAGACGGCTATCAAAATCGCCGTGTTGCGGTTGTCGACGTCGCCACAGGCGCATTCAAGCGTTATTGGGGTGCTTACGGCAACACGCCTGACGACACCGCAGACGTCACGTATGTTCCTGGTCAGCCGGGCCCTCAACAGTTCCGCGGCCCTGTTCACTGCGCCGAGCCTTCAAATGATGGCCTAGTCTATGTGTGTGACCGTGGCGCAGACCGAGTTCAGGTTTTCCGCAAGGACGGCACTTATGTTCGCGAGGTGGTTTACAACCCAGCAACGCTTAACCAAGGCTCAACTTGGGATATCGCGTTCTCTCGTGACGAAGAGCAGAAATACATCTACCTCGCCGATGGCCAGAATTTCAAAATTTCGGTAATCGACCGCGAGTCAATGGAAGTACTTTATACCTTCGGTCAGGGCGGTCGTCAGCCAGGCACATTCTATGCGCCTCACAGTATCGCTACCGATTCAGCGGGTAACGTCTACACCACTGAAACCTACGAAGGTAGCCGAGTTCAGAAGTTTGTAAACCAAGGCATCCGCGCGGTAACTGTGCGCAATAATGCCCCGACATGGCCTGCTAGCGAGCTCTAAATTCCCGTTTAGACAGCGCAGACAAAAGACCGCAACGCCTTCTTTTTCGGGAGAGGCGCTGCGGTTTTTTTTTATCCCCCTCATTAAGCAAAAGTTAAGCACGATCCCTTGATCATGCTTCGACGGTCATTTATTCTCGCATCACTTGTTGATGCGCTCATTTTAGTGTGCACGCGACAGCTCAACGCCTAATTAGTCAGTTAAGGAACAACTCATGACGCAGCGACGCATCACAGCGATCTCGAACTCCACTTCTTGGAATGTAAGAACCACTGGTGCGACGGCTCGTGCCGTGAGAACGGTTGCTGTAATCGCTGCGTCGCTAATGACGGGTTTGTTTGTTATGAACAGCGCGTCTGCACAGAGCGGTATTGAAATTAATACAGCCTTCCCCGGCGGCAAGCTCACTGAATTAAGCGCGATGAAAACTACGTTATCAGTGCCGGCGTTCGCCGACGCGCGCCAAATAGACGATCCCCGCGTGATCTTTACGGGCGACCCTGCCGAAAATGGCACCGCTATGGCGAACCGCCCCTTTGCAGAAATCGTCGGAGAAGCGATGGAAAATGCCTTTGCGGCCAGCGATGCACGGCTCGCGGATGAGGGTGCCGGCATGCGCCTCGCCGGAACGCTAATTGCGACCGAGGCGGCGGTGATTGATCGAGGCGGCGTGGAATCTTTACAACTTACCCTCAGGACGAGCATTCAGCTCGTCGAAGGCACACGCATCGTTTGGCAGACCAATCTCTTCGGCCGAGGCACGGTTCCCGTAAGTCAGGGCACTGGCGCAGCTGTGAGAAAAGCCTTAGATCGCCTAGCCGAAGAGCTACTAATCGACGATTATTTTTTAGCAGAGATTCGCTAGAAGCCTGTTTGCAGGGTAAGCGATGCTGGCTGTCCTAGCGGCAGCCGAGCTGAGAATCGAGTGTTTCGTCACTCGGTCTTGATAGCCCCCATTCTGGAAAAAAACGCAGACCGGTCTCGGCCTCGATCGCCTCGAGACTACTCCTCGCCTCGCAGTGATGCAGATACACCCCAAAGCTCTGGTCGAATCGAAATACGCTTAGCGCGCCGCTCGGGGCAGCAACAAGCTTAAAGAATGCGGTAGGCGGCTCGCCGATTCCCTCCGAAGGCTTATCCGACGGGCCATAGATAGGCCCAGTAACCACGTAAACGTCACCGCTTCGATTAACCAAGTTTCGCAGCGCCCACTCCAGCCCTGCCCACGCACCCCTATCAAGATTCTCGGTTCTTAACGTGCTTGCCGACAACAAATTGGCCTCATGCCAGTAGGGAGTTCCTGCAACGCTGACGAGCGGCACAAACCGAGACCGGATAAACCCGCGCGCCTCCGCTAGCTGGTCCTGAGAGGCAATATCCGAGGCGATTGGTAAGTCTGAGTCTTCGATCCAGGTGCGCGGGAGACTCGAGGCTACGCCTAACGCGCCTGGCCGCATGCGGTAGGCTAGCCAGTCGGCGGCCCCCCTGCCCCGGTTATACGACAACGCATAAACCGACCTTACGACGAGCTGATTGTCCTTCTGAGCGCCCTCGGGACACCCCTCAAGGCAATGCGCAATCCGGTATTCAGAAGCAAACAAAGTATTTGCGGCCAAAAACCAAAGACAGACTGCCAGTCGTATAACAGTAGTTGGTCGAGAAGGCATGAAGACCCCTTTTGGTGCGATTAGAGGGTTTTAGATAAGGTCGAATCTCTCGCGTCTATTTATTATTATATTCAGGCTTGAAGGCCTTTGAGCATACCCGGCTTTAGGCATTACGGTATATTGACGCGATTTAATTCTACTCAAATTCTCGAAATTCAGTAATTTTTAATTTTTAGGATGTATAACGTCGGGAAAAACCCTAGACTCGGCAACTGTTAAGGTGGCATTAGAAGTCTCTTACGATTAAAGAATTAAGGAGTGTGAGATGAATACAATTTCGACAATCGCCAAACTCAGCGCGGCAGCATTGCTGTCAACCTGCGTTAGCATGGCAAATGCCGGCGAAAGAATCAGCGATTTTTCGCTTGTAGATGCAAAGGGTCGTTTTTTCCAATTAAGCCGTCACGCAAACCAAGAAGCGATCGTTGTGCTCGCGCAAGATGGAGGCCGTGACGTCCGCAAGGCGGCAAAAGACATCGCCGAACTGACCGCACAGTTCGAAGGCCAACCTGTTGAATTCGTGATGCTCGACTCAACCGGTAATTCAGACAAAGCGGCTCTCCGCAAGGCCGCCGAGAAAGCCGGCATAGAGCTGAGAATTCTCATTGACGACACTCAGTTAGTAGCTGAAGAACTCGGTATGACACGTGCGCTCGAGGTAGCCATTCTCGATCCCAAGGCCAAAGAAGTTGTCTATCGCGGCGCTCTCAATGATCGCTTTGCCGAAGGCAAAAAAGCGAGGCGCGCTAGTGAACACTATGCCGCTGACGCCCTGAACGCGATTCTCGCGAATCAAGATATCACAACTCCCTCACTCGCGAGCAATGGCGACGCCATCGATTTTAGCGCCAACCGGGGCGCAGATCACGAAAAAGCCCTACGCGAACGACGGAAGCCAATCCTTTGAGCAGCGCTGCGTGACTTGCCACCAAGAAGGCGGCATCGCGCCGTTCGCCATGAGCAGCCATCAAATGGTGCGCGGTTAGTCCCCAATGATCATGGTATGCTTAATCACCAAGCGCATGCCGCCCGGCCAGATCGACGTCGAATATCAACCAGTTCATGGTGTGAACCACATTACGGTAGAAGAGACCAGAAGCCGTCCATTGATTGACAGCGGCGCCAAGAACGACAGCTCGACAGAACCACTGCCGAATACGAAATCACCCCGGCTAAATGGGGTCGGCGAACCAGATATGACTGTCAACATCCCGCCTGACAATTCCTGCGACAGGTACGATCGAGGCATCGCACCAGTCCTTCCACTCGACCTGCCAGAGGATAAGTGGGTCAAGGCGGTCGAATTTGTTAGTTGGCGACAATAATCGTTTTGCATCACATCATCGCTTGGGCGCAAGCGCCTGATAATGGCAGCGGTCGAGGTAGTGCTTTGGCATTCTTGAATCAAGGTATCGGTCTCGGCGCTCTATGCACCGGGTAACTCGATCAATACCTACCCCGAAGTGCAGGTTTCACTTCCACAGGGCAGCGGTTGATTCCTACAGATGCACTATACGTCTTCCGGTAAAGAGACTGTCGATGCGTCAGAGATCGGTATCCATTTCCTGGGACGAAGAACCTGATCGCACAATCCTCGGTGGCTCTGGGTTGCAGATCTCGAAATCTCAATCGCGCCTTCGAAGCAGACCACGAAATGGTTGCGTCTAAGAAATTCCGCAAAGACTCTTATCTGATCATGGTTGACCGCAGGCAGACCACCGCGGTGAGGATGTGAATCAAACTCGTCTACCCAGACGGTTCAGAGGAAGAGATTCTGAATGTGCTGAATTACCAGTTCAACTGGCAGAAAACTACGACTTTAAAGAGCCGAAGTTCCTCCCGCTGGCAATAGAGATGGTCTTCCGCGCCACGTTCGACAACTCGGAAACATCCAACCCCGATCCTCAGCAGAGATTTCTGGGGTGAGTAAACTTGGCAAGAAATGATGTTCGGTTTCTGCTACGTCGAAGCTGACGAAGGCGAATAACTACGGCGCTAGCAAGCCGATAAGTAAGCAGAGCGCCCGATTGCTTCATCGCAATCGGGCCTTTTATGCCTGCCTGCAGCCATGACACTCTAGTGAGTAAATTGCTAGACTCAGAGCACTTAATTTGCTGACCGCCATTGACGATGTCAACGGCAACTCTTTTTGTGAGACTTAATATGACTACTAGACTTTCGGCGGCGATTCCCAGCTGCTTCCGCGTTTTGCCTGTAGGCGTAAGTTCAGCTGACACGCTCTTGTACAAAAACGTTAATGGTTACACGCTTAACGGCGATCGAGACTTACTGTTTCTCCGCAATAAAGATCGAAGACGATCGTGTAGCCCAGCTTTATAGTGAAGGGGCGATTCACTTCCAGACGAAGCCTCCGTAGATAAAGTGCGCGATGGCGAAGGCAAGACACTTACCACTGGGTTAATCGATGCTCATGGGTTGTGTCCTGCTATGGCCAAAGCTCATAAGAGTCGATCTCGTAGGCACCAATAACTGAAGGCGGGCGCGGCTGAGCGCGTGCGCGCATTCGCCGCTGACAATACGGAACTTGAATGGGTGCTGGGTCAGTGGTTGGAATCAGGTACTGTGGGACAGCAACGAATTTCCAACGCCACGAGTCTCGATGCAGTAGTCGCTGACAAACCCGTTTGGCTCTCTGAGTTGACGGTCACGCTGGCTGGGCAAACTCAGCTGCAATGGAGATTGCAGGTATTACTCGCGACACCGAAGACCCGGACGGTGGTCAGATTCTGCGCGATGCGAACGGCGACCCTACCGGCGTTTTCGTCGACAATGCCATGGCGCTTATTCGCGATAACATCCCGCCTGCGACGATAGAAGAACAAAAGTTTGCGCTGATGACCGCAATGAATTCGTTAGCGACCTATGGCCTTACGAGTGTGCATGATGCCGGCGTCGGCAGTAGCACCATCGCGGCTTATAAAGAGCTTCTTGAAGATGGTCCTTTGCCTATTAGAGTTAATGTGATGTTGGCTGCGACGGATCAGTTTTACACCGAACGCCTAGCCGAGGGTCATTTCCGTGACTCAGACGACACCCTAACAATCAACAGTGTAAAAATTGCTGCGGACGGCGCGCTCGGCAGTCGTGGTGCGGCAATGATCGATGATTATTCCGATATGGCTGGCCATCGAGGACTCATCCTGCATAGCGAGGAGCGCATGCATTATTTCATGCGCGCGGCGATGAATGCAGGATTTCAGGTAAATACGCACGCAATCGGCGACGCTGCGAATAAGCTCGTGCTCGATAGCTATGAGCTTCTGATAGCCGAAACGGGTTCGAGCGATAGGCGTCACCGCGTCGAGCACGCCCAGATACTCCGTTATGAAGACATCGTTCGCTTCGCCGAGCTCGGCGTTATCCCCTCTATGCAAGCCACGCATGCCACAAGCGACAAGAACATGGCGGTCGATCGTATCGGTGATGTGCGGATTCAGGGCGCCTACGCGTGGCGTAAGCTCATGGACGCCGGCGCGCTCATTGCTAACGGCTCAGACTTCCCAGTTGAGTCGCCCAACCCGTTCTTTGGCCTACATGCCTCTGTTACTCGTCAAGATAAAGACAACGACCCGGTCGGAGGCTGGTACCCCGAGGAGCGTATGACAGACGAAGAGGCCTTTGCGAGCTTTACGCTCGACGCCGCTTACTCGGGTTTTCAAGAGGAGTTGCTAGGATCGTTAGCGCCTAGCAAGAAAGCCGATTTTATTCTCTTAGATCGTGATATTTTCGCCATTCCAGACTCGGAAATCTGGCAGGCAAAAGTTCTTGAAACTTGGGTAAACGGCGTTCGAGTCTACGGTGATTAATACACTCCCATGTCTATCATAAAAGCGGAGACGCCCATGCTTACTGTCCAATGCCTCGTTCGCTTTGTCGCTTCAGTGCCCTTGTGTATGGCTCTTATTAGCTGCGCCCCTGAGACTCCGCAGACAAACGACGCCGTAGCCCAAACCAAACAAACCACCAACCTCGCACGCTGGCAGGCGCATGCCGCGAACGTCACTATTAAGCGTGACTCTTGGGGAATTCCACATATTTATGGCAAGACAGACGCAGACACGGTGTTCGGCACGCTCTATGCACAGGCAGAAGACGATTTCAATCGCATTGAAGTCAACTACCTGAATGCGATGGGCAGACTCGCCGAGGCTGAAGGCGAAGGAGAGCTCTACCGCGATCTAAGGATGAAGCTGTTTATCGACCCCATCGACATGCAGGCAAAGTATGAACAAAGTCCCGCCTGGCTCAAAAAGTTGATGGACGCCTTTGCCGACGGCCTAAATTATTTCTTATATACACACCCTGAGGTTAACCCTCGCGTTATCACGCATTTCGAACCATGGATGGCACTGACCTTCTCGGAAGGAAGCATTGGCGGTGATATAGAGCGCGTTAACCTCAGGAGTCTGCAAGACTTCTACGGAGGTGGTGACAGCATCGCGCAACGAATCGCCATCTCTGACAACGAGCCGCGAGGCTCCAACGGCTTCGCCATCTCGCCAAGCAACACCCTCAACGGCAATGCGCTGCTGATGATTAACCCACATACCTCATTCTTCTTTCGCTCCGAGCTGCATATGGTCAGCGAGGAGGGTCTCAATGCCTATGGCGCTGTGACGTGGGGCCAGTTTTTCGTTTATCAGGGCTTTAACGAGAAAGCAGGATGGATGCATACCTCGAGCCGCGCAGACGCGATCGACTTCTATCTCGAAACAATTTCAGAGCACGATGACGGCGTTTATTATGCCTACGACGGCGGTGAGCGGAAGCTTCGAGAAACAGTGCTTACCCTGCCCTACCGCTCTGGCGAGGAGCTAGCTCAACGAACTTTTACGGTTTACCACAGCCACCATGGCCCTATCGTCCGTGGCGAAGGCGACAATTGGGTGAGTATCAAACTCATGCAAGAGCCCATCGATGCGCTGACTCAGTCTTACTTGCGCACCAAGGCCTCTGGGCATGATGAGTTCTACGAGAATATGCGTCTGCATACCAATTCGTCTAACAACACCGTCTACGCGGATGCACAGGGAAACATCGCCTACTATCATGGAAACTTCATCCCTCGGCGCGATCTCCGTTTCGATTGGAACAGTCCACTCGACGGCAGCAACCCCGCCACTGAGTGGCAGGGCCTGCACACACTCGAAGAGTCGATTACGCTATTAAATCCCGAGAACGGCTGGATTCAAAATACTAATAACTGGCCCTTTACGGCTGCGGGGGAATTCAGCCCGCGCGCCGAAGACTATCCGCGCTATATGGTCAATTATGGTGAGAATCCCCGAGGCATTCATGCGGTAAGAGTGCTCCAAGACAAAACCGACTTTACCCTCGACAGTCTGATTGAGGCGGCCTATGACTCCGCGCTCGTCGCTTTCGATCCGCTTCTGCCCGCGCTCATCGCATTAAAAGAAGACGCCAGCTTAGCGCCTGAAACTCGCGAAGCAATTGCCCACCTGAGTAGCTGGGACAAGCGGTTTGCGCTCGATTCGACTCAGACATCGCTCGCCGTTTTTTGGGGCGAGGCGCTGATGCGCGACGCCCAACCGCTGGCGGCGGCGGAAAATAGCGATATTTACGACTATCTTGCGAGCCAAATCACGGACGAAGAGCGCATTGCCGCTCTAGAGAATGCGATGGCGACACTTAGTGATGGATTCGGAAGTTGGCAGGTACCTTGGGGCGAAATTAATCGTTATCAGCGCAACGACGGTGCCATCGTCCAGCAGTTTGACGACAGCAAACCTAGCTTGCCAGTTGCCTTCGCCTCGGCACGCTGGGGCTCGCTCGCCTCATTTGGGAGTCGCAGCTATCCGGGGACCAATCGCCTCTACGGCACCAGCGGCAATAGCTTTGTGGCAGCTGTCGAATTCGGGGAGAAAGTGCGCGCTAAGGCGGTTACGGTCGGCGGCCTGAGCAATGACCCAGCCTCGCCGCATTTCGATGATCAAGCGGCCCCCATACAGAGGGGCGCTCCGCGATCATGCCCATTTACCCCGAACAGGTCGAGGCTAATTTAGAACGGGAATATCACCCGGGGGAATAGCTCAGATACCGCTTAATAGCCAACGGCAGCGCCATCGCCTCGACGAGAATCCGAGGCACCCAGAAATAAACCCGCTTCTCGGTCGTGATAAACCGCCATCGCTGCACCCTGTTCTCCGCGAACACGAACGGGGTGCCCAAGCGCTTCATACAACTTCAGTGAATCGGGTGACACAGCGCGCTCTTCGATGCTCGTAACGTCTGGCAACCACTGATGGTGAATGCGCCCGGCCTCAACCGATTCGGCGATATTCATACCGTGGTCTATCACGTTCAGAATAAGCTGCATGGTTGTGTTGATGATAGTCTTGCCACCCGGGCTACCTGCGGTAAAGACCGGCTTACCGTCTTTTGCGACAATCGTTGGCGTCATGCTCGACAGCATTCGCTTCTGCGGCGCGACCAGGTTAGGCGCAGTGCCTATTGCGCCGCGCGCGTTGGTCACACCCGGCATCGCGTTGAAATCACCCATTTCGTTATTAAGCAGGTAACCGCCGCCTGCAACGACCATCGCCGAGCCGTAACCGTATTCGAGTGTATAGGTCATGCTGACCATATTGCCGTCTTTATCGACAACCGAGAAATGCGTTGTCTCCTCGCTCTCATAAGGCTCGGCAAACTTCGATGGATCGCTGATATCTGCTTTGGCCATATCAATTGTCGCTCGCTGCTTCGCAGCATAGTCTTTGTCCATCAGGCGCGCGATGGGCATCGCTTCGTTAAAATCTGGGTCGCCCAAATGCTCTGCACGGTCTGCATAAGCGCGGCGCATAGATTCGGTGAGCACATGCAGATAGGCAGATGAGTTATGCCCCATCGCGCCGAGGTCGTAGCCTTCGAGAATGTTCAGCATTTGAATTAACGCAACGCCGCCTGAACTAGGAGGGGGCATGCTGACGATTTCATAACCGCGGTAGGTGCCGCGCACCGGCGCTCGTTCGACCGGCTGATAAATCTCAAGGTCTTCCTCGGTGATTATGCCGCCGTTTGCCGCCATGTAGTCAGCGAGGCGCTTCGCATTCTCACCTTTGTAAAATCCGTCACGTCCATTTTTTTGAATAAGCTCTAGCGTATGCGCTAGATCTTCTTGTACCCAAAGCTCACCCAGTTCGTAGGATGAACCGTCGGCTTTGAAAAATTTCTGCTGAGAAGAGGGGTACAAATCGAAGCGTGACTTGTTGCGGAGAAATCCGCTTTGCAGTGCGTAGGTAATCGGAATGCCTTCGCGGGCAAGTTTAATAGCAGGCGCGACTAGTTGCTCCCAGGGCAGAGAACCGCGCTCCTGATGCGCCTTCCAAAGTCCGGCCACAGTGCCGGGCACGCCAACGGAGAGAGCACCCATGTGGTTTGAATTGTTAACTACATTGCCATCGAGGCCCAAGAACATGCGTTCGGTTGCCGCCAAGGGCGCCTTTTCGCGAAAATCGAAGGTTGTCGCATCACCGTCTTCTCCGTGATACACCATAAAACCCCCACCGCCAATATTGCCCGCTGTAGGCCAGGTAACCGCGAGCGCGAATGCCGTTGCAATCGCTGCATCTACTGCATTGCCACCTGCCTGCATGGCATCTACACCGGCCTGTGATGCAAGGCGCGAGGCGCTTGTGACAATGCCGTTTTTAACGCGTAGCGGTGTGCGCCCGCCTTCGGCGAAGGAGGCTGTTGCCAATATTAGGCTGATCAGCAATACAAAACTTTTTAGTAAACCCTTATTGGTCATCGTGGCCTCCGCCGTTGCTGTATGTTTTATACTTATCGAGTCGAAAAATCGAACCCGCTATCTCAACTTACGCTTTCGAGCGTCGTTCTTAAAGACGGCTGCCGCGTGTGTTCTGCTGTTTCGCGGTGGTGGGACCATGACGTAAGTTGCTCGAGAGAATTACCAGGTTGATAAGTCTAGCAGATTTAGCCCTCGGCTGAACTAGTTTGCTTGCCACCAGACTCAGAAGACTGTCACTCTTGGCCAGCCGGTGCTAAATTATTCCCATTAATAGCACCTACCTCGGCTAGGCGCGCTACTAACAACCGCTTGTCTTAATTGCAGGCATCCGCATCAACCCAATTTCCAAGACACTGAGGCTCCCGACTATGCCGCTTCTCAATACTCACAAATTCTTCCCTCGCTTTCAGCAACACGGGCACTCTGCAGTATTAGCAGCCATTATCGCTCTGGGTATTAGTGCATGTAGCGACTCGCCCGAGGTTGCGGCGCCAGTGAGTGATATATCCTTTGAATCTCGGCAAGAAAGTGAAGCTGAGCTTGTCGATCGCGCCCGCGGTATCCACGACAGGGTAGTCACAATTGACACGCACGCCGACATCAACACAGGTAATTTTACTGAAACAGTGAACTACACCATGAATCTGGATACCCAGGTTAATCTTGTAAAAATGGCAGCGGGAGGCTTAGACGTTGCCTGGTTTATCGTCTACACAGGACAATCAACACTTGATGAGGCGGGATATGCAGCCGCCTATGCTAACGCGATTGATAAGTTCGATGCGATTCATCGCCTCGCAGAAGACATCGCTCCAGATGAGATTGGCATAGCCTATACATCAGATGATGTAAGGCGACTCTCCGCAGAGGGCAAACAGGTTGCAATGATCGGAATCGAGAATGCCTATCCTGTCGGGCTAGATCTCTCGAACATCAAAGATTTTCATGATCGAGGCGGCCGCTATATGTCGCTCGCACACAATGGTCACAGTCAATTTGCCGATTCGAATACAGGAGAAGACGCGCAGGACTATATCCACGGAGGTCTTAGTGAATTAGGCCGCCAAGCGGTCGCTGAGATGAATAAATGGGGCATCATTATTGACGTATCCCATCCATCAAAAGACGCGATTATGCAGATGCTGGAACTCACCCGTGCACCGCTTATCGCCTCTCATTCTTCCGCTCGCGCGCTAACCAACCACTCCCGAAATCTCGATGACGAGATGCTTCTCGCGATCAAGGAAAACGGCGGCGTAGTTCAAACAGTTGCCTTCGGCAGCTATATCAACGAAGCGCGCCGTGTGCATTTAGAGGAGGGCAGGCGATCACTCACCGAAAGCATAGCCGCCTCTCTCGAGATCGAGATTTTACCCCCCGCTGAGATAGCTCAACTGAGTGACGCTGCTCGCGCCGCCTACGAAACGTCCATCGAAGAGGTCAATGCGCAGGTCAGGGCTCGAGTCGGCGCCGAGGTTAATGCAACCGCACCACCTGCCACGGTCTCTGATTTCGTCGACCATATTGATTACATGGTTGGCTTAATCGGCGAAGACCATGTTGGCATCAGCTCAGATTTTGACGGCGGTGGAGGCATTGAGGGTTGGAACGATGCTTCTGAAACGTTCAATGTAACGCTCGAGCTAGTTCGCCGAGGCTATACGGAACAGCAGATCGAAAAAATGTGGAGCGGCAACCTCCTGCGTGTGCTCGACGAGGTACAGGCGATTGCAGCGGCGATTCAAGCGGAGTAAGGCTACTCAGCAGAGCTTTAGTGCCTAAGGAGTCTACATGAGTTCAATAATTCCTCTCTTCTCAAGCGCTGTCATGGTGTGTAGTACGAAATATGCTCTAAGCGCGGAAGAAGAGGACTATATTCGCAACGTCGAATACTCTGATAATTCGGGCAATCTTAAGAGCAGCAGCGACAGGATTTTAGCGCAGCCAGAGCTTGCCTTGCTGCAGGATTTTGTACAGAAACAGATAAACAGCTACACCCAGAATCTGCTAAAACTCGATAGCTCTATCGATTTATACATTACGCAGTCTTGGTTGAATAAGGCAGGCAAAGATCAATACCATCCGCTGCATAACCATCCGAACAGTGTGCTAAGCGGCGTGCTGTTTCTCTCCGGTGGCGGCGAGCTCCCTCCAATCCGATTTCACCGCTTCAACCCGCTTTTTCCTCTTGAGCTCAATTTCTCCGAGTTGAACGATTTCAATGCCACCTGCCGCTGGTTCGAACCGGTTTATGGACAGCTGATTTTGTTTCCTTCGAGTCTTTTACATGACGTTGTGCCAAATAAAACGGACAGCACAAGAATTACGCTTTCCTTTAACACCTTCCTTCGTGGCGAGATCGGCAACGCCAGTGCACTTACCTCGCTAACAATCTAAACCGCGCTAGGTCTCTTTTATCGAACAGTGCGTGTTTTCTCAAAACAAAAAAAACCGCACAGCTGTGTGCGGTTTTTTAGTCAAGCTTTCATTGGGCCGCTGCGATGAACGGCCATCGAGTTTGGAGCAAGTAGGCTCCTCGCTCAGAGGCGATTAGTCTTTCGGATTACCCTTAGGCGTACCCGGCTTGCGGTACTGGCCATAGAGATACTCTTCAGAGAACTCTGCGCATTTAAATTCTAACAACTGCATGTTTTCTTCGAGGTGGCGATAAAGCGGGAAGCTTATAGCCCATGGCGCAGTGAACGTATTAGGGTCGGTAATAGTCGCGCTGTAATCGATGTGGTTTGGACCCATCGGCGTATAACGCTCCTCAACTACCATTTCCCAGCTATGGTGGTTACCTGCACGGTCAAACCACGTCTCTGGCATTTGGCCTGTAACTCGAACGACCAATGTGTCTCCTTCCCAATGCGCATTTGAATGCCCCATCCATGCGTCGACTTGAGATTCGATTTCGGGCTGATCAACGTAGAGGATTCTGTTCGCTTCGGCGAATTCGTAGGCAATCAAAATTACTTCTTGTGACTGCACGATTTGAAAGGGGAAAGGGAGCGCGTTTGCACGAGGCACGCCGGGCATATAGCATTTTGTTAGCGGATCTTTGTCGATTGCGTCGATACGATTTGCGTCACGTTGACGTAGGCCCTGCTCGTTATAGGGGATCCTGCCGCCCTCGACGACACCCAGACTTCCCGGAATCGCTGACAGAGCGCCCATGACATCTGAATGTGGTCCCTCTGCAGCGGCGTGAGGCTCGACATTGTAGTGCGCCGATGTCATCGCCTGCCAAATTCCGCTTAGATCAGGTTTACCGCTCGGCGTGCGGGTAACTTCTTGCGCGAGCGCCGCTGTCGAAATTAGCACTGCTGCGAGTGATACAAGGCCCGAGGCCGCGATTGCTTTTTTCATTCTTGTGTTCATGTACTGCCCTTTGATGCTTCTGCTAATTGTTTTACGCAACCCTAGTTGCGCGCCACCTTTGATTGCGAATGTAAGGTACTGTGGCACCTCACCGTTTTCTTTAGTCTCAGTCACTCGCGCCTTCGGCCGCCATTCTTTCCTCTGCGCGCATTCCACGAAGAATATTGGTCATACCGTAGTTACCTTCATGACAAGCGTATTCGTATATCTGCCCCGCCACTTTAGTCATTGGCACAATTGCTGTGATTTTGTCGGTGAATGTCGACGGATCGTCAATAGTGAATTCATATTCTACCGTATCGTAAGCCGTGCGCGTAAAGCGCTCCGTGAGCACCATGTCTAAATTGGCGCCGGTGGAATTAAATGTTTGACGAAGGCCATTGAAATTCTGAGTTTCAACAACCAACGTATCGCTCTCCCACCAGCCTCGAGAGTCTCCGGACCACAGGCGGATGTCAGAATCGATTGGCGCGTCTTTGGTCAGAGGCACTATACGTGCGTCATGGATCATCTCAGTCATGATGACTGCAGTGTCCTTGCTTTGAAATATCTGCACGTTGTTGTTGTACAAACTTGGCACAAAAGGAGGACCTGAATTGAAGCCGACAATGCAGCGCTCAGAGAGTCCGCGATCCTCATACCCATCTTTAGCAATACCGCCGACAACATAGCGAACAGGTCGCGTGCCGGGAATATCTGGACCGAGTCCGCCATACTGCCTCGGCGCGCCTTCCACTGCCTCTGGCACCCGTCCGTCCTTCGGATATACGATGTGCGATGTTCTGACGAGATCACCGATACCGGCGCTTTCAAACCAAAAATCATTGTAACCGCCGGGGTTATCCCCTG
>JAGYKB010000011.1 GCA_018401885.1 Gammaproteobacteria bacterium
ACCCCACCAACTAGCTAATCTTACGCAGGCTCATCCAATAGCGACCGGTCCGAAGATCCCGGCCTTTCCCCCGTAGGGCGTATGCGGTATTAATCCGAGTTTCCCCGGGCTATCCCCCACTACTGGGTAGATTCCTACGCGTTACTCACCCGTCCGCCGCTCGTCAGCGGGTAGCAAGCTACCCCTGTTACCGCTCGACTTGCATGTGTTAGGCCTGCCGCCAGCGTTCAATCTGAGCCATGATCAAACTCTTCAGTTTAATCTTTCAAGACCTGTTCCCCTACTACCACCAGCCGAAACCAGCGAAGAAAACAAGTTCAAACAATCGCTCAAAAAAACAACTACTGACATTCGTGTTAAAAACACGAGCGCCTAAATAAATTAACGCAGTTGCTTACCTTGAGTGTCTATCTATAACTTTTGGATTACAGACAGTACCTCGGCAAGCACCCACCTCTATTACTTAATCTACATTTTTAAAGAACTTTGCCTTGAGACGTCGTCTCAGGGAGGACGCATTATACTGATCCAAAGCCGCGTGACAAGGGGTTTCTGATAAGAAATATTAAATACTTTGATCAACAGCTCAGAGCCTAGTCTCCAGACTATAAATCAAAACTGAGATAGGGTTATCAAACGCTGAAACTGCGCGCCTTACCGGCGCAAATCCTGCCTCGCAGGAAAACAAACCACTATTGCGATCACTGCTTTCGCGGTCAGCATTAGGCGGCGCCCCTAACCCTATGTCGAGCGAAAACCACTCGCCACCCAAGGAGAACCACGAGTAACACACCGTAGATAAATGCCTGAGAAAGATCGGTCCGGACTATCCAAACTAAATGCACGACCGCTAACACACCTGCGACATAGACCAATCGATGCAATCGGCGCCAGTTCTTACCAAGCCTTCGCACCATTGCTCGGGGAGATGTGACACCCAGTGCAACCAAAATGAGAAAAGAAGAAAAACCAACGGTAATATAAGGACGCTCAACAACCTCTTCGATAATAGCACCCCAGCGCAGCCCCAATAGAAAAACCACCCAGACCATGAAATGCGCGCTCGCATAGAACAGGGCGAACAAACCGACCATCCGACGCCTTTGAGCAAATTCAACGCGGCCCGAAAGTTGACGGAGCGGTGTCATAGCTAGTGCGAGTAGCAGAAAATTAATAGCCCACTCACCCGTAAGAAGCGCAAGCTCTTTTGCAGGATCGGGGCCGAGATCGCTCTGGAATACCTTAAATACGAGCACTAAAAAAGGAATTAAACAGAGGGAAAACGTCAGGATGCGCACACGCTTCATCTCGTCAGTCCTCTGCTAAAACGTAATCAACCTAAAAAGCTTAGTAGTAACGACTTAGGTCCATACCCTTATAGAGAGAGGCAACTTGCTCTCCATATCCGTTAAAGGGCTGCGTAGGAATTACTTTACGGTCGAACAACGTTTGAGGAAGCCGTCTCTCCATGTCTTGCCGCCAACGCGGGTGGTGTACCGCTGGATTAACATTCGCATAAAAACCATATTCGCGCGCCTGCAAATCGACCCACGTGGTATTCGGCATAGTTTCTCGGAAATTAATTTTCACAATCGATTTAATGCTCTTGAATCCATACTTCCAAGGCACAACGAGACGCATCGGCGCGCCATTTTGGGCTGGCAGAGGTTCGCCGTAGAGCCCAACAGCCATCAACGTCAGCGGATTCATTGCCTCGTCCATTCGCAGCCCTTCTCGATAGGGCCAGCGGACGATTGCAAACCGCGAGCGTATTCCCGGCATAGTTTCGTCATCGACGATAGTCTCGAACTCAACGAATTTTGCTTTCGATGTCGGCTCGAATCGCTTGATAAGATCTGCCAGCGGGAACCCTATCCACGGGATAACCATCGACCAAGCCTCAACACAACGCAGACGATAAATACGCTCTTCAAGGTCATGAGGCTTTAAGATATCTTCAAGGGCATAGACCCCCGGCTTTCCCACCTCGCCTGCAATCTCTACCGACCAAGGGTCTGCTTTAAATTCGCCAGAATTGGACGAAGGATCGGATTTATCCATGCCGAATTCGTAGAAATTGTTGTAGCGCGATACGTCCTCATAAGGCGTGAGCGCCTCGTCGGTATAAAAAGGGGCGACATCTGGTGCGGGCGAAATCGAGGTGAATTTATTTTGCAGCCATGGTGCAGCTGGGGAGGTTTTGAGCCCTGCCGGCGCTCGCGCCTTGAGCGCATCACCTGACTGAGCGGTAGCGACGCCCGATAAAAGAGAACCGCCAACTAATAAACCCGCCCCCTTCATGAATTCCCGCCGCTGCTTATAAATACTCTGCGGTGTGATTTCCGAACTTGCTATATCACTAGGCTTCTTGATTAGCATGTCTGCGCTCCTGTTATTTTATTAGGTATTGAGACGGAACAAGGCAGAGGCTCTCGATGGCTGCCCTGCTCTGTTATTTGTTTCTTAAGCCCTGTTGCTTGCGGTAAAGCCACATAAGAGGCCCTGTTGTAGCATACGCAAGACTCATCAGTAGCAGAGTCTCGTGCGGATTCTGAGCAATCACTACTAACAGAACGACCGCTGCAACAAAGAAGAGGTAAGGAACCGTGCCTTTGAAATCAATTTCTTTGAAGCTGATATAGCGGTAGTTTGAAATCATCAGCATACCGATGAATACGGTCGCAATAGCAAGTCCGATTGCCAGCGGCTGAGTCATTGTAATCTCGTATTTGTACCCAACCCACGGAATAAAGGTAATTACACCGGCAGCAAGTGGCGATTGCAGACCAACAAAAAATCGCTTGTCTGTTGTACCCAGTTGGACGTTGAAGCGCGCAAGACGCAGCGCAGCGCAGGACATGTAGATAAAGCTCGCCGCCCAACCAAAACGCCCGATATCTTCGAATGCCCAGCTGAACATAATAAGCGATGGCGCCACGCCGAAGGACACAAGATCGGAGAGACTGTCGAACTGGGCACCGAACGCACTCTGGGTATTCGTCAGCCGCGCAATACGCCCGTCAAGCCCGTCGAGCACCCCAGCGATAAAAATAGCCCAACCTGCCTCGTTAAAGTCTCCGGCCATGCCGGCGATGATGGCATAAAAGCCAGAGAACATTGCTCCGAGCGTTAACAGGTTTGGGAGCAAAAAAATCCCTCGACGGATGATCGTCTTTCCTCCTTCGGACACAATCTCCTCATGCTCATCGATTGGAAGAAGTCTCTCGAGGCTATCTTCTTTCATCCCCGTAGACGAGTCCTCGGTTGACCCTTGCGCAGCACCCTTACCTAAATTCGATGCGGTGGCGTCCTCGAGATCTGTTGGCCTGCGATCAGGATAGTCTCCTTGCATCGCGGCATCCTCACTCGATGCTTGATTTTCCTCTGACATAATCTTCAAACCTTCTATACCACCTAATTGCAAGGATGTAGCAACGTCGGACGACTCGCTAAATAGCTTCTGTGGATTCCACCACAAATCGACTAATAGAGAGTATAGCGCTCATCAGCGCCGACTCTAGACCTATTTGATTACCTGTTTGATTCCGTATTGGAGCCCGTATCGGATTGAGGGACGCGAATAATCTCCATTTTACCCTCGCAAGCAGATGCTATATTATCCCGCCTCACATCGGTGAGCCCATACCTGCCGCTACATCGCTTTAGACTGGCGCTATGAACTCATCTCAATGCCCTAGCAAAATACCAAGTTAATACCGGAGCCTAATCCATGAACTACTTTAACACGCTGCCTCTACGCCTGCAGTTAGATCAACTGGGCAAATGCCGCTTTATGGATGCCAGCGAGTTTAGCGATGGCGTGACAAAACTGCTTGGCAAGAAAGTAGTCATCGTTGGCTGTGGAGCACAAGGTCTCAATCAGGGCCTCAATATGCGCGACAGTGGTCTGGATGTCTCTTTTACGCTGCGTGCCGCCGCGATCGCCGAAAAACGTGATTCCTGGAAAAACGCCACTGAAAACGGCTTTACCGTTGGCACATACGAAGAGCTCATTCCCACTGCCGACTTAGTCCTCAATCTGACGCCTGACAAACAGCACACACAGGTAGTCGAGCAAGTTATGCCTCTAATGAAACACGGCGCCTGCCTAGCTTACTCGCACGGTTTCAATATAGTCGAGGAAGGTATGCAAATTCGCGATGACCTTACGGTCGTGATGGTTGCACCTAAATCACCTGGTTCGGAGGTGCGTGAGGAATACAAGCGCGGATTTGGCGTCCCCACTCTGATCGCGGTTCATGCGGAAAATGATCCGAATGGAGAAGGCATGGCTATTGCCAAAGCATATGCTGCCGCAACGGGTGGAGACCGCGCTGGCGTTCTACAGTCCTCGTTTATCGCCGAGGTCAAATCCGACCTGATGGGCGAGCAGACCATCCTCTGCGGGATGCTGCAAACAGGATCAATTCTCTGCTTCGACAAGATGATAGAGAAAGGAATCGATGCAGGCTATGCATCAAAACTCCTACAGCATGGATGGGAAGTCATCGCCGAAGGCCTGAAGCATGGTGGCATCACTACCATGATGGACCGCTTGAGCAACCCAGCTAAGCTCGTTGCGAACGAACTAGCCGAGGAATTAAAAGACATTATGCGCCCGCTTTTTGAGAAGCATATGGATGACATTATCACTGGAGCGTTCTCGGCCGGCATGATGGAAGACTGGGCCAATGACGACATAAAACTCCTTACTTGGCGTGAAGCGACAACCGAGACTGCGTTCGAAAAAACACCTGCAGGCGACATGGCAATCCCTGAGCAAGAGTATTATGAAAACGGAATCCTTCTGGTTGCGATGGTTAAAGCAGGTGTCGAGCTCGCCTTTGAGACCATGACAGCAAGTGGGATTATTGAAGAGTCTGCCTACTACGAGTCCCTGCACGAAGTGCCTCTGATTGCTAACCTAATCGGCCGCAAGAAGCTCTATGAGATGAATAAAGTAATCTCAGACACCGCTGAGTATGGGTGCTATTTGTTTTCACACGCCTGTGTACCAATGCTCGAAGACTTCATGAAGAAAATCGACGTAGATGTGATTGGCCGCGGTCTCAACGCCAGCGACAACGGTGTCGACAATGCTGCTCTCATCGAAGTTAACGACAGCATTCGTAGCCACCCGATCGAGGTTGTAGGAAAGCGCCTGCGCCGCTACATGACGGCGATGAAGCGCGCCATCTAAGATTCTAAAAATTAAGTCTGCGCCCAAACTTTGAGAACAGCGAAAAAAGGCCCCATTCAACATAGCGACGTGTTGAATGGGGCCTTTTTT
Source organism: Gammaproteobacteria bacterium (assembly GCA_018401885.1). Classification (GTDB taxonomy): domain Bacteria; phylum Pseudomonadota; class Gammaproteobacteria; order Pseudomonadales; family Pseudohongiellaceae; genus UBA9145. Next base: position 5,291 of record JAGYKB010000011.1, read on the forward strand.
ATTTGGCAACGTGTACCTTGCTAGAGCGTAAGGACCTTATCGCCACGTGAGATTCCACATACACCGGTGCGCGCTACCTCAAGCACTGTGTTCTCAGCCTGCGCCGCAATGAAGGCATCTAACTTGTCGCTTGTGCCAGTCACCTGAATGCTTAGCGCCGTCGCAGTGATGTCGACAATCTGTCCGCGGAAAATGTCAGCTAGTCGCTGAACCTCAGCGCGCTGGGCGCCTACCGCTTTAACTTTGATAAGCATGAGCTCGCGCTCAATATGCGCACTCTCAGAGAGATCGACGAGCTTTACCACGTCGATGAGCTTGTTTAGGTGTTTCGTGATCTGTTCGATCTTGCGTTCATCACCGCTGGTCATGACCGTCAGGCGAGACAGAGAATTGTCCTCTGTCGGAGCAACAGTCAACGAGTCAATGTTGTAGCTACGCTGTGAAAAAAGACCGACGACGCGAGAGAGAGCTCCGGGCTCGTTTTCCATTAGTAACGATATAATTCGGCGCATCTTATGTTCTCTCCGTCTTACTCAAAATCATGTCTTTCATCGCCCCACCCTTGATAGCCATCGGGTACACGTGCTCTTCAGGATCGACCATGACGTCAACGAAAACGAGTTTGTCTTTCAGTGCGAATGCTTGTTCGAGCTTCGCGTCGAGCTCGCCTAAGTTCTCGATTCGAATACCAACATGGCCATACGCTTCGGCTAGCTTTACGAAATCAGGCAGCGATTCGGCGTAGGTACTATGTGAATAGCGCCCGCCATATTGCATATCCTGCCACTGTCGCACCATGCCTAGGGACTGGTTATTCAGACAGATTATTTTCACCGGCAAGTTATATTGCATACAGGTCGCAAATTCCTGCAGGTTCATCTGAAAACTGCCCTCCCCTGTGATACAGACAGAAATCGCCTCGGGGAAAGCCAACTGCACTCCCATCGCTGCGGGAAAACCAAAACCCATGGTGCCGAGCCCGCCCGAATTAATCCACCGCCTTGGTTTATCGAACCCGTAATACTGGGCCGCAAACATTTGGTGCTGGCCTACGTCAGTTGATATATAAGCATCTCCCTTCGTGATGCGATGAACCGCTTGAACAACCTGCTGCGGCTTAATAATGCCGTTTGTATGCGGCGTCACGCCAAGCGAGTCTTTCTCGCGCCACTTCGCGATTTGCTGCCACCACGTCTTCAATGCCTCGGCGTCAATCGCTTGCTGCGACTGCTCGAGACAATCCAGCATTTCTTCGAGCACAGCTGTTACAGAGCCCACTATGGGCACGTCTGCCGCAACAGTCTTTGAAATCGATGCAGGATCGATGTCAACGTGCAGAATGGTTGCATCAGGACAAAATTTACTCGTATCTGAGTTGGTCACTCTATCGTCGAATCTCACGCCAATGCCTAGCAGAACATCGCAGTAATGCATTGCCATATTGGCTTCATAGGTCCCGTGCATCCCGAGCATCCCTAAGAATTGAGGATCAGACGCGGGGTAAGCACCCAAGCCCATTAGCGTATTTGTGATCGGATAACCGAGCTTCTGTGTGAGTTTAGTCAGCAGTTCCGCGCCCTCCCCTTGAATAACACCGCCGCCGGCATAGATCATGGGGCGCTTCGCACCAAGCAGCGCCTCGACCGCTTTTTTAATCTGACCACTGTGTCCTTTGCCCGGCACAGTATAGGAACGCATCTTAATATCCTTCGGATACTCGTAGGGACGCTTAATCTTAGGGTCTGTGACGTCTTTGGGAATATCAATCACGACGGGGCCCGGACGACCTGTCGTAGCTATGTGAAACGCTTTCTTCACGATCATAGGAATATCAGCAGGGTCTTCGACCATAAAACTGTGTTTCACGATAGGGCGCGAAATACCCACCATGTCAGTTTCTTGAAACCCATCGGTACCAATAAGTCGACTCTCAACCTGTCCTGACAGGATAACCATCGGAATCGAATCCATGTAGGCGGTCGCAATACCAGTCACGGCATTGGTTGCTCCCGGACCTGAGGTCACGAGAACCACCCCCGGCTTGCCTGTCGCTCGCGCATAGCCGTCAGCGGCATGCGTCGCTGCCTGCTCATGACGAACAAGAATGTGCTCGATTTTATCTTGCTTGAAAATCGCGTCGTAGATATGGAGTACCGCGCCACCAGGATAGCCGAAAATAAGGTCTACACCCTCGTCGTGTAGCGCACGAGTCAGCATGTCGCCACCGGATAGTTGTTCCACTTGAATTGCCTCTTAATTTGCTTCTGCACTATTGCAGTCGTTTAGTTAACGCTCGATTAGTTCGCGCTGATCACCCACCCAATTCTGCTCATTACCCTTAGCCTGGACAGTTAGCTTAGGAGACTGCCAGAGGACAATCTTTCTAACGCAATACTCTACTCGCGAGGCGAATGCACAGAAAATTAAAGGTTGGTGTGCGAGTACTCAGAGCGCTGAGCATTCTCGCTATTTAGTCGGCCTCGTACGCGATAACGTGATAGAGACCTTAGGTGGCTGTGTTTAACACCTAGGGGGTCGATCTGCAGCTTAGCCGGGTGTGGCAAGCAGATCGAGTCGCTAGCCTCAGGGTTTCGCCTGAGTCTATGACATAATGTGCGAAGTCTGACACTTTGCCGGGGAAAGTCAAGAACTACGCGGCTCCTCAGGTGCGAGGCGTGCAGCGAGTCCACACCTGATTTATCAAATTACCTAATGAACCGCCGCGGACCCAAACTTGAGACCGCCGGCAGGATTCGCATCTACACTAATTACACTGCCCGGGGCGAAAGATCCCTTCAGCACTTCTTGTGCTAACGGGTTCTCGATGTGATTCTGAATGGCTCGCTTTAGCGGCCGCGCACCGTAGACGGGGTCGTAGCCAACCTCTGCTAGCCTGTCGAGCGCGGCATCAGACACCTCCAACACCAGTTCTCGCTCCCTCAATCTGTCGTTAAGTAGCTCGATCTGGATTTCTGCAATAGCACGGATCTGCCCAGCCTGAAGAGGATGAAAAACGACTGTCTCGTCTATTCGATTAACAAACTCCGGTGAGAAATGCTTAACGACGACTTTTAGAACATTCTCTTTCACTGCTGCGTAAGCCTCGCTGTCACCAGCGGCGCCTGATAGAGTACCGTGCTGCATGGCCTCTTGAATGTGATCAGAACCGAGATTCGAGGTCATAACAATCACCGTATTTCGAAAATCGACTGTTCTCCCATGACCATCAGTAAGCCGCCCATCGTCCATAACTTGCAGAAGAATATTGAACACGTCGGGGTGCGCTTTTTCGATTTCATCCAAAAGAAGCACAGAGTAAGGTCTGCGTCTCACCGCCTCTGTTAGATATCCGCCTTCTTCGTAACCTACATAGCCGGGAGGCGCACCGATAAGGCGCGCCACCGAATGACGCTCCATGAATTCGGACATATCGATACGGACCATCGCCTCTTCTGTATCGAACAGGAACTCGGCCAACGCCTTGCACAACTCGGTTTTTCCGACACCTGTTGGACCAAGAAAAAGGAACGAGCCGTTTGGCCGATTCGGATCTGAAAGACCCGAGCGCGAACGGCGTACGGCGTTCGCTACTGCCGTTACCGCTTCGTTCTGGCCAATCACTCGCTCATGCAACCCGTCTTCCATCTTCAGGAGCTTCTCGCGATCGCCTTCGAGCATTTTGCTCACAGGTATACCTGTTGCACGAGCAACCACTTCGGCAATTTCTTCGTCTGTCACACGACTACGCAGCAGCTGTTTTTCCTGTGCTTCAGCCGATGTCGCAGAAGCGAGTTTTGCTTCTAATGCTGGTATCACACCGTACTGAATTTCTGACATCCGCCCGAGATCTCCGGCCCTCCGCGCATGCTCCATGTCGCTGCGCGCCTGCTCGAGTGAGCTTTTAATACTCTGCACTCCCTGTACTGACGCTTTTTCCGCTTTCCAAATCTCTTCGAGATCGGAGAATTCTCGCTCCAATTCGTCGATCGACTCGGCAAGCTTTTGTTTACGTATCTGAGTCGCAGGCTCCTCGTCCTTTTTGAGCGCCTCGCGTTCAATCTTTAGTTGAATTAAGCGCCTTTCGAGCCTATCCATCTCCTCGGGTTTCGAATCGATCTCCATGCGAATAAGGCTTGCCGCCTCGTCAATCAGATCGATCGCTTTATCAGGCAATTGCCGATCAGTAATGTAACGCTGCGACAATTTAGTCGCGGCGATTATTGCACCATCGGAAATCGCAACCCCATGGTGAACCTCGTAGCGCTCCTTTAGACCGCGCAGTATCGCGATTGTATCTTCCTCGGTAGGCTCATCTACCAGAACCTTCTGAAAGCGGCGCTCTAACGCGGCATCTTTCTCGATGTATTGTCGATATTCATCGAGGGTTGTCGCACCGACGCAGTGTAATTCCCCGCGTGCGAGCGCCGGCTTGAGCATATTGCCCGCATCCATCGCGCCCTCGCCTTTACCCGCACCAACCATAGTGTGCAGCTCATCGATGAACAAAATCACACTGCCCTCAAGCTTGGCGATTTCCGCTAAAACAGACTTGAGTCGCTCTTCAAATTCACCACGAAATTTCGCGCCCGCAATGAGGGCACCCATATCCAGGGAGAGAATTTTCTTGTCCTTCAAACCTTCGGGCACTTCACCGTTAACAATACGCTGAGCAAGCCCTTCAACAATAGCAGTTTTGCCCACGCCTGGTTCACCGATAAGCACGGGATTGTTCTTAGTCCGACGCTGCAACACTTGAACGGTTCGTCTGATCTCAGCGTCGCGACCTATTACTGGATCTAGCTTACCTTCCGCCGCACGAGCAGTGAGATCCAAGCAAAATTTTGACAGCGCCTGCCAGCTGTCTTCGGCATTAGCCCCATCAACACTTGCACCACCGCGGAGATTTTCAGCTGCGGTCTCCAGTGCCTGGGCGGAGACGCCGAAACCATTGAGCAACTTGCCTAAAGCACCGGTATCACGCATGGCCGCAAGCAACACCAGCTCGCTAGAGACGAAGCTGTCTTGCTTCGCTTGGGCTAGCTTGTCTGCCTGATTTAGAAGTTTTGACAATTCTGGCGACACACTCACTTCACCGCCGTTATCAGCCACTCGCGGCAAATCATCGATAAGTCGCGACAGCCCTGTCTGCAGTTGATTCAAATTAAAGCCCGTCTGAGACAGCAAGGGCCGCACAGAACCATCTCGCTGCTCAACAAGTGCATACAGCAGATGCGCCGGCGCGATCATATTGTTCTCTTTACCGAGCGCTATCGACTGTGCATCGGCAAGAGCCGATTGCAATTTACTTGTTAGTTTATCCATTCGCATAGCAGTGTCCTCTGCAATTAATTGGCGGTGCGGCTCACGCTAACACTCGCCCTATGCGACGTTAAATTGGGGCGTTAAAAGAAAAACAAAGGGGGGATACTCTAAACAGGGGCTGCTCGCGGGTTTACTTGATGAAAATCAAACTTAGCAGCCTCCCAGAACGCGCTTCTCTTCGGAACGAGAAGAATCGCTCCGGCTCGCAGACTGTGCAGAGCTTGTTTCCCGCAATAGACCTCACGCCCATCTTGCGAAGTCTTATCTCTGCTAGCGCATAAATATCTGCAAGGAATTTGTCATTTTCCGCAGCCGGCTTAAACGCGGCGTGAACTGCCTCCTGTTCGTCAAAAGAGTCGGTTGCGGACGAAAATCGCTCTCGAACCTCGTACCCAACTTCGAAATGGCAAGGGCCGATTGCGGGACCAAACCATACGTTGATATCAGAGGAATCTCCCCCCATAGCCGAAAGGGTGTTTTCAAGAATACCGTCTGCGAGGCCGCGCCAACCTGCGTGGGCAACAGCAATTTGCGAGATTTGCGGGTTGTAAAAAAATACGGGTAAGCAATCGGCGGTCATGATGCAGCATACCTGCCGAGGCAGACTAGTGAGCATCGCATCAGCCTCCAATACCGGTCGGATCAACGCTTGAGCGGGGCTCACCACTTCATGAACAGCTGTACCGTGAACTTGATTCAACCAATGCCACGAAAGCGTTTGCGGCGCGATCTTGCCTTCAGAATTCACATCGGACTTCGGGTACGCGACAAGATCATCATTGATCTGCGCTGCCAGCAGCGCTCGGTGCTCTGCAACTCGCGCGCAGCTATCGCCAACGTGCTCAGCAAAATTAAAACCCGCGTAGCCGCCTTCATCCGCGCGAGCACCACGGAGTGTAACTCCCGCGAAAACTTTGCCTTCTGCATTCCAAGGTGACTGAATCAGATCGATAACAGGCTTCATTGGCGCTCCAAAAACAGCATTTAATGCTCGCGCTCAGACTGCACGAAAATCTGCATCGAGAACGGTCAATAAATGTTGAAAATCTTGCGGCAGCGGCGCCTCCCAAGTCATCGTCTCGCCGGTTGCCGGGTGCTGCAGGCTGAGCCTGCGTGCATGCAGGGCCTGCCTCTTGAAGCCTCGCAGACACTCGGCAAGCCTCGGCGAGCAACCGGCAGGGAGCTGCAGCCTGCCAGAATAGAGAGGGTCGCCGACTAAAGGAATATTGATATGCGCTAAATGTGCGCGAATCTGATGCGTCCGCCCCGTTTCGAGTTGGACGTGAATATGTGTGTGAGAACGAAAGCGGTTCAACACGCGGTAATGCGTTACCGCTTCCTGACCATCTTCGACTACGGCTCGCCGCTTACGATTAACCGGATGCCGCCCGAGTGGGGCATCAACTTTACCACCGCCAGTTAATACGCCCTGGGCTACCGCTTCATATTCTCTCTTTATCTCTCGGAGCCTGAGTTGCTCGACCAATTGCGCGTGCGATTCCAACGTTTTAGCGACCATAAGCAGCCCGGTAGTGTCTTTATCTAGGCGATGGACTATCCCAGCTCGTGGTACTTCTTTAAGCGCAGGACAATGATTCAACAAGCCATTCAACAACGTACCATCACGGTGCCCCGCTGCGGGGTGCACTACCACATCAGTAGCTTTATTTAGAATAATGAGGTGTTCATCTTCGAACACAATATCGATTGGCATAGCTTGAGCCTGCCACTGCTGCTCAGCTTGCAAATGCACATCGATACTCAATGCATCGCCACCATAGACGATATCCCGAGGCCGCGCAGCGTTGGTGTTGACCTTGAGCTGCCCGTCTTTTATCCATGTTTGGAGACGAGCACGCGAATAATCAGGAAACAATTGCGCTGCAACGAGGTCTAAGCGTTGGTTAGCGAAGGTTTCAGGTACTATCGCACTGAGTACAATATGTGTCATGGAATTCAGCTTTTACAACCGTTGATAAATGGAGCTGTGCATAATACTCGATATTCGCCGACTACACAGGCCAAACCTCGCCGCACACCCTGAGCTGTGGTTAAATAGGCAGCAATAACACCGATAGAGCTTAACTCATGAAATTACGCACCATTACCCTCTTGCTACTGCTGGGCTCGTTTCTCTCTGGCTGCGGCCTGTTTGGAGGCGATGAGGAGCGAGACGAATTTGCTGGACTAACCAATGAGGAGCAATTCTATCGCCGCGCGCTCGATCAGCTGAATGGGCAGAATTTCACCGGAGCGATAGCGACCTACCAGGGGCTAGAGTCACGTTTCCCTTTCGGACGCTTCGCCGAACAAGCTCAGATCGAGATTGTTTATGCATATTACCGCAACAGCGACTTGGAGGCTGCACGAGCCGCGGCCGATCGGTTCATTCGCTTACACCCCGACAGCGAGAATATTGACTACGCTTACTATATGAAGGGCCTAGCCTCATTTAGCGAGAATTCCGGTTTCCTCAACCGCTTCCTACCCGTCGATCAAACGAAGCGAGACCCCGGCAGAGCGCAGGAGTCGTTTGCAGACTTTGCGCAGCTCATAGCACTTTACCCTGATAGCCCCTACGCCGCCGATGCACGTTCGCGCATGATCTATCTGCGTAATAATCTCGCTGCCTACGAAATCCACGTCGCTAACTATTACCTCGAGCGTCGAGCCTATATCGCCGCGCTGCGCAGAGCGCAGTACGTGGTAGAAAATTTCCAAGAGTCACCTGCTGTCGCCGACGGCGTCGCGATAATGGCTGAATGCTATTTGCGTTTAGGACTTGATGATTTGGCGGACACTTCGCTGGCGCTTTTGCGCAGCAATTATCCAGAGCATAGATCGTTAACAGAGACCGGCGAGTTTAACGTTCGGACAGAAATTACAAACCCCTCGTTTCTTTACACTGTGAGTTTCGGACTGATTGGAGACAACCGCGTTGAGCCTCCTCTCGCACCAACACGACGCCCCTACACTTCAGGCAGTCAGCAGATCATAGACGATCAGGGTCAAGTGCCTGAAGAGTCAGAAAAGCGCTCCTGGTTGAGTATTCTCACGCTTGGCATACTCTAACGGAAACATGCGCTTAGTCACCAATCGGCCAAGCATTGGTAATGGGGTAGCGTCGATCACGACCAAAACCTCGCCGTGTTAGACGAACGCCGGTCGGACTCTGGCGCCGTTTGTATTCATTCAAATCGACCAAGCGCAAGACACGCCTGACGACTTGCTCGTCAAACCCCTCGGTAATGATAGCGGTTGCGCTCGCATCCTCCTCGATGTACAGCTCCAGTATCCTATCTAGGACATCATAGGGCGGAAGGTTATCTTGATCTACTTGCCCCGGTGCCAGCTCGGCAGACGGGGGGCGGTCTATTACAGCCTGAGGAATTACCTCGAGTTGGACGCAATTTTCAGTATCTTTGCGAGCATTTCGATATCTTGAGAGCGCATAAACCAATGTCTTGGATACATCCTTGAGCACATCAAAACCACCGGCCATATCACCGTAAAGTGTCGAATAGCCAACCGCTATTTCGCTCTTATTTCCTGTCGTGAGAACCAAGTAACCTTTTTTGTTAGAGATCGCCATAAGTAGCACACCTCGGCAGCGCGCCTGCAAATTCTGCTCAGTAACATCGTCTTCCATGCCTTCGAACTCTGCGGCTAGCGCCAGCACAAACTGCTCGTAAATTGGCTTAATAGAAATCGACTGATAGGCTACTCCGAGTGCAGCCGCCTGCTGCGCGGCAGCATCGCGACTCAGTTGAGAGGTGTATTCAAACGGCATCATGACCGCATTTACGGCATCCGAACCTAGTGCATCAACCGCAATAGCAAGCGTCAAAGCGGAGTCAATGCCGCCCGACAAACCTAGAATCACGCCTTTGAACCCATTTTTTAAAACGTAGTCACGTACGCCGGTGGTGAGTGCTTTGTAAACCTGTGCGAGATCATCGAGATCCGGCGCGAGGAGACCACTTGCCGGCTCGTAGCGCCCGGAACTCGACTGTTCGAAAACAACCGGAAAAAGGCCGGCTTCAAACTGCGGTGCTTGGACCAATGCAGCCCCACCGCTATCGACAACGAGGGATCCGCCGTCGAATACCAATTCGTCTTGCCCCCCTACTAAGTTGACATAGGTAATCGGCGCTCCGATAGCGCCCGCTCTTCGAGCGAGGAGTCGGCGACGCTCCATCGCCTTTCCGCGGTGGAAAGGTGAGGCGTTGATATTAACGAGCAGATCGAGAGATTCGCATGCAAGCTGTGACGTGGGACCTTCGTCCCAGAGATCCTCACATATTGTGAACCCTAATCGAAGGCCATTAACCTCCGCAATACATGGCTGATTACCGGCTTTGAAATACCTTCTCTCGTCAAAAACTTGGTAGTTGGGCAGGCATTGCTTTCGGTAATTCGCAATGAGTTTTCCCTGATCCACGACCGCGAGTGAATTGTATAAGTTGCCTTCATGCGTCTCAGGATAACCAAATACAAGAGTTGCCGGGAGCTTGGCAGCAAGAATACGTACCATCGCCTCGTCCATTCGGCGAGCTAGACTAGGTCTCAATAAGAGGTCCTCAGGCGGATAACTCGTTAATGTGAGTTCGGGGAAAACTACGATCCGCGCATCAAAATCCTCTATCGCTTTTCTAGCCGAATCGAGGAGCAGGGTGGTGTTATCCTCCGTCGCGCCAACTACAAAATTGAGCTGTGCCATGACTAGGGTGAATGACTTTGTGGTCGACATAATTTTCTCTGTATCGTGGGCCCGAACCAAAGCTTCGCGCGCGGCGCCAGCAATTGTAGCGAACTCTGGCTCTGAAGACATCGCCCCGTCTTGCCAGTCATGCGAAAAGCCTTACGCTTTTTCCTTATTTTTGGACTACCACGCAGAATCTCCCTCGACATCGCCACGTTCAGCGACCTAACTACACCGTTATTTTGCAACGCGGTCGAGCGGTGTCTACCTTTAAGTTGAAGGACATCAAATAAGAGTCACCTCAATGTTAAACACGCGTGTACTTAGCAGAGGCAACCACGAACAGCCTGTAATCTTAACCCTGTGCACTGTTGCGCAACCGGCAAGACTCTATTTAGGTCTCACACTTATCGAGATTCTGATCACGGTGTTACTCACGAGTCTGTTGATAGGACTCTCTCTTCCAAACATTAAGGTATTACAGGACAGCGCGAGCACTGCTGTTGCCCTTCAGCGCCTGAGCAAGGCACTGGAAAGCGCGAAAATCTCAGCTATTTCTAGCGGTGAAATGGTCACTTTTTGCGGTTCCGAAAATAGCCTTAATTGCCAAGGGAGCTGGAATGAAGGGCTGTTGAGCTTTATTGACCGAAATCAAAATCAAAGAATTGATACCTCTGATCAAGCCTTAAACTGGCAATCGATGCAGGACATCCAAGGCAGTATTCGATGGAAAGCGTTTGGTAATCGACAATATTTGCTCTTAGACCCCCGCGGCATGATGGAAACTCAAAATGGCAGTTTCACTTATTGCACGCATAACGCGCTAACAAGTACTGCAGCAAAACTAGTGGTCAACCGCGCAGCGAGATCACGCACATTGCGAGACTTGGACCCTAAAGACCACTGTGGCTGAAGCACATTAGTAATTCCAGCAATCATCGGCATAAGATAGACTACCTGCTGCCGATCGCCTACCCGTGCTGTCTATACTCAATGAAGTGCAAACATCATTGATCTGCGAACCCAATGGGGTTGCCGTCGCAACAAAACAGAACGCTAGACTACTACCCTCGCAGGCTTCAACGGAGACACTATACCGGCCACTTGAGGTTAATTTTCTGCGTCCAGCCGTAGCAGGGGCATCCAAGGGGGAAGCATCATTGACATATCGATTGAAATTTGAAAAGTAGCGTTCTTGCTCGGACGTAACCATGAGCAATGTCGCTTTGGCCTCGGCGCGGCCAGCGTCAAGAACCGCCGCCTGATAACTCGGCCACGTTAAGCCTGCGAGAAGTGCAACGATGAAAAGCACCGTGAGGATTTCTACTAAAGAAAATCCTGACCTGTCGTGTTGCTCGTTATTCAAGCTGCCTCCACGATTGCCGGCCGTAGAGCTCAGTATCAGGCCTAGTGAGAGCATCTAAGACGCCCGACTCCCATCCAGCAGCCAGCGCATGAAGTTGCAGTTTACTGTTCACCAAATTGATCTCGCCTAGCACGCCGGTGTCCAGAATGGCACCGGAATTTGCGGCCGTTGCGCGACTCGTAATAATCGTTCGTCCGCTGTCAGCATCCTGCGCTTCTAACGCGGCAGATGACTCCCACCTTGGGGTTAAAGAGATCTCTGTATTATCATTGAACACGTAGGTCTCCAACTCTCCTGTCCATCTTTCGCTATTCAGGCTCGAGCTGAAAACCAATGAGCTTTTACGGAGGCTTGCCGAACTCACTGCAAGAGGCGCCACTGACCCAGCGCCCGCTGCAATTACACCGAGAAATTTTCCTAGCGCGCCAGCAAGTTCACCGCTATTTTTTGCTGAAACATACAACCCACGACTATTTAATGCTGCGTGCCATAGGGCATCGATGGCGCAACTTCGCACATCGGGACTGGGCAGGAACCACCGATCATTTATCTTAAGAGGAGAGGCCGGCCATCCGTCGCTCTGAAACTCCACTAAATCAAGTCGCGCAGTATAAATAGGCCTTTTGGCGACAATACTTCTGCGTGCATTTTTAAAATCTGCTACTGGATATTCCTCGGATGGAAAATATTCAAACTTAGGTTTATAGATCATAGAGTTATTAATTTCTGTATATAAATGCCACTCCGCCTCGCCTACCCAAGGACGACTCTCGAGAGAGCATCCTCCCAATGCCCTGTTAAAAATATTCTTACTTGAGTCATACAGATAAACAAAGGTTCCTATCTGCTTCCCGTCACATCGCTTTCTTTCTATTGTGTACGCGCCCATTTCCCGCGCACGCGTCGGCCCTTTATTTTTACTTTCGTACATATATCGATGCTTTAGAGACAACTCGGCGCCTTGCACAAACACACAAAAAGCCAGCGACGCACACAACCCCAATTTAATGACTCGAAGCAAGACTCGGCAAAAATCCGACTTCTCTTTGTTTAGGCTGGGTCTTCGGACTCGATACTCACTTCTCATAAGGCCTCAAGAAAGTAGATTGCAAGCGTATGCGGGTAGTCGCTCGTCGACCGACGCCGAGAGCAGTAATACGGTGAATTGCAAGCACAGGCTGCACTTGACCGGTCCTAACACCGATCGATTCTTGCTCGGTTACAAACCTGTATTGTTCGATGATGTAGCGTGCAGGCACTGCGGCGGAGGCGTCGCTCACAACAGCGGTTCCATGCGCAGCCCACCAGCTAAGATTTGCGTCTGGGTCACGCCACCAAGGCGCCGTTACCGAAAATTTCGCATCCAAGACACCATGCATCCACACGCGTCCCTCTCCTGTATTCGTAGCAATCGGTAAATACTCTTGGGACCTCAGCCATGCCTCAGCTCTTTCTAGTGCCGCTTCCGCTGCGCTGAAGGCTCGCCCTCTGTCCTCAAAATTAGCCGCCATACGCTCGCCGAGCACGGCTGATTCCATCGAAGTCGCTCCGAGTACGAGCAGTGGGATCAGTAGCAACAAACATACGTGCATTACCGCACCAGATGCTCTTTCGTCCGCCAGATAGCCTCGCCTGAGTACGGTCATTACAAGCCTAGCCCTCGATTTCGCAGATAAAACGTTGCAGAGAACCCCTGACGCAGACGTTTGTCATCAGGCAGGCCGCCGCGAGAATCGAGCGCATAGCGAACGCCGTTAAAACCATAATCCTGACTCGCAGCACTTTGCGAGTAATCGACCGACTGCATCAGCAGGTCCACTCTGACTGAGACGACTTCCGAAAAATCACTCACCTTGTCGGCAGTCAAATATGCATTGACGCTGCTAGCGCGCGCATCGCCTAACCTTACCCCGTAAAGAAATTGCAGACTCTCTACGCCTTCAATAAGCTCCTCTGCCGAATCTGGAGACCCATCGACACCCAAGCTGCGCCGAAACAATGCAGGCGAATTGAGTGCTTCGCCACCGCGCTTGCCTACATAGAATAGAGTGCTTTGAATGCGCATTGCCTCTGCAGGCGCATCAGCAGACGCGCGAGTAACTAGACGGACGCCGCTTTTATTGCCCGGATTACAAGTAGTTGAAACCCCTAGCAGGGTCGAATCAGTCTGCTGTGTTATTGAGCACGCCTGAACGATCTCTGCTCGCGCACAGTCACTCACGAGAACGAAATCGTTGCGCTCAATATCCTGTGCATTCCTCAGCATAAAACTCGGTGGGTTTTGATTCACTTCAGTTACCTCAGCTGGCGTCCCTTCCACGTTCCATGTTCGAATAATGTCGGAATTAGGGAGAGCATCGAAGCGAGGTAAAACATGCCCTGCTTCCAAAGTTTTCCACTCTGAAGTATCAGTTCTAACCAGAGCAACAGCGGTAGATGGGTGAATCGATTCTTTGAATGCTGTTCCCGCAGATTCCCAACCTTGAAGTCCAAACCAAGGCTGGAAACTTTCTGGCGGAGCATTGAGTGCGTTATTGATGCGACGCTCGCCGAGAGAAACAAAACATCCCAAATAACCAGCCATTCTGAGCTCATCGCCGATAAACGAAATCGCGAGTCGAGCGCCTTCAAGCATACGCTGTCTCGCCATCATTTCTTCTTGAGTCACGCGCGCGCTAACAAAGAGTTGGAAAGCGCCATTAATTAGGAAAATTCCCAGCGTCATTGCGATGAGTAGCTCAACGAGAGAATGCCCTTCTTTTATGGGAATGGAACGCGTCAAAGTCTTCATAGAAAAGCGACGCCGGTGCTGACTAGTGTCTCCGCGACCCCGTCACGGTTGTCATCCCACCAAATCTTAATCGCAATCATCCTATTCGAACCGTCACAAGCATGATCAGTAGGACTCCCATCGTTCAGCGTACCATCGAGGCACACGACAAATACCCCGCTTGGCAAAACCTCCGCCACTGTGCCCTGCAACTCATAAAGCTCGGCTTGCGCGAGTGCTTCTGACGAACAGCCCGCTGCCTCAAAACAGGAGTCACTTTCCTCTGCTAGGCTTGAGGCATATCCGCTTGCGGTAAAACCCGCTCTATTTGCTCGAATGCGCTCTGCAGCATCCGTGGCTATAATCGACGCCGATGAGCGATAGAACGCACTCCTTTCGGCTTGCAATGCGAGCGTCTGGAGCCCGATGAAGCCGAGCAATCCAACGCTTAATAAAAGCATCGTCACAAGAATTTCAATCAAGCCCAAACCCTGACACGCCGAGCGTAAAGTACGCGTAAGCGCCACTGATATTATTTGCACCTTGCAGATATTTTTATTCGACAAAAAGCAACCATCCGTCGTTCCATTTGCCAGCAGAGCAGTCGATCCCCGATCGATCCGACAGAGAACGGTGGAGCTTCCAGTTGCTAATGCCTCATCCCTCTCTAACCTTAAAATAGAGAGGAAATCACTCGAAAGCGAATCTATGGCAATCTGAGCATGGAATTGACGAATCCTGGGAATAGCAACGAGCGACATTATTGCCAGAATGCTAGCCGCGACGAGCATTTCACTAAACGAATAGCCTCGTTCCGGTGACTGGCGCCGCTCACACCCTTGCACTCCCGAACAGACCAGATAAGGCTTGGATTTCATCCATCAATCTGACAATAAACTCGCTGAGAGCAAGAATGGGATTATCCAAGGATAAGGCTATACTCGTGTCGGCCGATTTAGTTAGCCGTCGGCGTCGATCGCGCTCAGGGGAGCTGCGGTGACAATTGAGAGAGTATTATGGATTTCGACTTACCTAGCATTGCGCTGCTCTGCATCACGGGATTTTTCGCCGGTGCGATAAATACAGTCGCAGGTGGGGGCTCTAATCTGACCCTGCCCGTGCTGATGATGCTTGGTCTTCCGGCTGACATCGCTAATGGAAGCAATCGGGTTGCGGTAATGCTTCAGTGTCTCGTGGGTTTACGGGGATATGATAAGAATAACGCGCTAGATAGGCCCGCTCTCATCCTTATCCTCATACCAACAATATCGGGTGGGGTAATTGGCGCCTTGATCGCTGCGCTTTTGCCCAACCTCTATTTAAAGCCCTTGCTGCTTGCCAGCATTCTTTGCATGAGCCTAGTTATATTGATCCGTCCGAGTATGATCGCGCATTCGCCAGACACTGTTGCTCTCACCCCAAATCAGAGCAGAATGGGCTGGTGGGGGCTATTTGCAGCCGGGGTTTATGGCGGGTTTGTCCAAGCAGGCGTAGGATTTATGCTCATCGCAGCGCTTGCTGGTGGACTGCGCTACGACTTGCTGCGCGCGAACGCGCTAAAGACTTTATGTGCGCTCGCGTTTACAAGCGTTGCGCTTGTCATCTTTATAATTTTTGGCAAAGTAGCGTGGGCGCCGGGGCTCATCTTAGCAGTAGGCTCGATGTCTGGCGCACACCTCGCTGTAAAACTCGCGGTTCGCGCATCACCGAATGCAATCAAATGGTTTCTGTTTCTGATGACACTTTTTGCCGTGGCCGGAGGACTACTGCTTTAAATCTTACTACCCGAGCAATCCTCTCTTGGAGAAAACACAGCAGCCTAAAAGCTTGCTCGATCACTTGCGAATCGGTTCAGTCTCGGGCTGCGGGAAGCGCAGCACAAACTTCGCGCCACCCAAATCACTTGGCTCTATCGTCACGCTTCCCTGATAGCTGGCCATAATGTCACTTACCACTGCAAGCCCTATCCCTTGTCCCTGAGCAAGCGTATCTGCTCGCGCGCCGCGCTGGAGCACAAACTCTCTTTGTTCTACCGAAATACCCGGTCCGTCATCCTCGATAGAGAATTCAAGCGCCCCGTCGTCTCGTTGCCTTGCTATGAGTCGAATACGCGTACCACCGTATTTAAAGGCGTTATCCAACGTGTTACCTAACACTTCGAGAAGGTCGCGCTCATCTCCCCTGAACTGCAAGCTTTCGTCGCAATGACTTTCGATAATAAATCGGCGCCCCGCATACACTTTTTCTAACACCGCCAGAAGCTCTGACACCGCGGTGGCTACGTCGACTCTCAACGCAAGAGTCGCGTGATTCTGTGTCGACACGGCTCGCTGCAGTTGGTAAGCAACGATCTGGTCCATCCGCTCTAGCGCTTGTTTAATCATCAACAACTGCTCGTTACCTCCCTCTAAATTGGGCGCTAAAGGTGACGAACTGGAAAGCGTATCGACCGCCCCCGAGGCCACGCTGAGAGGCGTTTTCAAACTGTGCGCGAGATCTGCCAATGTTGTCTTGTAGCGTTCTCTCTGTCGCCGCTCAGAGTCGATTAAACGATTGAGGTTTTCGGTGACGGCCCAAAGCTCATCCGGATAAACCCCTGTGAGGCGCTGACTGCTTCCTCGTTCGATCTTCCTGAGTTCTAGAGAAAGGCGCGCTAGTGGACGCAGGCCCCAGCGCAATAAAACTAGTAGCAGAATAAGCAAAAGCGCCGCTGCACCGCCAAGCCAGCGGCCGAGGCTTCGACGGAAATCGCGAATTTCCGAGAAATAAGGTGCCGCTAATTCAGCAACACTCACGCTGAAAGGGGATTCTATACCTTCCCAAAGAATTCCATAGCTAAACCGAAATAGGCGCTCGCCATTGCCATCAATTACCGTGTCGAAAATTGCCTCACCGACCTCCGGTATGCGCTGACTCTGGTCGCCCTGCGATAATGAAAGGGCCAATGCCGAATCACTCCGCCACATTTCGGTCAGAGCAGAATCGTAAACAAAACCGTAGAGACCAGAGTTGATCGCAGCGTAGCGAGGATCTTGAATATCCTCGATCACAAAGAACTCACCCGCTTCCTGCTCAAGCGCTGCCAAGAGTAAATAGACCTGTATCTGTAATCTCTCAGCAGCGCCACCCTCAACGCTATTGCGATAGGCGCGATCTAGGGCGATGCCCGTGAAGCCAAGAAACAACAGCAAGACCGCGGCGAGGACTAATAGCATGCGCACGCGCAGGGAGTAGCGGCTTTGATTAGTAATCATTTCTCCACTAATCACTGTCACGATTACTTTTCAGTGCCCGGTTCGAGGTCAAAGCGGTAGCCTTGTCCTCGGACAGTTTCGATTGGATTGAGGGACTCACTGGGGTCCAACTTTTGCCTCAAGCGCCGGACAAACACTTCGAGGACATTGCTATCTCGGTCGTGATCCTGAGCGTAGAGGTGTTCTGTTAGCTGGGTTTTGGAGACTACTTTACCCGCATTAAGCATCAAGTATTCGAGCAGCTTATACTCATAGGCGGTGAGATCCACAGGCTTCTCGTTTAGAGCTACCCGTTTCGCACTGAGGTCGAGTTGTATCGGACCAAACTCAAGCGAAGAATTCGCAAATCCTGCCGCACGGCGCAGGAGCGCATTCACGCGAGCGACAATTTCCTCTAGATGATAGGGCTTAACAACATAGTCGTCTGCGCCTGCATTGAGCCCTTTCACTTTCTCATGCCAATCGCCGCGCGCGGTCAGGATCAAAATGGGGAATACTCTCTGCGCTTGACGAAGCTGTTTTATAAGATCAATGCCATCGATGCCAGGTAAACCTAAATCGATAATCGCCGCATCGTAGTCATATTCTGTTCCATAGTAGAATCCATTACGGCCCTCTGAAGCCGAGTCCACTATAAAGCCATGCTGAGTCAAACCAACCTCAAGCTGTTGCCTCAGCAGTTCTTCATCTTCTACTATGAGTAATCGCATCAAGTTCTCCGAAAAATCGCGGTGCAGCGGATTTAAGTCAAATTAGCTACCTCGAGTGATTTTTCCCGTACGGGCATGAACAAAGAGAGTAAACACCTTGCCATCCTTCTCCATCCTGATCTGATAACGCTTATTACCTCCTGAGCCCACCAAGCTTATTCGCAGAACATTACCCGAAAATTGAGAACGCGCCTTAGACAAGGCTTGACGCTCGGTCAATTCAAGCCGTGAGGCATTCGGTGCTGCTGGAGCCGATGCGCCGCGACGGCTAGGGTCCAACTGCGTCTGAATATCCTGCGCAGACTGGGCGAGAGTGTTAGTCGCCGCGCCGAGGGTGTATGCAAACATAAAGCACAATGCCAACACCTGCATATTTACCGAGCCTGCTTTCCTCACATCGTTCCCCTCAGCCCTAGCCTAGCCTCTAATTTTCTATCGCTAAGCCGTTAGCCTAAAAAATAGGTTGTACGTCGACTCGCACTTTCATCTGCGACCCAGGATCCTGCGCCATCCGCACACTGAAATGCTGTTCATTAAACAGGTAGATAACATCATATCCAAGAAGTCTTTCCTCTTCATGGCTAACGAACACGGTCTCACAGCGCTCTACAATCTGATACTGCCTAGTATCTGAACTTTGACTCTGACGCGCAATGTCGCGTCCAACGGAGTTGCCGAGAACCGCACCTAGCACCGCCCCAACTCGTTTACTGCTTTTATTATTGCCAACCGCGTTACCGATTGCACCACCGATAATTGTACTCACGATAATCGGCGTACCAGAACTCTGCCGTTTGGCTCGGTCCACCAAAACCCGCTCTTCTACACAGCGCTCTTGAGGAGTCTCTATTTGAGCTAATTGGTAGACCGGCTGCGCTGAGACAACAGCAACCATCTCATAGCTTTGCTGTGCTGATACGGCGCTGGGCAACGCCAACAAACTAAGGATAAGCATACCCCCTTTCATCACCGACTTTAGGATCGAGACATTCTGCTTGCCCCGAACATTGACTAGCTTAGTGAGTGAGTTTGTCATTCTAGTTCTCCCTTCAATCGTCACAGCGCAAACGCGAAATGCGTTTGATTGAAACTTATCTTACATAGAGATAACTGAATGAAAGCTGAAGCAATCCCCGCATTTGGTTGGCGTTGGCCATCTCTATGACACCACTAGCACTCCTTTTCTGCATGCATTAGAATAATTGATTAAGCCATTGTTAAAAAAGAAAATAAATCGGCAAGGACACCACTCAGAATGCAAAAGAATCCTTATCTCATCGCGCTACTGTTAACAGTACTTTCAGCTTTACCACTCTACAAACTGACTAGTGCGAACTACACATTAACTCCGGACCACCTTCCGATTAGCCTGCTCTCAGTGGCAACCGTAGCACTCCTATCAGCGCTTTTTGCGCGCCCCAGCACTGCCGTCAAATCCAATCGGGGCGGCAAGAAATCACGCAACCGCAGCATCGCTCCCCGCACGAAGCCCGCCAAGCAAGGCAAACGCGAGCAGGGAGAGGTTAAATGGTTTAACTCCACCAAAGGATTCGGCTTTATTACGAGGGATAGCGGTGAAGATATTTTTGTGCATTTCCGCTCTATTCGCGGCGAAGGTCATCGAACGTTGAAAGATGGAGAACGAGTAGACTTCATCGTAAGCGATGGTGATAAAGGGCTGCAGGCCGATGACGTCGTCGCAATCTGATTTGAATTGCTAGGTAACCAACCGACTGATGCCAATCACGGTCATCATATCAATGGTGTGAAACCCTCTACGCCAAAGTTCATGCAACTATGTTCAATTACTATTTAGTTAATAGTGTGGCGGCCTTTCTTCAACTAACTCCCCATTGCTAACGCGGTCGCGCTCACGCAGCCCTTCTAGCTGCTCCTTGCAACTTTTTAGCTGTGCTGCCAACTCCATTATCTGACGCCCTTGTACCGCAACAACATCGTTGAGCTGTTGAAGGGTATCTTCTTGAAAACTGAATTTCTCCTCTAACTCAGTCAGCCGGCTCCTCAATTCAATGTTTCCATCACGCTCTGTCATAGCTCAACTCTCCCCAATTACGCTTGATTCTTCACTCATCGCGCCACTAAGCAGGCTGCTAGGGTGCGAACCCATTTGAAACATCGTAACACTGATGCCACTTTTGTATTCGTGGTACAGTTGATCCTATTGTATTTTCGCGTCGCAGGACCACTACATGCATTCATCAGATTCATCGCCTCGTCATACTACCCTTTCGCACTCTCCCTCTGATTCTGTCGCCGATTCAGTGTCTAATTCAGCATCAAACCCTCAGGGGACTGGCAAGGCACCGATCAACTGGACGAATATGATCCTTTTTACGGTCACACCGGCTCTCGCAGTCATACTCGTCCCCGCCTACGGTTGGTTTGATGGCTACGATGCATTCGAATGGAGCATGTTTGCTGTAATGATGGTCTTTTGCGGCATGTCCATTACCGCAGGCTATCACCGCCTGTGGTCGCATAAAACCTATGAGGCCCACGCCTCAATTCGATTCCTCTTCGCACTGGGCGGTGCGTTCGCCTTACAAAATGACGTGCTGAATTGGGCATCGGATCACAGGCGCCACCATCAGCATGTGGATAATAATGACCATGATCCCTACTCGGCTGGTCGCGGTTTTTGGTTCTCGCACATTGGCTGGATTTTACGCCATTACGACAGTGCGAAAGACGATTTTTCGAATGTAAAAGATCTTCAGCGGGATCCGATTGTCATGTGGCAGCATAGAAATTATCTTCTTCTCGTGCTCATTATGAACATCGGCCTTCCCGCCTTTGTCGGCTTTCTTCACGGCGACATCATTGCAGGTCTGCTATTGGGCGGTCTGCTCCGCCTAGTGTTAAGCCAGCATGCGACTTACTTCATTAACTCGTTAGCGCACATGTGGGGTACGCGTCCCTATAGCGATAACAGCTCAGCGCGCGACAACACGCTACTTGCACTCATTACCTACGGCGAGGGCTATCATAATTATCACCATACCTTTCAGTGGGATTATCGAAACGGCATTCGCTGGTGGCATTTTGACCCTACAAAATGGTTGATTCACTCACTCGAGCGTGTAGGCCTCGCGAGTGGCTTGAAGCGCTGCGCGCCTGACAAAATTGAGCGAGCGAAGCTAGAAAGGCAGTTCCAAATTGCTGCGCAAAAATGCGAGCATTTGGCAGTCGAAGGCGATTGGCGTTCGCGACTCGAAACAGAATATGAGGCTATTCTTCACACCCTTCAGCAGTGGGCCGAACACAGGCAAGCTTGGTACGAGGCTAAGGGAAAAGAATTGCAAGAGCACCTCTCGCATCTTGAGAGGCAGCAGCTTAAGGCCCACTACCTCGAATTCAAATACAAACTAAAATTACAGAAGCAGCGCTGGCAATTAGTCGTGCAAACCCTCGCGACCCCGGAGCCTCGAATCGCCTAGCATGTTCCTGGCACGCGACGTTTTCGCAAGCACCGCTGGCGCGTTGCACCAAACAAAGGTCAATTGGAGTAATCAAAATGAACGGTCAGATGGCAAGAATGAGAATTGTAATGCCCGGCAGCAGACAATGCGGTGGCCGAAACCTTGCGAATCGGCTAGCTCTTTATTGCGCTCTTATGTTCGCACCGGTTTTCGCTCAAGCTGTCGAGGAAGGTGACGTAGCTCCTAATTTTATTCTTCCTTCGATCTATTCTGATAAGCCAGATATCAACTTAGAATCACTTAGAGGCAAAACCGTTTATGTCGACTTCTGGGCTTCTTGGTGTGCCCCCTGTCTGCGCTCGATGCCCGCTTATAACGATCTCTATAATCGCTACCACGAGCAGGGATTAGAGTTCGTCGCGATAAATGTCGATAACCCGATAGAAGATGGCCTCGATTTTCTTCTCGATACACCGCTAGACTTTTTGATTCCTTCCGACCCTGATGGGGAAGTTACCGAACGTTTCGGCGTCGTTGGCATGCCAACTTCTTATCTCATTGACCCCACAGGCAAAGTGAGACTGGTTCACATGGGGTTCCGGGATGGCGATATGGCCGAAATAGAGGCGGCAATTCAGGCCGTGCTCGCTGAGTGACACCAAAGTTAAATCAGCCTCAAGGGCGGCTCATCCAGTAAGGCGAACTGTTCACGTAATTCCAAAATGTGCTCCGCCCAATAGCGCTGAGTGTTAAACCATGGAAAGCTAAGCGGAAACGCCGGATCACTCCAGCGTCGACCTAGCCAAGCACTGTAATGCATCAAGCGCAGCGCTCGCAGACTCTCTATCAGACTCAATTCAGAAGGCACAAAATCGAAAAATTCGTTGTAGCCCTCGACTAATTCGATGAGCTGCGCCTGCTGCTGATCTCTATCGCCTGAAAGCATCATCCATAAATCCTGTATGGCTGGCCCCATCATTGTGTCGTCGAAGTCGACGAAATGAGGGGTATCCTCGCGCCACAGCACATTGCCCATGTGACAATCTCCGTGCAGCCTCAGCGAGCGAAGAGGACCATGAGCATCGAATCGCGACGCAATCTCATTAAGCAAATCGGCGCTAAGCGTCTCATACGCTCGCTGTAGATCCCCCTCGAGAAAACCACTTTGAAGCAAAAACTCTCGACTCTCATTTCCCAAGCGCTCAATGCTTAATTCGCTACGATGTGCATATCTGGCGCGAGCACCTACCGCGTGAATGCGCGCAACAAAGCGGCCCATCGAGACTAGATCATCGGGGTTCTCGAGGTTGACTGCTCGCCCAGCTAAACGCTCGAAAATGGAGAAGCGAAAGCCCTCGTAGACGAAAATCGTCTCTTCGTCTCGAATTATTGGAGCACCGACGGGAATCTCCAGAGCATATAACTCGGCAAGAAAGCCATGCTCCTCTCGGATCTGAGCGTCGGTCCATCGACGCGGGCGGTAGAACTTTACAATAAGGCTACCGCCGTCTTCGAGACCTACTTGATATACCCTGTTCTCATAGCTATTGAGGGCAAACACGCGCGCATCCGCTGAATATCCGAGCGACTCGACGGCACTTAGCACGAGATCCGGGCTCAATGCGGCAAAGGGGTGAGACTGCGCATTCACGCGAGGAGTTACGCTCTGCGCCGCAGCGACATTGCCGTTCACCGTGGCTTCTGCTCTCTCGCGCTTACCCCTGCCTGATTCGAGAATGGCGATGCTACTTGTCCTTAGATTCAGGCTTGCCACCCACAAGCGACATGGGGAATGGCGAGACGTTATCGCCGTTGCTAATCTTACTCACGCCCGATTTTTCAACCTCATCGATCCGAACGATTGCCTGCATGGGTATGAAGCTGCGGCGTACGCCAGTAAACTCTGTTTTAAGTCTTTCCTCCGAGGGATCGACCAAGACTTGACTGCGCTCATTAAAAACGTAGTCTTCGACCTCGATAAAGCCATAAAGATCGCTCTGATAGACCTGTTTCACAAAGACCTCATAGACCTTACCCTGATTGAGAAAGGTGACTTTATATATTTCTGAGGCATTATCCATCTAAATCATACTCTTAAAAGTGCATTCTTATGCATGAACTAAAGTTGAGCGTCTTTTAAAGACTGCATTTTTACGCCGGACAGGTGCGCGCATTGGCAATATTTGGCTAATTCGCTAATTTTCAATGCATTATGCGTGAATTCCTAGTTAAGTACCGCAACTTTTTACTGCTATAATCCCGCTATCGCTGGCCTCTTGCCCTTCATTAGACAAATACTTTCTTCTGTCACATTAACAGGAAAGACTGAGACCAAATTCTTACAGATCGACAGCGCTGCTGAGTCGCTAACCTAGAGTCACCACCGGCAGCAGGAGTTTTCATGACCGCTCAAATTCAAGACCCAAAGTCGGTCTTGCCCATCGCCACCGACAAGCCCGCTAAGGCCGAGTCTAATAAAGGCCGCCGTGTCTATATCAAGACCCATGGTTGCCAGATGAATGAATATGACTCGTCGCGCATGCTGGATCTGCTCAAGGACGATGAGGGAGCGGTGTTGGTAGACGAGCCGGAGCAGGCAGATGTGCTCTTACTCAATACCTGCTCGATACGAGAAAAGGCACAGGAAAAAGTCTTTCATCAACTGGGCCGCTGGCGCCTGCTCAAGGAAAAGAACCCTGCGCTAAAAATTGCCGTCGGAGGCTGCGTCGCTAGTCAAGAAGGCGCCGCTATAGGCAAAAGGGCGCCGTATGTCGATGTGGTGTTCGGGCCCCAAACCCTCCACAAATTACCCGACATGCTAAGCCGTTCTATCCCCGGTTCGCCCCTTGTCGACATAAGCTTTCCAGAGATTGAAAAATTCGACCATCTGCCACAGCCAGAAGCGACCTCATGCCAAGCGTTCTTATCAGTCATGGAAGGTTGCAGTAAGTATTGCAGCTTCTGTGTCGTGCCCTACACGCGCGGCGAAGAGGTGAGTCGCCCACTCGATGACGTTTTGGCAGAGGCATACCATCTTGCCGAGCAAGGTGTGCGCGAAATTAATTTGTTGGGACAAAACGTCAACGCTTACCGCGGTCTTAGCGATAGCGGTGAGATAGCCGACCTCGGGCTTCTTATAAAGTATATGGCGAGCATCGACGGCATCGACCGCCTGCGCTTCACCACCTCTCACCCTATCGAGTTCAGTGAAAACCTCATTCAAACCTACGCACAAGTGCCTGAATTGGTAGACCATCTCCATTTGCCTGTTCAGAGTGGTTCAGATCGCATCCTCGCAGCGATGAAACGAGGTCACACAGCTCTCGAATACAAGTCAATCATTCGCAAGATTCGCGCGATTCGTCCCAACATAAGCCTGTCGTCAGACTTCATAGTCGGTTTTCCTGGCGAAACGAATCGTGACTTCGAAGATACGATGAAACTCATCATAGAAGTCGGTTTCGACACGTCGTTTAGCTTTATTTACAGCGCGCGCCCTGGCACGCCAGCGGCCGAACTGCCGGATGAAACGCCAGAGCAGGAAAAGAAGCATCGCCTCGCTACGCTACAATCACAGATTCTGATGCAAGCCAACGCGATCAGCGCAGGCATGGTGGGCAGCGAGCAGCGTATCCTCGTCACTGGCGTATCTAAGAAGGATCCAAGGGATCTGCAGGGCCGTACAGAAAACAATCGAGTCGTTAACTTCCGCTGTGATGATGCGTCACTGATCGGCGGTTTTGCGACAGCTAAAATCACCGACGCGCTACCCAACTCCCTATTGGGAACACTTGTTTAATTCTGGCAGCCTACACAGCTACAGAACCTTCGAATTAGGAACGCATGACAGCAGATACTTCGATTAGTAATCACATAGAACTCGAGCCCGACAACGCCGCTCGCCTCGCCAACCTCTGCGGACGCCTAGACGAACATCTGCGACAGATAGAGAATCATCTGGGAGTCAAGATCACTCATCGTGGTAATAGCTTCAAAATCACAGGGGATGAGGCTGCGGTTAATGCCACGTCCTCGGCACTCTCGCATCTTTATTCGGAGACCGCGACGGGTGAGACACTCAATCCAAATGCAATTCATCTAGCGCTAGGAGAAACGTCGCAAGCGCTCAGCGGGGACGCAGACACCACGGCTGAGACTACAAACAGCGTTTTTATTCGCACCCCAAAGTCTTCTGTTAAGCCCCGCAGCCCACACCAGCGTGAGTATGTAGAAAGCATACGCCGCCATGACATCAATTTTGGCATCGGCCCCGCCGGTACCGGCAAAACCTACCTTGCTGTTGCCTGCGCGGTAGAAGCACTCGTGAGTGAACGCGTGAACAGACTACTATTGGTCCGGCCCGCGGTCGAGGCTGGGGAGAAGCTCGGCTTTTTACCTGGGGATCTTGCCCAGAAAATCGACCCTTATCTGCGCCCTCTCTATGACGCACTCTATGAGATGCTAGGCTTCGAGCGTGTAGGTCGACTTATTGAGAAAAGCGTTATCGAAGTAGCTCCGCTTGCGTATATGCGTGGTCGCACGCTGAACAACTCCTTTATTATTTTAGACGAAAGCCAAAACACCACGACTGCACAGATGAAAATGTTTCTCACACGCATTGGTTTCGGTTCGACTGCGGTCATCACAGGTGATGCCACGCAGATCGACCTTCCAAAAGGCGAGCGTTCGGGGCTTATTCAGGCTGCTCAAATTCTTAAGGACATAGACGGCATTAGCTTTAGCCATTTTAATTCGAAAGATGTCGTTAGGCACAGGCTCGTGCAAAAAATTGTCGAAGCCTATGACCAACACGACCTCAAGAGCGTCACTTCTCTCCCACATCAAGATTCCCGCAGTGATTCGTCGCGCAAGAGCAATACAGAAGAAAGTAGAAATGATCGAGAAAACTAGCTCGGCAGCAGCGCCTCTAATTTTCGTCGAGATAAGTTCGGCGTGGGAAGAAGACAACGAGACCGAGACAACCGAGGCATTGCCGAGCTGGTTGCCTGACCCCGCGTTTTGCGAAAACTGTCTAAGCGCTGGAATCAGTCTACTCCGACGGCGAGATTTAAAAAGCGCCCCTCATCAAGACGACGCCACCCAATCATCGAGCGTCGAATCTCCGCTCTCCTTGCCGCGGACCTATGAAATCAGCATCCGCTTCGCAGAGAGTGCCGAGTCGAAACAACTCAATGCGACTTATCGAGGTCGTAACAACTCTACAAATGTTCTTTCTTTTCCCATCGCTGAGGAAACCGCACAATGGCTAACGCCACTCGACATCAGCGACCCAGGGAACGCCGAACAAGCGAATAGCGAGGTAGCGCCTTTAGGCGAACTCGTTTTATGCCCCAGCATTATCGAGAGCGAAGCAATAGCGCAACACAAGAGCCTCGAGATTCATTGGGCGCATCTCTTAATTCATGGGCTATTTCATCTACTCAATTTCGATCACATCAATGAAGAAGATGCAGAGGAAATGGAATCGCTGGAAATAGAGACTTTAAGAAGCCTTGGAATCCCAAATCCGTATTTGTTAGATTAATCGCTCTAAATCGGCCGTTTATTTGGCCCAGCAGCGATCACAGGAGCAACAGAGAGAAATGTCAGACGACCAATCACCCCTCGATCCGAGACCAAAATCTTGGATCGATAAAATTGCACATTACTTCTCGGACGAGCCAACAGACACAAAAAGTCTACTTGAACTTATTCGCAATGCAGAGCAAGACAAGGTACTCGACGCCGATGCGCTCAGCATCATCGAAGGGGCGCTTCAGGTATCTAGCATGCAGGTTCGAGACATCATGATCCCCCGCACACAGGTGGTGACAGTACCCTCCGATTTGGGACTTAACGAAATCATCGAACTGATAACAAAGGCATCACACTCTCGATTCCCTGTGATAGGTGAAACAATCGACAATGTAGTCGGTATACTGCTTGCCAAAGATCTACTCGCCGCCATGCTAAACCAAAGCAATACACGTTTCGACATTAAAGACGTAGTCCGCCCCGCTACCTTCGTACCCGAAAGCAAACGGCTTAATGTGCTCTTAAAAGAATTTCGCGAAACACGCCAGCACATGGCAATTGTCATCGACGAATATGGCAATGTCGGCGGCGTCGTAACCATCGAGGACGTGCTCGAGCAAATAGTCGGTGAGATTGAAGACGAACACGACGTGGATGACGACAGCTTTATCAAAAAATTTGACGAGCATAATCACATTGTGAAGGCGCTTACGCCTATCGATGAATTCAATGAGTATTTTTCTACTGACTTCAATGAGCAGGAATCAGCCACCATCGGCGGTCTCGTTTTACAGCGCTTTCGACACATACCTGAGCGCGATGAGACGACTCGCATCGGCAACTTTACGATAACCATCCTAAACGCCGATAGCAGGCAGATAAAGCTATTAAAAGTGACGACTGAAACGGAATAGTTGCCTATCCACTGGGTGGAATCCTGTTTACCTCGTGCGAGCTAAGGTATCCTTAGAAGCTATGGAGGTCATACCCTCATCTACACCATTGAAATCGTCCGCCAGGGGTTTGGCGAACGCGTAAAAACTACAGAGACAGCATGAAGACCATAGACGAGAACTACCCTGCACAAGACGTAGAAATTGCCGCACAGGCTTACTGGGACGCTCACGACTGCTTTAAGGTGACCGAAGACCCAAACAAAGAGAAATTTTACTGTTTATCCATGTTCCCCTATCCAAGTGGACACCTCCACATGGGCCATGTGCGTAATTACACTATCGGCGATGTCATCTCGCGCTTCCAGCGTATGCTCGGCAAAAATGTTTTACAGCCTATGGGCTGGGACGCCTTCGGCCTCCCCGCAGAGAACGCGGCAATGAAGAATAACGCCGCACCCGCGGAATGGACCTACGGCAATATCGACTACATGCGCGAGCAATTGAAGCGCCTAGGCTATGCCTATGACTGGAGCCGCGAAGTCGCGACCTGCCACCCTGACTATTATCGATGGGAACAATGGTTCTTCACTCGTCTCTTCGAACAGGGCCTCGTTTACAAAAAAGAAGCAGAGGTAAACTGGGACCCGGTTGACCAGACGGTGCTTGCCAATGAGCAAGTTGTCGATGGCCGCGGCTGGCGCTCAGGCGCACTGGTTGAGCGCCGCAAAATTCCCCAGTGGTTCATCAAGATTACCGATTTTGGTGACGAGCTGCTTGACGACCTAAATAAGCTCGACGGCTGGCCGGAGAAAGTAAAGACCATGCAAGCGAACTGGATAGGTCGCTCTGAGGGCATCGAGCTCGACTTTACTGTTGAGGACGAGGCGGATGCAGCACTGAGCACGCTATCCGTTTACACGACTAGGCCAGATACGCTCATGGGCGTGAGTTACGTTGCCGTAGCGGCGCAGCACCCCTTAGCACTCAAGGCTGCCGAAGCAAATCCAGCCCTAGAAAAGTTCATCGCCGAACAAAGCAACATCAAAGTTGCAGAAGCTGAGATGGCGACGATGGAAAAACTCGGTATGGACACTGGACGCCGAGCGATCCACCCGCTAACTAAGGATACAGTGCCTATCTATGTCGCCAATTTCGTCCTTATGAACTACGGATCGGGGGCCGTCATGGCTGTGCCGGGCCACGATCAACGGGACTGGGAGTTTGCGCAAAAATACTCGCTCCCTGTGCATCAAGTCATCGCACCCGCCGTCGGTGAGGAATGCGACCTGAGCGTAGCTGCCTACACCGAAAAAGGCACTCTCATTAATTCAAACGAATTCGATGGGCTAGATTTCGAACAGGCCTTCGCTGCTATCGAAGCCAAGCTGTCAGGCATGGGTAAGGGCAAGAAAACGGTTAATTTCAGGCTCCGTGACTGGGGAGTTTCACGCCAGCGCTACTGGGGCGCGCCGATTCCTATTGTTCACTGTGACGCCTGCGGCGCTGTTCCTGTGCCAGATGATCAACTGCCCGTGCGTCTCCCCGAAGACATCAAGATGGAGGACGGAGGTTCACCGCTGGGCAAGCTCGCCGAGTTCGTCAATACTAAGTGCCCTCGCTGCAAAGAGCCGGCTCAACGTGAAACTGATACGTTCGACACGTTTATGGAATCGTCGTGGTATTACGCCCGCTACGCCTGCCGAGACCAAGACAGCGCAATGCTCGACGAACGCGCTGACTATTGGCTCCCTGTCGACCAATACATTGGCGGCATCGAACACGCTATTTTACACCTACTCTACGCTCGCTTCTTCCATAAGCTGATGCGCAATGCAGGGCTCGTCACTTCCGATGAGCCTTTCTCGCAATTGTTGACCCAAGGCATGGTACTGAAAGACGGTACCAAAATGTCCAAGTCCAAAGGCAATACTGTAGACCCGCTGTCGCTAATCGAGCGCTACGGCGCCGACACTGTGCGGATGTTCACGATGTTCGCAGCGCCACCCGAACAGTCACTCGAATGGTCAGACAGCGGCGTTGAGGGCAGTCACCGCTTCCTCAAGCGACTCTGGCGTATAGTTGCTAATCATACACCAGTCAACCGCATAGATTTTGCTACTGAATCCCTCAACCCAGACCAGCAAGCGTTGCGCTTCAAAACCCATCAAACACTTGAAAAAGTGACTGATGACTTCGGCCGCAGACATACCTTCAACACCGCTATCGCTGCGACCATGGAGTTATTGAATGCCGTTTCAAAATACGCAGAGGCTAATACTAACGAGATCGACAAGGCGGTAATGCAAGAGGCTCTCGAGATTTCTATCGCTATGCTTGCTCCGGTGGTTCCACATTTCTGCCATGCGCTCTGGAGTTATTTAGGGGGTGAAGGGGCGGTTATGGATGCCGCATGGCCAGAGGTCGATAGAAGCGCCTTGGTTCAAGACACGATGACTATGGTCATTCAAGTTAACGGTAAGCTACGCAGCAAGTTAGAAGTCGCCAAAGACACAAGCAAAGAGCAGCTAGAGGCGCTAGCGCTGGCCGACGGCACTGTGCAGAAATTTATCGCTGAGCTTACCGTTCGAAAGATTATTGTCGTGCCCGGCAAGCTAATTAATGTCGTCGCGACTTAGAGCGGCACCGCTTGGAAAGTAAGGAGACGCCTTATGCAGTCCTTCACGCAAGTAATTAGCTGGCTGTCTAAATGCTGCGTCGCATTTGCGCTCACACTTCTACTTACCGCTTGCGGATATAGCTTGCGCGGCAGCGAGCAGGCTACTACCACGCTTTCCCAGATCGACTTAATCGCCGCAAATCCGAGCGATCCTCTCGTTATTGAGCTGATCGGCGCGCTAGAGGCACTCTCTGTCGAGGTCGTAGTCACTAGCGACGGTTCAGCTCAAGATACCACTTCGATCGTTCTCAAACTTGGCGACGAGCGCCTAGATCGACGCGCTGTATCGGTCAACTCGCGCGCGCGTGCCGCACAGTACGAACTATCTCTTAGCAGCCAGCTCACTCTTTTAGTTGGCTCGACCATCATCTTAGATGCCGTCGAAGTCGTTGTGCAAAGCGAATATTTTGAAGAGATCGAAAACCTCGCCGGTACCCAAGACGAAATAACGCTTCTCACACAAGAGATGCGCCGCAGCCTTGTACGTCAAATTATTCGACGTGCCAGCGCAGCGATTAGGTAAGGATACAAGCGTGGAAATAACCTCCGGCCAGCTCAACGCTCAGCTAAGACTTCCCAATCGAGCGCTCTACTGGGTATCCGGCGACGACCCTCTTCTTATGCTCGAAGCGGGCGACGCCATTCGATCGTTCCTTAGAAACCAAGGTTTTGATCAGCGTGACTTATTCCATGTTGATAAAAACTTTGATTGGAACAACTTCTTACAGCTTACGGGCAGCCTGTCTTTATTCGCAGATAAGCGAATGATTGAACTACGATTCTCAGCTGCAAAACCTGACGACGAAGGCAAGAAGGCACTGCAACATTTTATAGACAATCCAAGCGACGATATCGCAGTAATGATTATCGGCCCGAAACTAGACAAAGCCACCACCTCAACTAAATGGTTCGGCAGCCTTACGGCTAATGCATTACTGGTTAAAGTTTGGCCACTGAAACGCGCAGAACTCCCCAGCTGGCTCAACACGAGACTTAAGACCGCGGGGATATCAGCGAGCAGAGACGCCGTCGCGATGCTTGCCGACAGAGTCGAGGGAAACTTGCTTGCAGCAGTGCAAGATATAGAACGAATAAAATTAGCCTATGCAGATGATAAAGAGCCTACAAAGCAGTTAGAGGTGAGCGATATCGTCGACTTTGTTAGCGATAATTCTAGGCTCACGGCTTTTGACTTAATCGACGCGACCCTGCTCGGAGAAACGAGTCGAGCTCAGAAAATTCTTCAAGGGTTGAAAGCCGAAGGCGCGCATCCACTGCCGATTTTGGCAACTTTTACCCGTGAGCTTGATAGCCTCTTACCGATGCTGGCACAAAAAGAGCAAGGGCAATCGAGTGAGACGATCATTCGAAACGCACGCGTCTGGTCCAACCGCAAAGCGGTTGTGAACAGCAGTCTCGCGCGCCTGAGCAGATCTCAGGTTTGGCAACTGCTCCATCACGCGAGGATAATCGACGGGGCAATAAAGGGCATGAACCTGGCGAATCCTTGGGACGAACTCAGTTTACTCTCACTTAGATTGAGTGGCGCTTCGTCCACTCCGAAGCGCCGCTAGGCGAAAAACTCTCAGCTAGGCTACTGCAGACCTCGTCTTAACAGAAGCGGCTCGACGGAGGCATCTCGCCCCCTAAAATCCCTAAACAAACTCATTGCATCACGGCTGCCACCTTTGGAAAGCAAAGTGTTTCTGAAGTGGTCGCCGTTGACACGAAGCAGTCCCCCATTCTCCTTAAACCACTCGACGCTGTCGGCATCTAGTACTTCGCTCCAAATGTAAGAGTAATATCCTGCCGAATAGCCTCCCATAATGTGTGAAAAATAAGCACTCTTGTAGCGTGGAGGAACCTGCCTGATATCCAGACCAGCTCTGGCCAACGCATCTACTTCAAATTGAGGAATCTGATCGGCGCTGGGTACTTCGTTCGGCGCTAACTGGTGGAGCGCCTGATCAAGAACCGAAGCAGCTAGATACTCCGACGTGGAGAAACCTTGATTAAACTTCTGTGCCGAAAGCACTTTATCGAGCAGCGCCTTAGGCATCGGCTCACCGGTTTCGTAATGTACGGCATAGTTGGCAAGGACTTCCGGCCACGTCGCCCACATCTCATTAACCTGTGACGGATACTCAACGAAGTCGCGGGGCACCGATGTTCCAGAAAAATAAGGATACTCAACATCGGAGAATAAACCATGCAGCGCATGCCCGAATTCGTGGAAAAGCGTCGTCACTTCGTCGAAAGTCAGGAGTGTCTCTACACCCTCTGCTGGTTTTGTTATGTTTAGGTGGTTCGCGACTACCGGACTGGTTCCCATCAGACCACTCTGCGGCACGTAAGCGTTCATCCATGCACCGCCGCGCTTAGAGGGCCGCGCATAGTAATCGCCGATAAAAATACCTAACTTTGTCCCCGCGACATCGAACACATCGAAGACACGAACGTCGTCTTGATACACTGGCAAATCAAACCGTTCGGCGAAAGTGAGACCGTAAAGTTTTTCCGCAGCAAAGAAAACACCAAGCTTGAGCACATTATCCAGTTCGAAATAGGGCCGTAACTGTGACTCATCGAACGCATAGCGCTGCTGTCGCAACTGCTCGCTATAGAACTGCCAATCCCACGCTTCGAGCTCGAAGTCATCTCCATTGGCCTTGACTATTTCCTGCAGGTCTTCGGCTTCACGCCTTGCATTCGCGGCAGCGGCGGGCGCAAGCGAGGCTAACCGCGCATTGACGGCATCGACAGTCAATGCCGTAGCATCTTCGAGCACATAGTCAGCGTGGGTCGGATAACCCAAAAGATTCGCGCGCTCCGCCCTTAGTCGAAGAACTGTAGACAGCACCTCTTTATTATCAAACTCTCCTCCGCGTGTTCCGCGAGCGACGGACGCGCGGTGAATCGCTTCTCTAACCCTGCGATTCTGCAGACTACTCAAGGCGGGCTGCCCACTCGTGTTAAGGAGAGGCAATACAAATTTCCCGTCATACCCTCTCTCGACCGCCTCCTTTGCCGCAGCAACAATGAGTGCCTCATCAAGGCCGGCAAGCTCTTCACGAGTGTCAACTACAACAGCCATCGCATTGACTTCATTGAGCACGTTTTGACTAAATTGAGTCTGCAACAGAGCCATCTCAGCGTTGATCTCTTTTAAGCGACGCTGCTGATCCGAACCGAGCGCTGCGCCAGCGCGGACGAAGTCGGTGTAATATTGTTCTACCAAACGCAGCGCTTCAGCATCCAATCCAAGCTCTGTACGGCGCGCATAAACACGCTCAATTCGAGCGAATAATTTGGGATTCAATACGATCGAGTCATCATGGGCGGCGAGCTCAGGCGCGATTTCCTGCTGTATCCTCTGCAGCGCGTCGTTGGTGTGCGCGCCCGCAAGCGCGAAGAATACGCGACCCACCCTGTTGAGTAACTGCCCTGAAACCTCAAGTGCTAAAAAGGTATTCTCAAAACTTGGTGGAGCATCCTGCTCCGCGATCGCCGCTGCCTCGGCCTTCTGCTGCGCCATGCCAGCTCTGAAAGCAGGTAAGTAATGCTCGCTTTCTATTTTGTCGAAGGGTGGATATTGGAGATCGAGAGAACTCTCTTCAGCAAAAGGATTACCTTCAAGTGTCATCGGGATCGTCGTCTGCGCGGCGGCGGAAACGCTTGTTAAACCCACCGCTATCGCAATACTTGCTAGGGATACTTTCATTATTGAGCCTCTTTTTTGATCTGAATTCAGCCTTCTCAGGGCATTATATTCCAGTCCTATTGAAAATAGACCATGACGATGGCTGCCGGACAGATAAAGCGAATATAGAACGGCCAAACTTTCCAAAAGAAGCCCGACGCCGCATTCGGAGACCCCTGCTTAATCTCTTCAAGGATAGCCGAGCGATTCCAAATCCAACCAGTGAAAATGCAGAAAAACAGTCCTAGCAATGGCTGGCTCATTTCAGTAGTTAAGGTGACTACCCATTCGAACAGCGCGTCGAAATTAAACACGATCACTAGCGAAATAACTGCGATTATCGAGCCAAGCAGCATTGCCGCCTTAGGTCTGCGAACCTCTCGAGACTCAACTACAAACGAAACAGGTACCTCTAGCATAGAAATCGAGGACGTAAGCGAGGCGATTGTCATCAGCGCGAAAAATGCGAAGGCTACGAAACCGCCTATAGCCCCCATGTTGTCGAACAGAGCCGGTAGCACTGAAATAATCAAACCAGGACCCGCGATCAACCCGCCCTGCGCATCGAAAATTTCTACACCGCTCGCGAGCGCAACATACATGGCAGGTAAAATGAGGAGACCTGCGAGCACCGCTATTCCGACATCGAGAAGTGCAACGAGACTTCCGATTACGGGCAGATT
The DNA here is from genome assembly GCA_018401885.1 of Gammaproteobacteria bacterium. Classification (GTDB taxonomy): domain Bacteria; phylum Pseudomonadota; class Gammaproteobacteria; order Pseudomonadales; family Pseudohongiellaceae; genus UBA9145. The sequence continues at coordinate 40,346 of JAGYKB010000011.1, forward strand.
TTCGTTCTTGCTAATATAAGAACCATACACAAGCATTGTGCCCACGCCGAGAGACAGTGAAAAGAACGCTTGTCCCATTGCGCTGACAAGGAGCCCTGGTTTGGCGAAGACAGAAAAATCCGGGACTAAGTAAGCGCGCAGACCATCCATAGCACCTGGCAGCGTAAACACATAGCCAATCAAAAACACGAGAATAAGAACCAAGGACGGCATTAAACGAGTGGCCCACTTCTCAATCCCTTCCTTGACCCCAGCACTAATAATAAAAATAGTGAGAAGCATGAAGCTAATAACAAAAATTGAATTGCGTAGGATTCCATCCACTGTCAACCATTCTGACAGCGCCTCTAGACCAGCGGCGTCCGCAATCGGCTGCAGTAAAAAAGCCAACATCCAACCGCTGACAATAGCGTAAAAACTCAGTATGAAGCTCACGGTCACAATACCTAGACCGCCAACCACAGAACCAAATAACTTACTCTTTGGACCTGTCGCGATGGTTCTCAACGCCGTAACGCCATTGGCACGAGCGTAACGGCCTATAATCAGTTCTGCCATCAGCGCGGGATAGGCTAAGGCAAACGCGAGCAAAAGGTAGGCGAATAAAAACGCTGCGCCGCCATTGCTTGCGGCGTTGGTGGGGAAGCCCCATATATTACCAAGACCGACTGCCGAGCCCGCAGCTGCCATAAGAAAGCCGAATCGAGATGAAAATTCGCCGCGTGGACTCGCCATAGTTATATCCTTTTACACGTTTGTGCTGCTCGTCCGGCAGAGTTCGCCGCTGTTTTGGCGCTCACAAGGGTAACGTGCCGCCTCAATCCACTCAAATTGACCGTGAACTTGGTGCCTTTAATTGCTCAAAATTGACTAGTTTTGCTCGTAAGAGTCGAGTAGAAATCGCGCCCTTGCAGGATCAATCAATTTAAACACCACATTAGAAATAACACTTACCGAGCCATTTAAATTCACTTCGAGTGAGGGAATAGTAAAAAGACCTGCGGCGCTATCGAAAGTGGCTATGCCATCGAATACTGCCTGCCTCGGTATAACGCTCTCTTGATTCGCTTGAATCACAAACCCGAGATCGGACGCTACGGAGCTAAAATTTAAACTTACGATGTCGCTGCCGTTGTCGATATTGACACTCGTAATCAGCAGTCCAGTGCCGCTTTCGTAGACGTGCGCAGCGGAGCTAAAACGCTCGGTGACCTCAACATTCATGTAAACAAATGAAGTGGGGTTTTCGTAAAATTCCGAGAAATAAGGTGCGTTTGTCGCCTTCGCGCCGAGGCTGACAAAGGGCAGTGCGTCTATCGCATCGAGCACAGCCATTCCGTCGCCAAGAATGGTACCGAATACGGTAAACCCGCCGTTGCTCCCATCGAGATTTGCGCTGTTGTCCGCAAGGTTTACAAACCATTGATTAGTCGCACTATCGGGATCGCCATCGACTTTAGCCATAGCGACGGTGCCACGTACATTTGAGGCACCGAATTCATTCACAACGGGCTCCCCAACAGGAATATCGATCGGGCCTTCGAACAATTTAAATCGGTATGCACCGCCTTGAACCACAAAATTATCAACGACACGATGCAGGTAAGTGCCGTTAAAATCATTTCGATCGACGTAGCCAAGAAAATTCGCCACTGTGAGGGGGGCTGATTCGTCCAGCAGCTCAATCGAATAGTCACCGACGCTCGTACTCACTCGTACGATAGTTCCTGCGAGCGACGTGGCACTGGCAAAAATGCTAAATAAGGCAAAAGCCGCGCAGAACGCGCGAAGCGTACTCTTTGAAAAGTAATCGATAGCGAGTTTGAACATAAAATACACTTGAAAGCTGAATGATGAGAGGTATTGTAACTGCGGTATCGCCATGGCGCCACAAGGTAAAAGCGAGACGCAAAATCAGTATATTTCTAGGCAAAATATAGAGAGCAGGATAGACACTGTGGTATCTTCGCGCCTCGCGCCGGACAGCGCATACGGTGCCTATTTCTTCATTGCCAATACATTTAGTGACGCTCCATATAAAACGAATACGGGTAATCAGTGAACACGAAACAGCATTCATTCCATCGCGCGGCCGACGATAACTCTAGCAGGCTCGGTATCGGCATAGACTACGGCACGAGCAACAGCGCTGCTGCAATATTCGATGGAGTAAAGGTGACCGTAATCTCTCTTGAAGAAGCGGCCAAGGTCATGCCGAGTGCTACTTACATCAACCGCGAGTATCAAATAGTCACTGGGCAGGCTGCTATCGATGAATATGTCAACAGTAATACAGGCCGAACGGTCGAGCTAAGCGCAGAAATTCTCGGGGAGGGACGCACCTCTACCGGACAAATCGGAGATCACGGTTTACCCGAAGAAGCCTCTACCTCGCTGATCTATGGTCAGTCCCTCGTCGATGGCGGGCAACAGGGGCGGCTCTTCAGAGGCGTTAAAAGACTATTGGGTAACAACGAGTCACAGCGACTCATGGTGTTCGACAAGCCTTTCCGCCTTGTCGCCCTTATCACCCCTCTGCTCCTGCGCATACGCAGAACTATCGAAGCGCAATTGCCATCCGGACTGAGTCCAAAACCTGTTATCGATCACGCCTGCATCGGGCATCCGGTTAATTTCGAAGGATCCCAAAGTGATAGGAATCGCGCAGCCCTGAGCGCGCTGTCAGAGAGCTATGGCTACGCTCAGTTCACTCATCAGAGCTTTTATCCGGAACCTAACGCTGCGGCACTGAGCTATCTTCACGCTAATCCGCAGCTACAAACAAAAACTCTCTTAGCTGTCGACTTCGGAGGAGGTACGCTAGATCTATGCGTCATCAAGCATACCCAGAAAGATTTTGAAGTCATAGCGACACATGGCATTGGCTTGGGCGGCGACCATATCGACCAACTTCTCTTCAGAGAGCTAATTTTTCCTTTACTCGGCAAAGGTGAGCGCTGGCGACGGGCGGGAGAAGACCGGGAAATTGAGACATTGTTCCCCTTCGAGGAATATGAAGACCTACTGCTCAATTGGGCTGTGAGCTACATGCTCAATCAGAATAAATACACCACACCGCTGCATCAAAGGATTCAGGAAGGCGACGAGGCTTCGGTAAAATTTCAGCGCCTATACGACCTCATTAAAAACAATCACAGCTACCTTGTGTTCCAATTACTGAAAGAGCTAAAAGCAGAGCTATCACGCAAAGAGTCGGCCAATCTCGATATACCGGAGCTCGATATAGAACTGACGCTTACACGCGCTCAGTTCGAGAGCATGATCTCAGGGCTCATGGTGAAATTTGAACAAGCCATCGATGACACACTCTCGCGCGCCGGAATCGACGGTAGCCAGATCGAACTCGTTATTCGCACAGGAGGCTCCTCGCTAATCCCTGCGGTGAAACGCATCCTCGAAGAGCGCTTCCCTGACAAAGTTGTTGAGCACGACCCCTTCACGAGTGTCGCTGCAGGTCTGGCAATCGCAGAATATTTGGGTGCTTCGAATACTGACGAGACTTAGGGCACTGCAATCTGAAGTGAATCTGCGCCAACTGCGAAAGTGATGCTTTCGATGCTTCCGCCCCGCTCGACATTTACGAGATTCGACTGATCAGGCCAGACATCGCGCAGAACACTATTGATAATACGCAACTGCAACGCTTTGCCGATGTGACTCGTCGCGAAGCCTGGTACTTCTTGATAAACCCAAAGGTATTGGCCGTCGATTTCTTCACCGAGGTAGAGAGGGGTCAACTCCTGTAATGACGCGCTATCATCAACAGCCAAAGCGAAGCGATTTACCACATAACTGCCAAAAAGTGCACGTGAGTCAGCGGACTCAATGATGTCTTGCTTGGTGCCAAACACAACACTTGCGGCATGCTCGGCGTCGTGAAGAAATAGTCTGTGCATTATTTCTAGACTGCCGGTATTGGCGTTGAACAGCAGTCTTGTGACCGCAGTTTTCTGTTGATGTGCATGGCTAGGGATACTGGTAACAACCAACAGTGCAGCGAATAAAAACAAGCAAGCCCGCTTCAGCGCGGGCTTGTTTGTAATGAGAGACGCTAAACTAGTTTGCGCTTTCATCATCCTCATTCGCGTCCTCATCACTATCAACTTTAAGCTCCGTCTTAATGTCCTGCATAATGTCGCGCGAAACACGACTACTGCTAGCAGATGCCTTGAAGCTTTCGATTCTTGAGGGCACCAGCCGGCGTGGATAGAAGTTATTTTCTATGTCTGCATCGGCTGTTTCCATGTTCGGATCGATGGTGAGTGAAACGATTTCGCGCTCGGTTACGATAAGCTTTTTAACCGCCTTAGGTGATCGTCGCCAAATCTCCGCAGGATAGCGAATCTGCTCGGTCACGCCATCAGCATATTCGATGTCGAGTATGATCGGCATTACCAAACCACCCTTATTAGCGAATTCCACCAGATAGTAATTGCGGTCTTCAATTACAGCCTTATCAAGGGTTTCGCGCTCCCAGTCCTCAAGTCCTTCGAGGAAAGAATTATAGGCATTGCGCTCTTTATTCGTGACTGTAAATTCGTCGTTCTCATCGTAGAAATCACGGACGTCGGGGTTGCGCTCTACCCACGTGCGCATACCTGCAGCGCGGTTACGCTCGCTAAACAACGAAGGCGAGAAAGCCTTGTCGTCCTCACGCTCACGCGCGAAATCAATGTCAGGATCTTCCGTATTCATCTGCATTTGATAGACGCGCTCTAAAGAAATATCAACGTGGTCTGTGGTGTAAAACCAACCGCGCCAAAACCAATCAAGATCGATACCCGACGCTTCTTCCATCGTGCGAAAGAAATCAGAAGGTGTGGGACGCTTAAATTCCCAACGACGTGAATATTCTTTAAATGCGAAATCAAAAAGCTCGCGTCCCATAATTGTCTCGCGCAAAATATTCAGCGCCGTTGCCGGTTTAGAATACGCGTTCGGCCCAAGTCGCAGCACACTGTCTGACTGCGTCATCACTGGCACTTGATTACTCGACACCATGTAATCAACGATATAACGCGGTTCTACGCCCCAGGGAATCTCGGCATCCCATTCGCGACCAGCGACCCCGTCAAGATAGCTGTTGATACCTTCGTCCATCCACGTCCACTGACGTTCGTCAGAGTTAACAATCATAGGGAAATAGAAATGTCCAACCTCGTGAATCACCACGCCAATGAGGAATCGTTTCTCAGCAAGAGTGTAGGTGCGGCTACCATCCTCTTGTAGCGTCGTGCGCGGGCCGTTAAAGGTAATCATCGGATATTCCATTCCGCCAACAAAGCCAATATTGACTGATTGCGCGGTAGGATATGGGAAGTCAAATGAGAATCGGCTATAGACTTCGAGTGTGTGTATTACCGATTCTGTTGAGTATTTCGCCCAGAGGTCACCGCCTTCTTTAGGCCAAAAGGACATAGCAAGGACAAGTTCCTGCTCGGCGCCTTCCTGCCTATAGCCCTTAGCGTCCCAGATGTATTTACGTGACGAAGACCATGCGAAATCGCGAACGTTTTTGGCACTAAACCGCCAAGTCTTAGTCTCGTCGGTCCCTTCAGCTTCGTTTGCTAAAGCTTCCTCAGGTGTGACAATCAACACTGGTCGCTCTGCAGTTTCCGCCTCTCGAAGGCGACGACGCTGCTCATCGGTGAGTACTTGGTTCGCATTCTCAAGCTCCCCCGTCGCAGCAACGATATGGTCTGCAGGAACCGTCATGGCAACATCGTAATCGCCAAATTCCAGTGTGAACTCACCTGAGCCCAAGAACTCCTTGTTCGTCCAGCCTTCGTAGTCGGTATAGGCTACAAGACGAGGAAACCATTGTGCGAGGGCATAAATAGTGTTGCCGTTTTCACCTTCGTCAGCGAAATATTCATAGCCCGCGCGCGGGCCTAGTACGTCGCCGTTAACAATGTTGTAGGCATAGTCGATCTTAAAATCCACCTTAGCACCAGGTCTCAGAGGGCGGGGCAAATCGACTCTCATCAACGTTCCTACGATGGTGTGACTTAGCGTGTTACCCGACCCATCTACAACCGATTGGATGTCGTAGCCAAGTTCAGCCTCTTCCATGTACTGAATCTCTCGGAGCTGCCCGAGACTCACGCGGGCAGGTGATCCTGGCTCGGGATTAGAACGGTTGAAGGTCTCACTGAGCTGCGCGATGGAATCATTACGAAACCGATTCTGGTCCAATTGCAGCCAAAGGTAATTTAGCGTGTCTGGAGAATTATTCTGATAGGAAATCGATTCGCTACCCTGAATACTGTGCGTATCCTCGTTCAGGGTTACGTCGATATCGTAATCGACTTTCTGCTGCCAATAGGCATGACCAGGCTGCCCTGCTGCGTTGCGGTAAACATTAGGTGTCGGCAATACTTCGTCCAGTTGACGAAATTTATCTTGATAATCGCCTTTCGTTTGTTGAATTCCCTGTGCCGCTGCAATACCGCTGACAAGGCTTAGCGCAGCGCCTAATAAACTAATATTTAAGAATGTAGGTAAGCCTGAGCGCTTGAATTTCGAATCACTCATAATTAAATGCTCTGATTGTGATTGTTTTGTCTCGTATCACCTTACTCTGGCCGGCGAGATACGAATCGAGTAATCTTCTATAAACAACGCTATGATAACCTTTTTTGTCATTATTGGCAGGCGCATTAGGTGTAAAATCGCTACCCCTTACGCGCCCAATCAATCCGATGATTAGCGACGAACACGCAATAAATTGAGAGGACTTCCATGGATTTAATCGCTATCGCAGTGCCATTCTTCCTCGCGCTGATTCTGGCCGAATTTATTTACGGTGTCATCCGCGGTCGCAACACTTATCGCCTTAATGACACGATTAACAGCCTTTCCATGGGCTCACTGAGCTCACTCAGCGGACTAATGATAGTAGGAGGCTCGGCGCTAATCTATGAATTCGTGGTCGACGCCTTTGCGCTAACGCAATTATCGGCAGACTCGACGCTTGTATGGATTACTACCTTTATTTTTTACGACCTTGCCTATTACTGGAAACATCGCCTAGGTCACGAAGTAACCCTTTTTTGGGGGTCACATGTCTCGCATCATCAAAGTGAGGATTACAATTTAGGAACTGCGCTTCGACAGACAAGCATCGACTTTCACGGTTTTTTATTCCTTATCCCTTTCTTCATTGCCGGTGTGCCCGGCGAAGTCCTCGTTGCGACGGTGAGTCTCAATCTCATCTACCAATTCTGGGTGCACACTCAGCATGTACCCAAGCTTGGACCTATCGAATGGATCATGGTGACGCCCTCGAACCACCGCGTCCATCATGCGCGCAATGATCAGTATGTAGACAAAAATTACGGCGGTGTTTTCATTATCTGGGACAGGATTTTCGGTACCTATCAAGATGAACTGGCCGAGGAACCGGCTGTTTACGGCCTGCGCAAACCTCTCAATAGCTGGAATCCGCTATGGGCGAATACGCATGTTTACTGGCGACTACTGGTTGATTTCGTAAAGATCAAGGGCATTAAGAACAAAGTCCAACTCTTGTTTAAGCGCCCTGGGTGGCTTCCTGAAGGCTACGTGAAAACCTGCAAAGCGACACCCATCGACCTAAGATCCAAATATGATCCTCCTGTTGCCAGCGCAACGAAGGCCTATGTGTTCGGTCAATTTCTCATCACAGTCGCCGTGAGCCTCTCCCTCGCTGGCCTTGCCTCTTTGGCAAGTCCCGTCGAGCTGTGGGCTGCTGCCGGCTTCATTGTGTTATCACTCTTTACACATGGCTACATACTAGACAAACGCCGACTCGCGGCGCCACTCGAAAGTGCACGCTTGATACTCGCCATTGCGCTCGCCTTGCTGCTCCCACTGGGGTCAACGCTCTCCGCGCTACTCGGTTATTCGGCCGCCGCCTCGCTGATCGTTTTAGGCATAAGCATCGCCTTACAGCGCAATATCCTTGGGGCTGGAGATCAGGAGATTCGTAAAGGGGACGTTAGTGAAGGACTTGCCAAGGCTTCAGTTTAGCTTAATGTTGTAATGCGTTCACAGGCGGATAAGAGGAAAGTCGTCGATTAGCTTCCCGGAGTCAATTTCGCGTAATTCGAATTGAGCCTCTTGCGCGTCTTTGAGCGCTTGCCTGAGCGACCTCCCCTCTTCCAAGTTAGTAATCACGAAAGCAGCTTTACCGGTCAAATTCCCCAAAGGTGCGACGCTAAGTGGATTGAACACATATTCTTCGCTGTCACTCAGCAGTCCCTTTACGCTTGCCTCGACGCTTAATGCGCTACCTGGAACCGCATCGCGCACCGCTCTATACAAAGAAGAGCCACCGCGCGCATCGATTACGCGAAGATAAAGCTCGACATCGCGTGTAAAGAGCTCAGCGTTTTTTAACTCGATTGTTGGCGTATAGATCGGATAGCTGAAACCCACTTCTACGATCCCATTACTTGAGGCATCGGTAATGAGTGCACTGAGGATTTGCTCTCCGCGGACCCCCTCCCCCGCTCGCTGAGGAAGCAAGAGAAAAAAGTAGAGCGCGACAAAGAAAAGCAGTGGGATGACAAAAAATCCGGTAAATACCACTGGTGAACGCAAAAAGGGCGAAAGCCAGGGCCGCACGCCAATCAGGCCTAGAATCACAACCGATGTACTTAACAGGGCCCTTACAGGAATAGCTAATCTGCCGACCACAATCGCATTGACATCGAGCCAGTAGAGGAGCAAGGCGGCTAGCAGCAGGCTCACGGCAGACAGCAGGCGGAACATCATCGTATTAAGCCTTGACGACGATATCTTCGCCTTGAGCCTGTTTATCAGCATGATACGATGAACGCACTAACGGTCCGCTTGCTACATGCTTGAAGCCAAGCTCCTCACCGAACTGGCGCAGTGCGTCGAATTCGTCGGGATGCACGAAGCGTTCGACCTTGAGATGGTCTTTACTCGGCTGCAGATACTGACCGAGCGTCACCATGTCAACATCGTGCGCGAAGAGGTCGCGCATGACGTCTTTCACCTCGTCGATTGTCTCACCAAGGCCGAGCATCAGCCCAGACTTCGTTACAACTTCGGGGCGGAGTGCTTTGTATCCCTTCAGAAGATCAAGAGACCACTGATAGTCAGCGCCTGGACGAGCTTTCCTGTAGAGGCGGGGGACGGTCTCGAGGTTATGGTTAAACACATCCGGAGGCGTCTCTTTCAAAATATCGAGTGCAATCTGCATGCGTCCCCGGAAATCAGGCACTAAGACCTCGACCTGAATCTCGGGATTGAAGCGTCGCGTTTCGCTTATGCAATTCGCGAAATGTTGTGCCCCGCTGTCTTTTAAGTCGTCACGATCGACAGAGGTAATAACAACATAACTAAGACCCATTTCTTTGATCGCACTGGCGAGCTCTGTTGGCTCATTAGGATCGAGTGCATTAGGCTTGCCGTGGGCAACATCGCAGAAGGGACAGCGGCGGGTGCAGATCTCACCCATAATCATGAAAGTCGCGGTACCGTTGCTAAAACACTCGCCCAGATTGGGGCACGAAGCCTCCTCACAAACTGACGCAAGTTTATGTTCGCGAAGTTTCTGCTTAATATGATTTATTCTGGGCGACGCAGGAATCTTAACGCGAATCCAGTCAGGCTTGGTTGGCAGCTCGTCGGTTGGGATCACCTTCAGAGGGATGCGCCTCACCTTGTCTGCACCGCGCAGCTTCTCGCCTTCGATTAACACATTTCGACGCTTTCGCTCTGTTGTCTCTGTCATTTTGACCTAGCTCACTTCGCCGGCGCACCGGCATTTCAGTTTTTAGCCTGCTTAAAGAGGCATTTCAATTTGCACTAACTCCTTCTTCGGTAAGGAGAAAGCAGCGGCGCTAGGCTAAATACCCAAACCGCGTCAGCAAAGCCGCAATAAGCGCGCTGCTAACTTCTTGCATTAAGTTACGCTCGGCATCTGTCTTGCCGATTAGATCTGCGACCTGAGTTACTTTGAGGTCCTCGAAGCCGCAGGGGTTTATTCTATCGAACGGTGATTTGTCCATGTCGACATTGAGACTCAGCCCGTGATAGCTCAACCCGTTTTTGATGCGCAAGCCTAGCGCGGCGATTTTCGCGCCGTTCACATAGACACCCGGAGCATCAGGCCGACGCTCTCCACTGATTCCGAACGTAGCGAGCGCCTCGACAATTGCCTCTTCGATGAGGTCTACTAATTCGCGAACACCCATCTTACGACGCTTTACATCGATTAGTAGATAGCCGACAAGCTGACCTGGGCCATGGTAGGTAACTTGACCACCGCGGTCGATCTGCACAATAGGAATATCGCCGGCATCGAGTATATGCTCAGCCCGACCCGCTTGCCCCTGAGTAAAGACAGGCTTGTGACTCAACATCCATATTTCATCATCGCGACCAGGCCTCGGATGTTCAGCGAGGTATCGCATCGCGTGCCAGAGAGGCACATAGTCTTGAAGCCCTAGCCGCCTTACTTTCAACCTTATTTCGTTGGTTTTGGTTAAAGGCTGATTAGGCGCGGGGACTGCCTGCTCCCACTTATACGCATCTAAACGCATCTAAAGCACCATCTTTACGTGCTCGATCGTCTTCAGCTCTGCAAATAGCTTTTCCAGTTGCTCTGCGCCAGTGGCCGCAATGGTCACTCGCACCGAGACGTAGTTGCCTTTTTTACTCTGGTTAAACTCTATGAGCTCCTCGGATATTCTTCCTGCATGGCGCTCGAGAACGCTTATTGCCATCGCTCTAAAACCAGGCGCAGACGCGCCAATCACTTTAATTGGATAGAGGCAGGGGAACTCTATTTTCGGCGCTTCTTGATCGGTGCTGAGTGGCGTCTCAGTAAACGTAATGTCCTTGGTCATCGCATCGAACCTAAGAGAATAAATTGCTGAAGAAAAGCGTTAACCAATCAATGAAACGCTTAAACAGACTGCCCTGTTCGATACCTTGCATTGCGACTACGTCGCCCCTATAGATGAGATCGTTGTCGAGAGTGACATTTACAACGCCCATAATTTCCCCCTCGACTAGAGGTGCGCTGACGGCCTCCTCGACTTCAATAGCAGCTGTCAGATTTTCGCCTTGACCGCGGGGAATGGTCACAAACACGTTCTCTGTGACACCTAGATCAACGGCCGACTGCTCTCCTGACCAAACGGGAACATTGGTCAATACTTGCCCCTCGTTATAGAGCTGATGAGTTTCAAAATAGCGGAACCCATAGGTAAAGAGTTTTTGTGTCTCGATGGCGCGTGCCTCTGTGCTTGCAGTGCCCATCACGACTGAAATCAGACGCATACCGTCACGTTCGGCCGAGGCGACAAGGCAGTATCCTGCTGCGTCTGTCCAGCCTGTTTTGAGACCATCCACATTACGATCTCGAAAAAGTAGCGAGTTGCGGTTAGTCTGCGTAATACCATTATAAGTGAACTCGCGTTCGGCATAGATTGGATAGAAATCCCTATGCTTGTTCACCGTTTCTCGAGCAATGATTGACAGATCACGCGCCGACATTGTGTTGTAATACTGCTCCGTATCCAACCCACTCGAATTCATGAAAAAACTCTGCTGCATGCCCATAACCTCGGCATACTGATTCATCATGTCAGCAAAGGCGTCTTCACTGCCCGCGATGTGTTCTGCTATCGCGACACTCGCGTCATTGCCTGATTGAATAATAATGCCGCGCAAAAGGTCCTCTGCGCGCACCATAGTATCGACGCCAACAAAAGTCTTCGACCCCTCCATGCGCCAGGCCTTCTCACTAATGTGCACAGGCGTATCGAGTGTCAGGCGACCGCTGATGATTTCCTCGATAGCAATGTAAGACGTCATAATCTTTGTCAGGCTTGCAGGCGGCAACGCCTCATCGGCGTTTTCTTCAATTAAAACCTGCCCTGTTTTGGCGTCGATCAGAATATAACTAGTCGCTGCGATATCTGGCGGGCGTGGAATAATCGCGGGGGCTGCAAACGCCCTGAGAGTTGGCAACACGCCAATGCACAGGGCAAGAAGGATACTGAGTGTGCGCTGGTTAGATCGGACTCTTGATATCATGGGAAACTCGTCTCTTTGTCTGAATTCTCTTCTGCGGCTCTTCTATTTAATGCGCCACCGGAAATTTCGCTTGGGTCGATAATTCATCCTGCTACCACTGCCTATGATACTAGGTCTTGCGCGGAATTATTGACCGAATTTGCATTTGTGAAATCAAATCAGAAATAATTTACTAGTTTAATGCTTACGCGGCGCGATGCCTACGCATCATCGGTTATCAATAAAAATAGTCACGGGTTAGCCTCGTTTGAGTCACGCTTTGCCCGTGTTTGGACGCGTTCTGAAATTACTTTTTTACTCGGAAACGGTGTAGGGCGTCCCCAGATTAGCTGACGCTACTCGCGCCTTTAGCGAATCCACCTCGGCCAGATCATTCAGAGGTCCGATTCGCACCCGGTGCAAACGCTGACCTTGGGAGGAAATCACCTCTTCTATTCTGACTGGCTGCCGTGTAAGACTCCGCAACTGCTGCGCGACTTCTTGAGCACTTTCGCGCTGTGAATAAGCGCCTACTTGAAGGTATTGGTCAGCTATTTTACCACTACCGACTCTCGCCAGCTGGGGCTGCTGGCGTCGCTCACTGGGCTTGTCTGTATTGACCACGATCGCCTCTAACTCGACGCGCGCGGTGCCTCTGTCGGCGTAGCCAAGCTTCACTGCGGCAGCGTAAGACAGATCAATGATTCTATCACCGTGAAACGGGCCCCTATCGTTAACTCGGACAATGATGCTGCGATTATTGTCGAGATTAGTTACCCTAAGAAAACTCGGTATCGGCAGTGACTTATGCGCGGCTGATACCTTATACATATCGAAGGTCTCACCGTTTGACGTTTTGTGGCCGTGAAATTTTTCGCCATACCAAGAGGCCACCCCTCTCTCGAAATACCCTTCCTCGGTGGACATAACTGTGTAGCGTTTGCCCAGCACCTCGTAGGGACTACGATTTCCCGCCATAGTGCGCGTCACTGCGGTTGGCTCAACCTCTTCGATCTCTGAAGGATCCAGCATCCTGGTTGGCGCCCGGTCTTGTGCTATTTGATAGCGCCCTGCATTTGGCAAAGGCTGCTTCACAGAGGGACTGCTCGCGCAGCCTGCGAGCAAGGCAAGTAGCAGCATTACCGGCGTTTTTACTCCAAAGAGGAAACCACGGTGCTTCGCTGGCTTGACTCGTGACGCACAAGTCCACACAGCCTGAATGGAGTGATCCACTGCAGTACCTCTCATTGTTTTGCCTCTTGATGGTCTGGTTTGCTCAATTTTTCGCAGATGTCTACCCAGTATCAGAATGCCGTAAAGATTCCAAAGACGCTCACATCTGTAGACACTCAGAAAGGGTAGCGGTAGCAAGCGGGAAAGTTTGAGTATTTTAGCGCTTTGTCTAGGGTTAAACCCTTGCGCTGAAAACCCCGAGCGCCGTTCTCTAGCGCACCGGTTGAGTAACGCGATGGGTCTGAATAGACATGAGCAGCCCAAATCCGATAAACAGCGTTACAACCGCTGTCCCGCCCCGAGAGATAAGAGGCAGAGGCAATCCAATTACGGGTAATAGCCCCGATACCATCGACATATTGACAAACAAATACAGAAAAAAAGTTAGGGTAATGCTGCCTGCCAACAACCGGCCGAACATGTCACTCGCCGAGAGTGCGATGCGTGCGCCTCTGATAATCACAAAAAGATAGAGTGCGATAAGCACCAACACACCAATAAGTCCAAATTCCTCGGCGAGAACAGCCAAGATAAAGTCCGTGTTGCTTTCTGGAATAAAGTCTAAGTGTGACTGCGCGCCATTCCCGTAGCCTTTCCCATAAATACCACCGGAGCCGATAGCAATCTGCGACTGAATGATGTTATAGCCAGCGCCAGTAGGATCTCTATAGGGGTCGAAAAAGGTCAGTATCCTATTCTTCTGGTGCGGCTGCGCAAGGAACAAATACCATGCAGGTGAGGCGATTACCGCTGCGAAGATTCCCGCGAAAACAACTCGCCATCGCAGCCCCGCAAGGAGCACAACAAAAATGCCCGACATGGTAACCATGAGCGCGGTGCCCATATCATTCTGAAGAACAATGAGCGCAGCTGGCAATAACGTAAAAACACCAGCCCAAAAGACGTGTTTTAGATTGGGCGGGAGCGCGCGGCTCGCGAGATACCATGCAAGAAGCATTGGGACAATAAATTTCAGCAGTTCAGAGGGCTGGAAACTAGGTAATCCAGGAAGATCCAACCAGCTTTTTGCCCCATTTTTCTCAGCCCCAATCACAAGCACGAGGCCAAGTATGAACAACGCCAGGACATAGGCTGTAGGGGCCCATCGACGATAAAATTGACTATCGAATTGTGCAACAGCGCACATCACGACAAGGCCGATTCCCATCGTTCCTGCCTGCCGAATAATCGTTTCGGGGTCTCCCCCCGTAGCACTGTTGAGCACGAAGAGTCCAAAACCGCAAAGGGCCAACAACCCAGCGAGGAGTATGGGATCAATGTGAATTATCTGCCAAAAGCTGCGCAGCCTGCGGGGCTGAGAGAAACTGACATTCGACTGCCTGACAAAATCTCGATTACTGGACGCCTTCACACCAGCGCCTCTCTCGACCCGACTCCTCTGCCGATGACTAAGCGAATACCTCTTCCATGACTAATCATGTCGATGACCTTCATGCTCGGCATTGACGGCGACAAAGCTGGGGGAGTTTTCGTCTGCCTGTCGCACGCGATCAGAGCCCTCGCTAAGCAGGGCATCAGGATCAGTGGCAAGCGCTGTAAAATCTATTTCTAGGATATCGAGAAGAAAGGAATCAATAATCGCTTTGGCGACAGGACCAGCGACACTGCTGCCATGCTGCCCATTCTCAACAAAGACTGCGACAGCAATCTGGGGATTAATCGTTGGATGCTGTGCCGGAGCATAGGCAACAAACAGCGCGTGGTCTTTATTCAAATCAGACACATCGATATCCTCACTCTGAAGAATATCTTGAGCGATGCTCACGACTTGAGCCGAACCCGACTTTCCAGCCATTTTATAGGACATATCGCGATCAGCCCGAGCGATCGCTTCATAGGCGGTACCATAGTCTCTGAACACCTCAGAGTACGGCCTATGTACGACCATCGTCATCGACTCTTCAATGTAACGCCAATGTTCTGGATTATCTACCTGCACGTTGCCTGCGGGGTTTGGGTCTTGCGGCTGAAAAGGCTCTCCGTCAATCGCCGCAAGCATTCTTGGCTTAACGACAACCCCTTTGTTGGCCACGATCGCAGTTGCAGTCGCAAGCTGCAGAGGGGTGGCCCACATATAACCCTGCCCAATTGAGGAATTAATCGTATCACCCGGATACCATGGCTCATTTCGCGTTGCCTGCTTCCACTCTCGCGAGGGCAGCACGCCGGTTCGTGCGTACCCAACATCGAGCGCGAAATTTTGGCCAAAGCCAAACTGACTCAAAAAACTATGAATGGTATCGATACCCATCCGATACCCAAGGTCGTAAAAAAAGGTATCGCAGGATTGAAAGATTGCGCGCTGAAGATTTGTCTCGCCATGGCCGCCGCCGATGGCTGTTCGCAATGTGTAGTCACCCCATCGGTAGCGTACACCGGGAAGCCTGAAATAACCGGGGTCTTGAATCACCGTGTCGGTGTCGGTAAAACCGTGCTGCAAACCACCGAGACCGATAAAAGGCTTTACCGTCGACGCCGGAGGGTAGGGATTCACGGTCCTGTCGAATAATGGCGTATTGACAGTGTCGGTTATGAGCTGCGAGTAGTCGGCATTGCTTATTCCTGTCACGAACAAATTAGGATCAAATCCCGGCTTACTGACCATTGCTAGGATTCCACCGGTTGTAGGATCGATCGCCACAACCGCGCCCCGATGCTCACCTAAGGCTTCGGTAGCGACACGCTGCAATCGATTTTCTAGGTAAAGCGTCAGGTTCTTACCGGCAATTGGGTCCGTGCGTTCAAGCCGACGCATGACCTGACCGCGATTGTTCTTCTCGACTACTTCGTAGCCTACCTCGCCGTGTAGAAGAGCCTCATAGGTACGCTCGATTCCTGTCTTGCCTATGTGATTCGTTCCGCCATAATTTTCACGCACATCCTCGGCAAACGCGCCGAGCTCTTCACGATTGATCTCAGATACATAGCCAATCGCGTGCGCGTTGAGTTCACCAGTAGGATAGCTGCGCACAAATTGGGGCTCAATGCTAATACCAGGAAGACGATGCGCATTGACCGACACTCGCGCCTTTTCCTCTTCGGTGAGGACATAGCGAAGTGGAACTGAGGAGAAAGGGACTCGACGGCGCTTGAGCCTTTCTCTGAATTGCTCAACATCCTCTGGAGCGAGGCGAATAAGAGAGGATAACAGCTCGAGAGTCGCCTCGATGTCATCGACCCGCTCTCTCACAACCGAAAGATTAAAGATCGGCTGGTTGTCAGCAAGCAGTTCGCCGCTTCGATCGTATATCAGCCCGCGTGCGGGGGGCACATACTGCGAGTGAAGCCGATTGCCATCTGCTCGCGCAGCAAAATAATCGTATTGGGTGACTTGAAGATTAATGAGTTTGACAAGCAGTGCAGCGAAGAGAAACGCAACGACGATGCTCGCAACGAGCATGCGTCTAGCGAAAAGCCTTCGTTCAGCCTCACGATCTTTGAGCTGCCACCTACCTTCCACTCTTCACTCCGCTTCTCACCGTCAGTAGCTTTGACACCGTCTGTGCTCGAAAGTTTTACCTATTATCAGGACCGCTGCTACCGCTCTATTCCGATACTCACGCCCGGTGGTATGGGTGCCCTTTGCTCAGGCTGCTCGCGCGATAGAGTTGCTCAACCATTATTACGCGCACCAGAGGGTGAGGTAATGTCATCGCCGAAAGCGACCAGCTCTCATCAGCACGTGCTGCGCATGCCTTAGACAAACCATCGGGACCACCAACCAAAAGGCAAATATTTCGACCTTGGCTCTTGAAGTGCTCGAGTCTCGCGGCGAGCGCCGGTGTATCAAGCGGCCTACCTAACACTTCAAGGCTTACTACGTAATCGGCGTCTTGCACGGAAGCTAGAATCGCCTCGCCCTCTTTCTCCCGACATACCTCGGGGCTCTGAGCCTTGGTGCGTTTGGCCATCGGGAGCTCTAGGAGACTAAAGCCCAAATCACCAACGATTCGTTTACTGTATTCATCGACCCCTTCCTGCACCCAACGCGGCATTTTGGTACCAATGCTAATTAGCTTAAGCTTCATGCTCGGCTGCGGTCTCGGTTGGGATTTCCTCAGCTAGCGGCTTAAAACTCCAGAGCTCCTCCAAATTATAGAGCGCGCGCATCGGGGCAATCATTAGATGGACAACAACATCGCCGAGGTCGACTAGCACCCATTCTGCCGCTATTTTGCCCTCAATGCTTTTAACGGTTTGCCCAGCCTCTTTTGCCGCCTTATCGACTGAATCGGCAAGCGCTTTCACATGCGTACTAGACGAACCGGTAGCGATAACCATGAAGTCTGTAATCGAGGTCAGCCCTTTAACGCTAATGCTGCGTATCTCCTGCCCCTTCATGTCACCAAGCGCAGTGACTGCCAGTTCGGCTAACTGGTCGCTTTTAAGTGCCTTTAAGTTTTTCAATACTTATTCCTTATAAATCATATAATTAAAATAATTAAATAAAGTTGAATCTACATCTATCTGTAGAGGTCATGAGTCTCGATATAAGCGCGCACTGTGGCTGGTAACCAATCATCTAGTCTCTTATCTGTAGATTTAGTGCGATCATTTACCTCAGAAAGCGCCGCGCGAACACGGGTAGACGACAAGTGATTCTGTAACTCGTCCAGCAGAATAATTTTGCCTCTGCTGCCCTCGAAAAGCGCCTCTGGGCTTCCCACCATTCGCGAAGCGAGCTGAGTTAGCTCTGCGCTTTCGCGCGATACAGATATCTCAGGACGTGAAACCACCGCGAGTAGATTCTCATCCAAAAGCCGCTCCCATCTGTCCCAGAGAGGCAGCCCCTCGAACGCATCTCTTCCAAGCACTAAGACGAAATCCGTGCTCGGATCGTCGTTCTTTAACTGCGCGAGCGTATCGATACTAAAAGAGACACCCTCACGCTCGAGTTCGATAGGGCTCGCGACGAGTTGAGCGCTGCCTGCACACGCGAGAGTCAACATCTCGAGGCGCTGAGCACCAGTCGCACTCGCTGCATGCCGGTGATTAGGAAGTTTACAGGGTACAAAAAGCACGCGATCGAGACTCAGCGCCCCGAGCGCGAGCTCGGCTACGGCGAGATGACCACAGTGCACTGGGTCAAACATTCCACCGTAGACACCGACTCTCTTACTCATGTGCGGATATGCCCATCCCCTAACACGATATATTTCTGCGAAGTCAGGCCTTCTAAACCCACGGGGCCTCGCGCATGAAGTTTATCAGTCGAAATACCAATCTCAGCACCGAGACCATATTCGAAGCCATCGGCGAATCGAGTCGACGCGTTAATCATTACCGAACTGGAATCCACTTCGCGCAAAAAACGCTGCGCCTTCGTGAAATTCTCGGTGATGATGGATTCCGTGTGCCCCGAACTGTAGCGGTTGATATGAGCTATTGCTTCATCCAAGCCACTGACAACCTTCACAGATAAAATTGGGGCGAGATATTCCTCTCCCCAGTCTTCCTCTGTCGCCGCTATCGCCTTCGGGACTAGGGAACGTGTTTTGGCACAGCCCCTTAGCTCCACCGAATGTTTGTCAAATTCGGCGGCGAGCGCGGGCAAGAGCGCGTCTGCGATTGCGTCGTCGATAAGTAATGACTCCAGCGTGCAGCAGGTCCCATAACGCTGAGTCTTGGCGTTGATTGCCACGCGCACCGCCTTATCGAAATCAGCATCTGACTCGATATACAGGTGGCAATTGCCGTCGAGATGCTTGATCACGGGCACGCGGGAATCGCGACTGATACGTTCGATCAACCCCTTACCACCGCGTGGAACAATGACATCGACAAACTCAGGCATAGTAATCAAATGACCTACCGCGTCTCGATCCGGGCGGTTTAGTACTTGGACGGCATCGGCGGGCAGCCCTGCCTCAGCAAGCCCTAACGTTATGCAGCGCGCAATCGCTTGATTAGAATTCAGGGCCTCCGAGCCACCGCGCAGGATCGTCGCATTGCCCGATTTGAGGCAAAGACTCGCAGCTTCGCAGGTCACATTCGGGCGCGACTCATAGATGATCCCGATGACACCCAAGGGCACACGCATACGCCCTACCTGAATACCGCTAGGTCTTGGTTTCATCTCGCTAATGCTGCCGATGGGATCGTCGAGCGCAGCCACTTGCCGAAGCCCTTCGAGCATGGCATCGATGCGTGCAGTCGTCAGTTCTAAGCGATCGAGTAGCGCAGCATCTAGCCCCTTTCCTTGGCCCGCCTGCATGTCTAGCGCATTCGCCTCGAGGAGTACCTCACGCGCGTCATCGATATGCTGGGCTATAGCCAGTAGCGCCGCGTTCTTTTGACCCGTAGTCGCTTTAGCAATAGAAGCTGACGCATCGCGCGCGCGTCTACCTAGGTCGATCATATAGGCTTTAAGATCTGTCATCTGCGTCCCTAACTCGGCGCGCACCATATGACGCACGCAACGTAACTATGTATTTCTCTAAGTATACCCTACGCTAAGCCTCGCGGTCTGCCGCCCAACGCTAAGAGATTGGACACAGGCGGGGGCTAGCGCTTATCCTCGGACGTTATATTTAAACGCGAGATAGCCACCTAGAATGACTGAACCCCCCGAGCAGCTCACAGACCAGAATACCAAGCCGACGAACCGCGCGGCAGGCCAACCAGGTGAGACCGATGCCAAAATAGCCACGCAGAGCGAGGCGACTATTTCGCAAGCACTCTTGCCGGTTGCAGCGCTCGTGCTGATGCTATCCCTGTCGGTCTATTTATTCGGGGAAGACGCAAGCTACGGGGCAAATCAGATCGCACTCTGCATCGGCGCCGCCATTGCAGCGGCTATCGGCTGGCGCAACGGACTAAGCTGGGAGGATACCGAAGACGCCATCATTGCTGGTATAACTGTCTCACTTAAACCTATCCTCATTTTGTTTAGCGTAGGCGTGTTGATCGGCACCTGGATTCTATCCGGCACGGTGCCGACCATGATCTACTACAGCCTCCTCATACTTGATCCGTCTATTTTTTACGCTGCGAGCTGCCTGATTTGCGGACTCATCGCTCTGAGTATCGGCAGCTCGTGGACTGTCGCCGGTACTGTAGGCATTGCGCTCATTGGCGCTGCCGCCGGCCTCGGCCTGTCGCTCGAAATCACCGCGGGCGCGATCATCTCCGGCGCTTATTTCGGCGACAAAATGTCACCCCTATCAGAGACAACAAACCTCGCGCCGGCGGTTGCTGGAACGGATCTGTTTAGTCACATCGGCCATATGGTTTGGACAACTTTACCCAGCATCGTTATCGCGCTACTGCTTTATCTTGTGCTCGGATTCAATATCGATACGAGCGCGAGCGCCGACGATCTCGCGATAACGATGCGGCTAATCCAAGACAATTTCACCATCAATCCGCTGATGCTAATACCGGTCGCTACCCTGCTCTTCATGGCTAACAAACGCCTACCCCCAATACCCACGATTCTCGCAGGCGCCCTTATTGCAGTCGTTTTAGCTCTCGTTTTTCAGCAGCCCGCTCTGGCAGCGATGTCGGGTGATTCATCATCTTTGACACTCGGCATTATCAAAGGCATTTGGCAGACGCTTTTCGATGGCTTCGTTCTCGACAGCGGCAATACAACGCTTGATGATTTAATGACGCGCGGCGGCATGAGTTCGATGCTCAACACGGTTTGGCTTATTCTATGTGCTATGGTTTTTGGCGCCGCGATGGACTTCAGTGGGCTGCTGCGCTGCCTAGTGACCTACGCGCTTTCATTCGTCCACAGTACGGGAAGCCTGATTGCGACAACGATTGCAACCTGCATTGGCGCGAATATCATCACCTCAGACCAATACATCGCGATCGTATTGCCTGGCAGGATGTATAAGCAGGAATACGCGAATCGCAATCTTGACCCGAAAAACCTCTCTAGAACGTTAGAGGATGCAGCGACCATGACTTCGCCTCTGATCCCGTGGAATACCTGTGGCGCCTATATGGCTGGAACGCTGGGGGTGGCGACTTTCGCCTATCTTCCCTATTGTTTCTTTAACTTGATTTGCCCCGTCGTCGCCGTCATTTATGGCTTCTTGAGCTTTAAAATAACTCTGCTCGATGAACACGGCAATGAGACTCCCGTGCCGTCGAAAGCCTAGTGCAAGAAACTGCCGAAAAAACCTGTCCGCAGCCGCGACCCAACCTCAGTTCAAGGCAATATTGAGAAACGCGAGAAGCTCGTTACGGGAAAGTCCACTCTTGATCAACGACTCCTTTACCGGTTTCGTCAATTTCTTCACCCGGTGCTCTGCCTGCAAGGCAAGCGAACGCGAGCCGAGAACCAGTGAGTACTCTATCGCTACAAGCGACTTTCCCCGTAGCGAACGAGAACCGCGACCCGCCTTGTGCTCATTGAAACGGCGCTCAACGTCGGTACTAATACCCGTGTAAATGCCCCCGTCTTCGCGACGCAAAAGATAAAGACTCCAGCAAGGGTTGGCTTTTGGGGGCGCGCTATCAGCCTCTGCCTCGACCACTTTTTTAGCCTCTTCCAACGTAGCTTGCATTGATTCTGTAGCGCTATTCACCGGACTAAAGTACTTGCCAATGAGATTCATCGAACTGCGCCTTACCCTCTTTCGCAAGCTTAATCAGATGCGCCCTCATGGTTCGCTTCGCCCATGGTAGTAGATGCTCTCCAACATCATCGTAAGCGCTGATAACAAGCTCATCTTCGGTACACGGAGCTAAAAGTCGCATACGATCGAAAATTTTTGCTTCGCGCTTGAGGCGATGCGCGATTAGTTTCTCGATTTCTGCAAAAGGCGCCAGCATAACCTCCCCATGCGCTGGCGCAAGCGAGATGAGAGGTAGCGACAGCAGGCGCTCGAGAGACGAGAGATATTCGCTCATATCACCGTCTGGCGGCAGGATCACGGGAGTTGTCCCTTGCAGTACATGGTCTCCGGTGAACAAAAGACCCTCTTCTTTAAGCAAAAAGCACAGATGATTCGAGACATGACCGGGGGTGTGAATCAATTGCAGTGAATAGCATCCCGCTGTGTCCTGACATTCGATTATGTCACCGTCGGCACAGGCGATATCCGAGACGAAGCTATGATCCTGACCGGGCGCCTGCGGTGCATTCAAACCAATTAATGTCGCGCCGGTATGTTTGGCGAGCGCGAGCGCGCCAGGTGAATGATCCCCATGGGTATGAGTCACCAAAATGTTCACAAGACTCGAGTCACCTATCGCAGCCAAAAAATTCTTAAACTGCTCAGCATCGATTGGTCCTGGATCGATTAGCGTGAGTTTGTCCGTCCCGATAAAGTAGGTATTGGTTCCTGGTCCGGTCATGGGCCCAGGGTTCAACCCGAGAACTCGGCGCACGCGCACCGCTTTGGTCTCTATCTCGACAGGCACACCCGGTTGTAAAAGACTCACCTGCTCATCTCCTTTTGTGCGTTTATGCCTTGTTTCGAAAATTCATGCAACGCCTACTATATTACGTCGAATACTAACGCGAACTGAGCCACCACCCCAACCTGCCATGATCATCAATCAGTTACTGCCTGCGTCTGGAGTTCGATCGTGTTTCGCTTCATAATCCGTTGCTATTCAAAACGACGACAATTTGGGCGCCAGCTAGCAATAAAAACAGGGAAGCACATGTACACAATAAAAACCTATAACCAAATCTCGAACCGTGGCCTCAGCCGCTTCCCTGCCAGTAATTACACTGTTTCTGGAGAGTCTACAGAGGCCGACGCGATTATGCTGCGTAGCCATAAGCTATCGATGGATGAAGTGGGCGGCTCGCGCGCCGTAGCAAGAGCCGGCGCAGGCACCAACAATGTTCCTGTAGCGGAATGTACAGAGCGAGGGGTCGTTGTCTTTAATACACCGGGCGCTAACGCTAACGCTGTAAAAGAATTAGTGCTTTGCGGCCTCCTTCTCGCTTCACGCGGCATCATTCCGGGTATCGCTTTCGCCGAGTCACAGGCGCACCTGAGTGATCATGGCGAGCTTTCAAAATTAATGGAGCAAGAGAAGAAGCGCTTTGCAGGTAGCGAGATCGCGGGCAAAACTCTGGGCGTAGTTGGTCTCGGCGCGATCGGCTCGCTTGTCGCCGAGATGGCGATAGGCCTCGGTATGAAGGTTAATGGTTTCGATCCCGCACTTTCAGTCGAGGCAGCTTGGCGCCTGCCCAGCAAAGTTAAACGTATAGAGAGTCTCAGCGCGCTAGTTGCGAACTCAGACTTCATTACCCTCCATTTGCCGGCAATTGACGCCACGCGCGGGCTAATTAACGATGAACTTTTCGATGCGATGCGCCCCGGCACCTGCCTAGTCAACTTCGCTCGCGATGAAATAGTCGACGCCGATGCGCTCCTGAGAGCACTTAACGACAACAAGCTAAGGCGCTATGTCTGCGATTTCCCACGCCGTGAATTGATGGGACGTGACGAAGTTATCGCGATGCCGCATATCGGTGCCAGCACGCAAGAGGCCGAAGAAAACTGCGCAATCATGGCGGCGGATCAATTGATGGATTTTCTCGAGAATGGGCACATACGTAACTCGGTAAATTTTCCAGCACTCACACTCGACAGAGCCGAGGGCGCTGCGCGCGGCACACGCTTAGCTATAAGCAATCGCAATGTGCCCAAGATGCTTGGGCAGATTCTCGCCGTGCTCGCCGATCAAAATATCAACGTATTAGATATGATTAATAAAAGTCGTGAGGACATCGCCTACAACCTTATCGATCTCGAGAGCGAGCCTTCGGCGGATTCACTGGCTGCTATTGCAGCAATCGATAATGT
Source organism: Gammaproteobacteria bacterium (assembly GCA_018401885.1). Lineage (GTDB taxonomy): Bacteria > Pseudomonadota > Gammaproteobacteria > Pseudomonadales > Pseudohongiellaceae > UBA9145. The sequence goes on from JAGYKB010000011.1 coordinate 64,438, forward strand.
CATTAAGGTCACGCTGATTTAGCGCGTAATAAATAAACAATTAAGTAACTTTCTGGGAAAACGCTATGACACAGGTTTACAATTTTGGTGCCGGCCCCGCGATGCTGCCTGCAGAGGTGATGAAAAAAGCACAGGCTGAATTTCTCGATTATCAGGGCATGGGCGCTGGTGTCATTGAAATCAGTCATCGTTCGGCAGAGTTCGACGCCGTGCTTAACCGCTGCGATGAACTCCTCAAGGAGCTTGCCGGCATCCCCGATAATTATAAGATCCTCTATGTCCATGGCGGCGCTCAGATGCAGTTTAGCGCGGTGCCTTTGAACCTGCTTGGATTGAGCCCGACTAAATCGGCCAGCTATATCGAAACCGGGACTTGGGGCGTCAAGGCGCGCAAAGAAGCCGCTCGCTATGGCAACGCGACCACAGCTGCGAGCAGCGCCGACACCGGCTTTGACCGCATACCAGAATTCGATGTTGCTAGCTTGCCCAAAGATACCGCGTATCTGCATATTACTAGTAACAATACGCTCTACGGCACACGCTGGCATAGCTTCCCGCAGACCGGCTCGATACCGCTTGTAGCCGATATGACCTCTGAGTTTTTGTCGCGAAAAATCGATATAAGCCAGTTCGGTATTATTTTCGCCGGCTTGCAGAAGAACCTTGGGCCAGCGGGCCTCGCGCTTGTCATCGTACGCGAAGATCTTTTAGGTCATGCACTCGAAGAAACACCATCGCTGCTCGACTACAGTGTGTATGCCAGCAGCCACTCACTCGCGAACACAAACAACACGTTTGCCATCTACATGATGGGGCTCGTGCTTGAGTGGGTAAAAGAACAAGGTGGGGTTGCTAAACTCGAAGCTCAGAATGAGGCGAAAGCGAAGACGCTCTACGATGTTATCGATGCGAGCGATTTTTATCTTGGAGTCGCTGACCCGGCGCATCGCTCAATCATGAACGTGACATTTAATCTCGCTAAACCCGAACTGCTCGATATGTTCGTCGAGCAAGCTCTGCAAGCAGGACTGTATGCGCTTAAAGGCCACAGAGACGTTGGTGGTGCGCGCGCATCAATCTATAACGCGATGCCAATGGCGGGGTGCGAAGCACTCGCCTCCTTCATGCGCAAATTCGAGAGCGAAAACGCCTAGGCTGTGAACCGATGGAGCGAAAGAGCGTTGCATTAAGCACGCAGAAACAGAAGCGGCAGCGAAAAATAATTCATTTCGACTGCGACTGTTTTTACGCCTCCATCGAAATGCGCGACAACCCTGCCCTGCGCGGCAAGCCCATAGCCGTCGGCGGCTCTCCGGAACGCCGCGGCGTGGTGGCAACCTGCAATTACGAAGCGCGTGAATTCGGTATACATTCGGCAATGGCCTCAGCGACTGCTCGGCGTCTTTGTCCCGACCTAATCATCATTCGCACCGATATGGAAAAGTATCGCCTTGCCTCTTCACGAATTCATGCGATCTTCCAGCGCTATACCGATCTCATAGAACCACTCTCGCTGGACGAAGCCTACTTAGACGTTAGCGACTGCGATGCGTTTAGGGGTAGCGCAATAAGAATCGCCGAAGCCATCCGCAACGAGGTACGAGAAACCGTAGGGATAACTATTTCAGCAGGAATCGCCCCTAACAAGTTTCTTGCAAAAATAGCTAGCGACTGGAATAAGCCAGATGGGCAGTTCGCAGTGCTACCAAACGAGGTAGAGGATTTCGTCGCCAAACTCGCTGTCAAAAAACTCCATGGCGTCGGTAAAGTTACGGCAGCCAAAATGCACAAACTGAATCTTAAAACTTGCAAGGATTTGCAAAATTTCGGCGCGGATGCGTTAACCGAGCACTTCGGTAGTTTTGGCGAACGACTTTTCCAGCTGAGTAAGGGTATCGACAACCGACCGGTATCGACCGATCGTATCCGCAAGTCTGTTAGCGTCGAAAACACCTTCGATACCGATCTCCCCGATCTCGACAGCTGTCGTGAAGCGATGTTAAGGCTTCTACCCAAGCTACAAAAACGTCTAGACAGATTGGATAGACAGTATTCAATTAAGAAACAGTTCGTGAAATTGAAATTTCATGACTTCGTCACTACAACCGTGGAAATGGTCTCTGAAAACACTGATATCAATAACTATCGCGCGTTATGTGAGCAAGGTTTCGCACGGGGAGAGCGGCCCGTACGTTTAATCGGCGTCGGCGTGCGCGTCGAACCTCTGGTGAGTAACAGTTTAAGTCCGTCGGGCAATCAATTGAGTCTACTGCCTGAGCTGGCTGAGATGCCGGAGCAAAGAAAACGGACAGAGCACGAGAGAAATTCATGAGTAGATACCGCCCACCACAGAAGCCGAGCTCAAATTACATTACTGCAGAGGGGCGACAGCGCCTGAAAAACGAGGTGTACCAACTCTGGAAAGTGGAACGCCCTTTAGTCACGCAGGCTGTATCCGAGGCCGCTGCGCAGGGAGACCGCTCCGAGAATGCCGACTATATTTACGGTAAGCGACGCCTGAGAGAAATCGATAGTCGCGTGCGCTATTTAAGCAAGCGTTTAGAAAATTTTATTGTTGTCGACCGACCACCTGACGACCCTAGCCGCGTATTTTTTGCAGCTTTTGTTAGTGTCGAGTTCGAAGATAGCGCGGGTGAAGTGAAACAAGCGCGCTACCGCATCGTAGGCGCAGACGAGTTAGATCCGTCGCTTGGCTATATAAGCGTGGACTCCCCGCTCGCGCGAGCATTGATCGGCAAACGCGTCGATGATGAAATCAGTGTCTCCACCCCCACGGGCGTGATTGACTATGCCATCACCGACATTGAGTATGCAGAAAGCTAGGCTTAGCTTTGTGAATCTCGCGTGATTTTCTGTGCTCGGATCTAGCAGCAACGGTCCTTTGGAGTTTCGACGATGACAACGGTCACTCTACTTGCTCTGCCTGGCGCACTCGGCTCAACGCTGACAATTCCCTTGGAAATGCTCTCCGCTGCGCGCGACATCGCTCGCTCGCGACGCCACCCTGCCGCTAACTTGCGCATTGCAATCGCCAGCGACGGGCTCAGCTCTGTCGATCTGATGGGTGGCATGCGCCTGCAATGCGAAGCCAAGCTTCCCACCCTCTCCTCAACCTCTAAATCTGACATTGTCTTCGTGCCAGGTTTTTGGGGCAACCCTCGCGCGATGCTGGCCAAGAACGTGGGTGTAGTTTCGTGGTTAGCTGAACAGCGTCCGCCGATACTCTGTGCAATCACAACAGGCAGCTACTTCGTTGCCGAGGCAGGGTTGCTCGACGACTGCGATGCAACCACGCATTGGCGTTTTTTCGACGATTTCGAGGCGCGCTATCCCAACCTAAATTTGCAGCGCAATCGATTCATTACACGTTCGGCGAATCGTTACTGTACCGGCAGCGTCGACGCTGTGCGTGATGTCATGCTGCACCTAGTTGCTCATTTATTCGACAGGGATATAGCCACCGAGATAGCTCGCCATTTCACACATGAGATAGGCCCCTCCCTACAGTCAGCTCTCCTTGCAGCGTCACCTCAAGACAGTCATCACGACGAAACTGTTGCCTTGGTTCAGACGTGGATTCATGAGAATTACGATCAGCAAATCACTAACGAGATGATCGCGAATCTTGCTGGCATGAGCATCAGAAATCTCGCAAGGCGATTCAGAAAAGCTACTCGTACAACGCCATCCGCTTATTTAAGAAATACCCGTTTAGAAGAGGCAAGAGCGCTTCTTCGAGACAGCGATGCCAGCATAATCGAGATTGGAGATCTCGTCGGCTACCGAGACACAAGTCACTTCATCGACGCATTTAAAAAGCACACAAAATCAACACCTGGCGAATACCGTCGACTTGTTCGCGCGAAAGTTTTCGCCGCTGACTAACTGTTTAGTGAAAGTGTTCGACGATGCCCGCACTGTCAGCGATGCGTCACTTACTCGAGCGCGCCTTTAATGCATCGAGCTGCTCGGCAGTCGCCTCAGGCTGATGATTTTCTTTCCACTGCGAGTATGGCATGCCATAGATTGCTTCACGTGATTGCTCAACAGTCATGGACAGGCCTCTCTCTTCGGCGGCCGCGAGATACCATTTCGACAGGCAGTTTCGGCAGAAATTCGCGAGAATCATTAGATCGATATTCTGCACATCTTTATTCGCATCAAGGTGAGCGAGGAGTCGTCGGAAAGCCGCCGCTTCGATCTCGGTTTTTTCTTGGTTGGTCATATTGTCGCCTCGTAGTAAGTGTTAATTGGTTCCCACCACATTATAAGACGAGTTTATAGCCATTCAGAGACCTGAATGACCTTAACGAAAAAAAGCACGCATCGCTTGCGTTTTAAGCGACACGTGCTTCGATGTTACTCGTTGATTAATTAAGCAACGGCGTATTCGCCTGCCTCGTCACGCGCGTCATCATCGACGGCGGAGCTCTCGACAACTGACTCTCCTACCAGCTCTGCGGCGCTTAATTCGTGTATGGGAGTCGCTCTGTGCTTTTTATCGACAGAGCGCAGCTGCCGCTCCGCAACATTAAACGCGTCTCGTATCGCGACATATAAGTCTTCATGGGACTGTTTGTCGTGCTGCTCTTGATTTACTCTCACTTCTATTTGTGACGTGTGTATTTCGATGCTAACAGAGTAAACCTTGCCTTTGTGGTGATGGTTATGCGGGGAATCTAAGACAACACGCCCGTTAATAATTTGGTCGCAGTAACGGGAAAGTTTCTCAATTCGTTTTGTAACCGCTTCGGTTAATGCGTCAGTTTGATCGATACTATGGAATACAATTTGGATGTCATTAGTCATTAATTACTCCTAGCTATCATTAATACAATCTAACTTATATTGACTCACACTTGCGCGTGGCCTATACCCTAAATGAAACTCTTTCCTCCTTCTTCAAGCCCTCTACAATCGTTTTACTCTGTTTAGTACATGCGTATCCGCAGCAATTTTTCAAGTCATTAGGCAAGCCCAGTGCAAGATTGCATTGGAAAAGTCTTCAGAGCACGCAGCTCTAAACGCTTTTGACACGAGCAACTTCCGCGAAAAGGCTCGCGGACTGAAAGACTCGCAGAACAAAAAATGCGAAGGGATACGCGATGAAAAAATGAGAGAGGAGAGAAAGAAGAGTTTTGCAGATAATTTGCAGATAAAAGGACGCGTCTAGCGCAAGAGTTGCACTGAGTTAACAAGGTCTCGCCAAACTCACACTTGCCAAATACACAAATGTGGCTCCAACCTTGAAGAATCGACACGAGTAGTGGCATTCCCCCTCCGTTTAATCACCCTCAGACTACCGCAGCTATGTGATGATGTCTAAACAATCTCGCGATAAAAAAGCGAGTCTGGACAAACTCCTTGCTCTGGATCAATTGAATTAGATTCCATTACGCCGAATATCACTAAGAATTTCTACACTAGACTGATCCGGGGCGATAACACCAATGCCAGGGTTCATAGGCTATCCCGAAAGGGTTATCGCGAGGATAAGTCAGTACAAACCCAAACTTCCCTGCGTAGGCGAGCAGCCACCTAAAACACTCAGTCTCGTCGAACGCCTCCTCTAATACGTCGACACCCTCGGTTGTTACATCCACCGCATTGCCTGTGTGATGCTCACTAAACCCCGGCGCAGCGCTAACTTTCAGAATATCGCTAAGAGCCTCGCCGGCGCTCAATTTGCGCGCGATGATCTCCGCCTGATAATCGATGCTGCGGTACGCGGACACGAGCTGTAGGGTTACTCCCTGCTTACGTGCCTCATTTTGAATCTGCATCCATGCTTGCGCCGCTGCCGGCGCAAGCCGCTGAGGGCGGCCAAACACATCGTCCCCAACAGACACTAAGCTTTGAGCCTCAACGCAAAGTGGCTGCTTGCACAATCCGAGCTTCGCGTCATTCAGCAGCGATGCCGCCAGACCTAGTTTCTCATGGAGCGCCGTAAGTTTCGTCAGATAGCTCAATTCAGATGTCGCCGACAACGCGAGTAACCTCAGTAAGTTTTGGACCCGAGTATGGGAGGGTTTGGACTTCATCGTAAATCTGCCGCAAGAGGGTTGCAAGCAGCAACAAACCCGGAGATGTGATGTAGCTAAGTCAATTACGCTCAAGATATGTCTTTTAAACTATATTTTTTGTCTTTTATGCTACATATAGCCTTGCAAGTGATCGGCATAATCCACATCACATCGTTCGACTGGCCCACTCAGGCGGACGCCAGGCCAGCGTGTAAAGGGAGCAGTAACTATTATGACGCCATTACCGTTAATCACAGGCTTCGGAGGCGTAAGCCCCGCGGGTCGCAGCTCGTTCCATCGAGGATATCAGCGCCTAATCGAAAGCACGCTGAGCCAAGCACAGCGACAGAGCTTAATTGCTAGCCTTGAGGGATTATCGAATTCCGGATCTGAGAAAACCCCTGCGGACATTTTATTGCGCAGCACCCTCATTCGCCCATTGGAGAAAAACCTTTTTGACCCCCAGCAGCAGCGCGTCCACACGCATCTAACGCTTACTCCTGACTCTCATCTATTCGACGGCCAAGGTGATTTGGGAGAACACGGTGAGCTCAAATTTCGCATGCCGAGGCGTCAATTACCCACCGCCCTGCCCTCAGGGTGGCGACTAATCGATGAGGCAAGCGAGCACGTAACCATCGCCTGCGAACGTGCTGAGCTTATGCTGGCAAGCAATATCCAGATGAAAGTGACCAGCGCCGGCCAGTTGCCAAGTGGCTTCGACCCCGCTGCTCTCTATGCTTCGCGCAATCATCCTCGCGCGCTACAGATGACTGTGTATGGCGCGTCTGACGCAATCAATTCGCTAGGCATCGATTGGGCAAGGATACGCAGCCGTGTCGCGCCCGATGCAATTAGCGTCTATGCCGGAAACTGTATGGGACAGTTGGACAGCGCAGGGTTTGGCGGCATGCTACAAGCTCGCTTGTTGGGCAATAAAGTCAGCTCGAAACAGCTACCACTTGGGCTAATTGAGATGCCCGCAGACTTCATCAACGCCTATTTGCTCGGCAACCTCGGCACGACCGGGACTAGCGTCGCAGCCTGCGCAACGTTCCTATACAACCTGCGTCAGGGCATCAAAGACATACAATCCGGGGAATCGAGGGTCGTTATTGTCGGCACCAGTGAGGCACCTCTCACGCCGGAGGTGTTCGAGGGGTTTAATGTCATGGGCGCGCTTGCAGAGGACGCAAAGCTGCGCGCGCTCGATGGCCTCGCGCCTGACGCCTCTTTTGATTCGCGTCGTGCCTGTCGACCATTCGGCGATAACTGCGGCTTTACACTCGCCGAGTCTTCGCAGTTCGTCATTCTCATGGACGACGCACTCGCACTCGAATTAGGCGCTAATATCTTAGGCTCGGTTAGCGATGTATTCATCAACGCCGACGGTTATAAAAAATCAATCGCGGGTCCAGGCGCCGGGAATTATATCACTGTCGCCAAAGCCGCGGCGGCGGCACGCTCGATTGTCGGTGAACGGGCGCTGCGAGAACGCAGCGTCGTGCAGGCACATGGCACCGGCACGCCGCAAAACCGCATTAGCGAGTCGGCTATTCTGAATCGTGTTGCGAAGGAATTCGGCATACAGGGCTGGCGTATCACTG
>JAGYKB010000012.1 GCA_018401885.1 Gammaproteobacteria bacterium
GCAAACTTCCCGAGTGTATTAGGCCTACGCTGTGACGTGACCGATAGCGAACAAATTGATTCGGCAATCGATGCCTGTGTCGGCCGATTTGGCGGTTTGGACATCGTGGTTAGCAATGCTGGTTTCTTTCCTCCGACCCAATCGCTCGCGGACCTCGAGGAGGCGGATTGGGAGCGTTCGGTTGCGCTCAATCTCACGGCTCATACTCGTCTCTTAAAACGATGCATCCCGCTTTTGAAATTGGGTTTCGACCCTGCTGTGGTGTTCATCGGCTCTAAAAATGTGCTTGCGCCGGGCCCAGGCGCGGCAGCTTATTCGGCGGCTAAGGCAGGGCTTATGCAAGTCGCGAGGATTGCAGCGCTCGAATTGGGTGTGCACGGTATTCGCGTGAATACGCTGCACCCTGATGCGGTTTATGACACGGCGCTGTGGACGGATGAGCTGCTAAAAGCGCGGGCGAATGCCTATGGGATGAGCGTAGAAGACTATAAACGCAAAAACGTACTCCGCACCAAAGTTGCCTCGGCAGACGTTGCCGAAGCCGTTTTCTTATTGGCTGGCACACGTTTCGGCAAAACGACTGGCGCTCAGATACCGGTAGATGGAGGGAACGACCGAATCATCTAGGCGTTGTCAAAGTACGCGCCAGATAGAGAATTTGCGAAGGCTGTAGACAACAGGAAGCAACAAAATGGGTTCAATCGAAGGGGTGGAGCAGAATAACGGTCCCTCGCCGCACACGTTAACGATTCGTTATGACGCAGAGACAGATCGCGTGCTAATTATTGATCAGACGCGTCTTCCTCATGAGTATATCGAGGTGGAGCTGAAGACTTTAGCCGATGCTTGTTACGCAATTTCTTCGATGCAGGTACGGGGCGCGCCGCTAATTGGCGTAACAGCTGCCTTCGGCGTGTATCTTTCTCTTCGTGGAAAAAACGATATCGCCGCTCAGAGGATCGTACCGCAGGCAGTTGAAGCGCTCGCGGCGACGCGCCCAACGGCGGTCAATTTGCGTTGGGCGCTAACTGAAGTGGAAGCGAGCCTTGCGCGCTGTGAAGGTAATTTGGCTGCTTCTGCGCTGGAAGCCGCGCTTGAGTTGCATGCCCAAGACATCAAAGCCTGTGCGCAGCTCGGCGAACACGGTGCACAGCGGCTGCAGGAGCTTTGGGATGCGAAAAACGAACGGGCAGCTCTGGAGGGTCTGCCTAAACCTGAGCGTCTCAACATCCTAACCCACTGCAATGCAGGCTCTCTGGCGACAGTCGATTGGGGCACGGCGCTTGCCGTTATCTATAAAGCGCAGGCTCGTGGCATTCCTCTGCATGTCTGGGTAGACGAAACACGACCGCGCAATCAGGGCGCGTCGCTAACCTGCTGGGAGTTGGGTCAGCGTGGGGTTGCCCACACGCTCATCGTCGATAATGCGGGCGGGCATCTGATGCAGCATGGTTACGTCGATTGCTGTGTGGTTGGAAGTGATAGGACGACCCTGCTCGGTGATGTTTGTAACAAGATTGGCACTTATCTTAAAGCGCTTGCCGCATCCGACAATGGCATACCTTTCTATGTCGCGCTTCCGGTTTCGAGCATTGATTTTTCGCTGCGAGACGGCCTAACCGAAATCCCGATTGAGGAGAGGGAGGCAGAGGAGGTGAGTCACATCAGCGGCCTCGATGATCTGGGGGCTATCAGGCGAGTAAAGTTAGCACCGACAGGCACGGTGGTAAGCAATTTCGGTTTTGATGTAACGCCCGCTCGATTGGTCAGCGGTCTCATAACCGAGCGTGGAGTCATTGAAGCGAATGAAACTGCATTGATCAAACTACGTGATTCGCTTGTCTAGCCAGGAGGCCAGCCGAGCTGCCGCCCGCCTAGGATATGCAAATGCAAGTGGAAAACAGTCTGCCCGCCGTTACTTCCTGTGTTGATAATATAGCGGAAACCTTCGTCTGCGAGCCCCTGTGCCGCAGCGATTTCATTGGCGCGAAGTAGCAGCTTGCCCATTAACGCTTCGTCTTCTGCAGTCGCTGATTTCACATCGGTTAAATGTTTCTTCGGAATAACTAAGAGGTGGGTTGGGGCTGCCGGATTGATGTCTCGAAACGCGTAAACATCATCGTCCGAATAGACTTCTGTTGACGGAATCTCGCCGGCAATTATTTTGCAGAATAGACAATCAGTAGCCATACTAGGTCCTCAATTAGGCGTAATGTCGGCTTCGCCGAAAAGTCACATTATTTCAGGTTTGAGCTCGATCCACTAATCCTAACCCTCGACAGGAGCAAGAATGGGTTTTCAACGCTATTCAGAGACGCAGAGTCTTGCTTTTTTGGCGCGGACGTTGAGCCTCATGGCCCTCTCTGTCTTCTTTGTGGCTGGGAGTAGCAGCGCGCAGGAGAGTCCGGTAAAACGCTTTGGCTATCGTATTGTGAGTAGCTATCCGGCGGACATTAATGCCTTTACTCAGGGTCTGAGTTATTTCGATGGGTTCCTTTACGTGGGAACCGGAAAACGTGGTCAGTCGCGTCTGAGTAAACAGTCGCTAGAGACCGGAGAAGTACTGCAGAGCACTGAGCTGAGTAGCCGCCATTTTGGCGAAGGTATTGAAATCGTTGGTGATCGAATCTTCCAACTTACCTGGCAGTCAAATCTCGTCTACGAATACGATCTGGCGACGTTCGAGCAACGTGCTACACATTACAATCCAACAGAAGGCTGGGGGCTCGCATACGATGGCGAGACACTTTATCTAAGCGATGGGTCGTCTGCTTTGCATAAAGTCGACCCACAGACTTTTGCGTTTAAGGGGTCGCTTGAGGTGACTTACAACAATCAGCCTGTCGCAAGTCTAAATGAGCTTGAGTTTATCCATGGCGAAATTTGGGCGAACGTCTGGCAGACCGACGTTATTGTCCGCATCGATCCTCTGACAGGTAGGGTGAATAGCATTGTTGATCTAAGTGGGCTCGCCGAACGCACGTCGCGTAACGGTCCCGAAGCGGTGCTTAATGGCATCGCCTATGACGCAGAGGCTGACCGCTTGCTTGTGACGGGGAAATATTGGTCGAATGTGTTTGAGATAGAGTTGATCGAGCGTTAATGCTCTGAGGTGATTTCGCTAGTGATATTCTCAGAGAGAGAGCCTTTATGTTTACTTTAGGGTTATTGACGAGTCCGTGGCACCAATTTTTACGACGCGGCCAATAATCGCAGCACTATGACCCGCTCTTATCAGATCTTCGAGGCAGTCTTTGGCGTCCGCTTCGGGTAGCGCTGCAAGTAAGCCCCCCGATGTCTGCGGATCGAATAGCAGTTGGAATCGCGGGTCGTTCCCAAATTTTTCGTTACCGTGTATCCCCTTTGCAACACGAAGATTGCTTGGCTGAAGCGAACTGAGAATGCCCGCGGAGAGCAAGTCGAGACTGCCTTCGAGTGCAGGAATAGAGGCAAGATCGAGTTCGGCTTCGACCCGATTAGGGTCGAGCATCTCGAACAGGTGTCCTGCAAGACCGAAGCCGGTCACATCGGTACAGGCGCTTGCGCCATGTTTTCTCAATATCTGCGCTGCGAGTTTGTTAGACAGCAGCATTTGCTCGATCGCACACTCGATCCAACGATTGCGGCTTAGACTGCGCATGTCGGCGGCAAAGAGAGTGCCTGTGCCCAGGGGTTTTGTGATGATTAAAACATCGCCCTGATTAAGAGTGTGCTTAGAAAAACTCGAGTTCGCCTCGGCAAAGGCGTTTACTGTAAGCCCTAGCTGCAGCTGAGGGTTCTCTGCAGTATGCCCGCCAAGCAGTTCGCAGTTGTTGGCATCGAGCTCATGTTTGCAACCACGCATTAGGTCTGCGAGGGTATGTTTCATAATTCGTTGACTCGCAAGAGGCAAGCCTACGACAGCCAGTGCGGAGTGAGGTGTCTCGCCCATGGCATAGATATCGCTGAGGCAGTGATTGGTTGCGATACGGCCAAAAAGCCAGGGATCGTCGATGAATGCGCTGATCTGATCGATACTTTGTAATAACGCGCGTCCATCTCTCAACGGAATAATCGATGCATCTTCTATGGGTTTTTTTCCCATTCCGACTTCGTCATGCAAATCATCGAGCACCTCACCGAGAAGACCGCCACCGACTTTCGCGCCGCAGCCAGCGCAGCGCATCGCGTGACGCCTCAGTTCGGCTTCCTCCTCGACATCCATAAGCCCCTTGGTTAGATCGAGCTTGGTCTCCATCGAAGGCAACTGGCTAAAGCGTGCGACGAAGTCTTTGTCTATTCTCTGCTTCAAGATCCAAGCTAATTTTCCTTGTAGAGACAATCCTTTGCGCGAGGCGATTGCGGTTTTGTCGCCTAAGGAGATAAGAGCAAGCGCGTGCTTTTGTGGCTTGAATGGTTTCAGCCGCTTACCCTTTGCGAATCGAACGAGATTGACTGCCAGCGGTTTGCCAGCGCGAACTGCGTAGACACCGGATTTAGGGCGGCTTGCGCCGCGAATCGTCGCGGCGTCACCGGCAGCAAAGACAAAGTCATGGCTTGCTGATTGCAGTGTCGGTAGCGTATCGATGAACCCATCATCGCTCATTGCGATGCCGGCGCGTGCAGGCCAATCTGGCAGGCTCGCGCCAGTTGCGTAAAAAGTCGCATCGCTAACATACTCGCCGCCAAGGTCGGTTTGCACTCCATTAACCTGAAAGCGCGTTACTCGGTGCCCAAGCTCTATCTTTATATTGCGTCGGCGCAATATGTCGAGAGCGGCACGTCTCACCTTCGCGCTGTGACGTGCAAGTATTTCAGACGATGAGCTAATGATTGATAGTTTTAATGGAGACTCAGACTCAAGCGCAAGTTTACATTCGGCGTGGATGCGGTATTGCATCGCCAGCGCGAGCTCGACGCTCGCAGGGCCTCCGCCAACCACCGTAATTGCATAGTCTTCCTGATTACTCACGCGTTGAACTGCTTCCGCAAGCACACTTTCCCAACGCGTCAAAAATTCATCGATAGGTTTCACTGGGCAGGCGAATTCGTCGGCGCCAAGAATGGTTGATGCATCTGGACGCGATCCGATATTCAGCGAAAGAATGTCGAAATGAATTTCTGGCCTATCAGGGAGGCGGATGATTTTAGCCTCGAGGTCGATATCCTCAACCGACGCTCGAATGAGACGAGCCTTTGCAAACTGCGCCAGAGGGCGCAGGTCGATGTTCATGTCATCACGCGATAGAAAGCCGCTGAGCGTAGCGGGCAGGGAGCCTGAGTAGGGCGTTTCTATGTCGCGGCTGATCAGCGTAATCGCGAGCCCCGGCACGGGTTTCATGCCGAGCTGTTTTAGCACGAAAAGGTGGCTGTGGCCGCCACCAATTAGCACCAGATGCTTTACCTGTGGAGTAAGGCTGTTTGTTTGCATAGGAAGTCAAACGCTCCGCAAGCGGTGATAGGATCGACATTCTAGCCTACTCTGTGCTGAAGTGTGCGACTGAGTAAAGGTTAGCTAGGGGTTTGCGCGTTAGCCTGTGCTAAACTCCTTAGACCAGTTTGATCGTACTGTTAATGTCGAACTCAAAAACTTAGCCCCAAGGATTCAAGGCGTAGAAGGAGTATGTGGTAGTGAAATTCAATAGTCGAATATTTCAACAAGCAGCGGTTGTAGCCTCTGCGCTCGTGTTTAGTTCCGTTGCTTCTGCACAGTGGTCTCTCGATCTGGATAACTCGCAGTTGTCTTTCGTAACAGTGAAGGCTGAGCACATTGCCGAAGTGCATTCGTTCTCGCGCCTCGAAGGCCGGATCGATGAAGCTGGCAATGCGCTAATTAGTATCGATCTAACAAGCGTGGAGACTGGGATTGCTATTCGCAACGAGCGTATGCAGTCGATGCTGTTCGAGACAAGGCTCTACCCACAGGCGACTGTCAGTGCGGCGATAAATACCGACGCGCTGAGTGCTATCGTAGTTGGCGAAGACATGACTCTAGATACACAGTTGACGCTCGCTCTGCATGGCGAAGAGTCCGTGATCTCGGCGCCGCTGCGTGTCACACGACAGACAGATGGTGTCCGCGTGACGACTCTTGCGCCCCTGATCATCACAGCCGAGTCCGTAGGGCTTGTCGCTGGCGTTGAGAGTCTGCGAGAGATAGCCGGTCTTCCGAGTATTAGTCGTGCAGTGCCAGTGACCTTCTCAGTTAAATTCGTCGCTGACTAACTTCGATTCTTCAAACTGCCCGTTAGAACGAATAGCGCAGTATAGCGCGAATGACACGGGGATTAGAGGGATGGAAGTGGATGTCTTCCATCGCCTCAACTTCTCCTGGAAGACGTGATTCGAAGAAATACGCGATGTCGTCGTCCTCTGCATCGAGCAGATTGAGCACGTCGATCCCCATCTCCCACGCACCAGCTGCGTAGGAGACCCCCGCGTTAATGAGAGTTGAGTTCCCTTTCATGACGCTATCATCTACGGTAAGAGCCGCATCGCCGAAGTACCGGACGCGCAGGCTCGCCGTAATTCCCTGGGTGCCAACGTAGGTCAGGCCGGCAGCGGCAACGACTTCATGGGCGTCGGTGATGCTGTTTGCACCGTCGGGCAAACCTCTGAAATGACCACTAGCTCGTGCGGCGCTCAAATCGATAACGAGCCTTTCATTGATAGAATAGAACGCATTGAGCTCGACACCGCTGCGCCGTGTTGGGTCGCTCGGCTCGGTTGTGCCCGCGTCACCCACGAAAACCAGCTCTGAGTCGGTCGCAAGTTCGAACGCGGTTAGCGTAACGTTGAAACCTTTGAGGTTGTCATAGCGAAAGCCTATCTCGCCGCCGCGTCCCTCTACCAGAATATCTTGCGCCTCGGTATTTTCGCCGGTAACGGGGTTAATTCGATTCACTGCGGCGCGCACGTCATTCGAATGAAATCCGTGTCCATAGTTTGCGTAAAGCTCAAGCGAGTCCGAGAGGCGGTATGCGAGGCCGAATTTTGGCTGTAGCAGTGCATCACTATCGGTGCCGGAATTTTGCGCTCTTAGCGCCTCGACATCGAATCGAATGTAGTCGGCGCGAAGCCCTGTGGTGAGCCGGAGATTTTCGCTCAGCGCGAATTCGCTCTCCGCAAAGGTAGATAAACTCAATTCCCGTGCGCTGTCCTCGCGCACGCTACCGTAGCGCAGCCGGCTGCGAGTGTCGAACATATTGAGTTCCTGCACATCGTCAACCCTTATCTCTGCGCCGAAAAGTCCCGCTGCCTCGAGTCCCATGAAGTCGAATCGGCTCTCGCGGACAAGCGAGCCGCCGAAAAGCACTCTTTTGTCTTCCTGTTCGAACTCATCGCCGTTGATTGGATCGTTGAGAACATAAGTGGGGTTGTTGATCAGGCTCATGTAATAGGCGCTGGCGTAGGCCGTTAGATCCCATTCACCGAATTTGAAGCGCCCGCTAAGCGAATAGCGGTGAGATTGGCCACCGAGGTCGGGATCAATGAAGCCAAAGCGGTCGATCTGCCCAGAGGTCACCGCGCGTTGTGGAACTTGATTGGTCGATATCCACTCGGACTCGTAGGCGGTCAGAGTGAGTTGGCTAGAAATACCAGCAATTTCACCCGCGTATTTAAGAAGACCATTGTATTTGCGTACGTCTTGGTCGAGCACGAACATACCATTGGTCTGCTGATGTTCTAGCGCGTAGAGCAGGCTACCCTCCTCAGTGCTTAAGGAGTCGGCGGCGACAATACGGATTTCATCCCCCGAGCCTGCAGTCACTTCCACAAAGCCTCTTTCGAGCGAGTCGTAGGTTTTCATCGAATTGGTGCCGGCGAGTGAGAAATCGCCCGAATTCGCAAAATAGGGGCCTTTCTTGAAATCGATTCGTTCGATTAACTCGGGGATGATGAAGTTAAGATCCATATAACCCTGCGCATGCGCATGGGTACGAAAGTTTACCGGCATGCCATCAAAGAAGGTCGAGAAATCTGAGCCGTGATCTAGGTTAAATCCCCTAAGAAAATATTGGTTCGCCTTGCCTGGCCCGCTGTGCTGAGTCGCAATCATGCCTGGGACGACCTCTACCAATTCGCCAACGCGGGCGAGAGGTCTCGTTGAGAAGTCGGCATAGCCTACAACTCCCTGCGAGGAAGAGACGGCATTGCCGAGCAGTTGCAGCGAGCGGCCCCACACAACGACCTCTTCGATAACGTCGCTGCTGCTCTGAGCGCTGACGTCCAATGGCTGCATCGAGACTGCGCAGGCAACACCGAGAGCAATTGTGCTCAGTGAACGGCAGTGGAGGTTGGAAGACTTGGTCTTATGAGCGAATGACACGGTTATCTGTACCTATGAAACAGTTCTGTGGCGCGAGCAATCAGCACTGCGTTGCTGCGCTATTCAAAGTCAGCGCAGGTTACGCAGTAGGCACACTGAGGGTAAGTTTCAATAGGTTTAATAACGTTAAATGGTCGGTTTAAACGGTGTTATCGCGTGGCAGAGAGCCTCGTTTCGAGCTCGGGTTGGGGACTGTCCGGTATTAGCTGCGATAGCGTCAGTGAAAGAGCGGCGATGCCCGCCCCTATGAGGAAGACAGCGCTAGAATTTGTGATCCAGACAATCCCGAGCAGGGCAGGGAGCACCACGGCGGCGATGTGGTTGATAGTGAAACTGATGCTTGATGTCGCAGCAATGTCGGCTGGGTCTGCGATCTTCTGAAAGTAGGTTTTGATCGCAATAGCCATGGCGAAAAAGAGGTGATCGAGCAAATAAAGCAGAATGGCAATGGCGAGCGTGTCGACAAAAGCATAGCTCACGAACACCAAGATCAGCCCAATGTATTCGAGCGTCAATGCGCGGCGCTCGCCGATGCGCGCGATAAGTTTGCCTATTTTTGGTGCCAAATAAAAAGTCAGGACTGCGTTGACGAGCGTCAGCATGACAACGTCTTCGATTGGAAAATTAAATTTCTCGACGAGCAGAAAGCCAGCGAACACGACGAATATCTGACGACGCGCCCCTGCCAGAAACGTGAGGGAGTAATACAGCCAGTAGCGTTTTCTCAGAAACAGCGTTTTGCGCTGTATAACCGCGTCGGGGAAGTAGGGGATTCGTAGACGGCAATAGGCCGCGATTGCAATAGCGGCGCCTCCGGCAAGACCATAAATAAGAATGTAATTAGCGCTAAACAGAGCGAGATAAAGATAGAGCGCACTCAGAATCGCAAAGTTACACAGTGATTTAACGCTGAGTAACTGACCCATAACAACCGGCGCTTCCTCTTTCGAAAGCCACTGCAGACTGAGTGAATTCTGCAGCGTTTCAAGGTAGTGAAAGCCTATCGACATGAGTACTGTGGCAAAATAGAGCCACAGTGCCTGTGGGAAAAACGCGGTTATCGCGGTGCCAATGCCGAGAGTAGCTAGCGAGAGTAGCGCGAAGGTTTGCTGCCTTAGGTAAATCATTACCAGTATTGCGGTGAAGGCGAGGAAGCCGGGCACCTCGCGTAGGCTCTGCAGCAGGCCTATTTCTTTACCGGTGAACGCCGCCTCTTCGACGACAAAATTATTCAGTAGTACCTGCCATGTGGCAAATGCGATGGTGTTGCCGATAGCGAGCAGGAATAAAAGTGTCTTTTGGTCGCCTCGACCGAGTGCTTCGCGGAGAGTGCCTAGCATATTGGACATTGTCGGAGCCTCGTTATCGGGTCTGGTTGACTAGCTCGGCTAGCGTGTTGGCGCCGCAGATTATATCATCGACCCATGCTGTCTTCCCTTTCGATTTACGCCGGCCCCACGGCGCGCGCCCAACTCCTTGAGCAGGGCGTCACAGCGGCTCAATTTAAAGTCATGGTGGGCGCCTCAGGCGGCCCTAAATGGTTTGTGCTCTATGGCCTTGATCGCTACTTGTTTGGCAATTTTCTGCAGGAGAGAACAGAGCCATTACTCACGCTTGGCTCGTCGGCAGGCGCTTGGAGGATGTGCTGTCTCGCGACTGCGGATCCCGTCGCCGCTATTGATCGACTCGCCAAGCTTTATAGCGAAGAGCGGTATTCCGACACGCCTACTCAGCGTGAAATAACCCTCAAAGCCGAGGCTATGCTCGCGGGTACGCTTGGACCAACAGGCGCGGCGGAAATAGCGTCGAGCGAGAGGTTTCTAACGACTATCGTCGCCGATCGCAGTCGCGGATTTGGTTCATCGAGACACAAAGGGCTGCAGACTGCGTCGCTCGGCTTAGCGGCGCTTGCGAATGTCATCTCTCGTCGCAGTCTGTCGTTTTTTTTCGAGCGCACTCTCTTCTCGACTCAGGGTATTGAGTCGCCTTGGCGTTCTGCTGATGATCTGCGCACGACGCTGGTGCCGCTACGAGAAGACAACGTCATGCAGGCTATGATGGCAACTGGCGCTATACCTTATGTGCTCGAAGGCGTGCGCGACATACCCGGCGCGCCAGCTGGGCTCTATTGGGATGGAGGCATGACCGACTACCATTTCGATATGGATTTTCACGCAGGCGATGGGCTAGTCCTCTATCCACATTTTTCGGCCGAAGTGATTCCTGGCTGGTTCGACAAATCACTCCCTTGGCGTCGTGCTCATGCGCAGCATTATGATCGAGTGGTCCTTGTTACGCCCTCTAAAGAGTTTGTGGCAACGCTGCCAAATGGGAAAATCCCAGACCGTAAAGACTTCGAAAAACTCGGCGCTGACGAGCGGATACGCTGCTGGCGTGAGGTTCTAAAAGCGAGTGAACGACTTGCCGAAGATTTCGCAGAACTCGTCGAGTCGGGCGCGGGGGTTGACCGCATTCGGCCCTTTTCTGAGCGTGATCGCTAGTAATTATTTGAGGTCTGAAGCATGGGGGAATCTCTTCTAAATTTAGAAAAAGGCGAGCACCGATCGATCATCATTCGGGCAGCTGAGGCCAAAGATGCGAAATCACTGGTAGCGATTTATAACAGCTATATTTTGGAGACAGTCGTCACCTTTGAAATTGAGCCGATCACAGAGGCAGACATGTTACAGCGTCTTGCTAAAGTTGAGGCGACGATGCCTTGGCTTGTTGCTGAAGATTCAAGCGGGGCAATTTTGGGTTATGCCTACGCTACGCAGTGGAAGGCTCGCGCGGCATATGATTTTGCACGTGAGGTTACAGTTTATCTAAAGCCAGGCTTTGAGAATTTAGGCTACGGTACGAAGCTTTACAGGGCGCTAATAAGTATTTTGCAGGACTCGCCGATACACTCCCTAATCGCAGGCATTGCGCAGCCGAATGCTGCCAGCGTTGCTCTGCACGAGAAACTCGGCTTTAAAAAAGTAGGCGAGTTTGAAGAGGTTGGGCTCAAATTCGGTCGGCGAGTCAATATAGGTTACTGGCAACTATTACTATGAAATCTGAATTTAAGACCGCCTCCCAGGCAGGTGCAGTGGTCCACTTCTCTGTGTTTAAGCTGATTGCGGCACTGACACTTTGCTTCTCGCTTAATTCATGTTTGGGCATCGCCGTAGGTGCGGCGAGTGCGACTGTAGGCGTTGGGATAGCCGTCGCTAAAGTCCCGGTTAAGGTAGTTGGAAAGGCTGCCGGGGCCACTCTTGGGCTCATACTCCCGGATGGAAAGGAATAGCGCTTGATGAAAATTGATCCCAACGACTACAACATCCCTGAAGGGTTCAGACATTACGGTGGTGATCCCGCCGAAGACTCTCTCGGGCCGTTTTTTGGCAGGATTGGCGAGAATGGATTCGAGACTGCCTTTCGCGCGCAAGCGAAACACTGCAATGGCCACAATACAGTCCATGGCGGCATCCTGATGAGTTTCGCCGACTACTCGCTTTGCATGGCGGGTATAGACGGAGAAGAGGGCGTCAGCGTAATTACAATAAGCTGCAACAACGAATTTATCCTGCCTGCGCTGGAAGGCGATTTGATACTAGGCCGTTGCGAGGTCCTGCGCCAAGGGCGCTCGCTAATTTTTGTCCGCTGCACATTATCAGTGAACGGTAATCATGTGCTTAATAGTAGCGGTGTCGTTAAGCGAATCCCTAAGCCCGCTTAACGCGCAGCGCCGAGTTCCGCCTCTCTAGAGCTTGTAGACCTTGCTCGCTGTGCCCGAAAAAAGTGCCTGCTGTTCACTTTCGCTATATCGAGCGGCGATTTTCTTCAGCGCGTTCCAGAGCACAGGGTAACTGATACTTAGCCTGTCTACGGGGAAGTTGCTCTCGAACATGCAACGCTCGGGTCCGAAACACTCGATCATGTGGTGGTAGTAACGCCCCTGAGCCGCGACGAATTCGTCGGACGTTGGCGGGCGTTCGGCGAGGTGCCAGTCGAAACCGTTGTCCGGCATTGCTAGCCCGCCAATTTTTGCATAGACGTTGCTGCATTTTGCCAACTCACGCATTTCAACTTTCCACTCTTTAAAGATTTCATCGCGATTGCCTCGGAAGCGACCCACGCCGAGCGGTGTGCCAAAGTGGTCTAACACCATGGTGCACTCGGGCACTGCATTCGCGAGGTCAATATAGTCCAAGTTCTGATGATGGTAATGCCAGGTATCGTAACTTAGCCCGCGTGCGGCGAGCAGGCGGAGTCCTTCGCGAAACGATTCTTTTCCATACAAGTAGGCCGGCGCGGAGCCGGGAATGACCAGCACCTCGGGTTCTCTGTCGCGTGCACCGGACTGTCTGATACCCTTAAACAGCGATCCGGCAATCGCGGTATGTCCATCTAAAAGCTCTATTAGCTTCTCCTTTTCTGCCCCCGCGAGGGTGAGATCGGCATGGGCGACGATGCCGGCTATCTGCGCGCGCCCTTTGTTGTTTTCATGCGACTGTTTGGCGATTTCGGTGATCGCTTGAGTTTCGCCAAGTGCCTTTAGGTGCTCGGGTCCCTCACGACGGTAAAAAGCGCGACACTCCATGAATACTGTTTTGGTCACATTGTGGCCGGCACTGGTGTCTGCCCATAGCTCGTTCAATAAATAGTCTTGGTTAAAGCGGTTGCGCCAGAGATGATGGTGGGGATCGATAATCTCGCGCGCTGGATCCTCAATAGGTTCGATCACTTGCGCGAGCCAGTCGTTGCTGCCGGGGGTCGGGGTTGTCATAGTAGGGTCCTTAGTCTCGAATGCTATCGGGTGTCAGCCGCTTTCAATTGCCAGAGTTAAGCCTAAGGCCAACGTGCATGCAAGAGCTTGATCGTGGGCAATAATTGCGCAGTAAGGTGCTCGGAGGTTATGCTCGGCTCTCCTCAAAATACAATTAAAAAGCGTGTGAATAGAAGCGTAGCGCTAATAAGAACACTCTCGGAGAGTTAGATGGATCTGCCAGCCTTAGTCATACTGTGTTACCTCGTCTTCTTTGTACTCGTCGGCATTTATATAAGTAGCGGCAACCGCAGTTCCGCCGACTGGGCTATAGGGGGTGGGACCCTCGGCGTAGGGATGTTGGCGGCAGGAATCGCGGGCACACGTATCGGTGGCGCTGGTACTTACGGTGTAGCTGGTGATGTGATTAGCGAGGGCATCGGCCACCTCTGGTACGGTGTTAATTCCTTCGCGGCGCTTTTTTTGGTGGGCCTTTTCTTCGCCATTCCCTATCGACGGCTGCGACTCTCGAGCGTGGGTGAGGTGTTCGACTTCCGGTTTGGGTCGCAGCGCTGTCAGTCGCTCTCCAGCCTCTGCGTGCAGGCTGAATATCTCGTCATCAATATTATCGAGCCCTACGTCATTGCCACCATCGTCAGTGGCGTAACCGGTTGGCCGTTCTGGGTTGGGATACTGATCGGCGGCTTCGTTATCGTTCTGTTTACGATAACGGGCGGACTGAAGGGCACTGCAGTGACCAATATTGTGCATTGCATTGTGATCATCGTAGGCCTAGGAGCGGTGGGATTTGTCGCTATGCAGAATCTCGGCGGGTGGACGGCCGTTATCGCTGAATCGAAAGTCATGCTCGAAGCCTCGGGTAAAGACGTGCCGTCTTGGTGGAGTTTCACTGGTATCGGATGGGCCACGATCATCGCACTGTTTATTTCTGCCACTATCCATACGCCGGCCGCCTCGGTGTACGCAAACTATGCGAGTTCGGCGGCAAAGCAAGAATATCTGATTCCCGGATTTTTTTGGGCTGGAGTTATCGCAGCCATTATGCCCGTCGTTGCGGGCGGCATAGGCATTCTGACGATGGTGAAATATGGTGCCGAGAGTGGTCTCTCTGGCTACCTAAATATCGCTCAACTAGCCATAGATACTGGGCCTCTGCTGGGAGGTATTGCGTTAGCGGCGGTGCTCGCGGCGGTCATCTCATCAGGCGCGCCGATATTGCTTGCTAGTGCAACAATGCTTGTTAGCGACTGGATTCCTGCGTCGAAAGGATGGTCTAGCGATACGAAATTGAGGGCGTATAAAATAACAACCGCACTCTATGGCTCTCTTGCTGCGTTCCTTGCTTGGTCTCTGAACTTCGGTTCCGTGTTGCAGTTCTTGCTTTTAGGATTCGCAATGGTTGTGCCACCTGCGATTGCGGTAGGTTACGTTTTCTATTGGAAACGCACGACGGAGTTAGCGGTTTTCTGGGGAATACTTACCGGCTTCGTCGGCGGCGCATTAATGTGGTTGCTCAATCGAAATTTTGCCGGGAGCGAGAATGCAGACGCAGGTGGTTTTCCTCAGTACTGGTACGAACTCTGTCAATTTCTTGGCGAGTGGCGCGATCCGTCATTCCTGACGTTGCTTCTTCCCTTGGTGGTGATTCCAGTTGTGACGATCCTGTTTCCTGATCAGGAGGAGGATACTGAGCGAGCCGACGCGTTCTACGCAAAGCTTGGCCGTTTTCAACGCAATTTCGACTGGGCCTAACGCCCAGTCGAGGCGGTTTTGAGCTTAGGCACGCGCCTGAATTACAAAAGGACCAGGCGTTTTATAGCTTTCCTCAAGCAGTCGACAGAGATCCTCGGCATCTTTGGCATGTGCGCCTGGAACTCCAAAACCTTTTGCCATCGCAACCCAATCTAGTTCCGGATTGCCGATATCAAATAGACTCGCTGCAATTTCTCCCACCTCTGTAACACCGAGGCGACCGTACTCAACGTTGAGTATATTGTAGGTGTGGTTGGCGAAAATCAGCGTAGTTACATTGAGGTTCTCGCGTGCCTGCGTCCAGAAAGACTGATTCGTATACGCAGCACCACCATCGCCGAGCATGGCTAGCACTGGCCTATCGGGGCAGGCGAGTGCGGCGCCCGTTGCCACGGGTCCACCTTGCCCAATAGCGCCACCAGTAAGACTAAGCCAGCTATTGGGCTCTGAGTTTTGACAGAACGCGTGCGCGGCATTGCCTCCGCCTGAGTCAGTGGCAACAATCAGCCCGGCTGGCATAGTTGCCGCAACTGCCTGAATAATTGTTTTCGTCTCGAGATCTCCGGTTGGGCGCGGTATTTCGCGACGCTCATAAGTTTTGACTGATTCATTTTTAGCGCCAAGGCGCTCAGCGAGACGAGCAAGCGCGTCTACGGCATCCTCTTCCTTCTGGGTTAGCCTGCTCACATGGCAGCCTTTCGGGATGAGTTGGCCAGGAATGCCGCGATAGGCAAAGAAACTCGCTGGTGGCTCTCCGCCTACCAGTACGAGGTGATCAATTCCGGCCAGCGTTTGTAACACCTGCTCAGGAAAATAAGGAAGGCGCTCAACTTCGGGGTTACCGGGACCGCCATCTACGCGAGCAGGGAACGTGCCGGTGAAGAGCCTGCAGCCGGTTTTAACGGAAATTTTACTCGCATAAGCGAGCGCCTCTGGGCTAACACCATGGTGTTCGAGAAGCAGAGCTACTTTGCCTCCTGTACCGATCGTAGAAGCGACCGCGTCAATCGCATCGCTGCTCACTTTGCTACGCTGAGGTAATGCATTTGGCGCAACCGGTCCTTTGCTTTCACCCCATGCTGCATCTGCGCCCATTATGAGTGTCGCTATTTGTCCCTGCGACCCTGGGGTTTGGCGAAGGGTTGCGGTAAAGGCGTCGGCGCCATCTTGGGCGAGCGTCGTCTCTGTGCTCTCCGACTTGATCCAAGCCGAGTAGTTACGCGCGAGCGTATCGATGTTGGAAGTGAGTGGGGCATCAAATCCGACATGGTAATTCGGATGATTGCCGACGATATTGATCATCGGTGAATTTGCGCGGCGAGCGTTGTGTAAGTTTGCGATGCCGTTGGCGAGTCCAGGCCCTAAGTGGAGCAGGGTCGCTGCAGGTTTGCCGGTCATTCTCGCGTAGCCGTCGGCGGCGCCAGTACACACGCCTTCGAAAAGCGCGAGTACCGATTTCATCTTTGGTACGCGGTCTAATGCTTGGACGAGATGCATCTCTGAGGTGCCAGGGTTCGCTATACATAGTTCAACACCGCATTCGGCAAGGGTTTCAATTAAGGCAGTGGCGCCATTCATAGCGGCATTGTTTTGGTCTTCAGACATGTAAACTCTCTCTCTTGCTTTCGATCTGTTTAGTTCTCTCGCACACAGCTAATTATCGGCATGCTCTTCAGCCCAATCATACCAGTTAAAGGAGTCGGTGGAAGAGCGGTCTCATTAAGTCATGTTGAGTCGACAGAGGCTCTTTTATGAGGCGAGTGAACCCGCTAGACTACAGTTCGGTGAGTGAGCAACAAGGTTGGGGGAGTAAAGACAGTATTATGCAGTCAGAAATGATGAACTTGTTTGCGGTCCCAGTCGTGCGCTCTGCGATCAATCGAAGTTTCACTAGCGATGAGATGAGCTTTTTTCAAGAAGAGTTGCGTGATCCCATTAATGCGATTACCAATTTTTCTTCGCGCAACAAAAATGTGCTCAATGCACCTGAGATGGCCTCACTAAGAGCGTTTATTCACAGTTGCCTCGATAACTATTTGGCAACTGTTTTTAGCCCCGCGAACAACGTTAAGTTGAAAGTGACGCAGTCCTGGTTAACGCTCTCGCGCAAAGGCGACTCGCATCATTCGCATGTTCATCCCAACAGCGTCGTGAGTGGTGTTCTTTATATTAATTTAGCTAAAGACGACGGCATCAATTTTTATCGGAATCAAGACTCGATTTGGTATGAATTATTGAGAGGGCAAGAGACTTACCATAATGCCTATCGGTATTTTATTGGTACCAAGATTGGCGATGTTTTGCTTTTTCCTTCCAATCAGAGTCATGGCGTAAGAGAAGTTGTAGAAGATATTGAACGAATGAGTCTTTCATTCAATACTTTTTTTGATGGTGAACTCGGACGTGAAGAATTTGCCAATTCGCTGAAAATTTCTGTTGGCTAGTTTGCAATTCACAATCAGAACTCGGAGCGTTAGTGGTGGTAGAGATATATAGGCGTGGCTTCCTCGGGCTAGGCTTTCTGCGGCGTCTCGCAAGAAAGCAACGCGTTCAGCTCCTGATTCTGGTTGCCTTGATGGTTCACTCGTCACAGCTGGTATCTGGCGCCGAGAACGGTGCGCACGAAGATCCTTCGAAATTAGATTTTTATCTCATTACAGTAGATGTGGGTAATAACGTTTGGGATAACTTTGGACATAGTGCGCTTCGGGTTGTCGACGGGCTAGCTGGAACAGATACGATCTACAACTGGGGGGTTTTTGAAGTTCGCGATGGTCCAGTCGCCTTTGCCTATGACTTCTTTATTGATGAGTTAGAGTACCGGCTTGCGACTCAGAGTACGCGGCGAGAGATCGATAATTATCGAGCGCAGAAGAGAACGGTCTGGCAAGACGAGCTCCGACTAAGTGCTGCGCAGAAGCAGCGGCTACTGGCGAGATTAAACTGGAATCGAGCGCCTGAAAATTTGTATTACGACTACGATTACTTCTTCGATAACTGTACAACACGCATTCGAGATTATCTGGACGAAGCGCTTGATGGCGCGATTTCTGCGCAGGTTGCTACGATGGCGGGAGCGACATTTAGAGATCAGGTGAGAATTCACTATGCCTCTTTGCAGCCGATAAGTTTTTCTCTAGATGTTATTATGAACAGTAATTTTGATCGTGAGATGAGTGGATGGGAGTCTTTGTTTCTGCCACTTAATTTGCGAGCCAGCCTCGCGCAACTTAAAGGTGTTAATCCGCAAGAAGATAGGGAAGCTTCGTTTTTCGGCAGGCGTGAGATGCTGCTGAATTACGAGGCGCCTGCACCGCAGCGAGATTTTTACCGGACAGCCTCGTTCATTGCGCTATGCCTTACACTCTATTTTCTGCTTATGCTCAAGCGGATTCGGCGCTCCTACTTTGCGACGCATTCGCATCTGGGGTTTAGAGCAGCTGGGGTGAATTTTAGACTGTTCGGTGGGCTGAATGTCGTTTTGTTTGGTGTCAGCGGTATTTATGGCTTTCTGATGCTTGGTAGCTGGTTTTTTTCAGGTCATGAAGATCTGCATCATAACGTCAACCTACTACTCTTCTGGCCGACGGACCTCTTCGGTGCGGTGATCGCCCTTCGCTGGCTTTTTCTGGCGCAGCCGTGGTCTCTGACTAACAACAATAAACCCTTTATGGTTTATTACTTTCTTGCGAAATTTAGCGCCGTGATTCTTTACAGCTTTGCCACAGCGTTTGGTTTTTTTGAGCAAGACACGCTGCAGATCGCCTTGTTTATACTGCCATGGCTGCTCTTGCTAGGATTGTTGGGTTGGCTTGTTGGGTTTGATGCGGCTAGAAGCCGCGATTCAATTTTTTAGATGCGGAGAGATGCAAGGGTCTGAATGAGCATCGATGAGAATTTGGAGAGTACAAATTGAGTAACAATCGAGTGGATGTCGCAGCACGAAGCGAGAAATTGGAAGCTATGGCCTCGAAGGTTGCTGAATCTGCAGCTCAATTACAGCAGATCCAGGACGCTTCGCCGCAGGAAACTCGCGCGGCACGCGCAGAGAGGGGGAATCCTTTTGCACCACCTGCGGTTGAAGGAGTTGAGGTAATCGAATCGATCGTTGTGCACGACGCTGGGGAGACGCGAGTTCGTCGTTACTACCCAAGCGGCTCCTCTTTTGACTTTTCTCAACCGTTTCTCGGTGGCTCTCAGCGCCCTGCGCTAATTTACTTTCACGGCGGCGGGTATGTTCTGGGTGATGTCGCACAATATGACACGCTAACGCAACAACTCGCGGAGCGAGCAAACTGCATCGTGATTTCGGTGGACTATCAACTCGCACCAGAAGCAAAATCTAAGCAGATTTTTACCGAAGCCTTTTCTGTTTATCGCTGGCTGTGTGCCAATGGCGAGGCTTGGGGAGTCGATACGTCGAAAATCGCTGTGGGCGGGGATAGCGCTGGAGGCAATCTCTCTATTGCGGTCGGGCTTAGCTGTAAGGCGTCTCAGTTCCCGCAGCCCTGTTTCCAATTACTCCTTTACCCAGTAACGGACTACACCATGAGTTTTCCGTCGATAGCTGAATTCAGTTCAGGCTATTTTTTGACTAAAGCGGGGATGGAGTGGTTTCGAAGCCATTTCCTCGAAGACGCTAGTCGAGCGACAGACCCCGTCGTGTCGCCGCATTTTGCCGATGTTTCAGGTTTAGCACCTGCGTTTGTTCTAACGGCGGGATTTGATCCACTGCGCGATGAGGGTGAAGCGTTTGCGCGCAAGCTCTCCGCGGCGGGCGTAGCAGTGAGGCATGTCTGCTACACCGATATGATCCATGCATTCATCTCTTTCGCCGGAGGCATCGAGGCAGGGATGGAAGCGATCGAAGAGTCTGCTTTGGAGCTTCGCAACGCTTTCGCCTTAGTCTCATCGTAACCCTAAAAATATCGGCGCGAAGGCGTAAGTTCCTAAGCTAAGCAAGGCGATTGACAGTACTGCGAGCCCGCGAGCGGCGTAAAGAGGCAAAACTGGGCGACCAGCACGTTGATGTCTTATGTAAATTTCGACTCCTATCAAGTAGGGCACGAAGAACGCGAAATCTTGAAAGTAGTCGAATGGGCCACTGAAATTTTCACCAATACCAATGTCGCCCATTATGGCGAACCAAACACCGTACTGTATTCGATAGAGCCATGACCCCATCGCTAGGACGAAAACTCGCAGTGCCCATTCTCTGTGAGTAGCAAAGTCACGAGCGCGGGCAAAGCGGATGGTCTGAACGCAGCAAACAAGGACGCACAGCCCGTAGAGAGTAAAAGCTACGTCCATCACCGGACCACCAATGGTACGGTTAATCGTGATAAACCCTAGTCCTCCGACTGCAGTGAGAATGGCCGAGAGAAAAAATAGGTAGCCGGATACGCGGTGCAGAGCAGGGAAGCGCTTACGGAGTGGTGTAAAAAGTTGCAGCGGGGCAAGAAAGGTAATAAGCGCGCCTGCAAGCATGTGCGTGAATATCGCCGTGTTGGGTAACACAGCGCCGGCAGTGTAGAGGTGAGTTTCAGCGCTTAAGTCTTGGCTGAGCCCTCTTATACTAAAGTCGAAAGCGTAATAAACAAAAAGCAGGGCAAAAACACTCATTGCGAAAAGAAGAGTTTGGTTGATGCGCTGGTCTAACGAGTTATTTGCGATCGCCATAGCTGTGTGAGCCTCATCGAATTATTATTTTTATCGCCGTGAGGTTTATTCAAGCAGCAAAAAGCCGACAAGG
The DNA here is from genome assembly GCA_018401885.1 of Gammaproteobacteria bacterium. Taxonomy (GTDB): domain Bacteria; phylum Pseudomonadota; class Gammaproteobacteria; order Pseudomonadales; family Pseudohongiellaceae; genus UBA9145. Next base: position 20,584 of record JAGYKB010000012.1, read on the forward strand.
GAACCCATTGTATCTTTGGGTGCCTTTGTCGGCTTAGGGGTCGGCTTAGGGGTCGGCCTAGGGGTCGGCCTAGGGGCCGGCCTAGGGGCCGGCTTGGGTGTCTTGCCTGATCAATCTCTTTAAAACAAAATCTCAGATCAGTTAAGCCCCTCTCTGACTATTCGATTAGATGCCAGAAATTTCAACGCGACGATTTTGCTGGTAAGCAGCATCGTTTTGGCCTGTCTGCGCCGGACGCTCTTCGCCGTAGCTGACGACTTCGATCTGGCTGCGCGCAGCGCCGTTAACGATTAGGAAGTTGAGTACGCCATTGGCTCTGCGCTCACCTAATGCGAGGTTGTATTCACGAGTGCCGCGCTCGTCAGCATGGCCTTCGAGTCGAATGCGTTTGCTTGGGTTCGCAGCTAAGTCCTTGGCGTGATAAGTCAACACGTCGCGGTCGGCCTGACGGAATTCGGCAACATCAAAATCGAAGTAAAATACCGTAGTATTGAGTGCGTTGCGGGCCATGCGCTCTTCTGCAGCTGCAGCACGTGCACGCGCTTCAGCTTCTAGCTCTTGTGCGCGGCGGGTTGTCGCATCTACACCACTCTCGGTTTCTGCGACTGCAGGCTCTTGAGCCTCTTCGCCGGTTGAGCTACAGGCGGCCAGGCCTGTGAGCGAGAGAATCAGAATAGCCATTTTCGCCAGTTGTGTGATTTTCATGTAAGCTCCTTCTTGATTGACGTGGGCATTGATCCAAAAATGTATCAAATTTGTTACGGCAAAAGCATATAGTATTCGAATACCGAATGCTATATCGCCCGAGCAATTTTCCTTTCTATTTAGCTCCGCCGATGCGCAAAGAAGTTAGTGGCTTTAGGGTAGGTTGAGGCAGGTGGAGAGTGCCGTCCGACGGCCCTATTTTCGAGACAATGGGAGGACTCAGCGCGGCAGAGAAATTATCGAGCAAGCGTTCGATTTTTGCTTATCAACTAACTCCATTAGTGCTAGTCTTGAACCCAGAAAAGGCCGTTTTGTCAGCCGAGGATCGTGTTCCCGGTGCGCGTCTACCCGGAAGGATAGAAGTTAACTGCGAGGCGATCCGCCGGCTTTGTACCATAAGAGCCAAGTTTAACGTTCGCCTCGCGAACTCACACTCATACGACACTCACACCACATTATGTCATCGCAACAGGAGACAAACCGTGAACGCAGATTTTACCGCGGAAGAACTGGCCTTTCAGGCCGAAGTGCGCGAATTCTTAGCCAATGAATTTCCAGCAGAGCTAAAGCAGAAGGTCGACAAGCGTATTCGTCTAAGTAAAGACGAAATCGTCGGATGGCAGAAGATACTCTATAAAAAAGGCTGGATGGCGCCCAATTGGCCCAAGGAATACGGTGGCACTGGTTGGACGCCTACGCAGAAATATATTTTCAGTACGGAGATGGGCCTTGTCGGCGCCCCAGAGCCAACGCCTTTCGGCGTGACCATGGTTGCTCCTGTGATCATGGCTTACGGGACAGAAGAGCAGAAGCAGCGCTTTCTGCCCGACATTCTTGAAAGCAATGTTTGGTGGTGTCAGGGTTATTCTGAGCCAAATGCCGGTTCAGACCTTGCCTCGCTTAAGACAATGGCCGTTCGCGACGGCGATGATTACATCGTTAACGGCAATAAGACTTGGAATACCTACGGTCAGTATGCCGACTGGATTTTCTGCCTCGTTCGCACCGACAACAGTGTTAAGAAGCAAGAGGGCATTAGCTTCTTGCTAATCGACATGAAGTCCCCTGGTATAACTCTCAAGCCGATCGTGCTCTTAGACGGCCACGCCGAAGTGAACGAAGTGTTCTTCGACGATGTGCGTGTCCCTGCGGCGAATCTAATCGGTGAAGAAAATAAAGGCTGGACCTACGCGAAAGTGCTGCTAACACACGAGCGCACCAATATCGCTGGCGTTCCGCGCGGCAAGCGTCGTCTTGCCTCTCTCAAACGAATCGCGGCCGAAACCGACGACGGTTTTGGCGGAACGATGGCCGACAACGCCGACTTCAAAGCGCAGCTTGCCGAAGTTGAGATCGAGTTGCAGGCGTTAGAGTATGCAGAGCTTCGCACGCTCGCTGCGCTAAGCGTAGGTAAGGCGCCGGGCCCTGAGTCTTCGATTTTAAAAATCGTGGGAACAGAGCTTGCGCAAAAAATGGATGAAATGACTGTCGAACTCGCCGGTTATAACTGTTTGCCGTTTGTACCCGAGCAATTCGAAGAAGGGTTTGAAGGCGAACAAATGGGCCCAGGAAGCTCAGCGGCCGCGGCGCTAAGCTATTTTAATAATCGTAAGCTCTCGATCTTCGGCGGTTCTAACGAAGTTCAGCGCAACATCATCAGCAAGGCAGTGCTGGGGCTGTAAGCTCCCCGCCTTCATGAACGGTTGTTTACTCACTAATTTGAAAGGGGTTTGACAGTGGATTTTTCTTACTCAGAAGAGCAGCAGATGCTGCAAGAAAGCGTTCAGAAGTTTGTGATGCAAAAATACGATTTCTACACGCGGGGTGACATTATTAAAACCGAAGCAGGTTACAGCGCCGAGAATTGGGCAATGTTTGCCGAGCTAGGTTGGCTCACGGTGCCGTTTACCGAGGAAGACGGTGGATTCGGCGGCAAGGCTGTCGATCTCATGGTGATGATGGAGGAGTTCGGTAAAGGTATGTTGGTCGAGCCGTACCTTTCCTGTGCCATCATGGGGGGTACGCTGATAGCCGATCTAGGCAACGAGGAACAGAAGGGGGCGTTGATTCCACAGATTATGGAAGGCGCGATGATCACGGCAGTAGCCTACGCGGAGCAAGGCAGTCGTTTCAACTCGAATAATGTCAGTACTTCTGCAGTTGCCTCAGGCGATGACGTTGTTCTCAACGGCGCTAAGACAGCGGTTCTAGGCGCGCCAAATGCGCAGACGATCATCGTCAGTGCACGCGAGTCTGGCGCTGCAACAGACGCCGACGGCATTTCGCTCTTTCTCGTCGACGCCAATGCAGCTGGTGTGAGCATTAAGGCTTATACAACCATCGACGGTCGCAAAGCCGGTGAAGTAACGCTTACTGACGTGCGAGTTCCTGCCACTGCTCGATTGGGTGCAGCAGGCGGCGCGGCTGCAGTGCTTGGAGCGGTCATCGATCGAGCAACACTTGCCGTGGCTGCCGAAGCAGTTGGCGCGATGGATTCGTTGCTAACCAAGACGGTCGAATATAGCAAGACGCGCAAACAGTTTGGAACAGCGATCGGTACTTTTCAGGCATTGCAGCATCGGATGGCTGACATGTTCATTCAGTGCCAACTCGCACGCTCAATCGTGGTTCGCGCGGCAATGATCCTAGACAGTGATGAAGACGCGGTGAGCAAGGCACGCGCCGTCTCATCGGCTAAATCACGAGTCGGCAAAGCGATTCGCAAAGTGGGCCAAGAGGCCGTTCAGATTCATGGCGGCATCGGTGTGACCGATGAGCTAGACGTGGGACACCTCTTTAAGCGAGTTACTGCGCTAGACCTTATGTTCGGCAACGCGGAGTATCACCTCCAGCGCTTCGCCTCGCTCTAATTGTCGACCTGAGCTCGTGAGTGAACTCATCCTTGTCCGCCACGGACAGGCATCCTTTGGCGCTGAGTCTTACGATAAGCTCAGCCCCAAGGGAGTCGAACAAGCAAAAATTCTCGCCCAACACTGGAATGCGCTGGGCGAGAATTTCGATTACATCTACAGCGGTACCCTCTTGCGTCAACGCGAGACTGCCCACGAACTCCTCCCTCTAGTTGACGGAAAGCCGAAAACTTCAGTGCAGTTGCCTGGATTCAATGAATACAATGGCGACCCGCTGATAAAAATCCACCTGCGCGATCTGCGCGCCGCGGGCGAATCTGTGCCATCGGAATGGCCAATCAAAAATGAGCGTCAGTTTCAATCAATTTTTGAAGTCGCTACCGCGAGATGGATCCGAGATGATCTAGACCCGAAAGAGGATGTCGAGGGCTTCGAGCCTTGGACAGAATTCAAGGCGCGCGTCTACTCTGCGATGGACGAAGTTATGGCGAGACATGGGCAAGGCAGTCGAATCATTATTTCGACGTCCGGTGGCGTTATTGCCATGGCGTTACAAAGAGTATTAAATTTTCCCGACGAACATGTCATTGCTACCAATTGGATGGTGCGAAATAGTTCGGTGACACGTATGATCTACGGGCGCGGTAAATTGTCGCTGACCCAATTCAATAATCTGGCTCATCTTGAGAATCCAGAAAATAAGCACATGATCACTTTCCGGTGAGCTGGCAAAAATTCTATTGGGCTGGGAAACTTAAACGCCGGCAATTAAACGCCGGCAATTAAACGCCGACTATTAAGTGCCGACAAAGAGCCCGAACAATTGGACGGCAGCGAGCCATTAGCTTCTCAGGGGCAGGTCAGCGACAGGAAAGGCTGGGAACGAAAGAGGAATTAGGTTTGACTGACAGCGCAGTAAACGAAGAATTAATAGACCGAGCAGGCTCTATCCGGACGGGCGAAGAGCTCGACCTTGACTCATTGCGACAGCATCTCGAGCCTGTGCTCGGGGCAAAGGTCGCACAGCTCGAGGTAAAACAGTTTCCCGGCGGCTTTTCGAACTTGACCTATTTACTCAGCAGCGGAGACGAGCGGTGGGTACTGCGGCGTCCACCATTCGGGAGCAAGGTCAAGTCGGCACATGATATGTCGCGTGAGTTCAAAATTCTCTCAGCGCTTCAGGGTGTTTTTCCCTACGGGCCGAAGCCGGTGCATTTTTGTGATGACCACGATGTGCTCGGCTGTGATTTTTACCTAATGAGTTATATCGAAGGCTTGGTTATTCGCCGAGAATACCCCGCCGCCCTTAATTTTTCGTCAGATCAAATTCGCGAGCAGTTGTTTAATTTTTTTGATGTTTTATCTGAGCTTCATTCCGTCGATCTTGTCGAAGCAGGTCTCGATACCTTTGGACGCCCAGCAGGCTATGTTCAGCGACAGGTCGACGGTTGGTGTAAGAGGTGGGTCGATGCCGTAACGCCAGACACGGTGAATTGCGACTCGACAATGCAATGGCTTCAGGACAACATGCCAGCAGAAAGTGGCAAGGCAAGCGTCATCCATAATGACTACAAAACCGATAATGTTATTTTTTCCCTAGAAAATCCCATGCAGGTTATAGGTATTCTTGACTGGGAGATGGCAACGGTCGGCGATCCATTAATGGACTTGGGCTGCACGCTAGGCTATTGGACTCAAATGGATGATCCGGATTTCTTCCGTCAGTACCGCACAATGCCCAGCGATGTGCCTGGCGCACCGACACGCGCTGAGATCGTTAATCGGTTCCAAGAGAAAACCGGCATAGCCGTCGACAATTTCGCCTTCTACTTCGTGTTTGGGTTGTTCCGTTTGGGTGTTATCGGGCAGCAGATTTACTATCGCTTCTACCACGGCCATACGAAGGATCAACGCTTTGCCATGATGGTCAAAAAGACCGACGTGCTGCAGCGCATGAGTGAGATGATCATGCGTGGTGAAATAACTTCTTAGCCTCAAGCGCTAAGGACACTGCAAGACATTTGGTGGATAGGCTGCGACGAGGATTAGTGGTATGACATTAGCGATTAACGAATTATTTTCGGTTGCCGGTAAAGTAGCGATCGTCACTGGAGGGTCGCGCGGCATCGGCAGGATGATTGCGGAAGGCTTCGTTGAGAATGGCGTCAAAACCTATATCACTGCACGTAAAGCAGAAGCCTGCCTAGCTACCGCTGAGGAGCTAGGCAATGCCAAAAAAGGTGAGTGCATCGCACTGCCAGCAGATTTGTCGACAAAAGAAGGGCGTGAAGCTTTCGTTGCGGAAATTACTGCCCGCGAAAAGAAAATTGATATTCTTGTGAATAACGCGGGCGCAGCCTGGGGTGCGCCATTCGAAGACTATCCAGACGAAGGCTACGACAAAGTCATGGATATCAATGTCAAAGCGATATTCACTCTCACGCGCGATCTAATGCCATTGCTTAAAAATGGCGCAAGCCAGCAGAATCCGAGTCGGGTCATCAATATTGGCTCCATCGATGGTCTGCGCGTATCAACCATGGATAATTTCGCCTATGGCGCGAGTAAAGCGGCTGTTCATTTTCTTACCAAAAACTTAGCCCTTCGCCTTGGTCCTAAAGGTGTGACAGTCAACGCGATCGCCCCTGGCGCCTTTCAAAGCAACATGATGAATGCAACGCTAGAAAAATTTCAGGATAAAATCGAGAGTGAAAACCCACTCGGTAGAATAGGCGCGCCCGAGGATATGGCCGGGCTCGCTCTATATCTGGCTTCAAACGCGTCAAAGTATATGACGGGACAGGTTATCGCGCTCGACGGCGGCCGTCACATCGGTGCGCGACAGGATTAACTCGACAGGAAATTGTAAATGAACGCGAAGCAGGCTCGCAGGCCCAATAACCAAGGACCGCAAGCAATTCCAAGCCTGCTCGTCGTTAGCGCAGCGTTCGTGAGCGGCTTCTGTATTATGACCATTGAGATGCTAGGTGCGAGAATCATGGCGCCTTATTTCGGCGGCAGTTTGTCGGTATGGGGCAGCATACTCACCGTCTTTATGCTAGCGCTTGCGTGTGGTTATTTGATTGGCGGTAAACTCTCGACAAATCGTCCAAGCCTTCTTTCCTATGCTCTCTTTTTTCTAACTGCTGCGGCACTTTCGCTGCCTATAATTTTCTTTGCTGATGAAATCATGCGCCCGATCTTCCTCGCGGTCGAAGACCCGAGGTACGGATCTCTTCTCGCGTCACTGTTTTTGTATTTTTTGCCAACGACGATTCTCGGGATGATCTCGCCTTATTCAGTAAGACTCCTCGTCGAGAACAGCGACCACAGCGGGCAAAAAGCGGGGCTTCTCTTTTTCGTCTCAACACTCGGAAGCGCAGCGGGCACTCTCGGCACGTCGTTCTACTTAGTGCTCTGGTTTGAGGTAAACGAGATCGTCTTCGGTACAGCGGCGGCGTTGGCGTTGATTGGTGTGATACTAATGATTGCTGGAACTCAAAGAGGGCATGCGAATGACCTGTAGACTGTGGCCTGCTCTGTTTTGTCTTGGTCTCTTTAGTGCTCCTTTCTTAGCCGCTGAGACCCTGCACGAAGAACGTTCGCTTTACCGTGATATCACCGTCACACAGGAAGGGAATAGGCGCTGTTTGGTGTTCAATGTTCATCGCGGCGATCGCAATCAAACCTGCATGAACACTGCTGATCCAGAGCGCTTAGTGTTTGAATACGCGAAGATGACGTTCGCGGGGCTGCTTCTCAATCCCAATCCCCAAAACATATTGATCGCGGGGCTAGGCGGTGGATCACTGCCCACCACACTTACCAAGCTCTACCCTGAGGCGAAGATTGACGTCATCGAAATCGATCAGGCGGTAGTCAATGTTGCTAAGCGGTTTTTCGATTTCGAGGAAACCGTGAATGTGAAGGTTGCGGTAAACGACGCGCGCGTCTTTGTTAAACGCGCCGGATTGCTAGAGCAGCGATACGATTTTGTCATACTCGATGCGTTTACCGGAGACTATATTCCGGAGCATTTGCTAACAGAGGAATTTCTTGAAGAGGTGCGTGCGATCATGTCGCCCGATGCTGTCCTCGTCGCGAATACTTTTTCGACAAGCCGGTTCTATGATCACGAGTCGGTGACCTACCAAAAAGTGTTTGGCGAATTCTTTAATTTCAAGCTGCCTAGCTCTGGTAACCGGATCATTATTGCCCGCAATGAAGCGCTGCCGCCAAGGGGAGAGCTTAATGCGGTCGCGCGTTCGCTCTCGCCTAGGGTTGAGGCGTTTGGTGTGCCGCTTTTGGAATACCCCAATCGTCTATCGACCAGGGTAGATTGGGATATGAGCCGAAGAGCACTGACAGACCAATACTCTCCGTCGAATCTGTTGCGCGATAATTAACTCGCGTGGAAAGCGGGCTCAGAATTCATCTGCTCCGATAATCACCCGCAGCTCTTCTTTATCCAGCAGGGCTATTTCGCGATTGTCGACGCTGATAAGCCCTTTTTTCTGCAAGGAAGTAAACAGCCGGCTTACCGTCTCCACCGTCAAGCCAAGATACTCTCCAATATCCCCTCGTGTCATGGGAAGATGAAACCTGGTGGGCGATAATCCAACGCGAGCATAGCGGCTCGAAACACCGAGTAGAAAAGAGGCGATACGCTGCTCTGCGCTGTAGCTGCTGAGTATTGTGTGGATCTTCTGGTCTTTAGTGATCTCGGCGCCCATGATAGCGAAAAAATTGTGCTGAAGACTCGGAAGCTTGAGGCTTAGGGATTCGAGCTGGCTAAAGGGAATCTCACAGATAGATGAGTGCTCGAGTGCAATGGCCGAATTAGCATGCACCCTGTCGGCGATGCCGTCCATACCGATTATTTCACCGGGCAGATAGAAGCCGGTGACGCGTCCAGCCCCAGAACTGCTGAGAACATAGGTTTTGAAACTACCCGAGCGAACTGCAAAAATTGATTTAAAATCATCATGTTGACGGTAAATGTGATCGGCTTTCTTGTAGGGTCGATTCCGCTCGACGATGTCGTCGAGTTGTTGCATCTCGCTCTCATCGAGCGCAATCGGCAGGCATAACTCGTTGAGCCTACAGTTTCCGCATGAAATGCCGGAGCTGTGGGGGCACAGCTTCACTACCGGCGCGTTACTTCTATGGTCCTGTGGCTCGCTAGAGGCGAGGTTTGTGTTGTTCGCAGACGTTGAATGGTTACTCGATTGCATCCTTTCAGTTCCTCAATAATCTTTGAGCTATATCAAGATCGTCGAAGCAGTCTGCCACTAATCGAGGTGATGGACAATTTTAAAACGTGAGAAGGGGTGACAAACTGTCACCAAAGGTTAGAGCAGGTCGAAGCTTTGTCCTCAAGCTCCTCGTCCGCATTGATAAGTTTCTCGACGCTGTGGGCGGGGACCAGAGAGGGCTGGGGCTTCCATAGAAAGGATATAGAATTTCTATCCCACGTAAACTGTAAGCACGTCGCAGTGTGCGCCATGGAGCACTTTGATAGCGGTGGAGCCTAATAATATTTTCCAGCCAGAGTGTCCGTGGCTGCCAATCACGATCGCATCGGCACTGATTTCTTCGGCAAGCGCGCGGATCTCAGGTGCGGGTGCGCCGAGCAGAGAATGAGTGCAGCCTGGAGCAAGCCCCCATTCCTCGCCCAACGCAGCAAGACGCTCTTCGGCGAATTTGATCGCTTCCTGTTGCAGCTCACTCACGTTAGCCGCGTAAATATCCATGCTATAGGCAGCGGCGATAGGTTCTACAACGTGCACCAGATTGAGTTTGCTGGCTTCGCCATTGGCCATGCGGAGTGCGGCCTTGAACACTTTGTCGGTGTCTTTCGATAGGTCTATTGCTACGAGTATTTTACTGTACATAGTGCTCTCCTCGATTGGTGTGAAGGTCACGACCGTTGGTCTTAATTTCACATCATTATTGCCTCAAGAATTTGATTCAAGTCAACGCTTGTCTCGAATGAGATTCATGGGTGTGTCGCCACTGTGAGTCTAGAGATAGGGTGAAAAAAGCCAAGCGGCCGCATCACGCAGTCGAATCAAATAATGCCTTGTCTCGCGAGCCTCTGGATCTAACCGCTGGGTTTCTGCTTGGAGCGACCGAAGGTAATTGGCGAGCCACAGGTTGCACTCGGAGGAAAACAGTTCCAGTCCTAGTTCGAAATTCAGGCGCAGGCTGCGTGGGTCGATGTTGGCAGATCCAACTAGGGAATAGTCACTGTCGATTATCAGCGCTTTGCTGTGGATAAAGGGGGCTGGTACTTGATATACGGGCAGCCCGTCGGCGACAAGCCGTTTTAGGCTGTGCTGGGATGCCCAGTGGGCAAGGTGAATATTTCCCCGCTCTGGGATAAGAATACGGACATCGACCCCTCGAAGTCGTGCAGCGGTGAGTGCGCCGACTAAATCCTTTTCCGGAAGAAAATATGGCGTAATAAGCCAAAGCCGCTCTTTTGCGCTCGAGAACACACCGAGCAGTACGTCGTTTAACTTATCACTATCCTCGTTGGGACCATCTAAAATTAGTCGTGCTTCAGCCTTAACAGGCGTACTCGGGTCGGGTGTGTGATTTAACGAATTCGCCAATGACTCGCCGGTGCTGCGCAACCAATCTGCTCTGAACGCGCGCTCAAAGTCATCGACAATCGGCCCTTCGAGTCTGACTTGCAAATCTCGAGCGGGTGACTTTATCGCTGGGTCTTTAACTAAGTGTTTTGCACTTATATTGTGTCCGCCGGTAAAAGCGATGCGGTGGTCGATGATAAGCATTTTTCGATGATTGCGGAGGTTAATATGAAGCGAAGGCGGCATCAGTCTAACGGGGTCGAAGCGAGCAAAGATTAGATTGGCTTCGCGCAGTGCTCGCCCTACGCGTGGAGGGTAAGCGAGTTCGCCCAAGCCATCGACCAGAATCCTCACATCGACGCCGCGGCCCTGTGCGTCTTTTAGGGCGGAAACAAACTGTCTGCCTATCTGGTCGTGCTGGAATATATAGGAGCACAAATAAACAGATTGCTTCGCTGTCTTTATATCGGTAAGCATCGCCGGAAAGAGCGCGTCGCCATTCTCCAGAAAGCGGATGGCCGAGCAGCCGGCTAGTTTTTTATTGCTCGCTCGCTGTCCTATCATCGCTCTCGAATGACGCTCTGAAAGCGGAGCCGGCTCTCCTTCCTCGAGCGTAGGTTTAGTCGAGTAGAGTCGTTGAGCGGTGCTGCGTGTCCGGTTGATGCCGAACAATAGATAGGCGATCGGACCAATAAGCGGCATGAGCAGGCAGAAGCTCACCCAGGCAAGAGCTGAGCGGGAGTCGCTTTTCGTCGTTAGGGCGTGAATAGCCGCTGCGGTTGAGAGCAGACCAAGTGTTATGCTGATCAAAAGATTAAGCACGCTTATTCCTCGACAGATTGGCAACAAGGGCACTGTGATCTGAGAGCCAACGCCAATTTGGATTCGACAGCACATTTGCCGATTCTACTGTGAGCCCACGACAATAAATGCGGTCCATCGAAAGTAATGGAAGTGCGGCAGGGAAGGTTCGCGCGGGCGCGCCGCAGATCGAGTCGAAGGCCTCTGTCAAACCAAGTTCTTGTACGAGTGTTCTGTGCGCCGTTAATCGCCAATCATTGAAATCGCCAGCGAGAATTAGGGGCGCCTGAGGTGGTATGTGCTCGTGAATATACTCTATAAGTAGGCGCAACTGGCGTTTCCTCTCACGCTCGAAGAGGCCTAGATGCACACTCAGCAATTCCGCGCCTTCAACTAGCGTCACATGGAGTAATCCTCTCTGAGAGATTCGATGAAGGCTTAGGTCTTCGTTATGCACGCGGCCGATTGGAGTTGCACTGAGGATTGCATTGCCATGATGCCCCAGAGACGTTGCGGCGTTGCGTCCGTAGGCGAAATGAGGCCAAACAGAGTCTGCCAGATATTCGAGTTGATCGGTGTTTGGCCAGCCTTTGATTCGCTGATGGTAACGGCTATTTTCTCCGCTTACTTCTTGTAGGAAAATCAGATTACACCCTGAGTCGCGAAGCGCAACGCGCAGTGCTTCTAGCGTATAGCGTAAATTGCTCGCCGAGAACCCTTTGTGGATATTAAGAGTGAGTGCCAGATACTCTGGTTTCGCGTTCATCGATCAACTCCGAATTACCTTTTGTCCACAGTATTTACAGAATCGTGCATCGAGATCGTGATTGGCGTTTTTACAACCGGAGCAGATTGAGCTCACGCTGTTATTGCGCTGATTGCTACGCTGTACCTGCTGCATAAGTTCGGCACCGATTATTCCAGTCGGAACTGCAATAATCGCGTAACCGCAGATCATCGCGAACGCTGCAACAAATTGTCCGAGCGAGGTTTGCGGAGCAATGTCGCCATAGCCTACCGTTGTGATGGTCACGATAGCCCAATAGATGGAGACCGGAATATTTGTGAAGCCATTCTCTGGTCCTTCGATGACAAACATCAGAGCGCCGAAAATAATGATTAGAACGAGAACAGAGAACAGAAATACGATGATTTTACGACGTGCTTGCAGAAGCGCGGCATAGAGTAGATTAGCTTCGCCGATATAACGAAACAGCTTGAGAATGCGGAAGATTCGCAGAACTCGCATTATACGGATAACAAGTAGGTAAGCTGCGGACGGAAAGAGGAAAGCGAGGTAGGTCGGTAGTATCGAGAAGAGGTCGATGATTCCGTAAAAGCTGAATAGATAGGCGCGCTTATTCGGCGTCGAATAAATTCTGAGGAAATACTCGAGAGTGAAGATGAGCGTAAATGCCCATTCCAAACGATAGATCAAGACACCATAGTTAGAATGAATCGAGTCGACGGAGTCGGCGAGAACGGCAGTGACGCTCGAAAGTATAATCACGATAAGCGCAATATCGAACCAGCGTCCAGCCCGGGACTCGTAGCCGAAGATGACTTCGTAGATAGCTTGCTGAAGTGGGGATTGCTTTAAAACCTGCGAGTCGTCGTTTGTTTGCAGATTGTCGCTTGAGCCTTTGGCTTGCTTCTCTGTCATGGGACATTCGCTATCTTACGTTAAGTTCAAGGCGCCCTAATCTGAACCTACTAAAGCGCCTTGGCAAATTTTCCTCGGGTGCTAGCTTGCCGCTCTGATCATGTTACGTGCGATAATTATTTGCTGAATCTGACTTGTGCCTTCATAGAGCCTAAATAGACGGACATCACGGTAGAAACGCTCCACAGCGTATTCCGACATGTAGCCCGCGCCTCCATGTATCTGCACAGCGCGATCTGCAACTCGTCCAACCATCTCTGTGCAGAAAAGTTTGCACGCTGAGGACTCAGTGCTGACATTTTCGCCTCTATCGCGGCGGCGGGCAGTTTCCAATGTCATACACTCTGCCGCATATGTCTCGGTCTGTGAGTCTGCAAGCATGGCTTGGATGAGCTGTTGTTCGGCAATAGGTTGTCCAAACTGCTTGCGCTGCATCGCGTAGTCGAGTGCGTCGGCGATTAGGCGCTTTGCGACGCCTATCGACACACCTGAGATGTGTAGACGACCTCTGTCCAGCACCTTCATTGCAGTAATGAAGCCTTCGCCTTCTTCGCCAATAATATTTTCGGCAGGGACGCGCACGTCTTCGAAAATGACGTCGCAGGTCATTGACCCTGACTGGCCCATTTTCTTGTCTACAGAGCCGAGTGTGATTCCGGGCGTGTCGCGCTCAACGATAAATGACGAAATTCCGCGCGCGCCTTTGATGTCGGGGTTGGTTCTGGCCATGACATTAAAGGTGTGTGCGACTGGTGCGTTGGTGATGTAGCGCTTGGTGCCATTGATCACGTAGTGATCGCCTTCGCGACGCGCGGTGGTTCGCAGCGACGCCGCATCGGAACCCGCCTCGGGTTCGGTCAAACAGAAACAGCTAATCCACTCGCCACTTGCATACTTCGGCAGATATTTTTGCTTTTGAGCCTCTGTGCCGTTGAATACGATAGCCGCGGATCCGATGCCGTTGTTTGTGCCCATAATCGAGCGAAAAGCTGGAGACGTGTGACCGAGCGCCATAGAGACCAGGATCTCTTCTTCCATCGTCAGCCCGAGACCACCGTATTCCTCGGGAATCGTTAGGCCGAACAAGCCCAACTCGCGCATTTCCTGAAGCAGGTCGTCGGGAAGTTTGCCCTCCTCTGCCATTTGCTCTTCGGCCGGGATTAGTCGCTCGCGCACGAAGCGTTCGATAATATCGACGAGGGCGTTGATGGTTTCTTGGTCTCGGATCATAGTGTCTACCTGTCTCTAGCCTACTTTAACTTGCTTTAGCTTGATAATGTGGGGGCGGTCTTTGGGTGGTGTTTAGGCGCCATCGGATCTGGGAAATTAGCATAATCCACGAGTCAGCGCGACTCATACCATGGCTAAAAACCCTATGCTATGATCCGAGGGATACGGCAATCAGCCGCGGTCAGACCTGTTTGGCGCCGGCAAGACCTTAACCCGCAAAACTCATACTAAGTCGAATTCGGAGAGCACCCAGCTATGTCAGACAAGCACCTTAACGACGCATTCATATACTCTGGCGGACGTTCGGCCTTCGGAAGACACGGCGGAGGGCTATCATCTATCCGTCCAGACGATTTGCTTGCGCATGTAATTAAATCTGTCGTTGCTAGCAGTGGCTTCACTCCCGAAACCTTCGAAGATGTCGTCATGGGAAACACCAACGGCGCTGGAGAGGATTGTCGCAACGTTGCGCGCTTTGCTTCGCTCCGAGCGGGGATGCCAACGGCGCTGGCGGGAATTACAGTTAATCGATTATGTGGATCGGGCCTCGCGGCGACATTGGACGCGGCACGCGGTGTTAAGGTCGACGAGGGGGATCTCTTTCTAGCCGGTGGCGTCGAATCGATGAGTCGTGCGCCTCTCGTTCTTTCCAAGGCAACAAGTGCATTCGATCGAGGTCAGCAGATAGCTGACAGCACGTTAGGCGCGCGATTCACTAATCCAGAATACGCGAAAGTCTATGGCAACGACACCATGCCGCAGACGGCGGACAATATTGCCTCTGATCTCGGCATTTCGCGGGAAGACAGTGATATTTTTGCCGCGGCCTCTCAATCAAAATATGAAGCGGCGCGCGCGGCGGGCTTTTTTAAAGACGAGATTATTCCGATCGAGGTCGATCAGGGACGGAAAAAGCCCGCAATTACTGTCGATGCAGACGAGCACCCTCGGCCGTCCTCAGATATCGAAACCCTTGGTAGCCTCCGCGCTCTCTTCGACGGCGGAGTAGTCACAGCGGGGAATGCTTCGGGCATCAACGACGGTGCTGCGGCACTAGTGATCGGCAATCGCGAGGTTGGTGAGAAATTTGGCATTAAGCCGCGTGTCCGCATTATCGCGGGCGCCGTCGCTGGCGTTGAACCACGGGTAATGGGGCTAGGTCCCGTGTTTGCAATTCGCAAAGCGCTCGCGCGAGCGAATCTAACCCTCGCAGACATGGATGTGATCGAGATAAATGAAGCCTTTGCAACCCAAGTGTTGGGTTGCCTCAAAATGCTTGAAGTCGACTTTACTGATTCGCGCGTAAATCCTAACGGTGGTGCAATAGCCGTCGGCCATCCACTTGGCGCGTCAGGTGCGCGCATTGCGCTCACAACGATGCGTCAACTCGAACGCACCGGCGGCCGCTATGCAGCCATAAGCTTATGCATTGGTATCGGGCAGGGCGTCGCAGCGATTATCGAGCGCTTGGACTAGGTCGGGCGCGTGGCGCTTTCGTGAGCACAGAAGCAATACAAAATTCAGAGTTAAAGAATTAAATAGAAAAGGAAACTAGTACTATGTCCAATGTAGTGAGCTACCAAGTCGTCGACAACATCGGCGTTATTAGCGTGAACAATCCACCCGTCAACGCCCTCGCGCAAGTGGTCCGTGCTGGCATACTAGAAGCTGTGACAGCAGCACAAAGCGATGCGACCGACGCCTTAGTTCTTCGCTGTGAGGGACGGACATTTATCGCCGGCGCCGATATCACCGAATTCGGCAAGCCGCCACAAGGTCCGGGGCTGCCCGAAGTGCTCGGCGCTATCGAAAACTCCACTAAACCAGTCATCGCAGCTATACACGGCACGGCTCTTGGCGGCGGCTTCGAAGTATCACTCGCTTGTCACTACCGCTGTGCTATAGCTTCGGCAAAAGTAGGATTGCCAGAAGTGAAACTCGGGCTTCTTCCAGGCGCGGGTGGCACGCAGCGGGTTCCTCGCATTGCCGGCGTGAAGGTCGCGCTCGACATGATCACCTCTGGCAATCCAATCGGCGCTGAGAAAGCGAAATCGCTCAATCTGATCGACGAGGTAGTGGCAGGCGATGACGTTCAGGCAGGGGCGATAGCCTACGCGAAAGAACTCGTCGCATCCGGCGCACCGCTTAAGCGTATCCGCGATATTACGATCGATCCTGCTACGGTCGAACCTGGTTTCTTTGACGCGGCGCGTAAGCAGCTTGCTGCACGAGCGCGCGGACAGATCGCACCTGATCGTATCGTGTCATGCATTGAAGCAGCGGTGGGACAATCAATGGATGCGGGTCTGGACCGTGAACGCGAGCTTTTCATGGAATTAGTTAGCTCTCCTGAATCTGCTGCAATGCGTCATATCTTCTTCGCCGAGCGTCAGGCGGCAAAGATCAAGGATCTGCCGCTCGACACGCCTCTGCGTGAGGTAAAGAAAGTTGCGGTCATCGGTGGCGGCACCATGGGCGGCGGCATCGCAATGTGTTTTGCGAACGTGGGCATCAAGGTTGTCATGGTCGAGATCAACGACGAGGCGCTCTCACGCGGCCTCGGCATCATCGAGAAAAACTACGCAATCACGATGAAAAAAGGCAAGCTTACTGAGGCTCAGGTGGCGCAGTGCATGGGCGCGATAAGCGGGACCACAGATTACGGCGATCTTGCCGATGTTGATTTGGTTATCGAGGCTGTCTTCGAAAACTTGGAATTAAAGAAAGAAATATTCGCGAAGCTCGATGCGGTTTGTAAGCCAGGCGCAATTCTTGCGAGTAACACCTCTTACCAAGACATCGATGCTATCGCTGCAGCAACCAAGCGTCCGCAGGACGTGCTCGGTATGCATTTCTTCAGTCCAGCGAATGTAATGAAACTGCTTGAGGTGGTGCGCGGTGAGAAGACTGCGAACGACGCTCTTGCAACTGCGATGGCAATTGGTAAGAAAATCGGCAAGGTGTGTGCCTTGTCGCGCGTCTGCTACGGCTTTATCGGTAATCGCATGCTCGGAGGCTATGGCCGCGAGTCACAGATGCTGCTGCTCGATGGTTGCACCCCGGCGCAGGTTGACTCAGCACTCGAAGGCTTCGGAATGGCGATGGGGCCTCTCGCGATGGGCGACCTCGCTGGTCTCGACGTCGGCTATAAAGCCCGTGAGGGACGCACAGATCTCCCTAACGACCCTAAGCTTTATCGGATGGGCACTGTGCTCGTCGAGATGGATCGTTTCGGACAAAAAACAGGCGCAGGATTCTATAAATACGATCCTGCCACTCGCGCACGCATGAATGACCCTGAGATTGAAGCACTGATTAAATCAGAAGCGGCAGCCTTGGGTGTCGAACAGCGCGAGGTTAGCGAGCAAGAGATTCTTGAGCGTTGTCTCTACCCGCTGATCAACGAAGGCGCGCTTATTCTCGAAGAGGGTATTGCACAGCGGCCGAGCGACATTGACGTTGTCTATGTGTTCGGTTACGCGTTCCCAGCGCCTAAAGGTGGACCAATGCACTACGCCGATCACGTAGGTCTAAAAAATGTTTACGACAAGATCTGTGAGTTCCGAGACCGCTACGGCGAAGACTATTGGAAACCAGCGCCTCTTCTCGAAAAATTGGCGAAGGAAGGAAAAACTTTTGCGCAATGGGGAGCCGAACAGGAGTAATTTCTGCGCCGAACCTTAATGGCTGTGCGGTGCAACTGAGCGCCGCACAGCTCCTCTTTCCGAGATAGGCCAGGAGGTCATCATGCTCTCATTCGAAACTACTACACCAGGCGGTCCTCTCGCCGCAGTCGAATCTGAAATTCCGCAGCCACAAGGCACTGAAGTCATCGTTAAAATGTTAGCCTGCGGTGTCTGTCATTCCGATATTCATATGCACGATGGAGTGTTCGATCTCGGTCACGGCAAACAGCTAGAAGTTGGACGACCCGGCATGGTACTAGGCCATGAAATTTTCGGCGAAGTCGTTGCGATTGGCCCAGAATGTGAAGGCGCTGCAGTCGGCGATCGTCGTGTGGTTTATCCCTGGATAGGCTGCGGTGAATGTGCCTCATGTTTGCGCGGAGATGAAAACCTCTGCACGCCGGGTCGCGCGCTTGGCATCGCGGCTAAGGGCGGCTTCGCCGAATATGTATCTGTGCCGCATTCACGCTATCTGTTCGATAAAGGCGAGGTAAGCGATAGCCTTGCAGCGACCTATGCCTGTTCCGGCCTTACTGCCTACAGTGCGTTAAACAAGTTAGGTGAATTGGGCAAGGGCGATGAGGTTGTGATCATCGGTGCAGGTGGCGTCGGTATGATGGCGATTCAGATCGCATTATCTAAGGGAATAGATCCGATTGTCGCCGATATCGATGAAGCTAAACTCGCCGCGGCTAGGGAATTGGGCGTAACTCGCACATTCGATTCGAGTGACCCGCAATCCGGCAAAGAAATTCGGAAGTCGACCGGCGGCGCCTATGCGGTGCTTGATTTTGTGGGCGCTGAAGCCTCAGTTAACTATGGCCTTGGATGTCTTCGCAAGGGCGGCATGATAATTATTGTCGGTCTCTATGGGGGTTCTCTCAATATTCCTATTCCGTTCTTACCTATGAACGCGCGCGTTATCCAAGGTAGCTATGTCGGCACGCTCAAAGATATGGGCGAACTCATGGAATTGGTACGAGCAGGTAAAATTGATCCCATAGAAATTCATGAACGCCCTTTAGCCGAGGCTGAGGCAGCACTTGCCGACCTCAAAGCAGGTAAGGTGCGCGGGCGGCAGGTACTCGTAAATACCTAGCGGCAAGAACACAGCAGAGGAGTAAAAAGGTGCAAGCGATTGCTCAGTTAGAAGATTTTAGACAAGAAACGCGTGCGTGGCTTGAGGCAAACTGTCCGGCCTCCATGCGCACGCCTATGGTTGACGCCGAAGTTGTTTGGGGAGGACGCAAGGCAACATTTGTTAACCCGGAGAGCAAAGTATGGCTAGAACGCATGGCCGATAAAGGGTGGACAACACCTACCTGGCCAAAAGAATACGGCGGTGGCGGGCTGAGCAAAGAAGAATCGATAATTCTCTCGCAGGAAATGGCTCGGATAAATGCGCGTCCACCGCTCAATAGTTTTGGTATCAGTATGCTCGGTCCAGTACTTCTTGAGTCTGGTACCCATGAACAAAAAATGGAGCACATTCCTAAGATTGTCCGTGGAGAGATTCGCTGGTGTCAGGGGTATTCTGAGCCGGGATCTGGGTCCGACCTGGCAAGTCTTAACACTAAAGCAGTTCTCGACGGCGATGAGTATGTTATCAACGGCTCCAAAGTGTGGACCTCCTATGCGGATAAAGCGGATTGGATTTTTTGCCTCGTACGCACCGATAGCGAGGTGCCTAAACACGCAGGGATCAGCTTTATCCTCTTCGACATGGATGCACCGGGTGTAACGACGAAGCCAATTAAGCTTATCAGCGGAATGTCGCCTTTCTGCGAGACATTTTTTGACAATGCGCGTGCTAAAGCCACCAACCTCGTAGGCGGCCTTAATAATGGATGGGCGATCGCTAAGCGTCTATTGCAGCACGAGCGCACGATGATTTCCGGTTTTGGTTTGGCAGGAAGTCAAGGCGATCGTGGCGGAACGACGTCGACAATGGATAGCGTCGAGCGGGCGGCGATGTACTACCGTGGTGATACCGATAAGATTTCCGATCCAGGTCTTCGCGATGAAATTGCACAATTTAAAATAGACAGTGCCGCGTTCGCGCTAACTTCACAGCGTTCTATCGAGGAGTCGAAGCAGGGCCAGGGTCCAAACGCGACATCATCGATGCTAAAAAACTACGGGTGCGAGCTGAATAAGCGACGCTATGAATTGCTCCTTTCTTCTCTTGGCAGTCAAGCACTTGGCTGGGAAGGTGAGGGTTTTGCGAACGATGAGATCGCCGTGACCCGCGAATGGTTGCGTTCTAAAGCGAACTCGATCGAAGGCGGCACCTCGGAGGTGCAGCTAAACGTGATCGCTAAACGTGTACTGGGTCTACCGGACATGCTTAGTCTAGTGCAGAAATAGAGAAACAACTCGGCGGCAATAGCCTGCGAACGAGAGAGAATTATGAGTTTAGTATTAAGCGAAGATCAGCAATTGTTAAAAGATTCGGCGAAGGCATTCGTCGATCAGAACGCGCCGGTGTCGGTTTTACGGGGACTGAGGGATAGTAAGGATGCGCTAGGCTATGACCAGAACCTCTGGCGACAGATGCTCGAACTCGGCTGGGCTGGTATGGCTATCCCCGAAGCGTATGGCGGCTTTGAATTCGGTTATGGCGGCCTAGGTGTGGTCCTCGAAGAATCGGGTCGTACACTTCTCAGTTCGCCACTCATTGCCACTGTGCTGCTCGGCGCCTCTGCGATAAACGAGCTTGGTTCGGAGACGCAGAAAAGCGAACTATTACCAAAAGTCGTCAGTGGAGAACTGCTTCTCGCCCTCGCGATCGACGAAAAGCCTCATCATCGGCCTAACCGAATCGAAACGTCAGCAGTCAAAGCAGGCGACGGCTATGTACTCAATGGCTGCAAGACGTTCGTACTCGATGGGCATATTGCGAACAAGCTTGTAGTTGTTGCGCGAACGTCGGGTGCAATCGATGACGAGTCGGGCATTAGCCTCTTTTTGATTGATGCGAATACTGATGGCGTGTCGATCAATCGCAGCTGGATGGTAGACAGTCGTAACTCTGCAATGCTTAGTCTCAATGATGTGAAGATTGGCGGCGACGCACTTCTCGGCGCTGAGGGCAATGCCTATCCGGGTCTCACTCGGGTCTTGGATATTGGTCGTATCGGTGTCGCTGCTGAAATGCTAGGGAGCATGCAGCAGGCATTCGATATCACTCTGGACTACCTGAAACAGCGCGAGCAGTTTGGCGTTCTCATTGGTTCTTTTCAGGGATTGCAACATCGCGCCGCCGAAATGTATTCCGAAATCGAATTGTGTAAATCGGCGGTCCGTGCCGCACTCTCTGCTCTGGACGACGCCGAGAAAACCGACGCTAAAATCGCTGAGCTCGCCAGTATTGCGAAAGCTAAACTCAGCGAGGTCGCTACCCTCGTGAGCAATGAAGCGGTGCAGATGCACGGTGGCATCGGTATGACAGACGAATACGATATCGGTTTCTACATGAAGCGCGCCCGCGTCGCGTCGGCTTTTCTAGGCGATGCGCTTTTTCATCGTGATCGTTACGCGAGCTTAA
The DNA here is from genome assembly GCA_018401885.1 of Gammaproteobacteria bacterium. Taxonomy (GTDB): domain Bacteria; phylum Pseudomonadota; class Gammaproteobacteria; order Pseudomonadales; family Pseudohongiellaceae; genus UBA9145. Next base: position 41,682 of record JAGYKB010000012.1, read on the forward strand.
ACGGCTTCTAGATAAAGGGTTGATGCATGGAGATGGATGAGTCGGTCAATGTTTTTGGCGAACCCCTCGAGCCCTGTGGAATGGATCCGGTTACCGGTTTCTTCCGCGATGGCTGCTGCAATACGAGTGAGATCGACCATGGCTGTCACACGGTTTGCGTGGCCGTGACCGATGAGTTTCTGACTTACACGCGCTCGCAGGGTAATGATCTGAGCACGCCAGTGCCAGCCTTTGGTTTTCCCGGCCTCAAAGCGGGTGACTCTTGGTGTTTGTGTGCGTCGCGCTGGCTTGAGGCTCACGATGAGGGGAAAGCCCCGCGTGTTTTTCTTCGGCGTACGCACCTAAAAACGCTAGAGACTGTCGCGCTGGAGGTCCTGCGAAGCTATGCGGTTGACCTGAGTTAATCCCGCTTACTGCCTACTCTGCGTTGCGGCAGGCTATCGGTTGGCATATCGAATGTTAGAAATGTGGAAGCGTAGCGAAACAAAACTCAGCGTTCTTTTAGAACAGTGGCCAGCACGACAGCTAGCAAGGCGGCTAAGCTGCGCCGCGCCGCTCGCCTTCCTTTTGCTGTTCTCGAGCTGTTCTACTGAGAAGGGTGCGGGGCAGAGAATGGAGCAGGAAACGAAGCCAGCGCTAATAGTCAAACCTCTCAATGATGCGCAGAGAGTCGCCAGCGGTTTTGCTGGGGGTGTTTTTTTGCTAGACGGCGAGACGGGTGATGTGTTCGCGACGAACGAGCAGTGGCTTGTGCGAGAAGCCATCCCCGCGTCCACTTTTAAGGTGTTTAGTTCGCTTGCCGCGCTTGAATCCGGTGTCGTCGCCTCGACAGACCAAATCATCCGCCTACCTCACTATACAAGTACCCGAGAGGAAATTAACCGAGACCTCGATTTTGCTAGCGCCTTCGCGCTGTCGGCATTACCTCACTATCAGCACTTAGTGCGAGAAATTGGTGCTGTGAGAATGCAGTCCTATCTCGACAACGTAGGCTACGGCAATCGCTCAATGGGTGGGGGAGTTGACCAGTTTTGGATAAGCGGAGACCTGCGCATTACGCCCCTCGAACAGCTCGAGTTTCTTCGGCGTCTCTATCGTTCTGATCTGCCCTTCGGGCAAGAGGTCATGGCGCAGGTTAAGCAGATAATGCAGCGAGACGAATATGGCGGTAGAGTCTATGGAAAAACCGGTTGGGCGACAGCGGCGGAAGGTCTGCACACCGGTTGGTCAGTGGGGTGGCTTGAGCGGGAACCGAAAGAGCCGCTGTACTTTGCCACGCTTTTGCAAACAATGACGCCAGGCGACGGTTTTCTTACTACTCGCCTAGCGTTGTCATTAGAGGCGCTCGCACAAGCCGTGCCGACGCTGAAGGCAGTCGATACGCGATAAATTAGGCTGCCAAGAACAGGGCTTGACAGGTAGACTGAGCGCTTTACGCAATCTATCTGGCCGTGGGCCCTGCAAGCGAGCTTTTCTGGAGGACAAATAATGAAGAATTCGGTGACGATAAAAACGTTTTCTATTCTAGTTCTTGGCGTGGCGCTGCTGTCGAGCGCAGTGGCACAGGTGCCGATCATTCAGCCAGGCGCGCCGGGTCAGCCAAGCCGTCAAATTACAATCGAAGAAGCCTCCGATCTTGCGAGCCTTAGCTATACCGATGCCGATGTGAAATTTATGCAGGGGATGATCATGCATCATTCTCAAGCACTGCAGATGGCCGAAATGGTCGAGACACGAAGCTCTCGTGAAGCCATTCAACTGATGGCTCTGCGCATCTCACTCTCGCAAGAGGACGAGATTGCGATGATGGAGGACTGGTTGGTAGAGCGAGGATTGCCGCGTGCTATGCCGATGGCGGACATGCAGGCGATGGCTGCAAATCCGGAGATGATGCCCGGGATACTTACCGAGGCGGAGTTCAACGAACTCGCCGGATTAGCCGGACAAGAATTCGATTCGCGCTTTCTTCAGTTGATGATCAAACATCATGAGGGGGCAATAAGCATGGTCGATCGATTGCTCGACCAACCCGGTACTGCTCAAGATTCTGTGCTTTTTGCATTCACTACAGATGTGACCTCAGACCAGACCAGCGAGATAGAGCGCATGAGCGCGATGCTTGCCGGATTCTCCCCCGATCCTCGAGTAAACCTCAAACCTGGGTACGATGACGCTGGGCAGGCAGCACTTAATATGCGTTTGCTTGCTGCGTTGCCGAAGCCCGACGGCTTTTTTGACCCAGATAATCCTCAGGGATTGCCTATGAGTCGAGCGCGGCCTCAGGCAATACAATCGTCTGATGCAGAAGAGGAATCTAGCGCTGAGGGCGATGAGACCCAAGACGACTCGGCCATCGAAACGCTGACTAACGCTGCAGACGAAGGCGTCGTTCCTGCCGATACAGAGGACGAGACGGCGGAGCCACGTCCAAGTCTGATGAATTTCGCAAACACCGATTTGGTGTTCGCCGGCGATGTTGTTGTAGCGGGCAACTATCATGGCTTTAACGCCTACGATATTTCGTTACCGCGCGAACCAAAGTTACTCAGCTCAGTCGTTTGTCCCGGTGGGCAGGGGGACGTCTCTGTTATTGGTAATTTGCTGATCATGTCGGTCGAACAGACTCGTGGGCGCCTAGATTGCGGACTCCAAGGTGTAGCTGAGCCGGAAAGCGCTGAGCGCTTCCGCGGGATACGCATCTTCGACATAAGTGATTTTAGAATGCCTATTCAAGTGGGTGCGGTGCAGACCTGTCGCGGCTCGCATACCCATACAGTCGTTACTGATCCCGACGACGCCGGTAATCTCTATATTTACGGTTCGGGAACAAGCTCTGTGCGTCCGGGCGAAGAACTCGACGGCTGCTACGATGAATCGCCCTATGAGAATCCGGAGTCAGCGCTTTTTCGCATTGATGTCATTCAGATTCCCGTCAACGATCCCGCCTCGGCACGCGTGGTTAACAGGCCGACAATATTTTCGGATCCCGCCTCTGGTGTCATAGCAGGTCTGTGGGAAGGTGGTGATCACGGTCCTGGTACACAAACGACGCGCGAAACCAATCAGTGTCACGATATTACGGCCTATCCCGAAGTGGGTCTCGCAGCGGGTGCCTGTTCAGGCAATGGCATCCTGTTAGATATCTCCGATCCTGCCAATCCCACCAGGCTAGCTGAGGTTATAGACCCAGGGTTTGCCTACTGGCACTCGGCCACTTTTAGTAATGACGGCCGTAAAGTGGTATTCACGGACGAGTGGGGTGGCGGTTCTCGTCCGCGCTGCAGAGCATCTGACCCGCTAACATGGGGCGCCGACGCTATTTACGATATTGTAGATAACCAGATGCAGTTCCGCAGCTACTTCAAAATGCCCGCCCCACAGACTGATCAGGAGAATTGCGTCGCACACAATGGCTCGCTTATCCCTGTCCCAGGTCGCGACATCATGGTACAGGCCTGGTATCAGGGTGGAATCTCGGTTTTCGATTTTACCGATTCCTCCAATCCCCAAGAAATCGCTTTCTTTGACCGTGGCCCGGTCGATGCTGAGGAACTTATTCTCGGTGGTTATTGGTCAGCCTATTGGTTCGAAGGACTCATCTATGGTACTGAAATCGCACGCGGTTTCGATGTCTTCGAACTTTTGCCGAGTGATTTCATTAGCGAAAATGAAATCGCAGCTGCATCGTTGCGAAGCTCGGGTGGTACGTTTAATGCCCAACGGCAAGAGCAGCATGTATGGCCGGCCGAACCAGTTGTCGCTCTTGCCTATCTCGATCAGTTGCTGCGCAGCGAAGTAGTGACATCGGATAGGGCAGAAGACCTCAGCGCAGCGCTTAGCGATGCGCAGGACCGTTTAGACAACAACGTTCGCGACGATCGAGTTGCAGGCAAACTTAGGTCGCTGGCCGTGTCCTTCGATACAGAAGCGGACTCCTCGCGCGGCAGAACGCGTGATCGTCTCGAATTGCTCAGCGAGTCTCTCGAGGCGATTGCAGAGAAACTCTAAGTCATAGTATGGAACTTTAAAAATGAGTCTTACCCCTTTTCATATCGCTGTCCAGGTGCGTGACATAGACGAGGCGCGCGAATTTTACGGTCAGAAAATGGGCTTTCCTGAAGGAAGAAGCGCATCTGACTGGATAGACTTTGATATGTTTGGACATCAGTTTGTGGTTCATCTGAATCGAGACCTTGGCCCGCAGGGCTCAGTGCGCAGCATAGCTAATGCCGTCGATGGACACGGTGTTCCCGTTCCACATTGTGGCGTTGTGCTGGCGTTTGAGGACTGGGAACGTTTTGCTGATAGAGCACGGGAATTCGTCGACGAATTTGTGATTGAACCCTATGTGAGATTCGCTGGTGAAGTCGGCGAACAAGGCACGATGTTTTTCTGTGACCCCAGCGGCAACGCATTAGAATTTAAGGGATTTAAGGATATCGCTTCGCAGCTGTTCGCAAAGTGACTCCCTAAAAGGGTGTCTGCATGATCGCCGATATACTCAAAGCGATAATCGAGCTGGGGCTGCCATTAGCCTTGCTAAGCTGGCTCATTTTTATGCGATTATTCGTTAGCGGTGAGTTGGATCGGCAATCTGACCGGAAAAGCATTGAACGCGGCGTAAAAAAGATAAAAAAGTCATTCAAGAGCGAGAAGAAAAAATCATTCGCCGAAAAATCTAAAACCGACTTTGTCTTCGAAAAATGGATGTACTTCGGCAGCGGCTTTTACGGTCTTGCAGCACTCTGGACATTCTTGGTCATTGAGCTGAGTGAGTTGATAGACTTCGTCTTCAATTTCCCCGGCCTTGATGTGATCTTCGGCGACGGACTCATTTCCTTTCTCTTCAACTTAGGTATGAATCAACTGGGCAATCTGATCAGTGCATTTGTGTGGTTCAGTTATTGGGACGGCTCTGTGCTCATTTGGGTATTGGTCGCCTACGCAGGATATTATGCCGGCATCGAGGCGGCGCGGCGCAACCTAAAAGTCTCGAAAGAAACATTGCTCGAACGGGTGAGGCGCCGTTCTAGCGACTAACTTGGACTGCATCGTAGCGCAGGCTACGCCGCTTTTTCTTCGGCGCCGGCAAGCTCAAATTCCTTAGCGAGTAATTCATAAGAGCGCAAGCGTGCTCGATGATCATGTACGATAGTCACTAGCATGATTTCCTCCACACCAAACTGAGTTGCAAGCGACTCAAGCTTTGCTCTTACCTGCGCCGGTGTTCCTACCGCGCGCTTTTCTTGGTTAGAATGAATGAGCGCGAGTTCGCTCGCTGCGTAAGGGTAATCGAGAGCCTCTTCGGGTGTAGGAAAAGGCCCAGGGTTGCCTCGGAGTAATCGGATATACCAGAGGTCACGGCTACTCGCGAGTCGTTTGGCCTCTTCTTCGGTGTCTGCACAGACAGCAAACAGTGAGAGGCACGTATGGGGCCTGTCGAGATTCGGTCCTGGTTTAAACCGAGCGCGATAGAGATTAAATATATCGGTGCTAATATTGGGATTAATAAAATAGGCGAAGTTGTAGGGCAAGCCAGCGAGCCCAGCAAGTGTTGCGCTGTCCTCGCTAGAGCCTAGCATCCACATTTCAGGTGGCACCTCGGTCTGAGGGAAGGCACGCGCATTCTCCATGCCCGGGGTCGGCGGATCAGTGTCATTCAGCAGAGCCTGAAGGTCAGCGATCATATTGGGGAAGTGTTCGGGCCCCACGCGTGAACCATAGCGAATCGCGGCGGCGGTAAAGGGATCTGTGCCCGGTGCGCGTCCGACACCGAGGTCCACGCGGTTTGGATAAAGTGTCTGCAGTAATTTGAAGTTTTCAGCGACTTTGTAAGGGCTGTAATGGGGCAACATTACACCGCCTGAACCTAACCTGATACGCGCTGTCTCGGCGCCCAGGCGGCCCAGTAATACTTCAGGCGAGCAGCCGGCGAGCGCGCCTGATGCATGATGCTCAGAGACCCAGTAGCGATGGTAGCCGAGCCTATCCACATGACCCGCCAGCTCGATTGTTTCCTGCAGTGCGGCATAGGGAGTGCTGCCGGCACGTACGGGAGATTGATCGAGCACAGAGAGAGTGAATGGCATGATTAATCTACTATCGACTGATAAACACCGTTGCGTAAGGTGATGTGATCGTCAAGCCCAGTCGCGGGAATTATCTGCGTGAGGTAGACGACAACGAGGCCTTCTATGGGATCTACCCAGTAGGTCGAATGATAGGCGCCGCCCCAGGCATATTCGCCTTCAGACCCGAGGGTGCCCCGCAAGCCGAGGTCTGTCGCTATCGAAAAACCTAGACCGAAGCCCTGACCAGGTCGAAATTCGATCTCACCGAGGTGATCCGTTGTCATGAGTTCGATGGTCTTTCGGGACACTAAGCGTTGGCCATTATACTCACCGCCATTCAACGTCATTTGCAAAAATTTCGCGTAGTCGGCAGCTGTTGAAAGCAGTCCGGCGCCTCCAGAGTAGCTTTGCTGCGGCCCCTCGGCATAGAGACCTTGGCTTTGCATGCCGTTCGTCTCGGGGATGCTCTCTATACCGCCCCCATCTTTAGGTCGATAAACAGTTGCAAGGCGAGCGCGTTTTTCAGGCGGGAGGTAGAAATGTGTGTCATTCATGCCCAGGGGCGCGAAAATATTGTTCGCGAAAAAATCGGCGAGATTCTCGCCGCTAACGACTTCGACGACTGCGCCGAGGATGTCGGTATTGTAACCGTAAATCCAGCTTTCACCGGGATGGGCATCGAGCGGGAGTGATGCCATGCGTGCAATTGTTTTTCGAATAGGCTCTTCGCGGTCGGCGAAATACCAGCCTTGCATGTTTGCCCGCTGCCACTCCGCTGCACTGGGTCCTGTTCCGTAACTCATGCCGCCCGTGTGCGTGAGCAGATGGCGTAAGGTGATTTTAGTTCGGGCAGGCTCGAGTGTGTAGCCGCCAGAGTCGTCAGGCACCGCAACTTGAACATCACTCCACTCGGGGAGATACTTGGACAGGGGCTGATTTATATCGAGCTGTCCTCTCTCTTGCAGCATCATGATGGCAAGGCTTGTAATAGCTTTAGTCTGCGAGGCGATTCGAAATATAGTATCGGGCGTCATGGGTATGGCTCGAGCAACGTCCTGCAGCCCATTCGCCTCATGTGCAACCACCTCTCCATGGCGCATGACAACATACACTTGCCCTGACAAGCGGTTGTCCGTGGCATAGGCTTCAAGATTGGCGTCAAGCCTTGCGAGGCGCTCGCCTGACATGCCCACACGCTCTGGTACAACTGTTGTGTCAGCAAAGACGACTGAGGGAGTCAAAAGTGTCGCCGTCGCGAGAGCGAAAACACTAAGCAGAGACTGTAAAGACTTTGAGGCGCGCGGCTGCAGAGTGCTGCAGTGAGTATTCTGGCGATGTGTCGAAGGCATAGCTAAGCTCCCACTTTGTTGTTTTTTATTGTAATCATCATCCCAAATTATTGATCGCGAGCTTTGACAAATCAATCTGGATCGCGACTTGTATTAGGTGCCTCAGCGGGCAGCTCATTCTGAAACCAGATGGCGAGTCTCAGGCCTGCAAGCCCTAGGCGATCGCTCGCAATGCTTATCATCTCGGCCACGTAGCCGTCACTAAGCGATTGGTTTGGCAAGCGCTCGGCACCGCTGTTGTCGGCGCTGGTAATCGCGGCGAGGAGAGAATCGTTATAAACCGAGGGGACTAAAAACTCTCGGCTTTCGGCAAGCCAAAGTGTCCAGTCGGACCCGCGACCCGAGAGATCTTCGTAGGTGGCGGCATAAAGCAGGCTGCGCGATTGGCTGTCGGCACCGCGCATAGCTCGGTCCCAAACAGAATGAAGATTGCTCTCACCTACTCGGATGGCGTTTCCGCCGCGGTCGCCAGTCGCAAACAGCTCCGCGCTATAGAGTGAGCCCGAATGAAGGGGTTGGTGAATATCACCGATGAGATGGAGTACCCAGCAAAGTGCGACGGCGCGCTGTGCCGGCTCCGCCTCGTCATCGGCGAGAACGCGGGTGTTGTAATCCAATGCCGTGACAACATTGTCGGCATCGCGCTCGGATATGATCGCACTTCCATCAGCGCCCCGAATCTCTGGCGCTGGCGGGCGGTTAACATAGATATTCCCCTGCACGTTAGCGCTATCTCGTAGCCAAGCGCCATCGATATAGTGCCAGTCTGGACGGCTATATTTTTCGCGTTCGCTGTCGTTGAATCCGCGCGCGATGTCTGGCCAGTAGGCGGCTTGCCCTAACAGCCAGCCGAGTTGACGTTCGGGAGGCGCGTCGGCAAGCTCGGTAGGCATTTGCCCGACAAAATCTTGCTGATAGCGCGGATGTTGCTGCAGAAGCGTGAGTAGTTCGCGCTGTGTGTCAAAATCTAAGTACCGCAGTGCGACGCTTGCTGAGAGCCTGTGCCCGGTTTCATCCCAAGCTGCTGCAGGGCTAGGAAGTAGAATTTGTATAATACTTAAACAAAGCGCCAATGCGCGCAAAGAAGCACCGTGTTTGGTAATGAAAGACTGGGCACAACTCAGTGGCCGAGTCTTGGGGAAAAAGTGAGCGAGGATGGAACGGGTCATGCGAATGTTCTCTGGGTTAGTTAGACTTCAAGCCACTCGGCGCGCACATCATGCGCCCCAAGCAGACTCTGAGGTGTGCCTTCATAAACAATTTTACCATGGCCCATCACGTAAAGGCGGCTGGAAATTTTGAGCGCTATCGATAGTTTTTGTTCTACGAGTAAAATAGAGACGCCTCGACTCGCAATCTCCTGCAGTAGTAAGCCTATCTGTTCAACTACCTTGGGAGCGAGGCCCTCGGTAGGCTCATCGATCATTATCAACTCAGGATCGCCCATCAGCGTGCGGCACATACACAGCATCTGCTGCTCACCGCCACTCAGCACCCCGCCGGGCACATCAGCGCGTTCGGCGAGGTTCGGAAACATGTTAAACATTTCATCGATAGTCCAGCGCCCGTTTTCGCCCTTACCCTTGAGACCAAGAGTGAGATTTTGGCGCACAGTGAGCGTTGGGAATATATCGCGGCTTTCTGGGACATAACCCAGTCCCCGATGGGCGATTTCAAAACTCTTTAGCCCGGCGATTTCCTTACCCTTAAACAGAATAGACCCCCGAGGTTCGACCTCGCCCATGATGGTTTTAACAGTGGTTGAGCGTCCGACTCCGTTGCGGCCGAGTAGGCTAACAATTTCACCAGCATCGACATGAAAATTGACGCCCTGCAAAATGTGGCTTTTGTCGTAGTAAGCGTGCAGATCAGTCACCTTAAGCATCGCAGGGTACCTCTCCTAGATAAGCTTCTTGCACCCGCTTGTTGCCGCGAATATTTTCGGGTGTGTCGGTTGCTATAATTTCGCCGTAAACCAAGACACTTATGCGATCTGCAATATCAAAAACTATGTTCATGTCATGTTCGACCATGATGAGCGTTTTGCCTTCTGTGATTCGTCGAATCAGCGCAACCGCATTTTCGGCTTCACTATTGCTCATGCCTGCGACGGGCTCGTCGAGCATAATTAATTCTGCTCCGCTCGCGACAGCAACGCCAAGCTCGAGCGCACGCTGCTGAGCGTAAGCGAGTTCGCCACTAGGCAACTGGGCTTTTTCACTTAGCCCGATCTGTTCGAGTATGTCGAATGCCTTTTCGTTAAGCTTTTTTTGACGTCCTACCAGCTGCCAAAAAGAATATCGGTAGCCTTCGGACCAGAGTAGTGCGCAGCGAATGTTTTCGAAGACACTCATGCGCGGGAAAATGTTGGTAACCTGAAAGCTTCTGGCAATTCCGCGACGAGCGATTTCATAGGGGGGAAGATTGTGAATTGACTTTCCTTGAAAGCCGATTGCACCAGAGCTTACGTTGTAGCGTCCGGAGATAAGGTGGAAAAGTGTCGATTTTCCCGCGCCATTGGGGCCTATTATTGCGTGTTTCTCGCCAGCCTCGATGTCGAGTGAAACGTCATTGATTATGCAAGTCGAACCGAAGCTCTTGCAGACAGCATCGAGAGTCAGAAGGCTCATTGCGCGTCTCCACCATCATCTGATGTCACGGTGTTGGCGAGCATCCAAGCGGCGTCGAGACGAGGGCGTGAGAGTTTGACGCCAAGAGCACCGATGCCTGTGAGAGTCAGCAAAATCCCCCAACTAAGCATTGATTCGGCGCCGAGACTCAAACCGAAGTACGGGAGAGTGTCATCGCCTATGTGGCTGAGTTCGATGAGTCCAACAAACCCTGCTAAGAAAAGCGACGCAGGAATCGCCGTAATTAAATAGGGTAGTATGAGGATTCCTAGTCGACGGTTCTGCCATGCGGTCTGATGCATCATGATGAAGCCTGCGAATCCGCGAGGTAAAAATAGTACGGTGAGTAAAAACATAATGCCTAAGTAGAGCATCCACATCTCGCTGTAATTACTAAGCAGCGAATTCATTAGCGTTAAGATCACGGCGCCAATGATGGGCCCAATAAAAAAACCGAGCCCTCCGATATAGGCCATGAGAAGCACTCGCCCCGACGTGAGAGCGTTAAGATTCTCTTCAGTAATGAACTCATAGTTAATCGCGAAAAGTCCCCCTGCAACGCCCGCGAAGAGTCCCGCAGCGCAAAACGAGATAAACCTTACCCGCCGCGTGCTGTAGCCGATAAATTCTGCGCGCTCTGGATTATCGCGAACGGCATTTGCCATTCGACCCGCAGGTGTTTGCGTAAATAGGCACATAAAAAGTGTGGCAACAAATAACCAGAACGCACCTAAATAGTAGACCTCTGCATCCTGCAAGAACTCTATTCCAAAAAAAGGTGGGCCATAGGTTCTATCCCCAGTCACGCCGGCTTCTCCGCCGAAAAAATCAGCAAAGATTAGCGAAGATGCTACGATTAGTTCGCCTATACCTAGCGAGATCATGGCGAACACGGTGCCTGATTTACGCGTTGAGAAGCTGCCAATTAAGAGGGCGGCAAGAAACCCCACAGCGCCACCGACGAGAGGGATTAGCGTGATAGAAAAGACAATTATTTCATCGGCGATGAGATTGAGCGCATGCACGCTCATAAATCCACCGAGACCAAAATAAACGGCATGCCCAAACGAAAGCATGCCACCTTGGCCAAGCAGCATGTTGTAGCTCAAGGCAAAGATAATCCATATAGTCATCTGATTGAGGATCGAGATGCCTAATACCGAATCGAAAATCTGTGGGAGAAGAATAAGCGCGAGCGCGAATCCGAGCCAAGCTGGCAACTGCTTTTTCATATTATTGTTCTCTATTGCCCATTAGTCCGGTTGGTTTAATGATCAGCACTAAAACCAAGAGGAGGTAGGGCAGCACCGGAGCGACCTGCGGCAAATTGAGAGTCCACAAGTCGTCGAGCGGGTGACTGCTGTCGAAGCTTACACCGAACAGATTGAGCAATTCGGGCATACCTACGTCGGCAGCTATCGCATAAGACTGCAATAGCCCGACGAGTAGTGATGCGATCAACGCTCCCGGTAGGCTACCAAGCCCGCCGATAACTACGACGACAAATACGATGCTACCCAATACCGTCGCCATCCCTGGGAAGGTTGTTAGCACGGGTCCGGCGATTACACCGGCAACACCTGCTAGTGCGGTTCCTACGCCGAATACGCACATAAAGATAAGGGGTACATTGTGACCTAGATTCGCAACCGTCTGTGGATGACTTATTGATGCCTGAATAATTATTCCTACGCGGCTTCGCGTGAGGATGAAATAGAGGGCTGCGAAAATAAGGCAGGCGATGGCGATCATGAATCCTCGGTAGGCCGAAAACTCTTGCCCGAAAAGGGAGAAAAGAGCGAAATCAAAAAACTCCGGCGTCTGATAGTTTTTCGTGTCGCGTCCCCAGAAAAGCTGCACAGCTTCTTCGATCAAAAAGGCAAGGCCAAATGTGAATACTAGCTCGGCTACATGACCCGATTGATGCACACGTCGAAGCCCGTACCGCTCGATTGAGGCGCCGATACAGCCTACGATGAGCGGGGCGATTAATAGGCCTCCCCAGAAGCCTATGTAAGTACTAAGTGTATAAGCGAAATAGGCACCGAGCATGTAAAAGCTTGCATGGGCGAAATTCAGCACGCCCATCATGCTGAAGATGAGCGTCAGCCCACTTGCGAGCATAAATAAGAGCAGGCCGGTAACGAGGCCGTTTAGCGTGGCAAAGACGAAGACTTCAGCCATAGTTAACGTCGTGGCCGGCGCATGCGGCAGCTATGATCAGTGATGGTGTCATCTGTGCTGACTTCGTATTCTGTAAAAAGACCGAAACCTGAGTTGTCGGCGTCGAACTCGATACCTTCGTCGGTCTGTTTTGATATATACAAAGGTTGGAAAAGTTGATGATCCTCGCCGCGCATCCAAAGTTCGTCACCTGCAATACTCGTGAACCGCATGTCTTCTAGTTTAACAGCGATATCATAGGGGTCAGTGCTTTGGGTTTGCTCCATTGCCTGAACGACCATCATGAGCGCATTTACCAGTCGCGACTGAGTGATATCTGAGTCGGGATGCTTCGCTTTAAATGCCCGATAGAATTCACGGCGCCCATCGCTTGCAAGGGGATTGGCTCGGTCTGTGTGGATGAGACGGATACGGTCTTTGCCATCGGCACCCAATGTCGCAGTGATGCCGTCATAGGCGGCATAAAACGTGTAGATTGGCACATTGAGTCCAGAGTCAATAATCGAGCGCGCGAGCGACACCATGTCGGCGCCAAAATTGCCAGTGACCACGGCGTCGGCCCCAGAGGAGGCAATCTTTGTTACATAGGGCGTAAAATCTTTGACCTGACCGATGGGATGAAATTCATTGCCGACGATCTCGATGTCGGGGCGCTTCTCGCCTAGTAGCCTAATCGTGTTGTCGGCGACCACCTGACCAAAAGAATAGTCTTGACCGATGATGTAAACGCTGCTGAGCTCGTCATTCATCGCAATAAAGTCAGTGAGTACATCTAGCTTCATGACGGCATGCGCGTCGAAGCGGAAATGCCAGAAGCTGCACTCTTCGTTGGTCAAAATAGGATCAACCGCCGCATAGTTAATCTGCAGCACCTCTTGGCCAGCATTGCGCCGGTTATGCTTCGCGATTGTCTGATTTAATGAGTTGGCTACTGCAGAGCTATTTCCCTGAAAAATTATCCGCAGTTCCTCGCTGACGGCTCGGCGAAATTGCAATTGAGTCTCGGTTGGGCTTTGCTTAGGTATTCAGGGGCACAATCTCGATCATGCGTCCGCCCAAGATTCCGCCTTTGGAGTTGTAAAATAGTCTGCAGCGAATTCGGAGACTTTCAAACCGCTAGCTAACCGAGGCAAAAGGTTCCCGAGAGTGGGTCCGCTGAAGCCTAACCTAATGGGCCTTTGCGCGTTAACCGCGGTGAGGGAGAACGCGTAGGCGACTGCGCCAATCGTGGCTGAGGCAATCTTTCATATTGCTGACGCGCTAGTCGATTTGCCCGGAGCTTTGAGAGCGGTAAAGATCAGGATTCAGTGGACATTGGTCGAAATCCTAACAAGGCGAAGGGCTCGCTTTCTCTAAACGAGACGAATCGTTCGACCTTATCGCACCTTAAACGCTGTGCAACAGCGCAATCGTGGGCTGGTCTTGTGTCAGTAATAACGCCTATACACAGTGGATCTAGTGACAGTAATGCGCGAAATTAAAGACAGTGAAGTGGGAGTTTTCAGCACGCGGGCAAGCGGTCCGGGTGGTCAGAATGTCAACAAAGTGTCGACTGCGGTACAGCTGCGTTTTGACTACTTGCGAGATGACTGTTCAGCGCGCAGCGCGAAATGATAAGAGTCACTGCGATGCGCGAATACTCTCCTCGGGTGAGATAGTGATTAAAGCGCAAAGTGCTCGTAGTCAAGAGAAAAACAAGCAAGATGCACTCAACCGCCTTAACGCGCTGCTTGATAAAGCGACTTCAGTGAAGCTAACGCGGATTGCTACTCAACCGACGCGGGGCGCGAAGGAGCGTCGACTTGAAGCTAAACGAAATACGTCGGGCAAAAAGTTCAGCAGAGGCGCGGATTCGTGACTTGGACTAGATACCTGTTTGCTCTGCTGTTAGTACTCGGCGAGCCAGGTGAGCAGCGCGAGCTCACTGCGCAGAGTGAAGAGTGCGTCTGCAATCGGGCTTTTAGCTATGTGCACGATACTCTAAGCGCGTTTGAGGCAACGGGCAGATTGAGCCCAATCCAGGAATCGACGGTGCTGGATATCGAGGCCTTTGTGGTTCTTTCGAAAGCTATAGAATGCAGTTTGCAGCGATTGAAGGAGAGTCATGCGTGAAAGCTTAGAACGCTTGAGCTTTAGAATCAAGGCGAACATTGAGCAGGAATTTGCACAAGAGTCGCAGAGGAAATTTTGTTGATCTCGCAAGCACCCTCCGCCACGCTGTTAGCAGTCTTCTTGATAGCTCTAGGGCTCACGCAATAAAAAAGCGAAGCGGGCTATAAAAAAGCGAAGCGGGCTATATCCACTCCATCCACTTCGCTTTTTTCGGCTGCCCGCGAGTTAGTAAACTTCGAACAGACCTCGCCGCGGTTCATGCCGCCACCGACACACATTGTGCAAACAACGTATTTGGCGCCGCGACGCTTGCCTTCGATAAGTGCGTGGCCGACCATGCGCGCGCCGCTCATGCCGTAGGGATGGCCAATCGAAATCGCGCCGCCATTGACGTTGAGAAGCTCGTCGGGGATACCGAGTTTGTCGCGGCAGTAAATAACCTGTACCGCAAACGCTTCGTTAAGTTCCCAAAGGCCGATATCATCCATTGTTAAGCCGTTAGCTGCCAACAGCTTGGGGATTGCGTAAACAGGACCTATGCCCATTTCATCAGGTTCGAGGCCTGCAACGGCCATGCCGCGGTAGGCGCCTAAGGGGTTTAGGCCGCGCTGTTCGGCAAGCTTGCTGTCCATGATGACCGAGGCAGAGGCGCCGTCTGACAGCTGGCTTGCGTTGCCGGCAGTGATCACGCCGCCCTCGATTACAGGCTTAAGGCCAACGAGACCCTCAAGCGTTGTCGAAGGACGATTACCTTCGTCTTTGTCGAGCATGATATCGTGGACGCTTTGCTGCTTAGTCTCTTTGTCCATGAACAACATCTTGGATGCCATTGGCACGATTTCGTCATCAAACTTGCCGGCTGCCTGCGCGGCTGCCGTGCGCTGTTGGCTGCGCAGAGAGTATTCGTCCTGCGCATCACGCGAGATGTTGTAGCGGCTAGCGACGACTTCTGCCGTTTGTAGCATCGGCATATAGGCATGCTGTGAGCGCGCGACGACATTGGGATCAATTGCGCGATACGCATTGCGATGCTCGTTCTGCACAAGGCTGATTGACTCTAAACCACCGCCGACCACGATTGGCATGCCATCAACGATCACCTGCTTGGCAGCGGTCGCTATAGCCATCATGCCCGAGGCGCACTGACGGTCCATGCTCATGCCCGATACGCTTGAGGGAAGCCCTGCTGCGACGCCCGCTGTGCGGCCGATGTTCTGGCCCGAAGAGCCTTGCTGCATGGCGCAACCCATCACCACGTCTTGGACCTCGGCAGGATCGATGCCCGCACGCTGAACCGCCGCAGCGATGACGTGGCCGCCCATTGTTGGCGCATCGGTGTCATTGAAAGCGCCGCGGTAGGCCTTGCCGATCGGGGTTCTCGCCGTGGATACGATTACTGCTTCTCTAGTCATGCTGCTGTTTCTCCGGTCTATTAAAAGAAATTTATTAAAGTAAGTTAAATGGTAGTTGTGGTTACTCTGCAGCGCAGACTAGCCGTTTAATGTTTTCGATAGCGTCTCTCGCTAGTAGCGTCATCTCTTCATCGCTACGATCTTGTATCGGATGCGGAACGAAGAGGCTGGCAGGTTTAATTCCCAAAGAGCGCCCCTGCGCCGCTGCCGCGTCGACGAACTCAGTCGAGGCGATAAAGGCTGAGGGAAGTCCACGACTTTCGAGATTCATGATGTCATGCAAACTGCACGAGGTACACGAACCTCAGTCGGCGAGCCCTTCGATGACCGCGTCGCATTCGACGCTAATCTTTTGAGTGAGCTCTAACGGAGCGATTCTTGCGAAAGTCGGTTTTGCATAGCGATTAACTTTTGCACCCACAGCGACAAGCTGTCTTTCGACTTCGTCTAAGAACTCCTTTCCGCGTGGTTTTGAAATATCTAGCAGGCCCACGGTTGCGCCTGCGAGTGTCGCAAGCCTTGGCAGGATTTGCCGCTCAACCGGGCTTAGCTCGGCGGTCGGGTCAAGCAGAGTAGTGTGCATTGCCTTACTCCATTAGTCGTTAACTTGATGTTAGTTGTGAGACGAGCTGACTGCCGCGTTCGCCTGATGCTACCCAGCCACCGATAATCGCTGAAAACATGCCAGCGGTACCACCTAGCGTCACGATATGCAGGCCGTCGTCTCTAAATTTGTTCAATATTTTGTCTTTGAAACGCTCGGGCATGCCTTCGGCGATTCCGTCGGCGCCGCGCACGATTTCCTCGCCCGGCGTCATTAGATTATTGTACAGGGCTGCGCGCAAATCTGCCTTGGTCCAGCCGCCTTCTTTGAAAACCCGCCGGTGCTCGGGGCAGACTAGCAGAATCGCGTCTGCCATACCAAATAGCTTGCTATGAGCGACTGTTCTTAGGCTCGCGGCGAGGCTGAGAGCGAGTGACTCTGGGGTACGAGACTGCTGATCGACGATCCCCTGTAGCCCCTCGCCGGCAAAGAGACTGACGACGGATTCGTTTCTGTTAAAGCCGCGATCTTGGGCAAGCGTAGGCCAATCGGCATCCGATTCATCTTCGGCGAAGCAGTAACTGTATTTGCCCGGATTACCCATCGTGGCGCGATCGATGCCGCCCGGCAGACCGCCGCCAACATTCCGTATGAGTAACTGAAGTGCGCGGCCAATAGTCGCGTTGGCACGGTTGCCTTGTCCCAATGCGTTAATACCCGAGTTCATGCCAATAGCTTTGGTAATGGGTCCATTTACAATCACCACCGGTGAAGAAAAATAAGTCGTGCAGAGAAGTCCGTGCATACAAAATTTGTCTTGCAAGGCGGCTTCAACCGCCGCGAGCACCACTGGGAAGTATTCGGGCTTGCACCCAGCAAGGACCGCGTTGATCGCAACCTTTTCGATACTGCAGGGCACATTGTCCGGTGGTATGTTGCCGATTATCTCAGAGGCCGATCTGTCGCTACCCTTGAGCATTCTTATTACTCGCAGGGCAGTGGGCGGCACAACCGGTAAGCCGTCGCTCCAGCCGCGATCGAAACATGCCTCGAGTTCGTCCTCCGATGACGCTAGCTCTACTTCTCGCGCTTGCAATTCATTCTTGCCGAAGCGCAGCGCGAGCACCTCGTCCATACCAGGGTCTTGCGTCTTCGAACCACACCCGGGCTTAAACTCGATGAGGGCCTCTCCGAGGGACTGGATACCCGTAAACTCCCGCCATTCTGCGCGATCCCATCCCACTATTCGTGCCTCATCTCCTGCCGCATCGTGGCGAATGAGGGTCGGAACGATTTCGATGCCAGCGGCATAGGACTGCTCGAGGTTCCCGTCGTCGACAACCCCTGGCATATCGGGGAAAGTAGGGTCGTCTTGGGTATA
Source organism: Gammaproteobacteria bacterium (assembly GCA_018401885.1). Taxonomy (GTDB): domain Bacteria; phylum Pseudomonadota; class Gammaproteobacteria; order Pseudomonadales; family Pseudohongiellaceae; genus UBA9145. The sequence continues at coordinate 59,365 of JAGYKB010000012.1, forward strand.
GAGGGTGAGAGCTTCGCCTAGCCGCGCAGCAAGTTCTGAGACGGCGGGGATAACGAGCTGACAGGTTGGACAGTCGCGCTTTAAATACAATGAGTAGCGCGTTGACGCGGCGGATGAAGCGGAAGTAGTCACTAAGAATCCTCTTTTACGTGCGGATATGATTGTATGCGCGACCTCTGGTCAATAAACGAAGCCCAAGGTGCTGATGCCAACGAGGATGTTGATTATCATGAAAACCGAAGAGGTCCTCGAAATGACCTTCCACTTTTGCGGCCCCCGATAGCGGTTTCGAATACCAATCACGAGCAAGAATGTATAGGCGAGTTGCAATGTGATCAATCCTATAAACGTGACCCAATTATCAGAATCGACCGCCCAGCTCCCCGCGAAGAAAAGGATACAAGCGCCACAGAAATAGAGGAGCCAGTAGCTCACCGCGAGGCGCAGGTCGCCGGCAATAAAATGTGAATCTCGGAATTCGGGTGACGCTGTTTCTGGGTCTTGTAGCATGCGTTTCGTCTCTTGAGCTGCGAGAGCCTCATCGTTTGAATCTGAGTCTATCCTAGACTCAAGTCCTCCACAATTTGTAACAGTAGGGGGCGGCGCTGGCCACTATACTCCAGCGCCTGATAGTAAAATTTAATAATGCAAAGCATTAGATCGAATAACAAGTGCATCAAGCACTGAACGCATTACAAGCCCCATGCTCGGAGTCACAAGATGACTATCTCTCTTTTTTCGCACAAGACGCGCTGCGTATTTCGCGCGGTTTTACTAGTTTCCTCTCTCTCCGGCGTTGTGAATGCCCAGGATAACGTCGGTGACGAGTCAACGGTTATTTATCGTGCCGACTATTTCGCTGAGTTTAATCCCATTACGGCGCAGGATATGGTCAATCGCATTCCGGGTGTCGGTGGCGCGACCGGCAGCGGTGGCGGATTCGGCGGCGGCGCCGGCGGCGGCAACGGTGGACGCGGTTTAGGTGGCGGCGGTGGTAGCGAGATAATCATTAACGGCAAACGTATGGCGGGCAAGAGCAATCAGGCCAGCGGTCAATTGGATCGCATTACCGCAGGGCAGGTCGATTATATTGAGCTGATAAGAGGCACTTCGGGTGATCTCGATGTGCGCGGCAGCGGCGTCGTAGTCAATGTGATCCTCCGCGAGGAGCTTTCATCGACAGCGCTCAATGTCGGGGTCAATACGGATCGCTATGCAGATGGAGAAAGCCAATCGGGTGGATCTGTCGCGGTCAGCGGAAATTTAGCGAAACTTGGCTATGTGCTGAGCGCCTCGGCAGAGCCGCGTTACGACCATCGTATTACCTATGAGGATAGCGTGCTCGGTGACTTCACTGCCAATGATGCAATTCGTGAAGATCAGATTCGTGATCAAACCAGCTACAACTACAGCGCCAATTTCGACTACGAATTTAGCCCTAACACGAGCGCTAGACTCAATGCACTTTATTCGCAGAATGACAATCCGACGACACTCGCGCGACGCACGGTTAACTTGCGCGTGTATCCCAACACCGTGGCGCTGCAGCGCGAAGAGTTGCCGGGCGAGCGGGACAATTGGGAAATCGGCGCGGACTACGAGCTGCGCACGCAGCAAGGATCGCGGTTCAAAGCATTGATTATCAGTAATCAGGGAAATGTCGATAACATCCGTAAACGCTACGACGTTGCGGACGATGGCAGCGAGGAGCTGACTCTCTTTCTCGATACTGGCAGCGTCACCAAAGAGCGCATCGCTAGAGGTTCCTTCACGTTCGATATTTTCGACTCTCAGGATGTCGAAGTGGGCATCGAGCGCGCGCAAACCATACTTGATTCTCGTCTTGCGTACGGCATCAAAGACGCGAATGGAAACCCTGATCCTACGCTTGGCGGTCTCGTCGCGCAAAGTGTGTCGAACGCGGTCTCTACCGTTGAAGAAATGCGCTACGAGCCATTTCTGATTCACAATTGGCAGTTGAATTCGCAGATGTCACTCGAGACATCGATGCTCTACGAATCCTCAGAGATTAGCCAATCGGGCGAGAAGTCGCTGTCGCGCGACTTCGGTTTTTTTAAGCCAAAAATCGATTTCCGCTACGACCTCACGCCGCAATTGCAGGTCAGAGGAACCGTTGAAAAACGAGTGAGGCAGTTAAGGTTCGGCGATTTTGTTGCCTCGAATGATGATCAAGATAATGACTCAAATGTTCTCGGCGGAAATGAGAATCTAAGGCCTGAGTGGCTTTGGGCTTACGATCTTAAGGGCGAGTATCGTTTGCCGAATGACGTGGGCGTCATATCTGCAGGAGTTTGGTATCACCAACATACGGATGTGATCGAGCGCATTGATGCGACGGTCAATGAGAGCAATTTGCAGTCGATTGCCGGCAATATTGGTGAGGGTCATATGTATGGACTGAACGCTGCCGCGAGCATCCGCATGCGAATGATCGATATGCCGAACTTGCTAGTCACCGCTAATTTCAACGTCAAAGACTCTAGCGTGACTGACCCTTTCTTGGGGATCGATCGGCGCTTCGCCAATTTCGACCGTGGTAGATTGCGTCTGGGTATGCGTCACGATGTGACCTCGCTCGGTATTAGCTATGGGATGGAGTGGAATAATCGCTTCGATGCCAACATGAAGCGCTATGAGATAGATGACATTGAGCTGCGCGCAGGCGATCCGAATGTCACCGCTTTTGTGCAATTCGTTGACCGCCGCGGCATTACCTACCGCCTAGACATACTTAACGCGAATGACAATATGCAATGTCGCGAGAGGCAGCGCTTCATAGGCAGAATGTCCGACGGCATTCTTGAGGAAATCGAGGATAACTGCGGCGGTTCTGGCCGCACGTTATCGCTAAAAATCAACGGAAATTTCTAATTCCGTTACTTGGAAGTTGAGAGAATCTCACGCGGGGTGAGTTAGCGCGCCCCCATCATGCCTTTCAACGCAGCGGGAATATCTGCGGGGAAGACGACAAATTTAGAATTCTCTGATGCCGAAAGATTCTGTAACGAGGTGATGTATTTTTCACCCAGAAGATAGGCGACTGGTAGCTCATTTTCGCCTACCGCAGAAGTGACGAGTTCGATAGCCGTCTGACTCGCCTGTGCGAGCACGACCTGCGCCTCAGCTTCGCGTCGCGAGGCCTCTAGCTTTCCCTCTGCCTTTAAGATTGCGGCTTGTTTATCGCCATCTGCGCGCGTCACTGTGGCGCGGCGAGCACGTTCGGCGGCGGCCTGTTCTTCCATTGCCGCCTGCATAGTGCTAGACGGATTTATGTCTTGAATCTCTACTGTTTTGAGCGTGATACCCCAGTCTGCGATATCATCGCTGATCGCTGCCTTGAGCTTTGCCTTAATGTGATCTCGGGACGAGAGCGCGTCGTCGAGCGCCATTTCGCCGACTATCGAGCGGAGTGAAGTCTGCACAAGCGTTTGAATGGCTAGGGTGTAATCTTCGACACCGTAAACCGCCTTTTCGGGCGACACGATATTTATGTAGGCAACGGCATTGGTCATGATGACGGCATTGTCTTTCGTGATGACTTCCTGCGAGGGAATGTCCAAGACGATGTCTTTTGTTGTCACCTTGTAGGCAATACTGTCTATGTAAGGGATTACGAAATTGAGCCCAGGATTGAGCGATGTGTAGTATTTTCCTAATCGCTGAACAACCCACTTGTTGCCCTGTGGGACTTGTCTGACGCCCTTAGCGACGGTCACGAGCAGAAAAATAAAAATAGCGGCGGTTAAAATCAATGCCGGTTCCATAGCGATCTCCATGAAGAGGATTAGCGTTCGTTTGTCATCTAGACGCGGACGACGATTAGGGAGTTTCCTGAGACATCTTTAACTGATACTCGATCCCCGATATTCAAGTTATCTTGGGACATAATTAGCCATTCGTCCGAGCCAAGCAGTGGTGCGGGAAAGCGAACCATGCCGCGTTTTTCGCCGTTAGGTACAGAGAGAACTTGGCCGATCTCACCGATTAGGGTCTCGCGTGACAAGCCCGCTTTGGTAACGTCTTTCGAGAGTGGTTTAAGAAAACGAAACCAGGCGACCGCAAAACCGAGCGACAGAAACGTCCAGAAGATAAGCTGTGCTGGCGCGCCGATGCCTGGTGCAATGATCAGGCTTAGGCCAACAACAACGGCGGCAGCCCCAAACCAAAAGATGAAGAAAGACCCAATAAATATCTCGGCGAGCATCAGTATGATACCCAAGACAATCCAGTGCCAGTAAACGAGTTCCATGGTGTAATCCCTGTATACTTGTTTTAACTCTTTAACTTGTTTTAACGCTTTAAAGAGGACCTTTAAAAATACGATTAGTTTTCACACTATAACGTAAAGACCCTCGAGGGTTGCAAATCTAATTCTCAAGGAGAGAACCCGCTCAGTGCAGTTACTAGACCTCCAAGCCAAAACCCCCGTCGTCGATTTCGGCGGAACAGGCCCTATTATTCTCTTCTCGCATGCTAACGGCTACCCTCCTCGCGTATACCGCGATCTGCTTACCCGTCTGACGCGAGAGTATCGCGTGTTGGCGGTTGAGCACCGTCCCCTCTGGCAGCAAGACCCTCTGCAGCTCGATTCATGGCAACGCTTTGCTGACGATGTTGCCGAACTCCTCGATGAATTAGGTGAGCCTGTGCATGGCCTTGGGCATTCGATGGGGGGCTCGACCTTGCTTCTCGCGCACAAGCTGCGGCCGGAGGCTTTCTTGAGCCTCGCGCTCATGGAGCCGGTACTTTTGCCGGCTGCATGGCAGTTTGGTTTGAGCCAGATTGGTAAATTTTTCCCGAGCAAAGTACCGCCGATACAGCGCGCGCTGAATCGAGTCGACCGGTGGCCAGATAAGCAGAGCGTATTCGATCATTTTCGCCCCAAGGCAGTCTTTAAGGGCTTTACCGACGAAGGACTGTGGGATCTGGTCGAACACAGCACGACAGACCACCCAGACGAAGGCGTCACGCTTCGTTTTAGCAAAGAGTGGGAAGCGCGGTGCTACGCCCTTGTGCACAATGTATGGCCTCGGTTAGAGGCGCTTGATGTGCCCGTCCTAGGCTTCCGAGGGGGGAGATCGAATACACTCGCGCAGCGCGAATGGCTGCGCTGGCAGCGTGTGTGTGGAGCGGGGCGGTATCATGAGCTCGAAGGAGCGGGGCATCTGCTACCTCTGGAACGCCCGGAGGAAATAAGCGAGCGCTACTTCGAATGGCAGGCAAGCCTAAATCCATAAGGCGCTAACCTACTCGTAGCGCAGTGCGTCGATGGGATCCAAGTTTGCGGCCTTGGCAGCTGGAAGAATGCCAAACAGCACGCCAACAAATCCCAAGAGGCCGAGCGCGGCTAGGCTTGTTGGATCGAGGTCATAGGAGCTTAGCTGGCCGCTGGAGTGCAAAGCAATGTTCGCTATCATGGCAAGCGAGCCAATAACATAGGGGAGCGATGTCCAAGAGGCTAGGGCCATCCAATGTTTGAATTTGTAGGAAGACCCCATAATCGCGGCGGCGAGGCTCATATAAATCGCCTGAATGAGTGCGATCAAAAAGCTTGCTAGAACGCTTGAGGCGGCCCCGACGCTGAATAGCATGCCGCGAGTCATGCTGCCCATTGATTCGCGTGCCGCATCTAAGTCGGCGTCGTCTATGTTGGCGTGTCGCAGCGTATCGTCTATCCACCACGCCATATCAAGGCCGCTGAAATAATAGCTTGTCGCGGCGAGGCTAGAGAACATCACAAGGGCTATGGGCGCTAGCCACGAGGGCGCAAGCTCAATCGCCACGAAGGCTTCTGCCGGAGCTGCGAAGATATTCAACACTTTTTGCGAAAAGCCTTGCTGTTCCGTATAGCCGTTCATCCTTAAACCCTCGCTTAGTCGTTTGTCACTGAGTAGACCGACAAAGTGTTATTTTCCCTACTTTTAAGGTCGTCGCTGCGGAACTATTCGACGCCTTTCTGCACCGCCCGTGCGAAAGCGGGCCGCTGTGTACAGCGCGCAAGGTAGGCCTTGAGAGTTGGGTAGGCGTCGAGCTGTCCGAGTCGATCAGCTAAGGACACTACATACGCCACGCCAAAGTCGGCGGCACTAAATTCCGAGCTCAGGATGTAGTCGTTTGCCCCCAATTGATTGCTGATGTGGCCTAAGTGCAGCGCGATCTCTTTGGCACTAAACGCCTCTAATCCAGTGTGCTCTCCACCTCTTAGCAATAACATTTTGATGAGCAGAGGCGCAAAAACAGAGCCTTCCGGGTAGTGAAGCCACTGAGTGAACTTTGCCCAATCAATGATCTGCGTTCGAGGCGGGGAAAAGCGATTCTCTTTGTCGAATTTCTCTAGCAGGTAGGTTGTGATCGCGCTCGATTCTGAAAGGATTAGATCGCCGTCTTCGATCACAGGAGACTTACCGAGAGGATGAATTTCCTTCAGCTGCGCCGGCGCACGGAAGTTTTCATCCCGCAGATAGATTGTAAGGTCGTATTCGGCGCCGAGCTCCTCGAGTTGCCATAGGGTAAACAGCGAACGGCCAATGCGTAGGTGGTGTAATCGGATCATGCTTGTTGTCTCTTGTTTTGCTTGGCCTGCGGCCGTAGGTGTGTCACGTTAAAAAAAGAAAATAGTTACAGTGTGGCTGATGTTTTGTTTGTTGAGAACCCTTTGGGTCTCAGTTAGTGTCGCATGCTAGACTTAATGGCCACTAATCGCTAAGCGCAAACGCGTTAAGCTTATCACCCACCCACCCAGCATAGCCCAGCCTGATCAATACATTCAAACTAGATGACTCAGAATCAAATCACCAATTTGCGCATAGCCCTGTTTAGACGATTTAGAAGGCCGCTGGCATGTTAGGCAGCGCAGAACTGGATTCCGAGCGCGACGAGACAAGCTATCGTTCGCTGCTCTCTCGCGCTTGGCCAATTATTCTTGCGAATGCGGCTGTACCAACGCTAGGCCTCGTAGATACGGCGATAATCGGTAATGTCGCCACGACGGTAGATCTAGGTGCGATCGCACTTGGCGCGGTAATTTTTTCGTTCGTGTATTGGAGTTTCGGTTTTCTGCGCATGAGCACAACAGGGTTTGTCGCTGCAGCGGCGGGAGCGCAGCAGGAATCTGAGCTTCGTGCAGTTGTTGCTCGGGCTTTGCTAATGGCGTTTGGGCTAGGCATTTTACTGGTTCTTCTGCAAAGTGGGATAGCGTGGGCCGCGATCGAAATGTTCAGCGCGCCGGATGCGGTTGAGCGCGTGACTCGAGGCTATTTCGATCTGCGGATCTGGGGAGCGCCCGCGACTTTAAGCCTTTTCGCTCTCATGGGTGTGCTCATTGGCTTAGGCTTAAGTAAGCAGCTGCTTCTTGTACAACTTTTTATGAATGGCCTAAACATTGGGCTCGACTTGCTGTTCGCCGGTGTCTTCGATATGGGTGCGCCCGGTGTCGCTTTGGGCACAGCACTGGCCGAATGGGCTACGCTGGCATTGGCTCTACTTATAGTGATCCGTGCGCTTAGCGCTCGCAGTCCCGAGGCTAGGTTTGTCGACTGGCCCGATGTGCTGCGCGGGGACGCACTCATGAGCATGCTGTCGTCCAATGTCGATATTATGATTCGGACTCTGCTGCTCATTCTGTCCTTTGCTTTTTTCGCAGACCAGAGCGCACGCTACGGCGAGGTTGTGCTGGCAAGCAATCACTTGTTATTGCAACTAGTCTCGTTTGCGGCCTTTTTTCTTGATGGCTATGCCTTTGTTGTCGAGGCGCTAGTCGGCAAAGCGCGCGGTGCGGGTAGGGCAGAGCTTTTTCATCTCGCCGTAGTTCGGTCGACTGTGTTAGCGGCAGCCACTGCAGTTTTTCTTGCGTTAGGGCTGCTTTTTGGCGGCACAGCGCTGATTGCTCTACTCACCGACATAGCGCCCGTGCGCGAAGCGTCTGCGCCGCTGCTTGGTTACGCTGTCGTCTATGTCGCGGTCTCGTTCGGAGCATTCCAGTTGGACGGTATTTTCATTGGATTTAGCGCCACGCGGGAAATGCGCAACGCGGCGATTCATTCTATCGTTGTGTACTTTATGGCCTGGTGGCTGCTTACGCCGCCATTTGGAGTAGAGGGGCTCTGGGCTGCAATGATTATCTATGTGATCGCTCGAGCCGCTGCACTAGGGCGATATTACCCGCGGCTGAATAAACAGGTTGGATAAGAGTTCGCGAATAGTATAGCTCAGTGGAGAGTCTCGTCGGTGGGCGAAGAAGCTAGGACGTGTGGTTCGACATCGAGCTTTTGCATTCTCACGCCGTTCATTTCAATCCAGCCTTTGTAGCGTATCTCCCCTGTGGTGGAGAACTCGAATCGATAGCGGCGTCTCAAATGTAGCCCCCCTTCGTCTCCCCGCACAGGCTTGAGACCGACAAGCACGAGCGACTGATCGAGTAACTGCAGGTCGTGTTCTCGTGAGTAATTGAGCACATACTGGTAAGCAAAGCTTCGGACTCTATCGCTTTGCCACCAGAAACCCACGCCGGCCGCAGCGAGGGTGAGCCAAAAAAGCAGTGACAGAGTCATTCATTGATTCCTGTATAAAACAAAGGCCTCCGACTCAGAAGAGGGAGGCCTTTGTATCTGGTTCCGTTACGAGGTATTAACGCTGGTCGCGGTAGCTGCTTACCGGCGGTAGCTGCGAGCCCGATAGATCGCCAGGTATGCTTTTCTCCGCTACAACTCGATGGGTCAGCGTCCCGATACCTTCGATCTGTGCAGTGATGGTCTCGCCGTCGACGAGGAAACCTGAGCCAGAGGCGCGTTCCACACGCCCAGCCCCGGTGCCGCCCGATGTACCGCTCTGCATCACATCGCCCGGGAACACGGTAATCAGAGAGGAAGCATACTCTATCAATTCGGGGATATTGTGGATCATATCTCCCGCTTTGGCTTCCTGCACCGTAACGCCATCAACTACAGTGATTTGATGGAGACGCTGCATGGGGTCGCCGTAAAATTCTTTAGGGACAATCCAGGGACCGTGCGGCGCGAAGGTGTCGTGCCCTTTGCCAACGAACCAGTCCGAGCGCATTGAGTAACCGCCCGGTGGACGTCCGCCGCGGTCAGATACGTCCATAGCGACCATATAGCCGAACACGTGGTCATACGCCCTGTCTGCAGATATGTATTTTCCCGTACGTCCGAAGACGATAGCCATTTCGACTTCGTACTCAATCTCATCGCGGCCATAAGGCATGATTATGTCTTCACCGTCGCCGATCACCGCGCCACGGGTCGGTTTGAGGAAAAGATAGGGCACGCCGCGATTTTCGCGCCGCTCCTTTGTGCGCTGAGCGAGTTCATCGTCGTTGCAGCCTTCACACGCGTGCGTGTAAAAGTTGACTGCCGCATTCATGATTTTGCTGGGGTATTGAATCGGCGCCATGATGTCGACGCTCTCTACAGGATGCACGAAGTCTCGCATCGCACTGCCGCTCAGCAACTCCTCTTCAACGAGCCAATTGACGACTTCGTAGATACGGTATTTAAGCCCGTATTCGTAGCGCTCGATAAGGCCCAGCATATCGTCTGGCATATCGAGATGACTGTATTGAGGCAGTAATTGCATGGCGCGGTTGGCCGCATTCAGATCAACGACTAATGAATCATCACGCATCACGAGACCGACGGTAGGAATATCGTCGATAGCAAACGTGCCTACCTTGAACGGTTCGGCAGACTCCATTGCTTGAGCGCTCGCGATCATCGGCGCTGAGAGCAGTGCCAGGGCTGTGCCGAGGCGCGCAAATAGCGCGAGTGTGGAGTGGGGTTTTATTTTTATCATCTTTGACTCCCGTACAAATGGACACACTAGAATGGAAATGGTTACCAACATCTAGAAGGTATAACCAACGTGGCCTTTTGTCGAGAGTCTAGACGTCTATCTGCGAGCAGCTCGCGCGGCATAGCGCGCAATATGCGGCTCGAGTAATTCGAGTGCGGTCTTGTCGTTAGGCGGGAGCTCGGCATCGCTAAGAGCTAGGGGAGTCGTTCGTTGCCCCCAGCGTATAACGCCTGCGCCCCACGTTAGGCCCGCGCCAAAAGAGGCTGTTAGCAACGTGTCGCCAGCTTTAACTCGGCCTTCATCCACTGCCTCAGCGAGTGCTACCGGGATGGTGCCGGCCGAGGTATTGCCATATTTGTGGACGTTAACGAAAACGCGGTCCTCGTCGATGCCGACGCGCTTAGCAAGGGCGTCGAGAATGCGTTTATTCGCTTGGTGAGGCACGACAAGGCTTACGTCGTCGATGCTTATTCCGGTGTCTTTTAGCACTTCCTCGCAGCCTTGCGCCATCGCCTTCACGGCGCGCTTGAAGACCTCTTGGCCTTCGAAATTCCAGGTATTGAACAGGAATTCTTCGGACAATCGACTCTCGGCCGAGCCGATATTCGTAATCTGTATAGCGTACTTAGCATCGGATTCACAGCCGATGCGTGCAGACAATAAGCCAACCTCATCGTCCGAGGCTTCGAGGACAACAGCACCGCAAGCGTCGCCGAAGAGCACAGCGACATCGCGATTGCTCCAGTCCATGTAGTGCGAGATAAACTCGCCACCCAGGACCAATACCTTTTTATGAGCTCCAGTCTTGATCAGATTTGTGCCGATATGAAGGCCATAGAGGAAGCCGGTACAAGCCGAGTTGAGGTCAATCGCTGCGGCATTCCGCGCGCCGAGTTCGTCCGCGAGGAGAGATGCGGTATTTGGGCACATCGAATCAACGGTTAAGCTGCCAAGCAGAATAAGGTCTAGATCCATTGGGTCTAGATTAGCCGCGGCCAACGCGCGGCGAGCGGCAACCACAGCCATATCCGAAAAATTGCAGTGCAGGATGCGGCGTTCGCGAATACCTGTACGACTTGTAATCCATTCATCGCTGGTATCCATAAAAGTTGTCAGATCTTGGTTGCTCAATACCGCTGGAGGGACACATTTGCCCCAGCCCGTAATTTCAGCGTATTTCATCGATGCTCTCTCCGTGTCTTAGAGGTCGCTGCAATCCTGGTTCCGCGACCGATGTAAGTGTAAGCAGTCCTGCTGCGTGACACTTGGCTGGCTCTGTCTTGTTATCTACTCTATATTGACCGCTGTGCGAAAATCTTAAGGGTAGCGCGGGTTAAGAATCCTTTTTAAGTAAATGAGCATAAAATTTTCGGCGCCTCCCGCTATGACCGCGAGCATACGCCATTACATAGGTGGAGGGTAGGAGAGGGTGCTTACCAGACATAACCGTGAATCTAGGGAGTACAAAAAACTGAGGACGACAGAACGCCAGTGGCCGCCGCGGGCGAAACTAGTAATCAGCGCCTTGCTACTACTAATGTGCGCGCCCACAGCTTTTGGCGAATTCGACCATGGCTTGTGGGATATGCTGCTTTCAAAGCATGTGGTTGTCAGTGAAGACGGTCTATCAACGGCCGTCGATTACATCTCATTTGGAACGGATCGAGAGCCGCTGGATCAGTATCTTGAACAGGCTTCGGGGGTGTCACGCACCACTTTTGATGCATGGGAGGCGTCAGAGCAACTCTCCTTTCTGATCAACCTTTATAACGCTGCAACCGTCGAGCTCATTCTCGACAAGATGAATTCTACAGATACGCTTACCTCTATTCGTGATATCGGTACGCTGTTTACCTCGGCCTGGGAGCTTGAGCGCGTCGCGCTGTTTGGTGAGCGCGTGACCTTGGATATCATTGAGCACGATATGATCAGAGGATGGGGGCGTTATAACGAGCCTCGTATTCATTTCGCCGTAAACTGCGCTGCCATCGGCTGTCCTGCCTTACGCGCCGAGGCCTATACAGGCGCCAAGCTTAATGCTCAGCTCGAAGACGCCGTCCGAATGTTTCTCAGTGATCGATCGCGCAATTATTTCGACGACGGCCGTTTGTACTTGTCGAGTATTTTTAAGTGGTATCGCGAAGACTTCGAACGCGGATGGGCTGGGTCGAACTCCTTAGGAGGATTTGTGGCTCGTTATAGTCGCGAATTGGGGCTGAGCGCTGACCAGGCGGAGGCACTCGCCAAAGGCAATATGCGCATCCGCTTTCTGAGTTATGACTGGGGGCTGAATCAGCTGGCCGAGTGAGCGAGGTGACCCCTGCAAACTGCCCGTGTTAGACTCACTAGCGGAAGAGTATCATCCCCGGTGGGGTGCCCGGACTTCAAACCCGGTGAGGTCTGTAAAACAGGCTTGGTGGGTTCGACTCCTGCCTCTTCCGCCACACTCCTCTAAATCAAGCTTCACTAAGAGTGCAGTTAACAATGGGTACCGGAATGGATACGGAAGATTATTATGGCAACTGGAGCACTAGCAAATAATAGCAAATAATAAAGAGGCCGCTTGTCTAATTTCCCCTTCTATTTAATTGGGTTGCCAATGTTGAACACACCAGAATCCCGATAGTCTTTCTTGG
>JAGYKB010000013.1 GCA_018401885.1 Gammaproteobacteria bacterium
CCGGGCAGGTGACATCGTAGGCGATCATACGGTGACTTTTGCTAGCCTCGGAGAGCGTGTCGAAATAACGCATAAGGCAACTAGCCGCATGACGTTTGCCAGCGGTGCTGTCCGGGCCGCCGAATGGGTGTCCACTAAACCCGCAGGCCTGTATTCCATGCAAGACGTACTCGGTCTAGTCGACTAGATCACGATTCATTATCGCTTATATTTAGCATTTTGGGAGAACATCGTAGACAACTTAGGGGTGGTGTCTCTATAATACTCGCTCAGTATGACGAATGCTGAGACCTTTGCGAATTCCTAAAAAAGCGGAGTGAAGAGATTCTTCATCCGCTTTTTTTGTGCCTGTTTTTTCAGCCTTTCATGCCCATCGATGGCCCTCCTAACCTGCATGTACTGCGCAAGTTAGAGGGTTCAGCGCGGCCGGGAGGCCGGTGCTCAAAAGCAGTGCGGCGCAGTTGAAAATGGAATAAAGATTGGCAAGGCGAAGACCTGATAACCTAGAAAAGCATAAGGAGTGAGAGTGGCCGCACTAGCTGTATTAGCACTAGAGGATGGCAGTATTTTTCGCGGTGTCGCATTAGGCGCCGAAGGGAGCGCCAGTGGCGAGGTGGTATTTAATACCTCAATGACTGGATACCAAGAGATTCTGACCGACCCCTCCTACGCACAACAAATCGTAACTCTTACCTATCCTCACATTGGCAGCACCGGCACTAACGACGAAGACAATGAGTCCGACGGCGTTTGGGCTTCCGGCCTTGTGATCCGCGATCTGCCGCTCATTGCGAGCAACTGGCGAAGCGAGCAAACATTGCAGGACTTTTTGGTTGAGCGCGATGTTGTAGCAATAGCCGAGATTGATACTCGCCGACTGACCCGCGTTCTCCGTGACAAAGGGCCGCTCAATGGCTGTATCGTTTCTGGCGCAGCTCTCGAAAGTTTGGGTGAAGAAGGCGCGGTCGACAAAGCGAAAGAATTCCCTGGGCTAAAAGGTATGGACCTGGCAAAAGTCGTGTCGACGAAAGCGCAGTATCCCTGGACAGAGGGCGTTTGGGACTTGGTAAACGGCCACAGCAAAGACGTACCCAGTCGCTTCCGCGTAGTTGCCTACGACTTCGGTGCCAAGCGCAACATTCTGCGCATGCTCGTCGAACGCGGCTGCGAGGTTACAGTGGTGCCAGCGCAGACACCTGCAGCAGACGTCCTCGCGATGAATCCTGACGGCATTTTCTTGTCAAACGGTCCTGGCGATCCGGAGCCCTGCGACTATGCGATTGACGCTATCAAGGTATTTTTGGAGCAAAAAATACCGCTCTTCGGCATTTGTCTCGGCTGTCAACTCCTTGCGCTTGCCTGCGGGGCAAAGACAGTAAAAATGCAGTTGGGCCATCACGGTGCGAATCATCCGGTGCAGAATCTGCGAGATAATACGGTATTGATCACAAGCCAGAACCACGGATTTGCAGTTGACGCAGGAACGCTGCCAGCCAACCTTGAAGCCACGCATAAGTCATTGTTCGATGGCTCGCTGCAGGGCATTGAGCGCACCGATACGCCCGCATTCGGTTTTCAGGGGCATCCTGAGGCAAGCCCGGGCCCGCACGATGTTGCACCTTTGTTCGATCACTTCATCGAACTGTTAGAGCGGCGCAGTTAGCGCGTGATTGTCGGACGTCTCCTCGGGAGGCGACTCATCCCATTTAATCAGAATACAAGAGAGCACTAGCGCACATGCCAAGACGCAAAGACATTCAAAGCATTCTAATACTCGGTGCCGGCCCCATCGTCATAGGGCAAGCCTGCGAGTTCGACTACTCGGGAACCCAGGCGTGCCAAGCGTTAAAGGAAGAGGGTCTTCGTGTAATCCTCGTAAACTCAAATCCCGCAACTATCATGACCGACCCCTCGATGGCGGATGCTACGTATATAGAGCCAGTTAACTGGGAGATAGTTGAAAAGATCATTGAGAAAGAGCGCCCCGATGCGATCCTGCCAACAATGGGTGGACAAACCGCGCTTAACTGCGCGCTCGACCTAAACCGCCATGGCGTGCTCGATAAATACGGCGTCGAGCTCATTGGTGCGAAATCTGAATCGATCGATAAAGCCGAAGACCGTGATCTATTCGATCGCGCGATGAAGAAAATTGGCTTGGAAACGCCTCGTCATCAGATCGCGCATAATATGGCCGAGGCATTTGAAGCCCTCGAGGAAATAGGCTTTCCTTGCATCATTCGACCCTCCTTTACTATGGGCGGTAGCGGGGGAGGTATCGCCTACAATAAAGAAGAGTTTGAGGAAATTTGCCAGCGCGGCATTGAGTTATCACCTACGAACGAATTGTTGATTGATGAATCATTAATTGGCTGGAAAGAGTACGAACTCGAGGTGGTTCGAGACACTAACGATAACTGCATAATCGTTTGTTCCATTGAGAACTTCGATGCGATGGGTGTTCACACAGGGGATTCCATTACAGTCGCTCCTTCGCAGACACTGACTGATAAGGAATATCAGATTCTTCGCAACGCTTCTATCGAAATACTCCGTGAGATCGGCGTCGAAACCGGAGGATCGAATGTGCAGTTCGGTATCAATCCTAAAGACGGCCGACTCGTTGTTATCGAGATGAATCCGCGCGTCTCACGGAGTTCGGCGCTAGCCTCAAAGGCAACGGGATTCCCCATAGCAAGGGTCGCAGCGAAGCTCGCTATTGGTTTCACACTCGATGAGCTTAGTAACGAGATTACGGGCGGCGCAACACCTGCGTCGTTCGAACCAACAATAGACTATGTTGTTACAAAGATCCCACGTTTCACATTCGAGAAATTCGCAGAGGCGAATGACAGGCTTACCACGCAAATGAAGTCTGTCGGCGAGGTGATGGCAATTGGGCGTACTTTCCAAGAGTCTCTGCAAAAAGCTTTGCGTGGACTCGAAGTGGGCATGTGCGGATTAGAGCCAATTCTTGATACCAAGTTGAGTGACGCGCGCGAAGTACTCACGCGTGAACTCACCGAAGTGGGTGCGCAAAGAATTTGGTATATCGGGGATGCGTTCCGCCAAGGCTGGTCAATGGAAACAGTCTACTCACTCACAGGCATCGATCCTTGGTATCTCGTCCAGATCGAAGAACTCATCCAACTTGAACAGGGGTTAATGGGAAAAGAATTAGCGTCGATTGATGCCGTTGAAATGCGTCAGCTCAAACGCAAGGGCTTTGCCGATAAGCGTCTCTCGCAGGTGATTGGTTGCCAAGAGATTGATGTTCAGAAACACCGCCACAGTCTTAATGTCCGCCCAGTTTACAAGCGCGTTGACACCTGTGCGGCCGAGTTCGTGTCGGCGACGGCCTATATGTATTCGACCTACGAAGAAGAATGTGAGTCTCTGCCAAGCACGCGCGACAAAATAATGGTGCTCGGTGGTGGGCCAAACAGGATTGGCCAAGGTATCGAGTTCGACTACTGCTGCGTACACGCAGCGCTCGCAATGCGCGAGGATGGTTACGAAACCATTATGGTCAACTGTAACCCAGAGACGGTATCGACTGACTACAATATTTCAGACCGACTCTATTTCGAGCCGCTAACGTTCGAAGACGTGATCGAGGTCGCGCTTCTCGAGAAGCCCAAGGGCGTGATCGTGCAGTTCGGCGGTCAGACTCCTTTGAATCTCGTTAAGAGTCTAGAGGCCGCCGGAATTCCCATCATCGGAACATCTCCCGATGCGATTGATCGCGCCGAAGACCGCGAGCGCTTCCAGAAGTTGATCGAAAAGCTCGGCTTGAAACAGCCGCCTAATCGAACTGTGCGCAGCGTAGAGGAGAGCTACGCTGCTGCTGATGAAATTGGTTATCCGCTTGTGGTTAGACCGTCCTATGTTCTAGGCGGGCGGGCGATGGAAATCGTCTATAACCAAGAAGAGTTAAAGCGCTACATGCACGATGCTGTGAAGGTGTCGAATGAGAGCCCTGTTTTGCTCGATTATTTCCTCAACGCAGCGATCGAGATCGATATTGATTTGGTGAGCGATGGCAAACAAGCCGTAGTTGGCGCGATCATGCAGCATATCGAGCAAGCCGGCATTCACTCAGGCGACTCTGCCTGTTCGTTGCCGCCTTACAATCTGCCCGTCGAGGTACAAGACCGAATACGAGCTCAGGTTACAGCGCTCGCCTTGGAGCTTGGCGTCGTTGGTTTGATGAATACGCAGTTAGCGTATCAAGATGGCGAGCTCTATGTGATCGAGGTGAATCCGCGTGCCTCTCGTACTGTACCGTTTGTTTCTAAATGTATCGGGCGTTCGCTAGCGAAAATAGCAGCGCGCTGCATGGTGGGAACCTCGCTTGCCGAGCAAGGATTTGAAGAAGAGATCATACCTGACACTTTCGCGGTCAAAGAGGCGATATTCCCGTTCATTAAATTCCCCGGCGTGGATCCAATACTCGGTCCAGAAATGAAGTCAACTGGCGAAGTAATGGGGGTTGGCAAAACCTTCGCCGAGGCATACGCTAAGGCTCAAATGGGTGCCGGCGAGAAATTCGCGAGATCGGGCAACGTGTTTATAAGCGTGCGAGAGGCCGACAAACCAGCTGTCGCCGAAGTCGCACGCAGATCAATTGCTTTAGGCTACAATGTGGTTGCTACGCAAGGTACAGCGAAGGTTATCGCCGAGGCGGGGCTGCCAGTGACGCGAGTGAATAAAGTAGCGGAAGGTCGGCCTCACATCGTTGATATGTTGAAGAACGAAGAAATACAGCTTGTTTTCAACACGACCGAAGGCAAAAAGGCCATTGCCGATTCGTCGATGATTCGCCGCACGGCGCTGCGACATCGCGTCTACTGCACAACAACTATTGCCGGCGCGCTAGCGGCTTGCGAAGCACTCGAATACGGCAATAATATGTCTGTATACACGCTGCAAGACCTTCATGCGCAGCTTGAAAGCAACTAAAAGGCGACAAGAATGCAAAGCGTTCCAATGACGATTCAGGGTGCAGAGAGTCTACGAGCAGAACTAGCCGAACTCAAAAGTGTGACTCGCCCCAAAATTATTGAGGCGATCGCCGAGGCGCGAGAGCATGGCGATCTCAAAGAGAATGCCGAGTACCACGCGGCGCGCGAGCAGCAGAGTTTCTGTGAGGGTCGAATTGCTGAGATCGAAAGCAAACTCGCAGGCTCTCAAATTATTGACGTGACGAAAATAGAGCCAACCGGCAAGGTGATCTTTGGCACGACAGTGCAAATGATCAATTTAGGCACCGAGGCAACGGTAACCTATCAAATTGTTGGGGACGACGAGGCTGACGTGAGCAAAGGCAAAATCTCTGTGAGTTCACCTATTGCGCGCGCGATGATGGGCAAGTTTGAGGGCGACGAAATCGTGGTCAAGGCGCCTGTGGGCGATGTCGAATACGAAATCGAGAGTGTTAAACACCTCTAAAGCCACCGTCCGTGGGTAGGTTTGCTGGAAAAGCCTACTTACGACTGGAATCGCACCAAATTAGACAGTTTAGGGTCTTGCTTCTTCGCCGCGCGGTAGAGAAGCACAACATGGCCAATGGTCTGCACGACGGCACCCTTGCTCAGTGCACATATCTCATCGATAAGTGCCGCTTTTTCGGCCTTGTCGCCGGTTATCAGCTTAAGCTTTATAAGTTCGTGGTCGTTAAGCGCCCGCTCGAGCTCGAGCTGAATATTTTCGGACAACCCCTTCTCTGCAATTGTGATTACGGGCTTAAGCTGATGACCAATTGCGCGGAAGCGCTTTTTGTCGGCGTTATTGAGCGTCATAATAGACCTTAGTGCTAGCTGAGTCGCGGGCTGCGGATTGTAGGGAAGCTCGCGGCGGAACGCAATTGATTAACGAGAATGAACGATGGCACAGTCTAAGACCAGTAAGCAATGGCTTAAAGAGCACTTTGATGACGAATATGTGCGTCGAAGTCAGGAGGACGGCCTCCGTTCGCGCGCAAGCTATAAGCTTTTAGAAATACAGGAGAAAGACCGACTAATCGAGCGCGGGATGACGGTTGTTGATCTCGGAGCAGCGCCTGGCGGGTGGTCGCAGGTTGCCGTCGATTTAGTGGGAGATAAGGGGCGTGTGATCGCAAGTGATATTCTGCCGATTGATTTTTTAGCCGGAGTCGAGTTTCTGCAGGGAGACTTTACCGAACAGGCCGTGCTCGATCAGCTTCTCGGCATGCTTCCGGAAGGGGGCGCAGACCTTGTAATGTCCGACATGGCGCCCAATATGAGTGGTATGCGCGACATCGATCAACCGAAAATGATGTACCTCGCAGAACTTGCGCTAGATTTGGCAAGATCCGTGCTTCGTCCGGGAGCGTACTTCCTGGTGAAGGTCTTTCACGGTGAGGGTCTTAAGGAATTTGAGACCCAGCTTAAGGAAAACTTCACATCGTTAAAGGTTCGTAAGCCAAAAGCATCGCGGGCCAGATCTAGTGAGGTTTATCTCCTGGCGTCTGGTTTCAAAGGGAGGTAGCGCCGGCGTGAGACCTCGATTGTATTCAGATCAATAATTGTTGTATCACGTGTGTCGCCAGAGAGTGACGCAGGCAAAAGTGTGTTACTTTTCATCTAATAGACGAGTCGCGAAGTGCGTCGTCGAGCAAGCACTGTGCTTAGTCTCGATAGCTAGCCGCTCTCCACGACAAACAGAATCACTTCAGCGGGGGAACTACCCTTGAACGACATGGCAAAGAATTTGGTCCTTTGGATGATCATTGCGGGCGTGCTGCTCACAGTGTTCAACAACATTAATCGGGATCCTCAAGCCGACAGCATTATTTACTCCCAGTTCGTGCAAGAGCTGCGAGAAGGTCGTGTGCAAGCGGTAGACATCCAAAATCTGCAGATCACAGGCTATCGCAGCGATGGTTCGCGTTTCCGCTCCATCATGCCCGCTATTGGTGACCGTGGATTGATGGATGAGCTGCTCGAATCGAATGTCGCTATTAGCGGCACGCAAGAAGAGAAGCCGGGGTTCCTCTCTCAACTTTTCCTCTCGCTGTTGCCAGTATTGGTCATTGTTGGTTTGTTCTTCTTCTTTATGCGCCAGATGCAGGGCGGTGGAGGCGGCGGCAAAGGCGGCCCCATGTCCTTTGGAAAAAGTAAGGCGAAATTGCTCGGTGAAGATCAGATCAAGGTGACTTTCGCAGACGTTGCGGGCGTAGATGAAGCCAAAGAAGACGTAAAGGAACTCGTTGAATTTCTCCGCGAGCCGGACAAATTTCAGAGACTCGGCGGCAAAATTCCTCGCGGCATTCTCATGGTTGGCCAGCCTGGTACGGGTAAAACGCTCCTCGCTAAAGCTATTGCAGGCGAGGCAAAAGTGCCTTTCTTTTCAATCTCGGGCTCTGATTTCGTCGAGATGTTTGTGGGCGTCGGTGCCTCGCGTGTTCGCGACATGTTTGATCAGGCGAAGAAACAAGCTCCCTGCATTATTTTTATCGACGAAATAGACGCTGTCGGGCGTCATCGTGGCGCTGGCCTCGGCGGTGGGCATGACGAGCGCGAGCAGACGTTGAACCAGTTGCTCGTCGAAATGGATGGCTTTGAGGTTAACGACGGCGTAATTGTTGTCGCTGCCACTAACAGACCCGACGTGCTCGACCCGGCGCTGCTCAGACCGGGTCGTTTCGATCGACAGGTTGTGGTTGGCTTACCTGACATTCGCGGCCGCGAACAGATTCTCAAAGTACACATGCGTAAGGTGCCGATTGACGACAACGTTAAGGCGAGCCTGATTGCTCGCGGTACACCAGGATTTTCGGGCGCCGATCTTGCAAACCTGGTGAATGAAGCGGCGCTGTTCTCCGCTCGAGCAGGCAAGCGCTTGGTCACCATGGAGGAATTCGAGAAGGCCAAGGACAAGATCATGATGGGCGCAGAGCGCAAGTCGATGGTTATGTCAGAAAAGGAAAGACGGAATACTGCGTATCACGAGGCGGGCCATGCGATTGTTGGCCGACTCGTCGAAGAGCACGATCCTGTTTACAAGGTCAGCATCATCCCGCGCGGACGCGCGCTTGGCGTAACCATGTTCTTGCCAGAAGAGGATAGGTACAGCCTAAGCAAACTCGGTATCCTGAGTCAGATTTGCAGTCTCTATGGCGGTCGCATCGCCGAAGAGATGACGCTTGGTGCTGATGGCGTAACGACAGGTGCGTCGAACGATATTCAGCGCGCAACCGAAATGGCACGCAATATGGTAACCAAGTGGGGACTTTCGCCTGAGTTAGGGCCTCTGCTTTATTCGGAAGACGAGGGTGAGGTTTTTCTTGGTCGTTCCGCGGCCTCGCAGTCTAAGAATTTCTCGAGTGACACGGCGAAATCGATTGATATCGAAGTGCGCAAAATCATTGATTCTTGTTACAGCAAGGCTAAAGACATTCTCGAGACCAATCGCGACAAGCTAGAGATGATGATGGAGGCGCTGATGGAGTATGAGACAATCGACGCCGACCAGATCGACGATATTATGAATGGTATCAAGCCGCGCCCCCCTGCCGACTGGAGTGATTCCGACGGAAGTGGCTCTGCGCCGAGGCGTGAGGCCGAAGAGCCAAAGGCTGCGCGCGACGAAACTTCCGGCCCAATCGGAGGGCCCGCGGGCGAGCACTAGTCAGTCGCTTGCTCGTAGGCAGAACCATTCGCTTGCGAAAACGCACGACAGAAAAGAGAACCCCTGCGGTTCTCTTTTTCGTTAACACTCAGTCTAAAAAATCAAAAATCGCTTTAGAGAGTTGCCGATGACAAAAACCCTCTTTGCCGGGTCGCGACAAATAGATCTGAGTTCACCTCTTTGCATGGGAGTGCTCAATGTCACGCCCGATTCGTTCTCCGACGGAGCGAGTCTCGGGCGCGATTCGGTGCCGAATCCAAGGCAGGAAGCATTCGTTGTTGACCTTGATAAAGTGCTGTACCGTGCAGAAGAAATGGTTGCCGAGGGTGCCTCATTTCTCGATATTGGCGGTGAATCTACGCGACCCGGCGCGACGCCGGTACCTGTGCACGAAGAAATAGAACGCGTCGTCCCCGTTGTCGCAGCGCTCAAAGCGCGATTTGATATTTGCCTTTCGGTGGACACGAGTTCGGCTGAAGTGATGAAAGCCGCAATCGGCGCTGGCGCCGAACTAGTCAATGATGTGCGAGCGCTCGCAGATGATAGAGCGTTGAGCGCTATCGTGGACAATCGTGTCGCGGTTTGCCTGATGCATATGCGTGGACAGCCTCGATCGATGCAAGCTGTGTTCGAACAGAATAAGGAAACTGAAGTCATTGCGTACAGCAACCTCGTTGAGGAGGTCGCTACATTCCTCAGCGAGCGCCGTGATTATTGTTTATCAAAGGGTGTTTCTGCAGAGAGCTTATTACTCGATCCCGGCTTTGGCTTTGGGAAAAGTCAGACCCATAACTATCAGCTACTACGAGACCTCTCTCGTTTTGAATCCCTCGGCGCACCTTTGCTCGTAGGCGTGTCGCGCAAGTCGATGATCGGCGCAGCGACTGGAAGGCCAGTCTCCGAGCGACTCGCAGGATCGGTTGCCGCAGCGACGCTGGCGCTTTTGGGAGGCGCGAGCATCATACGAAGCCACGATGTCGCTGCAACGGTCGACGCAATTAGAGTACACTCCGCGTTTTGCGGGAACTTAGCGCTCGACTGAGTGCTCTAATAAAATTAAAGGAGCGACCCCCGATTCATGTCTGTCTCAAAAACACACCTAGGCTCTGCCCCTAATGCCGCAGCTCATGCTCCCTCATCTACTCATGGCGCCCCCGCAGTAAAGCGATACTTCGGCACCGACGGCATCCGTGGTGCGGTGGGTCAAGCGCCAATAACACCCGATTTCATGCTCAAACTCGGTTGGGCGGCGGGGCGCGTATTTGCCAGTACTAATGGTTCCCGCGGGAAAATATTGATTGGTAAAGACACGCGTATCTCTGGCTATATGTTCGAGGCGGCGTTGGAGGCAGGAGTGGCTGCTGCCGGAGTCGACATTGGCCTCTTAGGCCCAATGCCTACCCCTGCTATTGCCTATCTTACGCGCACGCTTCGTGCGCGAGCGGGTATTGTGATCAGCGCCTCTCATAACTCTTTCGAAGACAATGGCATCAAGTTTTTTTCGGGCACGGGCACTAAACTCCCCGACGACATCGAGCATGCGATAGAAGCGGAGCTTGAAAAGGAACTATCCACCGTGCGTCCCGAATTGATCGGCAAGGCTTCGCGAGTTAACGATGCTGCCGGACGTTACATCGAATTCTGCAAAAGCACCGTTGGGCAAAGCCTGCGTCTCAATGGAATGAAAATAGTGGTCGACTGTGCGCACGGCTCTACCTATCACATCGCGCCGAGCGTATTTACCGAGCTTGGCGCAACCGTTATCGCACAAGGTGTTGCGCCAGATGGCCTGAACATCAATCAGAATGCTGGTTCGACGTCGCCGCAGGTGCTTGCCGACCGCGTAATTGCTGAAAAAGCAGACCTCGGTGTCGCTTTCGACGGGGACGGAGACCGAGTTGTCATGGTCGATCATTTAGGGAATGTGCTCGACGGCGACGAAATTCTCTACATCATTGCCCGAGACCGTCTTCGCCAGGGAATTGAGTTTGGCGGCGTGGTAGGGACACAGATGAGTAACCTAGGTTTGCAACTCGGACTGGAATCGCTCGGCGTTTCATTTACCCGCACGCCTGTCGGCGACCGCTACGTGATGCAAGAAATGATAAAGCGCGGATGGAGCCTCGGTGGTGAATCCTCGGGGCACGTTATCTGTCTAGATTTATCGAGTACCGGCGATGGCATAATTTCTGCTTTGCAGGCGCTCGCCGCGGTAGTCAATGGCGGCAAGTCACTGGCCGAGTTGCGTACGCAGATGAGTAAATTTCCGCAGAAGATGGTTAACGTAAGCATCAGTCACGGAGCCGAAATTGTTGGCAACGCGGTGATAACAGACGCTGTTAAGGGAGTTGAGGCTGAACTCGGCGCGCGCGGGCGTGTGCTTCTTCGCCCCTCCGGAACAGAGCCCGTTTTGCGCGTTATGGTCGAGGGTGAAGATGCCTCAGACGTCACTCGTCTTGCCGAACAGCTTGCCCAAGCGGTGAGAGACGTTGCAAGAGATCAACATCTTGGGTAGACTTGCCGCCCGTTTTGCTTGAGCTGGGGGCGACTTTTTAGGTCTCCGAATCGAGATCTCGGCAGTGCATTGGAGGAGCCTAAACCATGCGTCGCAGAGTAGTTATAGGCAATTGGAAAATGCACGGCTCGCGTGAGTCGATCTCTGAGCTACTCGCTACTATCGATTCAAGCTGTTTAGACCCGGCAATCGAAATAGCCGTGTGCCCAACCAGTCTGCACATCGCAGAAGTAGTGGAGCAACTGAGCAAGAGTTCGAAAAACTCACGCATTGCGGTAGGGGCGCAAAACGTCTGTGACGCCGAGTCAGGTGCTTTCACCGGAGAAGTTTCTGCTCAGATGTTGGCTGAATTCGGGGTTCGCTACGTATTAGTAGGCCATTCTGAACGGCGTGAACTTTACGGTGAAAGCGATCAGTTGGTTGCGGCAAAAACTGCCGCAACGATTAGCTCAGGACTAACGCCAGTTGTCTGCGTTGGTGAGACGCTCGCTCAGCGGCAGGAAGGCAAGACAGAATTCGTGGTGCTACGGCAATTGAACGCAGTAGTACAGCAAATTGGGATCGAAGGCATTGAGAAATGCATCGTCGCTTACGAACCGGTTTGGGCGATTGGCACCGGCGAGACTGCTTCGCCGGCTCAAGCCCAAGAAGTGCATGCAGCACTTCGTAATCGGTTGCAGCAGTTAGATGCTGCTCTAGCGGAGACGACGCCAATACTCTATGGAGGTAGCGTCAAAGCAAGCAATGCGGCTGATTTGTTTGCCCAGCCAGACATCGACGGCGGATTGGTCGGTGGAGCCTCCTTAAAGGCCGAAGAATTTAACGCGATCTGCGCCAGCGCCTAAGCCGATGAGCAGTGGCCTGATCAGACGTCAATACCGAAAATTAACAAGAGTACGAACATGGAATCAATCATCGTTATAGTGCATGTCGTCGTCGCGATCGCCATCGTAGGCCTCGTTTTGCTGCAGCAAGGCAAGGGCGCGGATGCAGGCGCATCCTTTGGTTCGGGCGCATCGCAAACAGTCTTTGGCTCATCAGGTTCGGGCAATTTCCTAGTCCGTGCGACGGCCGTTTGTGCAACTATTTTCTTTGTTACTAGCCTTTCCCTTTCGCTTGTGGCTAAGAATCAAACTGGCTTTGGATCAACCTCCGGCATGCCGGTTGTTAATCCGGAGCTGCTCGAAACTCTCTCTACTAGCGAGCAGTCTGACTTACCTCAGTTAGACGACGAAATGCCAGTAGCTGAAGACAGTCAGGCAGACGTTCCTACTCTGCCAACTGGTGATGAACTCTAGCGTTCAAGACAAACCTAGGCGATAATGCGCGCCTGTTAGAGATAGAGACTAGCTTCTTAGTCATCAGTAATGAGTCAAGGGTCTAGTGGTTTAAAAAGTATTGCGGACGTGGCGGAATTGGTAGACGCGCTAGCTTGAGGGGCTAGTAACTTCGGTTGTGGGGGTTCAAGTCCCCCCGTCCGCACCATTACACAGTAGTGTGTGCAAAAAGAGCTTTGATTTCTTAAGTGAATTCAAAGCTCTTTTTTTGTGTAGATTTTTTGTGCTGTTCTTTGCGCGAAATCTTGGCGTGAGAAATTTAGTGCGCCGAAAATCTTCCATCCTCCACAATCGCTGAATAGTCAGTTTCAATAAGCTCTGCGCGGGTTTTTATGTGTTTTGTCATCGAAGGGTGGGAGAAAATATAAAAACGTTCTGCAAGCATGCATTCATAAACCCACTGCGCGAGCGCATCGGGAGCAATCCCATTCTCGATTACCTCAGCGAAACCAGGGACCCCAGGCTCGAAGGCCTCTCTGCGCGCTTTCGCATGCTGTGCTAGCGAGGGCTTGTTCATTCCTGCGTTGTGAATGTCGGTTCGCACCCACGCAGGACACAATACGCTTACCCCAATGTTATTGGCCTGAAGGTCTTGTCTGATGGATTCGCTATAGCCCACCACCGCATACTTAGTGGCATGGTAGGGTGACATTGACGGTCCAGCGATATGCCCAGCCATCGAGGCGGTGTTAATGATGTAGCCACCTTCGCCATGCGACATGATGAGTGGTACGAATACCTCGACGCCATAGACGACGCCCATGAGGTTGATGTCGACGATCCAGCGCCAGTCTTCGAGCGGTATCGCACCGGGCTTGCCAGCAAGGCTAACGCCGGCATTATTAATAACAATATGAACCTTACCGAATCGCTCGATAGTAAAGTCAGCAGCTTTCTTTACTGATCCTGCGTCCGCCACGTCACAGACTATTGTTTCGACAGCGAGTCCGCTTTCTGCAAGCGACGCTTTTGCCGTGTTTAATCGCTGCTCATCGATGTCCGCGAGCACAACTCTAGCGCCCTGGTCTGCAAAGACTTTGCCGAGAGAAAGCCCAATGCCATGGCCGCCGCCAGTTATAAACACAACTTTGTTCTCGATAGAGTTCATGTTTTTGCCTTTGCTTGGTTTGATTTCGCTTTCTCTTCTATACTGCTAGCCTAATCTGCGAGGGAATAAATGACAATTAAACTCTATCACTGCAAGCGCTCGCGCTCGCTGAGGCCGCTTTGGACGCTCGAAGAAATGGGATTGGATTACGAGTTAATCACTATGCAATTCCCCCCAAGACTAACCTTCGAGGGTTACCTTGAGATCAATAATCTCGGCACAGTACCCACGCTTGTCGACGACGATGTGACACTTACCGAGTCGACGGCTATGGCACTTTACCTTTGCGAAAAATACGGACCGACGAATCTAACCCTTAGCCCTATGGACCCCGATTACGGGCTTTTCGTAAATTGGCTGCATCGAAGTGACGCGACGCTCACGTTTCCACTTACACTGGTGCTGCGATACTCCCAGCACGAACCCGAGGAGCGGAAGAATCCGCAGATAGTAGAAGACTACACTAAGTGGTTTTTATCGCGACTTCGCTGCGTCGAGACGGCACTCGAGAATCGTCAATATCTCTGTGCTGATCGCTTTACGGTTGCGGATATAAGCATAGGATTCTCACTTGTTTTTGCCGAATCGCTGGGGTTAGCAGACAGCTTCAAGCCCAATACTGTACGCTATGTAACTAGGCTAAAGCAGCGGCCGGCATTTCAACGCGCGTATAATTTGTAGTTCGAACTAGCGTTTAAATAGAATAATTAGAACAAGAGAAAGGAGAAGTCTAATGGGAATCATTGTGACGCCGTCTGGACAAGTATGTGGTGCATCAGTGACGGGAGTGGACCTCTCTCAATCACTTTCTGACGAGCAAATAGCTGAGATACGATTCGCATGGCTCAAGCATAAAGTCTTGAGTTTCCCAAACCAGTCTATGAGTGATGATGATCTAGAGCGATTCACCCTAGCATTTGGAGGTTTTGGAGATGACCCTTTTATTGCGCCGATTAAGGGTAGGAAAAATATTATCGCTGTAGAGCGAAGAGCCGATGAGAAAGCCCCGCTGTTCGCAGAAAATTGGCACACCGACTGGAGCTTTCAGAAAGCACCGCCCGCTGGGACGTGTCTCTACGGAATAAAAATACCTTCAAAAGGTGGGGACACATTATTCGCCGATCAGCAGAGGGCGTGGAGTGAAATGCCTAGGGATCAGCAGGATAAGTACCGTGATCTTGTTGCAATCCATTCCGCTAAGGCCGCCTACTCACCAGAGGGTATGTACGGTAAAGAAGATCAAACAACTGACCGTAGTATGGATATAAGACCATCAGTGGACGCACTCAAGTTACAAACACATCCGCTTGTACACAAACATCCCGAAACAGGAGTCGAGGGTTTCTATAGTTGTCTAGGCTACATAGTAGGATTGGTCGATAGATCGGACGAGGAGGCGTTTTCGCTTCTAAAAGAATTAAGTGACTGGCAAGGCAGGAACGAGTTTGTATACACCCATAAATGGGAGCCACAGATGCTAGTTATGTGGGACAACCGCGCGTTGTTGCATAGAGCGACGGGTGGGCATGAGGGCGAAGATAGGCTTTTGCATCGCACCACGATTGCCGCATTCGAGTGAGAAAGCCGTGCTACCCATGATGGCTCTCAAGGGCAGCACCGCTGTTGATTTACTTCTGTGGGCAAATGAGGAACTTCTTACCCGTAGATTTTGAGTTGTACTGAGCAACGATGCCAGCATCTAACGCTTCGGCGAGAGAGATTTCATCGGTGTAGTGACTAGCGAAAGTCGTTTTCATTTCCGTCGCGACGCGCGTGCGCAAACGTGTCGCTACTTCTTGACCGACGCGGGCCAAGAAATTTGGCAGTAACCAACCGCCAACTCCCCACGCCATGCCGTAGCCACGGTTTAGGGTTGTGGCTGACGTGTCGAGCCCGCCATTACAAATACACCTGCTGACGCTGACCGAGCCGTAAATGCTATACGCGCCGGGAGTGCGCGCCGCAGCTGCTTCCATTGCCGAAAGGATAGTCGATGCCAAGGTGCCTCCGCCGGTTGCGTCAAAGGCGAGTGTTGCGCCGGTTGCATGAATTGCGTCGGTCAGATCAGCCATAAAGCTTTCTTTGCTGCTGTTCACAACATATTTAGCGCCCATACCGCGCAGCAACGTCTCTTGCTCCTCTTTACGAACTACATTGACGAGATCGATGCCTCCGTCGAGGCAAATGCGATTGAGCATCTGCCCGAGATTCGACGCTGCCGCTGTGTGTACCAGAGCTGTATGTCCCTCTAGGTTCATCGTCTCGATCATGCACAATGCAGTCAACGGATTGACGAAGCTTGATGCACCGTCTTTTGCCGTGTGGCCTTCGAGGAGTGGTAAGCAAACAGATGCATCTACACAGCGATACTGGCCATACATCCCGCCGCCCATCGCGGCGACAACTTTGCCGTCTAGGCTTTTTGCAAGTTCGCTAGAGCCGGTGGCGACAACTGTGCCGGCACCCTCGTTACCGACTGCAAGTGCTTGCCCGATTCGCGCTTTCATCACCGCCATGCCTTGTTCAGAAACCGGCGCGCTCAGAACCGTATCCGCACCGCTGCCTGATGAGGACGCACTCGCCATCGACGCCCAACCAAACATCACTCCGTGATCAGAAGGATTAATAGGTGTTGCCTCAACGCGAATAAGCACTTCGTTCTCGCCTGGTGTAGGCATAGGCTGCTCTCTCAGCTCGAGGCGGAGTTCGCCTTCGGGTGTGAGCGTTGAAAACATTTGAAGGTAAGTCGAATCTAGTGACATTGCGCGCCTCTTTGAAAAATAAATTAAGGCGAAGATTAGAACACACTTTCGCGCTGAATATCAGCCAAGAAGGCGAAGCTTACACCTTATCAAAAAAGCGGTGCGTCGCCTGAGTTATTCTTTCCGCGTCATAGACCAAGGTGCCTCGGCACCCATGGCACGTGCGACGCCGACGATGGTCGTACCGTTAACAGTGCCACTCATGTCGTAAACCATCGGAGAGCCATCTCTGTCTATCCTAAAAGTGATTTCATTGGTCGCTGCCACGCCTTCTTCGATTGCCCAGAGACGGCCGTTACCCAAATCAAATGTGCCGCTGAGAGTATTGCCTGAAGTGTCGAGCGTTACGACCGCGTTGACCGCGCCGAAAGGGCTACTCATAGAGAAATCCCAGATGCCATCGGCCGTTGCAGATGCAGTAGAGGGAGTGACTGTCGCGCAAGAAGACAGTGTCAAGAGTGAAAATAAGAGCGATAGAAAGAGTGCTTGAAAGCGTTGTCTGGCCATATTTTTTATCCTTGTTGATTAATTTTCTTGTAGTTAGAATTCAACGGTTTAATGGTTCCAATATCAAGAACGCCCTGAGTGATGAAATAGATTTTTAGGCCCTTTCTCTCCTCTGCTTTTATAGTTGTCGGAATTGCTATCGGAATAGTTATCGAAGGTACAGGAGTATTCGCAGGAAAAGCGACAGGCAATTGAATATGATCGATCGAGAGTTAGATATACGAACACACGATGGGGCCATGAATACCTTTATTACCCATCCAGAAGAGGGCGGTCCTCATCCTGTCGTTCTTTTGCTAATGGATGCGCCAGGAAAACGCGAAGAACTGCATAAGATGGCGACCAGATTAGGGACTGCGGGCTACTATGTGATGGTACCGAATTTATATTATCGCCGTGTTCGAGAATACATTCTAGCTAACTCCTCTAGAGAGGAGATGTATGAGCACATGAATTCGCTGAGTAATGAGATGGTATGCAAAGATATTGTCGAGCTATTGAGAATAGCTGATAGTGATTCAGCGGCGAAGCAAGGCAAAGTAGGCTGCATTGGCTATTGTATGAGTGGCCCTTTCGCCTTTGCGGCGGCAGCGAAGCTAAATCATCGTATTGCAGCGGCCGCTTCATTTCATGGGATCCGACTCTTCACGGATGCGCCCGACTCACCTCACCTCGATGCAGATAAAATAAATGGTGAGATTTATTTCGGCTGTGCTGAGACAGATGATTACGCTCCAAAGGCGATGATTGATGGTCTCGATCACTATTTAGTAGAGAAAAACACTAATTATCGAATCGAGTGGTACCCTGGTACCGAGCATGGTTTCGTATTCCCTGGGCGAATAGGGAAATATAACGAAGTATCCGCTGAACGGCACTGGGAAAGACTTTTGGCGCTCTTTGACCGCTGCCTTTAACTGCCATGCTGCCTGACTATCGCGAATCAAACTCGATTAGCTTCGCTGAGTTAGTCGCTGCTACTGAGTAATATACCCATCTGGAGAATAACGAACAGCACTCGGAAAGCTAAGAGTTTCTATAATCGAATGCCCAACAAAAATTGCCTCTTCCTCTTTGCGTTGACTGCCATACGCGCGCATAAAAGTGCTTTCCTCGGCTTTGCTAGGAATTCCACCGCTTAGGGCAAGATGAATTATCTTGGCAACTTCATTTGGTTTTTCACGCTGTGGATAGTGCCCTGCAGTAGGGAGTAACCAATAGGTGCTTTCAGCATCTCTGTCATTTAGATAAGTATTCCAAACGTGATTAGAAATCCTTACAGGATTAATGTCGTCGAGCAGTCCCCAAAGGTATGCGACAGGGATATCACTTCGAGACAAGTTGTTAAGCCAGCGCAATTCGTTTTCTGCGCGCTCTAAAAGATATCGAGCTACATGGATGAGTGCGCTGTCTCCATCTTTAAATTTGAAAATATCTGCGTAGGCGATCGCCTCCGGATCTCCTTGGGTCATTCTAGGTACTGATTTTCGAGCTTGAATGAGCGCATTTCCACGGACTGGGTCCAATAAAGCGGTTTGCATGGGCAATAGGTTAGCAAGTGGTAAGAACATGCCGCTGTTAGATAAAAAGTGGTAGTTAATTCTATATTCCGCGGGCTTTGTGTCGAGATAGTGACCAAGGAAGGCGAGGCCAATACTGACACCTCTGTCATGAGTATAAATAGCGAAATTATTGAATTTGATTATATTTTTTACGAAATAATCCAAAATTTCGGCATTCTCTTCCAGCATATAGCTGAAATTAGGCACGGGTTTATCCGAGAAACCTGAGCCGGGGAAGTCTAGAACAGCGATGTGAAAATCGTTTTCTAACAGTGGAACTAATTTGTAGAAGTCGAAGCTCGAATTAGGAAAACCATGAACCATGAGTAATTGCGGTTTGTCCTTGCTGCCGAAGGTGCGATAGAAGACATCAACCTTAGCCTGCTGATTATTTTTTGTCGTTGAAGTCCACTCGAAATAGTCTCCGCCTTCAAACCAGGCTTCTGCCAGGTCTGAATGAAATACAAAATCAGACTCTTCAGCCCAAGAGAAAAAGGAGAGAAAGGAAACGGCGGAAATAAAAAGTATTCTAACGAGCTTCGCCTTCATAGCCTGCAGCACCTCGGTTAATAGATTGGTTTATTGATCAATAGCGCTTTTTGCTTTGCTCAGTGTTTCAGCCGCGCGAGCCGAAAGTCCGCTATCGGTTCCAACTGTCACTAAGGTAAAGCCCTCGGCAAGGCGTTGCTCGACGCTATCAGGCGAGGTTGTAATTGCGCATGCGACATCATGAGTAAGGCAGGCGTTTAAAACGGTTTGAATGGCAGTCTCGACTTCGGGCGCGCTCGGATTCGCGTAGCCCATCGCGCCGCTCAGATCAGCGGGGCCGATAAATATTGCGCCGACGCCGGGTACCGACAAAATATCCTCGATATTTCCGACACCCTCGGGTGTCTCTATCTGAATGATGGCTAGCAGCTCTCCCTCGGCATCTAACGGCCATACGTCAGCTTTCTGATGATAATCAGCAATTCCCCAATACCAGCTTGCATTGGCAGGATTGCGGCCGCGCAACCCGCGCGGTTCGAAGTCTGTGGCGCCGATCAACTGAGGATAGCGCATGGCCTTGATTGCATTTTCTGCTTCTTCGCGGTTATCGACCGACGGGAACATCACGCCGAAAACGCCGACGTCGAGAACTTGCTTAACTTGCGTGATGACTTCGCTGCCCCCAGTAGCAGGTATTCGAACAATAGGGGTGACGTTCGGCTGAAGATTGCCTTTGGCCATCATTTCGCGTTTGTCGGTCATGCCCAATAAAAATTCTCGCAGGCGTTCGACATCAAAGGGTGCATGCTCCATGTCTATAATGACAAAATCCAAGTCAGAGCGTGATAGCGTGCGCGCGTTATCGAGTGAATAGTCGAAGGCGAGAAGGCCTAGCGCTGTGCTACCGCGATCGAGCAAGTCTATAGTCTTGTTTAGCCTTATCGCTGTCTCGACCTCCGCTACTGATGTATTGATGCCGAGAAAGAGTGCTACAAAGGTCAAGCGGCGGGCCGCCCTAATCATGTGCAAATACATCTGCTATTCCGTCTAATTTTGAATCCCTCTCGATTAAACCTTATTCGAGCTCCTTGGGTCTACCGCGAAACTCTTGCTTGCGCACGGGCACCGTTCTGTCCTAAATTTGGACTAGTCGAATAAAAACAAAAGGCAGAGGTGTATCGATGAGCAACCGTTCGAAAACAAACCCGACGTCAATTCAGCATGTCATGACAGGCGCCGCTTCAAAAGCCGCCATGATCATGGCGTCCTCACTGCTCGCTACAGCCATTCACGCGCAAAGCGCAGCCCCTACTTTCTATGCTGATGCGCTACCGCTTTTTGAGAAAAATTGTGCTGCATGTCATAAGCCAGATGGCCCTAGAGTCGGCGGCATAACCGCGCCAATGTCGCTAGTAGATTACAATCAGGCTCGCGCTTGGGCGCCTATGATTCGAAACGCATTGGTCACAGGCTACATGCCTCCGTGGGGTGCGCACCAGCGCCATCGCGGCGAGTTTAAGGACGAGAGATACATCGATGAGACCGAGAAGGCGACGCTTATCGCCTGGGTCGATGGTGGCGCTTTGGAGGGCAGTCCCAACGCAGCCAAAGCAGACGCGAGCAGTGGCGCAGATATGCCGGAGTCTGGCTGGTGGATCGGCGAACCCGATCTGGTCGTCCAGTTTGAGAAGCCAGTCAAAGTCGCAGACAACATTGAAGACTGGCAGCCCACAATCCAGATGCCAGTACCTGAAGGCGCGCATACGGAGCCTAAATGGATTTCAAAGGCTGAGTTAAATCCGGGTGGGCCTTGGGTCCATCACATCGTGTCTAGTCACATGGGCGTCGGCGTGCCAGGACGCGGGCCGTTCACCTATCCCGAGGGGTGGGGCGTATTGATGCCGGAAGACCCTTTCATTACCGTCAACATGCACTATCACAAAAACCCGGGCGAAGGCACGGCAGTCACTGACATGACCAAAGCGGGCTTCGTTTTCTATGAAGACGGCGCGGTGATCGATCACGTTGTCGAAACGAATCTATTGCCACACAAAGGCTGGACTATTCCCGCGGGCGACCCTAATTTTGAAGTGAACAACACGTTCGAGATCGAGGAAGATATCTATTTGCTATCGATGGGGCCGCATATGCACTATCGGGGCAAGGCAATGCGTTACGAAGTCGAGTACCCCGATGGCGAGCGCGAAACGCTGCTATGGGTGCCCGACTATGATTTTAACTGGCAGTTCTTGTACGAATATAAAGAGCCCAAATTTTTGCCCGCCGGCTCTGTAATGCATTTGTCGTGGTGGTTTGATAATTCAAGTGAAAATCGGTTTAACCCAGATCCGACGGTGGATGTTGTCTATGGCCCAGAAACAACCGACGAAATGGCTAATGCGCGCATCTATTATGCGCCAACAACCAAGCGCGGCATCGTAGTGGGCGAGGAACTTCCTCAGGATGTGCTCGAAACTGCTAGAAAAGCAGAGCAGCAGCGTCGTGAGAACTCCGAGCTACTTGTGCTCGGCGAGGATGACACGAGCTGGTTGCTGGAGGAATAAGCCGGCTAGACTGCTCGGATGGCGCTTTGGGGATAACTCTCTGGCGCCAGCCGGTTGACGGCGCTGTTTAGGCGGCCTATACTCTCGCTCCTTATCTAGCTATGTCCCTCCTCGGACTAGCAGCCAGTGTAGATTACCCATTTTGTTGCGGGGTGGAGCAGTCTGGCAGCTCGTCGGGCTCATAACCCGAAGGTCGTAGGTTCAAATCCTGCCCCCGCTACCAATTTTCCTAAAGAGATGCTTTTAGCCAGCCCGACACGGGCGCAGCAGCTCGAAGGTCATAGGTTCAGATCTCGCTCCGGCTATTACAATCTCCTCCCGTCGCGTCTACGAAAACTCTCTAGTCCGCTGAACGTCGACTTTTTGCATTTCTGAGGTCCATCGCCTTAGAGCGTATATTCTTTGAGTCTATTGACTGTATCTCCAGGGCAACCATGGTTGTCCTTCGGTCTATGAGTAAATTTTCTTCGAGCAAAGCCTTTAATCGATTGCACTTTACCTGCATCATTTTTTAGGTCAGTAGCCAAGAGTAAAATCAAAGAGAGCTATTTTTTCTTTCTAATTTGCTGAATATCCATAGACCAAACAATGTCGATACAATGTCTTTTTAGACACAACAGTCTACATCGTCGTTCATACTGGTGGCTTTTCGTTTGAAAACCTTGAGCGTGAACGGGAGGGCGCTTCGCAAATACTCCTCAGTCAGTCCAGCAGCTAGTTTGCTAAAGCCGCAGTGAGTGCGGTCGTGTAAGTCGCCAAATCAAAATAGTCTCGCCACAATTTAATTTTGCCATCAGACAATTCAAAGTAACCAAAACACGGTAAATTTACTGGGCTACCGGCGACAACAGTTTTGTCGAGACGCTCGACCATAACACTATCACCATCAGCAAGTAGGTTAATCACTTCCCAGTCTGTGCTTTCCCACTGACTTATGAATCCTGCGATAAATTGTTCAATATTGTTGCGGCCGACAACGGCGGCAGAAGGCATGTTGTGATAAACGCCATCCTCTGAAAAATAGCCTGCTAGCTCCGATGGATTCAAGCGCTGCCATGCTGAAATGAAATCTCTAACTATGGCCTCATTACTTTCATGCTGCGCTTGCACGTTAGTCGCCGCGATGGTTAGTAAGACGAATGCAAAGAGAGTAATCCTTTTCAATGGGTAGCTCCTTTTAGTTTTTTAGTTTTTAAGTTTTTGCTTTAGCAATATTATGCAGTAATTATAACAATTGCAGTATAGATGATGACATTTGCCAATGATGGCCCCGTTCCTGCATAGTTTATAGGGTATAAATCCTTACTGTCCCAACGACCTCAAAAACTAAGAATCGTGAGAAGAGCCGCCATGCACTTATTTGTAAAACAGCATAGATCATCAATGTCTTTATGCAGATGCTTCTGTGCTTTCATATTTTTCTGTGCACTCGTATCGGGCGTTAATGCAGCGAATGCTCAACAAATGCCCGCGATCGGCGAGACTGTTGCAGACAGCACAGCAATAGAGGGCTATTTCAACCTTTATTGGAACGATGTTAGCGGGACTCTATATTGGGAGATCGACAAGCTCGACACAGAGTTTCTCTATCAAGTGTCCATGGGCTCCGGTTTAGGTTCTAACCCGATCGGAATCGATCGAGGTCAGCTTCGCGGAACCTACGTTTTGTCGGCGCAACGGATAGGCCCGAGGATATTGCTTGTCGAGCCCAACTATCGCTATCGGGCAACGAGTGATAATCCGCTAGAGGTTCAAGCGGTCAAAGATGCCTTCGCGCCGTCGGTCATCTGGGGGTTCGATATTGTCGCTGCTGAAGGCGACAGTGTGTTGGTCGATGCCACCGATTTTTTCCTGCGCGATGCGCGCGATGTCGTTGGGCAGATTGCGCGAAGCAATCAAGGCACATTCTCGCTGGACGCCTCACGTAGCGCACTATTTCTAGACAACACCGCAGGGTATCCCGAGAATGTCGAAGTCGAGGCAATGTTGACATTCACGAGCAGCAGTCCTGGCAGTTTGGTTAGCTCGGTAGCCGCCAGTGGTAACTCGATAACGCTTCGCCAGCATCACTCGATCGTAAAATTGCCGGACGATAATTTTACGCCGAGGCTAGCAGATCCGCGCATCGGTACCTTCGGACCGACACTCCAAGATTACGGTACAGACATCGATACGGACAAGACTGTGCGCCTCGTCGCCCGCCATCGCCTGGAAAAAGTTGATCCGAATGCAGCGCGCTCTAGAGCAATTGAGCCCATCGTTTATTACGTTGATTCAGGCACGCCGGAGCCGATAAAAACAGCACTGATCGAAGGCGCCTCGTGGTGGAATCAGGCCTTTGAGGCGGCAGGATTTATCGACGCATTTCAGGTGCGCGAACTGCCTGCAGGTGCAGATGCTCAAGACGTGCGCTACAACATGATTCACTGGACTCACCGCCGCACGCGTGGCTATTCCTACGGTGGCTCGGTGCAGGATCCGCGTACGGGCGAGATCATCAAGGGTAATGTTAACCTCGGCAGCCTTCGACTGCGGCAAGATTATCTGATGGGGCAGGCGCTGGTGCCAGCCTTTGATTATATGGCAGAGGTTGTCGCAGACACCTCTGCCTCTGTAAACATGGCGCTTGACCGTGTGCGGCAACTGTCGGCGCATGAGGTTGGACACACCTTGGGTTTTCCGCACAACTATATTGCCAGCGCCTATGGTCGCGAGAGTGTGATGGACTATCCTGCCCCGTTAATCGAGATCACAGAAGATGGCCGCATTGACCTGTCGAATGCCTACGTACAGCGCATCGGCGAATACGACAAGCTTGCCGTACGCTACGCCTACTCGCAGTTCGCGGCCGACGCCAATGAAGCCGAGGAGCTGGCTGCCATCGTTCGGGAGAGTCTGGATACCGGCCTGATTTTTATTGACCACAATAACAATAATTTCCGCGGCGCTGGGCATCAGTACGCCGGAGTCTGGGATAACGGCGACAACCTTGTCGACCACCTAAAGCATGAGATCGAGGTTCGCCGTATTGGCTTGGAGAATTTCAGTCAAAACGTTATTGATCGCGGTACACCAATATCGGAACTCGAGTGGGTACTATTGCCACTCTACATGCATCATCGATTTCAGTTGAACTCGGCGGCGCAGAGCATCGGCGGGGCGGACTATCGCTACGCCGTTCGCGGCGACGGCCAGTTACCATTTACTATTGTTGAGGCAGATGAGCAGCGAGACGCGCTCGAGACAGTGCTTTCTACGCTTACGCCTGAGTTCCTCGCAATCGATCCAGAAATACTTCAGATGCTGCCGCCTCCTGCTCATCGCTATGATACGGGCGAGGCCTTTCCCGGCCGCACTCAACTACTGTTCGATCCGCTAGGGGCCGCGGAAGGTGCGGCGAGCCTAACACTCGAGATTCTGCTGCATCCCGCTCGTATGGCGCGACTCGTCGCTTACGGCAGCCTTGGTGACTACCCGAACCTCGAGGAGGTGATAGATCGTCTGCTTGAGGTGACCTGGGGCGCGCCAGTACAAGGGAGTGACTATCTCAAGCAGGTGATGCATGTCGCACAGCGCGTCACAATCAACGAGATGATGACTCAGGCCACGAGCGATCAAAACTCGGAAGAGGTGAGGGCAGTGCTTACGCAGGCGTTGGCAAGACTTGCTAGCAGTCTCGAGAGCATGCGCAGTCCCAGTTCGCATCAAGCAACTGCTTTGGCAGACATTCGACGTTGGCAGGCAGCCCCGACAGGTAATGTGCCAGCCGAGGCGCTAACAATGCCACCTGGGGACCCTATCTGATCGCGGTCGTTGGGGGCGGCTCGCTATAGACTGATGAGAGATGAATGCCTCTGCTGTAAGTACTAGGACAGCTCACCGTTGTCGTGCCTAGCCTTGATCTCGCTATCGAAATAAGAGGTCTCGGCTATGGCAGACAGGGTTTTGATCTCTGGGACTTAGCCAGAGAATTTCTAAAAGCGATTAACTAACCTTTTGCAATAGGCCGTCAATTGATGCCTTGGCGTCACCGTAGAACATCTGCGTATTCTCTTTAAAGAATAGAGGGTTTTCTATTCCCGAATACCCGGTTCCTTTGCCACGCTTGCACACAAACACAGTGCGGGCTTTCCATACCTCCAGCACCGGCATCCCGGCTATGGGGCTGCCTGGATCATCTTGCGCAGACGGATTCACGATATCGTTCGCACCGATCACGATGATGACATCGGTTTGCGGAAAATCATGATTGATCTCGTCCATCTCCAACACATAATCGTAAGGCACTTTTGCCTCCGCAAGCAGAACATTCATGTGTCCCGGCAGTCTGCCCGCTACTGGATGGATTGCAAAACGGACGGTCTTGCCCTTTGCGCGTAGTCTTTTACTCAACTCTGAAACCGCACCCTGGGCCTTCGCAACTGCCATGCCATAACCGGGCACGATGACGACGCTGTCAGCATCGTCTAATTCCTGCGCAACGCTATCAACGTCGGCTTCGCGCATCTCGCCGCCGATGCTTGCCGAGGATTCTGTCTCGCCTCCCCATCCGCCTAAGATAACCGAGATAAACGAGCGGTTCATTCCTTTGCACATGATGTAAGACAGAATGGCACCCGAGGAGCCGACGAGCGCGCCGGTCACAATGAGAAGATCATTGCTCAGAGTAAATCCGATGGCGGCGGCCGCCCATCCAGAATAGGAGTTCAACATCGAGACGACTACCGGCATGTCTGCGCCGCCGATGCCGAGAATTAGATGACAGCCTAACGCGCCAGCGACGACGGTAATCAAGAGTAGAGTCCAAAGCCCAGCCCCTGTGAAATATAAATAGCCAAGCCAAACGCAGACCACAATAGCGGTTAAATTTAAGACGTGTCGACCGGGTAAGGTTAGCGGAGAGGAGCTAAGTCGCTCAGCAAGTTTACCGTAGGCGATTAGCGAACCGGTGAAGGTGATTGCGCCGATAAAAAGGCTCAACACCATCTCTACTTTAAGGATGCTTATTTCGACGGGTGTTTTAGCCGCAATTGTTGCGGCAAACCCCGTTAGTTCAGCAACGTTTCCTAGCTCTATCGCGGTCTTGGCTAAACCTAATTCAAGGTGCGCGTTGATGCCAATGAAAACAGCGGCGAGACCCACCAAGCTGTGGAAACCTGCCATCAATTCTGGCATCTGAGTCATCTGCACGCGATTGGCAACACTCCAACCGCCTATGCCTCCCAGCGCGATCATAATACTCATTAGTATCCATTGCCCGCCTGCCGCACTCACGGTGGCAACGACCGCGAGCAGCATGCCGATGATTCCGTACCAGATAGCCCGTTTGGCTTTTTCTTGCCCAGATAGTCCGCCGAGCGCAAGAATAAAGAGGACAGCAGCAACAACATAGGCGGCTGAAATAAGACCTTCGTGACTACTCATAACTTAACTCCGCTGGAACATAGCGAGCATACGGCGTGTAACCAAAAAGCCGCCAAAGATGTTAACCGAGGCGATCAGAATGGCGATTGACGCGAGGATCATCACGAGCCAGCTGTCAGAGACAACCTGCAGCAACGCGCCCACGATAATGATCGATGAAATAGCATTTGTGATCGCCATCAGCGGTGTATGAAGCGAATGCGAGACACCCCAGATAACATGAAAGCCAATAAAGATCGAAAGAACAAAGACAATGAAGTGCTGCATAAAGCTCGGCGGCGCGACCGCACCCAGCGCAAGGCAGAGAATACCGCCTAACCCGAGCATGACTCCGGTAAGGTTGAGTGAGCGCTGTAACTCTTTCTGCTCGCGACTTGCTTTATCCGCGTCGCTTTCGACAGCCTCCTTGGGCTTTGGGGAGGCAGCGGCAATCGCCTGAATTTTCGGCGGTGGCGGTGGCCAAGTGATTTCGCCTTGATGAGTAACCAACGCGCCGCGGATGACATCGTCCTCCATATCGATTACCGCTACGCCGTCTTTTTCAGGCGTCAAGTCATCTATCATGTGGCGAATGTTATTAGCATAAAGCGTTGAAGACTGGGCGGCCATGCGACTCGGGAAGTCGGTGTAGCCAATAATAGTGACACCGTTGTCGGTTACATATTTCGAACCAGGCTTTGTCAGCGCGCAGTTGCCGCCGCGTTCAGCGGCGAGGTCAACGATGACAGAGCCCTGCTTCATACTCGCAACCATGTCCTCGGTCCACAGCTCCGGAGCCGGTCGGTTAGGAATCAAAGCAGAGGTAATAACGATATCGATAGAAGGCGCGAGCTCACGGAATTTTTCGCGCTGTTTATCGATGAACGCTTGGCTGGAGGGAGATGCGTATCCGTTGGTTGTCGCACCGTCAAGCTGCGCTTCATCGAATTCTAGAAAAACGAACTCGGCCCCCATTGATTCGATCTGCTCCGACACCTCTGGCCGCACATCGAACGCCAGTGTGATGGCACCAAGTGAGACCGAAGTCCCAATAGCCGCCAAGCCAGCTACGCCTGCGCCCAGCACCAACACTCGCGCCGGAGGTACTTTTCCAGCAGCAGTCATCTGCCCTGTAAAAAACCTACCAAAGTTATTGCTGGCTTCGATGACCGCTCTGTATCCGGCAATGTTAGCCATAGAAGACAGCGCGTCCATTTTCTGCGCGCGGCTAATCCTGGGAACCATGTCCATAGCAAGTGCGCTGATATTTTTTGAGTTCATCTGCGTCAGCAGTGCCTCATTTGAGGCAGGGTAAACGAAGCTTACAAGAATCTTGTCCGAGGGAGAGGCGTCGATCTCATCGGCTGCGGGTTCTCGTACTTTGACCACGATGTCAGCTTGGCTCCACAGCTCCTCTGCGGTATTGACCACTTTCACCCCGGCGGCCTCATAGGCAGAATCGGGAAGTGAGGCAGCCAAGCCAGCGCCGGACTCGACTAAGCATTCGTATCCGAGTTTCTGGAGCCTTTGCGCACTCTCGGGCGTCAGCGCAACACGCGCCTCTCCGATCGTTTTTTCTTTAGGTGCACCAATTTTCATTGCAATCCCTCTTAGTTCCAGATCTATACGATATCAGCGCCGAAGCGGATGCTCACTCTTGGGAGATCTCCAGTCTAACAAGGAGCATGCGGCATTAGACTAAACTATATGGTGCACTGATTTCTATGAAGATCTGCCCTAAAATTTCTTTGTCTTAAAAGAAGAGGTCACAGCGCTCTGGCGGCAGTTTGTTTGAGACTTTGTAAGGCTTTATCTGTAGGTAGGTTAGATGCTCTAATGCGGCGTAGTCGTTAAGCCCCATGGCTTTAAACATACTTCTCGGAGAGACATATGAATAAGAACTTTTTGCGCAAGCTAGGCGCTGTAGCGGTTTTCTTTGTTTGGGCAACGGGCGCCGGTGTAGCCGTTGCCGAAGTTGGACAAGAGCAGCTTGATGCAGTCACCGCTGACCTAAAAGCGCGCATTGAGGCAGGTAAGCTTTCCGGCGCTGTGGTGACGGTCGCTCAGAACGGCGAGGTGCTTATGACCGAGGCTATGGGCTATCAGAACGTCGAAGATCAGGTGCCGATGCAGACGGACACGATTTTCCGTATTTTCTCGATGACTAAGCCGGTCACTGGCACGGCGCTGATGATGCTCTGGGATGAGGGTAAATTTAAGCTCGACGATCCGGTGGAAATGCATCTGCCTGAACTAGCTGGTATGCAGGTGTTTGTGTCGCAGAACGAGGACGGTAGCTGGGAGACCGAGCCTGCAGGTCACGCAATGACGGTGCGTGAGTTAATGAGCCACACCGGAGGGCTGCTCTATACCCCACCTCTCTCGCAGGGTCCCGTTGCCGAAGCGTATGCCAAGGCCGGTATTATGGATCTCACTGGTACTTCTCTTGCTGACTCGATGCCTGCACTGAAAGATATCCCCCTCGGTTATCAGCCTGGCTCGCAGTGGGTCTATAGTATTTCTGTCGATGTTCAGGGGTATATGGTCGAGCGCTTATCGGGCATGAGCTTCAGTGACTTTCTTCAGCAGCGGCTATTCGAGCCGCTTGGCATGGTGGATACAGGCTTTTTTGTGAAGCCCGAGAATGCACATCGCCTTTCTCGCCAATACGCGCCCAACAGCGACGGTACATTGCGTCGCACCGACAGCCGGGGAGGCATTGCTGGCGGTTACGATTTTAAAAGCGCTCCAGTATTCGAGTCCGGCGGCGGGGGCTTAACCTCTACAGCAGCCGACTATCTGCAGTTTGTCCAAATGCACCTGAACAAGGGCATGCACAACGGCGAACAATTACTGTCGCCCGAGGCTATCGAGCTCATGCGCACTAACCAGCTGCCGGCGGCTGTTGAGAATATCGGCGGCCTCTATCCGGGTAATGTCTTTGGTCTGGATTTTGCAATTGTCGAAAATCCTGAGGCTTATCAAGGCGCTTCGCAGGGTACACACTGGTGGTGGGGCATTGCCGGCTCTTGGTTCTGGATTGATCCGGTTGAGAATCTTGTCTTTATCGGCATGATTCAGAACGATGACATCCTCTACTCGCTGCAAACCCACGCGGCTGCGCGGGCGGCCATTTATCGATAGCCCACTCTTGTAGGAGTCGGCCTATTCATAGAACCGGCTGACTCCTCATTCTCTGGCAACCCAGCGGCGTTGCGGTAATCAGCCTAATCCGGTTATAATGCGCACCCTGCCGAATTTGGCGGAGTGGGAAAGAGGCGTGCAATGTACTGATTTTGCGCCATTCTCGCGTGGTTTAGACGCTTCAAGGCGTCATTGACATTCACTTTGCGTCGCCTCGCATAGGTCGACGTCAAGGTATTTGAAGTGGGCCTTGAGCCCATTTTTTGTTTCTGCTGCTTAAGCAGGTCGCAACCGCGACTCTAAAGCGGCGAGAGAAGCAAAGAGTTTAGGAAATTACGAGTGAAGAACGCAGCCGTACAGATAGCCGAGCTAATAGCACCTACCGTTGAGGCGCTGGGGCTAATTCTGTGGGGCATAGAGTTACAGCAGCAGGGCAAAT
Source organism: Gammaproteobacteria bacterium (assembly GCA_018401885.1). Lineage (GTDB taxonomy): Bacteria > Pseudomonadota > Gammaproteobacteria > Pseudomonadales > Pseudohongiellaceae > UBA9145. Next base: position 30,483 of record JAGYKB010000013.1, read on the forward strand.
ACTCACTGCTGCGCGTGTATATCGAGCACGAAGAAGGCGTAGGGATCGAAGACTGCGAGCGAGTGAGCCGTCAGGTTAGCGCTTTGCTGGACGTTGAAGACCCGATCACCGGTGAATACACCCTCGAGGTGTCGTCGCCAGGGATGGATAGACCGCTATTCACAGCGGAGCAGTTTGCGCTGTACGAGGGCGAGAAGGTAAACGTTCGCCTGCGAACAGCGCTGCAGGGACGCCGCCGGTTTAAGGGCGTGATCAAAAAAGTAGTAGACGACAGGATTGGTCTGGCGATCGATGCCGACGACGGCGAGCTGATTGAGATAACGCTCGCGGATATCGACAAGGCCAATATCGACTTTTAGCTATGGTTACTCTAGGCGCCGGTCTGTCTGGTGCAAGTTTCGAGTAAGGTGACACTGTTATGATGAGTAAAGAAATATTGATGGTTGTTGACGCGGTCTCTAACGAGAAGGGCGTCTCACGCGAAGTGATTTTCGAGGCAATTGAATCAGCACTCGCAATGGCGACTAAAAAGCTCAACGAAGAAGAAGAGATCGATTGCCGAGTTGCGGTAAACCGCAAAACAGGTGAATACGAGACCTTCCGTATCTGGACGGTGGTTGCCGATGACGAATACGTCAACGAATTTACTCAGTACATGCTTGAGCAGGTGCAGGAACGAGACCCGGCGCTAGAAGTAGGCAGCAAGATCGAAGAGAAGATCGACAACGTGCCGTTTGGCCGCATTGCTGCGCAAACTGCCAAGCAAGTGATTGTGCAGAAAGTACGAGACGCTGAGCGCGAGATCGTCCTAAACGAATACAAAGATAAGATCGGCGAGCTGGTAACTGGCACCGTTAAGAAAGTGACTCGCGAAAGCATTATTGTCGATCTTGGCGGCAATGCCGAGGCGATACTCATGCGCGATCAGATGATTCCGCGCGAAAATTTCAGAATGAGCGATCGTATACGCGCGTTGCTCATCGATGTGCGTCCAGAGCAGCGAGGCCCTCAGCTTTTTCTGAGCCGAACCTCGCCTCAGATGCTGATCGAACTCTTCAAAATTGAAGTGCCAGAAATAAACGAGCAGATTATTTCTATCCGCGCCGCGGCGCGTGATCCAGGCTCGCGCGCTAAAATTGTGGTGTCGACTAACGACGGCCGCATCGATCCCGTTGGCGCCTGTGTGGGAATGCGCGGTTCGCGTGTGCAGGTTGTCTCCGGCGAGCTGTCGAACGAGCGCATCGACATTATTCTGTGGGACGACAATCCGGCGCAGCTCGTAATCAATGCGATGTCGCCTGCCGAAGTCGCATCCATCATCATGGATGAAGACAGCAACACAATGGATGTTGCGGTCGAAGAGGACAATCTTGCGCAGGCGATTGGACGCAATGGCCAAAATGTACGTTTGTCCGCCGAATTGACCGGCTGGACCATCAACGTCATGAGCGAAGAGGAAGCCGCCGAGAAGCAAGAAAAAGAATCAATTGGCCTCATTGAAATGTTTATGACCAAGCTCGACGTCGACGACGAGACTGCCGAGGTGCTCGTAAGCGAAGGCTTCACATCACTCGAAGAAATCGCCTACGTGCCGATGGATGAAATTCTCTCTATTGACGGTTTCGACGAAGAGATTGCGGAGGAATTGCGTAACCGTGCGAAGGATGCCCTGCTGACTCAAGCAATCGCATCTGAGGAAGATTTGTCGTCGATGAATGTGGCTGACGATCTAATGAATATGGAAGGCATGGATAAAGAGCTTGCACTCGAACTCGCGAAGCGCAGCATCCTATGTATGGAAGATCTCGCGGAGCAGGCGACCGATGAGCTGATGGAAATCGAAGGCATGACAGAGGAAAGAGCGGGGCAATTGATTATGACCGCACGTGCGCCATGGTTCGAATAGTTAGTAGCGGGGTCGCGGACGTCAGTCGCGCGGCTCTGTGGTTCGAGGCCGAACCGATGAAGTAGACATTTAGTGAGGGCTGCGAGGCAGCCGGCCGGTAAAGAGTAAGAAACCGGCACAGAGCGCGCAAAGCGCGCAAGAAAACTGGAGTAGATTGAATGGCAGATGTAACCATAAGCGAACTCGCCAAAGTCGTCGGAGTAGATGTCAGTAAGTTGCTGTCGCAAGTAAAGGACGCAGGCTTACCTCATAAGAAAGCCGATGAGATCATCTCGAATGATGACAAAAACACGCTATTGCAGTTTTTGCGTGGTAGTCATGGTGAGAGTGAGAGAGCCGCTGCTCCAAGCAAGATTACGCTAAAGCGCAAGACGCTGGGTACGCTAAAAAGCGCGTCGAGCTCCGGTCGCGGCAAGACGGTTAACGTCGAAGTGCGTAAGAAACGCACTTACGTTAAGCGTACAGAAATTGCTGAAGAAGCTGTTACTGAAGAGCCTACTGCGGTCGAGCCAGAGATCATTACTCCTGATCCAGTTGTTGCCGCCGAAACAGCGATAGCCTCGGCTGCAGAAGCGGCCAAAGCGCCCGTTGAAGAGGTGACGTCAGCTCCAGCACCAACTGCTCCGATTGTGCTGGACGTTCCCTCCGAGGAAGCAGCCTCTGCCCGTGCTGACAAACCCGGTGCGAAGCGCAAACCCGCTACCAAGAAAGAAATCGATGACGAAGCCGAGCGAAAACGCTCTCAGGCGCGCACGACCAAAGGCAAGCCAGCCAAGCGTCAAAACCGCACGCTGCATGTGAACGATGCCTTCGTCCTCGAAGGCGGAGAAGGTGAAGATCGCCGCAGAGGTGGTCGTCGCGGTCGCAATCGTTTATCGGGCTCCACCCAGGCTTTCGAAATGCCAACCGAGGCGGTTGTTCGCGATGTCAAAATCGGCGAAGCGAACAAGGTGACCGACCTTGCGCAGCAGATGACAGTCAAGGCTGCTGCGGTGGTGAAAGCACTATTCAAGATGGGCGTTATGGCGAACATCAACCATGTAATCGATGCCGACACGGCAACGCTACTGGTCGAAGAAATGGGGCATCGTCCTAAATTCGTGTCCGAAGATGCTCTCGAAGAGCAGCTTGCGGAATCGCTGGCCGCTGAGGTCGGCGAAGTCAAAATCACTCGTGCACCGGTGGTTACGGTGATGGGACACGTAGACCACGGAAAAACGTCGCTGCTCGATTATATTCGCAAATCTACTGTCGCTTCACACGAAGCGGGTGGCATCACGCAGCATATTGGCGCCTACCATGTCGACACCGACCATGGGATGGTGAGCTTCTTGGATACTCCAGGGCACGCAGCATTTAGCGCAATGCGTTCGCGTGGTGCCAAAGCAACCGATGTTATCGTCTTGGTTGTCGCAGGCGACGACGGCGTCAAGCCGCAAACCGCCGAGGCTGTGGAGCATGCTAAGGCCGCCGGTGTGCCTATAGTGGTTGCTATCAACAAGATGGACAAAGAGGGTGCAGACCCTGATCGCGTGAAAAACGAACTCGCAGCAATGGAAGTGATTCCAGACGATTGGGGAGGCGACACGCAGTTTATCCCCGTGTCAGCGCATACCGGTGACGGCATCGACAAATTGTTAGAAGCGATTCTCCTACAAGCTGAGCTGATGGAGCTTACTGCCTATACCGATGTGCCTGGGCAGGGTGTTGTTGTTGAGTCGCGTCTCGATAAAGGCCGCGGTGCAGTTGCGTCTGTGCTAGTACAGAATGGCACGCTGCGAACTGGAGATATCGTACTGGTCGGTAAAGAATATGGGCGCGTACGGGCCTTGGTTGATGAGAACGGCGTCAACATTAAATCTGCTGGGCCTTCAATACCGGTCGAGATTCTTGGCCTCACGGGCGTGCCTGATGCGGGCGATGAGTTCGTTGTACTGGCCGATGAGAAGAAAGCAAAAGAGGTGGCAGAGTTCCGCCGCACACGCCTCAAAGATTCAGTGCAAGCGAAACAGCAAGCAGCGCTTATCGATAACATGTTCGCAGGTATCGGCAAGCCAAATCTTAGTATCTTTAACATCATTCTCAAAACCGACGTGCGAGGCACACTCGAGGCACTGACCGCCTCGCTCGTTGCGATGAACACGGACGAGGTGCAAGTTAAAATTGTGTCCTCAGGCGTTGGCGGCATCTCTGAGAATGACGTTCACCTTGCAGCAACATCGAAAGCGATGATCGTTGGCTTTAACGTTCGCGCCGACAAAACATCAAAAGAAATTATCGATAACGAAGGCCTTCAGCTTCGCTACTACAATGTTATCTATAACGTGCTCGACGATGTGAAAGCAATTATGGGCGGCATGTTGTCTCCCGAAATTCGCGAAGAAATTCTCGGTGTTGCCGAAGTACGCGATGTGTTTACCTCGCCCAAATTCGGTCAGATTGCCGGCTCGATGGTTATCGAAGGCACTATTTATCGTAACAAACCAATTCGCGTGCTACGTGATGACGTGGTTATTTACGAAGGCGAGCTTGAATCGCTGCGCCGTTTCAAAGACGACGCGAACGAGGTTAAGAACGGCGTCGAATGTGGTATCGGTGTTAAGAATTACACCGATGTTCGCGTAGGTGACAAGATCGAAGTTTACAAAACAACCGAGATTGCTCGTACGCTATAAACTGCACATTGAGGCACAACATTAAATGGCAAACATGACCCCAAGAGGCCAGCGCGTCGCGGATCAGATCCAGCGCGAACTGGCAACGCTGATCCAGCTCGAGGTGAGCGATCCACGCGTGGGCATGGTGTCAGTTACGGGTGTCGATGTCAGCCGCGACCTCGCTCACGCGAGGGTGTTCGTGACAGTACTGAACACGCCGAGCGCGAGTGATGAGGCGAATGATTCGCTCAGTAGTCCCGGAGACCTGGACAAGCTTGAGGTTGAAGAAAACGTCAAAGCGCTCAATCAGGCCTCGGGGTATTTACGCACTTTGCTAGCTAAGAGGCTCGCCTTACGCTCTGTGCCCAAGTTGCAGTTTCGCTACGACTCGAGCATCGAGAATGGCGCGCAGCTCTCGAGTCTCATTGACAGCGCACTCAAGGCCGATATCGCTCAGCATGGTGAAGACCTACCTGTCGACGATAATGGTTAAGCTCGGCGTGTGAACAGTAAATGGCGCGTGACGCGTACAAAGGACAGGGCGTGTGGCGCGTAGAAAGCAGAGAGGACGAAACATACACGGCATTGTCGTGCTCGATAAGCCACTTGGCGGGAGTTCGAATCACGCGCTACAGTCAGTAAAACGTCTGTTCGACGCGAATAAAGCGGGTCACACAGGTAGTTTAGATCCCCTCGCCACCGGCGTATTGCCGTTGTGCTTGGGCGAAGCGACAAAGGTATCGCAATTTTTGCTGGACTCGGATAAGGCGTATCGCGCCCGCATAAAGCTGGGTGAACGTACCGATACTGCAGACAGCGAGGGCGAGGTGATCGCCAAAGTAGAGAATTTTACGCTCGATGAAGCCGCAGTGAGGACAGCCCTCCGAGGATTCGAGGGCGAGATTGAGCAGGTACCGCCGATGTATTCGGCGCTTAAGCAAGACGGTCAACCGCTGTACAAATTAGCGCGCCAAGGCAAGACGGTAGAGCGAAAGGCGCGCACGATAACGGTTTACGCAATCGAATTAACTGATTTTGACGCCGACGCGAAAGAGATAGAAATCGAGGTTGACTGCAGTAAAGGCACCTATATTCGAACTATTGCTGACGATTTGGGGCAGATTCTTGGCTGCGGAGGGCATATAATCGCGCTCCGACGCCTTCGAGCAGGGGCTTTCTCCATTGAGGAAAGCGTTACTCTCGAGGCTCTGGCGGCAGCAAAAGAGGCAGGGGGATTCGACGCGATAGATGCGTACCTTATGCCAATGGACAAAGCGGTAGACGTACTCCCCGCGGTGCAGCTACCGAGCTTCACGGCAAAGTTTTTGAAGAATGGCCAGCCGGTGCAGGTAAGACACGCACCAGCCGAGGGGCTCGTCCGGCTTTATGAAGAAGGCGAATTCATTGGTATTGGCAGCATAGACGACGATAGCAATGTTGCGCCTAAACGATTATTGGTAACAGCGTCTGGCGAATAAAAAATTCAGAGTGAGTGCTGGTGCGAAAGTAAAAGCAACGCTCGAATAAGTGCATGAAGCACACAAGGAAGACCTCAGCTGACTATTAATATGCATGGTTAGTCTGATTGAAAAGGATGTTGAGCTGCGAAGCTGTCACATAAGTGACGCGTAGGGCAGTAATAATTAATCGCATATTTATGGAGTAAGAAAATGGCTTTATCAGCTGAAGTGAAAGCAGGAATCATTAAAGAGTATGCACAGGGCGAGGGCGACACTGGTTCACCCGAAGTTCAAGTTGCGCTTCTGACAGCGAACATCAATGAGCTGCAGGGGCACTTTAAAGAGCATATCCACGATCACCATTCGCGTCGCGGTCTTATCCGCATGGTTAACAGCCGACGCAAGCTGCTTGATTACCTCAAGCGCAAAAGCGTCGATCGTTATTCATCTCTGATCAAGCGTCTCGGCCTGCGTCGCTAAGCAGCGTCGTATGCCCGTCGCGGCTGGGTCTAAAGTTGAGGCCTGCCGCGAGACGAGCTACTTAGACCCGCTGCGCAGGGGGCTTCGGCCCTTCTGCGCAGTTTGGTTTAAAGCCGCAATAAAAAATAACAAAAGCCACACCAAAAAACGAAAATCAATTAACCGGATTAACTAGCGTTGGGCCTGATGAGTTGGCCTGCGTTTTTTAAAGAAAATAGGAAAATTTATGTTTAATCCAGTCGTTAAAACATTCCAGTACGGTAATCAAACCGTCACGCTGGAAACAGGAAAAATTGCGCGCCAGGCTACAGGCTCGGTGATCGTGACGATGGGAAACAGTCAAGTGCTAGCGACGGTCGTAGGCCGAAAGAGCGCAAACCCAGGCCAAGACTTCTTCCCCCTCACAGTAAATTATCAAGAAAAGACCTACGCGGTAGGCAAAATCCCCGGTGGTTTCTTTAAGCGAGAAGGTCGCCCGACTGAAAAAGAAACCCTCACATCACGTTTGATCGACCGTCCTATTCGTCCATTATTCCCGAAGGGTTTTATGAACGAAGTACAGGTTGTGTGTACTGTTATCTCAGCCGACAAAAATGAAGACGCTGATATCGCGTCTCTCATTGGCGCCTCTGCCGCACTCTCTATTTCAGGCATCCCTTTCGCAGAGCCTATCGGTGCCGCGCGCGTTGGTTACGATGCAGAGAAGGGCTATATGCTGAATCCAACCAACAGCGAGCTCGAATCATCGCTCCTCGACATGGTTGTAGCAGGCACTAAGTCGGCGGTTCTTATGGTTGAGTCTGAGGCGAAAGAGCTGAGCGAAGACGAGATGCTTGGAGCTGTCCTGTATGCTCACCAAGAAATGCAGGTTGTTATTTCTGCTATCGAAGAGCTCAAAGCGGAAGCTGGTAAGCCAGTCTGGGAATGGACTCCTGCCGAGGAAAATGCATCGCTAATAGCAGCGCTTGCTGAAAAGTTCGAAGCAGCTGTTATTGAAGCCTATCAAGTGTCTGACAAAATGGCGCGTTACGAGCGTATCGGCGCCATTCAGGCCGAGGCAGTTGAAGCGCTTGTCGACGAGGAAGCCGGCGTGTCTGCCGCTGACGTTAAGGCTGCGTTCGGTAAGCTTGAGAAGAGCACCGTGCGCAATCGCATTCTAGATGGCGCACCTCGCATCGATGGTCGCGATACTAAGACTGTCCGCGCGATCGAAGTGGAAACTGGCCTGCTGCCTCGCGCACACGGCTCGGCGTTATTTACCCGCGGTGAAACACAAGCAGTTGTTGTCACCACGCTTGGCGCGCTTCGCGATTCGCAGATCATCGAAGACCTCGGTGGTTCACGCAAAGATCCATTCATGCTGCACTATAACTTCCCTCCGTATTCGGTTGGCGAAACTGGCTTCATGAGTGGGCCTAAGCGCCGCGAAATCGGTCACGGTCGCCTTGCGCGTCGCGGCATTGCAGCGGTTCTTCCGCGCGAAGAAGACTTCCCTTACGCCATTCGCGTGGTGTCTGAGATTACCGAGTCTAACGGTTCAAGCTCAATGGCGTCGGTTTGTGGCAGCAGTTTGGCGATGATGGATGCAGGCGTGCCTCTGAAAGCGCCTGTCGCTGGTATCGCGATGGGACTCATTAAGGAAGGCGAGCGCTTCGCGGTTCTGACAGATATCCTCGGCGACGAAGATCATCTCGGCGACATGGACTTTAAAGTAGCCGGTACAGCCGAAGGTGTCACGGCGCTGCAGATGGACATCAAAATTCAAGGTATTACCGAGGAGATCATGGAGATCGCTCTCGAGCAGGCTAACACTGCGCGTAATCATATTCTTGGTGAGATGAACAAGGTGCTCGCGAAGTCGCGCGACAGCGTTTCTGAGAACGCGCCATCAATGGCTATGCTCAAAATCGATCCAGACAAGATTCGCGATGTTATCGGTAAAGGTGGCGCGGTTATTCGCGGCATCACAGAGCAGACCGGCGCCTCGGTTGATATCGATGACGACGGCAACGTCCGTATCTACGGCGAAGATGCGGCTTCACGCGATGCAGCAATCGACATGGTTAATGCGATAACTGCAGAAGCAGAAGTGGGTCGTATTTACCGCGGGAAAGTGGCGCGCATCGTCGACTTTGGCGCGTTCGTCACAATCCTGCCGGGCAAAGACGGACTCGTCCATATCTCACAGATTTCGGATGAGCGTGTCGAGAGTGTTGAGGAATACCTCACCGAAGGCCAAGAGATTCTCGTTAAGTGCTTGGACCTCGATGCGCGTGGCCGCATCAAGCTAAGCATGAAAGAGATTTCGGACGAAGAGAAGCAAGAGATGGCAGCGGCAGACGCGGCGTCATAACTAGTCAGATTTAAAGACAGCAAGAAACTAAAAAAGGATTGCCCGAAAAGGCAGTCCTTTTTTTTGCGCTACTCCCCGTGCATTTTTTGATCTGCATCAAATTAGATTGATTTCTAAGAGTATTGCCCCGCAGTCATGGCGCGCAATCGAGCACTGCTGTTCTTGACCCACCAGTAATTCGAGGCAACAATCTAGCTTCATGCGTAGTTTGCTAAGTTTTACGAGGTGTTCTTTATTCCCGATCCGTATTAAGCAAAAGGAGAAGACAATGGTTACAGCAGAAAAAATTGTCCAGAAAATCGGTTCGACGCCCAAAGGCGCATTGAGACAGGGTAAGGCACTCGCCTGCTGCTTGTTTGCTCTCTTGGCCGCTGCGCTGCTTAGCCCAGCACAGACTCTCGCCGCCGACGAGGTGACCTTCCACAAAGATATAGAGCCCATCCTGCAGCGCAGTTGCCAGAACTGTCACAGGCCAGGCGGCGCTGGCCCGATGTCTCTCGTTACCTATGAAGAGGTGGCGCCTTTTGCCGGGCTTATCGAGTATAAAACCGGTCTGCGTGATAGGGCTGGTGCTATGCCTCCCTGGTATATGGAAAAGAACATCGGTATACAAAGTTATAAGAACGATCCATCGTTAAGCGATGCCGAACTTGCCGCTATTTCAACCTGGGCGCGCAGCGGAACGCCGAAAGGAAATGTGACTGATGCGCCTGAACCGTTAGTCTTCGACGACAGTGTAAAGTGGACTGCCGGAACTCCGGATCTTATTGTGACAACGAATTCGGTAACCAAACTCGCGGGAACGCCTGACTGGTGGGGCGAGATAGACCGAGTACCAACGGGGCTAACCGAGGATCGCTGGGTAAAATCAGTCGAGATTGTTGAGGTAAACGATGTCGATAACGAGCAGGGGACTGGCCGCGACACCGTAGGCGGGCGCTATATTTTTCATCACATGATTTGGGGAACGGCGGATCTCGATGAAAACGGAGAGCGCATACCTAGCACTAATACAAGCTGGCCGGTGCACGAGGTTGGTCGCAATCCGGACATTTTCGACCCAGATGGCGGTAGGTTGCTCAAAGCCGGCTCGTATATTGTCTCAGACTCAGTGCATCTGCACTCAAATGGCAAAGACACAACGGGTCATTTGGAGATCGGCTTTAGATTTCATGAGAAGGGCTACCAGCCAAAGTATGAGCGCGTAAATGTGGGCTTGGGCAACGGCGTTGATATTTCGATCGCCGGTAATCAGCGCGATCAAGAACTTCATGCCTATTCGGTGCTGGAACAGCACACGAAGATCATCACCTTTGAACCTCACCTGCACGCACCAGGAGAGCGTATGTGCCTAGAGGCAATTTGGGGCTATACGATCGAAACGCTCTCCTGTGTTGGCTACGACCACAATTGGGTCCGAGGCTATGCCTATGACGATGATGCAACGCCGCTTCTGCCTAAAGGCACTATCCTCCATATAGTCGGGTATATGAACAATACCGAAACGAATCCGAATATCCCCGATCCACGCAATTGGCAGGGTTCGGGGAATCGGTCTGTTACGAATATGTTCATCGACTTAGGCATGCGTGTCTCTATGAGCGAAGAGCAGTTTCACGAGGAAATGGAGAAGAGGCGTTCGACGCTTAATTTAGGCCCAAACGATCATGTGATAGGATGCCCTTTGTGCCTAGCACCGCTTGTCTCGCCCATTGCTCAATCCGAGACGCCGATGCCCGACCGTGGGGCCGACTGAGAATAGCTCAAAACTACTGAGGGCATCAGTCATGTCCTTTGAATCAAACAGCGCTATAATAGTTGGCGCTAAAAGCACTGTGACACAATGCCAGAGCTAAATTATTGGCAATGTAATAATGGAGAGAGAAGACTCATGCAGTATCAATCAACAACAACGATCCGCGCGTATTTAGCTCGCTTCGTCGCCCTCGGCGTCTCTGCGCTATTAACTTTAAGCCTCGCGCAGATTGCCAACGCCAATAGTTATACGCGTGGCCAACATATCGAACCGGCCTATGAAGGATGGCGCCCAAACGAAGATGGCACATTCAGTTTCATGTTTGGTTATCAGAACGAAAACTGGGAAGAAGAGCCGGACGTTGAAATAGGCCCGAATAACATGTTCTCACCTGGTGAGGCAGACCGCGGCCAGCCGACACACTTCTTGCCGCGCCGTAATCGCTTTACTTTCGAAGTTAAGGTGCCAGCCGACTGGGGCGATCGCGAACTCGTCTGGACGCTGAAGGTTAACGGGGTTGAGCGCAAAGCTTACGCCACCCTCAAACCAGATTATCAGGTCGATAATATTGTTATCGCCTCTGAAACTGGCTCACTCGGCGCCGGCACCAGTAGCCCTGAATCACGCTCCAATGTGCCACCTGTTCTCACCGTGCAGGGTGACGAAATTCGCACAGTGCGCGTTGGCGAGCCGATGAATCTTAAGACGTTGATAACAGACGACGGTTTGCCTACACCTGACAATGTCCTTGAAGATGCGCGTGAATTTGCAGAGTTTGCGGGCGGTCCTCTGGCGGCAGCTCTGGTGAATGCAGAAAATGTTTATGAGCGTCGACTCATGCGCCCACCGACGCGAGTAACCGTCGGGAAAGTTAACGGCCTTTACCTGTCTTGGAACGTTTACCGTGGCGCCGGCAAAGTGACTTTCGATCCGCCCACGCCTAAGGTCTGGGAGGACACTCGCACCAGCGCTAACTCTCCGTGGGGCGCACTATGGACACCTCCACCCATTCCTGAAGACGGCATTTACGATGTCAATGTCACATTTGATGAGCCAGGTACCTACGTGCTTTGGGGGCGTGCCGACGATGGCGGTTTATATCACGATGGCTATGTCACTGTTAACGTGACCGAGTAATCGCTCTTTGCCATTGTTTAATCAATAGCAAAAAAAGGCAGCTTAGGCTGCCTTTTTTGTGTGTGCCTGTTCTGCGGACGTCTTTCACGACCGGCCGGAAGAACTACATGCTACGCCGATACTGACCGCCGACCTCGAAGAAGGTCTCGGTGATCTGACCTAACGAACAGAACCTAACCGCGTTCATCAACTCCGCAAAGACATTCTCACCATTAATAGCGGCGACGCGCAGGCGCTGCAGCGCCAAAGTCGAGGCCTCGGCATTTTTCTCTTTGAAGCTTTTCAGCCGTGCGATTTGGCTCTCTTTTTCTTCGGTGGTTGAGCGCGCGAGTTCGATTTCGATTTCAGGCTCTGGCTCATCGCTCAAGAAGGTATTAACGCCGATAAGTGGCAGGCTGCCGTCGTGTTTACGATGTTCGTACAGCATCGACTCGTCCTGAATTTTACCGCGTTGATAACCAGTCTCCATCGCGCCGAGCACACCGCCTCGTTCGGAAATTTTCTCAAACTCTTGCAGCACGGCTTCTTCTACAAGATCTGTGAGTTCTTCGATAATGAACGAGCCTTGATTCGAGTTCTCGTTTACCGCGAGTCCCCATTCTTTGTTGATGATTAGCTGGATCGCCATGGCGCGGCGCACGCTCTCCTCTGTCGGCGTCGTGATCGCTTCATCATAAGCATTGGTGTGAAGTGAATTGCAGTTATCGTAAATAGCGATTAGCGCCTGTAGCGTGGTGCGAATGTCGTTGAATGACATCTCTTGCGCGTGCAGTGAGCGGCCACTGGTTTGGATGTGGTATTTAAGTTTCTGGCTGCGCTCATTTGCGCCATAGCGGAAACGCATCGCGGTTGCCCAAATGCGGCGAGCGACGCGGCCTAATACCGTGTATTCAGGATCCATGCCGTTGGAAAAGAAGAACGAGAGATTATGCGCGAAATCGTCTACCGCCATGCCTCGGGCGAGGTACGCCTCAACGAAGGTAAACCCGTTAGAGAGGGTAAATGCGAGCTGGCTGATAGGGTTCGCGCCCGCCTCGGCGATGTGATAACCGGAGATTGAGACCGAATAAAAATTGCGCACCTGATGCTGAGTAAAATACTCTTGAATATCCCCCATGACCTTGAGACTAAACTCAGTCGAGAAAATACAGGTGTTCTGCCCCTGGTCCTCTTTTAGGATGTCGGCTTGCACGGTGCCGCGCACTGTCGCGAGTGTCTGCGATTTGATAGATGCATGCTCTTCCTCGTTGGGCTCGCGGCCGTTGGCGCTTACAAAATTGGCAACTTGCTGATCGATCGCTGCGTTCATATACATCGCAAGAATAGTCGGTGCAGGGCCGTTAATTGTCATCGATACCGATGTGCTCGGTGCGCATAAATCGAAGCCCGCATAGAGCTCTTTCATGTCGTCGAGTGTCGCGATAGAAACGCCTGAGTTGCCAACCTTGCCATAAATATCCGGCTGATGATCGGGATCGAAACCGTAGAGCGTGACGGAGTCAAAGGCTGTGCTTAGCCGCTTAGCCTCGGCATGTTCCGACAACTGCTTGAACCGGCGATTGGTGCGAAAGGCATCACCCTCGCCCGCAAACATACGCGTCGGATCCTCCGATTCACGCTTAAATGGGAAAACGCCTGCAGTGAACGGGAATCGCCCCGGCACATTTTCGAGCAAGAGCCACTTGAGAAGATCGCCGTGGTCGCTGAACGTGGGCAGTGATACCCGCGATATCTTGGTGCCCGAAAGCGAAGTACGAGTTAGCGCAGTGCGTAATTCTTTGTCGCGTACTTTGACGACATATTCGTCGCCCGAATAGTCCTCTTTGAGCTGATCCCAACCTGCTAACAATTTGTTTGCGCGACTGTCGATTGCCGATTCGCGTTTTTCAATCAGCGCATCCAAATCGCTGCTCTGCACGCTGCTCTCGGCAAGCATTGCCTTTGCCGCTTTGAGCTGTTGGCGCTCGCGCGCAATCTTGGCCTGCTCAGCCACTAGCTTATGATAACCACGGACTTCCTCTGCGATCTCGGCTAGGTAGCGCTGATTCTGCGCGGGAATAATCACCGTGCGCTGCGTTGACGTTTTAGTCTCGGTCCGCGCGAGGCTTGAGGTGTATTCGGGTAGACCGTGTTTGCGCAGCTCGGGCACCAGCGCCTGATAGAGCGCCGTGATGCCGTCATCATTAAACTTGGAAGCTATAGTGCCGAAGACCGGCATCGCTTCGGGCATTTCACTCCATGCCTCGCGGTTACGCTGTACTTGCTTGCAGACATCCCTTAGCGCATCTTCGCTGCCTTTGCGGTCAAATTTGTTAATTGCAAAAACGTCGGCATAGTCGAGCATGTCAATTTTTTCGAGCTGACTCGCTGCACCAAACTCTGGCGTCATCACATAGAGCGACGAGTCGACGTAGGGCACGATGCCTGCGTCGCCCTGACCGATCCCGGGAGTTTCAACGATAATCAAATCGAAGCCGCCGAGTTTAATTGCGGCTATAAGGCTGCTCAGGCGAGCCGGAATTTCCATTGCTGCGTCGCGTGTTGCGACCGAGCGCATCATGATATTCGGATGATTGATTGCATTCATGCGAATGCGGTCGCCTAGCAGCGCGCCCCCTGTTTTGCGCCGCGTGGGATCAATCGCCAGCACGGCGATTTTGAGCGTATCGCTCGCGTCTTGTCGAAAGCGCCGGATGATTTCGTCGGTTGTCGACGACTTGCCAGCACCACCCGTGCCTGTGATGCCGAGTACAGGCGTCGAACTAGTCTGCGCGGCCGACTCTAGTTTGTCGAGTTCGCCTTGCGTGTAATGCCCATTTTCGATTGCAGTCAGTGCGCGCGTCAGGGTTATCCGATCGTTCGGGCCAAGTTCGGTAAGGCTCGGCGGAGTTGGTCTGTCCTTTGCCTGCCGACATTTAAGGATCATGTCGTCGATCATGCCCTGTAGGCCGATAGACTGGCCGTCTGCAGGGGAATAGAGTCTGGTCACGCCGTAGGTATGAAGCTCGGTTATTTCGGCGGGAATAATTACGCCGCCACCGCCGCCGAATATCTTTATATGCCCTGCGCCAAGTTCACGCAGCTTGTCGACCAGATACTTAAAATATTCGATGTGGCCGCCTTGATAGGAGCTTATCGCTATGGCATCTGCATCTTCTTGTACAGCTGCCTCGACAATCTCTTGCACCGAGCGATTGTGGGCAAGGTGAATCACTTCTACACCACTGGCTTGCAGAATTCGGCGCATGATATTTATAGCGGCGTCGTGTCCGTCGAAGAGGCTCGCTGCGGTGACGAAGCGGAGTGGGTGTTGGGTTTGTGGAGAAGGATCGACGGCGTTGGCCGCGGCGGCGATAGAGGTGACGCTCATGCTTTTTCTCGTTAGTTTTTTCAGAATATCCTGAGTCTAGCCGATTCTGGTAGATGAGGCACTAGCTCACGACAAGTTGCTCTTCAGTCTTGTAGCCACCGATTTATTGTCACATTATTAGTTTATCGTTACAGACCTGTATTAGCGCTTTTGGGGAGAATCCGCATCAATAATTCTATGAAACCAGTCACCTCTATCTACTTATCATGCCTGTGTGCAGTTGCCACAAATGCTCTGCTCGGCGCTGAAGTTTCACCGCAGTGGATCGCAGGCGATCACCACATCCACAGTCGTTACAGCACCGGTTGGGATCGTGAGCAAGAGCCGCCAGCGCCCGTAATCGGTGGCGATGCTATCTACCCAATACACATGAATGCGCTAATGGCGAAGTATTTTGGCCTTGGCTGGATGGTTGCGACTGATCACGGTGGGCCTAACCACAGCAGAGTGAATCTGGAACAGGCCTACCCCGAGCTGCAACAGTCGCGCCTGGTCGTGCCCGAGGTTGTGCAATTTTGGGGGATGGAGTTCGACACCCCTGGCGCAGATCACTCGAGTCTGATCATTCCACACAGTCACGAAGAGAGTCAGCAGTTGTTTGCTATCGAGTCGCGCTTCGCTAAACGAGAACCGTGGCCGGCAGATCCAAGCTGGGATACGGAGCCACGCTTGCTCGAAGCACTCGAATTCATGAAGACGCAGGAGCGTGCCCCGATACTGATCGCTAATCATCCGTCTAGGTCGGCGGAAGATATCGGTGTTTATGGTCAATACACGCCGGCAGAGCTGCGCGACTGGAATGATACTGCGCCAACTATAGCTGTCGGTATGGCGGCAGCACCGGGGCATCAAGCCGCGGCGCTTAATAAAGATGGCAGCGCAGGAAATCCGCGCCCGAGAGGCTACTACGGAAACGCCGGCACTTTGGGCGGCTTTGACCAATTTACGGCAATCGTCGGTGGCTTCTGGGATTCGATGCTCGGTGAGGGCCGGCGGTGGTGGGTGACGGCTAATTCGGACTCCCACGTTCACTACAGCGAGGGCGGTGCGGATTTTTGGCCAGGCGAGTACTCGAAAACGCACGTGTGGGCCACGAAGGATCACGATGCTATCCTCGATGGCATTCGGAACGGCCGCGTATTTGTTACGACTGGCGACCTGATTTCGGCATTGGAATTTTCTGCTAGTGCCGAGGGGATCTCGGCGAGTCTCGGCGAGGAGCTTGTAGTCGAACGTGGTAAAGAGATTGACGTGGTCATTCGTTTTCTGGATCCAGAGTCGACTAATGCACGTGGACAGAATCCGAGCGTTGCACGAGTCGATCTTATTCGAGGTGATCTGACTGGGGCCGCTCAAGATCGCAGCAACGATTCGAACCCGACTACTCGAGTGCATCAGCGATTCATGGCGGAGGAGTTTTCAGCTGCCGCTGGAATGAGTGAAGTGCGATTGAAACTGCTCGCCGAAAAGTCTGGGTACCTCCGGTTGCGGGGAACCAACGGCGAGGAGCTCGAACCGACACAAGATCTGTTGGGTGAAGATCCATGGTCCGATCTTTGGTTCTACTCTAATCCCATATTCATAAAAGTGGCTGAGTAAAACTTCTGGATTATGAGCCGTCTTGGTTATACCTTCGACTTATGCACTACTAAAAGTGCACAAGGAGAACGGTATGTCAGGATCAGAAAAGTCGGCGATGCATTTAAGCGAAGAGATTATTCAGGAACTAGAGTTACTCAATTTGTTTTCGCTATCGAGTACACTCGAAGGGCTCAAGATTCATCACGAAGCTGATCCCGCGAGAATAGCCGCAGGAGCCAGTCTTTTTGCGAAGGGGCTGACCACGCTGCCTGACGGAGGCTACCTTACGCCGCTCGGAGTCGAGGCGGCGGAGCACGCTCAATCTGTGATGAGAATTCTGCGAGCATCAATTGATTAGCGTTGTAGCGATTTTTGCAATAAAAAAGTAGCGCGTAAATTTGCCGATTCCTGCGAGCACAGCTAGCTGCCAGAGAGGAACGCGCGCTATGCCCGCAAAGACAGTGAGGGCGTCGCCTAAGACAGGCGCCCAAGCAACGAGCAAACTCCACTTTCCATAGCGATTGAACCACACGCCAGCGCGTTCGATTTCTTCCCCCTTAATTCGAATCCATCGGTAGTCTTCGAATCGAAAATAATTGCTTCGAAGAAGCGTGCCGAGCCACCAATTTACACACGCGCCTAAGGTGTTACCTAGCGTCGCCCAGAATAGTAGAGATCCTAGGCCATACCCTTCAGCTACAAGCGCGCCAAACAAAACCTCGGAGGAGAGAGGCAGAATAGTTGCAGCTAGAAAAGAAACAGCAAAGAGGGAGAGCAGGGTAAGCATAGGTAATTCTATAGCCTCAATTTCCGCACTCTTGACTGGAATCCTTGGGGCCATAAAGAGTAAATCTTCATCAGCCCACAGAAACTATTGCATAAAATTAGGGTAGGGCAAACACCCACACGACACCGCCCTGTGGCACATAGGTGTTGCTGCCGCGGGTCATGTTTATTAAGTTCTGTTCTCTTTGGGCATCGACGCCCCAGCCCGACTGCACGGCGATATATTGCTTGTCGTCGACTGAGAAAGTAACAGGAACGCCGATGACACCCGAATTAGTTGGGTACTCCCATAGGATCTCGCCGCTCTTAGAATCGAAAGCCCTAAATTTGCGGTCGTTGGTGCCGCCCATGAACACAAGATCGCCAGCTGTTGCGAGAATCGGTCCCCAGTTATGGCTTTCGAATGTTGTTGTCCATGCGCGTTCGCCGGTGTCCACATTCCACGCTTGTAACTCACCAATATGGTCTGCGCCTTCGCGCACAAAAAATCCGCCATTATCTGATGACCCGCGTCCCATATAGGCTCGGCCGGGACTGTATTCTATTTCCTCACCAACCATTGTGGAGCAAACGTTTTCATTAGCTGGGATGAATAGAAGGCGCGAATTGGGGTCGAATGCTGCCGGTGGCCAATCTTTGCCTCCCCAAAGCGATGGACAGAAGCTCGCCTCATAGCCTGTGCCTGGCTTCTTGGTCATATCGTATTCGGGTCTGCCGGTTGTTGAGTCTATGCTGGTGAAGACGTCTTGGTAGACGTACGGCTTTGCATCAACAAAGCTTATCTTCTCCGCGCTTCGTTCTAAAAACCAAAGGTAGCCGTTACGGCCAGGATGGACCAAGCCTTTCACGCTGCCGCCTTCGCGTTCATAGTCGATGAGCAGCGGCGCCGAAACTTCGTCCCAATCCCAAGAATCGTTCCAGTGATACTGGTGGTGATTTTTTAACTCCCCAGTCTTTGGATCTAACGCGATGACTGAGGTTGAATATAAATTATCGCCGGGCCGTGTATCACCCATCCAAGGGCCGCCGTTGCCAGTGCCCCAGTAGGTGAGGTTTAAATCGGGGTCGTAAGAGCCGGTAATCCAGACCGGAACACCGCCGGTCTGCCAAGTGTCTCCCGGCCATGACTCCGAGCCGGGCTCGCCTGGTGCAGGAATTGTATACGTCTTCCAAAGCTCTTCGCCTGTCGCCGCATCAAAGGCTGCGACGAAGCCACGAATGCCAAGCTCACCGCCGGATACGCCCACCATCACCACGCCATCAACGATAAGTGGCGCCATAGTCATGTAGTAGCCGTTGTAATAATCCTCAACAGCGACTTCCCACACCACCTCGCCTGTAAGCGCATCGAGTGCAACGAGGAAGGCGTCAACCGTGGCGAGATAAGCAAGATCGCCATAAAGCGCGACGCCTCTGTTAGTTGGGTGGAACTGCTGCAGGTCGTCGGGTAAGTAGCGCACATAGCGCCAGAGTAAATCGCCAGTGACGGCGTTGAGCGCGAGCACATGATTTTGCGGCGTGCTCACATACATATAGCCGTTATTCACGATCGGCGGTGCCTGATGGCCTTCGCGTAGCCCAGTCGAAAAACTCCAGACGGGTTTGAGGTTTGCCACGTTGTCCGTATCGATCTGGTCTAACGCGCTATATCCGTGCGAGTCGTAACTGCCTCGGTAGAGCAGCCAGCTTTCGCTGTCTTGGTTTCGCAGTCTCGCGTCGGTAACCGGCGAATAAGGTGGCAGGCTTTGCGCAGAAACTGTGGCGCTAACGACACTAAAGAGCACTGCAGTAGGTAGAACAATCCTGACGAGAAAGGAGCGCATGGCTTTTAACATTGAAGCCTCTTTTTTTATTGTCTTAGCGTTGGACAGAATTATTGGCTGCAATTCAGAATCAGGCCAGCAATTTTTAGAATTGTTGGGTGAAACCGACGCGGCCCCGAAACGAGTCAGCGACCACAATGGCCTCCTCTTCGAGGCTAAGCGGTAGTATCGCGAGCGGCCGCGGGGCAGGGCCGCCGACCACTTTAGCACTGTCATATACATCAAATTTGGATTCATGGCAGGGGCAGGCCATAAGTAAATCGTCGGGGTCCCAATTGGTTACATCGCAGCCCGTGTGCGTGCATACAGCAGAGTAGGCAATAACCCCCTCAGCGGTGAGGCCTGCGATTTCGCTATCGAGCTTGGCTAAGTCTAGCTTCGTTACCATGACTCGATTGAGTCGGGAGCCATCGCGAAGGGTGTTAGTCGCAGGCTCTTTCGCGAGCGCGGCGATGGGTCGCTGGTTGAGCGTCAACATCGCAGGAGTGATGCGCTCGCCGTTCTTATCTCCACCGTCGAAAACAAGCCAGTCCCCTTCCTTTGGGCGAGCGCGGTTAGGAGGCTGACCGAGAACAGAGGTAGGAATCACGATACCAGTCATCACTCCAGTCTGAAGGAGTTTTCGACGAGTTAGGGTTTTCTTCAGGTTTTCGGTTTTAGCCATCGCAATGATTTCTGGTCTTTTAATACCAGAAACCTAGCAGACCGATAGCTTAGGAGCAATTAGAAATTCCACATGACTCTCGTGTAGAAATTCCTTCCGAGTCCAGGCATCCTCGATCTGGCAGCGATGTCCGGATTGAATGCTCGGTTATAAGCTGCGAGATGATCGAGATAGCTTTCATCGAGAAGATTTTCGGCGCCGATGCTGACCTCTACTCCTTCGATTATTTCAGACCTCGCCATGAGATTAATTAGTGAATAGCCGTCTGTAGACAGCTCAGAATTCGTGACTGAAATACGGTCCTGATCGGCATACGTCACGCTTTCTATAGAGCCCGTCCAGCCGCTGCCACGATAATCGAGCGCGAGCAGAAAATTGTCTGGCGAGACTCGATAAAGGTTGTCGTTAATGTCGCGCCTATCAGCCCGAACGATATTCACAATCGCGCGCAAGGTCACTGCTTCATTGATCGTGAAATTCGACTCGATATCAAGGCCGTAGAAACGCGCATCTACATTGCTAAACTGGAGCGGATTGGGCATTCCCATACCCATGTTCGCCATCATTTGCGCAAAGTTATTTGCCAGCATGTTGGTTGAGGGAGTGCCTTGAATAAAGTCTGAAACACGCTTATAGAATAGTCGAGGATAGATGCCATATGCCACGTTTTCCAGGTCTAAACCAAGTTCAATTTCATGCGCGACTTCAGGTTTCAGATTGGGGTTACCTGTGTAGGTTTTTCCATCAGCAAGCCCCCCAGTCGCTTCTAACGGTATCCATAGGTATCTCTCTTGGTAGGAAGGCGAACGCGTTTTCCGCGCGGCTCCGACATACCACGTGGCATCGCCATTTGTCTCATAGCTAAGGCGAACGAAGGCGTCTACATTAGTGTCTGTTTGCGCCAAATTATCATTGTTGAATTGTGTTGATAGGGCGCCAGCGAGCCTGTTCATCATTACGGGCATGCCCATCATCATATTCATCGGGTTGAGATTTGCTGAGACCGGGACCGAATCCATGCTGACATGATTGACCCGCAGACCAGCTTCAAGCCCAGTTCTAGGGTTCAATAAAATTTCGCGCTCGACGAATGCACCAATGATGTCGCGGTTAACATCATTAAAGTTTGAGATATAAAAAGGCATCGAGTTTGGATTAGTAATGATTGAACGGTGCTCGGAGAAGTGTCCGTCTAGCCCGTATAACCAGGTTCCGTTGTCAGCAAACAGCTCATAGTTGAGAGCAAAACCGTAGTTCTCGCTCACCGCCCAGTTCCGTCGAAAGCGCATGGGGTCGTCGGTCGATGACGCTGTCTGTGGCGGGCGACGCAGGTGGTAGTTAGTCATCCAGTGTTCGTTGTCACTCGCTGAAAGTTCTGCGGTAAAGACACCTGAATTGGATGTAAAGGTGTAGCGCGATCGAAAAAGGTCACTGTCGATTGAAAGGATGTCCATTGGCAAAGAAGCGGTGCCCGCATCTTTAGTGTTGTTACGCGCGAAGTCGATGCTGAATTCATGAGGACCCTGTGCGTAGCTATAGCCCAAATCAAAGCGCTCACGTTCATATTCCGAAGGCGTGATCTTCCCATCAGGGAACTCAAGGTCGCCGGCACTTTCTTGCATCACAAATCCGCGCAAGATATGTGTATCGTTGGCTAGTGAAAAAAAGCCGCTTAGCACATCGCCGCTGTTAACAGACTGCGCACCAGCATAGGCGCGGCCGCTTAACTTGAACTCGGAGTTTGACCCGAAATCACCTGCATAAGTAACAGCTTCAACATAGCCGCCGATAGTCTCTTGACCTTTGCTTACTGGGACGATGCCTCGATTGATGGTAAGCGATTGGAGTATCGCAACCGGCGCATAGTGAAGAGGAGCATCCATTGCATTGGGTCCCGCGCCATTAATCTGAGCGCCATCAACAGAGACTCGGATTCGGTCGCCGAACATTCCCCGATATTGTGCGATTCCGGTTAGCTCCCCATTTTTGTTGACGTTCGCGCCAGGCATTTTGCGCAATAGCTGCGCGGTATCTGGCGTGGCAACAAGCGTATCGTCAACAATGACGGTGTGAGAATCCCGAACTCCTACAACGGTGATTTCTTCGATTCGCTGGCTTTCTTGCGCGAAACTTTGGTTGGCAAGCGGGGCAGCCATGGCGAAGGCAATTGCCAGTGATTTTTTCGCGACATTCATTCTCGTCTCCTTATTAGTGCTCAGTAGCTTCGCCACGGCTTGATTGCGTTCGCCGACAGTTAAATTTTGTGCCGCTATTCTAAGGAAATTTTTCCTGCACGAGGTGCGACATGATGTCGCACTTCAGGTGACGTTTTTAGTTAAGTTGATCTGTATTAACTTTTTTGAGCGCTCCGTCTAGATCATCTGTCTACACAGACTTTCGCTTCTTACTGCGTTAAATCAATGACGCTGCGACTGAGGGCGATATCTTAGTAATAAGGGTAGTGCTTTTTTATAATCCTCGATGGAAGTGAATCATTATGAAGACAGTGAAGAATGTTATTTTTATGCTTGTTCTCGCGGCACTGTTGTCGAGCTGCGCAGGGTTTACCTCGCAGATAGGCAGTTCCCCGTTACTGTGCTGTCCGGGTGATTATCAGCACTACACGGAATACGGATTAAAAACCGAAGGGCTCCCTCTGTTCCTAAGAGATTATGTGGTGGCCGAGTTTGAGAAGGCGTTTGATGAGAAGGGGTTATCCCGAAACGATCAGGCGCATGATATTGAAGTGGTGCTAGCCTACAATCACATCAATCTTTATTCTGACCAACAAGAGATAGACCCTTTTATTCGCATGGAGTCTCTCAATGTCGAACTGAGTTACATTGCTCAGATCAATATCGAGATAGCCGAAACGGCGACCCGTAAAAAGGTATGGGCCGGCGCGATAAGTCGTATTCATCAAGTGACGCCGGGAGAGTATATGCACGAGGAACGTGCTCGGCCTGAATTTTATAAAGCATTTGCGAGAGTGCTTGAGAATTACCCCGTCAAGGAATAAGCACGGTCGAGTCGCATCTTTAGATCGGGTTTATCAGAATTCGTTTGCCACAGCGTAAAGTATTGCCGAATTGCCGTAAGTCCAGCATTATAACCGACTAATTCGCGACGAAGTCTCGCGTGGTGACGAGTTTTCGGAAAAGACTGGACTAAACGTATGGAATCCCTGCTCGCCATCTTGCCTTCGCTACTGGCTCTTGTGATGGCGTTCACCACGCGGCGCGTTATCCTCTCCCTCTTCAGCGCAGTAGCCTTGGGCTTTTTAATCCTTAACGACTATCAGCCACTTAGTACATCAATCGCAGTATTCGAGCAGGGAATTTTTCAGCAGCTTCAGGGAAGTAATGCTCAGATCGTCATCGTTATTACAGTAATCTCGGGTTTTATTTATCTGTTAGAAGCCTCAAGCACGATGCGGGCCTTCTCAACCTTTATGGGTAGTCGAGTGCGTTCTGCGGCTAAACTCAAGCTAAGCACGCTGTTTTCGGGAATCCTTATTTTCTTCACTGACTCGGGCAACTCTCTTATCTTGGGACCGGTCTATCGACCCGTTTTCGACAAGCTGAGCATCTGCCGCGAGAAACTTGCATACATTATCGACTCTACCTCGTCTCCGGTTTGCGTCCTGATTCCTATTATTAGTTGGGGCGCTTATACAATGGGTTTGATGGAGCAGGCATACACTAACGAAGGCATCGACAAAGATGGATTCACGGCATTTCGCGAAGTGTGGTTCTACCAGCTTTACCCGCTACTAACTCTGGGCGGCGTGTTTTTTGTTGCGTTGTTTAATGTCTACCTAGGGCGTATGGCGAGTGCGCAGCGTGCTTTGCTTAGCGGCGATCTTGTCTACGACGAGCGCAGCGAGGCGAGCGAAGCACTCTCACCCGCGCTACAACGCTTTGGCGCGCGTATTGTCGGCGCTGCACTCGGTACGCTGTTTATCTCGATGCTATTGCTCTTCACGCTTTTCGTTATGCGTAACGGCGGCCTCGATGGTCCGACGATTCGAGTGACTCTCGCCCTGTCTTATACGACCGCAACCGTTGTCACTATCATCGCCCTTAGTCGTTTCGGATTGTTTAGTTTTAGCCAAAGCTCGACAAGTTTCTTCGCGGGCATGGGTAAAATTATGCCAATTCTCTGTATTCTAATCCTTGCTTGGACACTCAGCGATGTGCTGACAGAGCTTGAAACTGGCAAGGCTATAGCTTTGTTACTCGAAGCTATAAATTTCCCGACTTGGATGCTCGCGAGCATGATCTTTATTATCGGTGCGGCGCTCTCACTTGCGACCGGCTCATCATGGGGCACTTTTGCGCTCGTGATTCCAATTGTGGTGCCAATCGCCGCTGCGCTCGATGCGTCTATTCCCATTTGCTTGGGGGCGGCGCTTAGCGGCGGTTTATTTGGTGATCAAACATCACCTATTTCTGATACTACTGTTTTGTCTTCGATGTCTTCGGGTGTTAATCACATGGCGCATGTCGAAACACAGATTCCGTATGCGCTCATCGCGGCGAGTTTTGCGTTTCTCGGCTTCATTTTTGCCTCGCTCACCCACGCACTCGACATACCGGCTCTATCGGTCTCATTGATGTTTATTCTGATGGGCGTAACGTATTTTATGCTGTCGAGGACGCGCCTTGGCCGCCTCTAGTTCGAGTTGAGTTAATGTGAAAAATCTTTGGTTAAGAAAAGAAGACAAGACTGGTGAACGCCGGGTGCCGATAACGCCGGCAGAGGTTATTCGGCTCGTGCAGGCTGGCGTTAGAGTTACTGTTGAGCGCTGTAGCGATCGCTGCTATACCGACGCGGACTACGCAGCGGCAGGGGCAGTGCTTACCGACGCTGTCTGGCAGCAGGCGCCGCTAGACACTATTGTGATTGCGTTAAAAGAGCTCGCCGACTCGGACGAACCGGTCGCGCATACGCAGATTCATTTCTCACATACGTTTAAAAACCAAGAGGGAGCGATGGATACGCTTGCGCGCTACGCGCGTGGAGGCGGAGCGATCTTAGACCTGGAATTTTTGTTCGATACCCAAGGCAGGCGAGTTGCTGCCTTTGGCTATTGGGCAGGGTATGTCGGTGCGGCACTCGGGCTTCTCGGTGTCGCTCATTACTCTAGAAAAAGCATCGACTTTCCCGCGCTGCAACCATTCTCTGATCAAGATACGCTGCTAAATGCTGTCGACACCGCGCTTCGAGATTCTGGCTGGGCCGACGGTTCGCTGAGTGTGCTGATAATGGGAGCTCTAGGGCGGTGCGGATCTGGTGCGCGCGATTTGATCGCAAGCCTCAAGTCTGAGGTGCGCGTGACCCCATGGGATTTGCCTGAGTTTACGGCTGCGGATAAACCCATCAGAGAAAGTTTGGCGCACGAATTGTTCGTCAATTGCGTGTATCTGCGCGAGCCGATTGCACCAATGATTGATGCGGACTTGCTTTCCGATAACGGTAGGCTAAAGATCATTAGCGATGTCAGCTGCGATCCCACGAGTGCCGACAATCCAATCAGGGTCTATGATGCAATTACGCATTTGCACGCGCCGTTTGTTCGAGCACGCGGCGAGGGCCAAGCGGTGTATGTGCAGGCGATTGACCATCTACCAACGCTGTTACCGCGCGAGTCTTCGCAGGAATATGCGGCTGCATTGTTTCCCTATTTGTTCGATTTCATGACGTCCGATGTTCCTAGCCCGACGTGGGTGGAAGCGAGGCAACGTTTCGAACAGGCTCTCGTCAGTTATGGTCTTCGCTAGATATTGTTAAATTATTGAATAGGAGACGCACGTATGATTTTCCTAGCTCTAAAAAACCGAGCCAAAGATGCAGCTTTGGGTGCTCTTTTGGTAAGCGCATTTGCGCTTGCGACGCCGCTGATCGCTGCGGATAGTGCTACTGCCGATCAGTCGCGACATAGCGTTAAGGTAACTCGTCTCCTCGACGGACCAATTATAAGCCCCGAAACCGATCCGAGCATTGGTAGCAATATTCAAGGCCCCTCTTTAATAAAAGTGCCCGATTGGGTCAGAGACCCTTTGGGTAGGTACTATCTCTATTTCGCCGATCATAAAGGGCAATACATAAGATTAGCCTATGCAGATGAGGTAACAGGCCCTTGGAAGATTCATGTGCCTGGCAGTTTGCGTATCGAACAGTCCTTTTTTGCTGTATCGCGTCCGCCGATCGCAGCGGATCGGCTCGCTGAGCTTGTCGCTGCTCGACAGGCGAGCGGTGTTCGCGTGTCTCATGACTATGCGAAAGAATTGACAGAGCCGCATATTGCCTCGCCCGATGTTCATGTAGACGAAGAGAATCAAAGAATCGTTATGTATTTTCATGGCCTCGAAGCGGCTGCCAGACAGCATTCGCGCGTCGCAGTTTCAGAAAATGGAATCGACTTCGAGACGCTACCTGGCGACATAGGCCGCACCTATTATCGCGCGTTCGAATGGGGCGGGATGACCTACGCTATCGCGATGCCAGGGCAGTTCTATCGCTCTCAAGATGGACTGACAAATTTTGAAGCAGGCCCTCTTCTGTTTGAAAGCACGATGCGCCACTCTGCAGTCCTTGTCCGCGATGGAAAACTCTTTATTTTTTGGACAAGAGTTGGTGATGCGCCGGAAACCATTCTGCTGAGTACGATCGAGCTTACCGACGACTGGAATAACTGGCACGAGTCACCCGAGGTTGAGGTATTGAGAGCAGAGTTTGACTGGGAGGGAGCAGATGCACCGGTAGAGCCGTCCGTTCGCTCAACAGCCTATGGGCACGTTAATCAGTTGCGCGATCCCGCTCTGTTTGTCGACGATGGAGTTGTCTATCTTCTCTACGCTGTTGCGGGCGAGAGCGGTATCGCGTTAGCGCGTGTGACCTTTTGATAAGTGATAGATATTTTCTATATTAAGTTCCGGTTTTTTCGATCTATTCTCTGAAGCAATCCAGCAATATTGATCTGGGCGTTCAAATCTTGCCGAGCCTAGAGAATATCATGATCGATACGTTGCCTCGCACTGTCTTCGCTGCTTTAGTGACTAACCTCGTCGTTATAGCGAGCGTTATTGCTAGCGGAAGGCATGACGTTCATGCGGAGAACGCGCTATTCGAAAATATACAAGCAGTGTGTTTAATTTTCGCCGCAATACTTTATGCGGCGAGCAGCCTTAGGAATAAATCCACTGAGCGCGTTGAGCTCGTGGGCCTCGCTCTGCTGTGCTTTAGCTTCAGTTTGCGCGAAATAGATTTCGAGCTGATTGGTTTGCCGCAGCTTATAGAGCAATTATTGATTGGCAATGGCCGCACCGCGTCACTCTTGGTGCTCTGGAGTGGCTATTTGGCGTTTTTACTCCGACAGCCTGTCAATTTATCAGAGCTAGTACACCGGCAGTTTGATTCTGGGCTTTCTCGCTATTTGTTTGTGTCTGCAGGTCTTCTACTGACCGGGGCGTTAATTGATCGAGGACTCTTAACGCCCGATCACCCAAGGCTTTTCGAAGAACTGCTAGAGGTAAATGCCTATGTTTTGCTCTTCATTCCTGCAGCCAAGTCCATCGTAACTAGCGCGCGAAAGCCCCAAGATAATTCGATCGAAGCGCCTGAACCGGACAGAGCCACTGTGGCAGATTAATCGGATTCTTATGACATCTCGGCAAGTCTGTTTTTAAGAGTTGGAGTTTCTCCCGCCTGCGCTATTTCTCTTGTCGACTCGACTGTCGCTTGCGGCGGCGCCCTTGTCCGCGGTTTGGTCCTCGGCGACCGTGCGATGCTCTCCTTTTCGGGCAACGCTAAGCCAGTCAAGCGAAACGCCAGAGACCGTATTAACCCTCGACACACGGAAAACGATTTCAAGAAGTTTTGGGCGCCGCCTCAGATGAGGCTCTTCAAGCCGGCGGATAAAGTACGCTACGACTGCCAAGCGCAGAATGGTCGTTGTGATGAAGACGACGAAAAGATCACTCGGCATTTGCCAGCTCTGCACCATAGTCTCGGCGATTCTGGGTGCATGACTCGCTAAATAGCCGCCAAAAATCCCGCCAAGGCAGACCGCCAAAGCACTTGTGCCAGATTGGATTGCTGCGTAAAGCGCGAAGTTTGTCTGATGGGGGCGGATGTCATAGAGGTAGTTCGCCGTGCTTAAGGTAAAGCCGCTCCAAAATACACCCGAGATAATCTGCACGAAAATAAGGTAGTACTGGTTTGGGCTGAGCATCCATAGGACCGGAATGACCGGAATGCTCGCCGCACAGATGACCATAACCCAATGATTTCCGAACCTATCACTCAAGCGACCCCAGCGGCGCAGAAAAAGGAACTGCGTTGCAATAGAGGCAACGCTGTTAAAGCTAAATTGCAAATAAGTAAACTGGAGATCACGCAGCATATACACGGCAAAAAATGGCGCAGACACTGCGACGGCGCCCTGCAGCGCGGCGACAAAAAGGCTGTAATTTCTGAAGGTGGGGTCTTTCAGTGATGTTTTTATGTGCAGCCAGCTGTCACGAAGCCGCATTGTATCTGTTCCTGTCTGCCGCTCCGGGTCATGCATTAGGCCTAATAGGATGGCTGACAGTAGGCGACCAACAGCCGCGGCGCTGAAAAGGATAAAGAATCCTGTCCAGGTAGAACCAGCGCGCGTGCTCGCATTGAGTAATACGCCTCCGAGCACAAAGACAATTAATGTTGTCAGCATAGTCAGGCGCGAGCGTGAAGCGAAAAACACTCCGCGGGTTTGTTTGGGAACGAGGCCTCCCATCCACGCACGCCAATGCGGCTGCACAATGTTTATGCAGGTGAAGTAGGCAATAGAGAGGCCTATAAGTAGGGTGACCTGGCTTGAAGGTAAAGATCGTGCTGACAGGGGTAGCGCTACGACTGCCATGCCGGCGACAATGGCGCTCTGCAGGAGTGCCGTCCCGACAACTAAGGGTTTACGCGCAATGTGCCCGCCAAGCCAGACCGAGACGATCTGCATGACCGCACCCGCGAGCTGCGGAAGCGCGGTTAGCCATCCGAGCTGGACAGCTGAGGCCTTAAGATAGATAGCAAAGGCGTTGAGGAAATTGTCGCTCGTCGCAGTCATCAGCCCTGAAGCAACGGCTTCTTGCTGCGAATAGCGTAACGTTTTCCGGAGGCGAGGGCGATGCTGCATGGCGCGACACTGCGAGAATTGATGATCGCTATTTTATCGCCATTCGCGAGATTCGCATGATGATTATTTTCTTTTTAGGGTCTTTCCATGCTAAACACTGAGTCGGCGTCAACGCGCGCATAGTCGTTATAGCCAAGTCGGCTGATGATGCCCATCTTTCTGATGTCGACGAGACCCTCATCGGTGAGTATCGAATCATCAATATGAATACCGACTACCTCGCCGAAAATCACGCGGTAATTGTCCGCTTCGGTCCAGCCGGGGACTTCGACACTTTTGATATATCGGCATTCAAGGTGCACAGGCGCTTCGGCAATGCGAGGCGCTTTAACGAGTTGCGAAGGGATTGCGGTAAGTCCCGACAGCGCGATTTCATCCACTTCGGGGCCCGCAGTCACAGAGCTCTGGTTCATCGCGTCACGGGTCTCCCAAGTCGCAAGATTGCAAACAAAATCGCCAGTTTGTTCGATGTTGCGAGCCGAGTCCTTTAGCCGGTCGTCGTTGGCGCCGGCGCCTGCCGAAAACATCACAGTCGGCGGCTGGTAGCTCACGGCATTGAAGAAACTGTAGGGCGCGAGATTGTGAATACCGGCGGCGTCTACTGAGCTTATCCAACCGATAGGCCTTGGCACGATGAGGCTGTTAAACGGGTTTTTAGCAAGGCCGTGGTTTTTCTTCTTCGGTTCATAGAACATGGTGCGGGTGACTCCTTTGAGGGCTAGTTACAGCGATGAAGATAGCGTGTCTTTACGCTCGTGAATAGAACGGAGGTAGAGTAGGATGGGGTTTGGTGTTCGGAAAAAGCGATCACACTAATCGAAACAAAGCGTTATCCCGATGCATGCAGTAAGGCTATCCTGCAGTCTGTAAAGATCATCTACTCAGATGATCCGTGCGTTTACTGAAAAACAAGCGCCGGCGTTAGAGCCGGCTTTATAAGGTTGATTATTAATGGAGGCATCTCGTATGCTTAAGAAATCTCTCGTTCTCGCCACGGCGATCTCGCTTGGCTTGTCTACACTTGCCGCGGTTAGCCCTGCGGTTGCTCAAGACGGTGTCGCCAACAACGACTACTGGTGGCCCAACCGGCTGAACCTCGATCCGCTTCGCGACAACGACCCTGCGTCCAATCCACTGGGCGCCGGCTTTGACTATGCCGAAGCGTTCGCGCAGCTGGACATTGATGCTCTGAAGGCAGACCTCGTCGATGTGATGACGACTTCGCAGGATTGGTGGCCAGCCGACTACGGACACTATGGTCCTTTCTTTATTCGCATGGCGTGGCACAGCGCAGGTACCTACCGGGTGAGCGATGGCCGTGGAGGCGCTTATGGCGGCATGCAGCGCTTCGCACCACTTAACAGCTGGCCGGACAACACCAACCTCGACAAGGCTCAGCGTCTTCTATGGCCCATCAAGCAAAAGTACGGCAACCATATTTCGTGGGGAGACCTGATGGTATTGGCCGGAACTGTCGCGATGGAGTCTATGGGCTTCAAAACAGCCGGCTTCGCCGGTGGACGAGTGGACTCATGGGAGCCTGAGGAAGTGTACTGGGGTCCTGAGGGCGAGTGGCTTGCAGACGAGCGTTACGAAGCGAATCGAGAACTCAGAGACGGGCTCGGCGCCGTGCAGATGGGCCTGATTTACGTAAACCCCGAGGGTCCTAACGGCAATCCTGATCCGCTAGCAGCGGCGCGCGACATTCGCGAAACATTCGGTCGCATGGCGATGAATGACGAAGAAACTGTCGCGTTAATCGCCGGTGGTCACACCTTTGGTAAGGCGCATGGTGCTGCAAAACCTCAGGGCAACGTGGGCGTTGAACCAGAGGGTGCAAGTATTGAAGAGCAGGGCCTCGGTTGGAAAAACACCTACGGCACAGGCAAAGGGGCAGACACGATTACCAGCGGATTAGAAGGCGCATGGACGATGAATCCGGCGGCTTGGACACACAATTATCTCGAAAATCTGTACGCCTACGACTGGGAGCAAACGCGCAGCCCGGCCGGAGCAATCCAGTGGATACCAAAAGGCGGAGCAGCATCGAATTTAGTGCCGGATGCTCACGACCCATCTAAGCGTCACGCGCCGATCATGTTCACAACCGACCTCGCGCTCAAGGAGGATCCTATCTATCGTGAAATTACATCGCGTTGGCTGGAAAACCCTGAAGAGTTTGCGGATGCGTTCGCACGAGCTTGGTTTAAGCTGACTCACCGAGACATGGGGCCAAGCACACGCTACTTGGGTTCGCTCGTTCCTACCGATGAGCTTGTATGGCAGGATCCTGTGCCTGCTGCCGATTACGCTGAGATCAACGATCGTGATATCGCTAAGTTGAAGACTGCTGTGCTCGAATCGGGTTTGTCGATCTCTGAACTGGTTCGGACTGCGTGGGCTTCGGCTTCGACATTCCGCGGCACTGACTTCCGCGGCGGCGCTAACGGTGCTCGCATCCGTCTCGCGCCTCAAAAGGACTGGGAAGCAAATAACCCTGCCGAAGTCGAGAAGGTGATTGGCGTTCTCGAGACAATTCAGGCCGAGTTCAACGAAGAGAGCCGTCGCCGCAAGGTCTCGCTGGCGGACCTTATTGTGTTGGCAGGGTCTGCCGCGGTTGAGCAAGCTGCGAAGGACGCAGGCCATTCGGTAGAAGTCGCCTTCACGCCGGGTCGAACAGACGCTACGCAGGATCATACTGACGTCAATTCGTTCGCTGTGCTCGAGCCTAACTACGATGCGTTCCGCAATTATTTTGCCGAAGGCACGCGCCTCTCACCAGCGCGCGCGCTTATCGAGAAAGCCGATCGCCTAACGCTAACGGTGCCAGAAATGGCCGTTTTACTTGGCGGGATGCGCTCACTCGATGCGAATGTAGGTGGCGCGGCACACGGCGTGTTTACTGACCGTGCCGGCACGCTAACGAATGACTTCTTCGTCAACTTGCTAGACATGTCGACTGTGTGGGCGAAGGCCGATCAGGAAGGTGTCTACGAAGGCCGCGATCGTGAAACGGGTGAGATTAAGTGGACAGCGACGCCTGTTGACTTAATTTTCGGTTCAAATACTGAGCTACGCGCAGTCGCTGAGGTTTATGCGATGGCGGATTCTGAGCAGAAATTTGTTGAGGACTTCGCCGCGGCGTGGACAAAGGTCATGAATCTCGACCGATTCGACATCTAAAAGCACTTTGCTGCTACTCTCGCCTGCTAATGGCGAGAGTAGCGCAGGCAAAGAAGTTGTTAGTCAAACCCTACAAAATGCACAAAAGTCTCTTCATTCGCTCTCGTCGCTTTCACTTTGTTGGCAGAGAACTCATCGTTCGGATACCCCATCGCAATGCACGTTAGGATATTCTGAGTTTCGGGAATACCCGCATGCTCGCGAACAACCGGTGTCTGCATCACACCTTGACCGTTAATTACGGTGCCTAGCCCTCGCTCCCACGCAGCAAGGCAAATCGCGTGTGAAATAGCGCCAAGATCAAATTGAGCAATCGCTGCGGGCTCGAGAATCTTGTCATAGGTGAGTACGATAGAAACCGGCGCATCGAATTGGCGAAAGCCGCGCATCACCCAGTCTTGTCGCTTTTCTTTGTCGTCGCGCGCTATCCCCATCGCGGCAAAAAGCTGTTTAGCTATCTCTACCTGTCTTTCCCGATGAATGCCTTCGTAGGCTTCTTTGGTTGGGAAGTCGCGCTGTGGCTTAATGCCAGCCAGCATTCGTTCGGTATTACCTTGGCGAATTTTGTCTAGCGGTTCGCCGGTGACTACATACAGATTCCAAGGCTGAGTGTTCATCGACGAAGGCGCGCCTTTCGCAATATCGATAATCTCTTGAATGATTTTTTTAGGGACGGGATCGGTCTTGTAACCGCGCACGCTGCGACGGGTTCGGACGAGTGTTTCAAAATC
>JAGYKB010000014.1 GCA_018401885.1 Gammaproteobacteria bacterium
ATAAAATTCTCTCAGCGGTGGATAACTTTTAAATGACCCGCTACACTCTTTGCTCATAAAAACAACGAAGCCCCGCTTTAAGCGCCGGCTAATACTTAAAGTGCCAGAGAGTCTTGTTAACTATGGGTATAAATAGCGACTGGGCAGCTGCGCGATAGGATAAAAAAATAGTGTCATCAGATAGCTTCGAAAGTGCTCCGCGCGCAGACCTCGCGTATTCAGCAGAGCAAACAGCGGTGTCGCCGACTATCCCTAATAACACAGTTTCTGAAGACCCTGCGCTCGCCTCTATCGAAGCCCGGAACATAGAAGCCCGGAATGCCGACACCCTTAGCGGTTCTCTGTCTGGTCCTTTGGCTGGTTCGTTGGCGAGTATTCTGTGGCAAGACTGTCTCGAGGCGCTTCGTTTGGAGCTGCCGGCGCAGGCGTTTAATACGTGGCTTCGCCCGCTGCGCCCCGCTATTGCTGAGGCGAGCAATCCCTCGGCTGCTGCTACGTTCACCCTGTCTGCGCCCAATCGCTTTATACAAGACTGGGTTAAATCTAAACTTCTACCCCAAATCGACGAAATTTTTGCGTCGGTGAGTCATAAACACGGCGTAGAGCTAGCAGGTCCGGTTATTAGTGTTGAGGCTGCACCAACTGTCAACGTGGCGGCATCATCGGGTTCTATGCTTGAGTCGCAGCGTTCTCAGCATTTTCAGTACTCTCAATATGCCCAGCATTCCCAGCATTCCCAGCATTCCCAGCATTCCCAAAACACCCAAAACACCCAAAACTCTCAGCTGCGTCAACATCCTCAGCACACTCGGCATCAGAATGATAATGAGTCACTAGAGCATGAACTTGAATCGATGCTTGGTAGTAGAATTAATGCTAACGCCGAGAGTGAAGATTCACTTGCAGCTCATCAACAACCCCAAAAATCGAGTTTTGAGATTATGACTCGGGGTTCCGACAGGCGTGCTCCTGTCGCTAAGTCAGGGGTCGATACGATTATTGAAGGCAAGCTTAGCCATCAGGGAGCGCTCAATCGCGAAAATACGTTCGATAATTTTGTCGAAGGTAAATCTAATCAACTGGCTCGAGCGGCGGCAATGCAGGTCGCTGAGAATCCTGGGTTTGCTTACAATCCCCTCTTTATTTATGGGGGTGTGGGATTAGGTAAGACTCACTTAATGCATGCTATCGGCAACTACCTCAAACAGAAAAAACCTAATGCAAAGGTAGTCTACCTTCATTCAGAAACCTTCGTCGCCACAATGGTTACCGCGCTACAGCTTAATTCGATAAACGAATTTAAGCGCTTTTATCGCTCCGTCGATGCACTACTTATCGATGACATTCAGTTTTTTGCAGGCAAAGAGCGCTCACAAGAAGAGTTCTTCCATACATTTAACGCACTGCTCGAGGGTGGACAGCAGATCATCCTAACGAGCGACCGTTACCACAAGGAAATCAATGGGCTCGAAGAGCGCCTCAAGTCGCGCTTTGGTTGGGGGCTTACGGTCGCGGTTGAGCCGCCGGAACTAGAGACGCGCGCAGCGATTTTGATGAATAAAGCGGCGCTTGTGAACGTGTCGCTGCCGAATGATGCAGCGATGTTTATCGCCCAGCGTCTGCGATCGAATGTGCGCGAGCTCGAAGGCGCGCTTAAGCGGGTCATTGCGCATGCGAGCTTCAAGGGAGAGGCAATCAGCATTGATCTGATAAAAGAAGCGCTTCGTGATCTTTTCGCGCTTCAGGATAAGCTCGTAACGATCGATAATATCCAACGCACGGTCGCCGAATACTCGAAAATCAAGATGTCGGACATGCTTTCAAAGCGCCGAAATCGCTCGGTTGCGCGGCCTAGGCAGGTCGCTATGTGTCTAGCGAAAGAGTTAACCAACCACAGTCTTCCCGAAATTGGTGATGCATTTGGGGGGCGTGACCACACGACCGTTATGCACGCCTGCAAGCAGATCGCGAAGTTACGACAGACCTCGATAGACATTGAAGAAGACTATAATAATTTACTCAGGCTCTTATCGAGTTAAGAACGGCTTGCTGCCTGACTCAGCGCCGTCAAGCTGCTGAGTGCTCGCGGTCACAACGAATCGGAAAACAGTAAAGGGTGCGTTTAGAGCTAGCGCGCCTAACAAGGAAAAGTAGACATGCATTTTGTTATTTCTCGGGAAGCCCTTCTAAAGCCGCTGCAGCTTGTTAGCGGCGTCGTCGAACGCCGACAAACACTGCCGGTTCTGTCTAATGTGCTTCTTGTGCTCAATAATGACGAACTGTCTTTAACTGGCACTGATCTTGAGGTCGAATTGGTAGGTCGAACTCGAGTCGATACTGCACACACCCACGGGGCGGTGACGGTTCCAGCACGCAAGCTTCTCGATATCTGTAAGGCATTGTCGGACGATGCCATGGTTGAAGTGTCGCTAGACGAGAAGAAGCTTTTGGTAAAATCAGGCCGCAGCCGCTTTACACTCGTCACGTTACCCTCCTCAGAATTCCCGAATGTAGAAGAGGAACCCGATACTTTTTCTTTGACGTTGCCACAGAAGAAACTCGGTGAACTCATTGACAGTACAAGCTTTGCGATGGCGCAGCAGGACGTGCGTTACTACCTGAACGGTATGCTGTTCGAGGTGTCTCCTGATTATCTGCGCGTAGTGTCGACTGATGGCCATCGCCTCGCGATGGAGACGCTCGAGTCTAAGAACGACATTGCGTCGGTACAGCAGCTCATCCTTCCTCGAAAAGGCGTGATGGAGCTAGCACGTTTGCTCGAAGATGAGGGAGATATCACGCTCGTATTCGGTCAGAACCACATCCGCGCCGCCGTTGCGGACTTCACGTTTACCTCTAAACTCGTCGATGGCAAGTTTCCAGACTATAACCGCGTGTTGCCGAAAGGCGGTAATAAGGTCATTTTGGGCGATTGTCAGGCGCTCAAACAAGGGTTTACCCGCGCCTCTATTCTCTCGAACGAGAAATACCGAGGTGTGCGTGTGGTGCTTACGAACGGCGAGCTCCGTATCTTCGCTAACAACCCCGAGCAGGAGGAAGCCGAAGAAGTCGTTGCAGTCGACTATCAGGGCGATGAACTCGAAATGGGCTTTAATGTCAGCTACCTGATCGATGTGCTTTCTACCCTTCGAAGCAGTCAGGCTAAGATAACTCTCCTTGATGCGAACAGCAGCGCGCTGATCGAGTCGGGGGATGAGAGCAATGCAATGTATGTTGTTATGCCGATGAGGCTCTAAGCATAATCCTCACTGTTTGTCGCCAGCCCACTGTGAGCATCCATGCGTCTTCTCGAGAGAACCCATGAGCCGAATTGAAAAACTCACGGTGACTGGGCTGAGAAATCTAGCCGATGTAGCCATCGAACTGTCTTCCCGTGTGAATATCTTCCACGGGGAGAATGGTTCGGGGAAGACTAGCCTACTCGAGGCTATCCACCTCCTTTCTTCCGGGCGCTCGTTTCGCAGCGCCAAGCTAGACCCT
Organism: Gammaproteobacteria bacterium; assembly: GCA_018401885.1. Classification (GTDB taxonomy): domain Bacteria; phylum Pseudomonadota; class Gammaproteobacteria; order Pseudomonadales; family Pseudohongiellaceae; genus UBA9145. The sequence continues at coordinate 3,502 of JAGYKB010000014.1, forward strand.
TTAATTACCCATGGCCTAGAGGAGGCTGTCGTTTTTACGCAGCTTAGCGATGGGCTTCGGATAGGGTTGGCTAAATCAAGGCGTCGTAGACATCAGTTACGCCTTCAAGAAGAGACTCAGAGAAACTGGGAATCTGTCGCGCGTTCCTTACCCCTACAAACAATTGATTCGACCGCCTTTCAGCTTTTGGAGGGCGGACCTAAGGCTCGCCGCCGTTTCCTCGATTGGGGAGTGTTCCACGTGGAACATGGTTTTCTGAGTGCGTGGCGTGATTCCAAAAAAAGCCTAGCCAACCGTAATGCACTCCTTAAGGCGCCTCGCCTCGATAAGCCTCAGCTCGAAGCCTGGGATCGAGAGTTTGTAGCTGCGTCAGTCAAGGTAGATGCGCATAGAAGCGCGTACCTAGAAAGGTTTTTGCCTGTATTCGACGAGGTTTATACCCAACTAGAGGGCTCCCATCTGGGGACACTTGAGATCAGGTACGACCGGGGGTGGGCTGAGGGAAGTGCTCTTCACGATGAACTGCGACGCACATTGGATACCGATAGGCGCTATGGCTCTACTCAGCTAGGACCGCAGCGCGCTGACTTGCTCCTCTTGCTCGACCGTACACCGGCGGCCGATGTGTTGTCGCGTGGACAGCAGAAAATATTGGTGAGCGCCCTGAAAATTGCCCAAGGAAGGCTGCTATCAGAGAGTCTTGGTATTGACTGCCTCTATCTTATCGACGACCTCCCCTCGGAATTAGACCCAGAGAACAGAGCGCGAGTTTTTGCAACGCTACTCTCACTTAACGCGCAATTGTTTGTGACGTGTGTTGAATTAGAGAGTCTCTTGTTGGCGAAAGAAGGAGAGCTTTTCAGTGCACTTGCGCCAAGCGAAATCGCGCAGTTCCACGTGGAACATGGTAGAATAACGGCTTGATTTTCCACCCAATTGTCCGATAACACTAGTATTAAGAAACACCCTGGGGCCAACCCTGGAGACCAAGAATGACCGACGACACCAACAGTGTTGCTAGCACAGCAAACAACAGCGAATATAACTCCGATAGTATCAAGGTTCTCAAGGGCTTAGATGCAGTTCGCAAGCGCCCAGGCATGTATATCGGCGATACCGATGACGGCACTGGCTTACACCATATGGTGTTCGAGCTCGTCGACAATTCTATCGATGAAGCGCTCGCTGGACACTGCGATGAGATTCGTGTGGTCATTCATGTCGGGGAGACGATTAGCGTTTCCGACAACGGTCGCGGCATCCCGACGGAAATGCACAGTGAAGGTGTTTCCGCGGCAGAAGTGATCATGACGGTGTTGCACGCCGGCGGCAAATTCGATGATAACAGCTACAAGGTTTCTGGCGGGCTTCACGGCGTCGGTGTCTCGGTAGTAAACGCCCTCTCCGAGGAGCTAAAGCTCACTATTCGTCGCGACGGCAAGCTCTGGGAACAGGTGTATAAACACGGCGTACCACAGGCGCCATTGGCTGTTATCGGTGAAACAAACACAACGGGCACGGAGTGCCATTTCAAGCCCTCGGACCAAACTTTTAGTAGTGTCGAATTTCACTACGACATCCTTGCAAAGAAGCTTCGAGAGCTTGCCTTCTTAAACGCGGGGGTGTCGATTCGCCTGATCGACGAGCGCAGCGCCAAAGAAGAACACTTTAAATACGAAGGTGGCGTGCAGGCCTTCGTCGAGTACCTGAATAAAAACAAGACAGCGGTCAACAAGATATTCCATTTTGCCCATGAGCGGCCAGAGGACGGTATTACCGTCGAGGTGGCCCTGCAATGGAACGACTCCTACACAGAGAATATCTTCCCCTACACCAATAATATCCCGCAAAAGGATGGGGGCACACACATTGCGGGTTTCCGCGCTGCGCTTACGAGGGTATTAAAGGGGTATATCGATAAGGAGTTGGCGGCTAAAAAAGGCAAAGAAGTTGCAACATCGGGTGATGATGCGCGAGAGGGCCTCACGGCAATTATTTCTGTGAAAGTGCCAGACCCTAAATTCTCCTCGCAGACCAAAGATAAACTCGTGTCTTCAGAGGTTAAAACAGTGGTAGAACAAGAGATGGCTGCTAAATTTAGCGACTATCTTCTGGAAAATCCCCAAGATGCGAAGCTAATTGTCGGTAAAATGCTCGATGCTGCGCGCGCCCGAGAGGCCGCGCGTAAGGCCCGAGAGATGACACGACGAAAGGGCGCGCTCGATATCGCTGGTCTGCCCGGTAAGCTTGCCGACTGCCAAGAGAAAGACCCATCACTGTCCGAAATCTATATTGTGGAGGGAGACTCGGCGGGTGGATCGGCGAAACAGGGCCGTAATCGCAAAAATCAAGCAATCTTGCCGCTCAAGGGTAAGATTCTGAACGTAGAAAAGGCGCGCTTTGACAAGATGCTTGGCTCAGCCGAGATTGGCACGCTGATCAAAGCGCTTGGCTGTGGTATCGGTAAAGACGAATTCCAGCCAGAGAAACTGCGTTATCACAGCATTATTATCATGACCGATGCTGATGTCGATGGCTCGCACATCCGCACCCTGCTTCTGACTTTCTTTTTCCGTCAGATGCGGGAGCTGGTCGATGGCGGCCATATCTTCATCGCTCAGCCGCCGCTCTACAAGATTCGCAAAGGCAAACAGGAGCAGTACCTCAAGGACGAGGCGGAGCTGGCGAGTTACCAGACTCAAGTCGCCCTCGAAGGAGCGAGTCTCCACGTGAACGCTGAAGCACCTGGTATCGCCGAAGACGCGCTCGAGTCTCTCGTGAAAAGCTACAACGATGCTTACGCGATCATCAGCCGTCTAGCCCGCCTCTATCCGACCGAAGTGCTCGAGGCGATGATTTTCTCGCCCTTATTGGCGGTCGAAGCGTTGCAATCGGAAGCCTCTACCGAGGCGTGGTTAGATAAAGTACGCTCAAAGCTCATCGAGCTTCACGCCGGAGCGAGCGCTAACTTAACCCTCTCTGTCAGAAAGGACAACGAGCGCAACGTTTACTTGCCGGAGGCTAGATTAAACCTACACGGTCTCGAGCGTAGCTATAGCTTCAGCCTAGATTTCTTTAATTCGGGCGAATATCGCGCGTTAGCGAGTCTTGGCGCGACACTCGACGGGTTGATAGAAGACGGCGCCTATGCGAAGCGCGGGGAGAAAACTCACCCAATTAAGAGCTTTGCCGAGGCTATCGCCTGGCTAACTCAAGATGCAATGAAGGGACACTATTTGCAGCGCTATAAAGGATTGGGCGAGATGAATCCCGATCAGCTCTGGGAGACGACGATGAACCCCGAGACGCGCCGCATGTTGCAGGTCACCATTGATGACGCTATTAATGCAGACCAGCTGTTCAATACATTAATGGGCGATCAGGTCGATCCGCGTCGCGAATTTATCGAAATGAACGCGATGGCAGCCGAAAACCTCGATATCTAGGCTCCCTAGCGTGTGCTCTCACCACCAGCGATGTCGGGCATTAAGCCGTCTGGTGGAGAGATGCTCGAATAGAAGGAAGCGTGATAGGAAGCATGATAGGAAGCTTGATAGGAAGCTTGATAGGGAGCCGTCTTGATAAGAGCTGCCAGGTAGAGCTGCCAGGTAGAGCTGCCAGGTAGAACTGCTAGGTAGAGCTGCCAGGTAGAACTGCTAGGTAGAACTGCTAGGTAGAGCGACCAGGTAGAGCTGCCAACTAGAGAGCCGCCTGATTGAGCGTAACACAATCGCACGCTATCCAATCACCAATGGCTTAATTGAGCGTAGCCACGAAAGACGCCAAGTTGTCGTAGACCGGCACCTTTAACGCCCCCAACAGAGTCGGCTCGCTGATCAGCCGCGCTTCAGTCTCCTTACCCTTTCCGGTACGCACCAGTATCGGTTGACACCCAAAGGCGATCGCCGTCTCTAGGTCTCTCAGGCTATCGCCGACAAAAGGCTCGCCCTCAAGGACAACGCCGAAGTTGCGCTCGATCTCTGTCAATAGACCAACTCGCGGCTTACGGCATTCACATCCAGCATCAGGAAGATGGGGACAGAAAGCAATCCCGCTAATCTCCCCGCCCGCCTCTTCAACAAGTGTGATCAGCTTCTCGTGCATTTGCGCAAGCGTAAATTCGTCGAATAGTTTGCGCCCGAGCCCAGACTGATTCGTCGCGACAAACACCTGCCAGCCGAGTTCATGAGCACGGACGATTGCTGCGACGCTGCCATCGATCGGCACAAACTCGTCGGCTGACTTAATAAAATCGGCGGAGTCGTGATTGATCACCCCGTCACGGTCTAAGAGAAGAACGGGCAAGAGACACTCCTAGGCTAACTGGAAGAATGCGCGTCGAAATGCGCAGCAAAATAAGGGCGTCATGTTCGGCGACGAAAAACCTTGAGGCCACCGAGCCTACGACGAGAGATACGAAATATCTGCAGTCCTTAAGAATCCGCGCCGTAGTCGCGACAGAAGAGCGAGTCGATTATTGCGTAGAGCCTCGTCATCGCAAATCACAAGCACATCATCAAAAAACGTATCTACCGTTTGCCTTAGCTGGGCTAGCAAGGCGAGCCCCTGCTTATAATCACCGCGAGCGAAAAGTGGATCAACCTCTGACTCAACCGAGACGAGCTTATCAAAAAGAGCTTTCTCAGCAGGTTCCGTAAACAGATCTGCATTAACCTGGGCATCTTCGTCGACGTTTTGCTTTGCGAGTAGATTAGACACGCGCTTATTAGCTGCGGCAAGCGCAGCGGATTCATCGAGTGACTGAAAATGCGCAACGGCTTGCACCCGTCTATCAAAGTCGACAGGGCGCGTTGGCTTCAATGCCATAACCGATTGAAAAACTCCAGGGCTAATCCCTTTGTCTGCAGACCAAGCCTGTAATCGATCCAGCAAAAACGCCAACGTCTGCTGCTGCGTCTTCTCGCTGCAATCAACGCTCGAAGGATCTAGATCGGCAAGTCCTTGGAAAGCGAGATCGATGCAACTAGTAAGGTCGAGTTCTAATTCTTTTTCGATAAGAATTCGCAACAGACCGATCGCCGCGCGGCGCAGTGCAAACGGATCTTTCGATCCAGTAGGCGGCTGACCGATCGCGAATAGACCACAGAGCGTGTCGAGCTTTTCAGACAAAGCGAGGACCGCGCCTGTTACGCCCGAAGGCAGTTCGTCGCCAGCGAAACGCGGCCTGTACTGATCATCAATGGCTTCGGCAACTTCGAGAGGCTCACCGTCGTTCAACGCATAGTAGCGCCCCATTAAACCTTGCAGGTCGGCGAATTCGCCAACCATGTTTGTCATGAGATCGCACTTCGACAGCATTGCTGCACGTTCGCAAAGATCGGGATCGGCGCCGCAGATAGGTGCTAGCATACGACTTAACTTTGCGATTCTAACCGAACGGTCATAAACAGTGCCTAGTTTGTCCTGAAAAACGATTTTCTTCAGCGCCTCGAGATGGCTCTCAAGTGATACCTGCTTGTCTGTTTCGAAGAAAAAGCTTGCGTCGGCAAGACGTGGACGAATCACACGCTCGTTACCTTCAATAACCTGCGCCGGATCCTTACTAATAATATTGCTTACTGCGATGAAAAGCGGCAGTAGCTTGCCCTCGGCGTCTACGCAATAAAAGGTTTTCTGATGCGATTTCATCGCAAGAATTAGTGCCTCAGCGGGTACCTCAAGGTAATGTGCTTCGAACTTACCGGTTAGCGCTACTGGAAATTCGACTAAGCTCGCAACCTCGGTAAGGAGGGCTTCGTCGATAATGCTCGTTGCATTCGCCTTAACGCCCTCGGCAATAACGAGCTCGCGAATCATTTCACGGCGGCGATCGAACTGGGGGATTATGTGACCTTCGTTTTCGAGTAGCGCAGCATAGTTGGCCGGACTGTCTATATCGATAGACCTGTCTGCATGGAACCGATGTCCGCGAGACTGTCTACCTGCAGACACACCGAAAAATTCCCCCGCAACAATTTCGTCGCCAAAGAGTTGGACCACCCAGTGCACCGGGCGCACAAACTCGGCACGCGAATTGCCCCAGCGCATACGTTTAGGGATGGGCAGTTTGTCGAGTGCCTCGCTAACTATGGTGCTTAATAGTGTCGCAGTAGGCTGGCCCGGCTGCGAGGCACTATAGTAGAGTTTTTCGACGCCGTCTTTTTCTACCTGCTGAAGTTGATCAATTTCTACGCCACAGGACTTCGCAAAACCAGCAGCCGCTGGAGTCGCGTTGCCGTCTTTGTCGAACGACGCCTGAACGGCAGGGCCGAAGCGCTCTATCATTTTATCCGCCTGAGACTCGTCTAATCCTTTGACGAGAAGGGCGAGTCTACGCGGTGTTGCGTAACTCTCCGAGTCGTCGAACTCAAGCTGCAACTGTTTCAGGCTCGTGAGTATTTCACTCGAGAACGCCTTAGATAAACTCGGGAGCGCCTTCGGAGGAAGTTCTTCGGTACCAATTTCAACTAGAAAGTCGCGCGCGCTCATGACGACTTCTCCTTGTTCTTTGCTTGTTGCTTATCTTGTTGCTTAGCCTCTTTTTTAGAGCTAGGCGTTTTGGAATCTCCGTCACCGGCATTTTGGTTCGTTTTCTGGTGTCGCATAAAATCGTCTTTGAAGTCGTCAGCGATTAGCGGGAAGCCGAGCGCCTCGCGCGTCGCGTAGTAGGTTTCGGCGACGAGTCTCGATAAGGTTCGCACGCGCAGAATAAAGCGTTGACGTTCGGTGACAGAAATCGCGTGGCGCGCGTCGAGGAGATTAAAATAGTGTGAGGCCTTTAATACCTGTTCGTATGCAGGCAGTGCGAGCTTGCTTTCGATGAGTTTTTTGCACTGCGCTTCACAGTCATCAAAGTAACCAAACAACAAGTCGGTCGCTGCGTGTTCGAAGTTATACGCCGACATCTCTACTTCGTTTTGCTTGAATACATCGCCATAGGTCACTTTGCCGTTGGGACCGTCTGTCCAGACGATGTCATAGATGCTGTCGACGCCCTGCAAATACATCGCAATACGTTCGATACCGTAGGTGATTTCGCCTGTAACCGGATAACATTCGAGCCCGCCCACTTGCTGGAAATAAGTAAACTGAGTCACCTCCATGCCGTTAAGCCAGACTTCCCAACCAAGTCCCCACGCGCCGAGCGTCGGCGATTCCCAGTTGTCTTCGACGAAGCGGATATCGTGAACAGACATGTCGATACCGAGGCTTTCGAGGGACTTGAGGAAGAGCGCTTGGATATTCTCTGGCGAAGGCTTGAGAACAACCTGAAATTGATAGTAATGCTGGAGTCTATTGGGGTTTTCACCGTAGCGTCCATCGGTGGGACGACGACACGGCTGGACGTAGGCCGCGCTCCAAGATTCTGGGCCTATCGAACGCAAAAAAGTCGCTGGATGGAACGTACCTGCTCCGACCTCCATGTCGAGAGGCTGCAGGACGACACAGCCTTGCTCCGCCCAAAATTGCTGCAGTGCGAAGATGAGGCCTTGGAAGGTGTTGAGATCGGATGCTTTATTCACGTTAACGCCACGTAATCAGTCATTTGAAGGGCGATAATTATCCTTGATTCGTAGGGACTTATCCACCGAACAGGCCGACATAACGAGGAAGATAACTGCGAGCTACTAAGGCTAAGTATCGGGCGTTACGCATTTGCAGGGCGGAGTTAGGCTTAAAACACGAAACTCAGGTCAGTACTTGGTGATGCTAATCGGTAGATGCGACAATCACACCGCGAATTAACGCCAAGCGTGACGGCGTTATCGACATAAAACTAAGACTAGCGAGCTAATGAATCAAACAGACACCTCTACAACGCTTGGGAATCGACTCTCTTTTTGGGTCGTGCTCGGATTCCTGCGCCTCACCTCAGTGCTCCCCCTGCGCTTACTGCACTGGCTTGGCGGTGGACTCGGGTGGCTTTTCGCGGTAATTCCAAACCGCTCGGCTGCGACGACTCGGCGCAATATAGCTGCTTGCTTCCCGCAGTTCAGTAGCACCGATCAGGAATCGCTTGCGCGGCAGAGCCTTAAGGGTATGGTATGCACCGCGCTTGAGATGGGCAAAGCGTGGATGCTGCCTATCGAGGGAACTCTGGCACAGGTTACTGAGGTCGAAGGCTTGGATGCCCTGCAGGCAGCCGCGAAAACCGGCAAAGGCGTCATTCTTCTTGCGCCGCATCTTGGCAACTGGGAAATCTTTGGTTATTTCGCCTGCGAGGGCATTGCCTCGAACTTCATGTATCAGCCGCCCAAGAGTCCGCAGATGGATACGCTGTTGCGGGGTGTCCGAGCGAAAAGTGGCGTTCAACTCGCGCCTACCAATCGAAAAGGTGTCGCCCTATTGTTAGGCGCACTAGGGAGAGGCGAGCTTGTGGGCGTCCTGCCCGATCAGGTGCCCGCAGACGAAGGTGGCGTCTATGCTGACTTCTTCGGTAAGTCAGCGTTTACTATGACACTCACAAGTCGGCTCGCCCAGCGCGGCAAGCCGCGCGTATTTTGCGGTTTCGCGCAACGCCTACCTAAAGGGAAAGGCTTTAAGGTTATCGTTCACGAGGCTGACGCAGGAATATACGATCAAGACTTGGCAGCCTCGACAGCTGCGATTAACCGGAGCATAGAGCGCTGCGTCACGCTCGCCCCCGAACAATACCAGTGGGAGTACAAACGCTTCCGCCGACAGCCAGACGACAGCGAATTCTATTAAAGACTGCGCTTACCGACGCCAGAACATCGGTGTGAATAGCACCAACAGCGTGAAAACCTCGAGGCGGCCGAGGAGCATGGCAAAACATAGAATCCACTTTGCCGCATCCGGTAAGCTGCCGTAGGTTTGTGTCACCGAGCCGAGACCCGGCCCGAGATTATTGATGCAGGCGCCAACCGCGCTAAAGGCGGTCACGATATCCAGACCAGTGGCGAGAAGTCCGAGCAGCATCAGCATAAACGCCATCACGTAGACGGCGAAAAACCCCCAGACCGCTTCAACGACGCTGTCTTGAACGGGACCGCGACCGAGTTTAATCGGAATCACCGCGTGCGGATGAATAAGGCGCTGTACCTCGCGTAAACCCTGCTTAAAAATAAGCAGAATGCGAATCACTTTCATACCTCCACCTGTCGATCCCGCGCAGGCGCCGATAATCGCCGCATACATGAGAAGATAGGGAAGGAAGATTGGCCACTCATTAAACTGGCTAGTCGCAAACCCCGTCGTGGTTGCAAAGGACACGACCTGAAACAGGCCATTCACAATCGTCTCGGATACCGTCGGGTAAACCTCGAAACGCAGCAGCACGGCTATAGTGACTAGAGAAACGGCGAGCAAAATAAAGCTGTAAAAGAGAAACTCAGGGTCGCGGAGGTAATGGTCGATTCTACCTCGTTGCCAGGCGGTAAAATGCAGCGCGAAATTGATCCCTGAGATAAACATAAACAGTATGGCGATACTCTCAATCGCCGCGCTATCGAAAAACGCCATGCTCGCATCGTGAGTGGAAAATCCGCCAATCGCGATAGTCGAGAAGCTGTGGGTTATTGCATCAAAACCTGACATCCCCGCCGCCCAATACGCGGCGGCGCAGGCGAGGGTTAGGCTTACATAGATTGTCCACAGCGCCTTCGCCGTTTCGGCGAGTCTAGGCACCAGCTTATTGTCTTTAACCGGCCCAGGGCTTTCGGCGCGATAGAGCTGCATTCCGCCGATTCCCAGCATTGGCAGCAGCGCCATGGCGAGCACTATGATTCCCATGCCGCCCAGCCACTGCAACTGCTGGCGATAGAAGAGGATGGATTTTGGCAGCGAGTCTAAGCCAGAAATTACGGTGGCACCCGTTGTCGTAAGGCCCGACAACGATTCGAAAACGGCGTCGGTTACGGATAATTCGACCGACGACGAGAGGATGAACGGAAGACTACCCGCTGTTCCGAGTACCGCCCAAAACAACGTGACAATCAGAAACCCATCGCGAGTACCGAGTTCGGTTCGCGTCCGAAACGTCACCAGCCACATGACGAAGCCTACTGTAAATACAGCGAAAAACGATTCGACAAACGGCGTCATCATCCCATCGTTATAGAAAAGCGAGACGATAATAGGCGGCAGGTTACTGATCGCGCTAAACAGCATGAGGAGTAAACCTAGTATTTTTAAGATTAACGAAAAATGCATTTAAACGCCTAGAAAAAACTGAGGCCGACTTGGAATAGTCGTTCTACTTCGGGTATTCGTTTGCGATCAACCAAGAATAAGATAACATGGTCTTCAGATTGAATAACCGTCGCGTCGTGTGCAATTAGCACTTCATCGCCTCGCACAATCGCCCCGATCGTTGTTCCTTGCGGAAGTTCGATATCTTCGATCGCTTTGCCGACCACGCGAGACGACCCAGAATCACCATGCGCGATCGCCTCCATCGCCTCCGCAGCGCCGCGGCGCAGAGAGTGTACCTGTACTACATCGCCGCGTCTTACATGTGTTAACAAGCTGCCGATAGTCGCTTGCTGTGGTGAGATTGCGATATCGATTTCACCTCCCTGCACGAGGTCGACATACGCTGGATTATTGATCAGCGTCATAACCTTCTTCGCGCCCAGACGCTTGGCGAGTAGCGATGACATAATATTGGCTTCGTCATCGTTTGTGAGGGCGAGGAAGACATCGGTGTCGGCAATATTTTCTTCGATGAGCAGTTCGCGTTGAGACGCCTCGCCGTTTAAAACGATTGCCCTATCGAGGCTCTCGCTCAATACTTTGCAGCGCTCTGCATCGCGCTCGATAACTTTGACCTGATAATGCGGCTCAATCGACTCGGCAAGTCGGAGTCCAATATTTCCGCCACCAGCAATCATGATGCGCTTGTAGGGTTTGTCCATGCGCCGAAGTTCGCTCATGCAGGCGCGAATATCCTTTTTTGCAGCAACGAAAAACACTTCGTCGTCCGCCTCAATCACCGTCGAGCCCTCTGGGATGATTGGGCGGTCTTTGCGAAAGATGGCGGCAACGCGCGTATCGACCGAGGGCATGTGCTGACGCAAAAGCCGTATCTCCTGACCGACTAAAGGGCCGCCATAAAAAGCTTTTACCGCAACAAGCTGCACTTTGCCTTCGGCGAAATCGAGAACCTGTAGCGATCCCGGCAGGCGAAGAAGGCGTGATATCGCCTCAGACACGATAAGCTCGGGAGAGATGACGACGTCGACAGCAATGCCGTTCTTGCCCAGTAGCTTCTCGCTAGTGAGATACGATGACGCGCGGATACGACAGATTTTCTTTGGCGTGTGAAACAGAGAATGTGCGACGCGGCAGGCAACCATGTTTACCTCATCGCTTTCGGTTACTGCGATAATCATATCGGCGTCTTGCCCGCCCGCCCGCTCGAGAACATCGGGGTGGGAGGCGTGTCCAGGAACCACGCCAATGTCTATATGATCTTTGAGTTCGCGAAGGCGATCGGGACAGGAATCGACGATCGTGATGTCATTGGCTTCGTTAGCCAGTGTTTCAGCTAGGGTGCTACCAACTTGATTGGCGCCTAGGATTATTATCTTCATCCGGTCTTGCTCTCAGTCTCGCTCGTTTTGCGCAGTAGCGCAAAGAAAAACCCATCGGGTCCACGTGGATCGATCGGTAATAATTGCCGGCCGAGGCTGCCGCCGTCGGCTGCTGCGCATTCTACTCCCAATCGGCCGTGATGCGCTCACATTTAGCGTTATCTGTCGCGGCTAAGAACCGCGAGATCGTGAGTCGATTCTCTCTTCGTAGAGTACGCTGCAGGTCGTAGAGCAGTAATCCTTCTTCTGCGAGATAGGCCACAGGGCAGCGAGCAGTGTTCGCTGTAACTCGCAGCAGCTCGCGACTTCGGCGGGAGTGCGCAGCACCTTAATATCGGGATGCCGCCGTATTACACCGGTCGCACTGCAGGGTGCGTCGAGGAGAATGCGATCGATCGGGTTACCATCCCACCATGCGTCTAGATTTTCGGCATTTGCAGCACAGAGTGTGATTGGCTGTTCGGTAAGCGCCAATCTGCGAGAGTCTCGGTAACCCGCGCGAGACGTTTTTTACTCGAGTCTATCGCTACGACACGCTGAAGCGCCGTTTCGCGTTCGAGAATAGCCGCGGTTTTTCCGCCGGGCGCAGCACAGGCATCGACCAAGCTTAGACCAGTCTCAGCTGTAATAAGCTCGGTACTATCTGCGAGGCCTCGTCCTGAACGCTAACCAATCCGTCTCTAAAGCCCGGAAGATCGTCTACGTGACACGCGTCTCGCAAAACGAGCGCGGTTCGGCGTAGCCGCCGCGCGTCGCGTCGATGCCGCGTTCACCTAATCGCTCGAGGTACTCGTCGCGGCTTATCTTGCTTAGGTTAACTCTGAGAGTCATCGGCGGGCGGGCATTGTTTCCGTCGCAGATCGCCTTTACGCTTTCGGGCCTCTGGGTTTTTAGCCTATCGAAAAGCCATAGTGGATGAGCGAGCGCTGCGGCAGCGAGTGTCGCATCGCTCGATGCAGCACCGGGATCTTGACTCAGCTGAAGTGCAGACTCTAACGAGTCTTTTCGCCTTAAATAGTTGCGTAGCACCGCGTTGACGAGCGCAGCGGCCCAGGGCTTTTTGAGATTCCGGCTAGCTTCGACGCTTTCATTGATCACAGCATAATCGGCGATAGACAGTTCTCGCAGCTGATAAAGTCCGACAAGAAGCAACCAGCGCACATCGCTCTCTTTGGCCTTTAGCGGTTTACTTAACAAGTTATCGAGCAGGTTTTCGAGCGCCGGATACCAGCGGCAAGCACCGAAGCAAAGTTCTTGAATAAGAGGGAAATCGTCGCGTTCGCGGTAGTCGTCGAGCAAATTACCGAGCGAGCCATTCGTGCCAACCTGCAGTGTGGCGAGCACCTTCGCCGCGATCCCGCGGGCACCCTTAATAGCCATCTAGAGGCTCACGCACAAGGACGTAGTGCAGAGTCTATGCATCTACGACTCCTCGCTCGCCGCTGGTTGATCAAAGCAGGTTCCCACAGCGAACGCATCGGGTTTGCCGTTGAGTAGTTCGCCGACGCTCACCTCACCTTTGCCCGCCATCTGCACGCGGCTCACCTTTAATACGCTTCGCTCTCCGCAGGCCACGCTAAACCCGCGCTTGTCGACGTGAGTGACTGTGCCCGCTGGGACGTCACTTCGCGCCGAATCGACTGCCGATTCGAGCAACCTTACCCGCTGGCCGTCGAGAAGAGTAAAGGCTGGTGCACGGCCGATGCAGGCGCGCACTAAAACATCGATTTGCGAGGCCGGTAAAGTCCACTCAATTAGCGAATCGGCTTTGTCTATTTTAGCGGCATAGGTGCTTTGAGAATCGTCCTGACTCTCAGCATTTTCTTGTAACGCCTCGAGCGTATTTATCGCAGCAACGATTGCACGACTTCCCGCCGCGATGAGTTTTTCTTCGAGGCTGACGCGCGTCTCTCGAGGGTCGATCTCGACAACCGTTTTATCAAGCATCACGCCGGTATCTAAGCCCGCGTCCATCTGCATTATGGTAACGCCGGTAGATTTGTCGCCGGCGAGAAGCGCGCGCTCAATAGGTGCTGCGCCGCGCCAGCGAGGGAGCAATGAGGCGTGCACATTGACACAGCCCAACCGAGGCGTGTCGAGAATCGACTGCGGCAAGATTAGTCCATAGGCGACGACGATCATCACATCGCAGGCGAGCGCGTCTAACTCAGCCCGAGCCTCTTCGTTACGCAGCGTAAGCGGTTGGAAAACCGGAAGTCCGGCCTCGATGGCTCTTTGCTTAACAGGGCTTTGAGAAAGTTTTTTCCCGCGCCCCGCTGCACGATCAGGCTGTGTGTAAACGGCCACTACCTCGAAACGCGAATCGCGCTCGGCTTGCGCCGCGATTAGCGCGTTGAGGTGAGCGGCGGCAAATTCTGGCGTGCCGGCGAAACAGACTCGCAGTTTATTCATGAAGGCTTCAATTCAGATTGTGAGGCTTGAGTTACGCCTCATTGCGGCTAATGTGCTCGCGTTCTCGAGGGACGCTGCGTTTTCAAAGCCCTTAGGCTGATTTTTTGTGCGCTTTAGTCAGTTTACTGCGAATACGGTCGCGCTTCAGCTTGCTAATGTAGTCGACGAAAAGTTTGCCGTCTAAATGGTCGATCTCGTGCTGAATACAGATGGCGAGTAGGCCGTCCGCCTCGAGCTCAAAAGGAACACCCTCTTCGTCCTGCGCGCGGATGATGACTCGCCGCGGCCTGGAGACGGTCTCGTAAAACCCTGGCACCGACAAACAGCCCTCATCGTAATCCTGAAGCTCTTCGTCGATTACCTCAAAAGTTGGATTGATATAAGCGCGTGGACTATCTTTAGTTTCAGAGACATCGATGACAAGAATACGTCGGTGAACATCAACCTGCGACGCTGCGAGACCAATACCTTCGGCCGCATACATTGTCTCGCGCATATCGGCGACTAAGGATTTTAACTCGGCGTCAAAAAGAGTAACCGGCTTAGCGACGGTGCGTAGCCGCGGATCCGGAAATTCTAAGATTGGCAAAACGGCCATTGTTTCATCCTCTTTTAAAGGGGTCAGACCTCTTATTCTAACCCTGAGGCGTGCGAAAAGCAGTAGTTGGTGGGTCTAGTTAGCAAACCGAGCATCGGATACCAGCGGCAATGCAGAGAGAAAGGCAAAACAGGTCTCATCAAAGTGAGTGTTAGAGCGAGCCTCGCGGCCGGTCTTAGTGCTGTTTTCATCACGCTGTACCTGCTTCCTCCTATTTTCGCACAGGAGGTTGTTCGGCTCGTTCCTGCACTCAAATCTGAGCCACTCAGCGCTAGCAATGCCCGTAATCCTAATGTTGAAAGAGCATCGCTGGGTGAATTCAACACCGCTATCGGACGCTATGCGATTGTGCCCTTGAGCGCAGCGGCCTCGATGGCGCGCATTGTGGCGATCGGGGATGGATTCACTATTGCCTCGCAGGATGATTTGGTTCTGGTTGCCGGTAAGTTGGAGTCAGCGGCCGAGAGTTACTCGATCTACCGCCCCGGCCGAATACAGACTCGAATTATCGACAGCGCCAACGAGAGCAAACCCGATAGCCAAGTAAACAGCAATAGAAACAGCAATAAAAACAGCGATAAAAAGAGCGAGAAAAGGAACGAGAAAAGGAACGAAATCAAAAGCCAAATACAGGAGCTCGTCTACAGTGGTAAAGCAGACTTGGTTGTAGAGACTTACAGAAATGCCACGGGCGCATCGAAGGCGTGGTTTAGGCTGACAAAAAGCGTCGGTGTGATTCGCATCGGCGACGTGATTGTGCCAGAGGGGACACTCAGTGAACACCCACTTTTCTCTTTAGTGAGAGAGGACTCTAAGGCAGCATGGAAACAACGGCCGAACTACTCTGTCCCTGCGAACGCGCCAAAAGGCAAAGTGCTTTCGTTTTTCTCAGAGCAACAATGGGGAGCGAAGTACTCGACTTTGGTGTTGAACCGAGGCGCAGCAGAGGGTCTCACGCACGGCATGCGTATTACGCTCGCGCCACCGACGCAGCGCGGCGAAGAGGGAGAAGAAGTCTTCGCAGAGGAAACAGCAGAAGCAATTATCTATTCGCACACGCCTTATTTTTCACTGGCGTTTGTGGTGTCTGCCTCGCAACCAATCGAGCGCGGGTCGCGCATAATCCTACCCGTCAGGCCGCGCAATGAGCTATGACGATGCGCAATTGCGACTTACGCTTGCATTATTCCACTGTAAAGGCGGCCACGCGCCCGCCTTGTCTCGCGCGCTCAAAAAAGAGGGCTCGCTTGCTGCGCTCGTTGCCACGAGCATTGAAAAGCAATTGAACTACGGCCTGAGCGCCGCCCAGCGCGCACTGTTAGGGGGCGATGCTTTTGGCGATGATCTGCAGGTGCTTTGCGACAATGACCTCGCGTGGTCAGCCAAGGCGGGCAATCATTTAATAACCTATGATTCCAATTTCTATCCCGAACGGCTGCGCGAAACAGACTGTCCGCCTCTTCTCCTTTATGTTCGCGGCTCGCTTGCGACATTAGGCGCTCTTCAATTGGCGATAGTCGGTAGTCGCAACGCGAGCGATTATGGATTGCGCAATGCGTACTGGATGGCGAGAGAGCTCTGCAAGGCCGGCGTAACCGTGTGCAGTGGGCTCGCCTTAGGCGTCGATGCGAGCGCCCATCGCGGCGCGCTCGATGCGGCTGGGTTGGAAAATCCGCAGTCAACCGTCGCCGTTCTGGGTACCGGTATCGATCGACTCTACCCTCCAGCACACCGCGACCTTTTTGAGAGGATTACCGAATGCGGAGCGGTCGTCTCCGAATTTCCGCTGGGCATGCGCGCGTATGCCTATAATTTTCCGCGTCGCAACAGGCTCATTAGCGGATTGAGTGTCGGCGTTCTGGTCATCGAGGCCGCAATCAAAAGCGGCTCGCTTATTACTGCGCGCTACGCATGCGAGCAAAACCGTGACGTTTACGCGCTGCCAAGCTTGCTAAGTAATCCTCAGGGTCGAGGATGTCATGAGCTAATAAAACAAGGGGCAATGTTAGTCGACGATCCGAACGACATTCTCATCGAGCTTGGGCTAAAGGTACCGGGCAGGGCTGGCACACTGTCGCCTACAGGGTTCGGCAGCCACCTTGGCCTAGCAGAACCCGATGACCTTATGCCCTTACAGAGAAAGCTCTTGCAAAGGCTGAGGACCGAAGACTGCCTTTTCGATAGTTTTCTCGATGCCGATTTAGCAAGCTTTAGCGCGTTAAACCATGCATTGCTAGATCTTGAGGTGAGGGGGCTTGTGACCTGCAGAGGAGGTCGCTACTCGGTCGCATGAGGTGATAGAAAAATTACATAGTTAAGGGCGCCGGTTGGTGCTAGCCGCTCTGACAAAAGTGAGTAGAATGAGCGGCCAAACCGATTCACCCGAAGAACAGACTAGGGAGCCGTCAATGCAACGCGTAGACTCGTCACGAAAACCGGGAGACTATCTAATCGATGAGCCTTCACTCATTGCTGGCCTAAACGCAGTCGCCGCGGGAGGCGTAATAGCCTATCCCACCGAGGCTGTGTGGGGACTTGGTTGCGATCCCTTTTCAGAAGCCGCGGTGTTAAAGCTCTTACAAATAAAAAACAGACCGGTCGAGAAAGGGCTTATTCTTGTTGCTGCGAGTCTCGATCAGCTGCCAGCGCTCGCCTCTTCGCTAACCGCCACTCAGCGACGCACACTCGAGGAAACATGGCCGGGCCCGGTGACATGGCTTATTCCGGATCCCGAAGGCAGTATCCCTAACTGGATTAAAGGCGAGCATGAGAGCGTCGCGGTCAGAGTTAGCGCCCACCCTCTTGTGCGTGAGTTGTGCAATCGTCACGGCGGGGCTCTAGTGTCCACGTCGGCAAATGACGCGGGAGAACCCGAAATTCGATCTCAATCAAGACTCACCGAGGAGTTTGGCGGTAGAATTGACGCCGTAATAGCCGGTGAGCTCGGTGATAGCACCGAGACTTCACAAATACGCGATTTAATAAGTGGTAATCGACTGCGTTAATCGTGCAAAAACCGGCGCTCCTAACTCTAATCGGGGAACGCATTTTGACCAACGTAGACACCCTCGCGGTTAAAGACTTTCTGCTCAAACTCCAAGAGTCAATCGTAGCGGGCCTCGCCGCGATAGACCCAGGCGTCGCCATTGTGACTGACCAATGGGACCGTGACACGGGGGGATCGGGTATTAGCCGGGTGATGAGCGGCGGCAAGGTGTTTGAAAAAGGCGGCGTTAACTTCTCGCATGTCTTTGGTAAGGCGATGCCCGCCTCGGCTACAGCGGAACGGCCCGAGCTCGCTGGCAGGGCCTTTCAAGCGATGGGCGTGTCGCTAGTGATACATCCGCTGAACCCTATGGTGCCTACTTCCCATGCTAATTTCAGGCTGTTTGTCGCCGAAAAAGAGGGTGAAGAGAGCGTCTGGTGGTTTGGCGGAGGCTATGATCTGACGCCCTACTACGGCTTCGAAGAAGATTGCGTGCACTGGCATCGAACAGCCGAACGCGCCTGCGCGCCGTTCGGCGATAATTATTACCCCGATCTTAAAAAACGCTGCGACGACTACTTTTTCCTTAAACATCGCGGCGAGGCGCGCGGAATTGGCGGTCTGTTTTTCGATGATTTTAATGAGCTTGGTTTCGAGCGCAGTTTCGCGTTTGTGCAGTCGCTCGCAAACAGTTATCTCGAGGCGTATGTGCCCATCGTCGAGAAACGCAAAGACACCAACTACACGCACGAGCAGCGTGAGTTCCAAGAGTATAGGCGCGGCCGCTATGTTGAATTTAATCTCGTGTTCGATCGCGGAACGCTTTTCGGCCTCCAGTCAGGCGTAGGCCGTATCGAGTCTATTCTCATGTCTCTCCCACCGACGGTGCGCTGGATCTATGATTGGAAACCAGCGCCGGGTAGTCGCGAGGAAAAACTCTATACCGATTTCCTCCCCCATAGAGATTGGCTAGAGCTAGGCACTGAGTAAACGACTGCCCTATGACTGCTGTAAGGAAGAGCTCGTGGTAAATGATCAAAATTTCGGCACGTCTACCCGCTACGCGGTAATCGGCTCACCTATCGCACACAGCAAATCGCCGCTTATTCATTCGCTGTTTGCCGAGCAAACTAAGCAGAATCTTACTTACGAAGCCATCGAAGTGTTGGAAGCGGATTTCGAGTCTTTTGTTAACGCCTTTTTCGAGTCTGGTGGCGGCGGATTAAACGTGACTGTACCCCACAAGGAGCGTGCGTTTGCTATGGCCGAGGTCACGACACCGCGGGCGACCTTGGCGCGGGCGGTTAACACGCTGAGCCTCAATAAGGCTGGGCAGCTCGAGGGCGATAACACGGATGGAGCAGGTCTTCTTAATGATCTCCACCTAAATCATAAGGTTTCTATCGAAAGTAAACGTTTACTTATACTCGGTGCGGGCGGCGCGACCCGCGGTGTACTGTCGGCGATAGCCGATCTCGCGAATAAGCCTGCGGCAATAACAGTCGCCAACAGGACGGTGGCAAAGGCAACTGCGCTAGCGTCCGATTTCGCGCCGCGTTTAGCTATTTTCGCGGTGGGTTATGACGAACTACATGATCAACAGTTCGACGTAATCATCAATGGGACATCGGCGAGCCTCGGGGGTGAGCTCCCGCCTTTGCTCCCTTCACTTATTGCACCCAACTGCTGCTGCTACGACATGATGTATGCGGCGGAACCGACGTTGTTTCTCAAATGGGCAAAAGCGAATGGCGCCGCGCAGGCGATAGATGGGTTGGGTATGCTGGTCGGTCAAGCCGCTTTGGCGTTTACGCGGTGGCGCGGTGTCGCGCCAACCACGAACGAAGTCATTCTGGCGCTTCGCCAAGGCTTCTAGTTATTCTTCGAGACCTAAATCGCCACCCACAAAAAAAGGCCTGCGATTTCTCGTCAGGCCTTTTTACTATGCAAACTAACCGTTTAAACGATTAGTGTGCCGCTTCGTCGCTATGGCCGCCGCCATGTATGTCGCTAGGCGACAGAGGCATTAACGTCGGATCGTCACCACGGTACTGATAGCGCGTACCTTCGGTGTAATTGCCCTCGACGGTCATGAAGCCAATTAAGAAAAGCAGCGCGACCGGCGGTACTAAGATTGTTAGAACCAGCGCGAGGCGCTCCCACACCACGTGCATGAATATCGCGGTAATGAAACCGGCCTTCAGAAACATGAAGGTGATGACCAAGAACCAGCGAAGACCGCCTTCGACATGGTAATAATCCACTGCATAAGAGAACCCGCTCAAGACAAAGAGTAGGATCCAGATTTTGTAATAAATCCCTAGAGGATGTTGTTGACCTGCTTCAGATGACATTATTATCCCCTCTCTTTATAGCAAGTAGAAAAATGCGAAAATAAATACCCAAACGAGGTCAACGAAGTGCCAGTATAAGCCGGCAATTTCGACGATCTCGTAACCTTTCTTTTCATAGTGACCCTTGCGAACTTTGTTCGCCACGATGAGAAGATAGATAACACCCCCGGTCACGTGCAGCCCGTGGAAGCCTGTCACCATAAAGAACACCGAGCCAAACTGCGCGGCGCCGTAGGGATTGCCCCAAGGGCGAATGCCTTCGTCAACGATTAGCTTTGTCCACTCGAATGCCTGCATTCCAACAAACGA
The DNA here is from genome assembly GCA_018401885.1 of Gammaproteobacteria bacterium. GTDB lineage: Bacteria > Pseudomonadota > Gammaproteobacteria > Pseudomonadales > Pseudohongiellaceae > UBA9145. The sequence goes on from JAGYKB010000014.1 coordinate 23,716, forward strand.
TGCGCCTAGAACAGCAGTGATCACCATCAACCAGAACGTTTTCTGTTTATCGCGGCGGTACCCGAAGTTCACCGCTAGCGCCATTGAACCCGAGCTCGTGATCAGAATAAACGTCATAATCGCAATCAAAACCAGCGGAATAGATTGCCCGAACAGCGTCAGTGCGAAGATCTCTGTCTGCAGAGGCCAAGGCTCAGTAGTCGTGAGGCGCACGTTGAGGTAGCCAGTAAGAAAGCAGGTAAAGATGAAGGTATCCGATACTAGGAATATCCACATCATCGCCTTGCCCCAAGGCACATTATAGGTCTGCTTATCGCTGGCCCAGTCTTCGACTAGCCCTTCCACCCCTTCAGGGGTTCCTTGAATTGCTGCAGTTTCACTCATCCTTATTTCCCATTAACTCTATTTTTAAATTCTGTCCCTAGAAGGGCGGTTTCCCGCCCTACCAAATTAGGTGTTGGCAAGGACTGCGAAGATCACAAGCCAAACAACCAATAAGAAGTGCCAATAGACCGTACAAAGCTCGATGCTCAGGCGTTGTTCCTTCGCCTCTGCTCCGGTAACCATTCGGAATACACACTTAATCCAAACATACAGGCCACCAGCGATATGAATCGCGTGAAGGCCAGTTAGTAAGAAGTAGAAGTCAGCCGCTGGGTTGCTCGAGAGGTAGACGCCAGTTAGCTGAAGCTCTTCCCAAGTCTGCAGCTGGGCTGCGATAAATAAGATGGCGAAAACGCCACCGCCGAAGAACGCAAGTTTTACGTTCTTCGACCCGCCGTTACCTACGACGTTACGCGCCCACTGAAACAGCACGCTGCTTAACACGAGTAAGACCGTGTTAAACCAAAGTGATGTTGGCTCAGCGATTGGCAACCAATCCGGCAATTCCATGCGGATGTAGTAGCTAACCCCAAACAGAGAAAACACGATAGAGGCGGCGATCAAGAAGAAATTCAATGCCACCCGCTCCGCGGGTGACTTGAACGTGCCTTCTGGTTTGAGGCCGCCGATGATGCCTTTGCGTTCCCAAGGCTTCTCGGTAATCTGTTTGAATAAGCTCATTGGTTACACACCTTTCGCTGCTGAGTCTTCCATTTCTACGTCTTCTTCAGCCATGTTCTGCGGAATGAAGTCAGACTTCGCACCGGGAACGCTGTAGTCGTAGGCCCAACGGTAGACAGTAGGAAGCTTATCGCCCCAGTTGCCGTGAACCGGTGGTGTATCAGGCGTCTGCCACTCGAGAGAAGCCGAACCCCAAGGGTTTGGATCGGCTTTCGCGCCGTTGCGCAGGCTCCACAGAATGTTGAAGATGAAGATCAACTGCGCCGCACCTACGATGAGGGCTGCGATTGTGATGCTCTCGTTCAGCGTCTGTGCGCTCGCTGGAATGAAGTCAGTTTCGCCGATCGCATAGTAACGACGAGGCACACCTAGGAAACCGAGGTAGTGCATAGGCAGGTAGATTGCATACGTGCCGAGGAATGTGATCCAGAAATGAGCCTTAGCAAGACCTTCGTGGTACATGCGACCAGACACCTTCGGGAACCAGTGGTAAATCGCGGCGAAGATAACCAGAACCGGCGATACACCCATTACCATGTGGAAGTGTGCAACCACGAAGTAAGTGTCCGACAGCGGCAGATCGATAACCACGTTGCCCAGGAACAGACCGGTGAGGCCGCCGTGGATAAACGTGAATATGAAGCCGATGGCGAAATACATTGGCGCGTTGAGACGAATGTCGCCTTCCCACAGCGTGAGAACCCAGTTGTACACCTTAAGCGCCGTAGGCACCGCGATGATTAGCGTGGTTGTCGCGAAGAAGAAGCCGAAGTAAGGGTTCATGCCGCTGACATACATGTGGTGTGCCCACACGATGAAGCTAAGTCCACCGATCGCGATAATTGCCCATACCATCATGCGGTAGCCGAAGATGTTCTTGCGCGCGTGTGTGCTGAGAACGTCTGAGACCAAACCGAATGCGGGGAGCGCTACGATATACACTTCAGGGTGTCCGAAGAACCAGAACAAGTGCTGGAACAAGATCGGGCTGCCGCCTTCGTAGTCCATTGGCGTTCCAGACTCGATGATTGCTGGCATAAAGAAACTAGTACCAAGCAAGGTGTCGAACATCATCATGATGGCCGAGACGAGAAGCGCTGGGAAAGCGAACAAGCCGAGCACTGTGGCAACAAAAATGCCCCAGACAGTAAGTGGAAGACGCATGAGCGTCATGCCACGCGTACGATACTGGAGGATCGTTGTCACGTAGTTAAGGCCACCCATCGTGAACGCGACGATGAACACTGCCAGAGAGACGAGCATCAAGACGATACCCATGTCATGACCCGGCGTACCAGCCATCGAGGTTTGCGGTGGGTAGAGTGTCCAGCCAGCACCGGTAGGACCGCCGCCAACGAAGAAGCTCGCCAATAGAATTAGCACAGACAAGAGGTAGAACCAGAAGCTCAACATGTTGAGGAATGGGAATACCATGTCGCGCGCACCGATCATTAGCGGGATCATGTAATTACCGAAACCGCCAAGCAACAGCGCTGTCAGCATATAGACCACCATGATCATGCCGTGCATCGTGACCGACTGGTAGTAAGCGTTGGGATCGATGAGATCGAAAGTCTCGGGGAAACCGAGCTGCATGCGCATTAATAGCGACAAAACGAGAGCAACCAATCCAACGAGAACCGCAGTGCCGCCGTATTGAATGGCGATAACTTTATGGTCTTGGCTCCAGACATACTTCTCAACCCAACTATGAGGGTGATGAAGCTCCTGTTCGTGATCTTGGTCAGCCAGTGGTACGTAGGCCATGTAAACCTCCTAACTTGTTAAACTTCTAAATCTTGCTTGGCGCCGCCCTAGCTTAGCAACGGCGCATATCTACGTGAGACTCTCTACTACTTAAACACTAGCGAATCGTATTCAAGTAAGCAGCTACGTCTTCCATCTCTTTCGTGTCGTCCGTGTTCTTGGCGGCCATAGCTGTAGCCATAGACACCATCTGCTCGCCATACGGGTCTGCTTTATGCAAACCGCGAATGCCGCTGCGGAAGTTCTTAATCTGGGTCACGAAATACCAGTCATTCATGCCAGCGAGCTTCGGTGCATCCGTGTACCAAGTTCCGTTACCGTTATCGAGGTGACAAGCGGCGCAGTTGCGGTCGTAAATATCGGCACCATTGGCTACGTCGCCTTGGATAGTAGGCTGTGCCGGAACATCAGGAAGAGACGCGATGTAGGCTGACATGTTGCGAACCGCTGCATCGTCTACCAGCATGTTTGCCATGCCGACCATTGATGCGCCGTAGAGGTCACCCTCTGTCTGGCCGCGAACACCTGTCTTGAAGTGGTTGAGCTGACGCTCGATGTACCAGTCTTGCAAACCGGAAAGTTTCGGTGCGTTGAGTGCCTGGTTGCCTTCGCCGCCAGCGCCGTGGCATGACGCACACACTGCATACTGTGCTTGGCCTGCGGCTAGGTCGGGCGCTGCCATTGCTTGGGTTTCGGCAAAGGTAGGTTGGCTAGCAATCCACGCGTCATAGTCTTCTTGCGTGTCGATAACGACAGAGCCGCGCATGATGAAGTGGCCAATACCGCAGAGTTCCTCACAGAGGATATCGTAACTGCCAGCTACTTCAGGCTGGAACCAGAGGTAAGACACAAGACCCGGCACCATATCCATCTTCACGCGGAACTGAGGAACGGTGTAGTTGTGCAGTACGTCGTTTGAGCGCAGCAGGGCTTTTACCGGCTTACCTACCGGCAGATGCATCTCCGGTGAATTAACGACGATATCGTCTTGGCCATTAGGATCTTCTGGGTTGATGCCGAAAGGGTTCAACTCGCTTATGAATTCAGTGTCGGCTGTACCAAGTTTGCCATCGGCGCCTGGGTAGCGGAAATTCCACTGCCACTGCTGCCCCATGACTTCAAACTCTGTGGCTTCTTCTGGCACAGTCACAAAATCTGCCCATACAAAGAGACCGGGTGCGAGCATCGCGATAACACCTACAGTAGTGATCGCAGACAGCCAGCTTTCGAGTTTGTGATTCTCTGGCTCATAGACCGCTTTGTGACCTGGCTTCTGGCGGAACTTGTAAATGCAGTAGGCCAAAAAGAGGTTGCAAAGGACAAAGACCGCGCCTGTTACCCAGAACGTGATACTGATTACGCCATCGACGCTGTCCCATTGAGACACAATGTCGGTGAACCACCATGGACTCGCGAAGTGAAAGATTACCGATCCGATAACCAGCGCGAAAATAACGACCGCTAAGATCATACCCAGTTTTCCTTGTAGAGATTTCAAACGTTTTCGACACGAAACACGGCGAGCGAGTTGGGCAACATGTTGCCAGATGACTCACTTAGATCCCTGTCGAAAGATTAACTAACGCTGCGCGTTCGAAATCGACGCGGGGAGCATACGACCCCAAATTCGATTTCGATTAAATAACTGCGTGAAGCGGCTAAGGCCGGCCAAAAAGTTATCTAAATTCCAGTGTTGCTAGCGAGGGAAATAAGAACTCTTCGTGGCCGCATTTCGTGTGCGGTTTCGACGAATTTTTGCTCACCCTCTAGCGCACCGGAATGCTATAGAAAAACCCTGTAAGCCGCAAGTAAATGGGGCTGTAAAAAACGTGAAACTTGCGCAATATCAATCGTTTTTGACAGCGTTCTGTCAGAGCTTTATCAACTGAGAAGGATTCGCAAAAACTCGAGCGAAGGAGTTTCTTTTTTGCGGGCGATCCGAACTCGGCTTGCGGCCGTTTAAGTTGAGATTCGCGCGCAATTATGATCAAATGCGCGCGCTAAAGCGTTGGCTCAGACAAAACTTTCAACAACAAGATATTGTGCTTCGCAAAATTAAATTCACTACCACTAGTGACTCGCAACCCGGGCCAGAGTGGCAATGAAATTCATCACGCATTCGCTAAAAAATTTTAAGCGCTATCGAGAACCCCAAATTGACTGAAATGACCAGCAGCACCGCATCAAGTTGGCGCGATTATTACGAGCTTTGCAAGCCGCGCGTTGTGTATCTCATGATACTCACCTCGCTTGTCGGAATGTTCCTCGCCGTCCCGGGAATGGTTCCCCTCGATATTCTGCTTCTCGGCAATCTTGGCATCGCTCTTGTCGCTTCTTCCGGCGCTGTCGTCAATCATCTCATTGACCGCAAAATCGACATCAAAATGGCCCGAACTCACAACCGGCCAGTTGCACAAGGCCGCGTAGAGCCAATGCAGGCAGCGATGTTTGCGCTCACTATCGGTGTGGCGGGTATGGCGATTATGATGATCTGGGTGAATGCCTTGAGTGCATGGCTCACCCTCGCCTCCTTCGTCGGCTATGCGTTTATTTACACCGGATACCTGAAGCACGCGACGCCCCAGAACATTGTGATCGGCGGGCTTGCCGGCGCGATGCCACCCCTTTTGGGCTGGTCGGCGGTAAGCAACACCATCGATCCGAACGCACTGATTCTCGTGCTTATCATTTTTGCGTGGACGCCCCCGCATTTTTGGGCGCTCGCAATCCATCGCAAAGACGACTACGCGAAATCAGGCGTGCCGATGCTGCCTGTGACCCACGGCGAACATGTCACCAAAATTCATATTCTGGTCTACACAGTAATACTAGTCGGAACGACGGCACTGCCTTATTTCTCAGGGCTAAGCGGGCCGTTCTACCTCACTGCAGCGATGGCGAGCGGTGCCGGCTTTCTCTACTACGCCTGCAAACTGATGTTCAGGCCCAAGGCTTCTACGCCAATGGACACCTTCCGCTTCTCGATTATCTACCTTGCCATAGTATTTGTGGCGTTAGTAATCGATCACTATCTGGTCTAGGGGTCGCATGAGCAAGCGTCTGCTTATCGCGTTTATTGTCGTCGATATCCTGCTGGGACTCGCAGTCTACCGAGGATACACACTTTGGAACTCAGGCGAGGAAGCGGCAGAGCTTACCCGCGATCTACGCGAGAAAGGCACGACGCTCTTCCCCGATTCTCGTCCCCTCTCTCGTTTCGATCTCGTCGACTCTCGCGGCGAAGCGTTTAGTAATGTGAACCTTACAGGTCAGTGGAGCCTTGTGTTCTTTGGGTTTACCCACTGCCCAGACATTTGCCCAATGACCATGAAAGAGCTCGCAGAAATGGCGGCGCAGCTCAGTCCGGCAGAGCGTGCAAAGCTTCAGGTCATTTTAGGAACAGTCGATCCAGAAAGAGACGATTCGGCGACGATGGCCGAATATGTCGCGCAATACGACGATGCGTTTATCGGCCTAACGGGAACGAGAATCGCACTTAGTGTGCTGACGAAGCAGCTCTACGTAACGTATTCGGACCCAGAAGCGCTTATCAGTCATGACGACCACGACGGCAGCAGCATCGACGATAACGCGGACAACCACGCAGAGACGGCGATCTCAGAACTCGACACTGCGAATAACGCGTCGCATTCTGCTCACGGCATGTCAGATGAAAATCAAGGTGAAAGCCAAGATGAAGACGGCGATTATCTCATTACCCACAGTGGCCACATCGCCATAATAAATCCTCAGGGTGAGCTGCACGGTGTAATTCGTCCACCACACCGCGATCGCGACCTACTCGCTGTGGTCAAGGTTCTACTTGCCGACTAGCGGGTAGTGAAGATCAGGCCTTGCCCGCACGCAAAAGCGTAAGCGCAAGAAACAGTAGTGTTGCGCAAACGACGATGCTGGGCCCGACAGGCACATCGGCAACAAAAGCAGCAATCAGCCCAAACACCACCGCGACACATCCAATGACACTTGCTCGAATCGCCATCTGCTCTGGTGTAGTCGCAAGCAGCCGTGCCGCCGCTGCAGGAACTACCAACAGCGACGTGATCAACAAAACACCAACGATTTTCATAGAAACAGCAATCGTTAAGGCGATCAAAAGCACTAATAAAATATTGAGGCGATCGACTTGGCTGCCTTCGACTTCAGCAATGTCTGCATGAACGGTAATTGCGACAAACTCATTCCAAAACTTAAATAAAATCCCGCCGACACCGATTGTAACGGCAATAATCCACGCTAGGTCAGAAGCACTTATAGTAAGTAAAGCTCCGAATAAATAAGCCTCTAAATTGACTCTTATCGAATCGGAGAGTGCAAGAACGACAATTCCTAAAGCAAGACTGCTATGCGCAAGTATACCCAAAAGCGTATCGGTTGAGACCGTTGGTGAACGATCTAGAACGGTCAATATAAAAGCGAAAAATAAACAGCTGAGTATAATACTGAACTGTGGATTTGCACCCGTTAGCAAGCCAATCGCGATGCCTAATAGCGCAGAGTGTGCAAGCGTGTCACCAAAATAAGCCATGCGGCGCCAGACAATAAACGAGCCCAGTGGGCCTGCAACGAGTGCTAACGAGAGGCCGGCTGCGAGGGCGTAGAGGATAAAATCGGTGGTGAAAAGTGACAGAAAATCGCTCATTGATGGTTGCACTCATCTTCGCCGATGACATTGCCGTGTATGTCGTGCTCGTGAGTGTGATGGTGTGTGTAAACCGCAAGACTGTCGGTGACGCCCGCCCCGAAAAGTGACAAATAAGCGGGGTCGTTGCTCACCGTTTCGGGCTTGCCGTGACAGCAGACGTGATGATTTAAGCAGATCACCTCGTCGGTTGAAGACATCACGAGATGTAGGTCATGGCTTATCATCAATACGCCGCAGCCTTGGGTTTCGGCGATCGAATCGATTAGCGAGTAAAGCTCTGCCTGTCCCGCAATATCGACCCCCTGGGCGGGCTCATCCAATACGAGTAGATGCGGCTTTCGTAGTAACGCACGCGCGAGCAGCACCCGCTGTAGTTCGCCGCCGGACAGGCTATTGAGCTGAGCGTGGACAAGGTGAGGAACGTGCAAAGACGCCAGGGTCTCCTCGATTTCGTGTCCTCCCGCTGATCCCTTCGCACCGCGCAGCGCTAAAGCTAGGAAGCGCTGCACTGTAAGCGGCAGGGTTGGCTCGACATGCAGTGATTGAGGCATGTAACCAAGCCTCAAACCTTCGCGTCGCGTTATTGTTCCCGAGTCTGCGTCGAGAAGCCCAAGCGCAATTCGCACAAGCGTTGTCTTGCCTGCGCCGTTGGGTCCAATAAGCGTGACTATTTGGCCTGCTTGGATCGAAAAGCTGACGCGTTCGAGCACCACGCGATCATCAAAAACCTTGCCGATATCTACTGCGCTCAGCAACGGCTGCTGCGAGCCGATTGTCTCTTCTACTGTTGATACTGCGCCCGTAGCCATGCTCGATCCCGTGAGGACTATTCACCTAAGTAAAGGTTAGCGGTCGCGCGAGCAATGACTGAAGCACGCACGACTTAGAAGACGATTATAGTCGTAATCGGCTGTGTTCGCTGCAAACTCATTGCTAGCCTGCTGCACTGCTATGGCTTGTCGCGCGCATTCGGTATGATAGCTCACCTGATCCAACTGTCTGCCGCCAACGCTTCCTGAGAATCACCATGAAATCTGACTCCTGGCTTCAAAAATTTAGCATGCTCTTTATCTGCAGAGGCACTCTCGGCGGACTTTTGCTTAGCAGCGTGTTGTCTACAGTGGTCCAGGCCCAGACACCAACCGCTCTTCGCGGGGACGGCCTCGAAATTGTGACGAGCATTCGCCCACTTGCGTTGATCGCGAACGACATACTGGACGGCCTCGGTGCGGCGGCGGCGCTTATCGATGCGGGCGACTCACCGCATCACACCATGCTTACTCCGTCGGCACGACTTAAAGCCGCGCGTGCTGACCTGCTGATTTGGATTGGTGAAGATCTTGAAGTTGCGCTAGCGGATCTTTTTGTAAATGACCCTCGCACGCTCACAACCTCCCAGATTGACGGTATTCTATTAGACGAAGCTGAGCCCGACGAGCATTCCTCAGAACATGGGGCAGATCTCCACCTCTGGCTCAGTACTAAAAACGCCGAACGAATAGGTGAAGCAGTTGCTAATGCGGCCAGCAAACTCGACGCTGCAAACGCAGACCACTATGCGGCTAGCCTTGCACGCTTTAAATCCCGGCAGGCAGAAAATCGGAAAGCGTTTGCCGCAGAAATTGCAGCGCTGGGAAATCCAGCCCAGCAACCTGACTTACAAGACAGGGACCGGTTCGCGGTCTATCATGATGCCTATCAATATTTTGAACATGAGTATGGCCTGCGGCACAGCGTTGCACTGCTCGTCGATCCCGAGCGCGCGCCGAGCATCCGGGAGCTGGCTGCGGTGAGAGAGCAGCTAAGTGCTGCACAGCCAAGTTGTTTGCTTACCGAGCCAGATGCCGACGCGGGACTGATCGCCACAGCGACTAAAGGACTTGCGCAAATAGCGCCACTTCGACAGATTGAAGTCGATATTCTAGGCCGCAACATCGATGACGGAGAGGACGGCTACACGCGCCTCATGCGTGCGGTCGTCGCTGATTTTGTCGAGTGTTTGCGTTAGGCAGTCCCTGCGTAACAAAACAAATAAACTGAAAAGCAAATCAGTAAGAAGCGAGAGAGGCAGAGAACCGACGTGACACCCAACAAGCAACTTATCCTAGTAGACGGTTCCTCCTATTTATTTCGCGCCTTTCATGCCCTGCCCCCGCTGGTAAATAGCAAACAGCAGCCAACGGGTGCGGTAAAAGGCGTGATCAATATGATCCGAAGCCTCATCAAAAGTTATCCCGACAGCAACATTGCTATCGTGTTCGATGCCAAAGGCAAAACGTTTCGCAGTGATCTCTATGCAGATTACAAAGCCACCCGTCCGCCGATGCCGGATGAGCTGCGTTCGCAGATCGAACCGATCCATCAAATCGTGCAGGCCATGGGGTTGCCCATGCTGGTTGTCCCCGGTGTCGAAGCCGACGATGTTATCGGCACGCTCGCCAAACAGGCGACGGAGCGGGGAATAAAAACACTCATTTCTACGGGCGATAAAGACCTTGCCCAACTCGTGAATGAACATGTCACGCTGATGAACACGATGAATAATGAGACGCTTGATGTGGCTGGCGTCGAGAAAAAATTTGGCATCGCGCCGAGTCAGATCATCGATTTTCTCGCGCTAACCGGCGACAAAGCCGACAATATTCCGGGTGTTCCGGGCGTCGGCCCTAAGACTGCGGTTAAGTGGCTCTTAGAGTATCAGTCGATGGAAGGTGTCATCGCAAACGCCGATGCGATAGGCGGTAAAATAGGTGAGCGACTGAGAGAGAACATAGACTTGTTAAAACTGTCTTACGAGCTTGCAACTATTAAGCTCGACTGTGAACTCGATCTCGCGCCCGAGCAATTGGTTCCGAATGCCGAGGACGGCGCAGCGCTGCTATCGCTTTTTTCCGAACTTGAATTTAAATCCTGGGTAAAAGAGCTCGAATCCGAGGGCATCAAAGCGGCGTCACCTGTAACTGCACAAAAAATAAATGGAGAAAAAGACGCAGCCGCAGTTGATGGATCTGGAGGTGTAAAGCAACATCAGTCTCTCGATGTCACACCAAAAGCACTAGACTACAGCCTCGTCGACACCGAGGAAAAACTGCAAAAGCTTCTGAGCAAGATCGAAACAGCACCTAGATTCTCTATTAGTCTCGAGACACAGGGCGAACATTTTCTCGACACCGAAATACTCGGCGTTGCGATCAGCACACAGCTTGGCGAGAGCTATTATTTACCCTTCGGTCATAAAAAGCCCGAACAAGGCGAGCTGGGAGTAGAGCCTTGGCCACAGCTCGACAGAGACCATGCGCTGACGCTGCTTAAACCCTATCTCGAGGACCGCCTCCGTATTAAAGCCGGCCACGATCTAAAAGCGACTGCGCATGTGCTTGCTAACGTCGGGATAAATCTGCAGCCGATCAAAGCCGATGTGCATCTTGCGTCTTACGTGCTCAACTCAGTGACTAGTCGGCATGCGCTCGAAGACATCGCACGGCACTATCTCGCGTTAGAGACGCCCCCTATTGCGCTTGAAAGCCTAACGGGAAAGGGGCGCAGCAAGCTTACTAAAGTAACTCTCGCCCCGTCGGAAATCCTCAACTACGCAGCCGAGCGCGCCGACCTCATTCTGCGCGCGTCGCTGTTTCTGGAACATGAACTTGCCGCCGACGCGCGTCTTGAGGGGATCTACCGGTTGTTCGAACTTCCCCTTGTTAATGTGCTCCGCGCGATGGAGCAGAACAGTATCGCCCAGCAGACAAAATTGCGCTCGCGCGGCAGAGTGACGAGCTCGGCACTCCAGCTCAATGAAACTCGAGCTCAAAGCGCATGAGCTGGCCGGTGAAGCGTTTAACCTTGGCTCGCCTAAGCAGCTACAGGCGATTCTTTACGAAAAACTTGGGCTGCCATGCTCAAAAGACAAAAACTGGCCAGCCGTCGACAGCCGAACCTGTTCTTGCTGAGCTGCAGAGGATTACGAGTTACCGCCGGTCATCACTCGGCAGCGCTCGCTTGCCAAAGCTCAAGTCAACGTACCGACAAACTGCCGCTGCAAGTAAACTCGAGTAGCGGGCGTATTCACTCTACTTTTCAGCAGGCGGTTGCCGCGACGGGCGAATTGTCGTCAACCGATCCTGGTGCAGAACATTCCAATTCGGACAAACGAAGGCCGTCGTGTCCGCGGACGTTCGTGAGCGCCGGATAAGCTGTTGCTCGCGGCCGATTACTCGCAGGTTGAACTTAGAATTATGGCGCATCTGTCGCAAGATCCGGGCTTGCTGAAGGCATTTCGTCAGCACGGGATGTTCACCGCGCCACTGCCGCCCGATGTTTTTGGTGTGGCGCTGGATCAGAGTTACAGCGGACCAGCGACGTAGCGCTAAGGCAATTAATTTCAGTTTAATCTACAGGATGTCCGCGTTTGGTCTCATGAATCAGATCAGTGTTAGCCGAGGCGAAGCGGGCAGACCATCGAGCGCTATTCCGAAAATACCGGTGTGCGCGCGTATATGGATGAAACCAGGCGCTAGCCGACGAAAAGGAGTATGTCGAGACGCTGTTTGGGCGCAGGCTTTACCTGCCCGATATTCATGCGAGGTAACGGCATGCTGCGCAAAGGCAGCGCAGCGCACGGCGATTAATGCGCCGATGCAAGGTACGGCAGCCGATAATGTCATTAAACGTGCGATGATCGATATTCAGAATTGGTTAAACGAAGGGTCAATCGACGCACGGATGCTGCTGCAGGTTCACGATGAATTGGTTTTCGAGGTCAGCGAGCGCGACCTCTCGCTACTCGCCGATGGCGTGCGTTTCCGCATGGTGTCCGCTGCCGCGCTTGATGTGCCGCTCGTAGTCGATATTGGCACCGGCAAAAACTGGGATGAGGCGCACTAGGCGGGCGTATCGTCGCCGAGCCACTCGTCGAGCTTGGCACGAACTTCGGTCACACCGTCATTTTTGAGCGACGAAAAGAGCTGCACAGTCACTTTATCAAAGACCTTTAGCTCTTTTTGTACCGCCAGCAGTGTGTTTTGAGCCGCGCCGCGCTTGAGTTTGTCCGATTTAGTCAGTAGTAAATGCAGCGGCAGGCCGCTCTGAACCGCCCAATCGATCATCATGCGGTCGAAGTCTTTAAGCGGATGACGGATATCACTCAGGAGTATCAGGCCGCACAGGACCTGACGCCTGCGCAGGTATTTTTCGAGCTCTTCCTGCCACTTATTTTTGACGCTCAGCGGCACTTTAGCGAAGCCATAGCCGGGCAGGTCGACTAAAAAACGTCCCTCGGCGAGGCCGAAAAAGTTGATCAGCTGCGTGCGTCCTGGCGTTTTAGAGATACGGGCGAGGCGCGTCTGGTTGGTGATCGCGTTAATCGCGCTCGATTTGCCGGCGTTGGAGCGTCCGGCGAAGGCAACCTCGGCAACGCTTTCGGGCGGACAGGCTGCGAGATTGGCGGCGCTAGTGACAAAGGTGGCTTGATTATAGTGCATGGCGCGCATGATACCGGTATAGCCTGCCCCGGCGACAGCACTATTAGAGTCAATCGACGAAATGCGCTACAATCCCTCGCCGCGAACGCTCGGAGCGTACCGTAATGAGTCCGACTGGCCTGAAATTAACTTACGAATCAGAAATAATGAGTTAGGAATTACGATGAACAAATTTGCGATAGCCCTAGTGTCTCTCCTTATCAGCGCCTTGGCGCCAGCCTATGTCTTTGCTCAAGGCGACGCTGCCGCAGGTCAGGCTAAATCAGCACTCTGCGGCTCTTGCCACGGAGTCGACGGCAACAGCGCCCTAGCGATGAACCCTAAGCTAGCAGGCCAAGGTGCAGGCTACCTGCACAAGCAACTTGTCGAATTCAAGTCTGGTGCGCGTCAGAATGCGACCATGGCTGCGATGGTCATGAACCTATCTGATCAGGACATGCTTGACCTGTCGGCCTACTATGCGTCACAGCAAGTGACTATTGGTGGCGCAGATCCGGCGCTAATCGAGCTTGGCGAGGCTATCTACCGTGGTGGTAATAAAGAACTCGGCGTCGCCGCTTGTACTTCGTGCCACTCAACAGACGGTGCGGGCAACGCACCTGCTAATTTCCCAGCGGTTGGCGGTCAGCACGCCGAGTACACGCTCGCACAGCTCAAGGCCTTCCGCTCAGGTATGCGCAATAACGACGCAGGGTCGATGATGCGCAGCACAGTCGAGCGTCTGACCGACAAAGAGCTCGAAGCACTCGCGAGCTACCTCGAAGGCCTTAACTAGTCATCGATAGGCTGCGACTTTAACCAAGCAAGCTAAATACTCGGAGTTGACCTATGAACATACGCTCTCTCTTTCCGAAGACACTTATTACCGCGGTGGTGACGCTGCTCGTGACCTTGCCCCTCGCTTCCACAAGCGTCGGTCAAATCGAAAAATACGTAGCGGGCACGCACTACACCGAGCTCCGTGCGCCGGTTAACACGCCCGACGACAGCAAGATCGAAGTCCTCGAGGCCTTCTGGTACGGTTGTTCGCACTGCTTCCGCTTCGAGCCTTTGGTCGCCGACTGGGAGTCCAAGGCCGGGGACGACGTTGATTTCCGCCGCTTCCCTGCGATGTGGAACGCGTTGATGAAAGTTCATGCGCAGATCTATTTCACCGCCGAGGCGATGGATGTGATTCACATTGTGCACGAGCCTGTATTCGATGCGATTAACGTCGAAGGCAATCGTCTTCAGAATGAAAAACTCATAGGCGATTTGTTCGAGGAGAACGGCGTTTCGCGCGCAGATTTCGAGGCAGCGTTTAACTCGTTCTCGGTGCGCACCAAGGTAAATCAGGCCGAGAAGCGCATGCAGGATTATGAAATTCGCAGCACCCCTAACATGATTGTGAACGGCAAATACCTTGTGACCACTGGCGAAGCTGTGCGCACACAGGCAGAGATGCTGGAAGTAGTCGATTTCCTCGTCGACAAAGAGCGACGTGCAATGGGCCAAGCGGGCGAATAGTTATCCATTAGGGCGCAAGCGCGATTGCTGGTCTATACTCAAAAGCAAGCCATGTCGTTTACGCGGCATGGCTTTTTTTATGGCTGCCGGCTTTTATGGCTGCCGGCGCAAACTATTTTGCCCGTTTCGCAGTCTTATCTTGCCGTTCGCTGCAAACTAAGCCAAAAGGAAAGGCCTCGCCTCAGTCATGACGCGCCAAAACAACATAAACGCTAAGCCCCTAGGCCTCGCAACTCGCGCGAGCACAGGTGTTGCGCGTGTCATGGGGCTGATGTCCTCGCTCGCCGACAGGTTTGGGCTGGCTGCCGCCAATCGCGTCGACTTGGGTGAAAGCATTGGCGTCGCGCTGTGGTCCAACCGTCTTCTCGTGCTCGGCAAGCGTGCGCAAACAGTCTTGTCAGAGGGTGGTGACGATCCTCGAGGTGACGCGGCAGCAACCCTTGCAAAGGCGGCGAAAGCACTCGGAGTGAGCCGCGCCGCGTTATTCCTCCCCGCCGAAGAATTTATTGCCACCGTAATCCCTCTGCCGGGGCTCACCGGCGCGGGGGCGCTCCAGGCACTTAGGCTCCAGGCCTCGTCGCTTATCCCGAGTCTCGACGAGCCTCTTGTGCTCGTTCAGACACCTAATCGGCTTGCAGGAACCGATGACTATTTTTGCCTGTGGATGACCCAGGCGCGGCTTACTGAAGTGTCCGAGGCATTCGAAGTCGAAGGCATCGAACTCGCCGCGATTCTGCCACGAGCCTTGCTTGCACCCAGCGACGACACTGGCGAAACCTATAGGCTGCTAGATCAAGACCCGCAGCAGATTACGCAGGTCGTTATGCGCGAAGGCGCACCTGTCAAATGGGATACTCTGCAGCGAAGCGATCTCGACGAACCCGAATTGTTCGAACAATGGCAGGCCGAGCTCAAATCAACTGAGCTTGCGTATCAGGGACCTCTAATAAGCCAATCCGATCCTGCGTGGCTGTCCACGCAGGAAGCGATGGCTTCACTTAATGCGGCGCTAGCGACGGGGATCTACTTCGTTCCGCCGGGCGAAGTAAAGCGGCGGCAGGCGCAAAAAAATAAAACAACTATCACGGCTATCGCCGCCAGCCTCGCGCTGATCGCAGTGCTCACGCTTATCCCTTTTGCGTTGCAGTCGATTCAGTTTCGACTCGCCGCCAGTGAGCTCGCAGACCTTCGCGCGCTCAATAGCACTGCGCGGCAAGACCAAGCGTATGTTGCTGATTTCGACAGCCGCTGGGGCACGATAAACGACTACCCACGACAGGAGATAATTGACGCCCTGTATACACTTCAAAGAGTAATTAGCCCAGATACCCTCACCGGACTCGAGATCGAGGAAGGCGTTGTAAATATCGAAGGCACAAGCAATAACCCTCAGGCGATTCTCCAACGGCTCGAACAGGATCCGCTGTTCACTGAAGTTGCGTTCTCGCGTGCAACGAGCAACTCACGCTATAGCATTAGCCTTAGACTTAGCAATGTAAGTTTCGAAGGCTATCGCGCACGGTACGCAGAGGTCTCTCGTCGATGAACAGCATAAATTTACAATCGCTGTCGACCCGCGAGCGTCTCATTCTGCTGCTTGCAGCCATCGTGGCCGTCGTCTTTTTGCTTACCCGCGGCGTCCCGATCGCTACCCGTGTCTATGCCGAGAGAGCAGAGAGTATTGAGTCGGTTCAACTGGATATCGAGCGCGAGCTAAGGCTCCAAAGAAGCGCTGAACTTTGGTCGAGCAGACGTGCTGAGACAGAGCGGGCACTCGCCAATGCCGAGGCAGGGCTCTTTAGCGGTTCGACAAACGCTATTGTCGAGGCGAGCATTCAGCAAATTTTATCGCAGCATGCCGCGAGCGCCGGCCTCGAGGTCAACTCAACGCGTCTTGCCGAGACACTCGAACAAGGCGACTGGAATCTTGTCAGTCAAGAGATGTCATTCCGCACGAGCAACGCCGCTGCCACTGTTGAATTTCTCTCTCTTATCGAGCAATCGACTCCGCGTTTGGAAGTAACAGAATTTTCACTCGATCGGTCAAGAAATCAGTTTAGCGGCGCAATTACGGTGGTCGGCTTTGCTCGTAGCGCGCGTGCAAACGGGCAGATGACTGCGAGGTTGAATTGATGACAGAGGCAATAGAGATCCAAGCGGTGTCTGAAACAGAATCAAGAGAGACTTCAGCCGATTCGAGCCCTGTGGAGCTTACGGCCTTTAGCCAACTCCTCGAGCCAATGGGAATAGCGCCGTCGCTAGACTACATCACGACCAACTGCCTTGTTTATGCAAACGCGCCGAGTATTGAGAGTAGAGCGCAAATCCGCTTCGCATTAAACGCGCCGCTCGTGTTTCGGCGCGGAAGTGAGGACGAGGTGCGGCGTCTTTTAAGGCACTGGCGCGCAGCGCTTTCGCCGACTCTCGACAGTAGCGACGAAGCGCTTTTTGTCTCCGGCTTTGACGATGACGAGTCGTTAAAAGATCTCGCTTCCGAAGCACCGATTATTCGTCTGGTGAATCACCTTTTTGCGCGTGCACTCGATCTTGATGCAAGCGATATCCATTTCGAACCGAGCGAGACTTCGCTCGATGTACGCTGCCGCGTCGATGGCATTATGACGCGCATCGAACGACTCCCGCTTAAGGTACATACGGCGGTGGCATCCCGATTAAAGCTTATGGCGCGGCTCGATATCGGCGAAAAACGACTTCCGCAAGACGGTCGCATCGATTACAAAATCGGCGCGAAACAGCTCGATATGCGGGTCTCTACTCTGCCGGGCGTGCACGGTGAGTCCATCGTGCTGCGTATACTCGATCGGAGTGATACTGCAGTCGAGCTCGTCGAACTAGGCATGCCGCAAGACTTACTCGCCAGCTATGAGCACGTCGTGACGCAGCCCCACGGCATGGTGCTTATAACAGGACCCACTGGCAGTGGTAAAACGACGACGCTGTATGCGACGCTTGAGAAAATCAGCAATGAAACGCAAAAAATAATTACGGTCGAAGACCCTGTCGAATATCAGCTCAACGGCATTACGCAGATTCAAGCAAACGCCAGTATCGGGCTAGGGTTTGCCGAAGGACTTAGATCGATTGTGCGTCAGGACCCCGATATTCTGATGATCGGAGAGATTCGCGATCACGAGACTGCCGAGATCGCGATTGAATCGGCGCTCACTGGCCACCTCGTATTCTCAACACTGCACACTAACGACGCCGCCGGCGCGGTAACCCGCCTGCAAGACATGGGCGTCGAAGGCTATCTGATTAGCTCGAGCCTGCTTGCCATTCAGGCGCAGCGTCTCGTTCGGCGCGTGTGTACAGAATGTGCCGAGACGCACCCGTTAAGTGAAGATGAGGCGACTGTGTTGGCGATCGCCGTTGCCGACTGTCCAGAGATCCGGCGTGGTAGAGGCTGCGAGCGCTGTGGGCAAACGGGCTACCGTGGGCGCGTCGGTCTCTATGAACTGCTGCTGATGAACGACGAGATTCGGCACCAGATCGCGAGCGGTGCCGATGCCAATAGCATTCGCGAAACGGCGATTAAGGGTGGCATGCGCACATTGCGTAAGGATGCTCTCGATAAACTGCGCGCAGGGCTTACTACGCCCGAAGAGGTTGTCCGAGTGACGCGCGCGGTTTAACTAGGCAAAACCAATTAATAAATAATAAAGGAAAGCGCGGCGGTGACTGCCAAAACGACTAACAGTGCTTCTCACCACGGTAAATTCAAATACCGTGCAATCGATGCTGTGGGTAAGTCGCAAACCGGGTTTATCGAGGCCGACTCCGAGCGTGAGGCGATGCGGCTATTACGCGGGCGTCAGCTAACGCCCACGCAGCTCGCACCTGCGCAGTCGGCGTCGAGGGAAGGTGGCGGTAAGATAAAGCCAAGCGATGTCTTAGCGTTCACCAACGGTCTTTGCACCTTAGTCGAGTCGCGTGTGCCTATCGATCGGGCCCTACGACTACTCGAAGGCATAACAGAGTCTGCCGCCATGCGTGAGTTAACGCTCGAGCTGCTGCGTGAAATTAAAGAGGGTCGCTCGCTCGCCGCAGCAATGGAAGGCCATCCCCGCGTCTTCTCCAAAATGTATATCAACATCGTGCGTGCCGGTGAAGAAGGCGGAATCCTACACGAGTTGCTACCCGAACTCGCCGAGTTCCTCGAAACCAATGCCGCCACACGGCAAACAATCGTGTCGGCAATGATCTACCCCGCAGTGCTACTCGTGACGGGTATCGTCTCGGTACTTTTGTTGCTGGTTTTTGTTGTACCGCAGTTTGCGACTATGTTTGAAGACGCGGGCACACAGATACCGCCCTCGGCGCAGTTTTTGCTCAACCTAAGCACATGGTTGCAGCGGTTTGGCTTTTTAATTCCGCTGAGCGTGATCGCAGCGTATTTTGGCTGGCGTCAGCTCGATGCTCAGCCGTCTACGCGGCTGCGACGCGACCGCTTCCTCTTGTCGCTACCACTGCTGGGAAAACTTATTCTCACGCGGGAAAGCGCTGTGTTTGCGCGCACGTTAGGGTCGTTATTAGGCGCCGGAATCCCGCTGATTCGCGCACTGCGCGTGTCGCGTGAAGTGGTTGCGAATGAGCAGCTCTCGGCGCAGCTTGCGCAGGTTGAAGAAGATGTACGTGGCGGCACGGGTCTTGGCTCTGCACTCGAAAAAACGCAACAGTTTCCAACGCTACTGCATCAACTCGTTGCCGTGGGTGAGGAGTCCGGCCGTACGGCGACCATTTTGGTGAAGTCGGCCGCAACATTCGACACGCTTGTCCGTAATCAAATGGCGAGCCTTGTCGCCGCGCTTCAGCCTGCCCTTATTCTGGTGTTGGCGATAGCAGTTGGCGGAATAACAATTACCATGCTTTCGGCCGTGTTCAGTATGAACGCCGTGGAGTTTTAAGGAGAGTAAAGTGAAATTAGCGAGAACGCCGGCCGCGCTGGCCGCAGTCGTATTACTCAGTGCCTGTTCGGCTCTTGATCAAGGCGACCGGCCGTTCGGGCCTTTTAGTGGCCGCGATGTAAGCACTGGCAATGAAACGCGGCGCAGTGCCGCAGACGTAGCGGAAGAGGAAATAGCGGAGATCGCGAGCCCTGGCAGCGAGCAGCAGCAGCGCTTAATCGACGAGATTAATCGCGTAGGCGACCAACCTTCGTTTACCGGTTATCGCGAGCAGGTGCCGGCGCCGCGCGGTGCGGGCAACACGTTAAGTGAGGAAGAGAGTGTCGAGCTGAACTACGAGCAGGCTGATCTTCGCCTCGTGCTCGAGCAGCTTGCTGAGTCCCTTGCTATGTCGGTGGTCATGGATCCGAGTATCGACATGAAAGTCAGCGTACGCACATCGGCCAACGCGCCACTCGCGCTCGCCGATGTGTGGCCTGTGATGCGCCTGCTCGCTCGCGACGCCGGCATCGTCATCGACCGCGTGGGTAATGTGTTTAATATTCGCCGTGGCACTTCGTCTATACCGCTAGAGATCGCGACACCCGATACGCTCGGCGATGGCACCGCGCCGACGATCATGCAGGTCACGCCTCTCACTCATATTTCCGCCGAGGCAGCGATCGAAGTTATCCGCCCGTTGATCGAGGGCGAAGGCAGCGTGTCGCGTCTCCTGCCGGGTAATACGCTCGCGCTCACCTCGGGCGAGTCACAGCTAAGGCGCATTAACGAGTTGCTCTCTGTTATCGATGCCGATCCTTTTGCCAATCAGGGTATAGCCCTTTATCCGCTAAGCAATGCAAGCGCGACAGAGGTTGCGACCGAACTCGATGAAATACTGAGCCTGATCGAAGGCGCAACGCCGTCCTATCAGGTAAAGGGAATCGAACGCATTAACGCGATCTTAGTCACAGCGCCTGCGCGACGTGGGTTCGATGAGATCGAGCGCTGGATCGAAATTCTCGACGCCGCAAGTCAAGAACAAGTAGAACAGCTGTTCCACTATCGAGTCAAAAACCTCAGCGCGAAAGAGCTCGGCGATACGCTGTCGAGCGTGTTTGAAAGCAACGACAACCGCGATGACGATGACGCGAGCCCTCGTGTACGCAATACGCGCGACGAGCAGCCAGTCGTGTTCGAACCTCCAAGCGGAAACCCAGAAGCCCAGCAAGAGCTCTCTCAGTCTACAGCGACTAATGCCGGTGACAACACGCGAGGCAACGGGCCAAGCAATGCGATAGCCGCGAATCTCGCGGTCAAAATAGTCGCGGATGAGGCGACCAATAGTCTGCTGATTAGGAGCACCGCGCGAGATTATCGTCAGCTGCTTACAACGATTAATCAGCTCGACGCCGTGCCTCTGCAGGTGATGATAAACGCCGTTATTGCCCAGATCACCCTTACCGAAGGCAACGAGTTTGGCGTCGACTGGAGTCGCATCGCCGCCGACAGTACGCTTAGTCCAATATCTACCGAGACGATCACCGACTACACGCCGAGTAATCGCGGCGGCTTAATGTTCAGTAAGTCGTTTATCGACGGTGCGGCTCAGGTCGATGCGACACTCGAGGCCATCTCGGTGAATAACGATGTCCAACTGCTGGCGCGTCCGTCGCTTACCGTCATAAATAATCAGGAAGGCGAGATTCAGATCGGCTCACAAGTGCCTGTCGAACAGGGGCAGGCCATAGGCGGGGCAGGTGTTTCCACCACGAATATTCAGTACCGCGATACAGGGATTGTGTTATCGATCACGCCGCAGATCAATGACGATGGCATCGTGAACCTGATTATCCGTCAGGAGCTCTCGTCTGTTGATAACAGCTCGGAAGGCGTGAACAATAATCCTGTTTTTAATAACCAAGAAATCAATACAACAGTTGTGGTTCGTGACGGCGAGAACGTCGTGCTCGGCGGACTAATTCAAGCCGACACAGAGAACCTGAATTCTGGCGTCCCCGGCTTGAATCGCGTGCCGCTGCTCGGCAGACTTTTTTCGTATCAACAAAATTCGGTTCAGCGGCGCGAACTATTCATTGTGCTGAGGCCTGAAATCGTCAATCTCAATTCCGAAACGAGTGTGCAGTACCGCGCAATTCTCGAGCGTTTCGAGCTTGCGACACAGCTTATCGAAGAAGCTGGAATCTGATGCCCTAAAAACCTCTGAGGCAAAGTGCGAATAGTAAGAGTAAGAGAAAGCAGAAAGCGCAGCGGGTGAATAGGAAAACATTTGCGTGAAGCGGATGAAACGAATTTAGAGAACAAAGAGAAAAAAACAAAAAGAACGAAGCGAATAAAGCGAACAAAAGAGGACTTAATCATGATCAACAACCCAAATTACTCCCTAGCAGGCGGTCGCTCTTTTAACCAAGCTCGCTCAACAAAAAGCCAGCAGGGGTTTACGCTGATCGAGATACTCGTGGTTATGGCGATTATCGCGATGCTCGCTATTATGGTCGCGCCAAATATTTTCAATCAGCAAGCGGGCGCGATGCGCGATGTGGCGCTTTCAGAAATTTCGACGTTAGAAGGCGCGCTAGACACCTACCGCCTTGATGTTGGCGAATATCCAGACTCGCTTTCGGGTCTCGAAGAGGACGACACCAACGGCGCGCGCTGGAACGGGCCGTATCTTCGCCGTGGTGTGCCAAATGATCCGTGGGACAATCCCTATGTCTACGAATCTAACGGTCGCGAGTTTACGCTGATGTCCTATGGTGCCGACGGCGATCGCGGCGGCGAAGGCGATGACGCCGACATTTCACTCTAACGCGCACCGCCAACGCGGCTTCACGCTTCTCGAGCTTATTCTTGTAATGGGCATCGTGGCGCTTGCGGCCGCAGTTGTTGCGCCCAATCTTACCGGACTCGACGGGCGAAATTTCGACGCGCAGCTGCGCGACCTTGTGGCTCAACTCAACTACGCGAGGCGAAGTGCGATCGTCTCGGGGCAGGTGTCCACAATGCAATGGGCTGACGACAACATAAGCCTCGAATTCAGCGCCGATGACGCGCGTACATCGAGCTACGAACCCATCGATTCCCTTTTGGTGAGTTTCTATCCCGAAGGCGGCACCACGGGAGGAAGGCTCAGACTTACCCAAGATCGTCAACAAGGCTGGATCTCGATTGATGCGTTTACCGGACGAATCACTCTGAGCCGCGAAAAAGATGCCGAATAGCATGCCGCAAAATCCTCCCACCGTCAGCCAAGCCTCAGCAAGTGGCCCGCGGCACAACACAGGCGCCGCGGGTCGGTCGCGTCAACAGCGCGGCTTCACGCTTATCGAGGTTATCGTTGCGCTAACGATCACCGGTTTTCTACTCGGTGGGCTGTTCGCGCTCGTCGGCGGCAGTAAGCAGTTGTCGTGGCGCGCAGAAGACGTGCTCGTACGGGCGACACAGCAGCGCACGGCTTGGAATTTTGCGCTGTTGGACAACGAATATGCCGATCTCGAACCAATCCTCGACGAAGAGTTTTATACAGTTAGAGAGCTCGACGACCTCGAGGCGCCAGAACGTCAAACTCAACCGCTGTCGTACACGCTGCGCGCACTCAAGATTGTGTCCGAGGACGGCGATGTCGAAGCGGTCGCGATGCGGTGGATACGGCTACCGCCGGGCGCGGGTGGTTTATGACGGAGCCTAACGACGCCGCTTACGGAACACAGCCCACCGGTCGTCAGCTAACTCTAATTGGGCAAACTAGTTCCAAACTCGCTTACTCACAGCAGGGCTTCACCCTTATCGAGGTGTTACTCGCGCTCGCGCTTACTGCGCTGCTTCTGACTTTGTTAAGCACCGGCATGTATGTCGTCGCGCGCGACTGGAACGACGAATCAGGCAGACTCGAAACAGCACTCGATGAATCTCTCGCTATTTTGCAAATAGAACGCGCCCTACTCGCCGCTTTTCCGCATAGTTTCAACAGCACTGAGACACTGCTCAGAGAAGTTTATTTCGAAGGCGAAGGCGATCGTCTACGCTGGGTAAGCACAGTGTCTCCGCAGCGCTCGCCTGGTCTCACGGCATGGTCTTTAGAAGTAATTTCGGGCGAGGGTGTCGGCGTACAAATTGCGCCTGCCTTCAGCGATAATCCGAGTGCGCGGCTCGATGCAGCAGAGGCAAGATTGCTTCTACCAGACTACGACCTCGAGATTAGCTACCTTCGAGAGCCCAATGCGCTAACCCGCGAGTGGACAGACGAATGGTTCGGCAGCGAGCAGGCGGCCCTACCGCTTGCGGTGCGGATTCTATTCCGCGCGACAGAGTCTGAGCGTAGCGACTACGAAATCGTCGCGCCAATTAAAGCCTGGCGGCATCGCAGCATTATGCCGTTATCCCTTGGCGCGGGGTTAGGGCAATGAGTCGGCTATCGACGAAGCCTGTGCAACAGCGAGGCTCGGTTCTGCTTATCGTTATGTGGACGGCGGTCTTGCTGACCATTCTTGTTACCGCTATGGCAAGCAAAGTGCGGCTTTCGGCGCGCACCGCCTTTAACAACCAGCTGGCCGCCGATGATTACACACAGATGATGAGTGCGCTTCACAGCGCCGAGATGGAGATTCTCCTCGAGCGTATGTCACCGCCAGTAGACGCGCCGATCGAAACCAATAGCGAAGGTGAGGTACTAGATCGGTCGCTTCGATTCGACGGCCGTCCACTGCGACTGAGCTATCCTACGCCCGACGATATCGTAGTACGGATAATCAATCACAGCGGCATGATAAATCTCAATCGGATACCGCGGGCGAGCATGCAGCTGCTTATCGAAAAACGCCTACAAGATATAACCGGCGAAGAAGCGGATCCCGAAGAAGTACAAAACCTTCTTGCCGCGTGGACCGATTGGACCGACCTCAACGATCTCGAAGGTATAAACGGCGCCGAGAGAGACTATTACGAGGCACTCGACTCGCCTTATCTGCCGCGAAATAATCCTGAGCTCGACAGCGTTAACGAGCTGTTGCATGTTCGCGGCTTCGCTGAGCTATTTGAGGGCGTTGATTTGGAATCTGCGTTCACGATATATGGTAATAATCGGCAACTTAACCTAAATGTCGCCACGCGTGAGGCGATGAGCCTACTGCCGGGTCTTACGCCTGAACTAATCGACGAGTTACTCGCAGCACGCGCAATTGACGCATTTACCAATCGAGGCGAAATCGGTGAGGTTATTCCCTTCGAAAACTTAACCGAACTCTCGCCTTGGGTAAGCAACGAGACAAGCAATTTTTACACGCTCTATGTGTACCGAAGACCGCAGCTAGAACCGCAGTTGGAGGAGACGGCAGACTCGACCAACACGGATTACTCTATCAGTGCGAGCGACCGTCAGCGGAACGCCTTCGCGTTTGACCCAGAAAACTATCCACGCAAGATGCCACTGATGAACGAGTCACGCGTGGGCGATGGCACCGAGGCGAGCAGTCAGTCTAATGCTGAGTCGCTCGCCCAAAACGCCGCGCTGCGCAGTGCAGAGGATCCTTGGGAAATTGCGCCGGGGATAGGGCGGCAGGCATTGAGTGCGGTGGTCGAGTTTACCGGTGGCGACTCGCCTCCGCGTGTCTATCAGATCAACCCCTATGCGACGCTGCCGAGATTCTAAGCGTCCAGGGTCCACGTCGCCTGCATAGTGATCGGCCCCACCCCTTTATTGGCGCTCATACTAAGTAGCTTGCTGAATTTTGTTTCATACCACAGTAGGCCGCTCTTATCGGCCAGCCCACCTAGCACGTAAAAGTCGCCGACGCGCATAGCGACCTTCTCGACCACAAGCCGGACTTTGAACACCTCGCCGCGCGTGTAGCGACGCAGCTCGACGCCTTCGGCATTGGTCGTCAGAAACGAGGCAATAGGTTCTTCTGCCGAGCGCATAAAGGCAAAGCCGAAGTGGCCTTCCATTTCGTCGTTAAGCACCTCAACTTCCATTTCGAGAACGACATCGCTGAGCGCATCAATCGAGGTAATCTCCTCGCCTCGTGTGTTACGTACCGACAGCGAATTGATTTTGCAGTCTTGAAGCAAAGACTCCTGATTTTCCCCAGTCCCCTTTGCCGCTGCTGTCGAATCAGGGGGCAAGTCTTCAATCACTGAGGTATAGGATTTTTTGTTGTTGCAGAAATCTTCGTAGTTGCCCACCACCTTGTGGCTGTCGCCCATTTCCCTGATCTCGCCTTTTTCGATCCAGATCGCAATGTCACAGAGTTCCTGGACGTGAAACATCGAGTGGCTGCAGAACGCCATCGTTTTATTTTGCTGGCGAAAGTCATTCATGCGCTGAACGCATTTTTTTTGAAAAGCGAGATCACCAACGGAAAGGGCCTCGTCGATAACCAGAATATCGGGGCGCACCATGGTGGCTATCGAAAAGGCAAGCCGGACATACATCCCCGAAGAATACGTTTTCACGGGTCTATCGATAAAGTCGCCTAGCTCGGAAAAGTCGATGATGTCGCGCTCAAGCGCCGCGATGTCGTCATCGGGAACGCCGAGTAAAGATGCGTTGAGGTAAATATTGCGGCGGCCTGTAAACTCCGGATGAAAGCCCGCACCAAGTTCGAGCAAGGCGGCAACCTGACCGTGAGTTCGAATACTGCCGCTCGTGGGCTGCAGCGTACCGACCAAGAGTTTCAGCAGGGTCGATTTACCCGCGCCGTTGTCCCCTATAATGCCGACGCTCTGCCCGTCGGGAACCGCGAAAGAGATATCACGCAGTACATGGTAAAGCTTGTGCTTTGGGCGCCGCAGAATAATCTCGGCCAGGCGATCCTGCGGTCGCTCGTAGATCTTAAAATCTTTATTGATGTTCTCGACGATAATTCGAGGGGGAGTATGTATCACGCGTAAGTCCTCGAATGTTACAACACGTCGCCGAAGGCATGTTTAATGCGCATAAAAAGCCAGCCGCCAAAGAGATAACTAACAAGCGAGACGACAATGACTATCTGCAAGTTGATCAAAGGCAGTTCGCCGCGTAGCACGATCTCGCGATAGAGATTAACGAAGCTGTGCATCGGGTTGAATAAGAAAAGGCGCTTAACCGATTCGCTCTGAATCATCGAGAGTGGATAAATTATCGGGGTGAGGAAAAACCAGACGTTAATAGCAAGCGCGACTAACTGCTGAAGATCGCGAAGAAAAACGCTTAGCGACGACAAAATAGCAACGAGTCCGGCAGTAAACAGCAGTTGTAGAAAAAAGATAACCGGCAGCAATAGCCAAAGCGAATTAACATAGCCTTGGGTCGCCAAATACAAAAGCAGAAGCGCAAAGCCGATAGCATGAGTCAGGTAGGGCACGAGCGATCCGACAACGGGAATCACCTGCACCGGAAATTTCACTTTCGTGATTAGTGGCGCCTTTTCGAGCAGCAGCGACGTCGATCGTCCTATTGCGTCTGCAAACGCGAACCACGGCAGATAGCCTATCATCATAAAAAGAACGAACGCCGTTTCGCCGAATCCTTCGGCAGCGCGTACCTTAAAGATATAGCTGAAAACAAACGCGTAGATCGAAATATTAGCGATAGGGGTAAGGATAAGCCAGAGAAAGCCGCCCATCGACGCGGTGAACTGCGCGTAGAATTCCTGCCGCGCGAAATTGCTCACCAAGCGGCGGTCTGAGAATGGGGTAGCAATCCAATCACGAAGTAAGGCGAGCGACATCGGCGATCCAAAATTCAACAGCAAGCAAAGGCGGCGAAACCTTAGCCTCGACCGCGACATGATTGTACACTAACACGCAGCCAAAAAGACCCGAAACAACGCATCGCCAATCATCGAGACCAACGCCATGCTCAATCCAGAACACATGCTCCTTCCCTACTCGCTCAGCGACTTGCCGGCGGGGCCTTGGCTAGTTTTTGCGCCGCACGCAGACGACGAGACCTATGGCATGGGCGGCACGCTACTCCGCGCGCGTGACAAGGGAATCGAGACGCATGTGATTGTTCTAACCGATGGCGCATTAGGTGGTGATCGCGACGATCTCGTCGCCATTCGTCGTAACGAGGTAAAACAGGCGGCAAAGGCGCTCGGATTGGCGAGTCTCCAATGCTGGGACGAACCCGATCGCGGGCTTGCAGCAACCCCTGCGCTTCTCACGAAGACCGCAGCAGAAATTGCGAAAATTTCTCCGAAAACGGTTTTCTTCCCTGCCCCGTTAGAGGCTCACCCCGATCACCGCGCCGCTGCGGCGCTAGTCTGGCAGGCGTTACAACGCTCGCCCGAACTTCGGGTGACTGCAATGTCCTACGAGATCGGCAATCAGAATCCGATCAACACCATGATCGATACGACTGCGGTGATCAATGAGAAGGCGCGCGTGATGACCTGTTATAACAGTCAAAATACTGAAAATAATTACGAGGAGTTGGTGCTGTCGCTCGACAAAGGACGCACGTTCACCATGCCGCCCGAGGTTAGCCACTGCGAGGGATTTTATACCTATAGCGACGCCCAGCGCAGCAAAACGCTGCATGAGGTGATTCGCGAGATTGTCGCGCTCTATTTTTAAGCGAGCATTTTTGCTTCAGCGCTGGGTTGCGCCCTGCTAATCGCACAAGCTCGACGCGCAGTTAGTGCGCTTAGTGCGGTTAGTGCGGTTTGTGCGTCTAGTGCAGCCCCTTAACTGGCTGATCGTTTTCCTTAGGTGATGTATCGACCCACTCTGGCCATATCGCCGCCGGCCAACCAGCCTGCAGCCATTGGCTGTGAAGAATGATTAACCACTGACGCAGTTCGATTGGCGCCATCGCCAACTGCACGCCGTTCGCGCTTTCGTGTTTGAACGTGAGTGTCAGAATACCGTTGGTGGATTTGCTGATATCAACTTCCTTCACCAGCCAAATATCCTCGCGTTGGCCAGCAGTGACCGAACCCGGCGTTGTCTCAATTGCTGCGTTTGGGCTAGGCATCGCTGGCACCGGAACCGCTGCCTGAGGCTCAAGCCGCGCCTTCGCTGCCTGCTGAGCGAAATCTTGCATGAGTTCTGCCTGACCGAGATCGCCTTTGCCTTCGGCGCGAGCAATTTCATTTAGCCAGTCGAGAATATGCGGGACTAACCGCAGTAATAAACGCTGAGTAAACCAAAGGCAGCGCGTGGACTCGGCGCTTACCTCGCCGGTAATCCGAAACCGGTCCTCGACGTCTGAGTAGATGCTCGTTATTCGCTGGAGTTTGTCGAAGCTTTTAGACATAAAGACTTGGTTAGCGGCCAGAAGAAGGTTCAAGCCACGCGCTAACCTCGATGAGATCATCGGCCGTGAGCAATCCGGCTTCACGCTTTAGTAAGAGTAAAAATTTAACGTGTTCGTAACGCACCTGCTGCAGATCGCGCTGAGCGCCAAACTGGTCGCGAATTGCATTGAGTACGTCGACGCTGGTCACGGCGCCAAGCTCGAATCCTCGCTGCATTGCCGTCGCAGAAAGCTCAGTCGACTCGACGAGTTTCTGCGCCGCAGCAATTATTTTCTCGCTCGCCTGTACCTGCAAATACGCGCTGCGCACAGTCTCACCAATTTCGAGTTCGACGCCGCGCAATTCATTTTCGGCGATCAGCGATTGGCTGTTAGCCTCACGCACCGCCGCGCGGTTGCTTCCGCCCGCGTAGATTGGCACCGACACATCGACGCCAATGTAGGTGTTGTCTGTACGCTGCAGCGGAATGTTATCGAAACCCACGTTCGAGTCTTGGCGTTGCAAGACCAGCGAGACCTGCGGCATATAAGCGCCGCGTCGCTGTGACACCATTTTCTTCGATGCTTCGAACTCTAGCCGCTGGGCTCTAATCGAATGATTGTTTTTCTCTGCCTGCTCCACCCAGTAGTGCAGATTGTTCTCGAGCGGTGGCACGGCTGCATCCTCGGCGAGACGAAACAGTTCGCCTGGCTCGATTCCGCTTACTGAGCGCAATGCCTCTAGCTGTATGTCTAGGCGGCTCTCTAACTGAATTTGCTGGGCTGACCGCAGCGCGAGGCTAGCCTGCGCCGCTTGATAGAGGTCTGTAATCTCGCGCAAGCGGCGTGCATAGAGGATTCGATTTGTTCGAGCTGATTACTCACCGTCTGTATTCCGACGCACCGAATCGAGTGCGTCGCGGGCCTGCAGTGCGTCAAAAGCACTTTCTGCGACATCGTCAGCAGAATGGTATGAGCTCGCTGTAATAGAGCTGCTCGGCTTACCTGGCAATACCGCCTGTGCGCGTGCAGCGAACGCTTGCCAGCGGAACAGACTGGTGTGAGCTGCACGGAATAGCGGGTTACCGTCGAAGGTGGTTTCCGGCCTGATTGGTTACGCGTATTGTTTGATAAACTGCGTTAGCGCGCACCTGTGGCAGTAGCTGCCCCGTTGCCGCACTGCGCCTTGCTGACCCGATATTGAGATTTTCTTCGGCGATTCGCAGGCGAGGGCTAAAGTCGAGCGCGGCGCTAAAAAAATCCTGCAGAGTTTGACCAACGACCGGCGCATCGCTCGAACCCAACGAGGGCAGCTCCGCTGCCGTCGCCTGTGAGGCGATACCCGACAGCGCAACTAGCAAGCTCGCGCCTAGTGTCACTTTTTTAAAAAGCGTGCGATGAGCGGCAAAGGCAAGGTGATTAGCGGCGGTCTGTCGGTTAGTTCTGCTCACAATGTTTATCCGGTTTTTGTGTGATGACCCAGCGGCCGACGCGATGCTGAGTTGTCAGCCTCGCTCGGTGTTTAGCATGCTGTTTTGGTCTTAGTCTTCGATAAAGCTTCGCGCCATCGCGTTTGAGAAAGGCTTAAACAAATACTGAAGCAGCGTGCGCGAGCCTGTCGCAATAAACGCCTCGGCTGGCATGCCGGGCAGTAATTCGAGATCACCAAGATCTGCCATGCCCTCGGGCGTGACCTCAATTCGAGCGAGATAGTAGGTTAGGCCGGTATTCTGATCCTGGATGGCATCAGCGGAGAGGCTCAGTAACGTGCCAAAAATCGTTGGAGTTCGATTACCGAAACTTGAGAAGCGAATCATCGCTTCCTGTCCTTCATAGACGCGGTCGATGTCGAGAGGCGAGACCTGCACTTCGAGAATAAGCTCTTCGGTGAGTGGAACGATTTCGGCGATGACTGTGCCTGGGCCGATAACGCCGCCTTCGGTGTGTACCTGCATGCCGTTGATTACGCCCGCTACCGGCGCGCGCACGGTAGTGCGGCTCACGATGTCTCGCAGCGCCGTGGTGCGCTCTTCTGCATCCTTGAGTCGCGTTTGCACTTCTCCAAGCTCGTTCACCACTTCGTTTTGGAATTCACGATTTAATTGTAGTATTTGTAAGCGCGTTTCACCTATCTGCACCTCAGTAGAGGCAATCGTCGCCGAAAGATCGGCCGCCTCGCCCTGGTAGCTCGCGAGATTCCGTTCAACCTGACGTAGGCGCGCTTTGTCAGAGAAGCCTTCGTCTAGGAGTGCACGAGTGTCGTCGAGTTCATCGGCAAACGATGCGGCGAGTGCTAACTTGCTGTCTTTTAGTGCAGCTAAGCCAACGAGCTTAGACTCGAGCTGGCCGATGCGCTGCTCTAGCACTTCGATGCTGCCTTCGCGCGATGCTTTGCGCGCTTCGAAAATCGACGTCTGAGAGGCGATTTCTTCCGCGGCGTTCGCACTTGTCAGGCTCGCAGGATAGGCAATCTGTGTGAGTTTATCGCGCTCAGCTAAGAGACGCGCTTCGCGTGCCTGCAGTGCGACAAGCTGCGAGTTCGCGATTTCGAGCTGCGCCAGCGGCTGAGTGTCGTCCATTTCGAGTAGGGGCTCGCCCGCCTCTACCACGTCGCCGTTTTGCGCGAGGATCGAACTCACTAAGCCACCCTCTAAATGCTGCACGGCCTTCTTATACGTTTTAACAGTGACCTGACCCGGCGCGTGTGCAGCGCCGTCCAAAGGCGCGAGCGCCGCCCAGCCGCCAAACACAACAAACACCAGAATGAATACTGTAAGCCCGATGCGACGGGGAATTTCCATACTGGTTTCGACAAGATCATCGGCGCCAGCCGCCTGCGGTTTCGCCTGTCGCGTGGGCAAGATGGGCTTGGCTGCCGACTCTGCTTTGGCAGTCGCCGCATCGTCTACCGCCGATGGCCTGATGGCCTGATCCGCAGGCACTTTGGTGACCGGCACGCGTGCAAGCGTCTGCTTATTCGTCGAGGGAGTTGCTTCGTTGTCTTGGCCGTTCTTGTTTTCGTCGTCCACGGGATTTCTCGTTCGCAATGCCTGCCGCTTAATATCAAACTGCTGGCTGTCTTTATGAATTCATGTAGCGGATGCGCATAGCACCCGCCTCGGGTCTCTTCTTTTTACGCGGGTCTCAGCGCAGGCTTTTTATCCTGCGGTGCGGCGAGCGCTGCGAGTACTTGATCACGTGGACCGAAGTGAGAGGCAGCGCCATCACGCATGACCAAAATTTTATCGACACACTGCAACACCATCGTGCGGTGCGTAATGATAATGACAGTCGCGCCCTCTGCCTTGATCCGTCGGATTGCCTCAACTAACTCGCGCTCGCCCTGATCATCGAGATTCGAATTAGGCTCATCTAAAACGAGGTATCTGGGCGAGCCATAAATCGCGCGGGCAAGACCAATACGCTGCCGCTGACCGCCCGACAAAATGCCACCCGACCCGCCGATAATCGTGTCGTAGCCTTGGGGCAAATGGAGAATCAAATCATGGACGCCCGCTGTTTTCGCTGCCTCGACCACTTTGTCGGGATCGACATCGCCGAAGCGGCAAATGTTCTCAGAAATCGAGCCGTCAAAAAGTTCAATGTCCTGCGGCAGGTAGCCAACATAAGGACCAAGTTCGGTACGGTTCCACGCAAAGATGTCTGCGCCGTCGAGACGGACTTTGCCGCTATACGTTGGCCAGATACCGAGAAGTGCGCTTGCCAGACAGGACTTGCCGAAGCGCTCGGCCCAACAATACCGGCGCTTCCCGGCATTGAGGTTCCATATTTACGCCGCGCCTGGCTGATGTTTTCGAGCCGGGCGGCACAACCATCACCTGCTCGGCTGACAATTTGCCCGTCGGCGCCGGCAGGAGCATCGTGTCTGCGTCTTTCCGGAATTTGAACGAACAGTTGACCGAGACGATCGTATTGGCCACGGGCGAGCGTAAAGCCTTCCGGTGCCGCAGCATATCGATAGGCGCAGGCGCCCTGCCGAGCAGCAGCGAGCCTACGATCATCATGCCGGGTGCGAAGTCCCTCTTGACGCAGCGCAACAGCGCGCCGCGAGTCCGAGCAGCAGAGACTGCATGACCACATGCGGAAGGTTTTCGACAAGCTTTGTAGTAACCCCGCCGAACGACCGCTTCGGTTTGCAGGTAAGCACCTCATCGAAGATATATGACGATGGCGCGAATCGTCGGCCATGCCCCATCGCAGCAATCACTTCAGGTTTTTAACGTGCCGTTAGCTTGTTGTTGATCCAGTTTGACTTACTGTTGGCGTCTTGTAGCTTACATCGTCACTTTTTTCAGTCGTATACGCCAGCGCGATCATGACAATACCGGCAAAAATGGCTGCATAGCCAAACATCGGATGAAACATAAACATCACGAAGACATAGATGGAAAACCACGGCGCATCGAAAAAAAGTGAACGGTCAAATTGCCCGTGAAAATTGGCGCAGGCTTGACAGATCGCTGAGCGGTGAGGTGCTTACCGAGCCGCCGGTAGAAAGCGCGCTTGAACGTGGCGTCGGAACACAGCGCCACGCAGATTTTCGATACGGGACACTCGCCGCAATCAAAAATCATCCAGTAGACCCTCGAATCCCCCAAGTGCTGCGGTCAGCGCGACCATTAGCAGGGTGAGCATCGCAGAGTCAGATAGCTGCCGGACGATACAACGCGGTCATATACCTGCAGCATATAGGCGACGGGCACGAGCATTAGGAGATTAACTGCAGCACTAAAAAGGCCGGCATAGATGAAATACCGTTTGACGTCGGTAAAGGCCTCTGCGAGTTCTGGGTATTTGGCTGTTTTTTGCGTGCTCATAGTCTGTGATCTTTATTGGTTTGCTTTCTGTAAGTTAGCGTCGCACTTTTTATCGTGTTTTTATCGTGTTTCTATCGTGTTTAAGTCGTATTTAAGTCGAGTTACAGCGTTTCGCCATAACCGTAGTCGAGCTACGCGAATACCTCTTAGTTGGGGCACGCCGTGGTATTTCAACGACCGCCTGCTCCCGCGCGGCAGGACCGAGGCTAGAGCTCCTGCTTACCCTCGGCATAGTCGCGTAGAACGCCGACTTTGGATACCACTAGTAAACTAGTGCCGTCTCGTTTAACTATCTGCCGATTTTGCAACGACTGAAACACGCGGGTTACAGTCTCGCGGCTTATGTTGAGCATTATCGCAATCTCCATATGCGTTGGCGGATTGCGTATTTCTGCTTCTTCTTTATCACGGTCTTTCTCGGGCACCAGCATCCAGAGCTGACAGCACACCCGCTGCGCGATATTAGGCAGCCCAAGCAATGACCGCTGGAACGTCATCTTGCGGACATGGCCTGCGACTTTGGCACTGATTGTCGCAAACAGTTCGGGGTGCTTTTTAAGGAGCGCCTGCATTGCGTTTAGAGGCACGCTGACGATCACTGAGGGCGTAAGCGCCATGATAAACTCGGGTTGCGAGCCCCCGTCAAATAGGCACAGTTCGCCGCAAAATTCGCCCGGTTCGACGAAATAGAGACCAACTTCGCGCCCGTCTATCGTAAAGTCGACACCCTGCAGCCTGCCCTCAAACAAAAAGCAAATCTGCTCCTCGTTCTGACCCGCGTTCAGCACGATTGCTCGCCGCGCGGCTTTGCGCACGCTGCTTTGACCCGCAACCTCTTCGAGAGTCGCGTCCGGCAGCCCGCTTAATAACGGGAAAGTCTTGAGCAGTTGCGGTGTTACCACCATAAAACGCGATCCCTCGGGGCATTGCCTTGCTACCAGTCGATCAAATTGCGTAAGCCCACTAAGACAGCGGCAGCGGTGACGTTAACTTAAGTCGGGGGTATAGCACCGCGAGATAGAAACAATTTTCAGCGCTCGAACAAGCGCGTATTATAGGCACGTCAAGGCCAAGTAATAAGGGCGATCAGCGTCCTGTGTGACCGCAATCACCCCGTCTCGTCCAACCTTGAATTATCTTTAGCCTCAACCAAAGGTTTGTTCTCGGCAAACGATCGGCAAACTACAGAAATCGGCAAACTATAGAGATCGGCGAATTATAGAAAGCCGCGATAAACGCAAAAGATGAGTAATTCAATGCAACGCAGTCATTTAACAAGCGCGAAATCTCCGCGAGGCCTAAGGCCTGGCGTGCAACGCGTATGGCTGCGCGTGTCGTCTCTACCGCTGCTGGCGCTGATTATCTCGCTAAGCTCGCTTAAAGTGACCGCCGAAACCGACGATGCTATTCAAGCAAGCGTCCGTTCGGTTGGCGAGGTAAGCCTTGTGCTAGGTCGAGCCTATCTTGAGCGCGACGAGGCACGCGTGCTCATCGAGGCAGGCGCGAAGGTCCACGTGGGTGACAGAGTGTTCACCGAAGCCGGTGGCCATGTGCATGTACGCTTTGTCGATGACGCGCTGGTGAGCGTTCGGCCGAGCAGCACCCTCGATGTTGTGCGCTATGACTATGACGCGTCGAAGCCAGAAAATTCGGCCGTTAAATTCGAATTAAGCGAAGGCGTAGCCCGAGCCATTTCTGGCGAGGCGGCAAAATCAGCCCGCGAACGCTTCCGTATGAACACCCCTATCGCCGCCATCGGTGTCCGCGGTACAGATTTTGTAGTAAGTGCTAACTCACGCTCGACGCGAGCGTTGGTAAACGAAGGGGCGATAGTCATGGCGCCCTACTCTAGCGAGTGCAGCAGCGAAGCCCTGGGGCCTTGCGCAGTAGACGCCGTAGAGCTTAGCCAGAACACCCTTCAGGTACTCGAGCTCGGCAGCGGAAATCCTGCCCCTCGTCTTGTCGCCGCGTCTGGCGAGCGAACGCTTAGCGAAATTGAATCCTCTGAGAGCAGTGATGCCACAGCCGCAGACGCGCAGGTTGCTTCCGACGGCACTGCCGACACGCTCGACTCTACTGAAGTTTATTTAGAAAGCGTTGCGACGACCAAAATTAATACAGAAGTTGCGGCGGCTGAGAAGGGAGACAGCCAGACTCCAACCGATCAGCCTAGTACTGATCTGCCTGAGACACCCGCAGTTCTCACTGATTTTACCCCGACCGTTGCGCTGACGGCCGACTCGACAGACAGCGCTCAGCTAGTCTGGGGACGCTGGGGGTCGACAGACACACCGAGCCTCTTATCGCTCTCATTGAGCGAGGCGCGCGAAGGTGCCGACGGCCGCGACGTGACCGTCGCCTCAACCAGCGGATTTATCCTCTATCGCAGCGAGCCTAATGGCGCACGCGTGGACTCTGGGCTGGGCGTAGTTAGATTAGATTTAAACGCCGCCGAAGCATTCTACGATTCGAGCAACGGCATCGTTGCCATGCGTGTGGCGGGCGGTAACCTCGAGCTCGACTTTGTTGATCGGGCGTTTGCGACTGAGTTGAATCTCGACCACGCGAGCACCGGTGCGATTGATTTCACGGCAAACGGTGCCATCGCAGACGGCGGCTATTTGCGCTTAAAAGAAGACACAAAGACCTTGTCTGGCGCTGTAGCAACAGACGGCTCTGCGGCGGGCTACTTCTTTGAGCAGCAGCTCGACACAGGTCGCATTCAAGGTATTACTCTGTGGGGTGCGCAATAATGAGCACGCCCCGTCTCACTTTCGCTCAACGTCTAGCGAGTCTGCCGTTTATTGGTGGCCTGCTGTTTATGGCGCCTATTCGTGGCCGCATCGCTATGCTTGCTACGGCGGCGGTTGCCACCTTCGCGCTGCTGGCGGTTTCTGGGCCCAACAGCCAGCTTGCTAGTCTCGAAGAGCGTCTGGGGACAGTGGGTTGGACACTGGCACCAAAGACAGACACCGAATCGAGGGTTGTGATAGTCGCAATAGATGAACAAAGCATCGATGAGGTCGGACCTTGGCCGTGGCCTCGTGAAACAATGGCCGAGCTTACTCGCGCGATCGACGCAGCGGGTGCGCAGCTACAGATCCACGACATTGTCTATGCCGAAGCGAAAGATGGCGACGCACAGCTTGTTGCAGCACTCGCGAACTCGCGCGGTGCAGTGATTTCACAGGTACCGGTTTTAGACGTCAATCAAGCGCCTGGCCTCGCGCCCGAAACGATTCGTGCGGGTCAGATGATGGGCAGTCTCGCTGGGATCCAATGCGCAGAAGGCTCGGGCTTAATGAGCACAGCGAGCTTCCTTGCGCCGCACGCAGGATTTAATGCGATCGCCAAAGGACATATTGCGCCGG
>JAGYKB010000015.1 GCA_018401885.1 Gammaproteobacteria bacterium
CCGAGGCCGCACCGGTGACCAACGCGACCTTGCCCTCTAGTTCACGTGACGAGTCGATCGCAGTCACAGCGCTCTTAAGCTTAGCCTGCTCTAGCTCCCAGTACTCGACATCAAAGAGTGCTTTTCTTGGCAGCGGGCGCCAACCACCCAGACGCTCACCGGTAAGGATAGCTGGTATAGTATGGGCGACAATGTCCTCGACGATTTTAAGCCTTTTGACGCTCGGCGCGAGCCTTACAATTCCTCGCTCGGACCACACACCGAAGCGAGGCATCAGGTCTAAACGGCGATGTTCAGAGAGAGCATGCTCTGAGAAATAAGAGGAATAGTCAGAGCAGAAACCTTGCAAACCGGCAACAGGACTCTGCGGGAAGACTGCACCAAAGGGTTTGGTATGGATAGTGTGATCGGGTGTGAGAGGACCACTGGCGATAAGTCGTTCGGCGTCCGTGTGCATTGAAAAACGTCTAGCATCATCACCAGTGTCGAGACTTGCCAGTACGGGAGAGCCAAACACGTTGCCCGCCTCACGGCGGAGTTCGGCGAAGGAGAGCCTATCGAACGTGTCGAGTTTGGCGACCGTCTCAGCTCTGCTATCACCTAATTCACTGACGATATACTCCTCCGCGCGAGTAACCAAGTCGATCATCGCGCTGTAGCTCGTTTTCGCGTCTTCGGCAAAAGTAAACAAGCCGTGGTTAAGCAGGATAATGCCGCGTAGCGAAGACCAGTCGGCGTCTGCAGCTTCCTGCGCGACCTGTTTGGCTAGCACAAAGCCTGGCATGGTATAGGGCAGGATTAGGACCTCATCGCCGAAAAGTTCGGCCAGGCGATCAGCACCCCTTCGAGAATTACTAAGCGTAACCACAGCATCGGTATGAGTATGGTCGACGTAGCGATGCGGTATCAGCGCATGAAGAATCGCCTCGACTGACGGTGTCGGTGCTGTTGGATCTAAAAGCGCTAGTCGTAATTCGCGCATCATCTGAGTGTCACTAAGTGTGTCGAGCGCACCCAGTCTTCGCAAGTAGTTCAGATCTACAGGCGGAAAGCCAGCCGCTTCTATTGTCCTGAGATCCCAGCCAGACCCTTTGACAAAAAGCGTTTCGACAGATTCACCGAACACGGTATTGCTAACGCCCTTTAGCGATGTATTGCCACCACCGTGTAAGACAAGGTCTGGATTCATACCAAGAAGCCTTGACGTGTAAACCCTGAGTCCTAGCTCGCCTTCTTCTGCAAAACACCGAGCTGCATCTTCGTCGTTCCAGAGAGACTTCATGACTTTTACTTTCCTCTTGCTCTAACGCAAAACGCACCGCCGAGGCGGTGCGTTTCATTCAAAGGCACACGCATAGAGGCGGGCCTTAGGGTAGGTATGTATCGATGCAGGCTTATCTGGGCTCGACAATCGAGATATTTGACATTCCAGCCTGCCGAGCAGCGTCCATTACCATTACTAGCGTGGCCACGTCAGAGTCGTTGTTCGGTTGGATGATGACTGACGCCGCTGGGTTCTCGGCTTTTAATTGGTCGATGTTCGAGCGAATTTGCGTCTGGATAATTGGACGCGGATTGCCGTTGAGGATAATTTCATTGTTTGCCCCAATTTCGAACAGAATATTCTTCTTGTCATCGTCCTCTGGCGGCGGCTGATCGTTATTGTTATCGCTGCTCGCAGCACTGATCGAAGTCTCGGAGAGGAAAGTCGCCGTGACCACAAAGAAGATAAGAAGTATGAATACCACGTCCAGCATCGGGGTGAGGTCAATCTTGGTATCGTCGGAACTTCGCTTGCCAGAAATTTTCTTCATTATTATGTCCTGAGTGCTTTAATCAACGCCTAATTGCGCGCCCTAGTGACCCGAGTATAGCAATCCTATGCCTCGATGCAAAAGTGGGAATTACACTTTTTGCATACCCGCGCTGTGGTAGCGTTATTTCTTTAGGGAAGCCACGGAAAAATCAAGTAACTCTTTCAATTGTTTAGCATTTTTCCCATCGCGCGAGTTAACACGTGCACCGTAAAGAGTATTTAAAATCACGTCAGTTGCGAACTCAGCGCTGAATCCTTTCTTTATCTTGCCCGCTTTATGCGCCTCTTTAACACGTGCTAAGAGTGCCTTACGCACAGTGGCCTGTGAGCTACGAACAACTTTCTTCATTTCTTTATCGTAATTAATGCTTTCGCAGAGCGAGTTGACTAGCAAACATCCGAGTCCGCGATGCTTATTACTCACTTCAACGACCGTCGCATTGAGGTAGGCAGTGATCGCGTCCCAAGGCTTTAACTTTGCGTTACCTAGCGTCGCTTCAATTTGCTTTGCACTCAATCGATTGTATTGATCAACGCAGGATTTGAAAAAAGTTTCTTTGTCGCCGAATGAGTTGTAGAGAGTGCCTCTATTTATTCCGGTGCAGTCGAGTAATTTTTGTACGGAACTTGCTTCGTAGCCTTCCTTCCAAAATTGCTCCATCGCATTGGTTAAAACTTTGTTTTCATCAAATTCGACTGGACGTGCCATAGTAAGATACTCAAGAAGATGGATTAATGTGGTCGAGACCCGCTCTTGGCGACGGGGTTACTCCGAATAATTTGGTCGCGCATTGTAGTATAAGAAAAACGTCAATTACAGTATCAACCGTATCAATTTGTGATTTTCTTCGAGAAATTACGCAGAAAGAAGATGAGGGCAGTTTTGAATGCAACAAAGTGGTGCGTACAAAGCTGCTTGAATGGTGGGTCAAAATCACGCAGCATTGTTTTAAACCATCTCTTTTAATTGGTTAAAATGATACTTTTAGATACAAAAAGCGCTGCTACGCGCCTACTATTATCTCAAAAACACTCACGCCGCAGCCTATGAGCCCACCAAAAACAGCACCCCACACAACCAGCCATCCTAGATGCTTTTTAATCATATTCTGAATGACGCTTTTAACTATCTCAGGTGTCATCTCATTCAATCGACCGTCGATCACCTCTTCGAGCTTTTCGCGAATGGATACCGCGCCATCGCCGCTCGCAATCAGCTTTTCGATACGCTGGTGGAGCTGTTCTGGAGAGAATTGACTGACGAGATAGTCCTTCATTTCGGCGATAAACGGCTCCCGGAGACCAGCCAGCGCATCGCGTCCGCCGAGCATTCCCAACATGCCTCCGAAAGACGACGCGAGAATCACATCGAGAAGCCTGTCGAACGCAGAATCAAGATCGATACCATCGAGGCTCTTGCCAATCTCAGTCGCGACGCGTTCGCTCATTGATGTTTTGTCGTCGCCCGTCTGAGAACCCAGAAATGAGTCGAGATCGACACGGTCGAAAAACTGCTCCATGATCAGTTCGCGAATACCCACCTTGAACTCTTCAAACCGTAGAGGTATGACACCAGACCCATAGAGCCCAGGCACGCGCTCGAAGAGCATGTGTATCGCGAGCCAGTTTGTTACACCACCTGACAACGCGAACAGCCCAGTACTTAACACAATGTCACCGGTACTCCCTTCGAGCAGAGCACCGAATAAGATTAAGAGAAGAGCAATCCCATTACTTACAATACTTTTATCAACTGCCATATAACGTCCTAACTGAGTCGTCTTTGCTGCTGTATTGGCATGCGCGATCGAATATCTTCAACGCGAGCTAAATCAATATCGGCAATCGCGATACCTTCGCCAGTCGCTACGCAGTCGAGCACCTCTCCCCAAGGATCGACGATCATTGAGTGCCCCCAGGTCTCTCGCGTATCGCTATGCCTCCCACCTTGTGCCGCTGCCACTACATAGCACTGATTCTCGATAGCTCTTGCCCGCAGCAGTGGCTCCCAGTGCGCAGCGCCAGTAACGGCTGTAAAAGCTGCTGGCACCGTGATCAATTGCGCGCCTCGGGCCATCAGTTGCCGATATAACTCGCCAAACCTTAGGTCGTAACAGACACTCAGGCCTAACTGTAATCCTCCGACCTCAACACAGGTAAGCTCACTCCCCGCCTCGTAGCTTAACGACTCCGAATACTGTGACTGGGCATCGTTCACTTTGACATCAAACAGATGAATCTTGTCGTAGCGTGCAATACGTTCGCCACGTGGATTAAATACGAGACTGCTTGCACGAACGCGCCCATCTTCGATAAGACTTCCATCAGGGCGAGTGAGCAGCGGAATCGTGCCGCCGACGATCGTTAAGGAGTGCTCGGCTGCTTGGCATGACAGAAAATTTTGCAGAGGCGAAGCTTCTTCTTCCCATTGGTTATTTTTCTGACCACCCAGATCATCGTTAGTCGCATGCGCCTTCGAATAGGTCACAGTCTCAAGCATGCGCTCGCCCACTTCAGCAAGAGGAGATAGCCCTTCGAGCGTGGCAAATACCTCCGGCAGCACCACAAGCGTCGCACCTGCCTCGGAAGCGCTGGCGATTAGCCTCGCTGCGGCAGCGAGATTTTGCTCTATGCTCGAGGTACTCACCATTTGCAGTGCAGCTATACGCATTGTCCTTCCTCACTAAGGCGCGGGCTGAATCAAGATCCGATACTTTAGACTAATGAACCAGGTTACGGACGATTGCGCCGAGATCGGTCACGCCGGCGCGAAAAGCCTCAACCGGAATTCGCTCATCGTTTCCATGCACGCCGGTGGGATCATCAGCACGCGTAATGACTGGGCTAAATCCGTAACTAACAATACCAAGATCGCGAGTAAAGTGACTGTCGGTAAATCCCGTGCTTACAGCTGATAGAACTCGCGAACCGGGGTAGAGTTCTCCTGTCACATTCACGATCGACTCGAACAGAGTCGAATTCGTACTGGATATCGCGGGAGTAAAAGCCATTATTACGTCGACCTCGACTCCGGTTCCTTCGAGGAGCGCCTCAATATCTGCAATCAATTCCTCAGCGGGACGATCGGGAAGCATTCGGCAATCCAACTCAGCCCAGGCTTCGGGAGGAATCGTATTAATTTTACTCGAACCACCCATCCGCGTGATGGAACAAATATCTCGCGTTAGTGCATGATGTCCGGGCCGAAAGTCTTGTAGCGCCGGCAAGAATTCTGGGTCGGTAATCGCTCGTGCCATGTCAGCATAGGCAGGCGCCCAGTCATCATCCATCGACACTGCAAGACCTGAAAAATAGGCGTCGACGGCAGGAATAATCCGAGGCTCAAAAGGATTTTCTTTGATTCTGTTAAGCGCCTCGACGATGCGAAGAACCGAAGTCGTTGCACGTGGCGAGGAACCATGCCCAGGGACGTCAATTGCGCTGAGACGCAACCACACGGGAACTTTCTGAGTCACCTCTACACCAAACACTATTTCGTCGCCGCTGACGCTACCGGCACCACCTTCGTTAATTAGCAGCCCGATGCCTTCAAATATTTCAGGACGATTCTCGATCAACCACCCAGCACCGTAGAAGCCGCCAGCCTCCTCATCAGCCGTCGCCAAGAACACAACATCTCGGTTCAGCGCGCGACCGCTACGGTGAAGGCTTAGAAAAGTTGCTAGATGCGCAATGCCTGTACCCTTCATATCGCGCGCGCCGCGGCCGAGAATATAGCCATCACGCAACTCGCCAGAAAGAGGATCAGTAGTCCAGAACTCTTTGTCAGCCGGCACTACGTCGGTATGCTGAAGTAGCATGAGACCAGGCTCATTCCCTCCCTCTAGCCGCGCCCAAATGTTTCCGCGCCCAGGCGCACTTTCAACCCAGTCATATTCGATGCCCTCGGCGTCAAAAATTTCGCGATAGAACTCCACCGCGCGGGTTTCGTTTCCGGGCGGATTTACAGTATCTACCCGTATGAATTCTTGCAGCCATTCGACAGCCTCGTCTTCAAGAGACTGGGCTGATACTGTTTGCGAAAATATTATTAACGAGGCCACAGGCAGGCTGAGTGTAAGGCACTTTATCAATAATTTAAGCGTCACTGTTTTTACTCCCACTTAGTCTAAATTTCTCGAAATATCCTGCACTCGCAAGAGTGATTGCTAGTGCGCACACCTTTAGTTCAGTCGATCAGCTGCAGGGGTCGCGCTTGCGTTGATGCAAGACTCCTAAGCCAATCTCGAAATGGCAAACCATACTGCGTTCCCGTGTCATAAGCATTAGGATCAGCAGAGGCAAAGCGCTCGTACCCATCTCCTCCCGCATACATGAAACTATTAATGAGAACGCGATAGAGTTCATCCGCTTGAGGCGCCTCACCTGTTGCTGACAACATCCATTTGTCGTCAACTTTCGCCA
This sequence comes from Gammaproteobacteria bacterium, assembly GCA_018401885.1. GTDB lineage: Bacteria > Pseudomonadota > Gammaproteobacteria > Pseudomonadales > Pseudohongiellaceae > UBA9145. The sequence goes on from JAGYKB010000015.1 coordinate 6,242, forward strand.
TACCTGCGACGCGAGGACGACTGCCCTCGTTGAGAGCAGCTATCAAATCTGCTCCCGAAATTTCAACGGCGACAATCGTATTGTCAAAAGGCAGTATCGCAACGGTGTCGCCAAGAGTTACCGCCCCGCTTGGCAGCGGCGCACGAATTCCTCCGGCGTTGGTCACAGCAACGTCCGCCGCGGGATCAGCCCATAGCCATGAATCGACCACCAGTTGATCTAACACCGTTCCCCGAGGCACCGTCTTGTCAACATAGGCCAACACCTCGGACAGCGATGCTTCCGAGCGCGATTGCCACTTTTCAATAATAGCGCGAATCTCGGGATCCGCTTGCGCGCCTGCATTTTCCGCAGTTGCAAAATCGACGCGTACCTCGTCATCAGTACCGATAGAGAAGGTCGCGCGCGCGTAGCTACCAAAATGGAAGCCCCCGCCGAGAATCACGGTGCTGTCGAGGCGCTTCGCGATTAGCTCGTTGCAGTGCCCGGCGCCGAAAAGACTAATATCCAGATCGGCGACAGCGAGCGCGAGAGGCTCTAATTCATCGAGACACACATGCGAAATCACAAAGGTAAGCTCGACGCCCTGCGCTTCGATCTCCGGCACAATCCGGCGGAGTGTTGCCTCGTAGTTATTAAACCGCAGCGGTGCAACAGTTGCAGGATTCGTCGTAGTCGACGTCTCAGTTGTTGTTAACCCAATGACACCGACACGTACGCCTGCGGCCTCTACGATTCGATACTCGACAATACCAATATCCTTCGGAACTAAACCCGAATCACGCCATGCCGTGTTAGCACTAACATAGGCATAGTCTGCTTCTGCACTGCGCTCACGGATTGTATCGAGGCCAAAATCGAATTCGTGATTCCCGATAGCAGAGGCCGCATAGCCCATTGAATTCATTAATTCGACCATGCTCTTTCCCTGATTCCATGTTGAGATGGCCGGCCCTGTCCAATTATCTCCACCGCTAAGCAGCAAGAAATCCTCCGCATTAGCGATCGAATAACCCTCAGCATCCTTCCACAGCTGCATCAAATTGGCGGCGCTGTTCGACTCCCCCATTCCCTCCATCCAACCGTGTTCGTCGTTGGTATAGAGCACAGTGAAACTGCGCTCACTTTGCTCCGCAACCTGACAGGCCGACAATGCCGCTGTGAGCATTATTCCTGCGCACAGTCCTAGAATTTTTCTCAAACCCATACCTGTTTCCATTTTTCCCAAAACATCAGACTCATTGCGACACTATTTCCCAGCACGGCGTGTAGTTGGAGTAGTCAATCTTCATCCGCTTCTGCTCAACGAACGACGCGAGCAGCGACTCCATCCTCTGCATGATTTGTGGCTCACCTGTGATCTGAAAGGGGCCATGCGTTTTAATCTGCGCAACACCTTGTGCCTTCACGTTGCCTGCTACGATGCCCGAAAATGCCTTTCTTAAATTCGATGCTAGCTGCTGAGCGGAAACAGTGGAATCTAGACGCAGGCCGGCCATATTTTCGTGGCTAGGAATAAACGGCGCCTGCAAATCCGAAGGAATATAAAGCTCCCAGTTAAATCCATAGGATGCACCCAGCGAAAGTCTATGCTTTCGCTGCATATCAACGTGCGCCTTGGCACGACGCGCGATAGCCACCGCATCACCCGAAATTATTTCATAGTACTCTGCGGCTTCATCGCCTAGGGTCGCCCGTATAAACGCATCTATCTTTTCAAAATATTCGCTGCTTGATTCAGGGGACGCGAGAATCAGGCCAAAAGGGTGTCCTGCATTGCGTTCATGCATCAGGATGCTCAGAATGTAGAGTAGTTCTTCCGCTGTTCCTGCACCGCCGGGGAAAACCACGATGCAGTGCGCCAAGCGCACAAATGCTTCTAGACGTTTTTCGATATCGGGCAAGATGACTAGCTCATTAACAATCGCGTTGGGTGCCTCTGCTGCGATTATCCCAGGCTCAGTAATGCCAATATAGCGGCGCAGTGCGAGCTGCTGTTTAGAGTGACCAATGGCAGCCCCCTTCATCGGCCCCTTCATGGCGCCCGGGCCGCAGCCCGTGGCGATATTTAGTCCGCGCAGGCCGAGTTGATAACCAACCTCTTTCGTGAAGTCATATTCGTTACGACCTATAGAATGACCACCCCAACACACCACTAAATCGGGCTTTAAGTTTGGCTGAACGATATTTGCATTGCGTAGGATATCGAAGACAGCTTCTGTCACGCCTCGCCTGCTATCGAGATCATAAAAGCCATTAAGCGCATTATTTACATAAACGACATCCCTTAATACCGAGAACAAATGTTCTTGAATACCGCGAATCATATTGCCATCGACAAAAGCTGAAATAGGCGCATTGCGAACATCCATGATTGGCCCGCGCGACTGTGGCTTTACATCGATTTCAAAATCGGGATAAGACTCAATGAGACTAGAAACATCATCGACCTCATTGCCACTATTGAGTACCGCAAGTGCACATATTCGAAATAAACTGCGTACCTCTTCATTTGCGGACATGAGGCTTTGTATCTCGCGATATGAGAGTAAATTGAGCGATCTCATCGGACGCAAATTCTCTCGACTGGTCGTTTCCTGTTTCAGAGCACCTAGCATTTCGTCGTGCGACATAATCTTTTCTCTTTTTCAAAGTATTTACATTCGGCTGAGATACCTACCCGACAACCAAATAATCAATTAACGCGGGAAGAGACTACCTAACCTGAGGCAGCTCTTGGGCACCTGCGGCGGAGGGCGAATCGGGCGAGCCAAATGCTTGTTTAAACTGCGGCTCAAGGTTTTCCCAGGGGCCATCCAATGTGTAGACGGCACTCGTAAGACTATCTACCTGATCGCCAAAAATTCTATCGAAAAGATACGCGCCGACCGCGATTGGTATATTCGCCGACAGTAGACCTAACCAAGGAATATTGTCGCTCACCGGAAGCGTGACATACATTTCACCGACTATCGTTTCGGCAACAAGATCGACGTCTCCAGTTATTTGATAAAGGCTAGACGGACCACTTATAACGAGACGATCCTGAATCTGAACCTGGCCTTCCTCTAGCACTAGATGGCCATCGATCTGGTCGAACGCAAGGCCGCTGCGCAGAAGATCATCGCTAAAACGAAGTCGACGCATGATAGCATCTAAATTAAGGATGCTGATGAGCTTCAATGCGCCTGCACCGCCGGCACCTTGAAGAAATCTACCCTCTCTGATGTCGATTTTTATTTCGCCGCTAAGATTCTCTGCATTGAAGAATGCGGGCGTGCCCTGCCATTCGAGCTGCGACTCGAAATCTCCCACGTTGCTGACAAGGCTAGGGGCATAGCCATTAGCACGGAGCACCTCGCCTAAATCGGCGACATGTAGCTGACCATTAAATTCACTACGATGGGCCTGCCCATCAAAGTGCCAATAAAAAGATGGCGCAGGCATCTGCTCAGACACAGCCCCGCTTTCCTCTCCCTTGGCATCCCAATTGTCTATCTGCTCAGCACTCAAATACTGTGCTTCAAGCTGAAGCCCTCTAAAGTCGAATGCAAGCTCCGAAAACTCAGCACCGACTGCTTCTGGTTTCAAACGAAAACGCCAGCTACCGTAGGGGCTGTCTCCAATAACAATCTCGCGCGCACTAAAACGCATCGCAGGAAATAATCTGGGGTCGAGCTCGGCGAGCGAATCGACTGGCTCTGTTTCGGCGGGGTCTTCTTCTATGCGCTGTGGTCCTATCGTACTCGATTCATCACCCGCCAAACGTAGCTTTTGGAGAGACACAAGCATCTCGCCCTCGGCAAAGGGCGCTTCAACGTGGCCTTCAAGCTCTGGGCCTGCGAGATCTATGAGCCAATTTTTTGCTCCGATATCGGGCCTAATTCTAAGCGACTGCTTAGCAAAACTTTGGCCGAAGAGCCCTAATTCATTCACCGAGATATCAATAAAACCAAGATTCTCAGCAAAACCCTCAACGCCATAACTCGACTCATCAAGTGCCCCTTCGCTCGCAGCGAGTGTCCGCAGAGTCTCTGTAAACTGCGTAGCAAAATCATCCCATTCTTCGAAGTCTGCAGCGGACAAACTACCGAGCACCACTAGGCCATCGAAAGGATTCTGCTTTAGCGCACTGAGTTCAGTAGGCGATTCGCCCAGAAAAACCAGCCCCTGAGTGAGTGCTGTATCATCGAATGAAAGATCGAACTCCAATCGTTCTCCCAGTTTGCCCCTGTGCCATTGCCTGTTTTCGCCAAATCCAAGCGCCAGATCGAAGGCGACAGGTGTGGCAGCGTCTTTGTTAAGCGGACTGGGCCCTGCAATCGAAACACCTTCCAATGTGCTCTGAATTTCGAGAGTCGTGGGATATAAACTCTCGCCACCTTGCTCAATAAATAACTGGCTCGTAAACTCCAAAACACCGTTGGTCTGACTCAGCATTGAATCGATAAGCGGACTCGTCAGCGCCAAATCGGCCAATTTCTGCGGCGCCACGCTGCCGCGAGCAGCGAGCGTAACCGCCTCGATGACGCGATCATTTTGCGCCGATCCGAGCTGCAGTGAGACTGGACTCCCGAACAGTTGCCCTCGCAAATCCGAGCTATCGAGGCCAGTTCGAGTGTCGAACAGTACCTGGCCCGAAAGCTCCGAGACGTCAAGACCATAGTCGAGTAGCGCTAAGTTATTCTCATCAATCGAAAGCTCAGTTCGCACATCGACCGGCTCACCACTACCGAGCAGCAATTGCACATCGATCGCTACCTCAGCTTCACCCTCTGCACGCCAGTTGTTCACCGTGTCTATAAGACCACCCGGCAGCGGTGAGGCAGAAAGAAAATTGAGCGCGTCTTGTGTGAGCCCCGTCGCACCACCCTCGACTAAAAGTTTATTACGAAGCACCCCATCTTCGTCGACAGTGGGTCGTACCGTGCCTTTCGCTCCGTCGAGCAATAACCCGTGACTGTTCCCAGCCTTCACGAAAACATCGACTAAACTGTCCGTAGTCAAGACGAATGCCTCGACGCCCTCAATATCTGGCCACCCTTCGGCATAGCGAATCCTTCCGTCACTCAGTCGATAGAAGCTTTGGAACGTTTTTGCAGCAGGGTTTGAGCCAGGCAGCATCGATCCGCGCAATATCGCGCCGCTATCGAAGAACGTCCCGTCTAGGGCCGCGCCTCCAACCCAGGCCATGGTTGACTTGAGCCCCTGCTCTATTTTCGGACCGTCGGGGAGGTAGAGATAACGATCGTCTGCGCGCATGCGCTCAACACCGATGAGTAACTCAATATTCGACTGAGGATCACCTTCTACCGGCCGTACTAGCTGTGATGTGAACTGCACGCGCCCTGTCGTGTTCGCAGATTCTGCAATTATCGTGTTGCTAGACAATGTAAGGTCGAGCCCAGCTTCGAATTTTGAGAGAAAATCTATGCGCCCATTAACATAATCATACGACCAATCACGCGTATAAATGTTTGGGAGATTCATTCGCAGAGAAGGCGTGTCGATCTCAGCAAATCCGCTCGCTCTTTGCGTCTGTCCGTCATAGTCAACTTCTAGATAACCCGTCACGCCATCTAGCTTCGGAATCCCACCAATCGACTCGATGGCGCCGCTTTCGGTATTCGCTCGCAGGGACAATTTCTGGATGGGTCCAGACAGCGCCTCTAGTGGCGAGGCAGCCTTCTTCTGACCGGTTAGTTTCACGCTTAGGTTATTAATCAGACCGCGCGGTGAAAGGTCGTTCAATGTACTAATCTGCGAATCAGAGAGAGGTATAAAGCCAGCACTCGCCATGCGGCGAGTAAGGCTGAGAACCCGCGCGATATCCACGGAGTCTGCTCTTAATTCGACTTCGTCGTTTTGACGCACTACGAAGCCCGCTGAGAAAGCGCCCCATTCCTCTCCATCCCATTTGCCTTGATTCGCCTGAATTACGAATTCGAACCGAGGGTTCGTTCCATCCGTGGCCAATAACTCCGCCGACTGGCGTATTGTTGCGACGCTGCGGAAGCTCGAAAGCTCTGTCGTTAGCGCTTCCCTGGCTGCCGGCCTCAGCAATACTAGAGACTCTATATCGAGGGTTGCCGTCGCCTCGATCAGTTTCCCACCTGCTATCTCAAACCAAATTTCACCACCTGCGTCTAACGCAGTAACACCGGTAAGCGCTGGCTGGACCGCGGCCGGCAGTAGCGATTCGAAAAGAGGAAGATAGTCGCCCGTAGGAATATTTGCATAAGCGTAGGCGGATGCATCGGCAAGCGTCGCGCCTGTCCCCTCGTAGGAGAATTGAAGTGGCTGGCGCACACCATCGATTAATGCATCAACAAGAATAACGTGTTCGTTCTCGCGGTTCTGAATTCGCGCGTCGACTATATCGACCACAACGGAGTCACCCGCGCTCGGCTCAAGGCTCAGCACCACGTCGCTTAGCTGCAAATAAGACACGCCCAATAAAATTGAATAGAGCTCTGCCATGTTTACCCGCTGCGGCGTTGCACCGCTAACTCCGCGCAGCTGCCATAAGCCGTCAGCAGACTGCCGGAGGGCAACCTCTAAATCTGCGACTTCGAATTCCTTAAGCACCCAGCGTCGCTGCCAAAGACTAGCCGGCACGTCCAACGTTAAGGTTGCCCTATCAAAAAGCAGACCAGCGGATTCAGCTGCTACACCGACCTGAGTTTCGGTTACCAGCAAACTCAACCCGCTTACCTCGATCGTCGGATTGAATCCAGAAAAACTCCCGGTTAAAGAAGTTATGTTTACCGGCAATCCGGTCAGTTCGAAGACTTTTTCTTCGACGAACCGCGTGTAGTCTGCGACTGCCGGCATAAACTGCCGGCCTGCGCTCACATAAGCGGCGAGCGCGACAATTCCCACGATAAATACTCGTCGCAGCAGCCTGCCTATGCCGAATACTAAGGATAAAAACACTGAACCTCTCTTCGACTTTCTAGCAACTTAAGACCCACCCAATCGTTTGCTAGTAATTTCAATATCAAATTGGCTTCTCGCATACTCAGTGCATTCGAGAAACTCTAACCGACCATCGATTGATTGCTCGATTATTCGCGACTCTTCACGCAATGCATCGATCACCGCATGCGACGCTTTCACCCTAAATATATCGCCCCGAGAGGACAGTACCAGCAACCGGCGATGGATTATCGATACTACAGAGTCTATCGAGGCGACATGACCGTCACCCGAACAGTCTTCGCAGGGCACGCGCAGAACGCGCTGCAAACTTTCACGAACTCGCTTGCGTGTCATCTCGAGCAAACCAAATTGCGAAAACTCACCAACCACTGTGTGTGCGCCGTCTTTCGCAAGCGCATCGATCAACGCCTTACGCACCTGAGAACGATGTTCTTCACAGTGCATATCGATGAAATCTATAACGATGATTCCTCCTAAATTACGCAACCTCAGTTGCAACGCAATAGCAGCGGCAGCCTCGAGGTTCGTCTCGAGTATCGTTGAGTCTTGATCGCGAGCGCCAATGAAAGAGCCGGTGTTTACATCGATGGTTACCATCGATTCCGTTTGTTCAATAACGAGGTCTCCGCCATTGGGCAGCCGTACTTTTTTCTCTAAAGCGCTCTCTATCTGCTGCTCTATTGAGACTCCATTCGCCTCGCAAAGTTCGAATAGAGGCGGTTCTTTAGCTGTGAGTTCGAGCAGCGGACGTGCCTCGGGAATATAGTCTTTCAAGAATGCACTGAGTTTATCGAATGCGCCGACATCGTCGACGAGAATGCGACTAACCTTCGGCCCAAAAAGATCGCGCATCGACCTAACAAAGATCGGTTCTTCGGAGTACACACACCGCACCTCGTTTGGTCGCCGCAGTCTCTCCTTAAGCTTTACCCAAAGTCTATGAAGATGCCCGAGATCTTCAAGGAATTCGCCCTGAGTCGCTCCCTCTGCCACCGTCCTTACGATGAAGCCTCTAGGCTCTTCCCAATCCGACTCGGTCAGGCTTTCTTTAAGCAGTGTTTCTAGCCTTTCGCGCTCGTGGTGATCCACAATTTTCTGGGAAACACCAACATGCAAGCTGCGCGGCAATAGGACTAAATGCCTCGCGGCGAGAGCCAGGTGATTACTCAACCTCGCACCCTTACCCGCAATGGCATCCTTGATAACCTGCACAGTCAAGAATTGTCCTTCGCGGAGAAGCTCTCCAATCCGCGCGGGTTGCTCTCGACGCACCTCAAGACCCTGAGCATCTAGCTCACTGATATCAGACGCATGAATAAAACCCGCTCGCTCGAGACCAATATCCACGAACGCCGCTTCCATGCCCGGCATCACTCGGAGCACTTTACCTTGGAATATATCGCCTACGTGGCTACGCGAGCGGTTCCTCTCGAGCATCAATTCTTTGAGAGTCCCTTGCTCGACTAGCGCGACTCGCGTCTCTGCCGGCATGACATTGATCAGTAATTCGCTCATTGCTCTCGTGCTTCCTCTGGTGGCAAGCAGTCTAAACCCGCCTTCTTGAGCAACGCTGCTGTTTCGAAAAGTGGCAACCCCATCACGCCACTGTAACTGCCTTCGATCGAACGAATAAACGCCGCAGCGAGGCCTTGTATTGCATAGCCGCCGGCTTTTCCTCGAGGCTCACCCGTCAACCAGTAGCGCCGTGCCTCGTCACGACTGACATCGCAAAAGGTGACACGTGTTAACGACACCGCTTCACCGATCTGGGTAATCGGACTATTCCCATCGGACGCGACAACACAGACGGCGCTTCTTACCTCATGAGTCGTATTCGCCAAAGCCAGCAAGAAATCTTCGGCTTGCTCTGGCGACTCGGGTTTTGCCAACACCTCATCGCCGAGCGAAACAACGGTATCGGCAGCGATTAGCACCCCTGTGAGGTCAAACAGTTGCGATGAGCCAGAACGCGCTTTTTCTCGGGCCATTCGGGAAACATATGAAGCGGGAGACTCACCCTCCCAGCGAGATTCGTCGATGTCCTGAGGGCAGATCTCGCAATCGAAACCGAGCTGAGCGAGAAGCTGTGCGCGTCGCGGTGATGCTGAAGCTAAAATTAGCCGAGGGAATATCATCAATTGTTTATAAACCCACGCCGAATGCTCCGTAGCAAAGAAAACAGAGCGGGCCATATCGCTGCACTTGAAAAAGCCGCAAGCAAATACATCGAATCTACAGGCTCAATCTGACCGCTGATAACCCGCAGCCAATGCCCTAAACCTAATGCGACAAGCGATAGAACGAACAGCAACCCACTCTGCTGGATGGGATTGTACATGCGCAAGCGCTGATGAAGGCTTAGGGTGACGTAGGCGACGATCATCAGAGTCAAGGCATTGAGACCGAGCATAGTTCCCTCGAGCACATCAAGTAGCAACCCCGCAGCCCAGGTGAAACCGAGGCCCACTCGGTAGGGCAGCGCCATCGTCCAATAAAAGACGAACATAAGTACCCACTGCGGACGCCAATTCATTGCCCAGTCAGGGAGAGGCACGATCGCCAACAGATACGCCGAGAAAAGGCTGATGATGACAACCAAATAGGTATAGCCCTTCGACTTCATAGCTGTACCTCCTGCTTAGGCGGGATAAGAAGCATCACATGTCGCGTACTATTGATCTTAGCCCGGGGCCGAGCTTTGATCATCGCGAAGTCCTGACCAGGATCGTTATCAACACTTAGTACGTCTGCGACTGGGAAATTTTTCGGGTAAATCTGCCCCATGCCAGAGCTCACTAACAAATCGCCCGGGCGCACATCTTGTGTTTGTGTCACGAATTCGAGCTCTAGCTCATCTGTTTCGCCTCTCACGCCCCGCGCGAGCGCCCGCTCTCCGTTTCTGTTTACTTCGACTGGGGTAATGTGCAGCGGATCAGAGATTAGTAACACCCAGCTACTGCTCGGCATCACTTCCACTACCTGCCCCATTAGACCATCGGCAGCTAACATGGCCTGTCCAACGAAAACACCGTGTAGCGCACCACGATTAATCAGGACACGCTTGCTTGCGCGTTCAGGAGATCGGTTTACTATCTCGGCCGCCAAAACCTCTCCCTCAACAATCCGAGCAGCTTCATTTAGCGCACGCAGTCGACTGATTTCGCTTGCGAGGCTCGCCAAAACTTGAAGCTCTCTCTGAGCTAGGAGCAGCTCGTTAGTTAAGCGCTCGTTTTCAGCAAGCAGGTCGCTGTGCGACACAAACACGTCATCGAAAAATTCAGAGGTACGGGCAGGCATATCGGCGACCCAGTAAACAGGCGTGGCCGTGTAGGAAAGGATAAACCGAACAGAATCGAGATAACCGAATCTATTGTCGGCAAACATTAAACAGAGAGACAAGAATGCGAGAGCCAACGCTCTGTATTCAAGTGCTACTCCTTTTGTAAACAGCGACTTATCGATGACACAACCCTCATTCGCATAGCCGATCTACGCCAGTAGAGCGCGGCCGACAGCACGTCGCTCCATAAGCTAGCTACAGGCTATTAGAGGGTAGATAGTATCGTATGCGAGGCAAGGAAAGAAGGAATGACGCCTCTCCATCTGGCGAACCTGACGAAGAGACAGCGCTATACGAAGTGCGCAAAATGCTGGTGTAATAACAGCCCTCGGAAGCGCTTCGCAAACCCCCTTAGGGAACCAGCTTATTCGATTGAGAGTAGATCGATATCATAAGCATCCATGAGTTCCATTGCCTTTCCTCCGCCTCTGGCGACGCATGAAAGCGGGTCTTCCGCAACGATAACGGGAAGTCCTGTCTCTTTGCTCAATAGTTTATCCAGATCACGCAGCAGCGCGCCACCGCCGGTCAATACCAAACCGCTTTCAGCGATGTCGGAAGCGAGCTCGGGCGGCGATTGCTCTAGTGCGTTTTTAACGCCCTGAACAATAGCAGACAGGGGCTCCTGCAAAGCCTCGAGAATTTCTTCACTGTTTAGCGTGAAGCTTCGAGGCACACCCTCTGCCAAATTACGTCCGCGAACGTCAATCTCTCTCTGCTCGCCGTTCTCGCTAGGATAGGCGCAGCCAATTTCTTTTTTGACTCTCTCGGCAGTCGCATCACCAATCAAGCTGCCGTAGTTACGGCGCACATGCGTGACTATCGCTTCGTCGAAGCGGTCGCCGCCGACGCGGACAGATTCGGAGTAGACAACACCATTTAGCGAGATAATGGCAATTTCGGTGGTGCCACCGCCTATATCGACAACCATAGACCCGCTTGCCTGCTCAACTGGCAATCCGGCGCCGATCGCGGCGGCCATCGGCTCTTCGATTAGACGCACGTCACGTGCGCCCGCACTTGCTACAGATTCACGAATCGCGCGCCGCTCGACCTGCGTTGATTTACAGGGCACACAAACTAGCACACGAGGGCTCGGCGGGAAAAAGCTGTTCTCATGCACCTTATTAATAAAATGCTGCAACATCTTCTCAGTGACCTGAAAATCTGCGATCACACCGTCCTTGAGCGGTCGGATAGCCATAATATTGCCCGGCGTTCGCCCCAGCATTCTCTTGGCATCGGCGCCCACAGCAGCCACGGATTTCTGCCCGTTATGCGTGCGTATCGCAACGACTGAAGGCTCATTGAGGACAATGCCTTGGTCGCGAACATAGATGAGCGTATTTGCTGTGCCGAGATCTATCGACAGATCGTTGGAGAAAAGTCCTCTTATTCTTTTAAACATGCGTGGCTTTTAACCTCGGTAGCACTGAATCCAGTGCCTTTTTTATAATTCTTTAATAGTGGCGGTATGGCATCACGAGAGTGCCTGGTTAAGGCAAGATTCTCGCGATTAGTCCTCTTTCCGCCGCTTACAATCCCTATAATACAGGCGCAGTTTCTTGTACACTTGCATGCCAAGCGATCTCAGAATGGCCGTGAATTATGCGCACTCTAGCAACGGCTTGATGCGAGAGCAAGCGCTAAGGCGCGAGTTATCAGAACAAAATACGCTGGCGATTATACCGACCTTTTTAGAGCGCATTTCAGACACCATTTGCCTCGCCCGCACCCATAACCAAGGAATAGCATAATGGCACTAACAAAGACCGAGGTTGAGAAAATCGCCCACCTTGCCCGTTTGCATGTCAGCGATGTCGAAGCCGAGGAAGTGGCGAAAGGCGTAAGCGATATTCTAGCCCTTATTGACAAAATGCAGTCGGTCGACACCGATAACGTAGAGCCGCTCGCCCACCCTTTCGATGCCGCGCAAAAACTCAGACCCGACGTCGTTACCGAACCTGACCGCCGCGACGAGCTGCAACAATTGGCCCCACAGTCTCAGGACGGCCTTTTTCTGGTGCCTAAAGTAATCGAGTGATCCGCTTAAGCGCTCTTCGCGCGCAAGCAGCACGGGAGTTAGTAGCGGCGTGTTAAGTCAAACACCGAGCCTAAAAGGCGCTAGATCAAACACAGGATTTACAAATGATAGAGAAGACAGTCGCCGAACTTAGCGCCGCCCTCGCGGCTGGCGAGACGACAAGCGTGGCACTCACTCAGGCATACCTTGATCAAATTGCGGCACATAATGAGGCATTAAACGCTTACATTACCGTCTGTGCAGAAAGCGCAATAGCGCAAGCACGAGCAGCAGATGAGGCCCGTGCCACGGGCTCTACGGCACCACTGCTCGGCATCCCCATTGCGCATAAAGACCTTTTTTGCACCGCAGGCGTCAAGACGACGAGCGGCTCTAAAATCTTACACAACTTCATCTCACCCTATGATGCGACTGTCGTAGAGCGCTTGCAGGCGGCAGGCGCAGTGATGCTCGGCAAAACCAACATGGACGAGTTCGCCATGGGTTCCTCAAATGAATCGAGCTACTATGGCGTCGCGCGCAACCCATGGAACTTAGACCGAGTGCCCGGAGGTTCTTCTGGGGGTTCTGCCGCTGCCGTTGCAGCAGACCTATGCGCCATGGCGACCGGCACAGACACAGGTGGTTCCATTCGCCAGCCGGCAGCGTTTTGCGGCATTACAGGCCTAAAGCCGAGCTATGGCCGCGTGTCGCGATGGGGAATGATTGCCTATGCATCAAGTCTCGATCAGGCGGGCCCTCTCTGCAAGACCGCGGAAGACGCCGCGATACTGCTCAATGTGATGGCCGGTGTCGACGACAAAGACTCGACGAGTATCGCGCTGCCCGCCGAGGACTTTACTGCAACGCTTAACAATTCGCTCAAAGGCCTGCGCATTGGCTTACCGAAACAGCATTTTACTAGCGGTCTAGATCCCGCGATTGAAAGCGCTGTTCGTGTCGCAGTAGCCGAACTCGAAAAACTCGGTGCCGAGGTAAAAGAGATCGACCTCCCCAATAGTGACCTTGCCATTTCTGCATACTATGTGATCGCGCCAGCAGAGGCGTCGGCTAACCTGTCCCGCTTTGATGGCGTGCGCTACGGCTACCGCTGCGAGAATCCGGTGGACCTCGAAGACATGTACAAAAGAAGCCGCAGCGAAGGCTTTGGCGAAGAGGTAAAGCGCCGAATTATGATCGGAACCTACGCGCTCTCGGCAGGCTTCTACGATGCGTACTATCGCAAGGCTCAAAAAATTCGCCGCTTAGTAAAGGAAGATTATGCGCGGGCCTTTAAAGACGTAGATGTCATCATCGGGCCAACCACGCCGAGCCCAGCTTTCGCACTCAATTCGATGAAAGATTCGGTGACGATGTATCTCGAGGACATCTACACCATCGCGCTCAACCTTGCTGGTCTGCCGGGTATGTCTGTGCCGGCAGGTTTCGTCGATGGCCTGCCGATCGGGATGCAACTCGTCGCCAAGGATTATGCCGAAGCGACTCTCTTGAATGTCGCGCATCAGTTTCAACAGGTAACCAACTGGCATAAAAAGAAACCGGTTCTCACCGCTTCAGAAAAAACCACGGAGGCCTAGCATGCAATACGAAACAGTCATTGGCCTAGAGGTTCACGTTCAGCTTTCGACAGAGTCAAAACTTTTCTCGGGTTCGGCGACGACATTTGGCGCAGAGCCAAATACGCAGGCCAACATTTTCGACCTCGCGTTGCCGGGAACTCTCCCCGTATTAAACGAGAAGGCCGTGGCGATGGCGGTCAAATTCGGCCTCGCGATAGGTGCCGAAATTGGCAAGCGTTCGGTGTTTGATCGGAAGAATTATTTCTATCCAGACCTACCGAAAGGCTATCAGGTCAGTCAACTCGACTTCCCCACCGTCGGCAAGGGCTCTTTGACTATTTCACTCGAAGACGGCAGCGAAAAAATAATTGGTGTAACGCGGGCACACATGGAAGAGGACGCGGGAAAATCTTTGCATGAAGACTACCAAGGAATGACCGGAATCGACCTAAACCGTGCGGGAACACCGCTGCTTGAAATTGTTTCCGAGCCCGACCTGCGCAGTGCAAAAGAAGCGGTCGCCTACCTTAAAAAACTGCACTCCATAATCCGCTATCTCGATATTTCGGACGCCATCATGGCGCAGGGATCGATGCGCTGCGATGCCAACGTATCGATCAGGCCCGTGGGACAGAAAGAGTTTGGTACGCGCACTGAGATTAAGAACATCAACTCGTTTAAATTTGTCGAAAAAGCGATTAATTACGAGGTTCAGAGGCAAAAAGACGTTCTGGAAGACGGTGGTCGCATCGTGCAGGAAACACGGCTTTACGATGCCGACAAAGATGAGACGCGCTCGATGCGCAGCAAAGAGGTAGCGAACGATTATCGCTACTTTCCCGAACCAGACCTTTTACCCATCGTAATCGACGATGCTTATATCGAAGCGATTCGTGCAACGCTACCAGAACTTCCGGACAGGCGAGCAGCACGTTTCGTGTCCGACTACGGCCTCAGTGAATACGATGCTGGCGTGCTCGTTGCGACTCGTGAAATGGCTGACTATTTCGAAACCACAGCTACACTCAGCGGCGACGCAAAGCTTGCAGCCAACTGGGTAAGTCAAGATTTACAGGCGCTCCTCAATAAACATAGCTGGGAACTAAGCGACTCTCCAATTCAGGCTGAGCGCTTGGCGACTCTGATTCAACGCATTAAGGACAACACAATATCCGGCAAAATTGCAAAAACCGTCTTCGAGGCCATGCTCGATGACAGCAGCGATGTCGATGCGATTATCGAAGCGAAAGGGCTTAAACAGGTCACCGATAGTGGCGCGCTCGAAAGTCTCGTCGATCAAGTAATCGTGGATAACCCCGATCAAGTGCAGCAATATCGAGACGGCAAAGTGCAGGTCATTGGCTTCCTAGTTGGCCAATGCATGCAGTTGTCCAAAGGAAAAGCAAACCCTGCACAGGTAAACGAAATTCTGCGTAGCAAACTGAGTTAGCGTTTATCGCAGCGCGGATCTACTCTCAGGACTTTAAAATCAATAGGCAGAAGGGCAACGCAGACGATGAGTAGCGAAAAGAAACGCGGCGCCGAGCGCACGCAAAAAGCAGTAAGAGATGAGGATTGGTCGGATGAACGGCTGGCTAGTTTTCTTGCGCTGTTACCGCCTGATGATCTGCCCACAGACTATAATTGCTTGCTGCGCGCCTATCGCGGGATGACGGCTGAACTCTTCGCGCGTTTCGTGCGGATTTTTGTTGAGCGTGGGCATGACATCAATGTCACTTTGGCAAATGGGTCGACTTTTTTAGATCATGTGTCACGGCACAGAAAATCGACCGAGTATGCGCAAGCGCTAATTGACTGCGGCGCCGTCGCTCGTACCTCGCTCGCCGCGCAGGCCTAAGCACCCTCGCTCAGGCTCGCCTTTTTTACCACCCGCTTACCGATAATTAGCGTCCACGCGGGCCACGAGCACCGCTGCTAGTTGGTCGCGAACCGCCCGTGCGAGGACCGTCTTTTGACTTGAACTTAGTCTCGCGCTCGAATTGGGGCGCCTTATCCAAAAGCTTTTCTTCTGGATGGATACACTCAAGCTTCATGCCTAACTGCTCTTCGATGTCGGGCAATAGGAAGGAATCTTCTTCGCAAGCAAAGCTGATTGAGGTTCCTACCGCTCCCGCTCGACCCGTGCGACCGATGCGGTGAACGTAGTCTTCGGGTTCCTCCGGCAGCGTGTAGTTGATCACGTGAGTTACGTCATCAATGTGGAGTCCGCGACCTGCCACATCGGTTGCGACTAATACCTGCAGCTTGCCTTCCTTGAAATTATCGAGTGTTCGAATTCGCTGATTCTGGGCGACTTCACCCGACAACATTCCAACGCTGATACCGTTTCGATGTAGGTTATCGGCGAGTTTTCGCACCTGATCGCGGCGATTGCTGAACACCATGATGCGCTCAGCATTAGGCTCATTGATTAAGTTATACAGCAGATTGTATTTATCTGCCGTCGTGACAAGGTACACAATCTGCTCAACGGCGTCCGCCGCAACCCGCTCCGGTGCAACTTCAACCATAATCGGATCCATCGCCCAACGATTCGACAGTTCGACGATCTCGGGTGTGTAGGTCGCACTAAACAATAATGTTTGGCGACAATCCTTGCGAGGAGTGCGGGCAACGATCTGGCGAACCTGAGGGATAAAGCCCATGTCGAGCATGCGATCAGCTTCGTCTAACACCATTAGCTCAATCATACCGAGATGGAGATTGCCATTGCTTACAAAATCCAGAAGTCTACCGGGCGTCGCGACAACGATATCGACCGGTCTTTCGTCGAGTGCACGCGTCTGTTTCTGATAATCTTCGCCACCAACCAAGGTGACTGTATGTAGCCCGCTGTATTTATTAAGCAAGTCGGCGTCACTGGCGATCTGAATAGCGAGCTCGCGGGTTGGGGCAACGACTAGCGCGCGGGGCTCAGCAAGGTAGCGCTTCTCGTTAATGGGATTGCTAAGCAAATCATTGATTATAGTGATCAGGAACGCGGCCGTCTTACCAGTGCCCGTTTGCGCCTTGCCTGTTACATCGTGACCTTGCAGAGTATGGACGAGACTCTGTGCCTGAATCGGCGTGCAGAATTCAAACCCGAGCTTGTCGATTGCTTGGCGTAGAGGCGTCTGTAGATCGAAAGTATCGAATGAGACTTTCGGTGCCTCTGGGGTTTCGACTTGAACGGTGCTCTGCTCAAATAATTCGTCCTGCGCCTCTTGCGTCGACTCATTTTGCTCGGTTAGTGACTGCATAGGTATCCGGTATTCCAATAGGTTTAAGTAAGGTAACAGACTGCTCGGTTTCGCTTCGAGCCGCAGCTCTGCGCAAAAGCGGGGTTGGACGCCAGCACAGGCGTTGCACGACGGAGCCTAACTCTCAGGGCGCCCGCATGATAGCCCTATGCAGGGCTTTCTTCAATCGTCCCACAGGCCGCACAATCTGGGTCGCGCGGCAGTTTCATCTCACGCCACTGCATATTCGATGCATCGAGAAGAAGCAACCTGCCGACGAGAGTCTCGCCAAATCCCCCAATCAACTTCAGTGCTTCGAGGGCCTGCATCGAGCCTACTATGCCGACAACCGGCGCGAGCACCCCGTTATCCGCACAGGTAAGATCGCCGCCTTCTCCTGCTTTATAGAGACATTCGTAGCAGGGACTGGTGCCGACTCGACTATCGAAGACGGCAACCTGACCTTCGAGACGAATCGCGGCGCCGGAAACTAGCGGGATACCAGCCGAGAGGCAGGCGCGGTTAATCGCAAACCTAGTATCGAAATTATCGGTCGCATCGAGTACCACACTCGCGCAGCTTATCAGCTGGCTTAGCTCTGCTGCGCCCACGCGGCGGTTGACTACATGCACCTTAACCTCTGAATTAATTTCCCTTAGTGTCACCGCAGCGGATTCCGCCTTGCTTTTACCTATATCGGACTCAGAGTGCGCGAGTTGTCTCTGCAAATTACTTAACTCTACGACGTCGTCATCAACTAAGGTGAGACTGCCTACTCCCGCTGCAGCTAAATACATAGCCGCCGGCGAGCCGAGCCCTCCGACGCCGACAATCACCACGTGAGAGTCGAGGAAAGCTTGCTGCCCCACAATGTCAACTTGAGGGAGCATGATCTGCCGACTGTATCTGAGAAGCTGATCATCTTTCATTTTTATCGATCCCTTGTATTGGCTATTCGCCATCCGGTCGACGAACCGCTAACTTAGCCTGCCGCGCGTAACCCGATCTTGGCCAGCGATGTCTCGCAGGCATTCGATCGAATCGAAGCCTGACGCTCGCAGCAGACCGGCTACCGCATCGCGCTGATCGAACCCGTGCTCAAAAAGCAACCAACCGCCTCGCTTCAGTACCCGTTTGCTTTCGATCACGATTGTCTTTATTGCCTCAAGCCCTGCGTCATCACTGCTCAACGCGAGGGCCGGCTCGTGCACTAAATCACCGTGCAAAAGATGCGGGTCACCGGGGGCAATATAAGGTGGATTAGAGACAATAACATCAACAAGACCCGCGGCATCCGCCTGCCAGTATTCGCCGATTGCAGCGCACAGCTCGCGACTGAGCCAGGAGCCTTGCAAAAAACCTAGGTTATCGCCGGCGAGACGAGTACCATTTTTTCGCGCGAGTGCCAGAGCATCGGTGCTTAGATCCGTACCAATAACCCGAAGCCGTTCGGCAGCGCGTGCAAGCGCGATGGCAACAGCACCGCTGCCCGTGCCGAGATCGAGTAGGTGCTGAATGCCCTCACGATGAGTCATTATTTCGAGCGCCGACTCAACTAATAATTCTGTTTCGGGCCGGGGAATGAGCACAGCTGGCGAGACAACAAGATCGAAATCCCAAAACTCTTTTGTGCCGAGGATATAGGCAATCGGTTCGCCGGCAAGCCTGCGGCTCAGAGCCTGCTCGAATGAAGCATGGGCTGAAGGGGAGATTTCGCGTTCGGGCCATGTAAGTAGACTCGCCCTACTGCAGCCTAGCGCATTCATCAGAAGCAGCTCAGCCTCGAAGCGCAGCGATACTGCTGTCTCGTCGACTGACACGGCGCCGGAAGTTGCGCGCGCAAGCGCTTGTGCAATAGTTACCATGGCGTTGCTCGAAAGCCGCGATGCATAAAGTCTCGTTTAATCTTCGCCTGAAAGCCCAGCGAGAAGGTCTGCTTGATACTCGTTGATCAGCGGCTGAATAACTGCGCCGAGTTCGCCGTTCATAATCTCGGCAAGATTGTACAGCGTCAGCTTAATACGGTGGTCCGTCACCCTGCCCTGCGGATAATTGTAAGTACGTATTTTTTCAGAACGGTCCCCGCTGCCAACAAGTTTGCGGCGGTTGTCAGATTCTTCCTGCTGCTGCGCCGAGGTTGCTGCATCCATTAATTTTGCCTGCAACAGCGACATCGCGCGCGCTCGGTTTTTGTGCTGCGATCGTTCGTCTTGGCACTCGACCACGACGCCAGTTGGAATATGAGTAAGCCGAATTGCCGAATCGGTTTTATTGACGTGCTGGCCACCCGCGCCGCTGGCTCGGAATGTATCGACACGCAGATCGGCCTTATTAATTTCGATCTCTTCGATACCTTCCATCTCTGGCATGATCGCAACGGTGCACGCAGAAGTATGTATTCTACCCTGCGTTTCCGTCTCTGGGACACGCTGGACGCGATGCGCGCCCGACTCAAACTTTAGCCGTTCATAGACATTCTTGCCTTCGATGCGAACGACCAATTCTTTGTAGCCACCGTGTTCGCCGTGACGCTCGGTAATCATCTCCATACGCCAGCCCTGCAGTTCGCAGTAGCGGGAGTACATTCGAAAGAGGTCTCCGGAAAAAATCGCAGCCTCATCACCTCCGGTACCAGCACGAATTTCAAGGAAGACATTGCAGCTATCTTTCTCGTCCTTGGGTAGAAGCAGAGTCTGCAAGGTGAGATCTAACTCGATGATAAGTGCTTCGCTATTGGCGACCTCCTCTGCCGCCATTTCCTTGATCTCAGGATCACTGTCTTTCTGCATCTCGCGCGCCTGCTCGAGATCACCCTCGGCAGTCACATAACGATCGAACGCCTTAACGAGTTCCTCCAGTTCGGCATACTCCTTCGATAGATCGCGAAATCGCGTTTGATCGGCTATAACCTCGGCGTCACTCAACAGCGCCTCGAGTTCGCCAAAACGATCTCTGAGGTTGTCGAGCTTGTGCCGTATCGAATCTTTCATTTTTTGGGTTTTCCTGCGGCTTTACGTTACCGCGCGTTAGAGTAGTTTGTGCAGCGAGTCGAGAGTGTTTATTTTTTCGAGCAGGCTTAGTCAATCGGGCTCTGATTCTAGCTCATACAGTTCACGAATAAGCAGGAGAAACTCATCCCGCCCCTCGGCGCTCGCTTTTTTCATCTGCACGCTAGGCGCATGAATAAGCTTGTTTGTGAGTCCTCGCGCCAACGCATTTAGCACAGTCTCCGGCGCCTCACCTTTTTCGAGCGACTTGAGCGCCCGCTGAAGTTCGCTCTCGCGAATGGAATCGGCACTTTCGCGAAAGGCGCGCAGAGTTGCGACAGCATTGAGTGCGCGTTGCTGCTTGAGATGCTCACGCACGCCCTCCTCGATGATCTTTTTCGCCTCAGAGGCAGCCTCTTCGCGAGACTTAACGCCATCTTCGATAACCTCGGCAATGTCATCGATGCTATACAGATACGCATCGGGTATCTCACCAACTTCGGCTTCGATATCCCGTGGCACGGCGAGATCGACGAGCAGCATGGGCTTGTGCTTACGCTTTCTAAGCGCGCTTTCGACCGTTCCTTTTCCGAGCAGCGGTAGCTGGCTGTTAGTTGATGAAACGACGATATCGGCATCAACCAAACGCTCGGGTATATCTGAAAGCAACACGCCGTGCCCCCCAAACTTACCAGCCATGTCGAGCGCATTGTCCAGTGTTCGATTGGCAACCACAATATTGCGCACGCCGCGATCGTAAAGATGTGTTACCACCAACTCAATTGTTTTACCCGCGCCGATTAAAAGCACATTGAGGCTGGCGAGATTAGAGAATATGCGCTCCGAAAGCGTCACTGCCGCGTAGGCTACAGAAACAGGATTCTGACCAATCGCGGTTTGAGTACGCACCTGCTTTGCGATCGAAAACGAATCTTGGAAAACTCGACCAAGCGCCGGACCCACGGCATCGAGTTCTTTAGAGACTGCGAACGCGGACTTAATCTGCCCAAGAATCTGCGGCTCGCCCAAGACCATCGAGTCCAGCCCGCACGAGACCTTCATTAAATGCCGCACGACCTCAGCATCCTCGAACGCATAGCTGCTTGTGTCGAGTTCTTCACGCTCAAGTCCATGAAATCTCGCAAGCCAATCGATAACCTTCTCGCTTTGACGCTGATCAGATTCACAGCCAAGGTAAAGCTCGGTGCGGTTACAGGTAGAGACGATAACCGCTTCATTAATAGAATCAATCTGGCACAGTTCAGCGAGCGCGCGCTGCACCACCTCCGGCGGAAAGGCAACCTTTTCACGCAAAGCGACAGTTGCAGTCGTGTGATTAATCCCGATTAGTATCAGTGCCATCGATTTAGTATGCGCCTAGCTAATTTCACATCGTGACATGCTGACCTGCGACATGGCGTGACGTCGTACTGAATAAGGGGCCCAAGCCACTGGCCCAAGCAACATCAAAAACAGCTGGGTATGGTACTAAATTACCAAGTACGTGCCCATTAGAACCTGCCAAATGCTTAATAAGTGGATAGTCGGACGCGTCTACGGGAGTCGGGCGAAGACCCGCGGACATTATTACCCGCACATCGGCACTGATAAGAAACGTCAGACAGTCCAATCGGGCTGGTATACGCGCCTAAGCTGGCGCTATTATGGAGAAACAGTGAAACAAACCCGTACTAGGCGCTCCGCGATGAGAATCAACCGAAAACAGCCCCTTGCAGCACTAACAGCGCTTGCGCTGCTCGCAGGCTGTACTGTGCTACCTGAGCCTGACGCAACTGCTGCCGCGACGACGGCTTCGCGTCAGGAGCAACTGTCTGTGATACCCGATGCAGCCGAAAAAAGCCCATCACCCGAAGCAGAGACAGAATACGGCGCGTTCACCGAAGAGCAACTCTACCGAGCGATAGTCGGTGAAT
The DNA here is from genome assembly GCA_018401885.1 of Gammaproteobacteria bacterium. Taxonomy (GTDB): domain Bacteria; phylum Pseudomonadota; class Gammaproteobacteria; order Pseudomonadales; family Pseudohongiellaceae; genus UBA9145. The sequence continues at coordinate 28,287 of JAGYKB010000015.1, forward strand.
TAGAGGCAAACTCAGGCGACATCGTTGCCGCCGGAGACAGCTATCTCGATCTTGCGCTCAGTACCAAAGATCTCGGCGTGATCCTGCGCGCGGTGCAATTTGCATCCATTACGAACGACACCAACGCCCTTCTCCAGCTAGGTTTAGTTTGGGCCTCGGTGGCGCCGGAAGATCCTCAGCCTCAGCTTCTTCTGGCAATCGAATACTTAGAGAACGGTGCGTTCGATCGCGCGATCCCGCGCATGGCTCGGGTGCTTGAGTTGGGCGGCAGTATCGATTTCTCGGCGCTGTCTTCCCGCACTGGACAGCTTAACCCCCAGTCGCGAACACTACTCATACAGGCATTAGAGCCACTGCTCGAAAAGTTCCCCGACGACGACAGTTTAGCGCTGGCCCGAGTTCAGCTTTTAGCGCAGAGCGGCGAGTATGAGTCTGCCCTAGTCGCTCTGGATGAAGCGCGTTCTCACATCACCCAAACAGCGGGCACCATTCTTCTCGAAGCGCAGATTCTTCAAAACATGGGCCGTAGCGAACAAGCTGCGCGCGTTATGAAAGCCGGCGTCAAAAATTTCTCCAACGATCCAATCCTTCGAGCGAGTCTTGCACGCCTCTATATAGCACAGGAAAAATTCGACGACGCCCTTCGAGAGTACTCGCTGCTGATCGATCAGAATGCCGAGAATTGGGAAGCGATTTACGCCAAAGCGTTGGTTCACCTCGAGACCGAGGATTACGACGAGGCGGAAGCACTTTTCCAGCGCCTAATCGACTCGGGGGAGCGTGTCGATGAGAGCCGCTACTATCTAGCAACCGCCTTCGAGCAACAAGGTGAGCTCGAACGCGCAATCGACAATTACCGCTTAGTTTCCATTGGAACCAATAATTTCTTGGGCGCTCAGCAGCAAGCGACGCGTTTGTCGATTCAGCTTGGCGCTGTCGAGGCGGCGCATGACTGGTTACAGCGCCTCTCGCGCGGTCAGCCCCGACTCGAAGTCCTTTTCATTAATATGGAGGCACAGCTTCTCCAACAGGCCGGTCTGTCAGCTGAAGCGAAGCAGTTGCTCGACCAGAGCCTCAATCGCTATCCCGGTGAGGTCGATCTCCTTTTTGCCCGCGTGCTGTATTTCGATTCGATAAAAGACCTAAAGGGTTCTGAAGCTGATCTCAGGGCTATAATTTCAATTAAGCCAGATGATGCCAGAGCGCTGAATCATCTGGGCTATATGCTAGCCGATCAAACCACACGCTATGAAGAAGCGCTTGCCCTACTCGAATCTGCAATAGCGCTAAACCCCGGCGACCCGGCCACAACCGACAGCTTAGCCTGGGCACAGTACAAACTGGGTCGCTACGAAGAGGCGCTAGCAAACATTCGCCGCGCGTTCGCCGCATTCCCCGACCCCGAAGTAGCCTCACATATGGGCGAAATTCTCTGGATGATGGGGCGTCGCGATGAGGCGATGGCTGTCTGGCAGCGGGCATTAGAAGGGGCACCGGGGGACCCGCTCGTTACTGAGGCGATGGAGCGCTTGCAAGCCCTTGCCGCAGACGAAGAGCCGGCATAGCTTATGGTGTCGTCTTTCACTCGGCTAGTGAGCTGCGCTTTCGCGCTATTTTTTTTATATGGCTGTACGCTCGCACCGCTTGCGCCCCCAGCCGTAAGCAATCCTAATTGGGCTAAACTGAAATCTGATCTTGAGAAGCTGTCGACATGGGAGCTTAGGGGACGAGTCAATGTCCGCTACGAGGGTGAGTCCTACACGCCACGGATCAACTGGCAACAAGAGCGCGATGACTATGCTATTCGCCTGTGGGGCACATTCAATGCGGGCAACACCCTCATCACCGGCAAGCCAGGTAGCGTGACACTCGAAACAGACGGACGAGTGAGCAACGCGCGCACGCCCGAGAAGCTGATCTTGCGCGAGCTCGGCTATGAACTTCCAGTATCCTCGCTTAACTACTGGATCAAAGGCCTACCCGCGCCGCGCCCGCGCGCCCAGCTCACTTTTGATGAATTCAATCATCTCGCGCAAATAGAACAGGACGGGTGGCTCATTAACTACCCCGACCCAAGGCAGTATGCCAACATTTCCCTGCCTCGGCGCATCGAAGTTAGCCGCGGCGAGAAAGACATTAGGCTCGTCTTTGTTGGGTTAAACTGGACTCTCGATTGATGACTAACGACGCCATACACTGTCTTGCGCCCGCCAAACTAAATCTCTTCCTTCATATCACGGGCAAGCGGCCGGACGGCTATCATGACCTCCAGACGCTTTTTCAACTTCTCGACTACGGCGATGAGCTGAGCTTTTCGCCGAACACAGCGGGACTTCTGAGCCTGTCTGCACATGGACCGACGGCGAGCGCTATGCCGCTGGATGACAATCTCATCTTGCGTGCGGCAAAGCTGCTGCGCGCAAAATGTGTCGACGAATCCCTTGGCGCTGATATTCTCATCAATAAACGTCTACCCGCCGGCGCGGGCCTCGGTGGAGGCAGTTCGGACGCCGCCGCAACGCTTGTCTCCCTCAATCGGCTTTGGGATCTTGGGCTAAGCAATGCGCAACTCTGCGAGCTCGGGATCACGCTTGGCGCCGATGTCCCAGTGTTTGTGCACGGACACAGCGCGTGGGCAGAAGGCGTTGGCGAAAAGCTCACAGACGTCTCGCTGGGCGAGAGGCATTACCTCGTTGCGACACCCAATTGCTCGGTGTCTACCGCTGAAATATTCGCCGAGCCCGATTTGACACGCAACACGCAAGCGATCAAAATGCGCGACTTTCTGATGGGCAAGTCACGCAACGACTGCGAAGCGGTCACACGAAGACTCTACCCACCAGTTGCGGCAACAATCGATTGGCTAGCGCAGTTTGCGAGTGCGAGAATGACTGGAACGGGCGCGAGTGTTTTCGCCGAATTCGACGACTCTGACGCTGCTCAGGCGGCACTGAGCGAGCTCCCAGACTACTGCACGGGCTTTATTGCTCGAGGTATCGATGAGATTGCTCGTTAAATGGGCTTCAACCGTAGCGATATTCACAAAGACGGTGTAGACTATGGCCGCATAAATAAGGACACAGGCTAGACGCATTTGCGGCAGCCTTTTAAAAGTTTGTTGGGGTGTCGCCAAGTGGTAAGGCACAAGGTTTTGATCCTTGCATGCGTTGGTTCGAATCCAGCCACCCCAGCCACATTCTCACCTATTGGTCATCTGACGACCGATTCGGAAGCCACGAGTACAAAGAATATCTAAAGTCAGGCCCCGCGCCGATTATCGCTAGCGCGATCCCAAACCGAGCACGCCCCCAACTCTAAAGGTAATTACTCGTGGCAAACAATTTGATGGTCTTCAGTGGCAACGCCAACCCCGCTCTCGCAGACGCAATCGCGAAGCACATCGGCCTTCCGCTTGGTTATGCGAGCATTAGCAAGTTTTCTGACGGCGAGATCAGCGTTGAATTAAACGAGAATGTGCGCGGTAAAGACGTTTTCGTTATTCAACCTACCTGCGCACCAACTAATGACAGCATCATGGAGCTTTTGCTCATGGCCGACGCACTGCACCGAGCCTCAGCCAACAGAATCACCGCCGTGATCCCCTACTTTGGTTATGCCCGACAGGATCGCCGAGTTCGATCGGCGCGTGTGGCTATCAGTGCGAAAGTGGTCGCCGACATGATTGGTGCCGTCGGCGTAAACCGTGTGCTAACTGTCGATTTGCACGCCGAGCAGATACAGGGGTTCTTTAGCATTCCAGTTGATAACGTCTATGGCTCTCCCGTATTGACAGACGATATCGAACGTCAGAATTACGAGAATCTCATCGTCGTATCACCGGACATCGGCGGTGTCGTTCGCGCCCGCGCAGTCGCAAAAAAACTCAACGTTGACCTCGCAATCATCGATAAACGTCGCCCTGCTGCCAACGTAGCTCAGGTCATGCACATAATAGGCGACGTAGCCGATCGCACCTGTCTGATAGTCGACGACATGGTCGACACGGCGGGTACTCTTTGCAAAGCCGCGGACGCACTGAAAGAGCACGGGGCTGCACGAGTCGTCGCCTACAGCACCCACCCTGTGCTATCAGGCCCCGCCATTAAGAACATCGAGGCTTCTAATCTCGATTCACTCGTGGTTACCGACACTATTCCATTGAGCGAAGCTGCTAAAAACTGCGGGAAAATCCGCCAACTCTCAATGGCAAAGCTTCTCGCCGAATCTATTCGCCGAGTAAGCAACGAAGAATCCATCAGCGCGATGTTCGACAATACCTAATTTAGGTAGCGCCGCGTCGCGTGGATAATCCGGCTACGAATCATTCGATTTTTAGCCATTTACTAAACGTCCTAACAAGCCGGTCGCAAGCGAGTTAGGGTTCCCATAAGGGATACTCAGGAGAGACATAATGTCTACAGATGTATTTGAATTAGATTGCACGGTCCGAACCGACCTAGGGAAAGGTGCGAGCCGCCGCCTACGTCGTTTGGAAGGTAACATCCCCGCCGTCCTCTACGGCGGAGACGCAGACCCGATTTCGCTCACGATTCCCCACAAGGACATCATCAAAGCGACAAGCAACGAAGCGTTCTTTTCGCACGTGATCACGCTGAACGTTGGCAAGAAGAAAGAAAGGGCGGTTATTAAAGCGCTGCAGCGCCATCCAGCCAAGCCGTTTATTCTTCATGCCGATTTCCTGCGTATCAATGAAAAGCAGTCGATCACAGTTAAGGTTCCGCTTCACTTCACCAACGAAGAGAAGTGTGCTGGCGTTAAAATCGGCGGCGGCAGCATCTTAAAAACTCTCAACGAGATCGAAGTAGACTGCCTACCTAAAGACCTTCCAGAGTTTATCGAAGTGGATATGCTGAAGGTTGAAGTGGGTTCGACTGTCCATATCTCGGATATTGCCCTCCCTGCCGGTGTCACGAGCGTATCGCTCACGCACGAAGACGGTGACCTCGCAGTAGCCACAGTGAAAGCACCTAAAGGTGAAAAAGCTGACAAGGCTGATGGCGAAGACGCTGGCGAGTAAGAGTCTTTCTCAGAAAGATGCGTTATTTGAAAAGGGCTGGCCTAAAACCCAGCCCTTTTTTGTGTCCACCTTAGCGCTCTTCAACGAATACCCGACCCAGACTATGCTGCTACAATAGCGCCCATGCAAACGATACCGAATAGCACGAATCATGCAGACAAGCCCCGTTAAACTTATTGTCGGCCTTGGCAACCCCGGTCCTAAATATGACTCTACTCGGCACAATGCCGGAGTTATTTTTCTGCATCATCTGGCCAAGAGTTATGGCGGAGAACTGCGCGGCGAGACCAAATTTTTCGGCGAATTTGGGAGCATCAATATCGCGAATCGGGAAGTAAAACTGCTGTTCCCAACGACCTTTATGAATGGCAGTGGCAAGTCGGTTGCTGCGGTGTGTAACTTCTACAAGATTGAGCCCGAGAATATTCTTGTCGCGTATGACGAGATCGACTTCGACGTTGGTGTCACCCGCCTCAAATACGATGGCGGGCACGGCGGCCACAACGGCATGCGAGACATCATTAGCGCCTTAGGCGCGCGTAACTTTTACCGCCTGCGCATCGGCGTCGGCCACCCCGGTCACAAGTCAATGGTGGCTAATTATGTGCTGGGCGATCCGTCGCGATCGGAAGCCGACTTGATCATGAGAGACATAGAAGACGCCATTCGCGTAATGCCAAAGGCGGTTAACGGCGAGTGGGAAGAAGCGATGAGGCTTCTGCACAGCGACTAACCCTAAACGACTAACAACGACAGAACTAACGTAAAGCGAGAGCTAAAAATGCCAGTACAATGCGGAATCGTCGGCCTACCTAATGTCGGCAAATCAACGCTTTTTAACGCGCTCACCAAGGCAGGAATCGCCGCTGAAAACTTCCCTTTCTGCACCATCGAACCAAACTCGGGCATCGTATCGATTCCCGATGCGCGGCTGAATCAACTCGCCGAGATCGTCAAACCACAGAAAGTAATCCCAACGACTGTTGAGTTCACCGATATTGCAGGCCTCGTCGCGGGGGCCTCTAAAGGCGAAGGCCTTGGCAACCAGTTCCTCGCCAACATCCGAGAAACCGATGCAATCGCACACGTTGTTCGCTGCTTCGAAGACAGCAATGTCACCCACGTAGCTGACACCATCGATCCTGCGGCTGATATCGAGACAATCAACACCGAATTGGCACTTGCCGACTTGGAATCAGTGGAAAAAGGCATAGAGCGCTTTGCACGCCTCATGAAAAGTGGAGACAAGGACGCAGCAAAAAATACCGAGGTGTTAAAGCGCGTCAAAGCTCACCTCGATCTCGCCCTACCTGTCAGAAGCCTAAACTTAAGCGAAGATGACCTAAAGGCGATTTACAGCCTGCATTTGCTCACGATCAAGCCGGTCATGTATATAGCCAACGTCGATGAGGACGGGTTCGAAAACAACCCACACTTAGATGCAGTTCGCGCCATCGCCGAATCCGAAGGCGCCCAGGTCGTCCCTGTGTGCAATAAACTCGAGGCCGAGATCGCCGAACTCGAAGACGACGAACGCGATGAGTTTCTGCAGGAGATGGGCATGGAAGAGCCCGGCCTCGACCGAGTTATTCGCGCAGGCTATGCCCTTTTGGGCCTGCAGACGTACTTCACAGCAGGGGTTAAGGAAGTACGCGCATGGACCGTCAAACGAGGCGCCACGGCGCCGCAGGCAGCAGCGGTGATTCACACAGATTTCGAGAAAGGGTTTATACGCGCCGAGATTGTCGGCTTCAACGACTACATCGAGAACAAGGGCGAGAATGGCGCCAAAGACGCCGGTAAATGGCGTTTAGAAGGAAAAGAATACATTGTGCAGGACGGCGACGTTATTCACTTTCGATTCAACGTCTAATCTTGACAAAAGGACGCAAAATCGCCAGAATTCGCGTCCTTCGAGAATTGTTGAGCTATCTTTAAGAGTTCCTCAGCTCTCAGCGCTAACGTCCCAAACGATAGTCGTTTGCGCGGCACAGCGCATCCCTTTGTGGCTACGTAGCTCAGCTGGTTAGAGCACAGCATTCATAATGCTGGGGTCGGTGGTTCAAGTCCACCCGTAGCTACCATCTACTTTCTACAAAACCGCCTCACTCTCCCGCTCTCGGTAACTCTTATTCCACGCAAACCAACCGTAGAAAATAATGACTATATAAATAGCGAACAGCAAGGATGTAAAAAAAAGCTCCCGATCGATATACAAGTAGATCGATACGCAATCTATAACAAGCCAGTAAATCCAGTTTTCCAATATTTTATGCGCGACCATGAAGGTGGTCACCACACTCGCCCACGTAGTAAACGAGTCTAAGTAGGGAAAATTCGCATCGGTTCCTGAATTTAAAAGCGAGCCCGATGCAAAAGTTAAAACCGCAGTGAGCGCCAACGCTTTCACATGCTGCGCCGCGCTCCATCTCGAAATCGGAAGATTCGTAGCCTCGCCTTGTGCGCCCCGCCACTGATACCAGCCGTAGAAAGCCATCCCGAGGTAGTAAATCTGCAGGCCAGACTCCATGTAGAGTTTTACGTCCCAGAAAATAAAGAGAAAAATTAGTGTCGAAATCCCAGCTGCACACCAGCAAAGACTGTTCTCTTTAACCGCTAAAACGAGGTAGGCGATTGCGAACACTACGGCGACTAGCTCAAGCACCGAGTTTTGCAGCAGTTGTTCTGCAACCGTTGCCAATAACTCAATCACTCGATAAGCCCCGTAGATCGTCTTTCAGAAATTTGATGACGAAAATGCTCTTACCGTACTTTTCCCAGCTCAGCCGCAGTTCAATTTTCAATAAATCCATCACCTGATCGTAATCTCCATAAAGCTGAGTCGACAGGTCGTTACGGACAACCGACACGCCGGAATATTTTTGCACTCTCTCGATAAATTCCTTTATTGCGGGAATATATTCATCTGCTAGGGGGTAGAGGCTGATATCAACCGACGTCTTCATAATTGCATCTCATAGCTAATTCCTACCACGCGCGGTTCGCCGAATTGGACATAGGGCTCGGGCGCGTAGCCTTTTCTAGGGTCGTTGCCAAACGCGCCAAAAAAGAATCCTCTCACTGCATAGTCTCGATCAGTCAGATTGCGGCCCCAGAGACTCAATTGCCAATTTTCGCCGGAATAGCTCAGGTTAGTGTTTAGTATTTCGTAGGCTTCGCTTTGAACGTCGTGACTGTCGGAAAAATAGAAGGCATCCTTCGCATCTATTGAGACCGAGGCAGACCATTGGCCTTTACTATAGTTTGCTGCAACATGTGCCATGTAACTCGGGGCGTGGGCTTGGTCGCGTCCTGCCAGATCTTGATTTTCAGAATTAATGAACGAATCGAACGTCGCGTCTAACAAGCCAAAGTTCGACGTGAGGCTAAGGCTATCGGTTGGATACCAGACGGCCTCGAACTCGACGCCGTTATTCGTTCCTGCCGCCGCATTACCGATATAGTCAATAAACTCGGTGCTGCCATTCTCACGGAATTTGCCTGTCGAACTCTTAACCTGTTGATCACGCCTGTCATCGTGGAAGACGGCGGCTTTCAAATGCAGCGTGTCTTTAAGCAGTCGAGACTTCACGCCAATTTCGTACTCAATCAAAAATTCTTCGCCAAACTGCCGCAGATCAGCGTCTAGCGTGCCGTCGGTATTGAATCCCCCAGCCTTATACCCTCTGGCAATACTTGCATAGGCCATGGTGGCGCCACTAATACTGTATTTAACAGCGACACGGCCGCCCCAGAGGATTTCATCGGGAGTAAACGCGAGCTGTTCGGAGTCGGTGTATGCCGTTTCCCGTCTTTCAACCCGAAAACCCTTTTCGAGCGTAACTCTTTCCGACAGTTCGGTGTCCATCTGGAAGAAAAACGCAGTGGTATCGAACGCAAAATCACTGAAAAAATCCGAAGATGCGAACGTGTACTCGCGCTTCAACGCCTCATCGCTGCTGAGAGTATAGAGGCCGAAAAGCCACTGCGTTGAGTCGTTGAATAACCGCGAACTGTCATTCGAGATAACCCTGAGTTCGAGCGACTGCGTTTCTCGATTGCGGTTATAACTATCAGTAGAGCTATAGCCATCGGGATGAATGCCCGCAAAGGTCCAGTCTTCATCGTAGCTGTATTCCATGTCGGAATCGGCCAAACCGAGAATGAGCTCTAGATCGAATCTCTCCAGCTCCCATTTGCTATCAACTGCGAATGCAACCGAAGACTGCTGATCCCGTCCTGGCTCATCGGACAGTGTCGTGCGCGAATTATCTAGCGTAAATGCGTCGTAGCCATTGTCTATGTCGACATGAGATAGACTAAAGTCTAACGTCCACGTATCCGACATCTCTGCGCGAAGCTTACTGCGAATCGACAATTCGTCCTGCGCGTTATTTCTCTTCGAGTCCAGAAACACGTTTTCATAATAACCATCAGATTGGTGCCGTCCTACAGCAAGTCGTCCGCTAACAGAATCGGATAGCGGCCCCGTGACCATCGCCTGTAGGGTTTCGGTATTGTATTGCGCAGCGCCTATCTTAAGTTCTGCCGCAAATTCATCTTCCGGATCATAGGTTTTAACGTTGATCAGACCAGCCAACGCATTGGCGCCATAGCGGGTTCCCTGAGGTCCCCTCATCACTTCAATCTGCTCAACATCTAACATAGTCGCAATGGTTGCTGCGCCACTGAAGTCTACGTTATCGACCAAGAAACCTACCGAAGGATTAATCGGCGCAACAAATTGGCTACGCTCGCCAATCCCCCTAATCTGAAAGAATCGCGCTCGATTCGAACCAGAGGAATAGTTTACGTTAGGTATTGCGTTGGCCAACTCTTCAAAATGTTGAGCCGCCCTGGATTCGATTTCCGCTTCGGTCATTACGGTGACACTGGTGGCCGTTTCCAAATCGCTTCTAGATCTAAAATCCGCGCTGACAAAAATTTCTTCTATCGTTTTCTCTGCGGCAACACTTACTACCGGCATAGCGATCAGAGCATTACTGAGAGCGATTAAATACGAGGCATGATGGGGTTTAAACATGAGTCTCTCCAAAAATTAAAAAGATTAATTTTGTGAATTAAAGAGACCCGGTATTATTAGACGTTTGATGAGATGTGGTTTGCATCCTTTTCCTACGCCGGCATTAACCGGATCAGGTTCTAGGGTTCTCTGACATGTCAGAGTCTCAGGTTAAAAGACCACCCCTAAGGAACGGCAAGTAGTATAGCATTAGCTACGTTGAACAATGCAAACCAAATACGCGCACCCTCGCGCGAAAAATTTGCGGTTGGAGCCCCCATGCAAACCGAAGTGATAGTTATCACAGGCCCTGAATCCTCGGGGAAAACCACGCTGGCCACTCAGCTCTCGGCTTACTGGAAATCTCCCTGTGTAGCAGAGGTCGCAAGAAGCTATCTTAAAGATAAGAATTCTTATCAGAAATCTGACTTATTAGAAATTGCTAAGCAGCAGTATGAAAAAGAGTCGACTATTCTATCTACTCAGCCAGACCGAATGCTATGTGACACTGACCTGTTAGTAATTATGATTTGGAGTGAGGTGAAATACGGGGACTGCGATCCTTGGATCTACGATGCATTTGAGAAATGCCTAGCTGAGGATAGAGCGAGCAGGAGCTACTATCTGTGTGATTCAAATATTCCGTGGCAAGCTGACCCGCTCCGAGAAAACCCAAATAATCGTAACGAACTGTTCAAGCTATATATTCAGAAGCTTAAAGAATATGAGCTAAGTTACACGATAGTAAAAGGTGGTCCTGAGGAACGGTTTAACCTGGTGCTAAAAGCTTACGAATCCTGACAATTCATGAAGCCTATAATCAGCTCAAGCTTAAGGAGAAAAGCACCACCGCTATAAAGAACAGCCGCTTTAATAAGCCTTTTTGACGCCTGTTCTTAACAGCGGTCAGTTAATTTCAGCGCTTAAGGTTCTGTTTAAAACTGGGCAGATTGTTATCAACTGGCGACCAAGGATGAGCTGAGGACTCCCATATATTGACGTCTATTTTTAGCCACGAAGCGTCATCAAGACTGCCTGCCTTTACAAAAGCCATGTCTTTCATTTCATCAATGCCAATTATATGACTCAAAACTGGGGAGCCGCATAGTTCACAAAATCCTCTTTCAACGACCGATCCATCTGTGCCGGTCACAGAAAAATATTTCAATTCACCTTCAGTTGACAAAGCCTGTTGGGGAACAAATGCAATCGTCGCCTTGCCAGATCCAGTAGACTTTTGACAATCTCTGCAATGGCAATGGATCCCTGACTGTACTGCACTGCGCTCAAAAGAATACGTAAATTGCCGACATAAACATCCACCATGTTCAACATTCTCACTCATTGCAACACCTATTGAATCGATCAGGATTCGTTACTATTTTAAGTTCGAATAATCTGTCGAACTCATCATATAGGCCTCTATAGAGAGTGGAACAGCGTATTTCGCTCGCAGCTCTAGCCATTCAGGGTCCTTAGCAAAATCGCTAAAAACTTGGTCTCGATGCGCTCTATCTCGATAGGCTAGCATCCAAACTAGCGTATTTGGATTATCTAACCGCTGCCAAGTCGCTATAACCTCGGCGCCATGCTTTTCGAACAACGCAACTTCACGCTCCCGAAAGCGTTGATGAAGATCATCAATTCCGCCTTTACCATCAACTGCCTCTTCCGCCGTGTACATCCTAAGTTCAAAGCATCGCGCATCGCTTGCCACATTTTTTGAGAACGCTTCCGGCAGCACACCTGCAGGGCCACAGGGCTGAGGCGCGTCCTGCGCATAAGATAGGTTTATTAAGCCTAGCGAAAATAAAAAACAACATAGAAAATTCTTCACAGTTAACTCCTTCTTAGTATCAATCGACTTTATTAGTAGTAGCTTTTATTTTTTGGTCTCTCGTTCTTAAGCCAGCTAAAACTTTTAACACCCAAACATAATCGCATAGCGCTTCAGTAATAGCTTTAGGCTCTGATTTTGTTCAGACTTCCTTAGCGGTTAAACTCATGTCATTAACAAAAATTAAGTAGTAGCGAACCCCATGAAAAGCGAAAAATCAGCACCCTCTAGCGCCAGTTCCGGCCCGAGCTCTCATATTTACTTCTCCCAACGACTGCGCCTGCACTATGTCGACTGGGGCAATCCTGACGGCCCTCCCATGCTTCTCATCCATGGCGGACGTGATCACTGCAGAAATTGGGACTGGGTGGCTGAGCACTTTGCGAAAGACTATCACATAATCGCGCCTGATCTACGCGGCCACGGAGACAGTCAATGGGAAGCCAGCGGCAATTACACCCAGATAAGCTATGTTTATGATATTGCTCAATTACTTCAACAAAAGAACATGCATGAGGTCACCGTCATAGGACACTCCTTAGGCGGCGCTATCGCTCTCATGTATACAGCACTGTTCCCTGAACGAGTTAAAAAATTAGTCGCAATAGAGGGTATGGGACCCTCGCCGTCATTAGCGGCAAAGCAGGCGGAGATCTCAATCAATAACCGCGTCCGCAGTTGGATCGACGATATGCGAAAACTTTCGGGACGCTTGCCCCGTCGTTATGACACGCTCGACGATGCGTTTACCCGTATGCGCGATGAAAATCCGCACCTTTCTGAAGAGCAAGCGAGACATTTGACGCTGCACGGTGCCAATCAAAATGAAGATGGCACCTACAGTTGGAAATTCGATAACTACGTACGCGTATTCTCCATGAGCGGCCTACCCAATGAGGAAGTGAAGAAAATGTATGGCGCGATAACCTGCCCCACGCTACTGATGCGTGGAGAGGAGTCGTGGGCATCAGACCCCGTAGCCGATGGTCGCACACAGTGCTTCAATTGCCCCGTGGAGTACCAATCGTTCGCCAATGCCGGTCACTGGGTGCATCACGATCAGCTCGATGGTTTTGTTACGAGAGTGACGCAATTTTTGCAGGACGACTGACAGTCAAACGCGCAAGTGTTTCCAAAAATCCAGACACTTGCGCCAGTGCCGGCTCACGCCATGCCTAAGGCAAAGCGTAGGCGACAAGCTCAGCGGGACTGCCGCTACCCCCAACAAAAAGTGCGAGGTATTGCTTTCCTGCATGTTCATAGGTAAACGGCAGGCCTATTTGATTTGCTGGTAATTGGATTTCTGCAATAAGTGCGCCGGTCTGCTTGTTAATAGCACGCATTATGGGCCGCGCGTCGGCGGTACCGTTCCCTTCGGAGACAAACAGCAGCGTTTTGGTAAGCAATGTCCCTGAACGAGTTGGCACCCCGGTGTCGGGAATATCGATGCCTTCGAGCAGAGGATGATTTGCGATTCGCTCCGGCGTGGCAGCGTTCGCAATCATCCAGAGATGCTCGCCGCTATTCATATCTATTGCCGTAATTCGGCCGTAAGGCGGCTTCACTATTTCAAGCCCTTGTATTCGCGGAACGCGCACACCGAACCCCTGACTCAACGCGATATCCGAATCTGGGTTTTTAGCAAGCGTCAGCATTTGTAGCTGCGTGCGGGAAGGCACGTATAAAATTCCTGTCTCGGGATCTATTGTCGACCCTTCCCAATTGGCTCCGCCAGTTGACGACGGCAGGCTTAACAGCCCCCTCGTTCCATCGGCCGCATCGGTGAGCGAGGGCGGCGTATAGAGCTCTGTGCTCAGACGAAAGCCCTGTGTTGACTCTATAGCGAGCGCTCGAAGCTCCGGAGTCCAATCGAGGAGATCGTCTTCGGTAACCGTTTGCCTATCGAATGGCGCAGGCCGCGTCGGAAAGGGCTGCGTAGGCGAATACCATTCACCAGGCACATCGCCCGCGGGCACGGGGCGCTCGACTATCGGCCAGATAGGCTCGCCGGTGAGGCGATCGTAGGTATACACAAATGCCTGTTTGGTCACCGACATGACAATCTTACGGCCATTCGGCAGATTGGCGAGCACGGGGGCCGCGGGTACGTCCCAGTCCCAGATGTCGTGATGGATCTGCTGGAAATGCCAGCGTCTTTCGCCGGTTTTGACGTCTACGGCGACTAAACTGCTCGAGAAAAGATTCGCACCTGGGCGATCGCCACCGTAATAATCGCCGGTAGGGTCCTCGACCGGCAGATAGATGAGCCCGAGCTCGGGATCGCCAGAAATTGGTGCCCAGACCCCTGAGTTGCCTGTAAATTCGATACCTTCGTCAAGCCAGGACTCATAACCCACCTCCCCTCGCTCGGGTATGGTATGAAAGGTCCAAAGTAGCTCGCCTGTGTGCACGTCAAAGCCACGAATATCGCCCTTCACATTCGACTTTGCTCGCGGCCGTCCACCCGTGCGATGCGCTGCACCCACGACGATGACATCGTTCATCACAAAGGGCGGTGCCGAGAGGCCGATGTCAGGATGAACGAAACGAGGATCGTCCGCATTGCGCAGTCCTACAAATAAATCCACCACGCCGTTTTCGCCGAATGAGGGATCAAGCAGCCCTGTTTTGGCATCGAGTGAAACCAGCTGATAACCGGGCGTTACATCGATGACGCGTGCTTTTCCGTCTTTGCTGTAATAGGCCACGCCACGACCAGCGCCCTTGCGCGGCGCTTCGTCATAGCGACTTCCCTCCTGCGGCCGCCATAGCCATAGCACCTGACCGGTCGTTGCGTCGAGGGCTGCCACATTGCGCGTGCTGCCTACGTTAACGTATAGCACACCGTCTATTTCTAGGGGTGTAGAGGGATTATTGAAATCTGTTGATGGACCGAAATTGGACGTCTCAAATCGCCAAGCGATTTCTAGCGAACTCACATTCTCGGCGTTAATCTGATCGAGTGGTGAATACCGCTGAGAAAAACTCATCACCATGATAGACAGGCCAATCGCCCTGCTCGACACTGGTTCCCGTTTGAGCATTAGCCGTATGAATAGAAAACAGGACTAGGGTTAACGGTGCTTAACAAAGCTGTCAAAGCCTCGACACTCTTTATTTTCATGACTCGATTTCCTCAGAAAGATTGACTGCAGTTTAAGTTGGCCTGCGTCCAATTAACGTGGCGTCCAGAAAAGACCTCCCCATTCGCGCAGAGGCTCTGATCCTTCATAGAGCGGTTCATCGAGGGTACGATTCGCTTTCGACGCCCATCGCCCATCATCCTGAGACGCTCACCGGGCTCGGTAATTTCCGTCGCTCGCATCGCAAAAGTCGAATCGCCAATGCGTAGCCAGCCATCGCCTCCGTCTTCGCGGGCACGTTTAGCCCACAGACCACCGTCGGGCCTTGTCGCTGTGATGACACCGTTATCCTCTCCTACCCAAGAAAGATAATTGACGAATGGGGAAAGCCGGTGAATTTCATCATTAGAGGACCCTGCACTTGCCCATTTAGGACACCGAAGTCCTCAAGCGGCGCAGTGTCCGTCCCGCCCATGATGATGCCGGGAAGGCGACCAAGACCTTGATTGCTTAAATACGGCGCCGTAGATGCCCATCCAACGATTGCAACAACGACAACTGCTCCCACTACGCGTCCAGCTGGATTTAGCCACGCTCATGATTTAGCCCTTTATTTTCTTTAATTAGGGATAACTATATAGCGAAACCGTGTGGGTAGGGAACCGTTAGCAAGCTTTGCTCGGCATAACTTACGAGCCTTCGTTCCACACCTAGTTCGCTTGAATTATCGCGCTTCGAATATCCTCAGTGAAAGGTCTGACTTTCTTCGGCTTAGTTACACAACAGGGGTTACGCGGGCAGTCTGCACTGCGCGGGCAAATAATATTCGCTTCCCGCCTGAGACCGCCCTACCCACTCGATATTTAAGATATTGGCGATGCTCCGAATTAGTTTGGCTGCGCGCGCTGGCACGGCGGCGGATCCGCCGCCGGCTTGGCAGGCATCGAAAATTTCGGCAATGACGTCGTCAGAGGACACCCCCTGCGATTCGATTGCCGGTCCCATGTCAATTCCCGCACAAACCACGTGGAAGTTACCGGCGGCGTCTTTGACTCGGATAGACTCGCAGCAGTAGAGGCGCGCATCGTCACCGTTCTTAAGCACCGAAATTTGCGCTGCCGGCTCACCCGATTTGCTCCCGAGCATATTGAAGACCGACCAGTGCTGACAGGGATCGTTCATTATTTTCAGATTACCCCAAGGCAGCGGTATGCCGTTGCCGCGGTAAACCGCGCGCAGTTTGCCCGGCGGGTAAGCGTCAAAATAATGCCAGTGAGGATAGGGAGAAACAGCCGTCATCCTGCGCATTAGCACTGCGGTAGTGACATCGAGGAGCTTTGCACTTTGCAAAGAGTAGGCATTACGCGAGAGAAACTGCCTACTCGGCACCTTTGGACAAAGCAGAGCACCGGCGAAGAAGCTGCATTCAAAATCACGCCATGCGTGCAAAATATCCTTCGAATCGACGGTTTGCGACTGGTTGCTCCACGACTTTGCGTCAAACGCGTTGCCGCCCACCGCAGAGACGCTGCGCAGCCCGTCGCGGCCGTGTAACACCGTATGACCGATATGTGTTGCGAGGTCATATTTCAATCTGGCAGGACGCTTTTTCAGGCTCTCGTTCATATAGAGCGTGCCGGGAGGCTCGAAGAAAGAACGCATCAGGGTCTTAAAGCCGGTGTCATCGGGGTCTGCGATTATATCCGGCGCTCGATCAAACCATTTGATTTTAAGACCGAGGTTTCTACAGATATCGAGCAGATCCTCCACACTCAGCGGCATGCGCTTCTGCCCTATTTCTTCCGCCGCTTTTTCAAGATCGGGAAATCGATTCTGATGATGCTCTTGGTGAGCGCGAATCAGCAGATGACCGAATTGCCTCCCACTGATCCCACCCTGCGAAAGCAGTTCGGGAATCGCAATCTGTAGATGGTCTTTGGAGAACAGAAAGCTTGGCTCCAGCGCAACGCCCGCGATGCCGCCCGCCCTCTTCTTCGGCGTAGTCACCGCCTCGTGATCAATTTTTTCATCGTAAAACCAGTCGAGGTCTTTTTCGAAGACACTAGCGATCACCTCGAGCATGTCCTCCGAAGGCACGCGTTTGCCGTTTTCAATCATAGAAAGGTACGACACCGAAGGCGCAGATTCTGCATCACGTTGAATGCAGCGAACGGATAAGTCGTCAAGAGTTAACCCATTGTCTTTACGTAATTTTTTAATCTTTGCGCCAAGAAAATGCGCCTTACGAACAAGCGAATGAGTTGCAGCTTTCATCAGGTTTACTCCTCTAAGGCAAACGAGTTATTTGCAAGCGTGACCTGCACGGCTTTTGTAAAATTTACAATGTGAAATTTTTATTGTCAAATTCACAAATATTTTACACTACACTTCGCCTCGAACTTACAAAACGGAGCGATCGAATAACCGATCGAACCTTGGTGACAGCAGACACTCTTTTTGAGGCCAGTGATGAGCAACTTACAACACGCGCACCTATCAGAATCTTTTAACGCCACGACAGCGTCAGCCGAGTTGAACTCGCGCTGTCAGGATTTCCTCGATACCTATTTTCCACTCAAGGAGGGCTCGCATCACGACGTCGCACAGTACCGCGTCTACTTTGACCGCCTCATTGCGCATTTAAGTTCGGGACGCTGCGTCGGTCTGATTAATCCGAGTAGCTTCGTCGAATTCGGCGGTGATCGTGAGTGTCCGTCACTCATTTCGCTCGCCTCGCCGGGTCATCAGATCGAGCTGCATTTCGCCTAATCGGGATGCCTACTGGCATCTTTGAGTCCCGAGGCGCACGACGCGCCTTCGACTTCCTGAAAACAATTCAGAATACAGACTAAGATGGAAACCACTATGACTACCTATAACGATGACATCGCACGCCTTAACGAACTAAAGCAAGCCGCCGGACAACCCTGGGCAGCTATCAACCCAGAGTACGCCGCACGCATGCGCGCTCAGAATAAATTCAAGACAGGACTCGATATTGCACGTTATACCTCGGCTATCATGCGCAAAGACATGGAAGACTACGATCGGAACAGCGCCGATTACACTCAGTCTCTAGGATGCTGGCATGGCTTTATCGCGCAACAAAAAATGATTGCGGTGAAAAAACATCACGGCACCACCGACAAACGCTACATCTATCTTTCTGGCTGGATGGTTGCCGCATTACGTTCCGAGTTTGGCCCGCTTCCCGATCAGTCGATGCACGAGAAGACCTCTGTCTCCGATCTGATCGAAGAGATTTATACCTTTCTGCGTCAAGCCGACGCACGCGAGCTAGGGCATTTGTTTGCTCGATTAGATGACGCGCGAGAGGCCGGCGACGCTCTTGCAGCGCAGCGATTTCAAAACGAGATAAACAACTACCAGACGCATGTCGTACCAATCATCGCTGACATTGATGCAGGCTTTGGCAACGAAGAAGCGACTTATCTGCTAGCAAAGCGCATGATCGAAGCAGGAGCCTGTGCCATTCAGCTCGAAAATCAGGTTTCCGATGCGAAGCAGTGCGGGCACCAAGACGGCAAAGTTACGGTACCGCACGAGGAGTTTCTCGCGAAGATCCGCGCAGTTCGTTACGCGTTTTTAGAACTAGGCGTCGAAGATGGCGTTATTGTTGCGCGCACAGATTCACTTGGCGCCGGCCTGACGCAAAAAATCGCCACCACCACCGAAGAGGGTGATCTTGGCGATCAATACAACAGGTTTCTGGAGCTCACATCTGTCGAGGACGCGAGTACACTTGAGAATGGTGACATCGCGATCAAGGTGGCTGGCAAGCTTCAACGCACGACCACGCTGCCCAATGGTCTTTTTAAATTCCGCGACGGCACTGGCGAAGATCGCTGTGTTTTAGACTGCATCACGTCTCTAGAAAATGGCGCCGATCTACTCTGGATTGAAACGTCGACACCGAGTGTTGCACAAATTGGCGGCATGGTGAGTCGCATACGCAAGCGCGTGCCGACCGCAAAGCTTGTCTACAACAACAGTCCTTCGTTTAACTGGACGCTGAATTTCCGACAGCAGGTTTTCGATGCTTGGGAAGCAGAGGGCCGCGACTTAACAAACTATGAGCGCGCGAATTTGATGGCGGCTAGCTATGATGGCAGCGAGCTGGCGCAAGCTGCAGACGACCGCGTGCGAAGCTTTCAGCGCGATGCTGCGCGTGAAGCAGGTGTATTCCATCACCTGATCACCCTGCCTACATACCACACAGCGGCTCTGAGTACGGACAATCTGGCCAAAGGCTATTTTGGAGACGAAGGCATGCTCGCCTATGTTGCAGGCGTCCAACGCCGTGAAATCCGCGAAAAGCTCGCTTGCGTCAAACATCAAGACATGGCGGGTTCTAACATGGGCGACGACCACAAAACCTACTTCTCTGGTGAGGCAGCACTCAAAGCGGGCGGAAAAGACAATACGATGAATCAGTTTGGCTAGGCCAACTCCAACATCAGCGCTCGTTCTAGCAAGACGCTGAGCGAGCGCTTTTTTTATTGCTCTGGGCGCAGCGCTGTTTGCAGTGTACGCTTAACCTTTACGTTCTAATCTCTAACTCCTAGTGAAAGGCTTTTCGATGTTTCATCCGGAATTTACGCGCTTTATCAATGACGAAATTCTCCCGCTAACATCATTCGATGCGACGACTTTTTGGCAGGGATTCGAAAATTTAGTAAGCGAATTTTCCGGCGGCACGAGAGCTCTCCTCGCCCACAGGTTGGAGCTGCAGGCAAAGATTAACGGCTGGCATGAAGCAAACCCTTCGTTCAGCCAGGCAGACTATGAACAATTTTTTCATTCCATAGACTACCTCCTGTCACCGATAAACGATTTCTCTATTAGCACTGAAAATGTCGACTCGGAGATCGCGACCCTCGCTGGCCCACAACTGGTTGTGCCGTTAAAGAATGCACGGTTTGCACTCAATGCGGCCAACGCGCGTTGGGGAAGTCTCTATGACGCGCTCTATGGCAGCGACGTTATTGCCGACGACCCCGCGCACCCAAGAAAACCTGGCTATGATCCCGTTCGTGGCGAGAAAGTTATCGCCCACGCGCGAGCGTTTCTAGACTCAGCAGTACCGCTCGAATCGGCCTCTCACGCCGACGCGGCGAGCTACCGCGTCGGTGACGGCCTTATCGTCGAGTTAGCCGATGGGCACCAAACGCGCTTGAGAGATGCGACGCAGTTCGTTGGCTATTTAGGCGACACTGAGGCGCCTAGCTCGATTTTGTTCAAACACCATGGCCTTCATATCGAATGCGTAATTGACAGAGACGGCAATATCGGTCGCGATGACATGGCGGGCATTAACGACATTAATCTCGAGGCCGCACTTACCACGATTATGGACTGCGAAGACTCAGTCGCGGCTGTCGATGCTGAGGACAAAATCGATGTCTATCGAAATTGGCTCGGGCTAATGACAAACACGCTAAGCGCAAACTTTGTCAAAGGCGGGACAACGCTTACGCGCAGGCTAGATAAAAACCGAGAATTCTTGGACCCCGCGGGGAAGCCAATGATACTCCGCGGCCGCAGCCTTCTTTTCAATCGAAATGTTGGCCTACTGATGACTAGTGAACTGGCGCATGACAACACAGGGCAACAAGTCCCTGAACATATAATCGATGCTCTAGTGACGGCCCTCGTCGGCACGATAGACCTACGGAGCAACACAGGCTATGGCAATAGCCGCACAGGCAGTATCTATATCGTTAAACCGAAGCTGCACGGCCCCGCTGAAGTTGCGTTCACTTGTCAACTTTTTACACGCATTGAGACGCTTCTCTCGCTTCCCCCTAACACCATTAAACTCGGCATCATGGACGAAGAACGTCGCACATCGGCAAACCTCAAACACTGCATATTCGAAGCACGCGAGCGACTTGTGTTTATAAATACGGGTTTTTTAGATAGAACAGGAGACGAGATTTATACCAGCATGAACGCCGGTGCCTTTCCGCCAAAATCTGAGATTAAAGACCGCGAATGGATTCGTGCTTACGAGAACCGAAACGTCGAAATTGGTCTTGCCTGCGGGCTTCAGGGTCGAGCGCAAATTGGTAAAGGTATGTGGGCAATGCCCGATGAGATGGCTGCGATGATGACAGCTAAAATTGTACATCCTCAGTCTGGCGCCTCAACTGCATGGGTTCCTTCTCCGACTGCAGCCGTTCTGCATGCGATGCACTACCATGCAGTAGACGTAAAAGCTGCGCAGGAATCTGTACGCCTGCGCACGCCTTCGACACTCTCTGCGCTCTTAACTATTCCGCTTCTCGACCAAGAATCGCCACTTGATGAAGAGAGCATAGCGCGCGAACTTGAGAATAACATTCAGGGCATTCTGGGTTATGTTGTGCGCTGGATCGAACACGGCATCGGGTGCTCGAAAGTGCCAGATATTCAAAACATTGGCCTCATGGAGGATCGTGCGACGCTTCGGATCTCGTCAGTGCACATATCGAACTGGCTCAAACACGGCCTTTGTAGCGTAGAGCAGGTTATCGCGATAATGCAACGTATGGCCAAGGTAGTCGATGCGCAAAATGCGAGCGACCCGCTCTATAAACCTATGGCGAGTGACTTTGAAAAGAGCGCGGGTTTCGCCGCAGCAAAAGCACTTATCTTTGAAAACCCTGCTCTGCCCAATGGCTACACGGAGCCAGTGCTGCACTCGCATCGAATTATGTTCAAAGCCTTGCAGCCTTAACGGCGAGCTGCTCCGGCTCTCTCTGGGAGGATCACTTCTCACTGCGATGAGAAACGCATTAAACTGGGTCATCTCACAACGCATTCGAGGTCGCTATTTTGTCAACCTATCAATCGATGGACCTACCTAATCGGTCGAATTACACCGACGAAGAAATGGCTTCGCAGGCAGAAAGGTATTTCGAGTTCATAAAAACTCGACATAGCGTTCGCGAGTTTTCGCCTCGCCACGTTCCCAAAGAGGTCATCGAGACGGCGATTCGCGCTGCTGGCACTGCGCCAAGCGGTGCGAATCATCAGCCCTGGCATTTCGTCTGCGTCAGCGATCCTGATATAAAACGCCGAATACGCGAGGCTGCTGAAATCGAAGAGCGGGCATTTTATGGCGGAAAAGCCGGAGACGAATGGCTCAGAGACCTCGCCCCGCTTGGTACCGATGAGAAAAAACCTTTTCTCGAAACAGCGCCTTGGCTGATTGCCATATTTATCGAGCGGCAGGGGAAGGATGCGCAGGGCAATAAGCGCAAAAACTATTACATGCCAGAGTCTGTCGGTATCGCCACCGGCTTTCTGATTAACGCATTGCATGCGGCAGGACTCGCAACTCTAACCCATACACCTAATCCCATGAAATTTCTAAGCGAGATACTCGAGCGGCCCAACACGGAACGCCCTTATTTGCTATTAGTAGTGGGCCATCCCGCTGATTCTGCTACCGTGCCCTCAGCAGCTAAGCAGAAAAAGAGCCTTGAGGAAATCTGCACGTTCAGAGAATCTTTGCCTTGACGCAACTAAAATAGAGAGCACCCCTCTGTTTTTTGAAAAAAAATTTAATGCTATCTTCGAAACGTAGCGTTAACAGTAATAAGACAAGAAGAGCACACATCATGAAAATTCTCGTTATGGGACTACCCGGCGCCGGCAAAACGACTCTCGCCGCACAGCTGCACAAAAAGCTCAGAGACTGCATCTGGCTTAACGCCGACGAAGTTCGAAAAGAAGCCGACGATTGGGATTTTTCCGAGGAGGGACGACTCCGCCAGGCGCAGCGCATGGCTGACTTCGCTCAAGCCCAAGTAACCCAAGGCAAGCTCGCACTTTGCGATTTCGTTGCGCCCACTGCTAGCACGCGCAAAACGTTCAATGCTGACTTTACAATCTGGCTAGATACAATCGATGAAAGCCGCTTTGAGGACACTAATGCCCTATTCGAGTGGCCAACCCAATTCGACCTCCGCCTTGCCGATTGGAACTACAGCTTGGACTCGATCATCGACGCCATCGAGGCAAAACGAAGCGCTTAGATATCTGTATGCAGAAGGTGCAGGTGGTTCTCAAACTGAGTGAGGATATCGCTCATTAGCTCTTCCTTCGAATAACCCGCCACGTCGTACTGCTGCGCACCTTCCAAGAGGGTTACCTCTGCCCGCCAATAATTTCGTTCGGATTTTTTGGTCGGCAACTCAGGAAAAGCAACGGAAGGCAGCGAGTATTCGCGCAGTTTAATTTCATAGAGAAAATCGAACTCTTCGCCCTGACCCGCCGTTAACCGAATCAAATTCTCTTCTTCTTCGATTGCCGCGTGCAATATATTCTGAGTGGTCAACTGCGCTAAAACTTCCTCCATCGCCTGTTTTGCGGTGGTTTCTAGATAGGCCTGCGCCTCACTCTCTTTGAATCGACCCAGCATCGCCTTGAGACGTGATTGCCATCCCTTAGAGCCAGCGGCAACGGGAACACTCGATGTAGCAATGGGCCGAACACCTCGCACGGAGGGCTCGGCATGAAGCGCTTTCATTAGACCGTAGCACACTAAAATCATCACGATAATCAGCGGTAATGCGCTGCTGATGGCTGCTGTCTGCAGCGCGGCAAGCCCGCCTGCGAGAAGGAGCGTAGCGGCGACGGCACCCTCAGAAATCGCCCAGAATATTCGTTGCCACACGGGAGGATTCTCCGCGCCGCCGGAGCTGATAATATCGATCACCAGAGAGCCCGAATCTGAAGAGGTCACAAAAAAAGTCACAATTAGCATTGTTGCAAGTGCCGACGTGATTGCAGTTAAAGGCAACTGCTCGAGCAGGACAAAAATCGCCGTAGGCATATTATTTTGCACAGCCGACGCCAAGCCAGCGCTCGATTCATGCAATTCCAACCACAGACCGCTATTACCAAATACTGTTAGCCATAGAAAAGTAAAACCTGAAGGAACGAGTAGCACACCGAGAATGAACTCTCGAATCGTACGCCCCCGAGATATCCGCGCGATAAACATGCCGACAAACGGAGACCATGAAATCCACCACGCCCAATAAAACAAAGTCCAATTCCCAATCCACTCATTCGGCTCATAGGCATAGATTCGAAAAGTCATATCGACTAGACCCGAAAGGTACATGCCAATATTCTGAATAAAGCTACTGAGTAACATGACAGTAGGGCCCGCGACTAAGACGAACGCCATGAGCAGCAACGCCAAGAGCAAATTCAGCTCGCTTAGTCGCCTAATACCTGCATCTAATCCCGCAACTACAGAGACCGTTGCCGCGCAGGTGATCGCTGCAATTAGTGCAACCTGGACCAAGACTGACACTGGCATGCCAAACAGATAATTGAGACCTGCATTTACCTGCATTACCCCGATTCCCAGCGAGGTTGCAACGCCGAACATCGTGCCTAAAATGGCAAAAATGTCGACCGCGTTACCCAGCTTACCGTGAATTCTATCACCAATAACCGGATATAGTGCCGAACGCAGAGTGAGCGGGAGATCGTGTCGAAACGCAAAATACGCGAGCGCCAGCCCTATAATGATATAAATCGCCCATGCGTGAAGTCCCCAGTGAAAGAACGTTACTTGCATCGCATTGCGTGCTGCGTCTATTGTGCCGCCTTCACCAATGGGAGGCTCTAGAAAATGAGTCATCGGCTCAGAAACGCCAAAGAACATCAATCCGATCCCCATGCCTGCGCTGAATAACATTGCAAACCAGCTGCCGTAACTGTACTCCGGTTCCGAGTCATCCGCACCGAGTCTTAGATGCCCAAATCGGCTGAATGCGAGATAAATCACTAGCATAAAAAAGCCAGCGACAGAGCCCATATAGAGCCAACCGAGATTGGTAAGCAGCCAAGACTGAAGATCTGAAAATAGAAGCGACGCGTGCTCACTGAATAGTGCGCCGTAAAGGCATACAGCAATAATAAGGCCAGCAGAAATAAAGAATACTGGCTTATTCAAGGTCGACTCTGGTTCCTCGGGCGTCGCAGGATCCAGATTATTCCTTACTTGGTCTAGCATAGTATTTCCTGGTTGGTTCGTACCTATTTCGGAATCGAATTGCGAGACCCTTTAGATCCACGCAGATTCTTCTTTTTATTCATGGCTGAGGCAGCCTAGCGCTTCGCGCAGAGGCGCTAAAAACTCGTTATAGCTGCGCCATTGGTCCACGCCACTCTTGCTAATCGGCTGTCTAACTTGTTCCGAACTCGGTGTTCTGACACTGCGCTTATTTCGATAAAACTCAACGCATGCCTGTTCGAATGGCAGCCCACAGAAATCGAGAAGCTTACGCACCTCGCCTTCTAAATCATCGATAAGTTTTTCGTTCTCAATTCTATGAACATAACCTGGAAGCACGTCGTCCCAGTGTGCCATCAGATCAACATAGTCTCGGTAGTAGGTGCCCATGTCTTCGAGCGAATAGGTAAATTCCTGTCCTTCGGCGAAGAGCTGTTTGAAACCACTGAAGCAACAGGCCATAGGCCCGCGCCTTGCGTCTATGATTTTGGCATTAGGGAGAATCAGCTTAATGAGTCCAATATGACGAAAGTTGTTGGGCATCTTGTCTATGAAAAAAGGTGCACCGGCACGATGAATCCTAGTCTGCTCAATAAACTCCTCGCCAAATTCTGTCAGCTGCGTGTGCGATAGTTGCGCTAGATTTGCCGGATAGGCTAAGTAGTCATCTCGCTCACGTGCCAGTTTGCCCGCGCCTCGCCCTTGCCCGAGCCTGCGGAGCCTTTGCGAAAGCGCGAGGATGTTAGGCAGCTCGAGCGTTCCATCCACGAGACTATGCGAAGCGAGAATTTGCTCGACCAGTGTTGAGCCCGCACGTGGTAGCCCGAGAACAAACAGAGGATCGGGGGCTGAGCAGCCCGCGCCCCGCTTGGATTCGAAAAGCTCACGCGTGCAAACGATTTTCTGCGCGGCAATATCCTCAGTCATCGAACTGGCACTATAGCGGCTCTGTGCCTTTTTGAGCGCATTGCCCTGGTCGTAATAGTGAAAAGACTCGGCGAAAGATTCTCTGTCTTCGAAGGCCTTGCCTAAAGCAAAATTTATGTAGACGCGATCGTTATGCGCTAAGCGAGAGTGCGAGACCTGCTCCTGCATAGAAGAAACCTCGTCATCAGTAAACTGATAAACCTTCAGATTAGCGAGCGAATAATAAGCTTCACCATGACTCGGATTGCTGGCAAGGGCACGATGATATGATGCAACCGCTGCATCGTAATCACCCAGTGTTTTCTGCGCATGACCAATTGAAGTTAGTGTGAGGCTATCGTTCGGCAAGAAATCGAGTACGCGTGCGAAAAGCGTTAATGCTTCTTCGAAATCGCCGCTCTGCATCGCTTCAACAGCCGCGAGAGAAATGAATTGGGGGTTGTTCGGGTTACTTGCGAGAAGTGCCTGCGCTTGCGCTCGTGCCTCGACAAAACGCTGACGTTTTCGCAAAGTCTGAATGTAGTCGATGTGAACCGGAATGTTCTTTGGCGCGAGATCATGCGCGCTAGCGAGCAGCATTTCGGCGTCATCAAGCACACCCAATCGATTGCCGATATCGGCAAGCAAGCGCATCCCTTCGACGTTAGCAGGATCTCGTAACAGATATTGCCTACACAAATCCTCGGCTTTGAGTAACTTACCCTGCGAGATCAAATCGACGACTGCCCCCAGAGGTTTAGGCTGTCTCAGTAGCTGCTTTAACTGCGCGCTTACCTGTTCGTGGAGTTGAGGCCGATCGAGTTGCCGCAACATCTGCAACTGCCCTTTGTAGCTTGCCTCTAACGCGGGATTGTAATGGCACGCCCAACTGTAGGCTCTGAGTGCCGACTCGGCATCGCCCCGTGCTCGATGATTATGCCCCTCTTCTTGATACGCGCGACCATGAGTGGGCGCACACTCGAGAAGCAAAGCGATCGTCGCAAGCGCGCTATCTGTGTCGCCTAAATAGCGCTGTGAGACAGCGATGAGATAAAGCACCTCTTCGTTGCAAGGGTGCTCAGAGCGTAGTGGCAGCAGCAGAGAGAGTGCCGTTGCGAACTCTTTGTTCGAAATAGCGCGAGTAGCCCTTTCGATTGAAGCGGTCAACTCGGCTGCAATCGCATCGCTTGCAGCGGATACTGCCGCGGGCTCAGAGACTGTCGGATTTCGGATTTCACTCATATCTTGGATCTTCGGCTCCTCAGCCTCTATCGCTCTGTGTGACACACTCATGCTGTTTACTGTTATGAACGTTGAGGGCTGTCAGCACCCAATAGGTACTCGACTGTAATAGACGAGAACGAGAACGCCCCTATTGCGGGGCGTTCAACTAACTTCTATGCCTAGAACTACTGTGCTCTAGAAGTCATAAGAGACTCTAACTCCCATCGTTCGTGGTCTCACGTAGTTCACGCGATCTCGGTCGAAGTTATACGAACGGGCTATTTCGGCACGTTCGTCACTGAGGTTCTCAGCAAAGAATTCGGCCGACCAGGTATCCGAGGTGACACCGGCGCTGAATCCAAACAGCGTCCAGCTGTCCAATTTGTCGCGATTAATCGATACGATATCACTGTAAGATGATGCCGAATGGGCAATCTGCGGCATGACGTGTGCGACCATTCCCGAGCCAACACTCCATTCATAGCGCGCTCGCAGATTCGCTTGACGCTCCGGTGCATAGGCAAGTGAATCGCCGAGGGTCACGTCGTTCGTAGGCGTTATGACTCGCGTAATTTCGGTGTCTAATAGAGAGAACGCACCAACGACTGTTAAACCAGCAATCGCCGGCGGCGCCCAAATAAAGTCACCTTCAACACCTTTTATCTCAGCGTCCGCCGCGTTGTCTGAGAAGAACAGATTAGTAATCGACGGATCGAAGATGGTGGTCTGTAGTCGCTCAATTTCTGCGAAGAAGACGCTGCCGTTGAAGCGAAGCGTGTAATCTAACAGGTCGGTCTTCCAACCGAATTCATAGTTAGTCATGTCATCCGTGTCTATCGCATACGGCACAGTAAACGTGCCTGCAGGATTTGTCGCGCCGCCCGGGCGGTTCAACAATCCTGGACGATAGCCCTCGGAGAAGGTCGCATAAAGGAGTTGATTGTCGTTCGGCGTCCAAGTCACGCTCGCTTTGGTAATCACACCATCCGTTGACGCAGTATCGGGACGCGGATCTGCAAACAAGGTATCTAGGTTATTACCCGCATTATTGTCTGTTGTTGCGCCAAAGTTGCCGAAAGAACCCGCCGCGCTGCCTACAAGATCAACCTCGACGTCGTACCAACGCGCACCCACTGTGACGGCAAACTCGTCGTTAAGACGAATCTTCGCTTCGCCGAAGACGCCTGTCTGCTCGTCCGTGCGTAGCACATCGTTACGGAAAATAACGCCGTTAGGCCACTGGCTCTGATCGCTCGTTGAGTTTTTAGCGGAGAAATTCGGCCCGAAGCCTGTCTCACCATTGAACGCAATCGCCTGCCGCGAGCCTAGGTACGTAAAGTCATTCTTCTCGGCGAGGTCAAGCGTGCTATAGAACCCACCCACTGTTGCGCTCACTCTGCGCTCAGCATCGGTCGAAAAGCGCACTTCATGACTGCTAACTTCTGTCTGCGAAGTACTCTTTACAAACATGTTTGGCGCCTGACAGGTTCCGCTCGGCGCACTCGCGCCTGGGTAGGTCACGCTACCATCACAGATGTAGTAAGGCAGATACTGACCGACGAAAATATAGTCCGCATAGTCAATAAACTGATCGGTTTCACGATCGGTGAAAGCGCCAGTGTAGATCGCTTCTAATTCACCAATGCGACCGGCGAGAGTCCAATTTGTGTTGCTAAAGGCATCCTCCAGAGAATCGTCTTCGTAGCGCTGGATTTCGAGATCGCCTAGATTGGGGTCTGCGAAAAATACACCATCGGTTTCGAGTTCTTGCTCGGTGTGAGCAACAGTTAGCGACCAATCATCGTTTATGTCCCAAAGTGCCGATAGACGGACACCTGAGTACGTTGTGTCATTAAAATCTTCTTCGACACGCGTTGAATTGTCCGCGTCGATAAAGTTCACACCACTAAGATCTGCAGTCGACTGGAACCCCGCTCTACCCGCGCTGACAGGCAGGCCATTGCTTCGCAACGTGCCTTCAGGTCTGAAACGCGCGCTCTCGGTCAGATTCCGCTGTCCAACGACGTTATCGATATAGCCGCCTTGATTGTCGACATAGACCACACCTCGCACCGTGAGCTTTTCGTTGATAGGGACATTTACCATCGCCTCGACGTTGTTGCTCATTTCGCCTTTATGAGTAAAAGCAGTGCCAAGGTCGATACTCGCGTAATTCCCGCTCGGGTCTGGCTTGTTGGTGATCAGTCGAACCGTACCGGCCTGAGAGCTTGCACCGAAAAGAGTGCCCTGTGGTCCGGACAAGACCTCAACCCGCGCCAAGTCGGCAGCATAGACATCTAGATTTCGCCCCGGCTGGGAAAGAGGCTGTTCGTCGAGGTAGAGCGCAACGTTAGGTGCGAGGCCTGCAACGCCGGCTACAGTTAATCCAGGTGTAGTTGATGCAACGCCGCGGATATAAATTGTGTTTTGACCGGGACCGCTACCGCCGGCGGTCACGTTGGGTAACTGGAGGAGATAATCTTCAAAATTCGAAATCCCGAGTTGATCTAGGGATTCTTCACCTAGCGCAGATACAGCGACGGGAATGTCCTGCATGCTCTCGGTGCGCTTGGTTGCGGTCACCAGAACTTCTTCAATTTGTGCGTGGGCTGTGAAGGCCGTAGACGCGAGAGCGACTGCGAGACCTAATTGCTTTTTGCGAAACTGACTACCAAACATACCTCTCCTTTCCTATCTTTGCTGAAATACAGCGCTTCATGCCGCAGTAGTTACGACTGCCTGCGTGAGTCTGCATAGATAAATTGACGCGCCGCACACCTTGATAAACTTATCAAGCAGCGCATAGGTGCCTTTATTTAGCTCGCCATTATATAGAAGTAGAAGTAAATTAGTAGCCCTAACCCAGTATTACCTCTGAATTTGCGGTTCACCGCTTAAGGAACTAGTTAGTTTTTAATAATTAAAACAATAATTTAAATTTAAATAGAAGTAGCAATTAGCCACAGT
>JAGYKB010000016.1 GCA_018401885.1 Gammaproteobacteria bacterium
CGGGCAGTGGGGTAATCATGATTGCCCCAGTTTCAGTTTGCCACCATGTGTCGACAATGGCGCATCGATTCTCGCCCACGACTCTGTGATACCATTCCCAGGCTTCAGGATTTATGGGCTCACCGACGCTACCCAAAAGTCTCAGCGAGCCACGCGAAGTGCGTGTGACTGGCTCATCGCCAGCAGCCATTAGCGCTCGGATCGCTGTCGGTGCAGTATAGAAAATATTTACCTTATGCTTGTCGATTACCTGCCAGAAACGTGAGGCGTCTGGATAGGTTGGAATTCCTTCGAACATCAGAGTTGTCGCGCCGTTGGCCAGCGGCCCGTAGACAATATAGCTATGGCCCGTAACCCAACCTACGTCAGCAGTGCACCAATAAATATCGCCTTCGTGGTAATCGAATACGTATTTGTGGGTCATGCTCGCCCCGAGCAGGTAGCCGGCGGTAGTGTGGAGCACCCCTTTGGGCTTGCCAGTCGATCCCGACGTGTAGAGTATAAATAAGGGGTCCTCCGCCGCCATAAGCTCGATGGGACAGTCGGCAGACTGCACGCTCGTGCTTTGGTGGTAGCAGACATCACGAGCGTCGTCCCAAGTGATTTTTGCGTGGGTGCGGCGCACGACAAATACCGTGTGAACATCGGGGCAGTCTGCGACCGCTGCGTCGACGTTCGTTTTCAGAGGTATTGCCCGTCCTCCGCGAACACCTTCGTCGGCGGTGATCACTACACGACAGTCCGAGTCTAGAATGCGGTCCTTCAGCGACTCCGGGGAGAAGCCGCCGAAGACGACCGAATGCACCGCGCCGATGCGGGCGCAGGCGAGCATCGCATAGCTTGCCTCTGGAATCATTGGCATATAAATACAGACTCTGTCACCTTTTTTTACACCGCGCGCTTTAAGCGCGTTAGCAAGTCTGCCGACCGCCTCATGCAGCGCTTTGTAGGTTATCTGGGCATCGTCGCTGGGGTCGTCGCCTTCCCAAATAATCGCTGTTTGCGCCGAGCGATGCTCGAGGTGCCTGTCTATACAGTTATAGGCGACGTTCAGCCGCGCCCCCTCGAACCATTTCGAGTCTGCTGTGGCAAAATTGCCGCTACTCACATGGCGCCATGGCTCGTGCCAATGCAGTAGGCTCCCAGCCTGCTCGGCCCAAAACTCCTCCGGGTTCTCGATAGATTGGGCGTACATTGCCTCATACTGCGCTCTGGTAAGGTGGCTACGAGCGGCGGCTTGTTCTGTCACGGGGTAGAGCTTGCTGCTAGACATAAAAGGGCTTTCCAAAGACGCTGAAATGGCGTGATAGCCGAGGATGATTCTTTTTCTGAGTATGCCGTAAAGGCACACCCATCTCAACGCGGTCAGGCGGCTGCTCGAGCCCTCGTAGCCAGACGACTTTTCTCGCTAACTTAGGCAATCAGGGTAAGTTGAAAACTTACGAGTGAAACTAGACCGAGATCCGAAGATTATCGATCAAACGCGTGCTGCCGAGGAACGCGGCGACGAGTATAACGAGGTGGGTATCTTCTTTCGTTGCCGGGCGCAGGGACGTCGCATTGGCGATGGCGAGATAGTCAGGTTGAAAACCGGCTTCCTGCAGCCGCTGTTTGCCCGTCTGGGTCAGGCGCATGAAATCCTGCTCGCCAGCGGCGAGGGCCTCTCCAATTGAGCTGATTGTTTGGTAAAGCAAAGGAGCGAGTGTTTTTTGCTCGGGCGTAAGGTAACCGTTGCGAGAGGACAGCGCGAGTCCGCTTGTTTCGCGGACGGTGTCTACTCCGTGGAGTATCACTGGCATAGCGAGGTCTGAGACCATTTTGCGAATAATTGAGAACTGCTGATAGTCTTTGAGCCCGAAATAGGCGGCATCTGGCTGGACGATATTGAACAGCTTTGCGACCACCGTTGTGACGCCGTCGAAATGTCCGGGGCGACTGGCACCGCAGTAATCGGTGCCAAGCTCTGGCACTCGTACCAGCGTGCTCGCTTTCATGTTGTCGCCGTAGAGTTCCTCTGCGCATGGCATGAACAGTACGTCACAGCCGGCGTCAATAAGTGCAGAGCTATCTGCGTCGAGTGTGCGCGGGTAGGCGTCGAGGTCTTCGTTAGCGCCGAACTGCAACGGATTGACGAAGATGCTCACGACGACGAGATCGTGTTCGGCGCGTGCGCGGGCCACGAGCGCCAGATGACCTGCGTGCAGGTTGCCCATGGTAGGGACAAAGCCGAGTGTGCCGCCTGCCGCGTCACCTAGAGCCGACTGCAGCGACTCGATAGTTTTAAATGTTTGCATTTTCTAGTGAGCGTCGACTAGTTAAAACAGTGTTCTTCTGCGGGGAATGCCTGAGATTTTACATCGGCCACATACTTTCGCAGCGCGCCGGGGATGCCGTCCGTAGATTCGGTCAGGAAATTCTTAACAAATTTAGGTGTGATCGGGGAGACCCCTAGTACGTCATGCAGCACCATTATTTGCCCCGTGGTGTCGGGACCTGCGCCTATACCAATGACCGGAATATCGAGACTGTCAGTAACCAACTTAGCCAGTTCCCGTGGCACGCATTCGAGGAGCAAAACGCTTGCGCCGGCGTCCTGCAGCATCTTCGCCTCTTGGAGTATCGCCTGCGCCTGAGCGGTATCGCGCCCTTGCACGAAGAAGCCACCTATGCGGTTGACCGACTGAGGCGTAAGACCCATGTGTGCGCAAACGGGAATACCGCGTTCTGCCAGAAGGCGCGTGGTGTTTTCGATCCATGCCCCGCCTTCTAATTTCACCATGTGAGCACCCGCGCGCATCAGCGCAGCCGCATTTTCAAGTGTCTGAGTCTCTGAGGAGTAACTCATAAAAGGCAGGTCGGCAACCAGAAGCGCGCCTCGGTTACCGCGCTTTACGCATTGCATGTGGTAGACCATGTCGTCCATGGTTACGGGGAGTGTGCTGTCATGTCCTTGCAATACCATGCCGAGCGAATCGCCAACGAGCAAGACTTCGACGCCGGCCTCACTCGCAATGCCTGCGAAACAGGCGTCGTATGCTGTAAGACAGGCAAACTTCTCGCCACGCTCCTTTATTTTATAGAGTGTGGTCAGAGTGACGTTTCTAACTTGGCTTTGGCTGCTCATGGTGTCGAGGGATCCGCATAGTCGAGTGAATGTTGGTGAACGGTTTGCTGTCGGTCTGCTCTTAAGGCTTTATTTTACGACCCTTGGCACTCAGCGGATAGCCTTCTCTGCTGTTTCCTAGCCTTCTTTGCGGGAGGGCTTGCGGCGACGATTCTTGCGTCTCGGTTTTTGTTCGCGTGGCAGGTGCTCAAGCATGCGCTCTCGCTCCTCAGCACTGGCCTCTTGGAACTCAGTCCACCATGCGCCCACGCCGCCAAGGTTTTCGCCACCGTCTTCCCTGAGTAAAAGGAAGTCATAAGCTGCACGAAATCGCGGGTGGTCAAAGACACCCTCTGCGGCTCTGCGGTTACGGGTTCCCAGTCTGGCTTGCAGTTCCCAAATTTCTTTAGTTACTTGGGTGAAACGCTTCGGGATCGACGTATAGGTCAGCTGCTCGGCAATGGCGTTATTCGTCGCTACGTTAAATTGCTGCGTTAGATTGAGTTTAGGTGAGGAGTTCAGTTCGAGCTTGAGCTGGACGACTGGCCAGAGCAGAGCGGCATAAAGGAAAGCGGGGGTGACCGATTTTCCTTCGGCGAGCCGAGTATCGGTATTCTTCAGCGCAAGCTGCAGCAACGCTGCGGCGTTATCACGGCCTTTAAATTTGGTCAGCATGGCACGGAGTGTCGGTGCGAAAAGGTAATTCCCGGGCTGGTATTTCCGCAGCAATGCGAAGGTCGCCTCTGCTTGGCCGCTCGCGAGTAATTTAATCGTTTCGTCGAAGAGACGTGCCGGCGAAATTGATTCGAGCAGATAGGCAAGCTCGTTAATCGGCTTGAGCGTCTCCTCCTCGATTTCGAAGTCGAGTTTTGCGCTAAAGCGCAGAGCCCTCAGCATTCTTACAGGGTCCTCCTTATAGCGCTCTGTGGGGTTGCCGATCATACGGATTTTGCGTTCTTTCAGGTCTTGCATACCGGTGCTGAAATCGAGAATTGCGAAGTCAGTGGTCCGGTAATAGAGCGCATTGACGGTGAAATCTCGTCGCAGGGCATCCTCGTCTACGTTGCCGTATACGTTGTCGCGAAGAATCATTCCAGCGGAGGAATGCGCCGAATCTAGGTTGCGTATGCCCTTGCGAGAACTGTTTTCTCCGAGTTCCACCGCGATGTCGTGAGGCGCGCGGAAAGTGGTTGCCTCGATGATTTCTCGACCATAACGCAGATGTACTATTTTGAATCGGCGCCCAATGATGCGCGAATTGCGAAAGAGGCTCCGCAGTTCTTCGGGCGTCGCATCGGTGGCGATATCGAAGTCTTTTGGTCGTTTTTCGAGTAGCAAGTCGCGCACGCCCCCGCCAACTAGGTAACCTTGGAAGCCTGCGGCGTCGAGTTTGCGCAAAACGCTCAGGGCATTGTCGGAGATATGGCGCCGCGACACGGTATGTTGATCACGGGGGATTAAGGTTGCCTTGTCGAGGCCTTGGGAAGTGTCTGCTTTGTGCATTGCTATCGGCATAGCTCGATTTCAGGCCCTGCGCTGTAATTTTCGAGACGAGGTACGGCGAGGCGAGGTAAGAGTGATCCGCTCAACAAAGTGATATGGCGGTTAAAGTCGGCATAATACACGGATATGCCGAGATTAAAAGAGAGTGAATTTGAATGGCCAAGTGGCGCCGAAATTAGCGAAAGCGGCACTTAGTGAGTTTGGGCGGTGATAGGCGGTGATAAGAGTCGGCCGAAGAAATGAAAAAGGGATGCAATGCATCCCCCAAATTCGACTGTAGTCCACTTCGATATCACCAAAGCGATGACTCTTACCCTAAAGGTTGAGCTATCGAAGGACCCAGAGAGTGTTAGTAGCCCTGTTTTATATTGTTATTGGGCTAATATTTTTATTGTCATCTAACAATGTTTTTTGTTGTGCACCAACCTAGTTTCGCTCAAATCAGAAGCTTTAACGTGCCATTTTTTTTATTATTAACTCTTATTATTAGTATTTATTGTTATTGTGCCCTAACCGGAAGCAGTAACCGTGCCACAAAATACAAATTAATTTAAATCAATTGGTTATAGGATTTCGCGGTCGTCGGGGGAGGGGTTTTTTATGTAACGCTGTTACCATTTTGCGCGCGCAAGTGGGTAGATAGGTAGCGGTAACAGGGATCAGGCTTCCTGCTTCTTTTTGCGTGGGATTCCGAACCGCTGGCGTCGTTCCCAGAGGCACTTTCGGCTTATGCCCAGTTTTTTTGCGAGCTGCGTTTCATTCATGCTGTCTTCATGTTCGACAACGAAGCGCTGGAAGTAGTCTTCGAGCGAAAGCTCTTCGATCGCAGCTGCGCTCGCGATGGGCGTCTCGGCAGTGATTTCGACTGTTTTTGGCTTTTCAGTTTCTATGGCGAGGAGCTCTTCACCAATTAACTTGTCTTCAGCGAGCACGACAGCGCGTTCGATTGCGTTTTCAAGCTCTCTCACATTGCCCGGCCAAGAGTATTTAGCAATAGCGAGACTCGCACTTTCGGCAAAGCTTAACACCGGCGTTTTTAGCCGTTTGCAGGTTCGAACAAGGATCGCATCTGCGAGTTCGAGTATATCGTTGCCCCTGTCGCGCAGAGGCGGGATAAGCAGGGTCATGACGTTAATGCGGTAGTAGAGGTCTTCTCTGAAAAGGCCATCAACGACAAGTTGCTTGAGATCTCGGTGGGTCGCGACGACGAGCCTAACATCCACTTTTTTAGACTGCACTGAACCGACTTTTCGAATTTCGCTTTCTTGAAGGACGCGCAGCAGTCGCGCCTGTGCTTCAAGCGGCAGTTCGCCGATTTCGTCTAAGAAGAGTGTGCTGCCATGGGCGGCTTCGACAAGACCGGTTCTTGTCGCAGTCGCGCCGGTAAAGGCGCCTTTTTCGTGGCCGAACAGCTCAGACTCTATGAGATTCTCGGGTATCGCTGCGCAATTAACAGAAATCATCTCGCTTTCGCAGCGACTGCTTAGTTTGTGGATTGCTCTGGCGACTAGCTCTTTACCCGTACCCGATTCACCGTTGATGAGCACTGTAGAGTTGGTGAGCGCGACTTTTCGAATACGCCGAAATAGTTCCATCATCAGTGGGCAGCTGCCGATCATGCCATGGACAGGAGGCTCGAATTCATCCGCAGTTGCGAGTTCTATTCCTTTGGCGTGATCACGCAGCACCTTGGAGACTGATTCTAGGAGTTCGGAGTGTTCGAAAGGCTTAGCAATGTAGTCGACTGCGCCCAGCTTCATCGAGTCTATTGCCGAGCGAATACTCGAATAGCTCGTCATAATGAGTACGGGGCGATTCGTCGCTTTGATGAGATCGGTGCCTGGCGCGCCTGGCAGTCTTAAATCGCTGAGAACAACGTCGAAGCTGTTGATGTCAAAATTTTCAAGCGCCTCTTGAACGCTGCCGGCCTCGCTGACCTTGTAGTCGTGGCGTTCGAGCAAACGGCGAAGTGAGCTGCGGATAACTGTCTCATCTTCGACGACTAGAATGTGGTTTCCTGCTGTCATGCGTCTGCTCTATTCTAATTAAGGTCGTGATAGTAATGCTAAAGTCTCTGCGGACTGGTGATCATAGCAGGGAAATTTTAGTAATACCTGCGTGCCCGTCCCTCGCGTTCTATCGAAGGGACTGATTATATCAATATTTCCGTTCAAATCCTCAACAATGCTAAACACCAGCGAGAGGCCTAATCCCGTTCCTTCCCCTGCTTCCTTCGTCGTAAAGAAGGGGTCGAAAACACGGCTTTTGATCGCATTCGGTATACCGACGCCGAAATCCGTCACACTGATATGAATGTGGCTGCCCATGTTTTTAGCCGCGAGTACGATCGTCCCGCCAGCCTGCGAGGCGTCGCGGGCGTTGTTGATTAGGTTGATGAGTACCTGCAGGAGGCGCTGCGAGTCGCCGAGAATTGCGGCTTCTGCATCGCAGTCGATCTCAAGCTGTAACTCTTTGTTCTTCTTGTCGAGCGAGACGAGGGTTTGCGCCTGAGCGATGCATTCGCTTATCAGAACACGCTCGTTTTCGTGCATTAACTTGTTAGTGCCTGCATGCGCAAAATTGACGAGAGACTGCAGAATCTTTGACGTGCGGTCTGTCTGCTCGATGATCTGCTGAGCGAGTCCTGTAAGCTCGCTGTCTTTGTATTCGTCTCGAATTATCTGAGCGAGGCAGGCGATGCCAGTAATGGGATTGCCAATCTCATGTGCGACGCCCGCGGCAAGGCGTCCGATAGATGCCAGTCTCTCACTGTGGGTTAGACCTGCCTCGAGGATTTCTGTTTCCGTCATGTCTTCCATCAGAATGATCAGGCCTTCGTTGCTGCCCGTCTCGCCGCTTTCTTCGATAAGGGCTTTGTGGAGGTTGACCGTGCGTTTCGCCGCAGCCAGCTCGAAACTCTGTTTATAGGAGTGATCGATGTCCTCGCCAATGAAGTCCTCGAGCAGGGTTAGCCATGGCTCGGGCAAGTCGCTTAGCTGGGAGCCGACCACGTCTGCGCTGCTGATTTCGGTAAATTCCTCTAGCGCGCGATTCCACATGATGATTTCGCGGTCGGAGCTGAGAGAGCAAACACCGAGCGGAAGGTCCAACAGAATTTGGCGGTGGTAGCGGCGCAGGTTGTCGAGATCAGCAGCCATGCCTGAGAGATTGCTGCGGTAGGCTTCGATTCGATTCTCGATTACGGTAACGTCCGAGCTGCCGTGTTGCGAGACAATACTATACGGCAGGTAGCTGTCGATGATTTCGCGTGCGATCGAGGGACCAAGCAGTCCTGAGAGGTTTGCCTCGAGACGCCCTCGCAGTAGGCGCATCGCGTATGGCCTACGGTCATCTTTTTTCA
Organism: Gammaproteobacteria bacterium; assembly: GCA_018401885.1. Classification (GTDB taxonomy): domain Bacteria; phylum Pseudomonadota; class Gammaproteobacteria; order Pseudomonadales; family Pseudohongiellaceae; genus UBA9145. The sequence goes on from JAGYKB010000016.1 coordinate 7,968, forward strand.
GACCTAGGTCTTTTAGTGCCTGCCCAACCTCGCGCGTTGCAGTGCGCTCACCGAGTGGCTTGCTGAGGCTCTTAATAAAGTCCCCAGCCGATTTCGCTACCAAACCACTGCGTTTGCGGCGCTTAATCGTATCGAGGGTACAAAGGTCTGCCGAGCTGCGTTCTTCATCGCTGCTACCAAAATAGAGCGAGCCAAAAATGAAGGCAAGGCAGTTGATGATAAGCGACAGCGCCGCCGTTTCACGCCAGTTAATCACTATGTCGCTGAAGCTGTAGGTCTCGGACAGCAATGGCAGCATGAAAAGCGGAAACCAAATACCTACGCCCGATGCGAGACCGACGAAGAACCCGCGCTTGTTCGCCTGTGGCCAGTAAAGTATGGCGACAATTCCGGGAAGGAACTGAAGGCCCGCCGCAAAGGCAACGGTGCCCATGAGCTGTATGCTGATCTTGTCGCTGGGCAGATAGTGGAAGGCAAAACCTGCCCAAATCAGCGCCGTGATAAGTACTCGCCGTCGCTGCATGAGCCAGCGGTAAATATCTTTGCTGGCCGCGGGCTGTTGTATCGGCAAAATGAGGTGATTCAGGCACATATTCGATAGCGCCAAAGTAATAACAATAATTAGTCCGCTCGCGGCAGAGAGGCCGCCGAGATAGGCGAGCAGACTTAGTCCAGGTCGGTCGAAAGCTACCCCAATAGCCACTGGGAAGTATTCGACCGGCACTGTGCTTCCGCCGTGAATGCCTGCCCAAAGAATCGGAAGAACCGGCAGGCTCATCAGGAGAAAGTAGAGAGGGAGTCCCCAGCTTGCAAACGAGAGTGCGCCTCGCCCTGCGTTACCGTTAAACGTAACGTAGAACATGTGAGGCATCGCCACAGCTGCGGAGAAAAACAGCAGCGCCATGACATGAAACGAGCTGAAGTAGTTAGTGTCTTCGAGACTGCCGAGAAGATCAGGCTGTGATAATAACCAGTGCTGCATTTCGTCAAAGCCACCAAAGCCGCCGAAGACTGCGAATCCACCAACGACTAAATAAGCAAAAAGCTTAATCAGGGACTCGAATGCAATAGCCATCATTAGCCCGTCGTGCTGAGTGCGCCCCGGGCGTCTCGACGTGCCAAAAAGAATGGCGAAAAGGGTGATGAGAACGCAAAAGCCAACAGCAATAGAGCCGTGCGACGCGGCCGGCGATAAGATATCAGCGGTGTCTGCGACAGCGCGAATTTGCAAAGCGATAAGCGGAGTGACGCCGACTAAAATAACAAGCGTCGTCACTGTTCCAACCCACGGGGAGCGATACCGAAACGCGAGGAGGTCTGCGAGTGAGCTAAGCTGGTAGGTTCGAGTGAGTTCGAGCAACGGTCTTAGTAACAGCGGCGAGAGCATGAAAGCTAACGAGATGCCGATCGAGTTCGCTAGATACCCGTAGCCCTCGCGCTGCGCACTGCCGACGACGCCGTAATAGGCCCAGATACTGGCGAAAACGCCGAGCGAAAGCACGTAGACGATAGGGTGCCGAACAACTCGCTGGGGGATCCAGCCGCGCTCAGTGATATAGGCGATCCCGAAGAGCAAAGAAAGATAGACGCTACCGAGCGCGACGAGCGTAGGGAGTTCGAAGTTCATTCTGGTTCGTCAGTCTCTTGATCTCGATGTGCCCAGCGCGCTACCAAGACCACGATGAAAGCGACTACAAAGGGGCGATACCAGAGCTCGTCTGCCGCGTTAATCCAGTCGACTGTCAATAAAAACAGTAGGTAGATAATGACTAGTAGCATGAGGATCGAGCGTGGGATGTACACGGGTTTTCTCGTTAACTTGGCTGAGGGGCTTTGAGTGTAGCCAATTTCGGCACAGCCTGTATATCCCAGTGCTCGATGCCCCATGCGAGGATTGTATCGACGCTACTGTCGATCAATGTGCGCGGTGGAGACAGACCAAGCAGATCCAGACATTGATGCAGTTGCTCCTGTGGTCGTTCGGACTTTAGCGGTGGTGCGAAGCTTTGCTTGCTGAGCTTATCACCAGCGGCGTCGACAATAATCGGTAAATGAGCATAGCGAGGCGTTCGATAGCCGAGGCATTCCTGTAAATAAAGTTGCCGAGGGGTGGATTCGAGTAGATCGATACCGCGGACAATATCGGTGATACCCTGATAGGCATCATCTACTACCACCGCCAGTTGATAGGCGAACAGCCTATCTTTTCGGCGCACGACAAAGTCACCTACCTCGCTTGCCAGTTTTTGTGAATAATATCCTTGGATTCTGTCCTGAAGCGAGTAAGTCTCGCGGGAGACTCGAACCCTAATGGCCGCGTCGCTGCTGCTGGAGTCTTTGTCTGCGTACTGAAGGTCCCGCGCGCTGACTCCGTAATGACGGCACTGGCCGCTGTAAACATTGCCATTCTCGCGCAGCGCCGAACGTGTGCATTCGCAGCGAAAGCAGAGGCCTTCGTTGGCTAGCTGCATTAAGGCGGCTGCGTAGGCATCGAGCCTTTGACTTTGAAAGAGCACATCATTATCCCAGGCAAGACCGAACTGTTGCAGCTGGGTGAGGATCTCGTCTGCGGCGCCTGCCTGTTCGCGAGGAGGATCGATATCTTCCATTCGCACTAGCCAAACGCCGCCATGTGAGCGCGCATCTAGGAAGCTAGCCACAGCTGCAAGCAATGAGCCGAGGTGGAGTGGGCCTGAGGGGGAGGGGGCAAACCTGCCGACGTAAGAAGAGCCGGTCATGGCAGCCGGTCGGCTAGTCAGCCTAGAGGCTGCCTAGCTGTTTCTCTTTGATTTCGTCTAATGTCTTACAATCGATGCACTTGTTGGCTGTAGGTCGCGCTTCGAGGCGACGAATACCAATCTCAATACCGCATGAATCGCAGAACCCGTAATCGTCCTGAGCGATCAGTTCGATAGTGCTATCGATTTTTTTGATCAGTTTGCGCTCGCGGTCGCGCGTCCGCAGCTCGAGGCTAAATTCCTCTTCCTGAGTCGCACGATCGGCAGGATCAGGGTAGTTCGCCGCTTCGTCCTGCATATGATGCACCGTACGATCGACTTCCTGCATAAGTTGGTTGCGCCAATCCAGCAGAATCTGCTTGAAATGCTCGCGCTGTTTCTCGTTCATGTATTCTTCGCCACGCTTGGGCTTGTACGGAACGAAATTCTTTAGAACGGGTTGCGTATCTGGGGTAGCGGTCTTGGACATGTGCTTCTTTATGCCTCTACAGGCCCTTTGGCCTAGGTAGTTAAAAGGTCAAACCTAGATTGGATAGACTTTGCTGCCTTTCAAAATGCGAAAGCTTCTTTCTAACGGCTTCCTTCGAAGCCTTTGTCTAAAAATCTCTCTAGTTGTTTCTCAATCACAGGATTGCTCAAAGATAGATTCCAGACGTGTCACGCGTATTACATAAACTCCCCTGCCTGGCTTTTGCCGAGGCTCTCCATTGAGATCCTTTTACCGAGGTTTTTAACCGGGGTCTTTTAAGGGGACGGTAAACTAGCAGATTTTGCTCCCCTATGCATCAATTATTGCCACGTCCTCTTTGAGCGGCGGTCTGAGCGGCGGCAATTCGTCGCTTGTCAGATCGTCAGAATAGCTATCAGGTGAATAGCGGGCCGAGATCGAGCGCTAAACCGAAGACTTGGCCGGCTAAAAGCATCCACAGTTATTTCCACTGCTAACTGACCTTACAACAAGTACAATATTTGTTAGCTCCTCGCAATACGAGATGATGGGAATCGAATGACTAAGGAACTATCAACGCAAGACAACGTGGCAGAAAGTCCGTCCAGCCAACCCCGTGCCGCACTCGCAAGTGTCACGCCTTTTAGGGTGATGAGCGTTATGCAGCGCGCGCACGAATTGGAGTGTGCAGGAGAGGATATCGTCCATTTGGAAGTTGGCGAGCCTGATTTTTCTACGGCTCAGCCCATTGTAGAGGCGGGCAAGGCCGCGCTGGATGCTGGGTTGACCCAGTATACGGCGGCTACAGGACTTATGACGCTGAGGAAGAAGATTAGCGAGCGCTACCATGCACAGCGCGGACTCGAGATTTCCCCAGAAAGAATACTGATCACCCCTGGAGCGAGCGGCGGCTTGCTGCTTTTGGCGCATCTCTTGGTGGGGCAGGGTGATGGTATTCTTATCACCGATCCCGCCTATCCCTGTGTGCGTAATTTCATCAAACTTCGCGATGCGTGTCCTCAACTTGTCCCCGTTGTGCGCGCTACGTCTTATCAGCCGAGCGTTGCCGACTTGATAGCCCAGCGCACTGATGTCACTCGAGGTGTGTGGCTAGCCTCACCCAATAATCCCACAGGAACGATATTGGATCGTAGCCAACTCGAGGCTTTGTCGGCATGGACTCGGCGCGAGGGGCTTCATCTCCTTGTCGATGAGATCTATCACGGCCTGCACTTCGTCGATGACTTGCCTAGCGTGCTCGAAGTTGATGATTCGGCGTTTGTGGTTAACAGCTTTTCGAAATATTTCGGTATGACCGGTTGGCGGCTCGGCTGGATAGTTGTTCCAGAGGCGTTCATCGATACCGCGCGAACCCTTGCGCAAAACATGTATATTTCGGCCTCGTCAATTGCGCAACATGCTGCACTCGCTGCATTCGAACCGGAAACGCAGATCATTCTCGAATCTCGTAGGGAGGAGTTTAGACGCCGCCGCGACTACATGGTCGAGGAGTTGACCGCGCTCGGATTCGTTCTGCCGCAAGAAATTTCCGGCGCGTTCTATGTCTATGCCGATTGTTCTAAGTTCTCAGACGACAGCGAAGCGTTCTGCAGAAAAATGCTCGAAGAGCATGGTGTCGCTATGACCCCCGGCACAGATTTCGGCGATGCCTCCGCGCAGACAATGCTGCGGATCTCGTTCACCACGAGCATGGCTCAGCTTCAGATCGCCATCGCTCGACTGCGAGTTGCACTTGCCTAATAGATGAGGCGGCTGTCATCAGGAGGCGGAAGTGATTTTTGAGCATCCATTGCAGGAAGCGATTTTACTTAGGCGCTACAAGCGATTCCTTGCCGACGTCAGGCGGCCAGATGGAAGTGAATTCACTTTGCACTGTCCGAATACAGGTGCGATGACTCACTGTCAGGGAGAGGGTTGGCGAGTTTGGTATACCGACTCGCACAACCCAAAACGCAAATATGCGTGCACGTGGCAGCTCGTGGAAGATGCCGATGGATCTCTCATTGGAATCAACTCAGCGCTTGCCAATACGATTGTTGGCGAGGCACTCGATAGGAACGTTATAAAGGAACTTGCTGGCTATTCGTCCCACCGAAGAGAAGTCACCTACGGAGAGCAGAATAGCCGCATAGACTTCTTGCTAGCACAGACGGATAGGGATGAAATCCTCCGAGAATGTCTTGTGGAGGTTAAGAGTCTGACGCTCAAGGTGCAAAATGGCTTGGGCGTTTTTCCAGATGCTGTAACGACCAGAGGGCAAAAACATCTGCAGGAATTAACCACAGAGGTGAAGAGAGGAAAGCGGGCAGTGTTGCTTTTTTGTGTCCAGCATACGGGTATTGAGCGGGTGAGTGTCGCCCGAGAGATAGATGCTGAATACGCTCGCTTGCTCGAGGCGGCAGTGGGAGAAGGAGTCGAGGTGCTCGCCTACGGGGTCGCCATCGATCCTGCGAAGAACGCGCTTAGTCTCGCGGCCTCGCTACCAGTGGAGCTTTAGCGCGGGTCTAGCCACGTATCGCTAAATTGCGGACGGGCGTTTTAGAACGACCTCAGCAACCGAGACAACGCCGTCTGCGAGTTCGAATGGCACTGGCTGCAAATGTTTTCCGCGGCAGGGTCCGACTAAGCACTTACCGGTCTCTATCTGGAAAAGTGCGCCATGGGTTGCGCACTGGATCAGCGCATTGTCGCCATCGAGAAATTTGTCTTGTTCCCATTCCAGCGGTGTGCCCAGATGAGGGCAGCGGTTCCAATATACATGGATCTCACCCTGTTTGCGCACCGCAAAAAGACGCTTGCCGTCTATTTCGATGCCCTTGGCGCTGTCGTCTTTGAGTTCATGGGTGCTAAAGAGTTTTACCATCATAATGACGCGGCTCCCGCTAGCGCGGTGTCTAATGCGTGTGCGAAGTCTGCGAGCAAATCCGACTCATCTTCAATTCCTATCGAGAAACGAAGCAGCGAATCCGAAATTCCCATGCTCTCTCGGCGCTCTGCGCCCATCTCATGGAAAATTGTATGTGCAACGGGAATCGCGAGTGTGCGTGTATCGCCTAAGTTACTTGAGGAAACAACAGTTTCCATCGCATTCAAGACCTCAAAGCAATCGACACCCGGTGCGAGGTCTATGCTCATTAGTGAACCAAAATCACAAAACAATTCGCGCGCGCGGGCGTGCTGGGGATGTGTCTCGAGCCCCGGATAATTAACCCTAGTCACTGCAGGGTGTGCGTCGCAGAAACGGGCGACTGCGAGTGCATTCGCGCAGGCTCTATCCATCCGCAGCGGCAGCGTCTCGGAGCCCACCGCGAGGTGGTGTGCCGCTTCGGGGCCGAGCGTTCCGCCCATATCGCGCAGACCTTTCTTCTTGATTTGAGTAATACCCCATACGGACGGCTCTTGAACTTTGTAGCTGTCATAGATATTAGGGAATTTGCTCCAATCGAATAATCCTGTGTCGGTGATCGTGCCGCCCAGCGCGTTGCCATGCCCGCCAATGTATTTGGTGAGTGAGTTGACGACCAGCGACGCGCTGACGGCCTTGGGTAAGAAGAGATGTGGCGACGTCATCGTATTGTCTACGCAGTAAACCAGATCATGCTGCCTACACAAATCACCTATCGCTGCGAGGTCTGCGATCTGAGTCACCGGATTGGCGATGGTCTCGACAAAAATCAGTCGTGTGTTCGGTTGTAATGCCGCTTTGACGTTCTTGACGTCTGTCGCATCGACAAAGCTTACTTCGATACCAAGCGTTTGCAATGTCCCAAAAAAGCTATTGGTATTGCCGAATAAAAAGGCGCTTGAGATGAGATGATCACCTGCACGCAGCAGCGCCAGCATCGACGAGGCTATCGCCGCCATGCCCGTGGCGAATGCGGCTGTTGCGATGCCTTGCTCCATTGATGTGATTTTATTCTGCAGAGCGGTAACGGTGGGATTGAGCTGCCGCCCGTAATTATAGCCACTGCGCTTTCCTTGAAATACCGCAGCGAGCTCTCGGGCATCGTCATAACCGTAGGCCACCGAGGTGTGAATCGCTTTATGTAGGACTCCGTGCTCGGGCTTATCAAGTCGATCCGAGTGGATGTTGGTGGTAGTGAATCCCTTTTTGCTCATCGTGGCTGGCCTTCATTTGGCGTTAATGGCGGTTAAGCTGAGGCGTTTTATACACCAGCGGTGAGGCTGTTAAAAGAGGAGGTCTATTTCGTCGTCGCCGAAAAGAGGGGGAGTGCAGCGACCTCTTTGTCGATTGAATCGACTCTGCGCCGATACTCGACGCTGGTGCGATCGTCATAGCTGGCCTCAAATTCAAGCTGCGAAAGGCCGTCCCTGTTGCTGCTAACGAGGGGTATTAAGTCTGCATCGCTTCTGATTTTTTGTACGCGGGACTGAAATTCGAGGGCAGATGCTTCACTCTCAACTGCCAGTTGTGCGAGCTTTATTCCTACTCGGTTTGCAGTAAGATCCGAAAAGCTGAAGCCCGAGCGGTAGCGAGCATCGAAGGCCTCCTTTCCAGTAGAGATGATTTCAGCGAGCGGAACGCCGGCTGTCGCAGCGATAGAGGCCGAGTTGATGACGTGCTGCGCGAGATCCCGGCGGCGCCTAAGCCTGATCTCCGGTGAATAGGGTGTAACGCTCGAGCGACTCGAGTGAACTAGATGGTCGGATAGGGCAAAGAGCAGCGCCGTGTTCTCTGTTTGTGGGCTCGATCCGGTTCTGCTTCTCTCAGCCGCTGCGGCAGCCAAGGGTGGTAGAATTTCACTAAGAGCCACCGCGCGTCGCTCTTTGGGTAAACGAGAGAGATAATCTCTCAGTGTCGCGCCGTAAATTTTGCTAATCGCAAATACCTCCGGCGGAACCGTCACTCGCTGGAGATCCCAGCTAAGGTGATCAAGCACCTCTCGGTCCACATTAAACTGCAGAACCGCTTGCTGCGGACTCAGCTCTAGGCTGCCGAACGCGCGAGTCAGCTCGTCGTGTAATGCGAATAGGGTCACCATTCTCTCGTTTGGCATCCCCGCTATTATTTTTTCTGCGACCCATTCGGCGAAAAGGTAAGGTACAGGCAGGTTGCCGATCCGAAGTTGATCGATAGTCGGATAGGAATCGACGCCCGCGCTTCGAATGATAAAAGCGATATTGATGTAAGGATCTATCCAGAAACCAACTTTTTTCGAAGCGAACAGTGGTGTGCTGAGCTCAACAGATAGGCTGTCGGTTGCCAGCCTCACGCGTCCAACCGCCTGCCGATCGGGAAGCAACAAGGTGAAGCTCGCGTTGAGCGCTGCCTCGAGCTCTTCGGCGGTGAGGGCAATCCTTTGACCAGACGCGAAAGGCGTCGGCGCCGCTCCATATGCTGCAGAGGGTTCGTCCACTCCGCCCAGCGCGTTGCTGAGTAGGTTGCCAAGCCCTTGCGGCGTGTCGGAATCGAGCTTCAGCGACCGGCTTTCAACCGGGGTCTAGTTGAACTGCGAGGAGCAGAACAGGCAGGACGGCGGCGAGCATAGCGACCTAGACCGCCCACAGACGCGAGCAATCGATGGAATCGATTTCTGGTGTTAACCAAATTGCTCTGTTTGCTCGGCATGGGGCGACGCTTCGTTTTAACTTGAGTCACTACATTGTCACGAGTTTCGATGGCTCTGTCACCTGCTCACTTGAAATAGCCTTTCGTTTGACCTCGGAAGTGACTCGCATAATCGTCAACTCTTTGACTTTATTGACGAAGCCTCTACCAGATTTCGCGTCTCCGCCCAAGTCCTCCACGCGCTGCAGAGGAGATATCAGGGCCTCTCTGGCTTTGATTAGAGGGGCTCCTGTGCTACAGTCCGCGCCTTTAAATAAACAGTCCTTGTAGGGGGATACTTTTCGATGGCGAGTACAACAATTCTAATGACGGTGGCACTGTCGCTACTGGGCTTGGCGATTGCTTTGTTCTATATGAAGAAAGTGAACGACATCCCTGTAGATATGGGCCTCGAGGCGGATCAATCTGAGCGTCTCAGGTTTATACACACAGCGATTGCCGAAGGCGCGATGGCGTTCCTGAAGCAAGAATACAAGTTTATGACAATCTTCATGGTTGGCTTTGGTATTCTTATCTTCCTCGCTATCGACGATCAGCATACTCCTCAGTACAACGAAGGGCTCTACACGGCTCTAGCCTTCCTCTTCGGCGGACTCATTTCAGTCGCTTCAGGTTACATCGGAATGAAAGTGGCGACCGCAGGTAATGCGCGCACAACGGTGTCTGCTAAGCAAAGTATATCAAAGGCTTACGATGTGGCGATCAACTCGGGTGCAGTCATGGGCTTTGCGCTCGTGGGTCTTGCAACACTCGGTCTTGTTGTTGTTTACGTTGTCATGTCTTCACTTATGTCTGAACTTGGCCCTGAGAATAATCATATCCTCATGGAAGTGATTGCAGGCTTCGGTCTGGGCGGTTCGACTATTGCGCTCTTCGCCCGTGTTGGCGGCGGCATTTTCACCAAGGCGGCTGATGTTGGCGCTGACTTGGTGGGTAAAGTCGAGCAAGGCATCCCTGAAGATGATCCTCGCAACCCCGCGGTAATCGCCGATAACGTAGGCGACAACGTGGGCGACGTAGCGGGAATGGGCGCTGACCTCTTCGGTTCTTGTGCAGAGAGCACCTGTGCTGCCATGGTAATTAGTGCAGCTGCATTTGCGACAAATACAGACGCGTTGCTCTATCCGATTCTTATTTCGGCGGTCGGTATTCCTATCAGCTTGCTGACTAAACTCCTCGTGTCGGTTAAAGAAGAAGATGACGTAGCGCCTGCGCTTATGAAGCTTCTTATTATTTCAAGCGCCTTGATGGCGGTTGTGATGTATTTCGTCACTCTCGCAATGATTCCTGCCGATTTCGTGATTGGTGAGAACACATACAGCAGCCTTGGCGTTTACTTCTGCTTCCTATCAGGACTTGTGTCTGGCCTCGCGGTTGGCCTACTGACCGGTTACTACACCTCTGAAAAGTACGCGCCGGTTCAAGAAGTAGCGAAGTCTTGCGAAACGGGCGTAGCGACAAACATCATTTATGGTCTCGCACTAGGCTATAAGAGCACAGTATTACCGTATGTCTGCATCGCTATAAGCATCTTCGTCTCGTGGGAGCTTGCTGGTATGTACGGCGTAGCCATTGCTTCACTCGGCATGCTGGGCACACTCGTCATCGCGTTGATGATCGACGCCTACGGCCCAGTTGCTGACAATGCCGGCGGCATCGCAGAGATGGTCGGTCTAGAGGCAGAAGTTCGTCGTCGCACTGACGTGCTCGACTCTGCGGGCAACACGACAGCGGCGATCGGTAAAGGTTTTGCTATCGGTGCGGCGATCCTGACATCACTTGCTCTATTCGCAGCCTTCATCACGATTTCTGAAAAGCTAAGTGGCGAAGCCTTCGCGATGAGCTTGCTCAATCCGCTCGTCTTCACAAGCGTCTTTATCGGTGCAGTTCTGCCGTTCTTGTTTACCGCAATGACTATGAAATCAGTCGGTAAAGCAGCCTTTGCGATGATTGAAGAGGTACGTCATCAGTTCCGCACTATACCAGGCATCATGGAAGGCACCGGTAAGCCAGACTACGCAAAGTGTGTTGCCATCTCTACGCAAGCGGCGCTAAAAGAAATGATTGCGCCTGGCGTATTGATCATGGGTACGCCTCTCGTTGTTGGCTACCTATTCGGTGTCGAAGCAGTTGCCGGTGTTCTCGCGGGCTCTCTCGTTTGTGGCGGTGTTTTGGCGATTTCTGCCTCAAACAGCGGCGGCGCATGGGACAATGCCAAGAAGTATATCGAAGCAGGCAACCTCGGCGGCAAGGGCTCTGAAGAGCACAAAGCGGCGGTTGTTGGCGATACAGTAGGCGACCCTCTTAAAGATACATCGGGTCCTTCACTGAACATTCTGATTAAACTGTCTGCGATTTTGAGCGTTGTTTTCGCACCGTTCTTTGTCCAGTACGGCGGAATCCTGCTAGGCTAAGCCTACGCGGTTAAGCTTGGGGGAGAACTCTTCCTCGGGCAAATAAAAAAGGAGGCACTTAAGAGTGGCCTCCTTTTTTTATTCTAGCGATTTTTGCTTGCTTTAACTTGCAGCATTTCTCCAACCGGGTGCTATCCCAACCTGCGCCTACCGAGCAATTTTCTCTGCGCAATTGTCTCCAATCATTAGAACCCATTAGTTGCTGCGGCTCTCGAAATGATAGAGCACCCATCCGTCAAATTCGGTGCTTGCTTTTTGCGCACCTTCACTCGCATCTGCGCGTTCTCCTGCGCTGCGCCAAGTCAGTCTAGCCGATCGCACACACTGATAGATGCGAAATGAATTGGTGTTTTCAATGATGAGATTACGCACCGAGGGATTTAGCGTGTAATTGGATATCTCTACCAGTTTCCAGCCCTCTGCCATTGTCCGTGCGACGCAATCGTCACCTGTTAGTAGGTCTACAAGCGGCAAGTTGGTCTCAGCATAACGCTCTGCGCGCAGGCGGAGACTCAGATTAAGTTCGGTTTGGTCGTTCTCAGAGGGCAGGTCGATAAAACTAATCTTCTCGAGAGTGATCGCCTGCTGTGTAAGATTCTGAGCAACGAGTCGCAGGCCATCATCGGTGTTTTCCCCCCATGCTGCTGAAAACAAAGCGAATTTGATCGGACTCTCGGCAGAGGATCCCTCCTCTGCGCCGGTGCCTTGAGCGGAGAGAGTCGGGGCTGCGAGTATTGCCAGAGCTGTCACAGCTGTCACAGTCGATTTCGCTAGCCACCCGAGGGTGCTTATGCGTGCCGAGCCCTCGGTTTGTTCGCAGAAAGCCACACTGCTCGTCGAGCCATGCCTGATAGTGAATTGAGAGGGTTGTACGTGGGTAGCTGTCATGTCCCCGATTCTAGGCCGTGGTCGCGCCCGTGTCAGCCATTTTTCAAATAGCGCGCGCATTAATGCGCGCGACGGGGACAAATTTGCTAAGCTTTCAAGCTAACTAGTTCAAGCACATTGATCATGGGGCAAGGCGTGAAAAAATTGGAGAACATAAAGCATATTGTCTGTGTCGCGTCGGGAAAAGGAGGGGTTGGTAAATCGACGACTGCTGCGAACCTCGCGCTTGCACTGAGCGCACAGGGGCTTGCAGTAGGTTTGCTCGATGCCGATATTTACGGCCCGAGTCTGCCGCTAGTTATGGGTATCGCTGCAGGCACGCGTCCTGAAATTAGGGATAAGCGTCTTATGGTGCCGCTGCGTGCACATGGTATCGAATGTAATTCGATGGGATTCTTGGTCGACGAGCGCACTGCTATGGTTTGGCGCGCCCCAATGGTCGTGTCCGCGTTTACTCAAATTCTCACTGATACTGCGTGGTCGGCTCTCGATTATTTGATTATTGATATGCCACCGGGTACCGGCGATATTCAACTGAGCCTCGCTCAGACGGTAGCGGTGCGTGGCGCAGTTATCGTAACGACGCCTCAGGACATTGCACTCTCGGATGCCCGTAAGGGAATCGAAATGTTTAAGAAAGTAGGGGTGCCTGTGCTAGGAGTTGTCGAGAATATGAGCGTGCATATCTGTAACAACTGTGGTCATGCCGAGGCGATTTTCGGAAGCGGCGGTGGCGATAGACTGGCGCAAGACTACGGCGTCGAAGTGATCGGACGCTTGCCCCTCGATATAAATATTCGCGAACAAACCGATCTTGGGGTTCCTGTGGTAGCATCTTCTCAGCATCCTAATCTGAAAGAGGCTTACGCCGAACTTGCCCGAGGCGTTCACGCGCAGGCACTTGCCCAGGAAGCTCGCGCGAACGCTGCGCCGATGATTTCAGTTGCGGATGACTAGTCTGCGCAAGGATTGATAGATCGCCATCGAGCGTGAAAGTGTGTGTTTAGAAAATAAAAAGAGGAAAACCAGTGGACGCAGTTAACGACCTTCTCATTCTTATCGATAGCTATCTCGGCAGCGCCGTATGGTTTCCTTTCTTGCTTCTTTCGGTAGGCATCTTCTTCACTCTCTATTTAGGTTTCCCCCAGATTCGCTATTTTAAGCATGCGATAGGAGTCACAACAGGCCGCTTCGATAAGGAAGACGCGAAGGGCGATACCTCCCATTTTCAAGCGCTCGCAACTGCGTTGTCGGGTACGGTTGGTACGGGAAACATTGGTGGCGTTGCGCTCGCGCTTCATCTTGGTGGGCCTGCTGCGCTTTTCTGGATGTGGGTCACTGCCTTTTTCGGTATGACAAGTAAATTCGTCGAGGTAACTCTCTCCCATAAATACCGTGAACAGACAGCCGACGGAACAATGGCCGGGGGTCCGATGTATTACATGGAGAAGGGGATGAATGCCAAATGGTTGGCTGTCATTTTTGCCATGGCGACAGTGCTCAGTTCTTTCGGTACCGGCAGCCTACCGCAAATCAACAGCATAGCGGCGGGTCTGCAGAGCACATTTAATATTGAGCCGATAATGACAGGGGCCGTGCTCGCTGTGCTTCTTGCGCTCGTGATCATCGGCGGAATCAAGCGCATTGCGGCAGTGGCTGCGGCGATAGTGCCAACGATGGCGATACTTTATATGGTCGGCGCTTTCGCGGTAATTCTGCCTAATCTTGGCAATATCGGCCCCTCTTTCATTGCGATTTTCAGCGACGCGTTTACCGGATCTGCTGCTACTGGTGGCTTTCTCGGTGCGACCTTCGCCTATGTATTCGATCGTGGCGTAAATCGCGGCCTCTACTCTAACGAGGCGGGGCAGGGCTCGGCGCCTATCGCACACGCTTCAGCACGCACAGACGAGCCTGCAGACGAGGGCATGGTGTCGATTTTGGAGCCTTTTATAGACACGATCGTGATCTGCACAATAACCGGATTGGTTATTTTGTCTTCGGGAGCATGGAAGGAAAAATTCGATAACGAATTCCAGCGTGCAGACATGCGCTTTGTCGCCGGTGCCTACAGTGAGCAAGAGCCCGCAGATGTCGCGCAGATGTTTTCGCTGCTCAACGGTGATGAAACGGCAGCGAGCCTCTATTCCGGTGACCTGATCATCCGCGACGGTCGCGCGTTGAACTCGCAGGACTTCACCCTGATTGCTTCGCGTTCTTTCGCTGAAGAAGTTGTATTTGCGCGCGACGACGTGCCGCTTAGCGGCACCCTCCGCGTGACCGAGGGGCGACTCGATGACTCCGAAGTGGAAGTCTCAGGAATCTCTCTGATTCACTCGGTGCCGCTAACGACGGTGGCATTCAGCCGTGGCTATTTCGGCGACTATGGGCAATATGTAGTCTCGATAGGACTTATGCTCTTCGCATTCTCTACAGCCATTGCCTGGTCTTACTACGGTGACCGTGCGATGACCTATTTGCTCGGGCCTAAGTCTGTGTTGCCCTATCGCATCGTCTATGTGGCCGGATTCTTTTACGCAGCATTCGCCGATACAACTATTATCTGGAATCTTGCGCTTATCACGATAGTGTTGATGACGGTGCCGAATCTGTTTGGGCTATTATTCATGCACAAAGAGATGAAGAAAACCGTCAGCGACTACTGGGAAAAAACCGAGCACGGCAAGCACAAAGCTTAGCGCTTTATTCGCCTGGCAGACGAATGCGCTCGACGATTTCCGTAACCTCGTTCGGAGGCGACGGAGTGAGTCGAGCGACGGCAATGGCAACACACGTGTTTATTAGCGTCCCTAATGTGCCAATGCCTTCAGGTGAGATACCAAAAAGCCAACTCTCTTCGTTATCAATCGAAGGATTCAGAAAGCGGAAATAGATGATGTAGGCAGCAGTAAAGCCAAAGCCCGCAATCATGCCCGCAATCGCGCCTTCCTTATTCATTCGCTTCCAAAAGATGCCGAGCACAATAGCAGGGAAGAACGAGGCGGCGGCAAGGCCGAAAGCAAAGGCGACTACTTGCGCTACATATGCTGGTGGATACATGCCGAAATAGCCGGCAACGAGCACCGCAATAAATATTGCGAGTCTTGCGTAAAGCAACTCTTTTTTATCACTAATGTCGGGCATGAAGCTGCGCTTCATCATGTCGTGTGCGACAGAGGTCGAAATAACGAGTAACAAGCCTGCAGCTGTCGATAGCGCGGCGGCAAGCGCGCCCGCCACCACTAAGGCAATAACCCAATCCGGCAAGTCTGCTATTTCGGGATTAGCGAGCACCATGATGTCGCGGTTTACATCAAGTTCGTTGATCGTCGGATCGCCAACGTATTGAATTCGACCGTCACCATTTTTGTCGTCAAAAGTGATGAGTTTAGTTGTCTCCCATTTCTTAAACCACTCAGGCATTGCGGTATATTCAGCGTTGCTTACCGTGTTGATTAAGTTGGTTTTTGCGAACGCGGCAACCGCCGGGGCTGTGGTATAGAGAATGGCGATAAAAATAAGCGCATAGCCAGCTGAGCGACGCGCATCGCGAACATTCGGAACAGTAAAGAAGCGGATGATTACATGGGGCAGACCTGCGGTACCAAACATGAGTGCGGCGGTAATGAAAAAGACATCTTGAGTACTACGCTGCCCTTCGGTGTAGGTCGCGAATCCGAGTGCTTCGCTCATACCATCTAAGCGGTCGAGTAGATACCCCCCGCCGTAGGCTTCGGTGAGCTCTGCACCAAAACCAATCTGAGGGATCGGTTGGCCGGTCATCATTAGCGAGATAAACACCGCTGGAACAGTGAAGGCGAAAATGAGCACACAGTACTGGGCAACCTGAGTGTAGGTGATGCCTTTCATACCGCCGAGCACTGCATAGAAAAAGACTATCGCCATGCCAATGAGCACGCCGGTTTCTATTCGGACCTCTAAGAAGCGCGAGAAGACGATACCGGCGCCCTGCATTTGACCGCAAACATACACAAACGAAATAACTATAGCGCAGAAGACAGCGATCAATCGTGCCGACTGAGAATAATAGCGGTCGCCGATAAAATCGGGAACGGTAAATTTACCAAATTTACGCAGATAGGGAGCCAGCAATAGAGCGAGCAAAACGTAGCCCCCGGTCCAGCCCATCAAGTAGAAAGTGCCGTCGCGGCCGAGGAAAGAAATGAGTCCCGCCATCGAGATAAACGAGGCGGCGGACATCCAATCTGCGGCGGTTGCCATGCCGTTTGCGAGAGGCGGGACGCCTCCGCCTGCAACGTAGAATTCCTTCGTGGATGAAGCGCGCGACCAAATCGCTATGCCGATATAAAGGCTGAAGGACAGGAAAACGAAGAGGTAAGTCCAAATCTGAACGTTCATTGCTTCACCTCTTTCTGGGTTTGTGCTGTGTTAGATTGCGCGGTTATTTCATCTGCATTATCACTTGCATATTGCGCATCGAGTTTATCCATCAGTCGAATGTAGACGAGGATCAATACAACGAAAACGAGGATGGAGCCCTGCTGGGCCATCCAGAAGCCGAGTTTGAATCCGGCGAATCTAAT
This sequence comes from Gammaproteobacteria bacterium, assembly GCA_018401885.1. Taxonomy (GTDB): domain Bacteria; phylum Pseudomonadota; class Gammaproteobacteria; order Pseudomonadales; family Pseudohongiellaceae; genus UBA9145. The sequence continues at coordinate 24,632 of JAGYKB010000016.1, forward strand.
TGAATCGAGTGCATCGACGAAGAGGATGCCTGCGCCAAAGGAGGCTATGAACCAAACAAGGAGAAGTGAAGCGACTATTTTGAGATTGGACTTCCAATAAGAGTTAGCGCTGTTGCTAGACATGATTACCCTCTTGTTATTATTTTTGAAGTTGAGTCTTTCTAGTAGAGACCTCTGCTCTCGATAGTAGCATCGTTGTTCGGAATAGGTATAGATGGAGTCCGGGCGTAACTCAGTCTCAAGATTAGGCTGCGTCAGTTAGCAGAAGAGGGGGGGTAGGGCGCTAAGCAAGAGCACTAGGTGAAATTTTGACCCAAGTATTGCATGAGCTTGGTGCGCGTGCGCTTTATTGCGTCTGCGTCTGCGTCTGCCTTGCGCGCGGCGACGAAATGATTTCGCACCAGTTGACGGAGTTTCTGCCGCTCAAGGCGAGGATGCTGTTCGACGAGTTTTGTAATGACTTTTTCGATGTCGCTTGCGTCTGCGGTGAGCTCCTCGCATGCCTGCGCAGTAGCGCTGAGCGCTTTTTGGGGAGTAGTGCCCGGTCGGGTTGTGGCGCGGGGATTCTCGAGGGCTTCCACCGCTGCTAGTAGTGTCTCGTAGTCTTGGTCACGCATTCGCTTGCCAATAAACTGGGCGTGACGTTTTAGAGCGCTGTTGCTATTCGGCAAGAGATTGTAGTCTTCGATAGCCTTCAGCAGGACCTCATTGAGATCGAGTGTAGCGAGCTGTTTGGGGCGAAGTGACGCGAGGCGGACACCTAGTTCTTGCAGCTTGATTGCGTCTCGCTTGAGTTGCGATTTGCTCGGGCCGTCGAAAAAGTCATCGGGGACTGATGGTCGTTTTTTGTCGGTTCGCATGCCCAATACTCTGTTCGTTGTTGGCCTTAATCACCGATTAGGCACGAGGTTTAACTGTGTGGCGGGCGCTGAGTTAGAGGTAAAAAAGTTGCGCCAGCCCTAAGAAAGACAAAAAGCCGACAGAGTCGGTCACTGTGGTCAATGCGACCGAGCCCGCGAGGGCAGGGTCTATGTTGATCCTGTTGAGCAATAGAGGTAAATAAGCGCCAGCAAGCGCAGCCGTGATTAAGTTAATCATCATGGCTGCGGCGATGATCATGCTCAGCGCAAAATCTTGATACCAAACTAAGGTGATCGTTCCTATGACCAGTGCCCAAGTCAGTCCGTTGAGCGCAGCGACACCCAACTCGCGTATCAATAGCCAACGGCTATTAGCCGGACCGATATGGCCAAGCGCAAGACCCCGCACCACGAGCGTGAGAGTCTGTGACCCTGCTACACCGCCCATGTTGGCAACAATAGGCATCAGTATTGCTAAGGCAACGACTGCGTCTAGTGTGTCTTGGAAAAGGTAGATAACCATTGACGCGAAAACCGCGGTCATAAGATTTACGCCGAGCCATAGCGCGCGGCGTCGCGCAGTCTTCGCTACGGGTGCGAACGTATCATCTTCTTCGTCGAGACCCGCCATGCTCATCAGCGAGTGCTCGGTCGAATCTCGGATGACGTCGACAACGTCATCAATTGTAATACGACCGAGAAGTTTACCTGTCTCGTCGACTACCGGCGCCGATACCCAATCGTGCTGTTCAAACAGTTGAGCGACCTTGCGCGCTTCCATTGAAACCGGAATGCCTTCCAGGTCTTCGAGCATTAGTTCGCTAATGGTCGTCTGTGGGTCAGAGACTAACAGAGTTAAAAGCGGCATTCTGCCTAGCAGCCTGTCGTCGCGAGTCACAACATAGATCGTGTCTGTCATCTCGGGTAATGACTCATGACGACGTAGATAGCGGAGCACGAGTTCGAGTGTGTGAGTGGGGCGAACAGTGATCGTGTCGGTATTCATCAAGCCGCCAGCGGTATCCTCATCGTAGGAGAGGATAGTCTCGACGCGATGTCGATCCTGTTCGTCCATTGCTTCGAGGACTTGGCTCGCTACTTGTTGAGGTAGCTGTTGCAAGATGTCGGCGAGGTCATCTGTTTCGAGACCGAATGTCAGTTCGGCTACTTGCTCGGCATTGAGCTCACTAAGAATCTGACCTTGAATGTCTTCGTTAAGATACTGGAGAACTTCGCCCTCGGAATCCTTATCGATAAGTTGCCAGAGAACACCGCGTGTTTTTGGCGGAGAGGATTCGAGGAGGTGAGCGATACCCGCAGTCGGCAGAGTCTTTATCATCTGCCGAACTTCGTAAAGCGACCCGCTGTCGATTGCCTGATGCAATTCCAGTGCGTGATCAGTCTGTGGATTTAATTCTTGGGGGTTAGACATGCGGGCGGTCGTCCTCGATGACTGCACAAGCGTTGCCGTTTTGAATGCGGCGACCGTGTCTATTCTAACGCTAAACGCGCGGCTTTAGAACTTAGCTTTCCCTGCTTTCGCCAAATCCGTCTTCGAACAAGGCGACGAGCGCTTCAATCGCGTCTGACTCGTCAGCGCCGTCTGCTTCGATCGTAACCTCTGTGCCCTGGGTTGCCGCGAGCATCATCAGGGAAAGTATGCTCTTACCGTCAACTGATTTCTCGCCTGCGCGAACCCGAACCTCGCTCGAGAAACCCGAGGCGAGCTCAACAACTTTGGCCGAAGAGCGGGCGTGGAGGCCGGCGCGGTTAACGAGTTTCGTCGCTTTTTTAATCATTCGTCTGATTTCGCTTTAATAGAATTCACGCTGATTTAAATTAAATGGGCAATCTAGTCGAGTTCGCGATGCCGCACCTGAACGCTCGCAAAGGTTAGGCTAAATATTCTGCCCAGTTTTTCGGAGAGGTAAACTGAGCGGTGCTGGCCTCCCGTGCAACCAATTGCGACGGTCATATAGCTGCGATTATTGTGCTCGAAACTGGGTAGCCAAGTCTCCAAAAAGCGCTGAATATCGCTAAGCATCTTTTGAACTTCGTCTTGAGAATCTAGAAACTTTGTGACCTCGGGGCTCAGGCCAGTGAGCGAACTTAAGCTCGAATCCCAATAAGGATTGGGTAGGCAACGGACATCGAATACGAGATCGGCATCAGTGGCGATTCCATTTTTAAAGCCAAATGACTGAAATTGCAGAGTCATGCTGCTGGCATCGCCATTATCGAGCCTGGTCTTAATAATATCGCGTAATTGGTGCAGGGACATTTCACTTGTATCGATTGTTAAATTTGCCAGAAGCGATAGTGGCTCAAGCAACTCCGACTCTCTTTCGATTGCCTCTCTTAGGCCAATTTCCTTGTCGCTAAGAGGGTGTTTGCGTCGACTCTCACTAAAGCGTCTCAGCAAGGTATGCGCGTTAGCATCGAGGAAAATGATATCAATTGAGAGAGGACCGTTTCCGAGCTGTTTAATGATTGTTGGGAATTGCTGAAGGTCCGAAGGGACATTGCGTGCATCGATACTGACGGCAGCCTGAGCAATGCCGAGCTGCTTGGCAGTCAGACGGTCTGCGAGAGAAGGTAGCAGACTAGCAGGGAGGTTATCGATGCAATAGTAACCGTTATCTTCGAGGATTCGTAGAACGGTACTTTTCCCAGATCCTGAGCGGCCACTGATTATCGTCAACTTCATGGCGCGGGTTGCCTTTTAGGTTCGTCTTTCCGAAATATAGTTGTCTTTAACTCTACCGTGGCGAATGATGGAGCAAGCGACGCTTCGATCGCCGTTATGCACGCCTTCTTATGTCATGATTGCGACATTATAAAGGTCTTCGTCGTCGTTCGTGTGGCGCAGAGTGAAGCATAAGTCTTCGTCGAGGAAGAGGCTCGCGATCTCACCTAGTGCCTTCACGTGCTCGGTATCACCTGCCTCGGGCACCACCAAAGCGAAAACAAGATCGATTGGTTTGCCGTCTATGGCATCGTAGTCGACCGGTTCGGCTAAAGAGACGAGTGCGCCAATCACTCTGTCGCACTGCGCTAGGCGGCAATGGGGAATGGCTATGCCATTACCTAACCCTGTTGAGCCGAGTTGTTCTCGGCTCATGAGTGCTTCGAATACATCGTCTTCATCTACCCCTTCGATCTGCTCAGCAATAAGGCTGCTCATGATACCGATCACGCGTTTTTTACTTACTCCCTCAATTTTGCTTCGGCAAAGGCTGGGGCTAAGAATTTCCTCTAGATGCATCTGTTGACTACTCTCTTCGTCTCTTTACTCTATTTTCGTCTTTGTTTCAGCGAAAGGTATCGCATAAGGTCGGCGCTCAATCCACCCGCTGAACCAGTGCTAGTCTGCCGTCAATCGCTTGCGCTCGTTAGAAGGAGGAATATTGAGTCCCTCTCGGTATTTTGCGATTGTGCGTCGTGCCACATTGATTCCTTGCTCTTGCAACAGATCCGCTATTTTACTATCACTCAGAGGTTTTCGGGTATTTTCTGCCGCAACAAGTTTGCGAATAATTGCGCGGATCGCTGTCGATGAGCATTCTCCTCCGCCAGCGGTAGATACGTGGCTCGAGAAGAAGTACTTGAGCTCAAAAATACCCCGCGGCGTATGCATATACTTTTGCGTGGTCACCCGAGAGATTGTTGATTCATGCATTTCCACTGCGTCAGCGATATCGTGGAGTACAAGTGGCTTCATCGCTTCCTCTCCATGCTCCAAAAAGCCAATCTGGTGCTCTACGATCCGAGTCGCAACCTTCATAAGGGTGTCGTTGCGGCTTTGTAGGCTTTTTAGAAACCACCGTGCCTCTTGGAGATTGTCTTTGAGATAAGTGTTGTCGGCGCTCGAATTGCCCCGCTGAACAAGCGCCGCATAGTCCGCGTTGATCCGCAGTTTCGGTGCAACATCGGGATTGAGTTCTACACGCCAAGATTGCGTTGCGAGATCTTTGCTCACTATTACGTCCGGCACAACGTAGGTGGTGGTTGACGGTGCGATATCAGCGCCTGGCTGCGGGTTGAGACCTTCGATCAAGCGGATAGCCGCACTTAGTTCAGCCTCTTTTAGCCTAGTTCTGCGCATCAGTTGAGCGTAGTCCCTCACCCCCAGTAAATCGATGTAGTCGCGAATGATAAGTTTCGCCCAAGCGAGTGCGGGGTCTGCTCTGTCGAGTAGGTTGAGCTGAATGAGAAGGCATTCTGAAAGCGATCTATACCCAACGCCAACCGGATCAAAATGTTGAATTCTGTGGAGCACAGCGATGACTTCGTCTTCTTCGATTTCGTCTTCGGGGTCGAAGCCTTGGAGTAAGTCTTCGATATCAGAGCTGAGGCGACCATTAGGTGCGATCGAATCGATAATCGCCTCGGCGATCGCTTTGTCCCGATCGGAGAGATGGCTTAAGTTAAGCTGCCAAAGGAGATGGTCCTGGAGCGTCTCTTCAGCCGAGCTTCGAGCTTCGATACTTTCACCTTCGCCTTCGAAGCCGCCGCTTCCGCTGCCCTGGTAGGTGTCTTCCCATTGCGAATCTGTGCTCAATTCGATTGGGATGTTTTCTCCCCAGTCGCCTTCTGTCTGATTTGTATCCTGCGCTTCTGCATCGGACTTCGATTGATGCTCAGCCTGATAATCCGACTCCCCCGGCTCACTTGAGCTGCCCTGATCTCCCTTGATGATCTCGGATTCGTTTGCATAGCCCTCTGCATCGTCGTGCTCGATTAACTCGAGCATCGGATTTGATTCGAGCGCTTGAGAGATTTCTTGTTGTAAATCGAGAGTCGATAGCTGAAGAAGCTTGATCGCCTGCTGTAACTGCGGCGTCATGCTGAGGGATTGGCCAAGCTTGAGCTGGAGCGATATTTTCATACTACTGCTGTCGATATGGCGTAGAGTTGAATTCCGATCGGCTATTTGTGTTGATATGAGCCGAGGCAGCTTTTATTTATTACGCGCATCCTTGTTGCTCTGCGCATCAAGGCGAGATTCGCGTTTAAGGGTGACGAGTATAGCAAGATCTATGCCTCTTTCGCATAGTTTCGCGGGATGAAATTATCTGGCCTCGTCATGCATTTGCTGGCCAGCTAAAGTCTAAAGTTGTCGCCAAGATAAACTTCGCGAACAGTACTGTTCGAAAGAATAGCCTCAGAGTTGCCTTCGGCGATAATTCGGCCTTCGCTGACGATATAGGCCTTGGCGCAAATATCGAGTGTTTCTCTCACGTTATGATCGGTCAGTAGGATGCCGATTCCGCGTGCGCGGAGATGTTCGATAATCTGTTTGATGTCATTAACCGAAATGGGATCGACGCCGGCGAAAGGTTCGTCTAAAAGGATATAGCAGGGGTCAGTGGCGAGAGTGCGAGCGATTTCAGTCCGCCTGCGTTCTCCGCCCGAGAGGCTGCGACCAAGGCTATGCCGGATATGCTGAATGTTAAACTCATCGAGAAGCGCATCGAGTTTTTGAGTGCGTGCATGTGTATCAAGATCACTGCGGGTTTGGAGGATCGCTAAAATATTGTCTTCAACGCTCAGAGTTTGAAAAATTGATGAATCCTGTGGCAGGTAGGCAAGTCCGTGGTGAGCCCGTCGGTGGATAGGAAGGCTCGTGACATCGACGCTATCGATAGTGACATCGCCAGCATCGGCAGAAACTAAGCCTACAAGCATGTAGAAACAGGTCGTTTTGCCAGCGCCGTTTGGTCCGAGCAAACCTACAATTTCGCCTCGCTGTATTTCAAGAGAGACGTCCTTTACTACCTGGCGCTGCTTATAGGACTTAGCAAGGTGCTTGGCGAGGAGCATTAGGGAGTATCCTGTGGCGGCGTGTTGCTGAGGCTGCCGTTGCATGGGCCTTTCGCTTCACGAATCAGGTCTAGGTCAACGAGATAAGTAATAGCGGCGCAATTCATTGTGGAGTCGGGCGAGGTTATCGCGGCGTCGCCAATAAGTTCAATAATACTTTCTGTGGTAGATTCATCCGTATAGAGGCGTAGCTCTCTGCTCGTTCCCGCAACGTCCTCGCCGTCGGTCGAGAGCTGTTGGCTATAGCCCACAGGCGAGCCGTAGACAGTAATTCGGCTGAGCTCATTGCTGTCAACTGAGTATTCAAAAATTGCTCTGTCGCCAGTGATCCGCAGGCTTCCTTGAGTCACAATAACGGCTTCTTCAAGCGTCAACGTCCTAAGTCCATTTTCGACCGTCATGGTTGAATTGCCGGCCGCCTCCCAAGTGACCTTCTCGTCTTTGTCTGTTGCTAGAGAGAGGGCGCTCGGGCTAATTAGTAATGCGGCGACGCCGAGTAACAACGAGACTAGCCCCAGTGCAGCATTGCTGGGTGTGTTAGCGAGTTGGCTCATAGCTTCCTCTTATTTCTTTATTGAAGTACAACGACTCGTTGGTTAAATCCGCCTCAAATCCCACGGCGGTTTGAGTAACCCCTTTCTCTACAATCCTAACGGCTTTGTCGCTTCGGAGTGTTTTGCTGTTTGGGATTAGACTAAATTCTGATGACTGCAATGACAGTGTCGAGGGGGTAGTGACCGCGGCATCAACGCGAGCATTGTCGAAAAAAGTGATTAGTTCGTCATCTTCTAGATCGCCAAGAATCTCTCGCCGACGCTCGAGTCTGCCGTAATCGGCACTGATGTGCCAGTTTGGCTTGCCCGCATCGAATAGAGTAATTTGAGGCTGGGTTAATAGGCTAGTGCTGTCTTCGAACTGTGTTTGGCGCTCGGCGCTAAGGGTATATTGCAAATTACCCGATGAGTCGTAGATCACCGTCTCAAGTCCTTGGGACTGCGCCTGAACGGGTCCTCGTGAATTAACATCGAGCATCTGAGCAGACTGCATGCCTTCGTCCATTGAGGTATTTTCCTCCGTTCCTGCAGAAAAATTATCGGCCCAATTAAGCGTAAAAAAGAGACCGACAGTAATCGATGATGGGATAAACAAGGCAAGGATGCGAGGACGGTTAGTCATTAGTAAGAAAGTTTGTTCTGGCTTGCCAAAATAAAATCGACGATCTCGCGAACGGCTCCGTAGCCCCCCTGCGCATCGGTGATCATGTGAGCGGCATCGAGGGCGCAACGATGGCCAGTAGGCACGCTCGCGGCTAAGCCTACCCGCATTAGCACAGGTACGTCAGGTGCATCGTCGCCAACATAGGCTATCGACTCGGTGGCTAACTTTTGCTCTGCGCAAATCTGGTCAAGCACGAGGGATTTGTCGCCAACCCCTTGGTGGACAATGTTGATGCCTAGGTCTTTGCAGCGTTTACTCACTAATGCCGATTCTCTGCCAGTAATAATACCAACGCCAATGCCTGCCTCTAGGGCGAATCTGATTCCTTGGCCGTCAAGGGTATGGAAGGTTTTCATCTCTTCGCCGGAGTTTGAGAAATACAGCCGGCCGTCGGTCAAAACTCCATCGACATCGAGCAGGAGTAGCGACACCGCGCGCGCTCGCGTCTCAAGTTCTGCAATGCCGCCGGTGAGTCTGTTGTTATTTGCTTGCATTAATTATCCTCTGAGCCTATCTAGCATCGTCAATTTCATTGCTAGATGACATTGGCGCGCAAGAGGTCGTGCATTTTTATAATCCCGCTCAGTTTGCCAGGGCTGTCTGAGACGATGAGGACGTAGACGCTTGCCTCCTGCATTTTGCGCGCTGCTTCCGCCGCTAGAGATGCTGAATCGATAGTGTGATAGCGCGCCGACATCACCTCGTCTACGCGCGTTCGGTGAATATCAACTCCTGAATCGAGCGCTCGTCTTAGGTCACCGTCACTAAAGACACCAACAATATCCCCTGCCTCGTCGGTGATAGTGGTAAGCCCGAATCCCTTGCCGCTCATCTCGATGAGCGCCGCACTCAGCGCCGTGCCTTGTTTCACTCGGGGGAGCTCCTCGCCATGGTGCATGACATCTCGAACGCGCACGAGTAGGCGTCTGCCCAAGTTGCCTCCCGGATGGGAGAAAGCAAAATCCTCGCGTGTGAACCCCCGCGCCTCAAGAAGCGCCATCGCTAGAGCATCACCTAAAACCAATGCTGCAGTCGTGCTCGACGTCGGCGCAAGCCCCAGAGGGCAGGCTTCTTCGGAGACCTCGCCGTCGAGATTCGCCTCTGCAGCGAGGGCGAGCTCCGAACGCGGATTGCCAGTTAGGCTGATTAACGGCACCGCTTTGCGTTTGAGTATGGGAAGGAGGCCGACGATTTCCTCAGTCGATCCCGAGTTAGACAGTGCTAAGACAACGTCGTTTGAGGCGATCATGCCGATGTCACCGTGACTCGCCTCGGCAGGGTGGACGAACATGGCGGTGGTGCCGGTGCTTGCCAGAGTCGCTGCTATCTTGCGGCCAATATGACCAGACTTACCCATCCCGATTACGACGACGCGACCGCTCGACTTGAGGATTATTTCGCAGGCCCGTGCGAAGGACTCATCGATGCGATCCGAAAGCGAGGCGACTGCATCTAGTTCGATTTTCAACGTTTTTCTCGCTGATGCAATCAGTACAGAACGAGAGGGAATTTGAGCGACGTCCATGACGAATAACCTTTGCTAGCTGTGCGAAGTTTACCCCGCGCGCAGCCATCTAGTCTGTTTGGTAATGCCTGAATAAGTCTAGGTTTTTAATGACTATGCGTTAACCAGCATTACCGTAAACCAGCCGCAATAAATAGACAAGAAAATGACGCCGCTTAGTCGGCCGAGCTTCTTCCCTCGAGTCACTGCATAGTAGCAGAACGCGGCTAATAGGAGCGTGATTAGTGTCACCGCGGCAAAATCTCGGAAGAAAAGAGGGGCTTGGATCAAGCCAGGGCTTAGCAGACCGGGGAAAGGGAGCACGGCCAGCAGGTTTATAATGTTTGAGCCTACAATATTGCCGATGGCGAGATCGTAATGGCCTTTTAAGACGCAGGTGATCGAGGCGGCGAGTTCTGGCAGGCTCGTGCCGAGTGCCACGATAGTTAGGCCAATAATAGCCTCTGAAACCCCAAGCCCCTCCGCAATAGCGCTTGCCGAGGCTACGAGCGCTTCTGCGCTGACTATGAGTAGGATGAGGCCGAGCACCATGTAAGCAACCGCCTGCCAGATTCGGGTCTCGGGCTCGCTTTCCCCCGAGTCTTCACTTTCGCTCAGCGCGCTGTCACCGACTCCATCCGAGGCTTTTTTTTTGCGCAAGAGTTTGTAGCCAAGAAAAAGGCTCAGTGCAATAAGCACTGCGGCATCGAATAAACCAATAAAAAGATCGAAAAGAAGCGCGCCCGTGACGAAAGTAACGAGGAGAAGAGCAGGAAGCTCCTTTTTTATAAGAGACTTTGGGGGCGTAAGTGGGCGAAGTATTGCTGCCACACCGAGTGCGACACCGATATTAAACAAGTTAGACCCGAAGGCATTACCTATGGCGAGTTCGGGCTTATCTTCGAGCGCGGAGACTGCCGAGGAGAATATTTCGGGAGCTGAGGTCCCGAAGGCAACAATCGTAAGTCCGATCAGAAGCGGGGAAACGCCTGCATTCCTTGCCAGAGCGGACGCGCCGAACACGAACTTATCGGCTCCCCAGATAAGGCCGACGAAGCCGAGGGCGATAACGACTGAATTTACGAGCATAGCGCGGAATACTTGTGCTAAGGGTTAGCGCGTAATTAGAAGGGGGATCGAGAGGCTTTGCAAGTAATAATTTAATGCCACCGGCAGATGGGGTAAACTGTGGGATCTACTGGACACTCAAAGTCTAGCCAGCGCGCACTATTCAAGGAGCAAGTCATGCAGCAAGCAAGCGAGCGTATAAACGCCTTTCAATCACGCTTCTCTCCGCTTCGCCAGAATCGTTTTTTTCTCGGGGCTGTGTTTATTGTCACCCTCTGTCTTCTGTTCGCGAACGGACGTGCGAAAGCACAGGGACTTTCAGCAGTCGAGACCGCTGAGCTAGGAGTTAATACGCTCCTGGCCACAGCGCTTGAGTCGAAGGCGTTATTTCTGAATGACAGAGAAAGCTATTTCGCCGCGATTGAAGCTGATCTTGAAAGTTTTGTCGATTTCACTGCAGTCGCGAACGTCGTGATGGCTCGCTATGCCGCTGACGCAACGCCCGCACAAACGCAGCGCTTCGCCACTATTCTAAAAACCACTCTTACTCGATTCTATGGGGCATCACTGGTGTCCTACAATGGCGAAGAGCTCGTCTTCCTACCTAACCCCAATCCATCGGACGATCCTCGAGCTGATACGGTCGTTAGTATGGAGCTGCGCGGTGATATTAACCTGCAGCTGCGTTACCAGATGTTTATTACTGATGAAGATACGTGGAAGCTGAAGAACCTCAGCCTTGCGGGAATTAATCTGGGTAGGCAGTACTATTCACAATTTTCAGCATTGATGTCTGAGCACGACAATGACATCGATGCAGTTCTGGATAATTGGCGCTAGCAACAATTCCCAGAATAGCTAGGCATAAAACGGAGAGCAGATACGTGGAAGCGAGCACTATTCAAGAAATACTAGCCGAGGCGCTGCCTGGGACTGAAGTCGATGTTCAGGGTGAAGGCGGGAAATATCTGGTTACGGCGACCGGCGACATTTTCGAAGGTCTAAACGCAGTAAAGCGGCAACAGACAATATATAAAGTCCTGAATGAGCACATTAGCTCAGGCGCGATTCACGCAGTCACCATGAGGCTCTCTGCTCCCGGTGATGCCTGAAGTTTCTTGGCTTATTCTTAGCTGCAAGAGTCAGAGCTAGCCCAATCTACTGTCGATGGTGAGAGCCTTCGATTCAATTTCAGACTGCAGATCGCAGGCAAACCAGAGCTAACCCTATGGACAAGTTAATAATAGAAGGTGGTGTACGCCTCGAGGGCGAGATCCGAATCGCGGGCGCTAAGAACTCTGCCTTGCCGATACTCGCCGCTACATTGCTCACCTCGGACAAGGTGACTATCTGCAACCTGCCGCATTTATTTGACATTACCACAATGCTAGAACTGCTTGGCTGCATGGGAGTTCAGCCTGTCATTGATGAAAAGCTCAATGTGGAGGTCGATAGCAGCACGATTACCGATCTGAGCGCTCCCTACGAACTCGTTAAGACAATGCGTGCGTCAATTTTGGTGCTGGGTCCTTTGCTCGCTAAACACAAGCGCGCAGAAGTTGCCTTGCCGGGTGGCTGCGCGATTGGTAGTCGCCCGGTCAATCTTCACATAACCGCGCTCGAAGCGATGGGCGCGGACATCGTTGTCGAAGATGGCTACATCAAGGCCTCAGTAAAAGATCGCTTGAAGGGCGCACATATCTTCATGGATATGGTGACCGTGACCGGCACGGAGAATGTCATGATGGCTGCCTGCCTCGCAGACGGACAGACCATTATTGAGAATGCCGCACGCGAGCCCGAGGTCGTTGATCTTGCACTCTGTCTCATTGCGATGGGTGCTGACATCAGTGGACATGGGACTGATACTATCGTGATTAACGGCCTGCCTGATTTGCATGGCTGCACCTATTCGGTAATGCCTGATCGAATCGAAACTGGCACCTATTTAATTGCCGCTGCTGCGACACGGGGCAGAATTAAAGTGAAAGACACGCGTCCAGACATTCTCGAAGCGGTGCTTTTAAAACTTGAGCAAGCAGGTGCTGATATTAAGGTCGGTGAAGATTGGATATCGCTCGACATGCATAACAAACAGCCAAAGGCAGTGTCGTTGCGAACGGCGCCGTACCCCGCGTTCCCGACCGATATGCAAGCTCAGTTCACCGCGCTCAATGCTATTGCCTCTGGGACCGGCTCCATCACTGAAACGGTATTTGAGAATCGCTTTATGCACGTGCACGAAATGAATCGAATGGGGGCACTCATAAAGGTCGAAGGCAATACAGTGATTGTAGAGGGAGCTGAGTCTCTTAAGGGTGCGCCTGTTATGGCGACCGATCTTCGCGCCTCCGCCAGTTTGATCATAGCCGGATTGGTAGCCTCGGGTGAGACGGTCGTCGATCGTATCTACCATATCGACCGGGGTTACGAATGCATCGAAGAGAAGTTGCAGCTGCTTGGCGCAAAAATACGAAGAATTCCCTCGTAGAAGGAAAAACAGAAGAATCGCCGTAGGAAAAAGAGAGTCGATCTATGAGTAAGCCAAATCTCGTCATTGCACTAACCAAGGGACGCATTCTCGACGAAGTGTTGCCGTTACTCGCGCAGGCCGACATCGTTCCTGCCGAAGATATCTCGTCAAGCCGTAAGCTTATTTTTGATACCAATCTTGCTCACGTCAAACTCATGGTGATTAGAGGATCTGATGTACCAACGTATGTCGAATTTGGCAGTGCAGATATTGGCGTGGTCGGGAAGGATCTTCTGCTCGAATATGGAGATGAAGCCTTCTACGAGCCGCTTGATCTAGACATCGCCCGCTGCCGTTTAATGACAGCAGAACCCATCGGTCGGCCGACGCCCGCTGGTCGCTTAAGAGTTGCGACTAAATTCGTTAACATCGCCAAGCGTTATTTCGCCGAGCGAGGTATTCAAATTGAGCTTATTAAGCTCAACGGCGCGCTAGAATTAGCACCCTCTATGGGATTGGCTGACGCCATTGTGGATATAGTTGATACGGGTAAGACCTTGACTGCGAATGGGCTAGAGGCGAAAGAGTTCATCGCTCATGTGACTTCACGAATAATCGTGAATAAAGCGTCAATGAAAATCAAGAATGCGGCGATCCGCGAGATACTCGAAAAATTGTCCGACGCCGTTGCAAAGCGCGCGTCTTAGGTCGAGCATAAAAGCATTACGTTAAAGGGAACAGCTATGCCCACGCCGAAGCCTTCAATACACACGCCGCAGCTCTCGATAAAGCAGCTTGATAGCGAAAGCACTGATTTTGAAGTCGAACTGAAAGCTCATCTCAAACGAGAGATGATTGTGGCAGACCAAGTAACGGCAACAGTCAGCGAGATTCTTTCTCGGGTGAGAGCGAGAGGAGACGCTGCCGTTTTAGAGTACACAAACCAGTTTGACGGTTTCGCTGCGCAATCGATGGCGGACTTGAAGGTGACGCGGGAGCAGATGCAGGCGTCGTTGGACAGTCTCGATACGGCGCAGCGCGAGGCGCTGGAAATCGCCGCTAACCGCATCCGCCAATACCACGAGAAGCAGAAGCAGGAATCGTGGCAATATCGTGAAGAGGATGGCTCGCTTCTTGGGCAAAAAGTGAGTCCATTGCAGCGAGTTGGCGTTTATGCCCCTGGTGGCAAGGCGAACTATCCCTCGTCAATACTCATGCTCGCCATCCCAGCGCAGGTCGCCGGAGTAGAACAAATTATCGCGACCGTTCCCACTGCCTACGGCGAAGCGGGGAAGCTAGTATTCGCCGCAGCGGCCCTTGCCGGCGTAACCGAGCTTTATACCATTGGCGGCGCGCAGGCAGTTGCTGCAATGGCCTATGGCACCGAGAGTATTCCCAAGGTCGATAAAATCACGGGTCCCGGTAATATTTATGTAACCGTCGCTAAGAGATTGGTATTCGGCGAGGTGGGAATCGACATGATCGCCGGGCCGTCGGAATTAACAATTATATGCGACGGTGAAACGAACTCCGATTGGATAGCAATGGATCTCTTCTCTCAAGCCGAGCATGATGAGCAGGCGCAGTCGATACTTATCTCAACAGACGCAGGCTACCTCGATCAAGTAAGGGAAAGTATCGAGAGGCTTCTGCCGGATATGGAGAGGCGCGAGATTATTGAAAAATCGATGGTGAATCGTGGGCTATTTATCGTAGCCAAAAACCTCGAAGAGGCCGCTAGGGTTAGCGACATGATCGCCCCTGAGCATTTGGAGTTATCTATTGCCGACCCCGAAGCGCTTCTCGAAAATATTAATCACGCGGGCGCCATATTCATGGGGCGCTACAGTGCTGAAGCGCTGGGTGATTACTGCGCAGGGCCAAGTCACGTGTTGCCAACTTCGGGTACTGCGCGATTCTTTTCCGCGCTCGGAGTCTATGACTTTCAAAAGCGCAGCTCGATAATATTTAGCACGAAAGAGGGAGCAAGCCGGTTGGCGAAAACTGCGGGAGAGCTCGCGCGTAACGAGCGTCTTCAAGCACACGCGTTGTCCGCCGAATACCGGCAGATTAAATCCTAGCGCTAGTTTCTCGGTCTGCTTATTACGGCTCGATGATAATCGCTTGGCCGAAGCCAAGCGTGGTCGGGAGGGATAGTGTTTGGCCGTTCCGATAGACTTCGACTTCGATCGTATCCCCCGGCTTTTTGTTGCGTACCTCAGCCATAATGTTGCCGCCATCGACGACTTTAGTGCCTTGGACTCGCGTAATTACATCACCGGGTAAAATCCCCGCGCGCATCGCAGCGCCACCCTCGTCGACGCTCTCGACAAGCATTCCTCTCACCGAATCAATGCCGAAGAATAGTTCGCTCGACCGAGGACCTAAAGCTTCACCTGTAATGACGCCTAAATAGCCGGCATTGCCTTCGATTGCCTGAGCGACCATTTCCTCGAGTGCAGTCACAGCGAGGGATGCGGGTGTTGCAAAGCCTATGCCTTCAAAGTTGCCCGATTCAGACAGAATGGATGAGTTTAAGCCGACCAATTCACCCTTTGCATTGATTAATGCGCCGCCCGAATTGCCGGGGTTTATCGCCGCGTCGGTCTGTATGCGTTCGATTGCGTTATCCGTTCCGCGCCGAATCGCGCTAACAATACCCTGTGAGACAGACTGCCCTACGTTGCGCGGATATCCGATAGCGAAAACAATATCGCCAACGCGAAGTTCATCGTCGTCGCCGCGGGAAATAGGGGTTAGACCGTCCATGTTTATGTGCAGCACAGCAAGATCACTGCCTTCATCCCAAGCGATGACGGTAGCAGGTGTCTGCCGCCCGTCGACTAGCGTTACCTGTGCATTGAAGGCATCGAACAGCGTATCTACGACATGAAGATTTGTAAGGATATAACCGTCCGCGCTGATAATAACCCCCGAGCCAAGACTCGCGCGTTCTTCAAGATAGAGATTCAGTTGGTCTGGCGAGGCGCGCTCCACCGAGCCGACGTTGACACTAGTTGCATTTATACTGACTACGGCGGGCGAGGCGCGCTCAATGATATTGGCAAAACTAGTCGCCGTGTTTTCTGGCTTTGGGGTGAGCACGAGATTACCACGGAGCAGTTGTGCGAGTTGGTTGTACTGCACAATTACAATTGCTAATAGTAATCCACAGGCAATCGGCCAGGCGAGAAAGCGAAGCATGGCTATCAGGCGATGTGTCACTGAAGAGTTTTTGCTCGGTTTCACTGTGGGAGGTCTGCCCTAGCTTTTATTGTTATCATCTTCCACGAAGCGCCAAAAGGCGATGCGTCTGCAAACGAAGATATAGTCTACCAGAGGATAGGTTCATGGCGGTAAGCCTTACAGAGTTGCAATCAACGATCAATTCACTGCTACGTGTCGAGCAGTTCAAAGACTATGCCCCTAATGGACTGCAGGTCGAAGGCAAACCGAGTGTAGAGAAAATAGTAAGCGGAGTAACTGCGAGTAGGGCGCTTATCGAGGCTGCGATAGAGGCAGACGCTGATGCTGTCCTTGTTCATCACGGGTATTTTTGGCGTGGCGAGGAACAGTCACTTGTTGGCATAAAGCGCAAACGTATCGAGCTGCTGCTAAATAATCAGATTAGCTTGCTCGCCTATCATTTGCCGCTCGATGCGCATGCTGAACTAGGCAACAATGTGCAACTCGGCAAGCGACTTGGATTTGTACAGACTGGAGAGATGGGGAGGCACAGCAACCACCCGATAGGTCTCATCGGTCGCTTGCCTAGGCCGATGACTTGCGCTGATCTGGCCGCCCACATAAGTGACTGCCTCGGGAGAGACCCGCTCATCATTGAGGCGAGCCTGCGTGAAGGAGGTGTCGCTGAGATCGAGAGTATCGCGTGGTGCACGGGTGCCGCGCAGAGTTCTATTGAGCTGGCAGTGAACGCAGGTGTCGATGCCTATCTAACGGGCGAGGTTTCTGAGCCTACGGTGCACATCGCGCGCGAATCAGGTGTACATTTTATAAGCGCGGGCCACCACGCCACCGAGCGCTACGGGGTCCAAGCGCTCGGGGCATTGCTAGCAGAGAAATTCGGATTGATGCATCAATTTATAGATATAGACAATCCCGTGTAGCGTCACAGGGCACCATGATCGCTGAGAAGGCGCATCACTCTATCTACACAATCGCGCAGAGAGAGCACCGATGTGTCTAGCTCCAGAGCGACGTCTGTCGGCGTCTCATAGTCAAATGAGACGCCTGGAACGTCGGCAGACGACGCTGAATAGAGTCCGCTTGGGTCACGCTGTTGGCAAATCGCCAACGGGGGATTCAGATAAATAACCAGGCACTTGTTCGGCCCTATAATATTCGCGGCCCGTTCGCGAGAGGCGCGAGTTGGCGCCACGAATGCGGCGCAGCATATCAGGCCTGAGTCGTTCAAAAACTGAGCGACGTGGGCGCTTCTGATGAGATTCTCAGCGCGTCCTTGTGAGCTATGATCTAGGTCGCTGCTTATGCCCTGGCGCATATTTTTGCCATCGAGCACAGCGCTCGCGTTACCTTTTTCGAATAGTTCGCGCTCTACAGCATGGGCAAGGGTCGTTTTTCCAGAGCCTGACAGCCCAATAAACAGTAGCGTTACGGGCTGCTGGCCGAAGCGGGCGGCGCGCTCATCTGGCGTGACATAACTTCCGCGTCCATGGGTGCTCTGCGGTCGAGCGCTGTTTGTCTCGTAGAAAATCATGCCGGCGCCAACGGTTACATTGCTCATCCGATCGATGAGAATAAAACTGCCTGTAGCACGGTTCTGGTGATAGTCGTCAAAACAGAGCGAGTGTTCTGCTTTGATTTCAACGCGCCCAATCTCATTTAACTTGAGGCTGGGCGCAGGTCTTCGCTTAAGTGTATTAATATCAACTAGGCTCTGCAGCGTTTTGATCCGCGCGCCCGTGGTTCTGCAACCTATTTTGAGGTCGTAATCAATTCCTGGGCGCATCTCCGCATCGGCCATCCACACTAGATCTGCTTGGAAAGTCGATGCTGAAACTGGTTTGTTGTCGCTGTGAACGAGCATATCTCCGCGGCTGATGTCGATCTCATTTTCGAGCGTGAGCGTGATAGCCATAGGCGCGAAGGCAGTTTCAATCTCTTCGTCGTAGGTGACAATAGACTTAACTCGACTGCTCTTTCCTGAAGGCAATGCCGTAATCGAATCGCCCTTGCGGATTACGCCAGAGGCCACCGTGCCGCAGTAACCACGAAAATTAAGATTGGGTCGATTGACGTACTGAACTGGGAAGCGGAAATCGATGAGATTGCGGCTGGCATTTATCGGAATTTGTTCCAATAGCGTCATCAGCGGCGTACCGGAGAACCAGGGCATGTTCTTGCTAAACTCAACGACATTATCGCCCTCGAGCGCAGATAGCGGAATAAAACGAAACTCCGCCGCGGGCAAACTTTCGCTGAACGCCTTGTAGTCAGCCGTAATTTCGTCAAACCTAGCCTCGCTGTAGTCGACAAGGTCCATTTTGTTAACTGCAACAATCAGCTGCTTAATGCCGAGTAGCGAGGCGATGTAGCTATGCCGGCGTGTCTGAGTTTGGACGCCGTGCCGAGCATCGATCAAGATAATAGCAAGGTCACAGGTCGATGCGCCCGTCGCCATATTGCGCGTATACTGTTCGTGACCTGGCGTATCGGCAATGATAAATTTTCGCTTCGCGGTCGAAAAATAGCGATAAGCAACATCGATTGTAATGCCTTGTTCGCGCTCAGCTTGGAGTCCATCGACAAGCAATGCGAGGTCGATGCGTTCGCCAGTTGTTCCAGATTTTATACTGTCTTTTTTGATCGCGGCGAGTTGGTCTTCGTAGATCATTTTAGAATCGTGAAGAAGGCGTCCTATTAGCGTGCTCTTGCCATCGTCGACGCTGCCGCAGGTTAGAAGGCGCAGTAATTCCTTGCGTTCATGCTGAGCAAGATACGCGTCTATATCCGACTGAATGAGTTCTGATCTGTGAGACATGATGTGCCTTAGTTCGATAAATATGGCCGGCAAGAAGTCTTTGGTAAACTTTTCATAGTTTGTGTTTTCAAACGGTGCAGGCTAGAAATAACCTTTGCGCTTTTTCTCTTCCATCGAGCCTGCTTTGTCGCTATCAATCAGTCTGCCCTGTCTTTCCGAACTCGTTGCTAGGAGCATCTCTTGGATGATCTCTGGCAGGGTTGTCGCGTTCGAATCGACAGCGCCTGTTAATGGATAGCATCCTAGTGTTCTGAAACGAACATTTTTTATCTCAATCGATTGGTCATCTCTGATAGGCATCCTGTCGTCGTCGACCATGATGTCTACTCCATCAATATTTACAACCGGGCGCGGCGCTGCAAAATACAAACTCGGAATTTCTATTTTGTTCAAATGGATGTATTGCCAGATATCTAATTCGGTCCAATTCGATAAAGGGAAAACTCGAATGCTCTCGCCCTTGTTTATTTTGCTGTTGTAGATATTCCAAAGCTCAGGACGCTGATTCTTAGGATCCCAAGTATGATTTGCATCGCGGAAGCTAAACACGCGTTCTTTCGCGCGTGATTTCTCCTCATCGCGACGGGCGCCACCGAAGGCAGCGTCAAATTTATACTTGTTGAGCGCTTGTTTTAGGGCTTGGGTCTTCATGATGTCAGTATGTTTTTCGCTACCATGGCTGAAAGGCCCTACACCTGCGTCTATTCCTTCCTGATTAGTATGGACTATTAACTCGAGCCCTAGGTTGGAGACATGACGGTCTCTAAATTCGATCATCTCGCGAAATTTCCACGTGGTATCGACGTGGAGGAGAGGAAAAGGGGGCTTTCCAGGATAAAACGCTTTGAGGGCAAGATGCAGCATGACCGCGGAGTCTTTGCCTACCGAATACAGCATTACGGGGTTTTCGAATTCGGCTACGACTTCACGGATGATATGAAGGCTCTCTGCTTCGAGTTGTTTCAAGTGCGTTAGCGTGTGATCTTGCATGGGTAACCCAGTTAATTGCTCGGGTGCATGTCGGTGTAGGCGCGCGAACCTCGAAGTGCTTCGCGTGCGTGTTTGAAAACATAGTTAGACGTGGAGAACTATCTCATGGATTAGTCATCCACTGGTGCGGGCTTTTCCAGTCCAAAATCTTCTGCAAGCGCACCTTTTTGATCAGGCGTGGCTTTGGCTGCGTAATCCTTCGGCGGGACAAGGGCGCTGATCTCGCCGTTACTTGCCTCGTCGCTAAAGGCAGCATCCTTTTTGGTTGGGAGTAGTTTTCCAGCCACGTCCTCAGGGCATAAGTCCTGCGCGCCGCTGGCAAGGTGTTCGTAGACTTCGCGATAGCTTTCCGTCATGTGATGTACAAGGTCAGCTGTCATACTAAAGTGATCGCTGACGTTGTCTCGGTAGCGCCGCTCCGTTTCTTTGGCGTCGCGCAGTTGTGCCTCGAGTTCTTTGACTCGACTTGGGTTAGCGCTTAATTTCCCGCCGATGAGTAAACCGATAACAACTCCTGCGAGGAGGCTGCTTGTTACGATAATCCAGGTCATTAAGAGGTCCTCGATTGGGAGAAGGTTGGAAGACGGCGACGAGTCTCGCGAGATGGCTCTGCCATCGCCCATTCATTATAAAGCAGTATAGCTACAAGCTTGATGAGATAGAAGAGACGGCTAGATGGTGTGCCCGCACTGCCGTACAATCGCATTTCCGCAAAACTTGGCGTGATTCAGCGGTTGAGTCGCGCGTTGATATAAGCTAATTCTCAAATATTCTAAGATTTACCGGCGAGTATTCGGTGCTCAATGGGTCAGCTTAGAAGCGAGGTAACGCTCGATCGCTAAGTGGCATCGCGTCGATTCGCCAAAAGGAAGCAAAGTTTCGTGTCCAAAATTGGATTGTTAGCAAGCTACAGAGCCGATGTTGCGGCGGGAAAAATTAGCGAAGACGCAGAGCAGGTGAGAATCGTTGGCGAGCTGGAACGATTATCAGCTGAGTTGGATCTAGCTGCTCGCCGCGAGAGCAGTCTGCTAGGTCAGCTCAGGCGCAGGGTAGGGCGAAAGAGCGAAAACTCATGTAAAGGTTTGTATTTGTGGGGAGGAGTTGGGCGAGGGAAAACCTACCTCTTGGATCTCTTTTTTTATTCGATCCATTCGGTGCCCAAAAGGCGCACGCATTTCCATCGCTTTATGCAAGAGGTTCACCAGAAGCTTGCCGTTTTGCAAGGGCATAAGAATCCTCTTATTGACGTCGCAGATGAGCTTGCCAATGAAGTGAGGTTACTTTGCTTCGACGAATTTTTTGTGCAGGATATCGCCGATGCCATGTTGCTAGCCGGGCTTTTAAACGCGCTATTTGAGCGCGGCGTGGTGCTGGTTACAACGTCAAACATTCACCCCGATGGATTGTATAAAAATGGGCTGCAGCGCGCACGTTTTCTGCCTGCTATTGAACTGCTTAAGACGCATACTCAGGTAATCGAAATCAAGTCGGGTATCGACTATCGACTCCGTAGCCTCGAACAAGCAACGCTTTATTACTCTCCAGATGATTCGAAGGCGCGCGCGGCGATGCTTGCCAGTATGCATGAGCTGGTCCCCTCCGAGGCGCATCTCGCAAACGACGTCTGTGTTGAAATTCTTGGACGGGAACTGCGCGCACTCTGGGTTGGGGATGATATCGTCTGGTTCGAGTTCTCAGAACTATGCGACGGGCCTCGAAGCGCCTTCGATTACGTTGAGCTGGCGAAGCTATTCCATTCGATGCTTATTACTGGTGTCCCCGTATTCGACGACGCGCGAAATGATCAAGCCCGACGCTTTATCAACCTTATCGATGAGCTGTACGACCGCAGAGTGAAGTTGATTGCTTCGGCCGCAGCCCCTATAGTAGCTCTCTATGTTGGGACGCAATTACGCTTCGAGTTTGAGCGAACAGCCTCCCGATTATTGGAAATGCAGTCCTTGGACTATCTGGCGACAGCACATCGTGGCTGAAGAGGGTGAAATCCTTTTAAATTCGCTTGAAAGATCTAAATTGCTCCGGTAGTATTCGCCCTCCTTAAAGTAAAGACCGATGACTAATCGATGAAGACTTACAGCGCAAAAACAAATGAAGTTGATCAGGCATGGCTCCTGGTCGATGCGGAAGGCCAAACACTAGGCAGAATGGCGGCTGAGATAGCGCATCGCCTGCGTGGAAAGCACAAGCCAGAGTTTACTTCGCATATTGATACCGGCGACTTCGTTGTTGTTGTCAACTGTGAAAAAGTGAAGGTTACGGGCAATAAAGCAAAAGATAAGATCTACCATGCTCACTCGGGATACCCCGGCGGCCTGAAGTCGATCTCTTTTGAAAAGCTCATCGAACGTGCGCCTGAGCGTGTCATTCAAAACGCAGTGAAAGGCATGCTGCCTAAGAATGCACTTGGCCGTGCCATGTTCAAAAAATTAAAAGTCTACGCCGGTAGCGAGCATCCTCACGGTGCTCAGCAGCCGCAAGCCGTTCAATTTTAAGAGGTTAGCTTAGTTCTATGACTACTACGCAATACTACGGAACTGGTCGTCGTAAGACCTCGACTGCGAGGGTATACCTCAAGAATGGTAGCGGTGCTATCACTGTCAACAAGCGTCCGCTCGATGGTTACTTCGGTCGGGAAGTGGCTCGCATGATCGTGCGCCAGCCTCTAGAGCTCGTGGAAATGGTCGAGAAGTTCGACGTAAATGTCACAGTGCGCGGTGGTGGTAGCTTCGGGCAAGCCGGCGCTATTCGGCACGGAATTACTCGCGCACTGATGGAGTACGACCAAGAGCTTAAGCCTACGCTACGTAAGGCAGGTTTCGTCACTCGTGACGCGCGTGAGGTTGAGCGTAAGAAGGTTGGTTTGCGTAAGGCGCGTAAGAAGCCACAATTCTCAAAGCGCTAACCTTCGTCTCGCGAGGGTTGAGCACAAAAACGCCGAAATCGTCTTCGATCTCGGCGTTTTTTTTGTGCCAAAAAATATTTTTTCTACTTTGATTTCAATCATCTACTGACGGATTCGGTCATAGTTGACTTGAAATAACCCCAATGTTTGTCTATGATTGCCGCGGTTTGCTAACCCGCAATGGACGCTGCATCCAATTCAACAGAATACTCGCCCCATTTCTGCCCTGACGCTAGCACGGAGTCCGCTTCGTCCGTGTCAATAAAGAGCTCGTGGCGGGCGCGAATACATTCTTTTAAAGCTAGCTCACGAGGAGAAAAACGGTGACTGACAACAGTGCGAATGTTGGCCGTAGACGGTTCTTAGTTGGTTCGACGACAGCGGTTGGTGCCGCTGGTGTAGTAGGTGCTGCGGTGCCTTTCGTAGGGTCGTGGAACCCAAGCGCCAAAGCGCGTGCGGCAGGAGCTCCTGTTCGCATCGATATTAGTCGTCTTCAAGACGGTGAAATGCTGGGGCCAATCCCTGCATGGCGTGGGCGTCCTATTTTTGTTGTTAAGCGTAGCGAGGCATTGCTCGCCGCACTCAACGAAGACCCCGATCGCCTCACCGATCCAGATTCGCAAGAGCCAGAACAGCCCACTTATGCGCAAAATGAATACCGTGCTCGCCGCCCCGACGTAATGGTTTTGGTCGGCCTATGCCCACACCTTTTCTGCTCACCCACTCCGCATATCGAACTCAAGGCGCAGCCTTTCGACGAAGAGTGGCGTGGCGGATTCTTCTGCCCCTGTCACGGTTCGCGATTCGACCTCGCTGGACGTGTTTACAGCGGATCACCTTCATCGCGCAACATGGAAGTGCCGCCGCATTCATTTGAGGACGACAACGTGTTGATCATAGGTATTGACGAGGAGACAGCAGCATGAGCGATTCAAACAAGCCCGGCCTCGTAATGGGCGCATTAGTCGGTCTCCGCGACTGGACAGACGACAGGCTGCCAATAGTGTCAGCTTGGAAGAAGCACATGAGCGAATACTACGCTCCTAAAAACTTCAACTTTTGGTACTTCTTCGGCGTATTGTCGATGGTTGTATTGGTTATCCAGCTGCTCACAGGCATCTGGTTGACGATGAATTATACCGCGAGTGCCGAAGCGGCATTTGCTTCCGTCGAATACATCATGCGTGATGTCGACTACGGCTGGATGCTGCGTTACATGCACTCAACCGGTGCGTCTGCCTTCTTTGCTGTGGTTTATCTCCACATGTTCCGCGGCATGATGTATGGCTCGTACCAAAAACCTCGCGAGTTAATCTGGGTCTTCGGTATGGCGATCTACCTCGTCCTAATGATGGAAGGATTCCTGGGCTATGTGTTGCCTTGGGGTCAAATGTCATATTGGGGCGCTAACGTTATCGTATCGCTAGCCGGCGCAATTCCGGTCATCGGTGAAGACCTATTAGTTTGGGTGCGCGGTGACTACTTAATTTCGGGCGCTACACTGAACCGCTTCTTCGCTCTTCACGTGGTCGCACTTCCGATCGTGTTAATCGCCTTGGTGGTGTTGCATATTCTCGCGCTACATGAGGTGGGCTCGAACAACCCTGACGGCGTCGAGATCAAGAAAAATAAAGATGCAAATGGTGTGCCTCTCGATGGCGTTCCTTTCCATCCGTATTACACGATGTATCATGATCTAGGTGGCATAATCGTTTTCTTGTTTGTCTTCTGTGCAATCGTATTCTTCGCGCCAGAGATGGGTGGGTATTTCCTGGAAATCGCCAACTTCCAAGAAGCTGATTCACTAAAAACGCCGGAGCACGTGCCACCGGTTTGGTATTACACCCCGTTCTACTCGATGCTACGCGCGGTTACCTACCCGCTGTTCGGTATCGATGCGAAATTCTGGGGCATGCTGGTCATGTTCGGTGCGATTGCAATTCTCTTTGTGCTGCCGTGGCTCGATAAGAGTCCAGTCCGATCAATTCGTTACAAAGGTAAGTTTAGCCGCATCGCGCTTCTACTTTTCGTCGTCGCGTTCCTGATTCTTGGTGTGCTTGGTACGCAATCAGTCAGTCCAGCCAAAACACTCCTTGCTCAGATTATGACGCTTGTGTATTTCGGGTATTTCTTCGCGATGCCTTGGTATACACGTGCAGAAGAGACAGCAACACCGCCTGAGCGCGTCACTGGTCGCTTTATCAGCATCCCTCAGTTTATCGGTGCGTTATTGCTTATCGCGGCGATGGTAGTCATCCCATTGATGCTCACCAATACCGCTCATGCCGCTGAGGCCAGCAATGTTGATCTCATGCACGTCGAAACAAGTTTTGAGGACAAGGGATCACTTCAGCGCGGCTGGGGTACCTACATGAACTATTGTGCGGGTTGTCATGAGCTTGGCGCTGCGCTGCGCGCAGCCGAAGACTTAGAGCTCGATGCTGAATTGGTTGAGGCGAATATGATATTCGATGGATCGTCTATTGGTAGCCTAATGACCAATGCGATGGCCCCGAAGAAGACTCTGGGTATGGTTCAGTTACGCTTCCTCAGATCTCGCGCTGATCGGGCGCGTTCGCGCCCCGATTGGCTATACGCACGCGAAGTCGTTCTCCCTGGCGACCCTTCGCGTCCGCTGGGAGCTAACAACAAGCTTTTTGCGAACGTCGGCATGCCCAATGCTCTGCACAATCTACAGGGTGACGTTGTCTGTGACGACCATGGAACAGACGACCCTACTCAATGCGACCTAACGCACGTTGAGGGGACGGGTAGCCTATCACCGGCAGAGTTCGATGAAACGGTTGCAGATCTCGTGAACTTTCTCTACTACATCGGCGAGCCTATCCGTGCGAAGCGTCAGTCGATTGGCGTCTGGGTCTTAGCGTTTCTCGGGCTCCTCTACATCCTCGTGTTCTTCATGAGCCGAGAGTTTAGCAAGGACTATCATTGATCTGACTGCGGTGCAGTTGAGGTCTACTATCTAAGGATTGAGAGGAAATACTATGGGTGTGGTTGCTAAACGATCGTCGATGACTTTCTACTCTGATGGCACGAGCCAATACAGCCACCGAGTTCGCATCGTGCTGGCGGAAAAGGGTGTGACCGTTGAAACAATCGATGTAGATCCAGAAAAAAAGCCCGAGGATCTCGCTAGCCTCAATCCTTACAACTCGCTACCCACGCTAGTTGACAGGGATTTGGTGCTTTACGAAGCGGACATCATGATGGAATATCTAGATGAGCGTTTTCCTCATCCTCCTCTGTTCCCGGTCTATCCAGTAGCGCGCGCGATGAGCCGCCTGTGGATCTATCGCATAAAGCAAGATTGGTGCCCGCTAGTCGATAAACTCATGGCTAAAGACGGTACGCCGGCGGCGCTTGACAAGGCACGCAAAGAATTACGCGACAGCCTCGTGTCTATTGCTGCGATTTTTGGCGAAAAGCCCTATTTTATGAGTGACGAGTTCACTATCGTCGATTGCTGCGTAATGCCGATTTTATGGCGTCTCCCGGTAATGGGAATTGAGCTTCCTAAGACGAAGGGTGTAAAACCACTTCTTGATTACCGCGATCGCCTCTTTGAGCGTGAATCTGTGATCATGAGTCTTTCCGAGCAAGAAAAAGAGATGGTTTAAAACCCTCTTCGCCGAATAGTCTTCTCAGAGAAAAGAAAGACATGTCGACACCAATGACCTCTAGTCGGCCCTACCTCGTCAGAGCCCTTTATGAGTGGATTCTAGACAACGGCTGCACCCCGCATGTAGTCGTTGACGCGCTAATAGACGGCGTCGAAGTGCCCCAAGAACACGTAAAAGACGGCCAGATCGTTCTCAATGTGTCTCCTGTCGCCGTTCAAGATCTCATCATCGACGATCACTATGTTAGCTTCAATGGGCGCTTCGCCGGAGTCTCCCGGCGCGTACTCGTCCCCATTGGCGCAATGTTGGGAATCTACGCGCGGGAAAACGGGGAGGGGATGATGTTTAAGGCTGAAATACTTCCAGAACCGGAGCCGCCAGCGCCGACAGACAGCAGCGCGAGCGGCACCCAGTCGAGTTCGAGTCAGAAAAAGCCTGCTCTACGATTGGTCAAATAGCGTCATCAATTAAGGTATTCGAAAACCTTAACGACGCGAGTGACGCCGGAGACGTTTCGAGCAAGATCCGCAGCGGCGTCCGCATCAGCTTGCGTAACTAAGCCCATCAAAAAAACCGCGCCATTTTCTGTTATGACCCTAATCTGACCCGACGGTACGTTGCTGTTAGCAAGCATGAGGGTTCGCACTTTGGTCGCGACCCAATTGTCATTGCTGCGGGCGAGAAGGCTTGTTTTGCCTGCGACTTCGAGTTCATTGTGAATGCGTTTGATTTTCGTGCTCGACTCGCTCGTTATCTGAGTCGCTCGTGTTTTCAATGCCTCAGAGGCAACCTGCCCAACCAAGAGCACGACTCCATTGTGGCTAATCACATCGATATTTGCTTTCTTGAGCTCCGGCTCGAGTTTCTTCAGATTAACGATTACCTTGGTTTCGATCGACTGATCCTCAACCACGGCTCCGGCGGTGCGTTCGGTTGGGTCTTCCTGAATGCCCTCAGCACCCGTCGTCCGGACTAACACCGTTGTGCAGCTTGCTAACAGAGACAGAAGCAGGACGCTTGCAAACGCGCGGTAAAACATTGAGGTAATACTGAGATTCATGCTGTTTCTCCTCCGAATAAATGAGTGTCTATTAAGTCGCATAAGCAGTGGATTACAACCAGGTGCACTTCTTGTATCCGTGCTGTGCGCTCCGAGGGAACACGGATTTCGGTGTCATCAGCACCCAGTGCGACGGCGATTGTGCCGCCGTCACGTCCCGTCATTGCAACGACTTTCATTCCTCGCTCATGTGCTGCTTCGATAGCTGCCAATACGTTTTTCGAATTGCCACTTGTAGATATGGCCAGAAGAACGTCGCCCGCATTACCGAGAGCGCTCACTTGCTTCGAGAATATCTCATTGAAATCATAGTCGTTGGCTATGGCCGTGAGCGTCGAAGTGTCTGTGCTTATAGCGATGGCTGGCAACCCGGGTCGCTCTTTTTCAAAGCGGTTCAATAGCTCCGCTGAGAAGTGCTGAGCATCCCCAGCCGATCCGCCATTACCGCAGCTCAGGATTTTCCCTCCTGCAAGCAAGCATTCAAGCATGACCTCTGCCGCGCGGTGTATCGATGGTCCCATAGACTCAGCTGACCGCATTTTCGTCTCGATGCTTTCAGCGAAATGTTGAGCTACTCTGTGATGTAAATCCATCTTGCATTCTCCAAATTCGATGCCGTAGTTATCGGCCGATACTCGTTTCACTGTTAGGGTAAATTGCGGCGGCAAGGAGGCTTGATAAATGAAGACTTTTAGCGAGGTTTGTTAGCGTGGCTTGGCTAGAACGGCTGTGTTGGTCAGAATTTAATGCTCAGAATGCGATGATTAAACGAAGGCGGCCTTAATCCAATTAACGTCAATCTCGTTAGTCTGCCTGTTATTGCTCAGAGCGATAACATCGAATCGGCAAAAGTAAGTCTTGAACTCACGGTGGGTGAGTAAATAATATTTCGCGACATTACGAATACGGCGCTGCTTGTGGGCTGTAACTGAAGCGCTTGCACCACCGAAGCGATTGCTCGACCTAAATCTGACTTCAACGAAAATCAGCTTGCTCTCGGCATCAGTCACAATTAGATCGATTTCCCCAGCCTTGCAGCGAAAATTCTGACTCGCGATCCGACAGCCCCTAACCTTTAAATAGTCCGCAGCAAGGGCTTCGAACCGACGTCCAGTTGCGACTGCCGTCTCTCTAGTCATGCACTAAGCATCCCCGTTTTAGAATTGTTCAGTCGCGTGGCGGACCGGATTCGGGAAAGGCAAGAGAATGATATGAGAAGGCTGATGGGCGGTAGCGAGGTGAGCCTAGCTCTCTGGTATGGGCTCGGGTACACCATTTTCAAACCTCAGCATCACCAGCTTGCGCGTGATTTTCCCATCTTCAGCTAGGCTCAATTCGCCTGTCACCCCGCGCAGACTCCGCTGCGGATTGTTCCTAAACTGCGCAATCTGCATCGCTAGATAAAAGCTGTCCACGCCCATGGCTCTGAGACGCTGACTTGAGCCGAACGCTGGGGCGAAGTTTTCGTCGGCCACCGACCGCAATTCGCTAGGTCTAACCATCCAAGGTGCGTCTCCAAACACTAAGCCATCGAGGTCTCGGGTGCTCGCGCTGGGGTCGCCATCATAGATCGAGGGAAGTGCAAGAAGCGGGAGATCCTGCGCGTAATAAAATGCGAGGGTTGGCACTAACTGGCGGCCTTGGCGAGGGTTTGCAATTAGAAATATGAAGTCTATGTCGCTGCGGCGCTGAGGTATGAACTCGATATTGTTCCGCGGTAGCGTTGCGCGAAGTCGACGCGCGCGCTCTTCGCTCGCATCGATGGCAAGAAGGTTCTTCACAACTGCGCTAAAATCTTCCTCTGGACCGAAAACAGAGCGAGCCACCACGCTGCCGCCGCGCTGTTCCCAGCGAGCCTGAAAAGTCGCTCGCAGGCGTGTATAGTTCTCTCCCTCGGGAGTGATGACCGCCGCACGGTTGAATCCGCGCTGCTTGGCGAGCGCTATGATTTGCTCGATTTCGTCCTCAGGCGCGAGACCGAATTGGACGAGGTCAGAGGGCATTCCCACCAAAGATCCTTCTTCGCTGTCAGCATAATTTAGCGCAAGAGTTAGCGTGGGAAGTTTTGGAAGAGCAGCAATCTGATTGACGAGTGCTTTATCCAGTGGTCCGACGACAAGATCTACGCCGAGGCGTAATGCCTCATCGTAGATGCTGAACGCATCGGTCGCCTCGCTACTATCGAGGACACTTATACGAGGGACTTCGCGAGAAATAGCGAGAGACTGATAGTAGGCCGCGACAAATCCTTCTTGGAGTGCTCTTCCGGCGGCTGTTTGCAACGGCAGAATGAGGCCAATATGCCGGGGGCGTTGATCCCATGCTGCATTGAGGCTCAGGAGCGCACTTGGCAGAAAGCTCGTCGCGGCATGTTGAGTCCAAACGCTTTGCCATCTCGCAATCGCATCTAATTGGCCGCGCAGGCTAAATTCCTCGCGCCTTATAGCTTTATTGAGCTCGAGCCAACCGCGAGCATGATAGCCTGCGGTTGCATTGGCCACTTTGTCAATTTCATCGATTGATAGGGTGTCGAGCGTTTGCCAGATGGAATCACTGAGTTGTCGAGCGAGCGGCGGTGATCCGTATTCGGCGCCCTCGCTGCGGCTGAGTTGAACGATTGCCGCGAGTGAGGGGTCGCCGAGCGCGTTGTAAGCCTTGCCCGCGAGTAGCGCGATTTTAATGTTTGTGTCGATTGGGAGTGCCTCGCGCGCGCGGCTGTCGAGTTCTTGAAGTAAACTACGCGCCTCAGAGTAATCGCTATTGCCGAATGCTATGGTTGCCTTAGCGAGCTGCACTAACGCGCGCAGCTCATCAGAGAGCAGCTGCTGTGCCGGAAGTGCGTCGATTTCGGCCGCGGCTCTTCTCAGATTATTTTCATAGATGAGCAGATCGATCGCTTGCAGTCGATACTCTGCCGCAGCCTCGGCGTCGTTCTGAGAGTCAGCCTGAGAAGCGGCGTTTAACAGAGTCTCAACCGACGCGGATGCTAAGTCGGAGGGGGGAGTGCTGGAATTGATTGGTGTTGACTGGCACCCAACAAGCAATCCGAGGAGCAAGAATGCAGAGCAAATACTCGAGACAGTCCGTAAATTATTGGCGCTGCGAAACAGTCTGGCCGTGCTCATTTCAAACGTACCCACTCTTTGCGTGTTTAATTGTTCGGTTTAACGTGCTTAGTAGTTGTTTAGTCGAAGTCTAGGTTGCCAAATATGTTGTGGCAAATTAGGCGCGAACATTATCAAAATTGTACGCTTCACCCGCAGGGTTTGAAATAGCGGCTTCGTTTGAAAAGAGAGAATCGCATGGAAACACAAGGCACGCTCTACATTGTGGCTACGCCGATAGGAAATCTTGAAGACATCAGTGCTCGCGCGATCGCTGTGCTCAAGCAGGTTGATCTAATCGCTGCTGAGGACACGCGGCATAGCAAAAGGCTACTGCAGCACTTTGCAATAGCGACCCCGCTAACGTCCTATCATGATTTTAGTAGCGACTCTGAGGTGAAGAAGCTGCTTGATGAACTCGTTATTGGGCGCTCTTTAGCGTTGATATCAGATGCGGGCACACCCCTGATATCAGATCCTGGCTATCGGCTTGTCGAAATGGCAAGGAGTCGCGGAATCGCTGTAATCCCTGTGCCGGGTGCGAGCGCAGTAATTGCGGCGTTAAGCGTAGCAGGTATTCCGAGCGACCGGTTTTACTTTGAGGGGTTCTTACCTGCCAAGAGCACTCAGCGCTGCAAGCGGCTTGCAGCCCTCGCCGAAGAGACCTCAACGCTTGTTTTCTATGAGTCTCCTCACAGGATTATTGCGTGCCTTAACGATATGGCAGCAGTAATTGCCGAACCAGATAAAAGGAAAGTGTTTGTCGCGCGAGAGCTCACGAAGAAATTTGAAAGCCATTTTCTCGGTAGTGTCCTCGAGGCAGCGAGTTGGATTGCGAGTGATGAAAACAATTCCCGCGGTGAGTTCGTCCTGGTGCTTGAAGGTCGCGTAGCTAAGCTGGGCTCTGACATCGATGAGCTAATGCGAAAAGCTATAGACACTGCCGAGCTTTTGAGCGCTGAAGTGTCGATGAAGCGTGCAGTCGCTGTGGCTGCTCGGCTCGTCGGCGTGCGGAAAAACGCACTTTATGCGGCTATGCTAGAAAAAGAGCAATAGATGCGCCTTGTGTGGGAGTGTGAACTCGACTAAGCTGCGCGCGAGTCAGCTGGGCAATCGCTGGTCCTAGTTCTTCATTCGTCGCTTAGCGTCGCTCGAGGACGGGGTCGGAGGAAAGTCCGGGCTCCACAGGGCAGAGTGCCAGGTAACGCCTGGGGGGCGTGAGCCTACGGAAAGTGCAGCAGAAAATAAACCGCCAGTTCGCTGGTAAGGGTGAAAAGGTGCGGTAAGAGCGCACCGCGCGTCCGGTAACGGTTCGTGGCAGTGTAAACCCCACTCGGAGCAAGACCAAATAGGAATCCAGCGTTGCGGCCCGCAATTGGATTCGGGTAGGTTGCTTGAGGCCCTTG
>JAGYKB010000017.1 GCA_018401885.1 Gammaproteobacteria bacterium
TGTGCAGGCACATGGTACCGGCACGCCGCAGAACCGCGTTAGCGAGTCGGCTATTCTGAATCGTGTTGCGAAGGAATTTGGCATACAGGGCTGGCGTATCGCTGCAGTGAAGACATTCGTAGGGCATTCACTCGCAAGCTCTGCGGGCGACCAACTCATGTCCGCCCTTGGACTTTGGGCACACGGCACGATTCCCGGCATTGAAACGATCACCGAAGTCGCCTCTGACGTTAAACGAGACTGCCTCGATTTTGTGTTGAAACATCGGGAGAGCAGTGCAGGATCAATAGATGTGGCGCTGTTAAACTCCAAAGGGTTTGGCGGCAATAATGCGACGGCGACGGTGCTAGCCCCTCACATAACTCAGAAAATACTCTCCGCGCGTTACGGCCAGAGAGCGATGATTGACCATGCCAAGCGCAACGAAGCAATCGTCGCTAAAAGTGCCGACTACGATGCGGCGGCCTCCCGTGGCGACCACCGCATCCTCTATCACTTCGATAACGGCGTACTCGGTGAGGAGGACCTCTCGTTCGGTGCGACAATAACTGGACGCTGTGCGTCAATGAAGGTGGGCGAAGACCGCCCCTCCATCAACCTTGACGTGAAAAGCCCTTATGACGGGCTCGCAGTTTAGCCTTTGATTTCGAGCGCGTGTTCCTCTGCGATGCGCTGCTTCCAAATCGCAGGCCCAGTGTTGTGCACTGAAATGCCAGAGGAGTCTACGGCAACCGTAACCGGCATGTCTTCTACGACGAACTCGTGAATGGCCTCCATGCCGAGGTCCTCGAATGCGACGACCTTAGACTGACGGATCGCTTTCGAGACGAGATAGGCGGCACCACCCACTGCCATAAGATAAACCGCTTTGTGCTTCTTAATTGCTTCAATGCCAATGGGGCCGCGCTCAGCCTTGCCAATCATGCCTATTAGACCGGTTTTTTCGAGCATATCGTCGGTGAACTTATCCATCCGCGTCGCTGTGGTTGGGCCCGCCGGACCAATAACTTCATCGCGCACTGCATCTACTGGTCCAACGTAGTAAATAAACTTGTTTTTAAAGTCGACGCCGGCGGGCAGAGGCTCACCGTTAGCTAATTGTGTAAGCAAGCGCTTATGCGCCGCGTCGCGGCCGGTGAGTAAAGTGCCGGATAGCAACAAAGTTTCGCCTGGCTGCCAGTGCGTAATCTCCTCTGGCGTGACAGTGTCCAGATTCACACGGCGCGTTCTAGGCCCAACATCCCAGGTGATTTCAGGCCAGTCAGCTAAGCTCGGAGGTGTCAGTTCTGCAGGGCCGTTGCCGTCAAGATGGAAATGAGCATGCCTGGTCGCTGCGCAGTTTGGAATCATCGCAACGGGCAACGAAGCAGCGTGCGTAGGATAGTCGCTGATCTTGACATCCAGCACGGTAGTCAGGCCGCCAAGGCCCTGTGCACCAATTCCCAAATTATTAACCCGCTCCATTATCTCTAACCGGAGCTCTTCGACGCGGGAGTTCGGGCCCCGTGCACGCAACTCATGTATATCGATAGGGTCCATTAGGGATTCCTTCGCGAGTAGCATTGCTTTCTCCGCTGTTCCCCCGATACCAATCCCTAGCATGCCGGGCGGACACCAGCCAGCGCCCATCGTTGGCACAGTGCGCTCGACCCAGTCAACAATACTGTCGCTCGGGTTGAGCATGACAAGTTTGGATTTATTCTCTGAACCACCACCCTTCGCCGCAAGTTTTACCTCGACCGAATCTCCTGGCACGAGCTCCACGTGCACAACTGCGGGCGTATTGTCGCCTGAGTTTTTACGCAGCCCCGCTGGGTCGAGAAGAATAGAGGCGCGCAAGACGTTGTCCGGATGGAGGTAAGCACGGCGTACGCCTTCGTTGACCATGTCGGTGATTGACATAGAGCCTTCCCACTGCACTTGCATACCGACCTTTAAGAAGACACAAACGATGCCGGTGTCTTGGCAAATAGGCCGCTTACCTTCGGCGCAGAGGCGGGAGTTAATCAGTATCTGCGCCATCGCATCCTTTGCAGCGGGAGACTCTTCGCGCTCGTAAGCAGCATGAACTGCTTGCACAAAATCGATAGGATGGTAGTACGAGATGTATTGCAATGCGTCGGCGACGCTTTGAATAAGGTCTTCATTGCGAATAAGGGTAGTCACTGTTTCACCTCTAAAGGATGGCCATGGCTTGCATTGAATAAGGCGCTAGCTTAAGGTTTAGCGCATCGATTTAGCCTAAACATATCTCCATGCAAGGGTCTGACGGGTCGACCGAAGTCGATCGAATGGATGCCAAAAAATAAGTTACTAGTCTACCATCGCTGATCCGGTGCGGCGATGTTCTACGGATCGAATTATCGGTATTGGCAGAAGAAATAGCCACACGGCTAATTCGCGCCATCACGCACTTTGTTTACCTTAAGGAATTTACTCGCATGCTTGACTCCACAAACCCCAATATAGACTACAGCCTCGATGCAGGGGTTTTCGTCCTTAAAATCAATCGCCCTGAAAAAAAGAACGCGCTGCTTCCAGGTATGTATGCTGCGCTGGCCGAAGGTCTTCGCTGGGCAGACGAAAGCGATGACGTTCGAGTGACGCTTATCCGCGGAGTAGACAACTGTTTCACTAGCGGCAACGATGTTAATGGCTTTGTGAGCAACGAAGCGGATTCTTCTAAGGGCCGCCCATCGCAGGATCTCATGCACGCGCTGAACGAGAGCAAGAAGCCGATTGTGGCTGCGATTAGCGGCCTGGCCATTGGCATTGGCACAACGCTGTTGTTTCACTGCGATCTCGTTTACGCCTCGCGAGAGTGTTTTCTACAAATGCCGTTCACTCGCCTAGGATTATGCCCCGAAGCAGGTTCGAGCTATTTACTACCGCGACAAATAGGCCATCAGCGCGCTTCGGAAATGCTGCTCTTGGGAGACCGAATGAGTGCCGAGCAGGCGCGGGAATATGGCGTGGTAAATGAAGTCTTGGATCAGGCCGAGTACCTCGACTACGCGATGACAAAAGCACGACAGCTCGCCGCCCTGCCCGCCGATTCAGTTCAAACCAGCAAACGCCTCATCAAAACTGGATCAGCCGAAGCGACACGCGCCGTCATCAATAACGAATTGATCGAATTCAATCGATTACTGCAGACACCAGAGGCGCAGGCTATTGTGCAGGCTTTCTTGGCGAAATCCGCCGCAAAGTAAGGGCCGGAAAGCGAGAAACTCGAACGACTCGAAAGGCTTTTACTCGAGCAAGAAATCTTTTGCCGCGTTAACCTTTTTAGCAAGATAGTCATTACCCCCTCGATCGGGGTGCAGCTTTCTCATTAAGTCTCGGTGCGCGGCGATGATATCGGCGCGCTCAGCACCCTCGCAAAGACCCAATACTTCGAGGGCATGCGCTCTACTCATTTCTTCGTAGTTTCCGTTTTCCGCATGCTTGCTCCTTCCCGCTGACTCTTCCCACTCTGGATGCACGCGAGCCAGATAGGCCTGCAGCAGCTGCACCGAGTCACCATCGTCGTTGCACTCAGAGAGAAGCTCAAGGAGTTCGCCGAGGCTCATGCTTTCGAGCCGTCGTCCGGCAAACCTCCCGAAAACCACCTCGCCCTGCATCTCTGCTGATTCATGATCAAGCGACATGGATAAGAATCGCGTCCTGATTGTTGATTGCTGCCCGGGCTGTCTCAGCTTGCTCGCATTCGCGCGTCCACGAAGCATGTGCAACATCGGTAACAAGCGCAGTAACGCTGGCAGCAACCTAAAGAGTGAGGTCGCAGCCAACCCCAATGGCGCCAAAATAAACTGCACTGGCAGTCGACCCATTGCTATCAAAACTCCAACCACTAACACCCCAGCGAGGCTTATTGCGAGCCAACGCTTCTGAGTCGCTGTGAGTGACGCAACTCTCGTGATGCGCTGTGCCAACCAATAGGCAAATAAAGGCAGCAGGATAATGAGAAGCAGTCTAAAAATCATTGTGGGGGAAACTCACTCAGTTTTATCGACGAATTTGACGTTCGAGCAGAGCGACCGCTCCTGCCGCGTCTTTATTACGCGCACCAAAGGCAGTCAGCGCTCTCATACCGCCAGCCGCATAGGCCGCGACTGCGCGCAAAAGATGCGCGAGTTGCGCGGCGCTCGCCGAATCGAAACGACTGTAGGCTCCGCCTGAGAGTCTACACAGCTCTTTGAATCCGGCCATAGCGATTGGATCACTGCCTTCCTGAAAAATGAACAGCGGCACTTTTAAAAGTCCTAATTTACCGGCGAGGTCCGCGAGCTTATCGATGTCCTCTTCGAGGCAATCGCCGACATAAACGACACACCCGAGGGGCTTAACTGAATTTTCCCGCAGCGCATGCTTTAGCACAGAACCAATTTGAGTTCGGCCTGCTTCGCATCGCAACCCCTGCATAATACCCAACACACTGTCAGCGTCACTCTGCCAATTACTGGCAAAAAAATCACCGAAGCCGCGGAAATAGCAAAGCTGAAGCGCGAGTCCACCGAGTGCAGCTGCCTCACTGAACATCTGTGCTTGGAGATGGCTCGCGCGATCCCAAGTGGATTGCCTGCTCGCGGTTGCGTCTAGCGCAAAAACAAGTCTCCCGTCACCACTACCCCTGGGCAGCGAAGCCATTTTGGTTAGAAAAGCACTAACGTCAGCCGAAGACGAGACTAGTTGCTTGTCACTATTTCCTGCTGTCTTCTCGCTGGTTTTCACAGGCGCACGCGCAACTGCCTCAGGCTTATCTGCGCTCGAGGTTTTGGGATGTGAACTGATCTTTCTCAGAACCGTGGTCAGAAAGTCTTTCTTCATGACTAAAGATTAGCATGGCCAAAGGTGTACGATACACCTGAAGTTATTCAACTAAGCCAAAACGCTCAGAAAGTGAGGAGGCAGATCCCGAACGATACAAGGATTAAAGGATAAAAAAGAGAGATGGTGCGGACGGGGAGACTTGAACTCCCACACCTTTCGATACTAGAACCTAAATCTAGCGCGTCTACCAATTCCGCCACGTCCGCAGCGCTCGACCGACAAAAATCTCTGCTCGATCAAGGGACGCGCATTATACCCGATCAGCGAGCTTTGCCAAGCGCTAGTAAGCCATGACTACGCAATCTATACTTTGAGGCGACTATTCGTTAACGCAAAGGAACAACTATGGCTCATTTGGACCTCGAAATTAAAGAAGGCATTGCGACACTCACGATGAATCGACCCGAGGCTAGGAACGCTCTCAGCATGGAGATGCGCGCCCAGCTCATAGAGGTTCTCCACGACATCGAACATGATGACGCTGTTCGCTGCGTGGTCCTTAAGGGCGCCGGCGACCATTTCATGGCTGGCGGCGATGTGAAAGGCATGAGTGAGTCTATAAAGAAAGCGCCTGCCGAAGTGCGCAAAGAATTTCTTTTACGCATTCATGACCTGCACCCTATTATGTTCGCCATGCGACGCATGCCAAAGCCGATTATAGCGAGCTGCCGCGGCGCGGCTGCCGGTGCCGGCGTGAGTATGGCGCTTGCTTGCGATCTTATTATTGCCGCGGAGGATGCCTTTTTCACGCTTGCTTACTGCAAGATCGGCACGAGCCCAGACGGCTCTTCCTCTTTCCACCTGCCGCGAGCAGTGGGCATCAAGAAGGCCATGGAGATCGCGCTCTTGGGCGATAGGTTTAGCGCACAAGAGGCAAAAGATATCGGGATGATTAATTTCGTTGTACCAAGCGAAGAACTCGAAGCCGAAACGGCGTCTCTCGCTCAACGGCTCGCCGCTGGCCCAACACATGTTTATGGGAATACCAAGGCACTGTTCTATCGATCACTCGAAAGCGAGTTCGAATCGCAGTTGCAAGCAGAGGCTGAGTATTTTGCCGACTGCGCGTCTCGCGCAGATTTCAGAGAGGGTGTCACAGCCTTTGTCGAGAAACGCAGCCCAAATTTTACCGGTAGTTAATGGACAGCGCAGCTAACCAACACGCGGCTTAGCCGAAAACTCCACCCAGCCTACTACTGAGCTGGACGGAGCGCTGACTGAAGGGATTCGACATTTTGCTGGAGTCGATACAGGCTGTCATTGACCTGTAGCCTATAGGCATTTACCGACTCCATCGACTGCTCCACATACTCGAGCCGTCCGGCGAGACCAAGTACCGTGCTGTCGCCGCTATTGAGGGAAGCCTGAATCTCGACAAGATCACCGCGCAGTTCGCCGAGCTCGTCCACCTGCGCATTTAATTGACCTAGCGCCGTCGTGGCAGACGCCAGTTCGTTGGCCAAACTATTGATGCGAGACTCGACTGCAATCAACGACTCAGCAGAAGCAGCAACGCGCGAAGCATTCTGTGCAATCGTCTCATCTTGTCCTTCGTTCGTGAGCCTGATACGCGCCGCTTCTCCCTTGAGCTCATCAATGTTGCCATTAATGACTCGTCGTGCGGCCCAGAGTTTATCTATTTCGGAGAAATTAAAGTCCATGCGTTCAATCATTTTCAGAGTGGACTCTTCTGCGCTATCTCCCACCAAATTCAGTCGGCGCTCAAGATCAGCGATTCGAAGCTCGGCTGCACGCGCGACATCCTCGGCTTCTTGAATGTAGACATAGCCAAACCCTGCTCCGCCAAGCACTGCCAGGAAAAGCACCGCTACCGCGCTCTTCAAGCCCGCAGAACTGCCGGGTTTCACTGAGCCTCTGGCGGGCATCACGATATCCTGACTCTGCGCTCTGCGAGTATTGAGGTGGCTATCTACATCATCGCGCTCGGGAACCATCGGGGGAAGCCGACCGAGGTCATCGTTATCTCTCATCTTAGGGCTCGCTTGAATCTGTGAGGGGAATGTCCCTTATTATCTACAAATTGACGAAAGCCTGCTATCCCTTAACCTTGAGTTCCGCGCCTTGACCCTTGCATCGTTTCGATAGCCTGACTGTTACAGCAAATGCTACACTGACAACGGCAGTTGCGAGATTTTGGCAATCTCATCGAATGAAACTGATTCCAATAAAACCAATAAAGGAGCTACCCATGGAACTCGACAATTTAGTCCCCTTCCTCGTCCGCTGGATTCACCTTTTCGCCGGCGTGGTATGGATCGGCATCCTCTATTACTTTAATTTTGTTCAAACAGAATACTTCAAAGTCGCAGATCCTGCCGCAAAGGCTTCCGCGATATCGAAACTTCTACCTAATGCGCTCAAGTGGTTCCGCTACGGCGCTCTAGTCACGTTTATTTCGGGCATCGCACTCGCAGGCTATCTCGCCGCAGCCGTTAACTTTTACATCATCCTCGGCATGCTCTTGGGAACTCTCATGTTCCTCAATGTGTGGCTCATTATTTGGCCTAACCAGAAAGTAGTAATGGCCTCAAACGAGCAAGTAATGAGCGGCGGCGAAGCACTGCCAGAGGCGGCCGGCGCCGCAGCAAAGGCTGGACTTGCCTCGCGCACCAACACCCTTTTCTCGCTTCCCATGCTTTTATTCATGGTTGCCTCGGGGCACTTACGCGGTCTTGGCAGCCTGCCTTTAGGCGCGGAAATGGGCGTCAGCAGCACAGCAACGGCGGTTGCCGTTACCCTCATTCTGGCAATCGAAGCCAATGCCATCAAAGGCAAGATGGGACCGATGGCAAGCGTTGTCGGTGTCGTACACTTAGGTGTCGCGCTGGCCGCAGTGCTATTGGGAGTAGTGCAATACCTCTAACAGTCTTTTGTACGACAGCTGCTAACTAGGTAGCCGTCATCCCGGAGGGTCGATTTGAGTCCTGCCTCAAGCAGGTCTAAAATCGACCCTCTGCCGTATTGCTTGGCACGAA
This sequence comes from Gammaproteobacteria bacterium, assembly GCA_018401885.1. Taxonomy (GTDB): domain Bacteria; phylum Pseudomonadota; class Gammaproteobacteria; order Pseudomonadales; family Pseudohongiellaceae; genus UBA9145. The sequence goes on from JAGYKB010000017.1 coordinate 7,830, forward strand.
ACCCATTTTTACACCAACCAAATGCAGTATCAGGAGATCAACTAAACTCATGAGCTTACAACTTCCAGAACTTCCCTTCGCCAAAGACGCACTCGCGCCTCATATGTCGGCTGACACATTCGACTATCATCATGGCAAACACCATAACGCCTACGTCGTAAAAGGGAATGAACTTTTGGCCGAAGCCGGTATTGATGCATCGGATCTGGTACAACTCGTTCACGAGACGGCCAAAATCGGCGGCGCGCTCTTCAACAACGTTGGCCAACACTACAACCACAGCTTCTTCTGGAATAGCCTCAGCCCTGAAGGCGGCGGCGCACCGACCGGCGAGATCGCAGCACGCATCGATGCCGATTTCGGCAGCTTGGACGAATTTAAAGCACAGTTTGTTGCGGGAGGCGTAGGCCAGTTCGGCAGCGGTTGGGTTTGGTTGGTAGAGCGCGATGGCAAGCTTGCAATCGAGAAGTCAGCCAATGCTGAAACTCCCTTGACTACAGGTGCGAAGCCTCTGCTCGTCTGCGATGTTTGGGAACACGCCTATTACCTAGACTTCCAGAATCGCCGTCCTGATTTCTTAGCGTCGTTTATCGACAATCTCGTGAATTGGGATTTCGCCAACGCGAACTTAGCGGCGTAATTAGCGGGAGCAGAGCCTTCGGGAACCCGTGTCGCCGAAATAACAATCCAGTCCCGGTCTCGAGTAGATTTAGTTGCAATTATCGGCTGTTATAAAAAAGCCTCGCATAAAAAAAGCAGACAACATGAGTTGTCTGCTTTTTTATTGACGCTCTTTCGACGCCGTTGGCTTGGGCTTACATCATGCCGCCCATTCCGCCCATTCCGCCCATTCCGCCCATGTCAGGCATCGCTGATCCGGCGCCTTTCTCTTCAGGTGCATCGGTAACCATGGCTTCAGTAGTGATCATGAGCCCGGCAACAGATCCGGCTGCTTGAATCGCTGTTCGCGTAACTTTGGCGGGATCGAGAATACCCATCTCTATCATGTCGCCGTATTCGCCCGTTGCTGCGTTAAAACCATAGTTGCCCTTGCCCGCGGCAACCTTGTCGAGCACTACCGAACCCTCGCCACCGGCATTGCTGACGATTTGACGAAGTGGTGCAGTAACCGCTTTGAGCAATAAGCCAATACCAACGTTCTGGTCTTCGTTATCGCCCTTGAGGCCAGTTACCGCTTGTAATGCGCGTACGAGCGCTACACCACCACCTGGAACGACACCTTCTTCGACCGCTGCGCGAGTTGAATGCAGTGCGTCTTCGACGCGCGCTTTCTTCTCTTTCATTTCTATCTCGGTGCCCGCACCTACTTTGATTACGGCAACGCCGCCAGCAAGCTTCGCAACACGCTCTTGTAGCTTTTCACGATCGTAGTCTGATGATGTCTCTTCGATCTGTGCGCGGATCTGACCTACGCGGCTTTCAATCGCTTTCGCATCGCCCGAGCCGTCGATGATCGTCGTGTTTTCTTTAGTAATCTGCACACGCTTCGCACTACCTAGATCATCTACTGTTGCCCCTTCGAGGTTTAAACCGACCTCTTCCGAGATAACGGTACCACCGGTAAGCACAGCAATGTCTTCGAGCATCGCCTTTCGACGGTCGCCGAATCCAGGCGCCTTAACTGCTGCTACCTTCACGATGCCGCGCATATTGTTTACAACGAGAGTCGCAAGCGCTTCGCCCTCGACGTCCTCAGCAATAACCAGCAGCGGGCGGCCAGACTTAGCAACGCCTTCGAGCAAGCTGAGCATATCGCGGATGTTCGATACTTTTTTATCGACTAGGAGGATAAGGGGGCTTTCAAGATCAACGCTCATGCTCTCTTGATTGTTGATGAAATACGCAGAGAGATAACCGCGATCGAACTGCATACCCTCGACGATATCTAGCTCGTTCTCAAGCCCTGAACCGTCTTCGACTGTGATCACGCCTTCTTTGCCTACCTTATCCATCGCCTCGGCGATGATTCGACCGACTTCCTCATCTGAGTTCGCAGAGATTGTGCCAACCTGCGCGATTGCCTTCGAATCGGTGCAAGGTGTTGAGAGCTTACCTACTTCCTCAACCAGTGCGGCAACGGCTTTGTCGACACCGCGCTTTAAATCCATAGGATTCATGCCTGCAGCGACGGCCTTGAGGCCCTCGTTGAGAATTGATTGAGCGAGAACGGTAGCAGTCGTCGTACCGTCACCAGCGACGTCGGATGTCTGCGAGGCAACTTCCTTGACCATCTGCGCACCCATATTCTCGAAGCGATCAGCGAGCTCGATCTCTTTGGCTACTGAGACGCCATCTTTAGTGACGGTTGGCGCGCCGAAAGATTTGTCGAGGATAACGTTGCGCCCCTTGGGGCCTAAGGTTACCTTCACCGCGTCTGCGAGAATGTTGACACCCGCGAGGAGTTTTTGGCGCGCGGGATCACCGAATTTTACTTGTTTAGCCATGTTGAAATTTCCTGTCTGAATAGGGGTTGTTCTTAGAAAAACTCGAGCGCGTAACGCTTAGCTTTCGATAACGCCGTAGATCTCATTCTCGCTGAGGATCAACAATTCCTCATCGCCGATCTTGACCGTGTTGCTGGCGTATTTGCCGAAGACAACGGTATCGCCGACCTTTACGTCGACCGGCTGCGTCTCGCCGCTTTCTTGTCGCTTACCAGGACCCACTGCGATTACTTCGCCTTGAGCCGGCTTCTCACTTGCAGAACCGGGTAATACGATACCCCCTGCGCTGGTTGTTACTTCTTCCGTGCGTCTAACAACAACGCGGTCTTGCAATGGGCGGATATTCATCTTTCGTCACTCCTAAATCAAAAGTCTTGATTGCCAGAATTGAAAAGGGCTACTCGGGGCTGTGAGCCACCGTGAAGCCGATCATCACTTACCAAGTTTCGCCGCCCCGTGGTGGCGATTTAGTAGATGAGTGCAAGATGGGGATTAGTAGGAGGAATTCAATACCTGCTGGGTAAATTCTTTGCCTATTGGAGACGCGCTAGAGTAGTCGTAACGCGATGGCGCAAAATTTACCATTTTATCGGCTTTCATTTTTTTAGAATGATTCTAGATACTAATCATAAATTTATGATTAATATATGTTTATTAATTGGGAAGGCTATTTTTCGGTTTGCTCCACAGACCCCTCTGACGCGTTTTTACGCTCATCCGCTAACTCAACAACTAGCTCGCCCTCGATGATGTCGCCGGTCCTATCTTCTTGCCCACTTGCTTTTGTGTCTGCACCAAATCCTCGGCGCGCGTCACTGAAACCGCCGCCGAAGCTCGCGCCAAATCCCTGAGCGAAACCTGCATTTGAACCGCCTGCTGCGCGCACAATCCCACTGCGGAGCAATCTTGCTGCAATTAGCCTACGAAGCGGCCCGGCAAGAAACACAAACCCTAAGGTGTCGGTTATAAAGCCCGGCGTCAGCAACAAGGCACCGGCGGCGGCCAGCAGCATGCCCTCTATCATCTCCTGCGCAGGAAGCTCGCCCGAACTGAGCCGCACGTTTGCTCTAGTGAGAGTTGCTATACCCTGCTGCTTTAAGACTTGGACACCGATCACAGCTGTTGCGACAACGAGGCCTAGGGTCGGGAGGCCGCCTATCTGATCGCTCACCTCAAATAGGAGCAACATTTCAGCGAGCGGCACCGCGATAAAAAACAGGAAGAGAAAACGCATGGGAGAGACTCCTTAGCTAGACAAGCGGCTCATTCTACGCGATCTTGTCGCGCATGCATCTTATTGAAACGCTCGCTCCCAATGAACGAATCTGGCAAATAGTTTTTCAGATCCCGGCAGGCCGTGTCGCGAGTTACGGACAGATAGCAACCCTCGCCGGCTTGCCTGGCCATGCGCGTCAAGTTGGGACAGTGCTGAAGTCCTTGCCTAAACCAACAACGCTTCCCTGGCATCGCGTCTGCAATGCGCAAGGTCGACTCTCTCTGCCCGAAGGAAGTGCAAGCTACAGCGAACAAAAAGCTCGCCTGGAATCAGAGGGTATCGTATTCGTTAAGGGGCGAATAGCGCTGGATCGCTACGGCTGGGAGGTAGGTATTGAAGCAGACTGATCGCTTGATCAAGCGTTGGGTTGTGTAGCTGAATAAGCAGGCAGCAATCGACCTACCCATACCAGCAGCCCCAGCCCCGGAATCACCATAAGCGTCGTAAGCACAAAAAAGCTCGCCCAATCGCCACCAAGAGCGTCAATCACAAATCCGCTACCTGCTGCGAGCGTCGTGCGACCAAAGTTCGATACAGACGCCATCAGCGCATATTGTGTGCCGGTATACGTCCTACTAGTGAAATAGGAGATAAAAGAGACGAAAGCGACTGTGGCAAAGGCTTGGAAAAAATTATCGACCAACAGCGCAAGCATTAGCAGATTGGTATTGGGGCCAACAACGGCTATAAGCGCGAACATAAGATTTGCGCCCGCCATTGCTATGCCGGCGACGAAGAGTCCACGGATAACGCCAAAACGCGTATTGATCACCGCACCAAGCAGCGAGAACGCTGCGGTAACGAGTCCGCCGAAAAACTTCTGGTACAGGCTAATCTCATCGCGCGAAAAGCCAACCTCCACGTAAAATACCAGTGACATGCGCCCAAGCATCGCCTCGCCAAGACGAAAAACGAGCAGTAGCATAAGTACCGAGAGCGCCAGACGGAAACCGCAGCGCTGAAAAAACTCGGTAAAAGGTGCTACCAACGTAGTCTGCAGCCAAACGCCTAAACTTGGCGACGTTCCACGCACCACGGCTTCTGCCGCAGACTCTTCGCCTTCGCTCGGAGGGCGAGGTGTAAGAAGAACGAGCAAGGTCAACAGCGCCACCATGCCGGCCAGAACAAGATAGACACTATCCCAACTCATCCCTATTGTTTCGCCGCCTAAAGCAACGGCTAAAGCACCGCCGATAAAGCCGTAACCTGCAAACCACCCCGTAGTACTTACAGCTGCAGCATAGGGGATTTTCCGATCCATCTCTTCGCGGCTAAATAGCGTGATACGATACGCATCAACGCTGATATCTAGCGTCGCCGAACAAACTGCTATGCCGAGAGCAAGCAGACTGATCTGCAGAAGGCCCTCATTTGGATCGCTCAAGCCTAGGCCCAGAACGAGAAGCGCCATAACCGTGAGGCAGAGGACGATCCACGACCTGCGCTGACCGAGTCGCTTGCCTAGTAACGGCAACGGTACGCGATCGACGAAAGGTGCCCATAGCCAGTTAATGGCATAGACCGTGGCGATAACACCAAAGAAACCGATCGCCGACCGCGATAAGCCCGACTGCTGAAGCCAGAGCGTAAGCACCGAGCCGTGGAGAACCCAGGGCAAGCCACTGCAAAAGCCGAAGAGCAAGATAGCGAGAAAGCGCCTATCGCGCAGTTGTGCGAGAGTCTCGATAAAAGAAAGTGATTCGCGCCGAGTCGCCTGCAAAATTAATCTCTAAAATTATTAAACTGGAGGGGAATGTCGAGCGGCAACTCGCGTAGGAAAGCAATGACTTCCTGAAGATCATCGCGTTTTTTGCCAGAAACTCGCAGCTTGTCGCCTTGGATCGCAGTTTGCACTTTAAGCTTCTTATCTTTGATCTGCTTCACGAGTTTGCGCGCAACATCGGATTCGATACCCTGCTGCACAGTCACCACGAGGGTCGCACGCTGACCGCTAAGCTGAACTTCGCCCTCGCTGAGGCTCTTCACATCAACCCCCCGCTTGACCAGCTTACCTCTCAGTATTTCAAGCATTTGCTGCAGCTGAAAGTCCACCTCGGCTGTGAGCGTAATCTCGTTCTCTTTCGTCAATGCAAAGGAGGCGTTTATTCCCTTAAAATCGAAGCGCGTGCCTACCTCTTTGTTGGACTGTTCCATCGCGTTGCGCACTTCGTGAACGTCAACCTCTGATACGATATCGAATGTTGGCATTGTTGGGTCTCCTGTGTGTTCGTGGCGGCCGACGCCGCGAGCTGGCAAGTAACATAGAGCTTGTAAGGTTGGTAATGTTACCATCATCATCTTATCTAAGCCTCCCAATCAGAGTCCGGGGGCGATACGCCTCAAAATGAGCAGATTGTGAGCCAATTACAGCCTTTTAGACTTCTATTCATTGCCCTTTTGGCTGCCTTTACCTCAGTGCTCGTCTCTCTTTTAAGTGGCAGTGTCGAACTCTCGTTAGGTGACCTTATTGCCTACACAGTCGGAGATGTACCGGATCTGCAGCGTCAGGTACTCGAAGACATCAGGTTTCCACGGACGCTGGCTGCATTCGTCACCGGCGCAGCACTTGCGCTCGCCGGCGTGCTCATGCAGGTACTGCTGCGCAACCCACTCGCCGATCCTTATATTCTCGGCCTCTCCGGCGGTGCTGCCGTCGGCGCCCTGGCGAGCATAATGCTGGGCCTCGGCGGCTGGTGGTTGTCGGGCACCGCCTTCGTCGGCGCGCTTGTTTCGGTCGGCGTGGTATTTGGCATTGCGAGTCGTTCTGGACGTTGGTCGACCACCCATTTATTGCTGACAGGCGTTGTAGTTTCTGCTGGTTGGGGCGCGCTAATCAATCTCATGCTGTCGACAAGCGCGAGCGCCAGCGTGCAGGGCATGTTGTTCTGGCTCATGGGCGATCTCAGCCAAAGCCGAGTTGGGCTATTGCAAGTTGGCATCTTAATAACAGGGGCGGCGCTCGCGCTCAGAGCGGCTCGATCACTCAATGTGTTAGTTCGAGGAGACCTCGTTGCAACGAGCCTTGGTGTTCACGTGAACGGCCTGCGTCTTAGCTTGTTCTTTGGTGCCTCGCTACTCACTGTAGTCGCGGTCACAACTGCCGGCAGCGTCGGCTTTGTTGGCCTCGTCGTGCCGCATATGCTGCGCCTAACAGGTGCGCGCGACCATCGCCTCCTCATTCCTTTTTCAATTATCGCAGGTGGCACCTTTTTAGTCGTTGCGGATACACTCGCGCGGACACTGCTCGCGCCCCAACAACTGCCTGTCGGGGTAATCACAGCGCTTATCGGCGTTCCCAGTTTCATCGCTATACTAAGGAGCGCGCCAAGCAAATGACTCCCCTCCTGACCGCAAATAACCTTCTGCTACGTGCAGGCCCCCGAACGCTTTGTAGCGGACTGAGCCTCAGGGTCGAACAGGGACAGTGCTGGGGGCTGCTAGGCAAAAACGGTGCGGGAAAAACAAGCTTATTGCACACACTCGCAGGATTAAGAACGCCTCCGGAAGGCGTTGTATTCCTGGGCGAAACACCTCTTGCTGCTCTGAGTCCCGCGCAGATCGCCGAAAAAATTGGGCTATTGCTTCAAGAATCCGTCGACGCATTACCGTCAACGGTTTTAGAGACTGCATTGCTCGGCCGACACCCTCATACCAAGGGCCGCTTGTTCGACAATGCTGAGGATCTAGTGATTGCGCATGAGTCACTGCGTAAGCTAGGCATCGAATCTCTCGCCCCGCGCACCGTGGACTCGCTTTCAGGGGGGGAACGGCAGCGCTTGGCGCTCGCCATGCTTCTCGCGCAGAGGCCGCGGCTACTCCTTTTGGACGAACCGAGTAATCACCTGGATCTCGGGTTTCAAACGCCACTCATCCAACTGCTACTTAGTCAGGCCAGTGACAGCGCTAGAAAGACCTCTCACCCTTCAGACAGCACATCTCCAGGGGCAGCTGTGATTATGGCCACCCATGATATCAATTTGGCAGCGCGCGTCTGCGACAACATAGTATTGATGATTGGCGATGGCGAAACGCTGGTTGGAAACGCTGTTGATGTGTTGACCGAATGCAATCTCGGCAAGGCTTACGATTGCCCCATAGCGCGTGTCGAGCATGAGGGTAGAACACTGTTCTACCCTCTCTAACCTGCGCACGGGTGTTTCTGGATGGTCCTAAAGGATGAGGTTGCGAATATCGCTCAGCACTTTTTCGAGATGCGTCACAAAGAGTCCTCCGTCCACGCCGTTGACGGCCTTGTGATCGTACGACAGGGTGATCGGTAACATCTGGCGTGGTACAAATTGTCCACCAACATACTGTGGTTTGATCTGCGTCTTCGCCACACCCAAAATTGCCACCTCCGGCGCGTTTACGATCGGAATAAAGCCAGTGCCACCAATTGCGCCCAGGCTTGATATTGTAAAACAGGCTCCCTGCATTTCTTCTCGCGACAACTTTCGATCCTTAGCTTTCTGAGAAAGTTCGATCACCTCGGCGGCGAGTTCCCAAAGGCTTTTCTTATCGACATTGCGTATAACCGGAACTACAAGACCTGCCTCTGTTGCAACAGCGACGCCAATGTGGATGTACTTCTTCTGAACAACGTACTCGCCTGACGAGTGTAATGACACATTGAACTGAGGCAGCTCAGCTAACGCTGAGGCACAGGCCTTGAGTAAGAAAGGCAAAAACGTCATTTTGACGCCCTTTCTCTCTGCTTCGCCTTTGAGGCTAGCCCGGAACTCTTCGAGGTCGCTAATATCTATTTCGTTAAATTGAGCCACATGGGGCACAGCGTTCCAATTACGCTGCATGTTTGCTGCAGTTAACTTATGTAATTTGCTGCGAGGTACTTCTTCGATCTCGCCAAACTGACTAAAGTCGATATCAGGCACGGGGGCAATGCCAATGCCGCTCGATGCAGCCGCGGGCGAATTGATCCGTGTTTTCACGAACCCATGAATGTCTTCTTTAATGATCCGCAATTTAGCCCCGCTTCCTCTCACCAGAGTGAGATCAACACCGAGTTCGCGGGCAAGCTTTCGCACAGCAGGCCCCGCATAGACCTTCGCGGAGTCGGCACCCGGAACGGGCCCCGACAGAGTCGGCACTGGCGCAACGCTCGCAGCGGGGCGCGGGTCCGCTGGATTAGCTTCCGATGTTTGGGGCTCTGTAGTTTTTAGTTCGCTGGCGATCTCAGCGTCAGGCGCAGTCGCCTCGGGTGCATCTTCGGCGGGTTCCGTCAGAATGCGCACAATGCTCGCGCCCTTCTTCACTTTGTCGCCAACCTTCACGAGTATTTCTTGCACTTCGCCGGCGCGATCTGCGGGGACATCCATCGCCGCCTTGTCCGACTCTAGCGTCATTAAAGTATCGTCGAGACTAAGCGAGTCACCCACTGCGACTTGAATCTCAATAATCTCGACTTCGTCCTCGGTACCGATATCGGGCACTTTGATGTCGTATACTGAAGGCACAGCTACTCTAGGGGGAACCGGCAAAGGCGTTTTTTCTATAAGCGGCTCCGCCTCGCTCTGTTCCTGCGGGGCGACGGCTTCTGCTACGTCGACCTCTTCGTCAACGGCCTCAACCTCAAGCGTTAGAATGACGCTGCCGCTGCTTACCTTGTCACCTAGGTTGACCTCGAGACTTTTGACGACACCGCTTTTAGGCGCGGGAATTTCCATTGCCGCTTTGTCACTTTCCAACACGAGCAAAGAATCTTCCTTTGCCACTGTGTCGCCTACGGCGACTAGAAGCTCGATAACTTCGACATCGCTCGCATCACCCAAATCTGGAACTAGAATTTTCTCTATAGCCACCGCTTCGCTGCTCCCAAAATTATTCGACTCAAATCGCACACCTCTCGCTAATGCGAAAGCGGATTAGGTTTATTCTGGTCGATGCCCTCTTTCTTCATAAAGGCAGTGATTTGTTTCGCCTCGATTAAGCCTCGCGCACGTAGCTCGGTAAGAGTTGCCAAAACAATAAACTTCGCGTCCACCTCGAAAAAGTGTCGAAGTTTTTCACGGCTATCACTGCGACCAAACCCGTCAGTTCCAAGCACTTTGTAGGTGTCAGGCACGAATTCTCTGATCTGATCCGAATACGACATCATGTAATCGGTAGTTGCGATGACAGGCCCTTTTTTGCTTTCGAGTTGTTCAGTTACAAACGGTTTCTTTATCTTCGCACTAGGATTTAGCATATTCTCTCGAGAGACCGTGAGCGCTTCCCGACGCAGCTCATTGAAACTTGTAACGCTCCAAACATCCACATGAGCGCGGAAATCGTCGCGTAAGACCGCTGCCGCTTTCCTAACCTCGCGAAGTATAGTGCCGCTGCCAAGGAGGCGAACGCTGAGTCCCTTCAACTCCTTCTTCGGAGCGACAGTTTTGTACTCATCAGTATCGCTATCCTCAAGGAGATACATCCCACGAATGATGCCGTCTTCGACACCCTCCGGCATTTCAGGCTGCACATAGTTCTCATTCATCGTAGTGATGTAATAGAACACAGACTCCATCTCGTCATACATACGGCGCAGACCATCTTGAATAATTACCGCGAGCTCATAAGCATACGTTGGGTCATAGGTAACGCAGTTCGGAATGGTGCCTGCCAGAATATGACTATGACCATCTTGATGCTGCAGACCTTCGCCATTAAGGGTCGTGCGCCCTGCCGTTGCGCCGATGAGGAATCCACGCGCCTGCGAATCTCCAGCTGCCCAGCAGAGGTCTCCAACGCGCTGGAAACCGAACATTGAGTAATAAATATAGAATGGAATCAGTGGATAATTGCTCACGCTGTAGGAGGTCGCTGCGGCAAGCCACGCTGAAAATGCGCCCGCCTCGCTGATACCTTCCTCAAGCATCTGACCCTGTTTGTCTTCGCGGTAAAACATCACCTGATTAGAATCGGCGGGGTCGTAAAGCTGCCCCACAGATGAGTAGATTCCCATCTGTCTAAACATACCCTCCATACCGAAGGTGCGCGCTTCGTCAGGAACGATCGGTACAACTCGCTGGCCTATCTCTTTATCCTTTGCCAACGTAGACAGCATGCGGACAAACGCCATTGTCGTCGACACCTCACGCTCACCACTACTCTTTAACTGCGCATCGAAGGCGCTTAGCGTAGGCACCGGCAGCGGCGTCGTAACACTACGACGCTGCGGCACAGGCTTGCCAAGAGGTTCGCGCACTTTGCGCATGTATTTTAGCTCAAGGCTGTCCTCGGCGGGGCGGTAGTATGGCACCTCTTCGAGCTTATCGTCGGGAATAGGAATACCAAAACGGTCGCGGAATTTCTTCAGCGATTCGATGTCGAGCTTCTTCACCGAGTGGGCGTTGTTCTGCGCCTCTGCGGTATCCCCAAAGGCATAGCCTTTAACAGTTTTGGCGAGAATCACCGTCGGCTTGCCACTCGCGCGCGTTGCCTCAGCGTAGGCCGCATAGACCTTATAAGGATCATGGCCGCCTCGATTGAGCGCCATGATATCGTCGTCAGACAAGTGTTCGACCATCTTGAGCAGTTCGGGGCTTTTACCGAAGAAGTTTTCGCGCGTGTAGGCGCCGCCACGGGCAACGTAATTTTGATACTCGCCATCGACCACTTCATTCATTCGCGCCTGCAGAATTCCATCTTTATCTGCTTGCAACAACGGATCCCAATGCCGCCCCCAGACAACTTTGATGACATCCCAGCCAGCGCCGCGGAAAACACCCTCGAGCTCTTGGATAATTTTGCCATTGCCACGCACGGGGCCATCGAGTCGCTGGAGATTACAGTTGATTACAAAGATCAGGTTATCTAACTTCTCGCGTCCCGCCTTACTGATCGCGCCAAGCGATTCAGGCTCATCGGTTTCGCCATCGCCAAGGAAGGCCCAGATTTTACGACGACTGTTATCAAGAAGTCCGCGGCTAGTCTGATATTTGAGCAGATGAGCCTGATAGATCGCCTGAATGGGGCCAAGTCCCATCGATACAGTGGGAAACTGCCAGTAATCGGGCATTAGCCACGGATGAGGATAAGAAGAAAGCCCGTTGCCATCTACCTCTTGACGGAAATTATCGAGCTGCTTTTCATCGATGCGGCCTTCCAGATACGAGCGCGCGTAGATACCGGGGGATGAATGCCCTTGGAAGTAGATTAGATCGCCTTCGTCGTGTTCATTCGGACCGCGGAAAAAATAGTTAAAGCCAACATCGTAGAGGGTTGCCGCGGATGAGAATGTTGAGATGTGTCCGCCTATACTTGGGTTGCGCATGTTCGCGCGCATCACCATCGCCATTGCGTTCCAACGCACTATGCCTCGAATCTCTCGCTCCATGAACATATCGCCTGGCATGCGGTCTTCGGTAGTGGGACTTATCGTGTTGCGATAGTCCGTATAAACCGCCGTGGAATCTTCGCGTGGATCGACTATGGAGGCGCGAGCGGACAGCGTGTTGAGCAAATAATGCGCGCGATCCGATCCTTCTTCGTCGATTACCGAATTAAGCGCGTCCAGCCATTCTTTGGTTTCTTCGGGGTTTATATCTTGATGTTCGCTCATCGATTTCATCCTTACCCTAGCATAATTAGTAAAGCTATCGCCTTACATAATAGGTGTAACTTAATTACAAGATGACAGAATTTTAGTCTTGTTCATTCACGGATTCCAGTTTCATTGAAAAAATATGTAGTTAAACTACAAATAATTACGAAAACTGGTTATTTACTCGATATCGGCACCCCATCTTAAAACCCTTAACTAGCCAGCTGGCTAAGCGCTTATGAGCGTGACAACCGCAACGACGACAAGCCAAACGATTTGGCTACGCTCGAGAAGCCCACTTAGAGCTTCTATCTCCAGACGCATCGCAGCCTCGTCAAAGTCAGCCCCCTTCACCTCACAGGCGGCCGACTCGGAAAGCGCGCACCGCGCCCAATCGGCGAGCAGTTGGGCATTATCGCTCGCCGCCTTAAACTCCCACAGATGGCGCCGAAGACGAGAGACACAGCTATTAAAATCACCAACGAGAGAAAAGGTGATTGCCAGCAGCCTAAGCGGCACCCACTCTATAACTGCGATAATCCTCTCGAGATGCGCCGCGAGGGTACGATCCGACTCTTCGCAAAGTTCGGCTCTGAGTTGATAGCTAACATAGCCAAAGATCACGCCTGCGGGACCTGTAACAAGATACAGCGCGTACATCATAAACATTCGCTCGAAGCTTCTATACGCGAGCAGGCGCTTAAATTGAGCGACGATTACTGCACCGTCTTCGGTGCGAGGTACACCTTCGAGCCGGAGCTCTGTTTCTAGATAGTTGATGCATCCCTGCCTATCACCTGCGTTCCAGGATCCCAGGAAATCGCGAACTAACCTCCCAGGCTGCGTTCTATCCATTGCGAAAAGAAGAACAAAGAGGTGTAAGAGCATCGTCGCGAGGCCGTAGAATGCGCCCTCGGCCAACGAACCGAGAATAATTATAATAGCAATCAGCACGCCGTAGATTGCCCCCAAAACAGCGGCAAATGGATACCTGCCGCCGCCGTCGGCTTTACCTGCCAGCTTACGGATGGCGCGTTGATAGCGCCCAAACCATGAATCATCAAAGCGATCGGCATCTCTCAGCCACGTCGCTGTCAATACCAAGGCAAGTAAGATAACCAAAAATTTCACTTAGTATCCTCGCTCGAAAAAAGTATTCTGAACCACCAAAGGCAACCGGTGCGCAATTTAGGAAAATTCTCGAAGTCGCGCGATTTCGCAGCGGAGCTTTTGCCAATCAAATCCTTCACCCGGATCAGTCTTGCGTTCCGGCGCTATATCACTGTGACCAACAATGCGCTCAGTCGTCACGCCTTCGTAATAGGACTCTAACGCAATGATCAGAGCTGCGAGAGCGGTGTACTGCGCCGCCTCAAAAACATCATAGTCAGTACCCTCCAGCTCGATTCCGATCGAAAAATCATTGCACTCCTCACGCCCCTCAAAGCAGGACCGACCGGCATGCCACGCGCGGCGGTCCAGGTTAACGAATTGAGTTACTTTCCCGGAGCGCTCTATCAGCACGTGAGCAGAGACCTCGAGACCCGCGATCTCTTTAAAGTAGGGGTGTTCACTGACCTCAAGCTGATTGCAAAAAAATCGCTGAACTGCCCCGGTACCGTATTCACCTGGCGGCAGACTGATACTGTGAACGACTACAAGGTCTATCGGAACGCCCTTGGGCCGATCGCCGAAGTTGGGTGAGACCACCTGCTCCGCGGATATAATCGTGCCGTTTGAAATATGAAATTTCATAACAAGTTTAATAACCTGACGCGAATGTCCTGCAAGCATACGCCAGCACAGTGCAACACGCATACCCTCTATTCCTATTCTATCGGCCTTGCGCCATACTTCTGTCACGTCACTTGAGATAGATACTTAATCCGCAGTTACGCAGGATCCGCAATGCAGACAAACCGCCCAAACAGCCTCCTTCCGTCAAGAGAAGACCTCATCAATATTGTCAGAATGACCTTGGAGGAGGATGTCGGCAGTGGGGACATTACCGCCGCGCTCATTCCGGCCGGCCGTGCCGCCACAGCAAAAATCATTGGCCGTGAGTCGGGAATCCTTTGTGGCACACACTACGCTGAGGAAGTTTTCTCACAAATTGGTCTCACCTCAGGCAGTGTCGCTATCGATTGGCTGGTTGGCGATGGCGATGAGGTAAAGGAAGGCACTGTCATTGCCTCGCTGTCTGGGTCTGCGCGCAGCATTCTTACTGGTGAACGCAGCGCGCTCAATATTCTACAGACGCTGTCTGCGACGGCGACAACGAGTCGTCACTACGCGAGACTTGTGCAGCATACGAAAGTGAAAATTCTTGACACTCGAAAGACGCTGCCGGCTCTGCGCACCGCACAGAAATACGCAGTTCGGGTTGGCGGTTGTGACAACCACCGCGTCGGACTGTTCGACGCCTTTCTTATAAAGAGAATCATATCGCCGCCTGTGGCGGCACATCGCCGCCGCCATTCAACGCAGGACCTTAAACAGCGCTTTGCCGGTAGAAATCGAAGTGCAAACGTTGGGCGAGTTAGACGAAGCCATTGCCGCCCGCGCCGATATTGTCATGCTCGACAACTTCGATTTAACGCAAACCATCGCGGCGGTAAAACACACGGCGGGAAGAGTCAAACTCGAAGCATCCGGCAGCATAGATGAAGCACGCTTGGTAGAGATTGCCGAAACCGGTGTGGACTTTATTTCAATCGGCGCACTAACCAAACACTGCCGCGCACTCGATCTATCCCTATTATTTGATTTCGCGAAAACCTGACGGACCACACTGTCAACCTGACTGAGGGCCTGCATATGATCTTACGTTCGCTAGATACAACTCATAGCAACATTCACAGCAAACCCGTGCCATGCAGATACAAAGCTCTGCACTCGATCATCTACGCTGCGCTCACAGCAATCGCACTCTTTGGCGCCACCGTGCTCTGGGCGCATGCTGGCAGTCTCGACCAGAATGGTGGTCATTATCAGTTTAACTCCTACCACTGCCATCTAGGCGGTTGTGAAATGCCAGACACCTTCAATCGAGTCGGCCGCGATAGCCTCCTTATCGATAGACGCGACAGAGAAAAGTTCTTCAATGAAGACGATTGGAATTTCGAACAAGATTTTGACAACGACTGTCAATCGACAAGGCAAGAAATGCTCGTTCTGACGAGCAGAGTTGACGCACGTTTTACCAACCCAAGAAACTGCATTGTAAGAACGGGCGAATGGCTCGATGAATACACCGGCGACGTGTTTACTGTAGCGACCCAGGTCGACATCGATCATGTAATCCCGAGACTCTATGCTCATACGCATGGTGGGGATCGGTGGCCACAGAGCAGAAAAATCCAATTCTCGAACGACCCGTTGAATCTAATGATAGTAGAGAAGCGCGAAATCAGAAGAAAATCGAATCGAGGCCCCAGTCGCTATCTGCCGCGAAAGGAGTTTCAGTGTGAGTATGCGAGGCTTTGGCGCGGCTTGGCAACAAAATACGACCTCGATATAGACCAAAGGGACAACAGCGCACTAAAAAAGATCGAGAGTGGATGCGGGTCGGACTGAGCCCGTCGAGCGCGAGGGCGACGACGGGCTGAGGTCTGCGAGCGAAGGTTTCGTGCTAGGGAGCGACGATAGTGATATCGGCCATATTGCCATCAGGGTCGAGGGCCGATTCGCCAGATGGAAAGCCGTTCTCGGACAAAATGTAGGCCACCACGTCGGTGTATTCCTCTAACATTAGAGAGCCCGGATTGTCGGCAGGCATTGTTCCTAAAATAGTTTCCCACATCCAAAGCACAGGCTGGCCGTCCCATGACTTTAGCGCATCACGGTAGAAGCGCATATCGTGGCAGGTTTTGCAGGCCGTGTCGTAGGTTGCCTTTCCCGCGTCAACCTGCGCTTGGGTGAAGACACCGTCATTTATGGTGCGAGCTTCCGCAAGAGCGCTTTGCGAGGCCATCAATCCAAAGACCAGCGACGCAGCAAACAGTGCTCTCGTACGCGTTAAAATCGACAGACTCATCGAACTACTTATCGAACTACTTATCGAACTACTTATCGAACTACTTATCGAACTACTAGTCGCTTTTTTCATCTTACTACCCATTATCATTCAACCTGTCTTCAGCTTCGATCCTAGCCTCTCCGAAGCCCCAATGTGAGCGCGCGGGCGCTTTAATTAATCAACAGAAACATAAACTACCTCTATCAATCATTCAAGGGCGCGATCTTACTAACCCTTCATCAATTACTTCGCTGTTAGAGAGAATTTAGATTAGCTCTTGTGAGATTAATAGAACCTGAATGTCGTTTAGCGCGCGGAGACACTCTACCTCCTCTGGTCCTACCAAACCAACGCAATGGCCTCGGGTCGCAAATGCTCTCTTTTAAAAATAACTGTTAGGAATCCTGCCTGGATCGGTTCTTGTATAGGGCAAGGGTGCCATTTAACTAACGCGTCGTCATAACTCGCGCACGCGACCCCGTGAAAAAGAAACTATCAGCTCAACATAGAGATCCCGATGGAGAAACAGTATGAACAGGCAGACTTTTCAAATCCCTTCTACAGCTCGCTGCTTACGTCAAATGCGAACCAGAATAGGCGGTTTTACGCTCATTGAAATAATGGTGGTTATTGTCATTATCGGTATTTTAGCTCTGATCGCAGTGCCTCAATACAACGTGTTTTCGCAACGAGCAGAGTTTACAGAGTTAGTCTCAGCCGCCTCGCCGCTTAGGACGTCTGTCGAAATTGCTATCCAGACACGCGGACCGGCAGATCTAGATGCGCTTGATGGTGGGGCCGATGCTGCCATGGGGATTCCTGCAACGGTTGTCGCGGCCGCAGCGACGCACGGCAGCCAAGTGGCAAATGGCGTTATTACAATGACTTGGCGCGCCGATCTGTCGCCTCTCGCGGGAATGACTTATACCTTAACGCCAAATGGCATTATTCCACCGGTTGTCTGGACAGTCGGCGGCACCTGCGTGGCGGCAAATTTCTGCTGAAACACGCGGCGCGGCGCACAGCGGAAAAACTCGCGAAGTGTACATACGTAGCCTATATCTAGCTAAAGCTAGTAAAACAAAGACCTATACTTACGCGTTCAGATACTGACTTATACCGCAGCAATCGACTTCTACAACCTACTCTTGGCAAGGCTTCGACAGATTCGGCAATCGTCGAAAAGGCGAGTTGCAAGCGCAGGGCGTGCAGCAAGCGCTGCAAAAGCTCTCGAAGATGGGTATTCGACGCGGACGTGTAAGGCGTGTTGGCCAATCCCCGTCTCTCTTGCCGCGCAATAGAATAAAGCCTGCCCATGTCGCGCTCTTTACCCGGCAGTTCGCAACAATGATGAAAGCTGGGATTCCACTTGTTCAATCATTCGACATTGTCATTCAGGGTCTGGACCATCCTAAAATGAGTTTGATAACAACCACCATTCGAGCTGAAATTGCCGCCGGCAATAGCTTTGCCGAAAGTCTTCGTCGCTATCCACGCGTATTCGATACGCTTTACTGTAATCTGATTGAGGTCGGGGAGAGCTCCGGCTCATTAGAGGTCATGCTGGACCGGCTCGCCACATTTAAAGAGAAAACTGAAGCACTAAAGTCGAAGATTCGCAAAGCGATGAATTACCCTATCGCCATCATCCTCGTCGCGCTGTTGAGCTCTGGCATCATGCTTATTGAAGTGGTGCCCGCGCTCGCGGAAACCTTTTCTAGTTTTGGCACGGAACTGCCCGCGTTTACCCTTTTCGTTGTAGCACTTTCAGATTGGGTTACAGCCTATTGGTGGCAATCGCTCCTTGGTGCCGGCATTGTTCTTATTTTATTGAAAGAAGCTTTACTGCGCTTTAAAGCTCTGCGCCAACTCGTTGATCGCCTGCTGCTGCGACTCCCCATTGTTGGCTCAATTATAAAAGCGGCCTGCTATGCGCGATTTAGTCGCACCCTATCTACTCTGTATGCCGCAGGCGTGCCCTTAGTTGATGCGCTAGACTCCGTCGCCGGTGCGGCTGGCAGCCATGTCTTCGAACAGGCTATCAACAGAATTAGCACTGATGTTGCAAACGGCCAATCCCTTCACTCAGCCATAAGCAGCACCGAGCTTTTCCCGACTATGATTAGCCAAATGGCCAGCATCGGCGAAGAATCAGGATCTCTCGAAACAATGCTCGAGAGGTGCGCGACTCATTTCGAGACTGAAGTCGATGACGCGGTTGACAGCCTGACTTCTCTCCTCGAACCTGCCATCATAGTTGTTATTGGAATTCTCGTGGGTGGACTCGTGATAGCGATGTATCTCCCCATCTTCCAATTAGGTTCAGTGATCTAGTCACACGCTTGGAGTCGCTCGATAGACCATGACATTCGCCACTACCTTTGCCACCTATCCCACTCTCTTATACGGCAGTGCTGCGCTTCTGGGGCTGCTTATCGGCAGCTTTATAAACGTTGTCATCTATCGCCTGCCAATAATGCTAGAGCGCACTTGGCAGGAGCAGATCAGCGAGTCACGAAGTGAACTCTCCTCTGAGACATTTAATCTTGCCGTCCCGCGTTCACGATGCCCAACTTGCTCGGCGCAACTGAGCGCTATAGAGAATGTGCCAGTGCTCAGTTACCTTGCTCTTCGTGGTCGTTGTAGACACTGCAAATCTGCGATACCACGCCGCTACCCACTGGTCGAGTTAGGTGCATCGCTTATCTCAGTTCTCATTGTGATGACCTTCGGCTATACGCTGAGCGCTCTCGCCTATCTCATTTTTGCCTGGTGTCTGCTCACTCTGAGTCTGATAGATTTGAACCACTATTTACTGCCCGACGACATCACGCTTCCCCTTCTCTGGCTTGGCTTACTTGTCTCCGCCACCGGACTGGGACTGCCGGAAGTCTCGCTTTCTGACTCGGTCGTCGGGGCAGCCGCTGGGTATTTTTCTCTCTGGAGCCTCTTCTGGGCGTTTCTATTCGCCACAGGCAAAGAGGGCTTAGGCTATGGTGACTTCAAGCTCCTTGCTGCGTTAGGCGCGTGGTTAGGCTGGCAAGCACTGCTCCCTATCCTGTTGCTGTCATCGCTTACTGGAGCAGTTATCGGATTAGCACTCATCGCCTTCGGAGGACGCGAGCGAGGTGCGCCGCTGCCATTTGGCCCTTTCCTCGCCGTGGCAGGTTTTTCTATGTTAGTTTGGGGGCCAAAAATTTTGGCCATATACACAGACTTATTCTCCGGGCTCTAAAATAGAATTTCACGAACTAGGGCGTTAGCCGTAATGCAATTACTCTCACCGAGCAAAGAGAAAGAGAAGAAAACGGAGATATGAGCGCGATGATTGTTGGACTCACAGGTGGCATCGGCAGCGGAAAAAGTGCGGCTGCTGATCTTTTTTCTGCCCAAGGAATTGAACTCGTTGACACGGATTTGCTCGCTCGAGAAGTTGTTGAGCCTGGCTCAACAGCCCTCGCTGAAATCGCCGGGCATTTCGGTAAAGAAATACTCGACGCATCTGGAGCGCTCGACAGAGCTCGTTTGCGCGCAATTATTTTTGCTGACCCCAAACAGAAAGCGTGGCTCGAGAGGCTACTTCATCCTGCAATTAATACGCTAATGCTAAGCCGCTTAAGCGCCTGCACAGGGCCATACTGCCTGCTAGTCTCTCCTCTCTTACTCGAAACCGAGCAAGCAAACGCGGTCGACAGAATCCTCGTTATCGATGTCAGTAGGGAAACCCAGCTTATGCGAACACTACAGAGAGACGGCAGCAGTAGAGAAACTGTCGAAGCGATTATCGACTCGCAAATTTCGCGCTCAGAACGACTCAAGCGCGCAGATGATATTATCAGCAACGAATCGGATTTAGAGGCGCTCGCGATAGCCGTACTTGCCCAGCACCACGCGTACTGTGCCATGGCTGAGGATGCAGGCGGATAACGATCTTTACGTTAATAATGAAACAGAAGTTAGAACGAGCTTACTAGAATGAAAACAGTGAATTGTCCTACTTGCCAAACACTCGTGGAGTGGACCGAGAAAAACGAATCACGCCCGTTTTGCAGCGAGCGATGTCGCCTAATAGATTTTGGCGAATGGGCGACGGAGGGGCATCGTATCGCAGGCGAGCCCGATTATTCCGATGAATTCGATGAAAGTCTTCGCTAGCCCCCTTTTGAGGCTTACCGTGTATTAGCCCTCGCTATTTAGCGCCCGAATAATTTGCCTATTTGCTGCCGGAAACTCGTCCTGATCAAGTTCTGCGACATTGCGCCATTCCAAGGGCTGAGATTCTCGCGCGATGGGCACGCCTGTGAAGCGCGTCACGCGCCATACATCGAGCAGAACATGACGATCGGTATAGCGATAGTCGATCAGCTTAAACGGGTAGGCTACATCAACTTCGATTCCGAGCTCCTCATAGAGCTCTCGACATAATGCATCGCGGACGCTTTCATCCTTCTCTACCTTACCTCCGGGAAACTCCCAAAGCCCACCTTGATGCTGCTGCGCGCTGCGACGCGCTACAAGCACCCTGCCAAGTGAATCTTGAATAACGCCAACGGCTACATGCAGCGGTTCAGACACAGGCACTAACTTCGATAGTCGGCATTGATGCGTACATAGTCGTAGGATAGATCCGCAGTAAATATTCTCTCAGAACTCTCGCCACGTGCCAGACTGATGGAAATAGTGATTTCGTCCTTGTCCATTTCTGCCTGACCCGCCTCCTCGGTGTAGTTCACATCCCTGCATCCGCCCGCGACAATCCGAGTATCGCCTAGCCAGACTTCGACAGCATTGATATCAAGATTGTCCAAACCCGCCCTGCCAATTGCTGCCAAAATACGACCCCAATTGGGATCGGATGCGAAGAGTGCTGTTTTTACAAGCGGTGATTCCGCCACCGTGAAGCCCACCTGCAGGCATTCTTGACTCGACTGACCGCCGTTAACAACAACTGTGACGAATTTAGTTGCCCCTTCAGCGTCTTTAATTATCTCCACAGCGAGCTCACTAAACACATCACGAAGTGCCAGCACGAAGTCCGGGTGGCATTGTCCCGTCTCTGTCTCTAAGGGCGCAGCAGACAACCCTGTCGCGGAAAGCAAACAGCAGTCGTTTGTAGATGTGTCACCGTCAACCGTTATTCGATTAAAACTATGTGCAACTTGTTCGCGCAGAAGACGATCAAGAGTCGGCTGAGATAAATTTGCATCCGTAAAAACGTAAGAAAGCATCGTTGCCATGTTCGGTTTGATCATTCCCGATCCTTTAGCGATGCCTGAAATAGTTACTGGATGCCCTTCAATTGATACGCGACGTGAAACCAATTTAGGTCTTGTGTCCGTCGTCATAATTCCGCGTGCCGCAGACGCGAGCTGACCGTCAGCAAGAGCCCTGTGTGCATCAGGTAGCGCATCAATGATCTTAGTAACAGGGAGAGGCTCGCCGATGACTCCAGTCGAGAACGGAAGCACCTGTTCCAATTTTACGCCGCACTGACGCGCGAGCGCCTCACAGCATGCAATCGCATCGCGTTCACCTTGCGCACCTGTGCCCGCATTCGCGTTGCCGGTATTAATCAGCAAGTAACGCGGCGACGCCGCGGCAAGATGCCGTCGTGCAATAGTAACCGGTGCAGCGCAGAAAGCATTTAGCGTAAAGACTCCCGCCGTTTTGGTCGTTTCTGCAAGTTCAAACAACACTAAATCCAAACGATTTGCATAGCGGATACCACTCTCGATCGCCGCTGAACGAACGCCGTCGACGCTCATATTTTCCATCTCACACCTACTTGATAATCGTCTAATTTACGCGAACGATATTGAATAAGCCAAAGCTATCCTATCTTGCCGTGACAGGCTTTGTACTTGCGTCCCGAACCGCAAGGACATTGCTCGTTGCGTCCCACTTTTGGCAGGTCGCGCACGAACGGCGTAGGATCAACTCGGGTTGAACCTACCGGAACAGTCGCGCGCTGCGCGGCATCTGAAGGAACATGTGGCTCGGACATCGCCGAAGACTGTTGATGCTGTAAGTTGAGTTGCTGTGCTGCTAACTCTGCCGCACGCTTTTTCTCGATCGCATCGACCTCGTCATCCTGTCTAATGCGGACGTGACTCAACACCTTGATGACCTCTTGCTGCAGATTTGTCATTAAATCTTGAAACAGAGCAAAAGCTTCTCTTTTATATTCTTGCCTCGGGTTCTTGCCACCGTAGCTGCGAAGGAAAATTCCCTGTCTGAGATGATCCATCGTCGCCAAATGCTCTTTCCAGAGTCCGTCAAGAATCTGCAGCGTGATTTGCTTCTCAAACGCGCGCATCTTCTCACCAATGGCCTCGCTCTTTTCCTCATAAGCCCTATTGAGGTTATCGAGTATTCTCTCTTTTATCTGCTCTTCGTAAAGCTTTACGTCTGCATCTAGCCACGTCTGAACCGACTGCTCACTTGCAAATTCGACAAGCAATGCCTGTTCTAGGCCTGCGATGTCCCACTGTTCTGGGACACTCTGTGGAGGTATATAAGTGTCGACCAATTGCTCAACGACTTCTTTGCGCATATCAACAAGAAGATCTGAAATATCATCGCTTGCCATCAATTCGTTACGCTGGCGATAAACGATTGTGCGTTGATCATTAGCAACATTGTCATATTCTAAAAGCTGCTTTCGAATATCGAAATTGCGACCCTCCACTTTACGCTGCGCCTTCTCTATCGCTCGCGTAACCATGCCATGCTCAATTGCTTCACCGCGCTCCATGCCTAACTTCTGCATGAAATTTTTCACAGCGTCCGTCGCGAAAATTCGCAGCAAATTATCTTCCATCGACAAGTAGAAACGAGAATAACCGGGATCACCTTGTCGTCCCGCCCGCCCTCGCAATTGATTATCAATGCGGCGCGACTCGTGTCTCTCGGTACCGATTATGTGTAGTCCTCCGGCGGCAAGTACTTGATCATGACGCGCCTGCCATGCAGCCTTTATCTCTGCTATTTTTTCTGGCTTTGGATCTGTGAGCTCATCAACTTCGACCTCCCAGTTGCCGCCGAGTACGATATCTGTTCCCCGCCCTGCCATATTTGTCGCAATAGTCACGACACCTGGGCGTCCAGCTTGCGCGATAATCTGCGCTTCGCGTTCGTGAAACTTCGCGTTGAGTACTTCGTGTTTAATCTTACTTTTGTTCAAGAATTTAGAGATCGCTTCCGACGTTTCGATAGAGGCTGTGCCGACGAGAACTGGCGCACCTGCAGCACTAATTTCTGTAATATCGGCGACAATAGCTTCAAGTTTTTCCTCCATGCTAAGGAAGATAAGATCATTAGCGTCCACTCGAATCATGGGGTTGTTAGTCGGAATCACTACAACGTCGAGACCGTAGATCTGGCTAAACTCAAAAGCCTCCGTGTCAGCCGTACCCGTCATACCAGACAATTTATTGTAGAGTCGGAAGTAGTTTTGAAATGTTGTTGACGCGAGCGTTTGACTCTCGCTCTGTATTTCAACCCCTTCTTTAGCTTCAAGAGCCTGATGAAGCCCCTCGGATAAACGACGTCCCTCCATCGTCCGCCCCGTATGTTCATCAATAAGAACGATCCGCTTATCCTTAACAATGTATTCTACGTCACGATTGAATAGATAATGTGCTTTAAGTGCTGAGTGCACATGATGCAGCAAAGAGAGATTGGTCGCTGAATAAAGCGAATCACCTTCGGCTAATAGCTTTTTCTCGATCAACAATCCTTCAACGAACTCGTGTCCAGCTTCGGTTAATTCCACCTGCCTGCTTTTCTCATCGACGCTAAAATGGCCCTGCTCTTCAGCCACATAGCTCTTATCCATTTGCTCCATTTTTGTCTTTTCGGCTTTCTCGCCTCGCTCAAGCTTCGGCACTAGCGCGTTGATGGCGATATAGAGCTGCGAACTGTTTTCGGCGGCGCCCGAAATAATCAACGGCGTACGCGCCTCATCGATAAGAATCGAATCGACCTCGTCCACTACGGCAAAATTAAGTTCACGTTGCATCTTATCCGCAACTCGAAACGCCATATTGTCGCGGAGATAGTCGAAACCGAATTCGTTATTTGTTCCGTAAGTAATCGAACTTTCGTAAGCAACTTTCTTCTCAATCGGGCTTTGGCCGGACTTGATTACGCCTACTGTCAAACCAAGAAATTCATAGAGAGGACGCATCCAGTTCGCATCGCGCTCGGCAAGATATTCATTCACGGTGACTATGTGGACGCCTTTACCGGTCAACGCATTTAAGTAGGCAGGCAGCGTAGCCATGAGCGTCTTACCCTCGCCCGTGCGCATCTCTGAGATACTGCCCTCATTGAGAACCATCCCGCCTATGAGCTGGACGTCAAAATGCCGCATACCCAACACGCGAACACTCGCTTCCCTTGCTACGGCAAACGCCTCAATCAACAGTGAATCAACAGACTCGCCGGCTTGGATTCGTGACTGAAACTCGGCAGTTTTTGCCTTCAACTGATCGTCATCGAGGCTTTTAAGCCCTTCCTCTAGCGCGCTGATTTGAATCACGCTGCGCTTCAGTTTTTTAAGCTTGCGTGAATTGCTACTGCCAAATATTTTGCTGAATAGTTTCATAATGATTTCGATTTAACCGTAAATTCTTTGGACGAGACGTGCAGCTGTCTTAAACCGGACGGCTACGCTCTTTCATCTTTGGTAAGTTAAAAGGCGGGCGACTGTTTCGACGAGTTTGAGCTAGAAATTACCGGATGGTGCGACGGATATAGGCGGCTGGGTCGACTACGCGGCCATTTTTATAGACCTCGAAGTGTACATGGGGCCCCGTTGATCGACCAGTAGAGCCGACGAGAGCAAGCTTTTCATTACGCGCGACGAGGTCGCCAACCTCGACAAATAATTCTTGAGAATGGGCGTATCTCGTCGTGAAACCGTTTCCGTGATTTACTTCGACCATCAGGCCATAGCCTGATCGAGGCCCTGCCCAAGTAACCACTCCTCCAGCGACGCTGCTAATTTGTGCGCCCGATTTACCCGTCGTCAGGTCTATACCGGTGTGGAAACTGCTCTTGCCCGTGATGGGATCCGGCCGACGACCAAAGGGAGATGCGATCCAACCATTTTCTATTGGTCGACCAGCGATAAGGCCGTCTTCGATAGACCGCTTATCGATTAACAGTCCTTCGATAATGCCGAGCTGCTTCTGACGCTCAGTAATTAATTCTTCAAGCTCGTTAATAGACGCTAGCAAGGTTGGGGCGACGACAGCATCCTGCATGTCGCTCGCAAAACCGATCTCAAGCCCTCCGGCCGCGAAAGACGACGCGGCGTCTGCCTCGAACTCTTCTATATTTGCGAGGCCAGCTACCCTTTCACCCAATGCGTCGAGTCTCGCGAGGCGAGCCTGAAGTTTTGCTAACTTTAGTGTAAGCGCATCGAGTTCTTGCTCTGATTTAGAGCGCAGCTGTTCCAACTGCAACGCTTGCAATGCGAGCTCTTTCTGCCAGTTCTCGGCTGATTGCTGGTTGAATACTAAAGAATCATCGTTCTGGTCTGAAGCGAGCTGGTAGCCGAAATACCCCAAACCGACCGGTGTACCTAGCAGACAAAGAGACAGGAGCGCGCGCAGCCACCCTTTCAGCTCGAGGCTGCGACTTTGGCCGTGGCGATGATCGATTAGAAGGAGTTTCATTTGAGGGAGTTTAAACTAGTCTTCCGCGGAGCCAAAGGGGCAATTTAGCGAGCTCTTGATTTAGCTTTCAATCAAGCTATTTACAGGGCTACTCAATCGCCTAGGCGGCCAGCACTGGCTTCATGTAAGAAATAGGGACATTGTTGTCCTCTTCGAAGCTCACAATCTCCCAGGCGTCCTCGTTTTCTTCTAGCATGCGCAGCAAAGCATTATTAAGGGCATGACCAGACTTATAGCCTTTGAATTCCCCGATCAGGCTATTACCTAGGAGATAGAGATCGCCAATCGAATCGAGAATCTTGTGCTTGACGAATTCATCTTCGTAACGCAACCCGTCTTCATTGAGCACTTTATAGTCGCCGACGGCGATTGCATTATCCATGCTCGCGCCTAGCGCTAAGTTGCGATTACGCAGTTCTTCGAATTCGTGCATGAAGCCAAATGTTCGCGCTCGGCTCACTTCCTTGACAAAAGACGTACTACTAAAGTCGATAGTCGCTTTTTTCGTATACTTTTTATACACGGGATGGTCGTAGAGCAGCGTATAGCTGACTTTAAAGCCATCAAAGGGCTCTAAACTGACGGTTTTATCACCTTGCTCGAGTCGTAGCGGTTTGAGTATTTTAATGAAACGCTTGGGCTCGGACTGCTCTTCGATACCAGCAGACTGTATCAGAAACACGAAAGGCCCCGCACTGCCGTCCATTATCGGGACCTCGGGGGCACTCACATCAATAAACGCGTTGTCGATGCCGAGCCCCGAAAGCGCCGACATCAGATGCTCAACCGTCGATATTTTAACCCCGTCTTGGACGAGAGTAGTAGACAGCGTGGTTTCACCCACGTTGGTTGCCGTGGCTTTGATTTGAACGACTGGATCGAGATCGACACGAGAGAAGATTATACCCGTATTCACAGGGGCTGGTCTGAGTGTCAAATAGACTTTCTCACCTGTGTGCAGGCCGACGCCGGTGGCGCGAATGATATTTTTAAGTGTGCGTTGACGAAGCATAGATCGGCCCTGCCAGGGTTGTAGGCTTTGAATTGTAATTATGGCCGCGGAAACTAGCTAACACCGCTCGTTTGCAGCGCCTAAAACAATACGCGCTGCAAACTTTGTGCGAAGTGTAGCAAAGGCCTGTGGCTTTCCCAAGAGTCTTTTCTTGGCCCACAGGCACTAACGACGTAGTTAATCCGCCTGATTACGCAGAAAAGCGGGAACATCCAGGTAGTTTAGGTCGGCGTCCGGCTCAAACAGCGGATCTAATTTGGTCGCTGTGTTTCCTGTCGCTCTCTCTGTGCGCGGCACTGGGCGGCGAATAGCGTCGTACCTAGGCGTGTTGTCTACAACTTTAGTAGGTCTCGCGTGAACAGTACCTAGACCAGTCGCCACCACTGTTACTCTTATTTCATCTTTGAGCGATGGGTCGATTACTGTACCAATCACAACAGTCGCATCATCAGAGGCAAATTCTTCGATCGTATCACCAACCTCTGAAAATTCTCCGAGAGACAGGTTTTCACCCGCAGTGATATTGACAAGAATTCCCCGAGCGCCTTCTAAATTGACATCTTCGAGAAGCGGGCTGCGAATCGCTGCTTCAGCCGCCTCACGCGCGCGATCTGGTCCGCTCGCGTGCCCTGTCCCCATCATCGCCATGCCCATTTCGGACATAACCGTCTTCACATCAGCAAAGTCGACGTTGATCATACCTGGGTTCATGATGAGGTCGGCTATGCCCTTAACCGCACCGAGGAGCACATCGTTAGCCGCCTTGAATGCGTCTAGAAGCGAGGCATCTTTACCAAGCACATCGAGAAGCTTTTCGTTAGGAATAGTGATCAGTGAGTCAACATGCTCGCTAAGCGCTTCGATGCCTTGCTGTGCAACCAGAGCGCGTTTGCGGCCTTCGAACGGGAACGGCTTAGTAACAACAGCGACGGTCAGGATTCCTAACTCGCGCGCAACCTCAGCCACGATTGGCGCCGCACCCGTGCCCGTACCACCACCCATACCGGCGGTAATAAAAACCATATCTGCTCCGGCCAGTATTGCGGCAATTTCATCCCTGTCTTCCAATGCCGCCTGTCGACCGATTTCAGGATTGGCACCCGCGCCGAGACCTTTGGTTACGCCCGAACCCATCTGCAGAATGGTTTTTGCGTCGATATTGCTCAGAGCCTGCGAGTCGGTATTAGCGCAAATAAACTCAACGCCCTCGACCTGATTGCTGATCATATGGTGTACGGCATTACCACCACCACCGCCAACGCCAATCACCTTGATTTCGGCTGTCTGCGCAACGTTTTCGACGAGTTCGAACATAGTGCCCCCTAAAAATTAAAATACCTTTGCGCGCTCCGCGCTAATTATTGCCCTGAAACCAGCTCTTTACTCGACCGACTAACGTTACCTGCGGATCGCCCTTGGCAGCGAATCCACCTTGTTCCTGAAACTGCTTTGAGCCGTATAACAGCAGGCCAACACCCGTCGAGTAGATGGGGTTTCGAACTATATCGGCAAGACCGTCAACATTATGAGGCGCACCTATGCGAACTGGCGCATGAAAAATCTCCTCCGCCAGATCAACCACACCTTCCATCTTGCTCGTCCCACCTGTGAGAACAATTCCAGCGGCCAACATGTCTTGGAACCCACTGCGCTGCAGTTCCTGCTGGACTAAAGTGAATAGCTCGACATAACGCGGCTCAACCACTTCGGCGAGCGCTTGTCTTGATAATTCACGCGGCGGTCTGTCGCCAACGCTCGGCACCTTAATGCTGTCGGCACCATTGACCAATTGCGTGAGGGCGCAGGCATATTTAACTTTGATTCCATCGGCATCGTCGGTGGGTGTTCTGAGCGCCATTGCGATATCGTTTGTGACTTGATCACCAGCAATTGGAATAACACCGGTGTAACGGATAGCGCCTTCGGTAAATATGGCAATGTCACTGGTTCCACCACCGATATCTACGAGACAAACACCTAGCTCTTTTTCATCTTCAGTAAGCACAGAGTAGGCTGAGGCAAGCTGTTCTAGAATAATTTCATCGACTGCAAGGTTGCAGCGCTTAATACATTTCTCAATATTCTGCACTGCGTTGATCGCACAGGTTACGAGATGCACTTTGGCCTCGAGCCTTACGCCAGACATACCTAGCGGCTCCTTTACACCTTCCTGCGCGTCGATGAGGTATTCCTGAGGGAGGATGTGCAAGACTTTTTGATCGGCGGGAATGGCAACTGCCTGCGCGGCATCGATCACCCTCTCGATATCGGCGCGCTCGACCTCTCCGTCCCTTATAGCCACAATCCCATGCGAATTCATACTCCGGATATGACTGCCGGCTATGCCCGCATAGACAGAATGAATTTGACAGCCGGCCATCATCTCCGCTTCGGCGATAGCATGCTGTATCGACTCAACGGTCGACTCGATGTTTACGACTGTGCCTTTCTTTAACCCACGCGAACGATGGCTACCTATGCCAATAATATTGAGGCTGCCATCGTCGACAATTTCACCAACGATCGCTACGACCTTGGACGTCCCGATATCGAGACCTACGATCATGTTATCGCTCGCTGCCGGTTTCATACTTTGCCAATCCTTCTCACCTCACACAGCCTGTGTCAGGTTTCCGTTATCTTTGCGCCACATCGCTCAACGGAGCGAGTTTCAGCGTGCTCTTCTTCACGGCGATACCGTTGCCGTACCTTAAATCAATCGATGCAAACTGGGCCGTTTCAGCACGGTCTTGCTGGGCGTAGAAGCGAGCGAAGCGCTGAACTCTGGCGAGGACATCATGCCGACCAACTTCTACTCGCATCGCATTCACTGTAAGACTCCAACTCTGCCGATGACTTAGCGCCAGCCCGTTGAGCCTTAGCCCAACTGGGGACAACACCTGACTGAGTTCCTTATACTGCTGCATTACGCTATCTTGGCTGCCCTCAGGCCCGTCGAGGAGGGGTAAGCCGGCAAAGCTATCGGTACTGCCAGGTGTAAAAAGCTCCCCGTATTGATTCAGCAATTGTTCTGATCCCCACTTTGCTATCGGCATTTCCTCCTTGAGATGTAGCGACAATGTATCTGGCCACACTCGCCTTACATCCACACTCGCAACCCAAGGCAACGCTTCCAGGTCCCGGCTGGCTTCGTTAATATCGAAATCAAAAAAACCTGCGCCGATATACCGCTGCAGTATCGCGGTCACGTCGCCCTCGCTGACATGCTGCCATTGATTCTCGATTCGTACCTTACTGATAGGCTTACTAAAAAAATCAGCGAGCCTCGCGCGCTGAACCGAAAATGTATCGAGGGCGACGAAGGCCAATGTGGCAACGAGGACAGTCAGGATGGCGACATAGCGAAAAACACCATTCTCTCGGACGCGTTCCTGATCAGGCATCTGGGGCCTGCGGACGGCATGCGCACCAACCCGCTTAGCACACTGTACGTTCGCTCTTGGTTCTGCCCTCATCGTCGATTACCCCCCTGATTCTCTGCCAAGATACGCAGCACTAATTCATCGAAGTCGATGCCTAACTCAGCGGCAGCTCTCGGAATAAGGCTATGCGGTGTCATGCCGGGAAGCGTGTTGACTTCCAGAAGCTGGAAGCAGCCCTGAGAATCGCGCATCACATCTACTCGCGCGGTTCCACTGCATCCTAAGGCGTCATAGGCCGCAATCGCTAAAGAATTCAATTCGAGCGCATCGTCCTCATCGAGGTTAGCAGGACAAATCAACTGCGTCGTCTCGGAGAGATATTTCGCCTCAAAATCGAAAATCTCTCCACGCGCGGTCAGCTCGATGCTTGGCAAAATTTCACCATCAAGGACGCCGATCGTATATTCAGGGCCATCAATGCAACGCTCCGCCATGACCCTCGCGCCAACCTTGAGTGCGCTTTGATACGCCATTTGCAACTCGCTGGCACTGCCAGCCTTGGCAATTCCTAGACTCGAGCCACCGCTGACTGGCTTTACAACACAAAGCCCCAATCGCGCCGCTACCGCATCCCAGTCGGTTTGCTCTGACAGCGACTCGTAGTCGGGCGTGGCGAGGCTCGACTGCAGCCAAATCTGTTTTGCGCGAATCTTGTCCATGGCGAGTGCCGACGCTAGAACGCCCGAACCGCTATAGGGAATCCCAATTGCCTCGAGAAACCCCTGTATAACGCCATCTTCCCCACCTTCGCCATGCAGCATGTTGAGAGCAAAATCAGGCGCGAGCGCGGAAAGCTGTTCAACCATTCTCTCGTCAACATCGAGCTTGCTTGCCCTCACACCCGAACGAATGAGGCTTTGTAATACCGCCTCACCGCTGAGTAGCGATATTTCGCGCTCGGCAGAATGCCCGCCCATAAGAACGACAACATGACCGGCATTGGCCACTGCTTGTTGCTTATCAAACGCTTTCACCATGCTTTCGATCTCTTTAATTTTCGCTCTGACAATGGCGGTGTGTTAGACCAAATTATCAGCAATCCCCTCGCCTCGTCTTGGTAGCCGGTATTACTTACCTTGCCTTCCCGCTGCGCATTGCAAGCGTCTCTGAAAGCTGTTTTGCCAGCGCGCCAACGCTACCGGCGCCTTGCGTCACAACGATATCACCGTCGGCCACAATGCCCTCTAAAATCCCCAACACATCAGCCTCGTCTTGAACGAAAATTGGATCCACCTTTCCTCGCAATCGAATACTGCGACCTAGGCTCCTAGAGTCGGCGCCGGCAATCTTTTTTTCGCCCGCCGCATAGACCTCAAGCAACAAAAGCACGTCGACCTCGCAAAGCACATCGACAAAATCATCATAGAGGTCGCTCGTTCTGCTATATCGATGCGGTTGAAAAAGCATCACAAGGCGTTTATCAGGCCACCCTTCCCTCAGCGCAAGGATAGTCGCCGCCACTTCTGTCGGATGATGACCGTAGTCATCAACCAACATAATCTCACCGTCTCCGAGCGGGAACACCCCTTGCACATCGAAACGGCGACCGACTCCCGAAAAATTCTCGATACCTTGTTTGATTGCAGCAAGTTCGAGCCCCTCGTCAACAGCGACGGCAAGCGCAGCAGTCGCATTAAGCGCGTTGTGACGGCCAGGCATATTTAGAGTTATCGGCAATCTGTTGCTGGTCTCGCGATGATAGACCTCAAATCGTGTCTCTCCTCCGCGCTGGGAAAGATTCTCTATACGAAAATCTGCATCCTCCGAAAACCCATAGGTCAACTTAGGACGCGATACGAGAGGCATAATCTCGCGGACTGAGGGATCGTCTATACAAAGCACGGCTAAGCCATAGAACGGCAGGTTGTGCAGAAAGTTGATAAAGGTTTCTTTTACTTTTTCGAAATCGCCGCCATAGGTACCCATATGATCGGCTTCGATATTGGTTACCACAGCGACCATCGGTTGCAGATGCATAAACGAGGCATCGCTTTCGTCGGCCTCTGCGACCAGATACCGGCTTTCACCAAGCCGCGCATTAGTCCCCGCGCTGTTCAGCAGCCCACCGATAATAAACGTTGGGTCAGCACCACTCGCTGCTAGTACCGAGGCAAGGAGACTTGTGGTGGTCGTTTTGCCGTGTGTGCCCGCGATTGCGATTGAGTGCCTATAACGCATAAGCTCAGCGAGCATCTCTGCGCGAGCCAGAAGGGGCAATTTCGCCGCCGCCGCCGCACGCATCTCAGGATTTTTCATCGTCACTGCGCTCGAATAAACGACAACATCGGCGAATTCTATGTTGCTTTCAGCGTGGCCGATAAAGACCGTAGCACCCAAATCTTTCAGTCGGCGCGTGTTCGCAGACTCAGCAATGTCTGACCCTGTGATGACATAGCCTTGATTCTGCAACACTTCTGCGATCCCGCACATTCCCGCACCGCCTATGCCGATGAAGTGAACCGTCTTGATGCGCCGCATCTCGGGAATACTATGCTGCAACCGCTTAGCGGGCATGTGCTATCTCCATCATTATATCGGCAATACGCGCATCGACATGGCGCGGTGCTAGCGCATGCGCGGCCATTGATTTGGCGAGAAGTACATCTCGATCTGTGTTCAACGAAGAAATCTCGGTCGCAAGACGATCGCCTGAAAGCAGTTGCTGCTCGATAATTGTCGCCGCGCCCGCTGCACTTAACCACCGAGCGTTATGTAGCTGTTGTTGATCTTTATGGTGAGGGTAAGGCACGAGAATAGACGCGCGGCCAGCGACGGCAATTTCTGTCACCGTGCTAGCACCCGAACGCCCGATCACGAGATCAGCCCACGCATAGGCGGCAGCCATATCGTCAATGAACGCTGATATAGTCAATTTGCTAGTAGGCTCAAATCCGGCATTCGCGTAGGCGGAGAGAGTCGGTTCGAGCTGAGCAGCACCGGTCTGATGCCTTACCTCAGGCACCGTAGCCGGACCTGCGGACTTTAATTGCACGAGGGCTTCTGGCATCGCCTCGTTGATCGCCAGCGCGCCTTGACTCCCACCCAGAACCAAAATGCGAATCGGCCGCTCGTGCGTTGCGAACTCAGGCATGCTTGCGCCGACCTGTTCGATGTCTGCGCGCACAGGGTTTCCGACATACATCACCTTATCGCTCTTCAAGAATGCACCAGGGAACGCCTCGAAGACACAGTTCGCCAGTCGAGACAGCAAGCGATTAGTGAGGCCGACTACGGCATTCTGTTCGTGCAGATAGAGCTTCCTACGCAGGAGCCTCGCCGCGACACCGCCCGGACCAGAAACATACCCTCCCATGCCCAACACACAGTCCGGTTTTAGTCTGTTAATGATCACAAGGCTTTGCCATAACGAACGCATGAGCATCCAAGGCGCGCTGAGAAGCCGAGAGAGACCTTTCCCCTTCAGCCCCTTCGCGGCGATCTGGTGAAACTCATAGCCAGTGCCTTCTAGGAGCTTTTCTTCCATGCCATCTGGCGTTCCTAACCAATCGATTTTAACGCCTCTAGTCTCTAACTGGCGTGCGATGGCGAGAGCGGGGAATACATGACCACCCGTTCCTGCCGCCATTATCAACACACGAGAGATTGCCATTACCTCTCCCAAATAGAGGTGGTTTTCGTCACTGCTGCCAGTCGATCAGTCTCATACTCGATTCGTATGAGAAGTGCTGCCATCACGCAGCTCATGATCAGACTCGCGCCACCGTAGCTCAGGAAAGGAAGCGTCAGTCCCTTCGTGGGGAGCAGACCGATATTAACCCCAACATTTATGAGGGTCTGACCCGCGAATAAAAGCCCGAGGCCGTAGGCAAAGAAAGCTGCGAAATAACTTTCTTGAGCCTCAGCACGTCGACCGATAGCGAACGCGCGATACACCAAAATGCAGAACAGGGAGACGACTACCGCAACGCCGACCATGCCAAATTCTTCACCAATTATTGCGAGTACAAAGTCGGTATGTGCTTCGGGCAAAAAATAAAGCTTCTGAATACTGTTCCCCAACCCTGTTCCGAACCATTCGCCGCGCCCGAAAGCAATCAGCGCTTGAGCCAACTGATAACCATCGCCATAGACATTCTCAATTGCCCAAGGATCACGAAAGGAGGTAAAGCGAGCGATAACGTGCGGCTTATTTATCGCAATGATGGTAAAGCCAACGCCTGCGACTAAAACAATAAGCAAGATTCTCCAGAGCTTCGCCCCCGCAAGAAACAACAAACAGAACGTCGTCGCCATTAAGATAACCAACGCCCCATGATCAGGCTCCCGCTGCAGTAAGCCCGCCGCGATTGCCGATGCCCCAAGTGGAATCAAGAATTGCTTCCAGTTATCACGCACAGCGTGATAGTTTTTCTGCAAATAATCCGCTGTAAAAATCACCAAGAATAACTTAGCAAGCTCCGAAGGTTGCAGATCAAAAAAACCAAGATCTATCCAGCGCGCACTGCCATTAACGCTTTTGCCGATACCGGGGATTAGCACCGCTATCAACAAAACATAGGAAATTAATAGAAGCAGGAAAGAGAATCGGCGCCAGAGTGACAGAGGGATTGCGAGTGTAACAGCCGATGCTGCTAAGCCCACAAAAGCAAAAATGGATTGACGCTTTAAATAATAGAGCGGGTCGCCATTGCTCGAATTGGCGATCTCAACTGACGCGGAGGTCATCATAAGTAGCCCGATGCAGAGCAGAGAGAATGCAACAAGCAACACCGTATTAAGCGGCCGTGCCGGCGCAGCAGCAAAATCACTCGTCAGAGACAGTCGATTTGTTCGCTCTAAACTCGCCATTTATCCTTCATCCTCTTGCGCTTTTTCACGCACTCTTGTGGCAAAAGAATCGCCACGGTGTTGAAAATTATCGAACATATCGAAGCTCGCGCAGGCTGGAGACAAAAGCACCGCATCGCCGGCTTGCGCCACGGCAGTCGCCTGCTCAATCGCCTCATCCATGCTTTGCGCAAACGTCACCTCGTGTGAGTACGAATCTTGCTCGAGACACTCCGCAATGAGCTTGGCGTCGCGTCCTATCAAGATTACGTTGCGCACGAAGGTGCTTATCGCCGGTGTCAGAGGTGAAAAATCGGCGCCCTTCCCCTCGCCTCCTGCAATCAATACAAGCTTGCCACCGGATAACGCGGCGATGTGTTCGCCTAATCCAACAACCGAGGCAAGCGTAGAACCAACATTGGTTCCTTTCGAATCGTTGAAATAGTCAACATTATCTATTTTTGCGACCCACTGGCATCGGTGCGGCAGACCTTTAAAATTTGCGATTCCTTGCGCAATCGATTCGAGCGAGACACCGATAGCGTGCGCGAGAGCGCTCGCTGCAAGGGCGTTTGCGATATTATGTTCGCCTGCCACTTTCATTCGATCTATGGCGAGAAATGCGCTGCCATTAAAACTCAGCGCTCGCGTACCTGTAGCCTCATTGACCCCAAACCCGCCTTCGAGTCCACCATGCGTCGAATAGCAAACTGTCGCTATCGCTGGATCAAGGGGAAAAGTTAATGCATCGTTTACATTGACGCAGACCTGTTTCGCTCCATGAAATATATTTTGCTTCGCACTCAAATACTCCGAAGCGTCAGCATACCTATCCATGTGGTCTTGACTTAAGTTCAATAAGGCGACAGCTTCAGCATTCAACGCAGGCGTTGTCTCTAGTTGGAAACTAGATAGCTCTAACACATAGAGCTCTTTGGGTTCTTCGCTTAGCAGATCCAAAGCCGGTTTAAAATTTTCACCATCGAGATTACCCCCGAGGCCGAAGGATCTGCCCGCGGCTCGAAGAATCGAGGCAAGCATCGCGACCACAGTGCTTTTTCCGTTCGACCCGGTGACTGCAACAATCGGCTTCTTCGCTCGCTGCGCAAACAAAGCAATATCGCCGGTGATGTCGACTCCCGCACTCTTTGCTTTCGCGATTGCGTCAGTTTTTATACTAATTCCCGGGCTAACGATTAGCCGCTGAGCGCAAGCTAGAAGAGCCTCAGGAAGATCACCTAATTCTATGCCTACATCTGGAAATTCGGCTCTAAAGACATCGAGCATCGCGGGCGCTGCACGCGTATCGGCAACAGCAAATTCGGCGCCTATCGCTTGTAAGTAGCGTGCGCACGAGAGCCCTGTCGCGCCCATGCCGATGATAAGCGACAGCCCATCAACCCCCTCTTGCTCTTCGCCGGACAATCCCTCTGCTCGCGTCACGCCTGCCTCATCGCTTATTAGCGCAGCTTCAATGTTGCCAATCCAAATAACACCAGCATCACCGTGATAATCCAGAACCTTACGATGACCCGTGGCTCAGGCCAGCCCATCAGTTCGAAATGATGATGAATAGGTGCCATCTTAAAAATTCTTTTGCCGGTCATCTTGTACGACCCAACCTGGAGAATTACAGACAGCGTTTCCATAACAAACACGCCACCCATAATGACGAGAACTAACTCGTGACGAGCGATTATCGCCATCGTGCCGAGTGCTGCACCGAGCGCGAGTGCGCCGACATCACCCATAAAGATTTGAGCAGGATAGGTATTAAACCAAAGGAAACCCAGGCCTGCGCCGAGTAACCCACCGGCGAAGATGACCACTTCGCCAGAACCTGCAATATATGGAATCTGCAAATAATTCGCGAACTCGACATGCCCAGCAAGATACGCGATGGCGCCCAGCGCCCCGCCGACCAATACCGAGGGCAGGATCGCGAGACCATCGAGACCGTCGGTCAGGTTGACTGCATTACTAAAACCAACAATGAAAAAATAGCTAATGACGATATAGAAAACGCCAAGATCGAGCGCGATGCTCTTGAAAAACGGCAATATGTAATGCGTTTCAGCAGGACCGAGTGCCGAACTATAAAGCGCTAGAGCAGCAGCGATGCCGATTAGCGACTGCCAAAAATACTTCCAACGCGCAGGCAGCCCCACCGCATTTTTCCTAAAGACCTTGCGGTAGTCATCCACCCACCCCACCGCGCCAAAAGCAAGGGTCACCAGAAGCAATACCCAGACGTAATGATTTGTCAGGTCAGACCAGAGAAGGGTGCTTGCTGTGATACCAACAAGGATAAGAACGCCGCCCATCGTTGGGGTGCCAGCCTTGCTGAGGTGTGATTGTGGTCCATCGTCGCGAACTACTTGCCCGATCTGATTCGCGTTTAGGGCGCGAATTAGGATAGGACCAACGAGAAGGGATACGCCCAGAGCAGTGAGCACGCTAAATATGCCGCGAACGGTAATATATTGCAGCACAGCGAACGCGCTATTGAACTGCATCAAATAATCCGACAGCCATACTAGCATTCTGAATTTTCCCTATTCTTGCTTATTCTGAGAGCAACTCTCTTTGGAGTTACTGTGTTATGTGGGTTACGTCTCGCTGCTTAACGTGGTAACGACAGTCTCCATGGTCGCCCCTCGGGAGCCTTTCACAAGAAATACTGTGTCAGCGCTAGCAAGCGCCAAACAGTCTGCCTCCAAAGTAGCGCGATCAGTGTAGAGCACACCCTTCTTGCCACCCGCCTTTACATAGGCGTCGATCATAGCCGCGCAGTCCTTCCCCAACGCAAGCAGCAGCGGTACACCCTGCTTCGCCGCATACTCGCCAACTGCGCGATGCGAAGATTCGGTTTCGTCGCCAAGTTCCCGCATTTCACCGGCGACCATGACCTTCTTGCCCTCGGCTGACATCAATACATCGATGGCAGCATTAAAGGAATCCGGGTTCGCGTTGTACG
Organism: Gammaproteobacteria bacterium; assembly: GCA_018401885.1. GTDB lineage: Bacteria > Pseudomonadota > Gammaproteobacteria > Pseudomonadales > Pseudohongiellaceae > UBA9145. The sequence continues at coordinate 46,034 of JAGYKB010000017.1, forward strand.
TATCATCAAGTAATCGGCACCCTTGCCTACCTATTGAGGGAAATAGTCTGCCCGGGACCGGCGTAGCCTGTCTCAGCCCGACACGAACGTCATCTAAGCTCGCGCCGGCTTCTAAGGCACAGGCCGCTGCAGAAAGCGCATTCTCCGCGTTGTGGCTGCCAAGCAGCTGTATCTCGGCGTCGATTTCTCCCTGCGGGGTGAAGAGTGTGAAGGCTACGCCTCCCCCCTTAAGCAGGCGCGTAGGCGAACACCGATAATCCGCCTCGGGCACTTTGTTGCCATAGCTAAATAGCCTGACTTGACGCGTGCCTGCGCGCTTTACCCATTGCGAGCAATTAGGATCATTGGCATTGAGCACTGCTACCCCTGAGGTAGAGAGTCCATCGATAATCTCGCCCTTTGCCTCTACAATCCCCTGAAGAGAGCCGAAGCCTTCTATATGCGCTGCGCTCGCCTTGGTAATCAGTGCAATGTCTGGTCTTGCAGCAGCGACACTAAACGCGATCTCGCCGGCACCATTAGCCCCCATTTCGATCACGGCAAATTGATGCGCATCCTCGAGGCGCAGCAGAGTAAGCGGCACTCCGATCGTATTATTCAGATTCTCCGCGGTAACTAATGTTTCGGCTTTAGCCTTGAGAATACTGCCGATCATTTCTTTCACTGAGGTCTTGCCCTGACTACCCGTGAGCGCAATCACCGTGGCGGAACACCTCAGTCGGTTAAGTCGCGCAAGGGTAGCAAGTGCGGTTAGCGTGTCGTCAACTACAAGCCGCCTCTCAGCATTATTAGCGTCAAATACATGCGTCACAGCAGCGGTAGCTCCCCTGGTGAATGCTTGGTCAACGAATTCATCGCCATTAAAGCGTTCACCCTTCAGGGCAATAAAAAGCTCCCCTGAATGTGTCGTTCGGGAGTCGGTTGTAGCCGAGGTAAAAGCAACTTTCTTCGCAGCTTGGGAAAGAGGAACGCTCACCGCTCGCCCAAGTTCGTCAGCCAAATCGCCCAGGGTGAACTCGCCAATCATGTTGCATCTCTCTGTATGCTGTCCCTAACATTACTCGATGAGCGTCTTTTAACAAGCGCTGCGCGCGCGTGTTCAAGATCACTAAATGGCTGCCGCTGCCCATTGATCTCTTGATAGTCTTCATGCCCTTTGCCTGCAATCAAGATCACCGCACCGGGTTTGGCAGCATCGATAACTGCAGCTATAGCCTCTGCTCTGTTCCTAATTTTTGTGGCAACCTCTGGATGAACGAAGCCCGAACGGATCTGATCGATTATGGCGTCTCCGTCTTCAGTTCGAGGATTATCGTCCGTCAGAATAACCGTGTCGGCATAGCGTTCGGCGATCTCCCCCATTAAAGGCCGCTTGCCTACATCGCGATTCCCGCCTGCGCCAAAGAGGCAGGTTAGCTCTCCACTGAAGTGCTCTCGCAACCCAAGCAGCGCACTCCGCAGCCCGTCTGGCGTATGCGCGTAGTCGACAACTACACTGATATCGCTTACCTCACCTTTGGCGCTAACTATTTGCATCCGCCCCGGCACAGGTTTGAGCTCACTCAACGCAGCGGCAAGGCGAGGAAAACTGAGAGACTCCTCTCCTGATACAACGAGCGGCTTTCGCTCAGCAGAAAGGAAATAGCTAACCACCGCAGCAACTACTGCAAGCAGATTGCTCAAATTAAACCCGCCTAAGAGTCCAATCCGTACCTCGCCACTACCGATAGGAGTGATCAAATGCATTGCGATGCCGTGGGAATCCATCGTTACACGCTCAGCGCGGACTGAGGCGGCTGTTCGGGATTGACTATAGGTCATGACTTCAACGGAGGAGGCTATAGCATTGATGAGTGAAAGACCGTAGGCATCATCGAGATTTATGACTGCGCGTTTGAGCCCAGGCATCGTAAACAACTTCTTTTTACTCGACCCGTAGGCCTCCATGGTGCCGTGGTAGTCGAGGTGATCGCGAGTAAGATTTGTAAACACTGCCGTGTCGAAATGCACGCCGCTCACACGGCGCTGATCTAAGCCAACGGAGGAAACTTCCATAATGACAGGATCGACACCCGTCGAGATAAGTTCAAACAGTGCGCGCTGCGTAAAGACCGCATCAGGCGTTGTGAGAGCGGTCGCCGCGAGGCAATCAGGACGGCCGTAGCCTAGTGTGCCGATTGTTGCGGAGTCGTGGCCTAGGCTTGCGAATACCTGAGCCATAAAAGCGGCGCAGCTCGTCTTGCCATTGGTGCCAGTTATTCCTATAACGCCAGCCTGTGCACTCGGATCGGAATAAAACCTCCCCGCAATCGCGCTCATCTTAGACTGTAGCGAATCGATGGCGATCACAGGAATATGATCTATCCATTTTATGCCCGTCCATTCACCGCCAGATTCAGCGAGAACTGCCACGGCACCGGAATTTAGTGCGGTTGGAATAAAATCGCGTGCATCGAGGTTACGCCCGAATACTGCGAAGAAAACATCGCCAGGAATGACGAGCCTGCTGTCCAGCTGCATCCCCTTTACCCGAACATCAGACGTTAATTTGTCGACAATCGAGGCAGGCACGAACCCAGCTACAAGCTCGCTTAAGGTAATCTCGGCTGCGCTGTGCTCGACGGGGGCGCCCATTTGGCTATTCGTCACCTCCGCTGGACATCACCGATTGACCGACAGACACGTCATCGGGTGGAATATTCAGAAGCCGCATCGCACCCGACGCCACTCGCGCGAAAACCGGCGCTGCGACCTGTCCTCCATAGTGTTCGCTACCCTTCGGCTCATTGATGACCACAACGACCACTATTTTGGGGTCGCTCGCAGGAATCATTCCTACGAATATAGAATTGTGAAGATTAGCCTCATAGCCGAACTCACCCACCACGTGCGCCGTTCCCGTTTTACCGGCCACTTTGTAAAAAGGAACTTTCCCTTCGCGCGCCGAACCTCCGCGTCTCGGATCGACAACTGTTTCTAGCATGTCTTTAACTTGTGCTGAAATTGATGGCGACAACACTCTCTCTCGCGAAAGCGCAGCAACTTCCTCCTCACTCAATTTTACCAGCGACACTGGCTTCTTAATGCCGCTATCGGCGATAACCGAATAAGCCTGAGCTAGCTGAAGTGCCGTAACTGAAAGCCCGTAGCCGTAGGATAATGTCGCTGTTTCGACTGCACTCCAACGTCGTGGACTCGGCAATAAACCGCCGCGCTCGCCAGGGAAACCGGTTCCAGTCACCTGCCCAAGCCCCACTCTTTCGAGAACATCGCGAATTGGTTCGGGTCCGATTTCTAAGGCGATTATGCTTGTGCCGACGTTGCTCGACTTCGTGATCACCTTGCCGACCGTCAATGTGCCATAGTTATGAATGTCTTGAATCGTGTGCCCGCGCACCATCATCCATCCTGGGCTGGTTTCGATAATGGTGTCAGCTTCATAAACGCCGCTTTCTAACGCCGCTGCAATAGTGAATGCCTTCACCGTAGAGCCCGGCTCGAATACGTCCGTTACTGCACGGTTACGCAAAACACCAAAATCGCTAATGTTGCTTTTGTTATTCGGGTTATAAGAAGGCTGATTTGCCATCGCCAAAACCTCGCCGGTCTCGACGTCCAGCATGACTAACGTCGCTGATTTTGCGCGGCGCTTAGTAAACTCGGCTTTAAGCTCTTTGTAGGCGAGGTTTTGAAGCCTAAAGTCTATACTGAGCTCGATATTCGAGCCGTTCGACGCAGTCTCAATCGTTCTGATTTCTTCAATAATGTTGTCGCGACGATCTCGAATTATCTGCCGCCGGCCTTCGACCCCTTGAAGATGCTCCTCATAAGTAAGCTCGATACCCTCTTGACCGACATTGTCGATATTGCTGAAGCCAACCAAGTGAGCCGCGACCTCTCCCTGTGGATAAAAACGCTGGTATTCGTCTTCGAGTGTTACGTGCGGAATCCGCATCGCGGCAACCGGCGCCGCCTCAGCCGGCGAAAGCCTTCGCTTAATAAAGTGGAACGGTTTGTCGCGTTTACTCTCAATGGTTGCAATAAGCGCATCGGCGTTCATGTCGAGCGCGTTTGCGAGGCGGCGAATATCATTGGGGCTTTCGATGATTTTTGACGGATTAACGCTAATGGTTACAACAGGGGTGCTCACCGCCAGCGGTTCGCCATTGCGGTCGAAAATGACGCCGCGATTCGCCGCGATAGGAATGGTTCGAATGGCTCGATTGTCGCCTTGGCTCTGTAAAAATTCTTTCTGAGTGACTTGCAGCTGACCTACCTTCCACGCCACCGCGCCGACACAGAGCACCAAGCCTAGTGCTACCGCACCGAGCCGCCAAGTAGCTTTGATGTACGTCCAGGCCTTCGCAGCGACACCCTGCCCCTTGTTAGACGTGTGCGCATCTATTTCTCGTCGTGTTGCGCTCATGCCAATCCCCTTTTTCATCGACCCCATTTTTCCCTACTGCCCAACCATGACAATCTGACTGATGTCAGGCACTCGCATACCCAACTGATCGGTCGCTTTCTGCTCGATACGACCCTCAACACCAAAGGTGCTTTGTTCGATGAGTAGCTGCCCCCACTCGACACTCAAGTCGTTAGCCTCGTTTTTGAGCTCTTGAAGACGATTAAAAACGTAGCGATTCTCATGTGTCGTCTTTACGACACCCAATCCGCTACCAAGCAAGCAGAGAAGTAGCAATAGGAATATTCCTGAGCGACGCTCGCCGAGCCCCAGCCAAGTCCAAAGTGACTCGTGGTCTCCGCTCTGTCTTGCCTGTCTCTGCCGCGCCTGCATCATCTTTACCCAACCTACTGCTATTGCTAATCGACTCGCATCTGCCTGATGTTTTTAAGAGTTACAGCTTTGCCATTGATAATTAAAGCTTCACTGCTACCCGCATGACTGCGCTACGTGCGCGGGGGTTTCTGTCAATTTCATCCCTGCTCGGCTTAATCGCTTTCCCTAATGGCCTCACCTTTGGGTTGAGCTGCGACTGAGCAACGGGCAGCCCCCTTGGAAATTCGTCCCCACGCGCATGCTTCGCGATAAATCGTTTTGTTATTCTGTCTTCCAGTGAGTGAAAGCTGATCACAACTAATAGGCCACCCGGCCGCAAAATATCCAATGATTGATCGAGCGCCAATTCCAACTGCTCTAATTCACGGTTTATAAATAGCCGTATCCCTTGAAATGCTCGCGTTGCAGGATGCTTGTCGCGCTCCCACGAAGGGTTTGCCTCTTTAATCATCTCAGCGAGAACACCTGTTCTTAGAATGGGCGCTATGGCGCGTTCCGCAACGATCCGCCTCGCCATTCTTCGTGAATGTCTTTCTTCCCCGTAGTGATAAAGCACATCAGCAATTTCTGTCTCACTAGCCGAATTTATCCATTGCGCTGCGCTTATACCCTGCGTGGTGTCCATGCGCATATCGAGCGGACCGTCACGCATGAAACTAAATCCTCGTTCCGCATCATCGAGCTGCGGAGACGAGACGCCTAGATCAAGCAGTATCCCGTCAACGCGCCCCACTAGACCCATATCGCCGAGCACCGAACTCATATCGCCAAAAGCACTGTGTTTGGGCTCTAATCTGCAGTCGTCCAACTGCATCGCTGCGGCAACCTTGATAGCTTCGGGATCGCGGTCAAAGGCGATTAGCCTGGCGTTTGCAGGCAGTCTTGCCAAAATTCCCCGCGAATGCCCGCCTCGTCCAAAGGTGCCGTCAATGAATAAACCCGGCTCATTACTCCCACCCCTAGATGCCAGCAAGGCATCAATCGCCTCGTCGAGCAGTACTGTGTGATGGAGCGTTTCGGTGGACATGTCGCGCCTTATTTCTATTTTTGGGGACTAAGCTTTTCGCCTGCGACGCGCTACAGAGCCAAAGACCGCAGTTTATCCGGCAGCTCTGCCGACCCGGCCGACTCGGTAAACCAAAGTTCACGCTGCGCAGTCCAGGCATCCTGATCCCATATTTCTAGCTTCTTACCCTGACCAACCAAACAGATATGTTTATCCAGAGCGGCGTATTGTCGGAGCTCCTGTGGCAAGAGAATCCGCCCATTGCTATCTAGTTCGAGGTCGGTCGCGTGACCTATCAGCAGATGTTTGACGCGCGCAGACATCGGGTCGAAACTCGATAAACCTTCGATTTCGCGTTCGATTTGCTCCCATTCAGCGAGCGGATACAGGAGTAGGCACCGGTGGTTTGTGTCGATTGTCACCACCAATTGGCCGGCACAATGACTAAGCAGACGCTCACGGTAGCGCGCCGGCATCGCCATACGCCCTTTCGCATCGAGATTGATCGAATTGATTCCGCGAAACACCGCGTCCTCTCCAAATTAGGTTACTTACTGATATTTCTGCTTTTTTTATGGCTTAACTGACCAAATCGTATCTACACTAGCACCGCTTTCACCCACAAAGCTCCACTATAATACAAAATTGTCCACTTTTTTCCACAGATTTCCACTATAAGGACAGAATTAAACGCATGCAAGCAGAAAATGCCGCTAAGTTACTGATTTCGAGCGTCGCATGACCAATAGTGGCATTCACGATCATGCGGGATGCAGAGAGAGGCAGAATAGGAGTAGAACTCGCACCAGAGCTCGCAGCGAGTCGAGGCTAGACCCAAACAGGGAGGAAAATTGAGAAATCCAAGGAGAAAATAAAAGTGAGCCAGCCTATAAGCCGGGTTCTGTCGAGGACAATCATTCATCTGCGACTTGCGTCACCGCAAGCCTTTAGCGGCCTACCCGAACCCAATGCGAGCAGCATCGACGGGTTCCTATTTGGCCTTGCTCCGAGTGGGGTTTACACTGCCACGAACTGTTACCAGTCGCGCGGTGCGCTCTTACCGCACCTTTTCACCCTTACCTGCGTA
>JAGYKB010000018.1 GCA_018401885.1 Gammaproteobacteria bacterium
CATTGCATGTTGAAAATATCTGCCTTCTAGGATGTCCGATTCCGTCTTTGCTGCCCATTGCTTAGCATCAGTTCGACGTTTGAACGTCGCCGAGATCTGCGGATTGCCTTTGATGCGGATTTTGACGCGCCAAGATTTGGCGCCGGATTGAGATGTACGTGATTCTATTACGGCCATGCGTAAGCTCCTTTCGGCAAGTTAGCCGAACAAGGTTGGTTGAATGCTTAATTTTTCGCATGGCTGTGGGGGCCAGTTACTGCTACCACACCCTGAAGATACCTGCGGTTGATCAGAACATCAAGACCATTTCAATATCGTGCAGGTAAATGAGTGTCCCATGAGTGTCCCATGGGATATTTAGCAGAGAAGGGAATTGATCGTAAACTATTGATTTAATTGGTGGGCCCACCAGGACTCGAACCTGGGACAAACGGATTATGAGTCCGCTACTCTAACCAACTGAGTTATAGGCCCGTATGCATCGCCAGAATCCCTTGCGGCGTCTAACGAAGAGAGGCGCATTATAATGCGCCCCTCGGTTTGGTGCTATAGCTAGCTTAGTATAACTACTCGTCTAGGAAGCTTCGCAGGTGATCGGAACGGGTAGGGTGACGCAGCTTGCGCAGAGCCTTGGCTTCGATTTGGCGAATGCGCTCGCGGGTTACGTCGAACTGCTTGCCCACTTCTTCTAGCGTGTGGTCGGTGTTCATGTCGATGCCAAATCGCATGCGGAGCACCTTGGCTTCGCGCTGCGTGAGGCTGCCTAGAACATCCTTGGTCGCTTCGCGTAGGCCCTCTTCGATCGAAGAGTCGACGGGCGAATCAACAGTTGAATCTTCGATAAAATCGCCGAGGTGCGAGTCTTCGTCGTCACCGATAGGGGTTTCCATCGAAATAGGTTCTTTGGCGATTTTGAGAACGCGGCGTACTTTCTCTTCGCTCATGTCCATGCGTTCGCCTAATTCTTCTGGCGTTGGTTCACGGCCTTTCTCGTGAACCATCTGACGCGAGATGCGGTTAAGCTTGTTGATTGTCTCGATCATATGCACCGGAATACGGATTGTGCGCGCTTGGTCTGCGATAGAGCGGGTGATTGCCTGACGGATCCACCAGGTAGCGTAGGTCGAGAACTTATAGCCGCGGCGGTATTCAAATTTGTCTACAGCCTTCATCAAGCCGATGTTGCCTTCTTGAATAAGGTCGAGGAACTGTAGGCCGCGGTTGGTGTATTTTTTCGCGATCGAGATTACTAGTCGAAGGTTCGCCTCAACCATTTCTTTTTTCGCGCGGCGTGATTTTGCTTCGCCAATCGACATCTGTCGGTTGATGTCTTTGATGGTTGCTATGTCTAGTCCCGCTTCCTCTTCGAGCAAGCGTAGCTTCTTCTGGGCGCGCAAAATTTCGACCTTCACATTGCCCATCAGCTCAGAGTAGGGCTTCTTGCGACGAATCATATTCGCAACCCAGCGCTCATTCGTCTCATTGCCGGGGAAGCTTTCGATGAAATCTTTGCGTGGCATTTTTGTGCCGCGAACACATAGGCTCATGATTTGGCGCTCATGGCGACGCACGCGTGTGAGTACTGCGCGAATGTGGCTTAGCAGCGGCTCGAACTGTCGCGGAGTAAGCTTGAAGGACTTGAACAGCTCGCCGAGCTTCTCTAGCTCTTTCTGCGCTTTCTCGTCATTTCGACCGTGTTTTGCGACCGAGTTGCTAGTCCGCGTGTACTGCTTGCGCAGCGCAGTGAAGCGAATTTTGGCTTCTTCTGGATCAGGGCCAACCGACGCTTCGTCGTCTTCGCTAAGGTCTTCTTTGGCACTTGCTGGTGCACCGACGGGAATCTCTTCGTCGCTGACGTCTAGGTAGCCAGTTATCAGTTCGTTGAGGCGGCGTTCTTCGGAATCGATGAGTGCGTATTCGTTGAGCACATGTTCTACGGTGCCAGGGAAATAGGCCATCGCCTTCATGAGTTCTCGAAGACCCTCTTCGATACGCTTCGCGATAACTATTTCGCCTTCGCGCGTGAGGAGCTCTACCGTACCCATCTCGCGCATGTACATGCGGACGGGGTCTGTAGTGCGGCCGGCTTCGTTCTCAACGGCGGCGAGCCGGCGGCGGCTGCCTCGGCGGCTGCTACGTCATCTGCGCCGGAGTCGCCGTCGTCATTGAGAATCAGTGCATCGGCATCAGGCGCACTCTCGAACACCTTGATCCCCATGTCGTTGATCATCTGGATAATGTCTTCGACCTGATCGGGGTCTGAGATCGACTCGGGGAGGTGATCATTAACCTCTGAATAGGTTAGGTAACCTTGCTCTTTGCCTTTGGCAATGAGGAGCTTGAGATTGGATTGTTTCGGTAGCAATTCGGCCATGAAATCTCGTCTCGCCGGGTGCAAGCCTGGCTGTTAGGTTAGAGTTTACCTTCGGTCGTCTGAGTGCTCGTTAGGCTGTTTATCGGAGCAAGCCGGACATTATAATCGTAAGCGAACAGTTTGGATAGTTTTATGGGCCTCAAGCGCTGTCGCGTCAGTCGTCACCAAAGTCCATAAACGGGGGAGGCTCGCTCAGAGGCGCCGAGCGAGCCCACTCGTCGGGCTCGGCTGTACTTACTCCGTCGTCGTTCGCATCACCCGAAGCACTTTGCGCAGACTCAGTCAAAGACGCATTTTGAGGTGTTTTTCGTAGTAGTTCGCTTCTTTTTAGCGATAATTCCTCTCGCATTCTGGCAATTCGTTGCTCCTGCTCTGCCTTTTGCAAGAGCCTGTCTACTATTTCAACAAATTCACTGCCAGTGCCCTCGACGGGCGTAATCTTTTCCTGCCGTAGAAGCTGAGTCAGCTCGCTGTAAAACTCGGTTCCTGCACAGTAGCCAAGTAGCGCATACGTGTCTATCTGGGGATCGCCGTGCACCATTTCAATGAGTTTGGCGAGCACGGCGGTCGTCGTGTCGCTGCTGTTCATGAGAGGGGCTAAGTCGCTTTTGCAATCTAGCGCAATCTCTGGATTGCCGAGTAACAGCTGAATAGCTTTCAGGCTTGAGGGGGCGCGTTTAATCATCGGCGCAGGGTTTAGGCGGGGGCTGCTCTTCCAACCCCGTTGTCCGTTGCTGCGGTGGCCAGTTTGGCCGCCCGAAGAAGCACCCTTCTGCAGCGAGTAACCATTGACAGTGCTGTCCCCAAAACTTGCATAGGGTTCGGATTGGCCAGCGCTCTCGTCGGCTCCTTGATAGGCATAACTTTGCGGTGGCGCCTGCGTGTGGCTCTCTGTCGCTGCCGCTTTTTCGATAAGTGCGTTAAGTGCATCGACGCCAATGCCTAAACGCTGGGCAAGCTGCTCGCGCATAAGCAAGGCGAAAACGCCCTCGGGCAGCTGCGTGATGAGCGGCTGAGCAAGCTCCCGAAGCTTGCCTCGGCCCTGATGACTATCAAGGTCGAGCTCCGAGCTGAGTTTATCGAAGAAAAATTGTTCGAGCGGCGTAGCGTTGTCGATAAGCGTTTCGAATGCCGCTTGGCCCACTTTACGCACTAGCGTATCGGGGTCTTCGCCTTCGGGAAGGAAAAGGAAGCGTACCTGGCGACCGTCTTCCATCTGCGGGAGCGTCGCCTCCAGCGCGCGCCACGCAGCGGTGCGTCCGGCTTTGTCGCCATCGAAGCAGAACACAACCTCGGGCACCATCCGAAAAAGGCGGGTGAGATGCGCGCCGCTGGTAGCTGTGCCAAGCGTAGCCACCGCATAGCGGATGTCCATTTGCGCAAGCGCGATAACGTCCATATAGCCTTCGACAATGAGCAGGCGAGAAAGCTTTTTGGTTGATTTGCGCGCCTCGAACAGGCCGTAAAGCTCTGACCCCTTATGGAATACAGGGGTCTCTGGCGAATTGAGGTATTTGGGCTTGTCGTCGCCGAGCACGCGGCCGCCGAAGGCAATGGTCCGACCGCGGGCATCGCGAATCGGGAACATAATGCGGTGACGGAAGCGGTCGTAGCCTTTGAACTGGCTTCCCCCGCTCTGGCCACTGCCTTGACCGGTCTCACGCTCGATTACCATTCCGGCCTTGAGCAAATTGCTCTCGCGCTCCGGCGTCGATGCGCAGGCTTTTAAAAGATTATCCCAGCCCGGCGGCGCGTAGCCGATTCCGAAGTCTCGCGCTATGGCACCGCTGACGCCTCGTTTTTTGAGATAGTCGACGGCACTCGTACGACCCTCATGCTTTCGCAGCTGGAGTTGGTAATAGCTATTTGCTTCTTCGAGTAGCGTGTAAAGGTCTGCAGTCTCGGCGCGGCGCTTGGTTGCTGCTTTGCTCTCTTCGCGCGGAACCTCCATGCCGTTATCTCGGGCAAGAGATTCAACTGCCTGCGGAAAATCCACCGAGTCGAAATTCATAATGAAGCCGATGGCATTGCCGCCCGCGCCGCAGCCAAAACAATAGTAGAACTGCTTTTCGGGCTGAACGCTAAAGGAGGGCGATTTTTCGTTGTGAAAGGGGCAGCAAGCCGAATAGTTTTTGCCGCTTTTCTTCAGCGCAACACGCTTATCAATCACGTCGACAATGTCGGCGCGGCTCAATAAGTCGTCTATAAAACTCTGCGGGATGAGGCCTGCCATCGGCGGAATGTGATCTCCATACTATCTGGTGAACATAAAAAATGAGTAGGTTAAAGGCAAGTAGGCAGCTGGTCTGAATGCCATGTCTTAATCGGGAAACGCAGTTATTGTAACGAAGTTTGTGCCGCGCTGTCGTCAGGGGTTTGTCGATGAAGAGAAAGACTTGCTGCCTGAATGGGCCGCGCGTTCTACTCGGTGGACTCAAGGAGTAAAACGATAAAACGCCGACTCTGCTGGTCGACCATAATGGTCGACCACAATGGCTGACCACATAGCTGCTTGCCTAAGCGCAACGTTAACCGTGGAAATGCCTATTCGCATTGAATGTCGGCGATCCCTGGCGTTGCGAAGTGCTAGACGAGCAGTGCTTTAATCTTTGCGCTGACAGCACCCATGTCGACACGGCCCACGACTTGGGGCCGGACAAGCGCCATGACTTTGCCCATGTCCTGCATAGAAGTCGCGCCTGACTCGGCTATTGCGGCTTTTATGATGGTCTCGGATTCCTCTTCGGTCAGAGGCTGAGGCAGAAACTCCTGCAGGACGACGATCTCGTCTTTCTCGACAGCGGCGAGTTCGTGGCGGTCTGCTGCTTCGAACTGCTTGATGGAGTCGCGGCGCTGCTTAACCATTTTATCTAAAATAGCGGTAACGCGTTCGTCATCGAGCTCGACTCGTTCGTCCACCTCAACGCGCTTGATCTCGGCTAATGCAAGTCTTATCGCGCCAAGGCGAAATTTGTCTTTCGCGCGCATCGCATCTTTCATCGCTTCGGTGAGATTACTTTTCAGGGTGCTATCTGCCATGGTGGCTACTATCCTTAGACCGTGAGTTAGGGGAAATCTGACGCTTTGGGAAACGGCTCTGCTCTTGGATCAAGGGTAGAGTCATTAACAAGATTATAAGTGTTGAAGCGACAGGCGCTACTTTTTACTCGACGCTGAAACGACAAGTCTGTGGTGAGCAGAGGGTAGCGTTCTTGGTGGTGACTTGCTAGTTTCGAGTCACACTAAGGGCAAGCGGTTACCGACCAGCCGGCTACACGATAAGACGGCCAGTCTTAGTAACTCAACCTAGTACAGGCGCTTAGTCTTCTTGTTTTCGCGCTGTACCTTCTTAGCATGTCGCTTTACGGCGGCAGCTGCTTTGCGCTTACGCACCGAAGTAGGCTTCTCGTAGAATTCGCGGCGACGAACCTCTGCGAGAACGCCTGCCTTCTCGCAAGATCGCTTAAAGCGACGAAGGGCAACGTCGAACGGTTCGTTTTCTTTCAGTTTTACCTGTGGCATTGAACTAAACACCTACCTTAAATTATGTGATTCAAATTGATTGAAAAATCGAGCTGCTGGCCGATAGCGAGCCTCTCTGAATTTCAGGGGACGTAATGTTAATGCGCGAGCGGTGTAATTGCAAAGAAAAACTCGGCGAATGCCTATGACGCAGTTATGCGGCGGGGCGATAAAAAAGCGCGATCTTTTGATAACCAAAAACTGCAGCTTGGGGCGGGCGCTATTCTTTGGCATGATGGTCACTCCTGCATCACTATCCGAGAGATAAGTAATTGAAAGTATTAGGAATAGAAACATCTTGCGATGAAACTGGTGTTGCGATTTATGACAGCGAGGCAGGTTTGCTCGCGGATTGTCTCTACAGTCAGGTCGAGATTCATGCCAAATACGGCGGTGTGATTCCAGAGCTCGCGTCCAGAGACCATATTCGAAAAACTCTGCCGCTGATCGAAGAGGTGATCGAAAAAGCGGGCATTGACGCGAGCGAGATCGAGGGCGTGGCCTACACAGCAGGCCCGGGACTGGTCGGCGCGCTGCTTGTCGGAGCAGCTATCGGTCGCACGTTGGGCATGGCGTGGGACGTGCCGACAATCGGTGTGCACCACATGGAAGGGCATTTACTTGCGCCAATGCTCGAGCCTGAACCACCCGAATTTCCGTTCGTTGCACTTCTCGTTTCCGGCGGTCATACACAACTAGTCAAAGTCGGCGGTATAGGCCAATACGAACTCCTTGGGGAGTCCCTTGATGACGCCGCGGGTGAAGCGTTCGACAAAGTAGGTAAAATGCTGGGCCTGCCTTATCCCGGTGGTCCCCATGTTGCGAAGCTTGCACAAAAAGGCGACCCGACGCGATTCGATTTCCCGCGTCCGATGATCAATCGACCGGGTCTCGACTTCAGCTTTAGCGGTTTAAAGACCTATGTGAGAAACACTATTACGAGCCTGCGCGACGAAGCGGGAGAACTTGCCGAGCAGGATGCTGCAGACATCGCTCGTGCCTTCGAAGAGGCAGTGGTGAATACTCTTTCGATTAAGTGCAGGCGGGCGCTCGAAGAGACCGGCTACAAGAAGCTCATCATTGCGGGCGGCGTTAGCGCAAACCTGCGACTCAGAGAAGTGCTAGAGGAGGCGATGGCGAAGGTCGATGGGCGCTTGTTTTATGCGCAGCTAAAATACTGCACCGATAACGGTGCGATGATCGCTTATGCCGGTTGCCAGCGTTTACTGGCAGGCGAGCGTGATGATCTTGAGATTCGCGCGCAGCCGCGCTGGTCGTTGGAGTCGCTTGCAGCAATTTAGCGCCGTCATTTTGCACAGGATTTTTTATGGATATCGTCTACATTCGTGAACTCGAAATCGAAGCCATCATCGGCATCTACGACTGGGAACGCGAGACCAAGCAGACCGTGAGTATCGACCTTGAAATGGGCTGCGATAACACCAAGGCGGCGGCAAGCGAAGATATAGCTGACGCGCTAGACTACAAGGCGGTAGCCAAGCGCCTAATTAGTTTTGTCGAAGGGTCTGAATTTTTGCTGGTCGAGACGCTTGCCGAGAAAATCGCGGCTATTGTGTTGGAGGAGTTCTCTGTACCATGGCTGCGCCTGCGCCTCGGCAAGCCTGGCGCAGTAACCGGTTCTAAAGACGTTGGTGTTATCATAGAGCGCGGAGCCAAATAGCCTCACCCAACAAGGATTTGTTAACGTGACTCTCAACACGACGCTTGCACTGAGCCTCGGCAGTAATATCGATGCAAAGCGCAATATTCGACTTGCGCTGAACGCCTTGGCAAGCCAGTTCTCGAGTCTCAAACTTTCGCCTGTGTACGAAAGTGAGTCGATAGGCTTTGACGGCGACAACTTTCTAAATCTCGTTGTTGTTGTCGAGACAGATCTGAGTTTGGTGCTCGTGCAGGAATTTCTAAAGCAACTCGAAGAAAGTCAGGGACGCGATCGAACTCAGGCTAAGTTCTCGTCGCGGCCCATCGACGTCGATATACTTTTCTTCGGTAACGACGACGGGGCCTCACTCGGTATAGATCTTCCTCGCGAGGAGATCACTCGCAACGCCTTTGTTCTCTTGCCTTTAGCAAAACTGCTCCCCGATACACAGCACGCGCCAACCGGTAAAACTTACGCCGAGCTATGGGCGAGCTACGACAAAGACAGCCAAAAACTCTGGCCAATCGAGTTTGCGTGGCCATAAGCGCCGCTTATTGCTACCGAAGGCTGCGACCGCCGTCGACTTTGATGGTCTGACCGGTGAGATAGGTCGCCTCGCAGGCAACGAAATACACTGTGTCGGCAATGTCTTGCACGCTGCCCAATTTGGCGAGCGGAATCCCTGCTAACATTTTTTGACGGCCGGCCTCAACGGCAGGATCGTCGTCGTCTTCGAGAGACGGGGGCCACAGAATCGCGCCCGGTGAAACCCCGTTCGCCCGCACGTGAGGCGCAAGTTCGACGGCGAGTGATTTGGTCATCGCTTTGAGTCCTGCCTTTGCAATGCTGTAGATTGGATGTCTGGGCAAGGCGCGATCGGCGTGAGTGTCGGTAAGATTGACCACAGCGCCAGAATTGGCCGCGAGTTCTGTACTTAATTGCTGAGTCAGAAAATACGCGCCGCGCAGATTACTGCCGACGAGATCGTCCCACTGCGCCTGAGTCGATTCGCCGTATGTGGTGGGGTAAAACGACGAGGCATTGTTAACGAGTACGTCCAGCCGGTTGTGGAAGGCGAGAACATCGTTGCCCAGCTTGCTTACAGACGCGTGGTCTGTCATTTCGGCGTGCCAACAGCTGGCTGAACCAGTGCGGATTGCGTTCAGCTCATCGACCAGCGCCTGCGCGGCAGTCACCGAGCTGCGGTAACTGATTGCAACGTCGAAGCCGCTGCGATGGAAAGTGCGCGCGATGCACGCACCGATGCGGATTGCGGCACCGGTGATTAAAACGACCTTAGCTGGCATGGTGCTCCTCTGAACGAAGTTGTGTAAGGCGTTCATCAATCGCCGCACGTCTTAGCTCGCGCACGAAGGCGCCGATGTCAGCGGGATTAGCATTTTTTATCGCTGCGCCTACATCGATTCCCGTTGCCGCCTCGGCGAGAGTCTGAAGGAACGCGCGCTGGGGGTAATCGCGGTCTTCGAATCCGGTGCGCCCGCGCGCATCGGCCTCGCAGGCGAGCAAAAATTTATCGAGGCGTTCGGGTCGCCGAAAAACATCGATTGCTTCGAGCAGGGCAAGGGCTTTGTCGGCATCGACCTGCTCGAGCCTATGCAGTTTCGTGTGGTGCTCGCACACGAGCGCTGCGAGTTTTGCAAAGTCGTTGGGTACCTTTAGGCGCGCAGCTATAGCGTCGAGCAGGGGCAAGCCTAAGGTCTCGTGCCCCGTGTGACTCGGCCAGAGCGCCCTGTCTGTGGCTCCTTTACCGACGTCGTGCACGAGCGTCGCATAGAGTACTTGCGGATCGTCGCTGAGCAGACGCGCCTGTTGCAGACACATCAACAGGTGTACGCCAGTGTCAATTTCGGGATGGAATTTGGCCGGTTGTGGCACACCAAACAGCACGTCGATCTCCGGCAGCACAATGCCAAGCGCCTCGCAGTCTCGCAGTACAGTAACAAATGCCTCGGGACTTTTGCTCACCAGCGCCTTCGCGAGCTCTTGCCACACACGCTCGCTGACGAGGCTCGCCAGCTCGCCGCTGTGTACGATTTTTCGCATGATCGCATTGGTTTCGGGTGCAACACGAAAGCCGAGCGAGTGAAATCTCGCAGCGAAACGCGCGACTCGTAAAACCCGCAACGGATCCTCTTCGAACGCAGGCGAGACATGTCGCAAGACGCGAGCGGCGAGGTCGTCTTGGCCTTTATAGGGATCGATTAACTCGCCGTCGGCAGTTTCGGCAATGGCGTTGATGGTGAGGTCGCGGCGGGCAAGGTCTTGCTCAAGAGTGACCGTTTCGTTGGCATCGAAAACAAACCCCGTATGTCCCGGCGCAGTTTTTCGCTCCGTGCGGGCCAGTGCGTACTCTTCTTTAGTTTGTGGATGCAGAAAAACCGGAAAATCGTTGCCAACCTGAGCGAAACCTAAATCGAGCATCTCGTTCTGGCGAGCTCCGACAACAACCCAGTCTCGATCCGTCACGGGAAGGCCAAGAAGTTTGTCGCGCACTGCGCCGCCCACCAAATAAATTTTCATCGCCAGAGGTTACTTCTTTGAGTGAGCGAAGCGCTTGCCGTCTTCGAGGCGCAGCGCGGTAAGTTGTTGTCCCCACACAAAACCCGTGTCGAGGGCATGCACACGAGGCTTGCCGGTATGCCCTTGCAGAGCCGCCCAGTGGCCGAAGAGTATCTGTGCCTCTGAGCTAATCTTCTCATACTTAAACCAAGGCTTGTAACCGCGCGGTGCCATCGCAAGCCCTTCTTTCGCGCTTAGCTGCATATTGCCAATCGCATCGCAGTAACGCACGCGAGTGAGGTAGTTGGTGATGACGCGGAGTCTGTCGAGCCCTTCGAGGCCATCATGCCAGCGCCGCGGTCTATCGCCATACATGTGAGAGAGGTAAGCGCGGTAGTCATCACCCTGTAGAGCAAGCTCGACTTCGGCGCCTAAAACCAGAGTTTTTTGAAGCGACCACTGTGGCGCAACGCCGGCGTGTAACATCACAAAATTCTGCAGGCCGCTTTGGGTCTCCACGCAGTCGAAGTAAACGAGCGGCTGTTTCCGCAACCAGTCAGCGAGCGCCTGCGCGTCGGGTGATTTGAGCAATTTTTGCAATGTATGCTTGCCGCGGCGTGGCGCACAGCCTTCCTGATTGGCAATAAAATGTAAATCGTGATTGCCCAAAACGATGCTGCAGTCTGTACCAAGGTCGCGTAAAAATCTCAGCGTGTCCAGCGAGCGAGGACCGCGATTAACGAGGTCTCCCACACACCATAGCTGATCTCTACCCGCCTTAAATTCGACTTTTTTAAGGAGTTTCCGCAGCCCTTTGTAGCAGCCCTGAATGTCGCCAACAACGTATGTGCTCATAGTTTATTAGTAGCGGTAGGTGCGGCAAGGACTTTAGCCATCGCAGAGAGATGTCGTATCAGAGTGAGCGCAAATGTGTAGGGTTAATGAACAGAGTCGGGGAGGCTTAGCAGAAACGGAGGGATGTCTGCTAAGAAGCGTTCGCCGCTCTGAGTGATCATCTCGTAGTCACCGCGCATCGTCCCAAAGGGCGTCTGCAACATCGCGCCGCTCGTGTAATGAAACGACTGACCCGGAGCGATATGCGGTTTCTGCCCAATCACCCCTTCGCCGGCGACCTCTTGTACCTCGTCGTTATCGTCGACGATCAGCCAGCGCCGCGCAATAAGTTGTACGCTCTGCCTACCGTTGTTGGTTATATGCACCGTATAGGCAAACGCATACTGTGAGGTCGCAGGGCTCGACTGAGCGGCAAGATATTGGGTGATTACTTTAATCTCGATCGTGCTACGCAGAGCCGCAGCGGCAATAGGTGATCGAGGTAATTCGTTTACAGTATCGGTCATGCGGCGTTGTCCGTGATAGCGTCGCTTATTAGTACGTAGTCTTTGAGACTTAGGTTCTCTGGGCGCTGGGTAACGTCGATTGGCAGGGTGGCGAAAACCGCGTCACTCACGAGTGTCTTCAGGCTGTTACGCAGTGTTTTACGGCGCTGATTAAACGCGGTACGAATCACATTCTGCAGCGTATTCACATCGCGCGCGGCAATTGGCATGGTGCGATGAGGGCGCAGCCGGACTATCGCAGAACTTACTTTGGGCTGAGGTGTAAACGCGGTCGAGGGGACGTTAAACAAATGCTCGATTTCACAGAAATACTGCAGCATCAGACCGAGGCGACCGTAGTTTTTGTCGCCGACACCTGCTGCCATTCGCTGCACGACTTCGAGCTGTAGCATAAAAACCATGTCGTCTATCGATTGGTTAAAGCGCAAAAGATGAAACAGTACCGGCGTCGAAATATTGTAGGGGAGATTGCCAATTACACGCAGCGAATGAGGCGCAGGGTCTAGACTGTCTAACTCAAATTTGAGGACGTCTTGCTTATGGATAGTAACGTGAGGCTCTCCCTCGTAACGCGCGATGAGAAAATCCGCGAGATCTCGGTCTAGTTCGACACAGTCGAGGCACGCACCGACAGCAGCTAGATGCTCAGTAAGGGCGCCTTGACCCGGTCCGATCTCGAGAAGGCGATCACCTGGTTGAGGTGCAACTGCGTCGATAATGCGCTGGATAACCGCTTGGTCGTGTAAGAAATTTTGTCCGAAGCGTTTTCGCGGCGTGTGGTTGAGGCCGTTGTTCAGCTTGCGTGCCGAGGGATTAGTCATAAGCTGGATATCTTTCTCTGTCTTTAGTGAGACTCGCACAGCTCATTGAGGTGAGCGAAAATTAACGGGACGCCACGCTCGCATCCTCCGCGTGATATGTTACACGCGCCGTGACTGCCAATGAGTGGCCATCCTTCTCGCTGTCTCGATCGCGTACGCGAGGCTCCCGCTGCTCGCGGTACCCTTGCCTGCGAGATCTAGTGCGGTGCCGTGGTCTACCGAGGTGCGCACGATGGGCAGCCCTAGCGTGACATTTACTGCAGCGCCGAAGCCCTTAAATTTGAGTACCGGTAAACCTTGGTCGTGAAACATCGACAGCACTGCATCGGCGGTGTCTAAGTGTCTTGGTGTAAATAGCGTGTCGGCGGGAAGTGGGCCAACGAGAGCGATACCGCGCGCCCTTAATCTGTTGAGCACGGGCTCGATGATGTCTATTTCTTCACGTCCGAGATGGCCACCTTCGCCCGCATGCGGATTGAGTCCGCAGACGACGATTCGCGGATTCTCAATGCCGAATTTAGCGGTGAGATCGGCATCGAGAATCTCGATAATCTGCGTGAGTGACGCTTGTGTGATCGCCGCAGGCACTTCGGCGAGTGGCAGGTGTGTCGTTGCCAGCGCGACACGCAAACCTTCGGTTGCAAGCATCATGACGGTCAATTCACAGCCGCAACGCTGCGCTAAAAATTCAGTATGGCCGCTAAACGCGATACCAGATTCGTTAATCACGCCCTTGTGCACGGGGCCAGTGACGAGGGCGTCGAAATCACCGGCAAGGGTTGCATCGGTTGCCACGCGTAGTGTCTCTAAGACATAGGCAGCGTTTCGGCGGTCGAGTTCGCCTGTGTGGACGGGGACTTTTAACGAGAGAGGTAAAACACTCAGCGTTCCAGGCTGGGTAGCGCGCTCCGGCTTAGTCGCGTCGAAGGGGAAGAGTGTAAGCGGTAAACCAAGATCCCCCGCTCGGTCACGCAACAGCTGCGGGTCGGCAATAACGACGAGTTCCGTATCAGCAGGCGGTTGCTGACAGAGCTGAATGCAGAGATCGGGGCCGATGCCCGCGGGCTCCCCGGGGGTGAGCGCGATTCGTTGAGTCACTGAGGCGCTCCAAGCTAGTCTATTAATTCGACGAAGGCGTCTTCTCGAATTTCTATAAGCCAGTTTTCGAGTTCGAGTTCGAACTTTCGATTGCGCAGCGCATTTGCCGCTTGATTGCGGGTGAACTCGCGGCTCAAATCTTGCAGTCGACGACCTTCAACGCGCGCGACGTGCCAGCCAACCTGCGATCTGAACGGCTCGCTAACGCCATCGATTTCGAGTGCATCAACTACCTGCTCCATTTCGGGAGGCATACCGCCCTCGTTTACCCAATCAAGATCACCGCCGCCGACAACTGAAGAGGCATCGTCCGAATTCTGTCGAGCGATAGCTGCGAAATCCTCGCCGTCGAGGATACGTTGGTGGATTCTGCGAATTTCGGCTTCCGTCTGCGCCTCGTCGCGAATTTCGTTCGGCGACAGCATAATGTGACGTACGCGGGTTTGATTAACAAACTGCTCGGTGCCGCCTTGTTTGTCGACAAGTTGAATAATGTGCAGGCCGTTGCCCGCCTCGATAGGGCCTTCGACTTCGCCAATTTCCATCTCGACGACGATATCGGAGAAGAGGCTCGGTAGTTGTTTCGCCTTGCGCCAGCCTAATTCGGCGCCGCCAATTTCGATCGCCGTATTCTGCCGCGCCGCAGCGCGGGCTGCAGCGAGTGGGAAATCGTCATCGATGCGGGAGATCAGGTCGGCCGCAAGACGTTGTTTCTCTGCTTTTTTCTCTGGTGTATCCGCAGCGCTAAACGGAATAAGCAGGTCGTCGACAAAATAGTCGGCGGCCATTAGTTCGCGACCCATTTCTGAATTAAGAAAATTGTCGATCTCTTGCTCCGTGATCTTGATGCGCCGGTTTACCATGCCGCGCTGTAATTCTTGCATCGTCATCTGCTTACGCACCTGCTCGCGCGTTTGCAGATAGACACCGTTTTCCTCGAGCGCGTTGACGTATTGATCGAAGGTTAGGTTGTTGTTGCTTGCCATATTACCGAGCACGCGATTGATCGTGTCGTCGTCATAGCGAATGCTGACGCGGTTAGCGAGTTGCATCTGAATGTTCTCGACTATCAGCGCCTCAAGAATGTCCGACTCGAATTGCTCTCGATCTTCCGGTAGCGGCTGCCCGCTGCGCTGCGCCGCTGCAGTAATTTCGATAATCCGCTCATCGAGTTCGCTTTTTAACACGACGTCATCGTCGACGATCGCAATAATTTTATCGAGCAACACACGCTGGGCAGTCGCGAAGGGCGCGGCAATTAGTAGAAGTAGCAGCGCGCCGATGACAAAGAGGATGCGGCGGTTCACATTGTTATCATTCATAGGGTAACCATTTGTAAATTAGTCTCTCGAGCATTCTGCTGTCGCCGAGGTAGTGTATCGCATTGAAGGTTACGGCGCGGCGGCTATTTTAGCGTTCCGCGTCGTAGCCCTGAATCCCTTCGGTGAGGAGGCTATCTAGGCCGCCACCGGTAAGATTGCCGAGTCCCACTAGAGTGAACTGAACAAAAATGCCGCGGTTGGGCTCAAAATTGCGCACAAACAGCTCGTTTTCATTAATCCATTCGCGGGCCACAAGGCGAATCTTTGCGCAGCAGTTGCTGTATTCGACTCCGGTGAAGCTCTCTAGGTTCCGTGCATTGCTGTGATCGTAGTTCCAGCGCGCCAGTATCTTCCAATTCGTTGCTAGTGGCCAGACTGCCGAAAAATCGGTCTGCCGAATATGCGGGTCGATAGCTCCATCGATTGCCGGTGGCAGCACTAGATTCGGCGAACTAACGAGATTGCGCTCGCGGTAGGCCAGATTGACTAGATGCGACGAGTCACGGCGATAACGAATCTGCACACGCCCCTCGATAACCTGCTGTGTCTCCTCGTCCCACTGTACGTCGGTTAAGAAACGCCAACGATCCGTTGGCGCGTAAAAACCCTCGGCGGCGATAGCAGAGCCGTCTGCGGTAGTTGAGTACCGCGGCGCCCAGTTTTGTAGCGGATTGGCGAGGTCTACAAGACGGTCTTCGAAATAAATGATTTGGCCAAGGCTCGCGCGGGCTCGTTCGCGGCCAGCAGTGTCTAGCAGGCGCGTGGTAAGCGCCGCACTTACCTGTCGGGCGTTGCTCACGCGATCGCCACCGGCGAAGCGCTCATCGCGGAACAGTTGGGCGAAACTAAAATTGAGTTCGGACGAGTCGAACAGCGGAATTTCGCTCTGCTCGGCGAAGCCGCTGTCGAGCGCATAAAAGCGAGGCTCCAGCGTCTGCGCCCAGCCTCTGCCGGTCGTGCGTTCAAAAATAAGGCCGGTATCGAGACTATTTACCGACACGCCGAAATCGGGTGAATCGGCCGTGCCGAGTGCCTGTTTGTCGAGGCTGTAGCTGCGCTGCAGGTATTTGCTTTTCGCGCGAATGAACCAGCCCGGGCGCTCGGCGCTCCAGCTGATCTCCGGTTCGAGGTTCACACGAGTGCCCGTGACAAGCGCGCCGGCATCGATTTTTGCTTGGCTTAGTAGGCTCTCTTCGAGCGTGCGATCGAAAGCCGTTGCCTCGCCGGCAAAGGCGATACGAAAGCCAGCGCCAAGCGGGATCTGTGAGGCCAATGTAAACTGCGGCAAGCGATCGAAGGGTTTATTGATATCCAATGCGGCCGCAAACGGATCGATAATCTGAAGGCGCTGAGCATTAATGCCTGCACGCAGATAATCGTTTCTAAAATCTATCCTAGCTTGACGGTTGAGGTGGGTCTGGCTCGAAAGATTGAGGCCGCCGTTACCGAAATCGAAAAAATAGTCGTTATCGCTCACTGCGTTGTAGTCGACATAAGTCGAGAAACCGTTGCCAAACTGGCCCTGATGCTCGAAGCCTACGAACCATCGATTTTCTTGTGACGGCGATTCGGAGCCCAGTGTGTCGGCGGTTGCTGGATCGAAAAATTTGTCGCCTCCAAGATAGGACGCATTGAGCGTATTCATCGAGGTTTTTGCCAGATAGCGGAATTCCGCGCCGAGCATTGCGCCCCGGTCGCTAAGCAGTCGCGGGCTAAACGTCGCATCCATCTGTGGCGCAAGATTGAGGTAGTAAGGTATCTCTATGTCGACTCCGCCAGTGCGGCTAGAACCAATGCTTGGCGGCAGCAGTCCGCTTAGGCGCTGATCGCCAATGGGAAATTGTACCGTGCCTGGGTAATAAAAAAGGGGGATATCGCGTATGCGTAGGCTCATCGCCTTTGCGCGGCCACGGCCGATTGCTTGGTCGAGTTCGAAGGCATCGGCTCGCAAAACCCAAAACTCATTGCCGGGTTCGCAGCGGCTGAACTCTCCGTTGTCGAGCATGATCAGGCCTGTTTCTGAATCGTAATCGATTGTCTTTGCGGCACCGTGAATGCCGCTGCTATGTAGCACATAGTGTGCGGCATCTACGGTATTGCGCCCGCTGCCTGAGTCGATAAACGCTTCGTTTCCGCGCAGCAATACGCCGGGTTCGCGGAAGGCGATATCGCCGCGTAAACTCACTGTGTTGGCGTCGCGATCGAGGGTTGTTTGCGCCGACGTCTCGGTGCCACGATTAGTAATTGTACGTGCGCCCTGTACAACAGTGACCTCGCCGCGAAGATCTATGCTGCTCGCTGCGCGCTGGCTTAGGCCATCACTCGAAATGAACTGTGTCGTGATTCTTGCGCCGTCCTCATCAGCAGCGAGGCGATTACTTTTGTCGGTATGAGAACTACTCCTCAGCGCTGCCTCGGCTTGCGGATCGATAAAGCCACCGCAGCAGTCGTCGGGGAGCGCTGCGCGCTGCGCAGGCGTCATTGCCTCGCGGGCGACCCAATCGAGGCGGGTGGGGTTGTCATTCCCGATTGCATTATCCGGTGTCGAGGCGACTACCGAGGTGTCCGCGCGTGAAGGCGGAATCCTCGGGTCGGCTCGGTTGTCGTCTTGGCCCGTCTCACAGATCCATCCGTCGCCAGCGGCATTGGCGACGCAGCTCACGCGCGGTGCATTACTCGTCTGACCGAAGGCCGGAGTGGCTTGAAGAGCAGCAAGGGTAAAACCGAGGATCGCGAGCGTTTGGCAAGCGCGAGTCGCGCGCGCATTCCGAGCCGCCATGGCATGCCCGAGCCTCGCAGTTATGCGTGAGGCTAACATGTCAGGTTGCAGTGTTCTGGCTATCCATGGCATGGCTAGTTCTCGCCCTAAGGAAACTGGCTCTACTCTACAACAGTAAACGCACTGCAACGGTTTTGGTTATCGATGCGGGGTGTTTTATCTGTGCCGAATCGTAAACATATTGCCACGATTACCGACACAAAGATCCGGAGGACCCGCTTTTAAGGGTGCTCATGATAAGGGATGCGCGAACCCATTCCTAGCGTCGAGGCGCTTTGTCACGCGCTCCCCTCAACCGTGCTCCAAAAATCTAACGGCAGTCAGCGAGAGGCAAAGGTCAGATGAGCGATACGCGCGAGCGTGAGTTGTTAGTGTGGGCGACCACTGAGTCGCTGCGCCAGTTTCCGACAGCTTGTCCTGCCGAGCGCCTCGCCGTTGTGAGCGGAGATGCGAGTTTTCGTCGCTACTTTCGTCTCACGTTTTCGCCCGCTGACGCACAGCCTGAGGGCAACTCAGCGCAGCCCAAGGCGCTGATTGCGGTCGATTCACCGCCAGCGACGGAAGATAACTCTGCGTTCGTTCACCTCGCTACCGAGTTGATCGCTGCCGGCGTGCGTGCCCCCAAGGTGCTCGCCGTGGAGTATGCACAGGGTTTTATGCTGCTCGAGGACTTTGGTGACAGAATGTTACTGCCCGCGCTTAAGGCCGCAGGTGAAGAGGGCGCCCTTGTGCTTTATTTTCCGGCGTTTGATGCCCTGCTAGCTTTGCAGGCAGGGCTTAACGCAGAGTCGCTGCCTGCGTTCGATAAGCCTAAACTGCTTTCCGAGATGAGGCTTTTCACTGAGTGGTTCTGCGGCGGTCTGCTCTCGCTTGAATTGGACGCAGGGGCGCGCGAGGTAGTAGAGAGCACCTTTGATTTCCTCGCCGACGCGGCGCTGACTCAGCCGCAGTGTGCCGTTCACCGCGACTACCACTCGCGTAATCTGATGCTGCTGGACGATGGCGAGCTCGGTGTGATCGATTTTCAGGATGCAGTACGCGGCGCCTACACATACGATTTAGTGTCGCTCCTACGCGACTGCTATATTTGTTGGCCGCGCGCATTGGTCGAAGAGTGGTCGCGACTTTTCTACGAACGCCGAGCCGATGCGTCGCTAGCGGTGAGTCAGCGCGGCTATGCGGCATTTAGACGTGACTTCGACCTCATGGGCCTGCAGCGTCACCTCAAGGTGATGGGAATCTTTTCGCGCCTGCATCTTCGCGATAATAAGTCTGCCTATCTGGCCGATATCCCCCTAGTGATGGACTATTTTTTGTCTGTCGCGCGGTTACATCCTGAACTCAAAGAGATGGTCGTCTTGTTCGAGAATGCGGTGTTACCGCGCGCAGAGAAACAGTTGCATGCGCTAGGTAGCGATGCAAGCGGCACTTAGGTCGGGGGATAGGCTCGATGCGAGCGATGATATTAGCGGCAGGACTCGGAAAGCGTATGCAGCCGCTTACCCAAGATACGCCTAAGCCTCTCTTAAAAGTTGCAGGCAAGGCGCTTATTGAGCACCAACTTGAAAGACTGCAGCATGCAGGGATTACCGACGTGGTAATCAATCATTCCTATTTGGGATCACAGATCGAAGCGGCGCTCGGCGACGGTGCGCAGTTCGGCCTTGCAATTAACTATTCTGCCGAGCCGGTAAGGCTAGAAACCGCCGGTGGGATCATTGAAGCGTTGCCGTTGTTGCATGATCCTAGTTTTATTGTCGTCAATGCAGATATTTGGAGTGATTTCGATCTGGCGTCGCTAGCGCCCACTGTAACGAAGCTTGCCTCCGGTGATGGTGATCTCGCCTTTCTAGTTCTGGTAGACAACGCCCCTCATAACCCTCAGGGTGATTTCACGCTAGACGAAATGGGTAGAGTAGGGTTGCTCGAGAATAGTGCGAAGCATGCAGCTATCGAAGGTGAGGTGATTGCTGTCTCTAACCCTATCACTGAAGCTGCCCTCGAAGAAAGGTCGTTTAAGCACTTAACTTTTAGTGGAATAAGCGTTCTAAGTCGTGCGCTTTTTGAAGGGTGTGAACGTGGTCCGCGACCGTTGCTGCCGCTACTTCTCGCCGCAATCTCGGCGGGGAAGGTAGGTGGGGTCCATCACAAAGGTCTCTGGGTCGATGTAGGTACCCCAGAGCGACTCGCCGATGTTGAGGCGCTTTGTCTTGGAAAAGGGCTATCGTCATGATGCGTTTTAGGCACAGAGCTTATCGTCGAGCGCTGCTGCAGCGCCTTAGCGGCGAAAACCCAAACGCGCCGCTGCCAAGCGGAGGCTCCACAGAGCTGGCTTTCACCAGCGCGCTACTGCAGGTTCTCGGGAGGCTGGCCAAACTCGATGGCCGTGTGAACGAGTCAGAAATCGCCTTCGCCGAGAGAGTAATAAGTCAGCTTGGCCTTAGGTTAGTGGATCATGAAAGGGAGAGCTCGAGGCTTGCCGCAATCGCAGAGTTCGAGCAGGGCAAAAATCCTAAATTCGATGTGCTCGTCAGCGTGCGGCGTCTGAGTAGTGCGATTGGCGATGCGAGTACGCTCGCGCGTCTGGTGCTAAAAACCTTCTGTGAGGCAGCCTATCTGAAGTCGAGCTACAGTTGGCGAGATGCGCAGGTCGGTGGACTGCGGTTAAAAGACCGTCAGTTTTTGCGCGAGGTTGCAGAATGCCTCGGTTTCGACAAGTCGGCAATGCTGCAAGTGTGCGCCGAGGTTCGCGGTTCCGGCGTGTGGAGCGCGGCGATGCGCGGTAATTCAGCGCAGAGCGAGCGCCCCGCCTATGTGCCCGCTCCAAGTCCCTCGTTGACGAGCGCTTATAATCTCCTCGGCGTGAGTGTTGATACCTCGCCCGAGGAGTTACGCCGCGCTTACCGTCGGCAAATGGCGCTGCATCATCCTGACAAGCTTGCTTCGCAGAACCCTTCGCCCGAGGCGCTGCGTCGAGCCCACTTAAAGGCACATGAGATACGCGAGGCCTTCGAAGCCGTTCGTCGACTCCATCGCGCTCGCGCTTGATTATAGAGTGGCAGCCAGCCGTCTGAATCTGTTTTTCATGAAGCAGGACATCTTCCCACGGAGTCTGTAAAATGCCCGACTTGGTCGCCGCTTAAGGAACCCGCATGAAAGATTTTCTCATTGCTCCCTCGATTCTCTCCGCCGATTTCGCGCGGCTAGGCGAGGAGGTGACGTCGGTACTCGACGCAGGCGCCGACGTCGTGCATTTCGATGTGATGGACAATCACTACGTCCCCAATCTAACCATTGGCCCCATGGTGTGCAGCGCGCTGCGTAACCATGGCATAACCGCGCCCATCGACGTGCATCTTATGGTCAGCCCAGTTGACCAAATGATTGTCGACTTCGCTAAGGCAGGCGCGAGCTATATCACGTTCCATCCAGAGGCCACGAGTCACATCGATCGGTCGCTGCAGCTAATTCGCGATCACGGCTGTAAAGCGGGTCTCGTGTTCAATCCCGCGACGCCACTCCACTGCCTTGAGTATCTGATGGACAAGCTCGACGTCATTCTTCTGATGTCAGTTAACCCAGGATTTGGTGGTCAGAAATTTATTCCATCGACGCTGCGTAAGCTCACGCAGGTGCGCAAACTCATCGACGAGAGCGGGCACAAGATTCGACTGGAAGTTGATGGCGGCGTTGGCGTGCAGAATATTCGCAAGATAGCCGAGGCAGGCGCAGATATGTTTGTTGCGGGTTCGGCGATTTTTAATTCCGACGACTATGCCGAAACTATCAAGGCGATGCGCAGCGAGTTAGGCCAAGCACCAGACCCGCATCACTAAGCGCCAAGGCGCTAAACCAGCAGGACACTGCAGATGAATATGGATCGAGCGACCTTTGAGTCGTTTAAACGTCAGGGCTATAACCGCATTCCGGTCGTGCGCGAAGTGCTCGCAGACACCGACACGCCGTTGAGCACGTATCTGAAGCTCGCGAAGGGTCCTCATAGCTATTTCTTCGAGTCGATTCAGGGCGGCGAGAAATGGGGGCGTTTTTCCATTATTGGGCTTCCTTGTTCTACAGTGCTGCGTGTGGTGGGTGACACGCTGACGGTTGAAAAGCAGGGGCAGATAGTCGAGACGGTAAAGACCGACGATCCTTTTGTATTCATCGAGGACTATAAAGCGCGATTCAATGTAGCCGAGGTAACCGATAATCAGCGCTTCGGTGGCGGACTCGTAGGCTATTTCGCGTATGACAGCGTGCGCTATGTCGAGCCGAGCATCGGGCCCGCAAAAGATCCCGGCGCGCTCGATACGCCAGATATTTTGCTAATGCTCTCGGAAGAGGTCGTCGTATTCGACAACCTTCGCGGCACTATCGCTTTTGTCATCACGGTGGATCCCGCCGACTCAGACGCGTTCGACAACGCGCAAAGACGTATCAATGAACTGGAGGCGCAGCTGAGTAACGCAGCGCCGCTGCCGCCACTGCCTACCCAGCGCGGGATTAGTGATGCTGACTTCGTCAGTCATTTCGATCAGGCCGGTTTCGAAAGTGCCGTTGAGCGTATCAAGGAATACATCGTCGCTGGCGACGTGATGCAGGTGGTAATTTCTCAGCGCATGTCGGTCGAATTCGGCGGCGATCCGCTCAATGTCTATCGCGCGCTACGCTATTTGAATCCATCGCCCTACATGGTGTTCTTTGATCTAGGCGATCATCACGTTGTTAGCGCATCGCCGGAAATACTCGCGCGCGTCGAGCAGGGCAAAATCACCGTGCGTCCGTTGGCAGGTACGCGTAAGCGCGGCGCGAGTGAGGATGAGGATTTAGCGCTCGAGAAGGATCTGCTCGCGGATGCGAAAGAGATCGCCGAGCACCTAATGTTAATCGACCTTAGTCGCAACGATTCTGGCAGGGTGTCAAAAGTAGGGTCGATTTCCGTTCCCAAGCAAATGTTTGTCGAACGCTATTCTCATGTGATGCACATCGCGTCAATTGTCGAGAGCGAAATGAGTGCAGATAAGACCGCGCTCGACGTTTTAAAGTCTACGCTGCCGGTTGGGACTCTAAGCGGCGCGCCAAAGGTGCGAGCGATGCAGATAATTGACGAAATGGAACCTGAGCGCCGCGGCATTTACGGCGGCGCAATGGGCTATCTCGCGTGGAACGGCAACATGGATATGGCAATAGCCATTCGCACCGCAGTGATCAAAGATTCGCGCCTTTATGTGCAGGCCGGCGCTGGCGTAGTGGCCGACTCGGTGCCGCGTCTCGAATGGGAAGAGACGCTCAATAAAGCGCGTGCCATCGTTCGCGCCGTGCAGCTCGCCGACGGGCAGCTTGAACTGGGCTAGCGCTCCTGGCCATAGGTCGCCTCTAGGCTAGTCGCGTAGTGTTTTATAGGCGGTGAGCGCGCGTTCGCGAGTCTGTTTAAGGTCGACAATTGCTGCCGGGTAATCCTTCCCCAATTCTATTCCCGCAAGACTTAACTCCATCGCGGGTGCGGCGCTAGGATCATGAAGATATTTTGCCGGCAGCGTGGCAAGCTCTGGCACGAAGCGGCGAATGTATTCGCCGTCGGGGTCGAATTTCTGTGACTGCGTGACTGGATTGAAGATTCGAAAATAAGGCGCTGCATCGGCGCCGCTTCCAGCTACCCATTGCCAGCTGCACGAATTGCTAGCGAGATCTGCGTCGACCAGACAGTCCCAAAACCATTTCTCGCCATGACGCCAATCCTGCATCAAATTTTTGATTAGAAACGAAGCGACAATCATACGAACACGGTTGTGCATGTAGCCGGTCGTATAAAGCTCACGCATGCCGGCATCAATAATCGGATAACCCGTCATGCCTCGCTGCCATGCTGAACGCAGCTCGGCCTCGTCGAGCCAAGGAAAGCGGTCGAATTCCGATTTCATGTTGACGTCGGTTAGGCTCGGGAAGTGGTAGAGCAAATAGTAAGAAAACTCCCGCCAGACAAGCTCGCGGACGAAGTGTTCGGCCTGACTCTCGTGCCCGCGCTGACCGCTCTGATTGGCAGCAAACGCCGCCTCGTTTGGCGAAATTTCTCCGAAGTGAAGATGTGGTGAGAGTCGCGACACACTCATTCGTGCCGGAAAATCACGGCCTTCGCGGTAGTCTTCGATTCCCGCCTCTAAAAAATTGGCAAGCTGAGACTGTGCGCCAGCCTCTCCTGGGGTCCAATGTGACAGCATCGACTTGTGCCAATCAACGGCCGGCAGCAGCTCGAGCGAGTCGATTTTAGTCTTGGGCTGCGCGCAGTCGTGAAGTGCAGCGCTGAGTTCGGCTGGATTAACTGTGGCTGCAGGAACAGGTGCTGGCTGCGTCGCCAGTCCGTTGCGGTAGTAAGGCGTAAACACTTTATAGGGTGTGCCGTCTTTTTTTAGGTTGTGCCAAGGCTCCCAGAGAAGCGTGCCAGCGTGACTCTGCACTGCGACACCCGTTTCGGTTAGCGTCTGCTTTATACGTTTGTCTCGCGCAATGCGCCAAGGTTCGTAGCCGCGATTCCAATGTATCGACGTGGCGCCGTGTTCCGCGGCAAACGCAGGGATCACCTCACTCGCATTCCCCTGTAGCACCCACAGCTTGCCGTGTAGAGAGTCGTTCAGTGCTTCAAGTGACCGATGCAGCCAGCAGCGGCTTGCCGCGCCGCGACGCCAATCACCGGCGCTCTCGTCATCGAGCACATAAACCGGCAGTACCGACCCTGATGCAAGCGCGGTTATGAGAGCTGGGTTGTCGCGCAGGCGCAGATCCTGTCGAAACCAGAGAAGGGCGGGAGCTTGTGTAGGCATGGGATACTCTTCGTTAATAAGGCGTGATTCTAACCCGCAACGCCCCACGTGTCCGACTGGATCAATAGGCGGCCTTGCGATTGATGCGGTGTCACTGAATGGGACAGGTTCGCCGATGGCTGTTATTATTCGAATTTAATTGGCTCTCTATAGCTTTCAATCGCGTAATCGCGCAACGCGGCTACCGATCGACTTCGAAGAGGAAGACACGTGCTCTTAATGATCGACAATTACGATTCTTTCACCTACAACATCGTCCAGTATTTGGGCGAACTAGGTGCGGACGTTGCAGTGCATAGAAACGACGCCATAAGCCTGCAGGAGATCGAGGACCTTGCGCCTGAGCAGATCGTGATTTCTCCAGGACCCTGCACGCCGAATGAAGCAGGTATTTCGATGGAAGTCATACGCACATTTGCCGGGAGCATACCGTTGCTCGGTATCTGCCTTGGCCATCAAAGTATCGGGCAGGTGTATGGAGGAGATATCGTGCGCGCCGGCCGCGTCATGCACGGGAAGATTTCGCCGATCGAACACATGGGAGCTGGCGTATTTAAAGGCTTAGCCCAGCCCTTTAACGCGACACGCTACCATTCGCTCGTGATCGATAAGAACACGCTGCCGGACTGTTTAGAAGCGACTGCGTGGGCGTTAGACGACGCAGGCGAGCTCGAGGAAATCATGGGTGTGCGGCATAAAGAGTTGTTGGTCGAGGGCGTTCAGTTTCACCCCGAGTCTATTCTAAGCGAGCAGGGCCATCAGCTGTTCAAAAATTTTCTAGACATGTCGCGCCGCGTGTAGGCCGCGCAGCGAATGGGTGACCCAAGGATAGGAAGGCAACATGGACATTAAGGCAGCGATAGCGCAACTGATGCAAGGGCAAAGTCTAAGCGGCGAGTCGATGATCGATGTGATGCGCGCGATCATGTCCGGCGCAACAACCGATGCGCAAAACGCGGCTTTTCTGATCGCTTTACAGATGAAAGGACCGAGTGTCGAAGAGGTGTTCGGTGGCGCTACTGTAATGCGCGAACTCGCGACAAAAGTGCCTCTTGCTAATCGGGAATTCCTTGTCGATACCTGTGGCACTGGTGGCAGCGGGTCGAATAAATTCAACGTCTCTACCGCCTCCGCTTTAGTCGCCGCCTGCGCGGGCGCGCGTGTGGCAAAGCATGGGAACCGCGGCGCGTCTAGTAAAAGTGGTAGCGCGGATGTCTTAGAGGCAGCGGGTGTCGCCCTTGGTCTTTCTGCCGATGTGGTCGCCCGTTGCATCGACGAGATAGGCGTTGGCTTCATGTTTGCACCAGCTCACCACAGCGCAATGAAACATGTGATCGCTGCTCGAAAAGAGATTGGCGTACGCACCGTATTCAATGTGCTAGGCCCGCTAACTAACCCTGCGGGCGCGCCAAATCAGGTTATGGGTGTTTATGCTGTCTCATGGATTCCTCTGCTCATCGACGTGCTCCGCAAACTCGGCAGTGAGCATGTTCTTATTGTCGCAGCAGACGATGGGCTAGATGAAATTAGTATCGC
The DNA here is from genome assembly GCA_018401885.1 of Gammaproteobacteria bacterium. Lineage (GTDB taxonomy): Bacteria > Pseudomonadota > Gammaproteobacteria > Pseudomonadales > Pseudohongiellaceae > UBA9145. The sequence goes on from JAGYKB010000018.1 coordinate 25,815, forward strand.
CGCTGACACTCACGTCGGCGAGCTTAAGAATGGCGAACTGCTAGAATATACCGTCTCTCCCGAAGAATTCGGGATGAAGCGTCGTGAATCCGTGGATACCCTGCGAATAGAGTCCCCCGGGGAAAGTCTTATTCTGCTGCGTGCAGCGCTAAATTATTCTCACGAAGACGCGGGCGATATTGTTGCCTTAAATGCCGGTGCTGCAATTTATGCAGCAGGCGTTGAGGGCAGTTTGGTCGAGGGCGTTACCCGCGCTCAGGCTATATTGCGAAGCGGCGATGCTTTAGCAAAATTAGACGCGCTCGCGTCGTTTACTCAGGCGCAATCACAACGATAGGCGATTGAGTTGAGACGATAGCTCCGCAAAGAAATCTGCGAACTCTAGCCGCCTAAAAGGAATTATTTTGTCAAAGCAAGAAGAACACACAGCTCTAAAGAAGCAGGCAGAGCATCAGACAATTTTAGAAAAAATCGTCGCGACCAAACATCGAGAAATCGAAGAGGATAAGCGTAACCTGAGCTTTGCGATGGTTGAGTCGCTCGCCGCTAAAGCCGACCCCGTGCGCGGATTTGCCGAGGCGATAATCTCGCGTGTTGCGCGCAAAGAGCCTGCGGTTATTGCGGAAATTAAAAAAGCCTCTCCATCCAAGGGACTCATACGCGCTGATTTCGATCCTGCCGCGCATGCAGCGGACTACGCTGCCAATGGTGCGGCCTGTCTGTCGATTCTAACCGACCGTGATTATTTTCAGGGGCATGACGACTACCTCGTTGCCGCACGCGCTGCGTGTTCACTTCCAGTGATTCGAAAAGATTTTATTGTCGACCGCTATCAGGTTGCTGCCGCTCGTGCGCTGGGCGCCGACTGCGTGTTACTCATCGTTGCAGCACTTGACGCAGCCACGCTCACAGACTTAGCCGTCTATGCCGAGTCACTCGGTCTCGATGTATTAGTAGAGATTCACGACGGCGCAGAGCTCGATCTAGCGCTTACGCTCAATACGCCTTTGGTAGGCATTAACAATAGAAATTTACACACGTTTGAGACGAGCCTCGAAACCAGCTACACGCTCGCGGGTAGGGTGCCAGCAGGTAAAGTGGTTATTACTGAAAGTGGAATCCATAGCGCCGCCGATGTGCAGTCGATGTTAGCGCGAGAGATTTATGGTTTCCTTGTGGGCGAATCGTTCATGCGCGCTGACGCGCCGGGTGCGAAATTGCGTGAAATGATGTTCGACTCGAAAGTAAGCTGATGCGAATTTGCATGCCAAGCGGATGAGTCATCGCGTCGGGTTCCTTCGCTAGATCGATCAGCGTTTGTGCAACGCGGCCGGTTACGTCGAAGAAACTTAAGTCGCCGACTTTACGTGTGGTATTGCGCAGTCGATTTGCCATTTGGCGGCCAATAGTGAAAATAATTTCAGGCTGGCTGTGGATATAGTCATTGAAATTGGCGTAACTAATCTCGGCGAGTTCGCTCTGGCTGCGTGTACGGCATCACGCGCTGCGATCCTCGGTCTGTTCGAAGAGCCACATTTCGCCGAAAAAATCCCCGGGGTTTAAATAGGCGACGATGACTTCTTTACCGTCGTTATCTTCGAGAACTACTGAGACTGACCCGCTAACGATGTAATACCTATACTAGATAGCCTTAACCTCATTATTAATAGGAATATAAAAATGGAAGCGCGAGTAAAGTGGGTGGAGAATGTGATGTTCGTTGCAGAGTCCGGCAGCGGACACGCTATCGTGTTGGACGGCGCCCCCGAAGGCGGCGGTCGCAACATGGGGATGCGCCCGCTTGAGTTAATGGCGCTGAGCGTTGGAAGTTGCTCGAGTTACGATGTGGTGACAATTCTGAAAAAAGCGCGCCAAGAGATTTCTGGCTGCGAGGCGATTGTGAGCGCGAAACGCGTTGATGCGGTGCCCGCAGTATTCGAATCTATTCACCTTCACTTTAAAGTGACGGGAAAAGAGCTTAGCGAAAAACAAGTTGAGCGAGCGGTAGAGTTGAGCGCCGATAAATACTGTTCGGCGTCAATTATGTTAATGGGTGCCGGCGTTAAGGTGACTCACGGCTTCGAAATTATCGCCGCCTAGAGTCGATAAGTCGTTTTTTTCATTACCTGTGAGACAGCCGCCATCGCCCATTTTGCGGGAGTCGGCAGCGGCGTGCCGCCTGCATCGAGCGCAGCCTGTCCGTGCTGTTCCTCATCGATAATCATTTGCTCTAAGATCGCTCGGCTGCGGGTGTCTTCAGCCGGCAACTGGTCTAGGTGGTCGCGCAGATGTTCGCAGACCTGCTGTTCTGTTTCGGCGACAAAGCCGAGGCTCCAACGATCACCTGCAAGCCCGGCGGCCGCACCGATGCCGTAGGACAGGCCATACCAGAGGGGATTAAAAAGGCTTGGCCGACTGTCGAGCTGAGTTAAACGCTGCTCACACCAAGTTAGGTGATCTACCTCCTCTGCAGCCGCTTCCTCCATGGATTCGCGAACGTCACGTAATTTGGCCGTAGCAGCCTGTCCTTGATAGAGCGCCTGTGCACAAACCTCACCCGTATGGTTAATGCGCATAAGTCCCGCGGCATGCTTTCGTGCTGTGTCGCTCATGTCATTTTCTGCAGTAGCCGCGGCGGGTGATTGCCGCAGGCCCTGGCTTGCCCCTGGCGTTACAGTGCGCAGCGCTTGATCGAACCCTATAAGTACGCGGTCTATAAAGCTATGGTGTACGCTTTTGCTCATCTCGATTCGACCTCTCATACTCTAATCAGCGTTTACCTTTTAACGAAGTACGACTTCGACGCTGCCATTGGTTTTTTCAGTTAAGCCTGTTGCTCACGGGCTATGGCGCGATGACCGATGTCGCTGCGAGAATAGACGTCTTTCCACGTAATGCCTTTGGCCAAACTGTAGGCGCGTCGCTGAGCTTGCGCTACAGAGTCGCCGAGCGCTACGGCGCAAAGCACGCGCCCGCCGCTTGTAACCACATGGTCGCCATCAAGCTTAGTGCCGGCATGAAAAATTTTTGCGCTTGAGTCTTCGCTCGCCCCATCTAATCCGCTGATCACCTCGCCGCTTGCATAGGACTCCGGATATCCGCCCGCTGCGAGCACTATGCCGACGGCGGGACGAGGGTCCCACTCTGCCGTCTGCCCATCGAGCGTACCGTTTACCGCCGCGAGGCAGTGTTCGACGAGGTCAGATTGCAGGCGCATCATCACGGGCTGCGCTTCAGGATCGCCGAAGCGGCAGTTAAACTCAACCACATCGATACTGCCCGATGGCGAGATCATCAGTCCCGCGTAGAGAAAGCCGGTGTAGGCATTCCCGTCCGCTGCCATGCCTGCGACCGTGGGGCGGATGATCTGCTCCATCGCGCGTTCCCAAATCTCCTCGCTCACGACAGGTGCGGGGGAGTAGGCGCCCATACCGCCGGTATTAGGGCCTTTGTCTCCGTCGTCACGCGCTTTGTGATCCTGCGAGGTCGCCATAGGTAGGATATTCTTGCCGTCGACCATCACAATAAAGCTGGCCTCCTCGCCAGCGAGAAACCCTTCGATCACAACGCGGTGACCTGCGTCACCAAATTTATTGCCCGCGAGCATCGCATCAACGGCGGTTTCTGCTTCTGCTTCGGTCGCTGCCACGACGACGCCTTTGCCTGCAGCAAGTCCGTCGGCTTTTATTACAATGGGTGCACCCTCGGCGCGGATGTAGGCCTTTGCTGCCTCGACCTCGGTGAAGGTTTGGTAACTTGCAGTGGGGATTTTGTGGCGCTTCAAAAAGTCTTTTGTAAACGATTTAGAGCCTTCGAGCTGCGCGGCTGCTTTGCTCGGTCCGAAGCAGGGTAGACCGCGACCGCGAAAATAATCGACCACCCCAGCAACAAGTGGCGCCTCTGGCCCGACTAGCGTGAGGCCTACGCTATTAGCCTCGGCGAAGTCCGCGAGTGCTGCAAAATCCATTGTATCGATTGCGACATTGCTCAGAGCAGGCTCGCGCGCCGTGCCGGCGTTGCCCGGTGCAACGAATACTCGATCGACCGAAGGCGACTGTGCTGCTTTCCAGGCGAGCGAGTGTTCACGCCCGCCGCTGCCTATCACGAGAACATTCATTTGCTATTCCTTCTCTAGTGCCGGAAGTGACGAATACCGGTAAAGACCATGGCGATGTTGGCCTCGTCTGCAGCGGCAATCACCTCATCATCGCGCATCGAACCACCCGGTTGGATCACTGCGGTGATGCCCGCTGCTGCCGCGGCGTCGATGCCGTCCCGGAATGGAAAGAATGCATCCGACGCCATCACCGAACCCTCGACAACCAAATTTTCGTCCGCAGCTTTAATGCCGGCGATGCGCGCACTGTAGACCCGGCTCATTTGGCCTGCGCCTATGCCGATTGTCTGCAGGTCTTTGCAGTAAACGATGGCGTTAGATTTCACGTACTGGGCGACCGACCATGCGAACAGTAGGTCACGAATCTCGTCAGCACTCGGCGCACGCGCGCTAACCTGCTTGAGGTCCACAGCGCTGATAGTCGCGATGTCGCGATCTTGCACGAGTAGGCCGCCGTTCACACGTTTGTAGTCTAGTCCCGCCACGCGCGTCGTTGGCCACTGACCGCAGGACAGAACGCGAACGTTTTGCTTGCTTGCTGTAATTGCCAACGCCTCGGCTGAAACTGACGGAGCAATGATGACCTCGGTAAACTGCTGGTCGACGATGCGCTGGGCGGTTGCAGCGTCGAGTTCGCGATTAAACGCGATGATGCCGCCGAACGCGGATGTTGGGTCGGTTTGGAAGGCACGCTCATACGCTGCGAGTGCCGATTCGGCGACTGCGACGCCACAAGGGTTTGCGTGCTTAACGATAACGCAGGCTGGCTCGGCGAATTCTTTTACGCATTCAAGAGCAGCGTCAGTGTCTGCAATGTTGTTATACGACAGCGCTTTGCCCTGAAGCTGTTTGGCCGTGCTAATACTGGCCTCATTCGGTTCACGCTCGACATAAAATGCCGCGGCTTGATGGGGATTCTCGCCGTAGCGCATGTCCTGAGCCTTTAAAAACTGGCTATTAAATGTGCGCGGTAGAGCAGAGGTGTGGTCCTCTGTGTCTGCAGCAGGCAGCTTTGTGCCTAGGTAGTTGGCTATTGCGCCATCGTAGGCGGCGGTATGCTCGAAGGTCTTAACCGCAAAGTCGAATCGCGTCGCTTGATCGAGGCTGCAGTCATTGGCTTTGAGTTGAGCAATGAGCCCGTTATAGTCGCCGGGGTTTACCACAACCGTTACGAAGCGGTTGTTTTTGGCCGCCGCGCGCAACATCGTCGGTCCACCTATGTCGATATTCTCGATCGCGGTGGGCAAATCACACTCTGGGTTCGCAACTGTTGCCTCGAAGGGATAGAGATTAACCACCACCAAGTCGATCGGCGGGATATCGTGTGCCTCCATTACTGCCTGATCTTGGTCACGACGGGCGAGTATGCCGCCGTGAACCTTTGGATGCAGTGTTTTTACGCGGCCATCCATCATCTCAGGGAAACCCGTATACTCAGAAATCTCTATTGCCGCGATACCGGCCTCCTGCAGAAGGCGATAGGTGCCGCCCGTAGAGAGTAATTCGACACCAAGGTCGGTGAGAGATTGAGCGAAGGGCACAAGGCCGGCTTTATCTGAAACACTGAGCAAGGCTCGGCGGATGGCGACAGAGGTGTCTGAGGTCATAGCTTGGCTTCTTTGTAGTTACGGGTAGGTGGTTGGTTAGCGCGGCGGCCGTGTGTAAATTGACGTCGCTAGGTGCGAGAGGGCGCCGATTTACAGCAGTCCATACTGTTTTAGCTTGGTGCGAAGGGTACCACGATTGAGTCCGAGCACGATAGCCGCCTTGCTTTGGTTGCCCCGCGTTTGTTGCATTACTGCGGCGAGAAGAGGTGCTTCGACCTCGGCCAACACTAGCGCGTAGAGGTCTCTCGCCTGCTCGCCTTCTAATAGTTCGAAATAATTTCCGACAGAGCTTCTCACCTGCTCTCGCAAGGTCGGGGCGTTAGCGGGACGCAACTCGTCGAGATGGAGTGCAGCGCGCAGGGTTTCAGTTTCTTGAAGACTTGCAGGCGCAAAGGCGGGTAGATCAATGCCACCTGAGTCGTCGTCTAGACCAAATATCTCATCGAGCATAGATTCATCCGAATCGCTTAGGTTGCTCATGCTGCAATGCCTCGCGCTACTGATAGGGTGTTTGCGATGGCCGTCTGGAAGAAGGCGTCGACTAAGTCTAACTGGTGCTGTGCCTCGGTAGCTGCATTGAACGCCTGCATAAATTCGCGGGCGCCTTCAAGCCCCTCCGTATAGCCGTTTACATGCTTTCGCGCGTAAAGTGCGCCGCGGTGTTCGCCGTAGAAAGTATGAAGTTTATGCAAATGGCTTACAGCGACCTCATGCCGCTCCTGTGCCGAGGGAGTTGGTAGATGGCTGCCGTCTTTGAGAAATTGCTCAATTTGACGGAATATCCAGGGGCTGCCCTGCGCACCGCGGCCTATCATCAGTGCGTCTGCGCCCGTGTGATGAAGAACGTGCTGCGCGCGCTCCGGCGAGTCGATATCGCCGTTGGCGACAATGGGAATTCCTACTGCCTGTTTGATGGCGGCAATCGTGTCGTATTCCACTGCGCCCTTGAAGCGACACTCGCGAGTTCGCCCGTGGACAGTGAGAAGCTGAATGCCACAGTCTTCGGCTATTTTTGCGACTTCGACACCGTTGCGAGACTCGGGACACCAGCCGGTGCGGATTTTAAGCGTGACGGGAATTTCGACTGCGGCGACTACCGCGCGCAGGATGCGCTCAACGAGGTCTGTATCGCGCAGCAATGCTGAGCCTGCCGCTTTTTTCATGACCTTCTTAGCGGGGCAGCCCATATTTATATCGATCGCATCGGCCCCGAGTTCCGCGTTATGTCGTGCGCATTGCGCCATGATTCCTGGGTCAGATCCCGCAATCTGGATTACCTGTGGACTGCTGACTTCTGCCTTCACCTGACGCAATCTCAATCGCTCTTTCTCCCACAGTTCTTTGCTCGACGGCAGCATTTCGGCAACGGTGATCCCTGCCCCCTGCTGGCTGCAGATCTCACGGAAAGGCGCATCGCAGACCCCAACCATCGGCGCGAGGAAGAGGTTGTTACGCAATGTATAAGGGCCGATGCTTTGCACGGAAGTTATCTCAAATGGTTATAACTGGCTGTAGGCTAAACTGAGGAATAACTCATTTTTCGACAGTCTCGCTTACTCTTCTGCGGGAACGTGTGCCTAAGCGCTTATGATAGCGATGACTTAAGCGAAGCGGAAGCCTTTGCTCCACCGCTGCGTTGGATGCAGTGCTCTGGCACGACACGCAATCTTCGTAGTGACTGCATTAAGGCGCTCTGAAAGCGACGGTATAGTTAACCGCCTCCGCGCCGGGATCTATTAGCTCTAACCGAATGTTCACGCGTTCACCTGCAGCGAGCGCTTTGTTCGGATCGACCGACGCGGGTAAATACTCTTTCGGTGCAAATTCTCGCAGTGCTACGCTGCGCCGAGCCGCAGTATCAAAGCTGAGGATGAGAATTGGCGGTGCCTGTGCGAGCGGAGCCGAATTGTGCAGTCTAAAGCTCACAACAAGACTATTGTTGCCCTCGCTACCGGAGACGACATTGAGCGTCTCTCCTCGGAGAGCCGAAATATCAATGAAAGGCGGGATCGAACAAGAGAGCAGGTCGCAGAACTGCGCGTAGAGCGGGTAGAGTTTCGGCGAATGCTGATAAAGATGCCGGTTATACCAGAGGTATTGTGCGGCGAGCGCCGCTATCAGCAGGAAAAGGCAAACAATTTGGCCCAACGCCTTGGCGACGTCTCGCCAAGATGTCCTAGGCTTGGCGGTAATCTCTATAGACTCAGCCTCGACAGACGGGAGTTGGAGTGATTCAAGTGGCTCTAACCCGCCGCCGCTGAGCAGCGCGTAGTCGGTGCTTAATGCACGCGCACGTATCGCGGCACTCTGCGTCGCATCGAAAAGACGGAGGCACGACCCGCAGCGAACCTGCGAAGTAGCGTCTCCGACCAGACGCGCGCTTATCTTGATTTGAGAGTGGCAAAAGGGGCAACGGGCTGCGACTGTATTCATAGTTGTCCGATTTTGTTCTCAAATTGTCTTTTATGCTAACGCCTAATCCCGCTTATCCGAACCCAGTCTTCGCGGTGTACCGCCGGGCTCATATCAAACCATTGACTGTAGGTATCGATAATTGCTTCGGCCTGTTCGGCAAGAAGGCCCGAGAGGACAATGCTGCCTTTAGGTTTTAAAAGCGATGCAAACTTCGGCGCTAGGCTATGTAAGGGTTCGGCGAGAATATTGGCGAGCAAAATGTCGACGCTCGCAGGACTACTGATGGCATCATACGCTTCAGGCAAGAAGGTTCCTACGCTGCCTTCTTGAAGACCGTTGCGTGCACAGTTGTCGTTCGTGGCCAAGACAGCCTGTGGGTCGTTGTCTACGCCTTGCACGCGTTTAGCGCCGAGTAGCGCTGCGGCTATCGCGAGAATGCCAGAGCCGCAGCCATAGTCGACGACGTCTTTATCGCTGAGATCCTGCGTCGCAAGCCACTGCAGGCAAAGCGCCGTGGTGGCATGACTACCGCTGCCAAAAGCAAGCCCTGGGTCGAGCATGATAGTGGTTGCACTAGGATCGGGCGGTTCTTGCCAGCTCGGGCAGATCCACAGCTTTTCGCCAAACTGCATCGCCGAAAAAGTGTCCATCCAGCTGCGTTCCCATGCCTGATCCTCGATTTTTTCAACCCCAAGGCTCTCTCTATTAACGATAGACGCATTGCTACGGAGCCAGACGAGCAACTCGCTGAGGTCTGTGTCCTCTTCGAAGAGCGCGCACAGCACGAGGCTGTCCCAAAGAGGTGTGCTGTCTAGCTCTTCCTGGAATACCGGCTGATCTTCCGCATCGAGATAGGTGATCGAAACAGCGCCCGCATTTAAAAGCTGTGGTTCAATGAAATCGACATGCTCTGGGACTATTTGAATTTTAAGTTGTTGCCAATTCATGCTGGGCTCTTTATTTGTTGGTTGAGCGAGAGCAGAAAGAAAAAAGGGGCGGTCAAAGCCGCCCATTTTATACCGTATAGAAAAAACTAAACGCGAGAATGTTAGAGTTTTAGCTTCTTTTCAAGATAGTGGATATTGACGCCGCCTTTTTTAAACTCGCTGTCGCGAGCGAGGTCTTTATGCAGCTCAATGTTGCTGCTAATGCCATCGATAAGCATTTCTTCGAGCGCGATTTCCATTCGCTTCAATGCTTCCTCCCTCGTATCGGCCGAACAAATTAGCTTGGCAATGAGCGAGTCGTAATAAGGGGGCACTGTGTAGCCACTGTACAGATGAGAGTCGACACGAACGCCGTTACCACCGGGCGCATGGAACATCGTCACTTTGCCTGGGCTAGGTAGGAAGGTTGCTGGGTCTTCTGCATTGATGCGACATTCGAATGAGTGGCCTTTAATCACAATATCCGACTGTTTGTAGCTCAGCGGACTGCCGCCTGCGATCAACAGTTGCTCGCGAACAATGTCAACGCCGCTCACCTGCTCTGTCACGGGGTGTTCTACCTGAACGCGCGTGTTCATTTCGATAAAGTAGAAACGCTCGTCTTGATAGAGGAATTCGAGCGTACCTGCTCCACGGTATTTTAGTTGCTCACAGGCGCGGATACAGGTAGCGGCAACTTCCGCTCTGATATGGTCGGGGATTCCTGGGGCGGGCGCCTCTTCGATTACTTTTTGATGACGGCGCTGCAATGAGCAGTCTCGGTCTCCTAGATGGATAGCATTACCCTGTCCGTCGCCGAGGACTTGTATTTCAACATGGCGAGGATTCTCAAGATATTTCTCGAGATAGCAAACGCCGCTGCCGAAGAAAGACTGCGCTTCAGTTTGTGTGACATGAATGCTGCTCAGCAGATCCGCTTCGTCATGCACCACGCGCATACCGCGTCCGCCACCACCTGCAGCAGCTTTAATAATAACCGGGAAACCAATGTCACGGGCGATCTGGAGAGTGCGTGCATCATCGTTGTCCAGTGGGCCGTTAGATCCCGGTACCGTTGGTACGCCTGCCTCGATCATCACTTTAATGGCCGAGACTTTGTCGCCCATCATGCGGATGGTTTCTGCCTTAGGGCCGATAAAGGTAAAACCGCTGTTCTCGACCTGCTCTGCGAAGTCTGCATTCTCAGAGAGAAAGCCATAGCCTGGGTGCACCGCATCGGCTTCCGTAACTTCCATCGCCGAAATAATCGATGGAATGTTGAGGTAGCTTTCGGTGGGGCTTGGCGGCCCGATGCACACCGACTCATCTGCGAGATGAACATGCATGAGATCTTTGTCGGCGGTTGAGTGTACAGCGACCGTTTTAATGCCGAGCTGTTTGCAGGCGCGCAGGACGCGTAAGGCAATCTCACCACGGTTCGCAATTAGTACTTTTTTAAGCATTGCACAAATCCCTAAATTGTTAGCCCGCCCCCAGCGTGAGCTGGGTTTGTGCGCTAAGCGATGACGATGAGGGGTTGGTCGAATTCGACTGGCTCGCCGTCTTTGACGAGTATGGCTTCGACGATGCCAGCGTGATCTGCCTCGATCTGATTCATCATTTTCATCGCCTCAACGATGCAAATTACATCGCCGGCCTTCACGTGTTTGCCGATTTCAACGAAAGGGGGAGACGAGGGAGAGGGAGAACTGTAGAACGTGCCTACCATTGGCGATTTGACAGCATTCGCAGTCGCGGCAGGGGCGGCGCTCAGAGTCGAAGCACCCGCTGCCGGCGCAGCTGCGGGTGCTGGCGCTGCGACCTGTGGCATCTGATAGGTTACGGCTTGAGGCTGAACAGAGCTGGAACCGCGGCTGATTCGAACTGATTCTTCGCCTTCTTTAATCTCGATTTCCGCAATGTCAGACGCCTCGAGTAGTTCGATGAGTTTTTTTACCTTCCTGATATCCATTTTGCTTATCGCCTCTTTGGTTGAGAATGCCGCGCTCGGGGCACGTTAAAGGTGTTAAAAAGTCTGAGTTAAAAGTGGTTCTGAACTGCGTGCAGGCCTGCTCTTGTCGCGTGCTACTTCAGACGGGCAAGCGCCGCCTCGAGCGCGAGCTCATAGCCCTGTGCGCCGAGACCGATGATGCAGCCCTCTGCGATGTCTGAGAAAAACGAGTGGTGTCTGAAATCTTCGCGTCGATAGAGGTTTGAAAGATGCACTTCGATAAAGGGGATTTCGGAGGCCAGCATGGCGTCTCGTAGGGCTACACTCGTGTGTGTAAAGCCTCCGAAATTGACGAGCATATAGTCGACCTGCGCGGCTCTAGCGGTATGGATGCGATCGATAAGCGCTCCTTCGCTATTACTTTGAAAACTATCGAACGTATGACCTGCTTCGAGGCAGGCGGAGCCAAGGCGCAGAGTAATGTCTTCGAGGGTATCGGAGCCGTATATTTCGGGCTCTCGGCTGCCTAGGAGATTGAGATTGGGGCCATTTAAGACGAGTATCGATGCCATAGTTTTGCCACATTGTGCGCTATTTGCGCGAAATTACCGATAGATTGCCAATTTTCAGAGCATTTTCGCAGAATTTGATCTGAATATCACTAGTATTAGTGATAAGGAACCCAAATTGAGTTAATCGAATAGTTCTTGCAGCGGAATGTCGACGGTTTGCGGCGGGTAGCAGAAGCCCCACGCGGCGCATCCTTGGAAGCGAATGTTGAGAGACGAAGCGGCGGGCAGGGCGCGCGCAGAGGAAAGGTCGATTTCGGTGATAACTGCGTCGAAATAGGCCTCAATAGCGCCGAAAAATTCGTCTTCCATTGCTAGACCGTCTGGCAAAGTGAAGGGCAGGGTGTGCCCGCCTGCCGAAAAAGCAAAACGGTGCCGATAGAGGTAGTGCTCAGGCGCTGGTGTCCAGGTGATCGCTAGCTTATTGCCGTCGACAGAGCTCAGATGGAATGGAAAGGCGGAGTGAATCGGCAAAACCCGCGGTGTCGCATTCTGATCTAAAGAGGACGTGGTGCGGTCGCCAAACTGCGCACTAGCGAGCGTCGCGCCTACTACAAACGCGGCGGCGACTGTGCTGCAGAGCAATCCCTTCAATGAACTGCTCGGTGCGCGATTTTTGCGGTGCGCAGCGTGTGAAGCGGAGCGCATATTCGACTCCTTTTGGGTAGCTAGTCGTTGAATCTGTCGAACACGAGGCACGCATTGGTTCCGCCGAAGCCAAAGCTATTGGACATCACGCGATTGAGTTTGATGTTGTCTACTCGTTCAACCGCTACGGGCAGGCCTTCAGCCTCAGGGTCCAGCGTGTCCACGTTTGCCGAGGCTGCGATGAAATCATTACCCATCATCAGCAGGCTATAAATTGCCTCCTGAGCGCCGGCCGCGCCCAAGGAGTGGCCGCTGAGGGATTTGGTAGAGTTGAGCGTCGGGACAGCGTCGCCGAAGACATTCTTGATCGCTCTAAGCTCGGAAACGTCGCCGGCGGGTGTGCTAGTCCCGTGCGTATTAATGTAGTCGACCGATCCTTCAAGACCGTGCATCGCCATCTGCATCGCGCGTGCTCCGCCTTCGCCGGACGGCGCAACCATGTCGTAGCCGTCAGAGGTGGCGCCGTAACCGGTGAGCTCTGCGTAGATTTTGGCGCCGCGGGCCTTCGCGTGCTCTAGCTCTTCTATTACCAAAACCGCACCTCCGCCGGCTATAACGAAGCCGTCGCGGGCCGCGTCAAACGCGCGCGAGGCTTTGTCAGGGGTGTCATTGTAATTGGTGGAAAGCGCACCCATCGCATCAAACATGTGCGACATAGTCCAATGCTCTGCTTCACCACCGCCGGCAAAAACTACGTCTTGTTTCCCTAGTTGAATTAGCTCTGCAGCATGGCCTATGCAGTGTGCGCTCGTCGCGCAGGCCGATGAAATGGTGTAATTGACGCCCTTGATCTTAAAGGGCGTTGCGAGGCAGGCCGACACGGTGCTGCTCATCGTACGGGTGATGCGGTAGGGGCCGACGCGGCGCAGGCCTTTTTCACGCATTATGTCGGTAGACTCTAGCTGCTGTTCGGAGGAGCCGCCACCTGAGCCGACTACTAAGCCTGTGCGAAAATTAGACACTTGCTCTTCGTTGAGCCCGGAGTCTTCCACCGCCTCTTTCATTGAGAGATAGGCGTACGCTGCGGCATCCCCCATGAAGCGATAGAGTTTTCGGTCGATGAGCTCTTCGGCGTTGATTTCGACGCTGCCACTTATATGGCTGCGCATGCCGACGTCGACGTAACTCTGATTGTGTTTAATGCCGCTGCGGCCCTGCTGGAGAGAGTCGAGAACTTCCTCTTTATTATTACCGAGGCAAGAAACGATGCCGATGCCAGTTACCACTACGCGACGCATATAATTCACCAATCTTTAAGTGTGTGGAGTTCCAGAAGCGCCAGAACTCAGTTTTTTCGTTTTTGCTCGAGACCGCGGCGATCTAAAATGTCGCGCCGGGCTGGAATAGGCCGACCTTAAGGCTCTTGGTCGAGTAAATCTCACGTCCATCAACCGAGACAGTGCCGTTGGCGATACCCATAGTCAGCCTGCGGTCTATCGTCCGCGTTATGTCGAGCTCATACGTGACGAGCTTCGAGGTAGGCAGCACCTCGCCGCTGAATTTCACCTCGCCAACGCCGAGCGCGCGACCTTTGCCCTCGCGTCCGCTCCAGCAGAGCCAGAACCCGACAAGCTGCCACAGGGCATCGAGGCCAAGGCATCCAGGCATCACTGGATCGCCAGGGAAGTGACAGTCGAAAAACCAAAGGTCGGGGCGGATATCTAACTCGGCGATAATTTTACCACGCCCAAACTCACCTCCGTCGTCATTGATGACCGTGATCCGATCCAGCATGAGCATATTATCGACAGGCAAAACGCCTTTACCTGGGCCGAATAGTCGGCCGTAGCCACATTCGATAAGCTCTTCTAGTGAGTAGGCGTTCTTGGGTTCGAACACAAATGGGGCATCGGACATGTTTTAAGTGCTTTCCTTATGGCGGCCACAGGGGCATAAACTCTGATCGACGATGTTATCGCGACAGATTTAATTAATCGACTGATATTCGTGAGTCTTGAGACGGCTGCAATTTCCGGTTGCAGACTGTTTTATCGATGTCACAATTTCTTTGCTAGAATGCTGTCTCCCAAAAGCGGCGCTCGCTAAGTCGCCTCAGAGTAGAGAATTCGTGTCCGAAATTAAACCCTCGTTAGACTCTTCCGCCCCGTCACCTGCACGGCTGATCCCTGTAGTGATCTCGGGCGGGGTTGGTTCGCGTCTGTGGCCAGTATCAAGAGCGCTGTTGCCCAAACAGTATATTGAGATTCCGGGCATGGTCGGCTCGCTTTTTCAAAACACGCTCGAACGCCTAAAAGGCCTCGATGGCGTTGCGGAGCCGATAGTCGTTTGCAGCGAAGAGCATCGATTCGTTGTCGCGGAGCAGCTGCGTCAAATCAACGTTGAGGCGCAGCTGCTCCTTGAACCCTACGGGCGCAACACTGCGCCCGCAATCGCGCTTGCAGCGATGGAGGCGATGGCGTTGGGTGAGGATCCGCTATTGCTCGTGCTGCCTGCCGATCACTTGATCGAAGACACCGAGTCACTCCATCGTGCAATCGGGATTGCACGCACCCTAGCGACGTCATCTCGCCTCGTTACCTTCGGTATTCCACCGCGCAGCCCCGAGACCGGCTATGGCTATCTGCAGCAGGGAGACGAAATAGCCGGTGGTGGTGTTGATGTCGTGAAGTTTGTCGAAAAACCGGACCTCGCGACCGCGCAGCGGTATGTCGAAGAGGGAGGCTACCTTTGGAATAGCGGCATGTTCCTATTCAGGGCGTCGGTTTTCTTGAAGCATCTAAAAATTCACGCGCCCGACATCCACGAGTCGTGCACGGTAACTCATGCGGCGCTCGAGCGAGAAACAGATTTCGCGCGTATTCCCGATGCCGAATTTCACCGCTGCCGCTCCGACTCCATCGATTATGCGGTAATGGAGAAGGCGGGCGGGGTTGCAGCTGTGCCTTTGAACGCAGGCTGGAATGACCTAGGCGCGTGGGACGCCTTGTGGTCGGTGCAGGTAAAAGACGGCGATGACAATGTGGTGAGCGGCGACGTGCTCACCGAGGAAGTTTACGGAAGTTACATTCAGAGTGAATCCAGGCTTGTCGCTGCGGTTGGCGTGCGCGATGCAATAATTATTGAAACCCCCGATGCTGTTTTGGTGGCGAATCGTGAGGATGCTCAAGGCGTCAAGAAAATCGTCGATCAGTTGCAGGCCCTCGGGCGTAGCGAGCGTCTTGCGCATCGCCGCGAGAGGCGACCGTGGGGAAGCTTTGAGTCGCTTGCGAGCGGGCAGGGGTTTCAGGTGAAACGAATCGTGGTTAATCCTCGCTCTTCGCTGTCACTGCAATCGCACCTGCACCGCGCAGAACATTGGGTCATGCTTACTGGCGTTGGTCGCGTCGAATGCGATGAGAAGGTAATCGATCTCCAGCCCAATGAGTCGACGTTCATCCCCAAAGGCAGTAAACATAGACTTAGTAATCTGGGGGATGCGCCTATCGAGCTGATCGAGGTGCAGGTTGGCGACTATTTGGGTGAAGACGATATTGAGCGCTACGAAGACAATTACGGGCGGTTGCCGGGTTAATGCGCTAAGGGCTAGTGCCCTGCCAAGCGACTAACACAAAGTGGTAAGCAAGCGCATCGGAGTCTATTCGTCTCTATAACTGGAACGAGGAGTTAGCTGTGGGACTTATTAATAAATGTTTGTTTCCTGCCGCGGGATACGGTACTCGATTTCTGCCGGCGACCAAGGCGATGCCTAAGGAGATGCTGCCGCTCGTTACCAAGCCGCTAATTCAATACGGCGTGGAGGAGGCGCTGGACGCAGGCATCACAGGGATGGCGATAGTTACGGGTCGCGGCAAGCGCGCGATAGAAGATCACTTCGATATCAGTTTTGAGTTGGAGCATCAAATAGCAGGATCCGATAAAGAAAGTCTTCTGGACGGCACGCGTGACTTAATTAACCGCTGCACCTTCTCCTACACGCGCCAGAATGAGATGCTCGGTCTCGGCCATGCGATTCTTGTTGGCGAAACACTGATTGGTGATGAGCCCTTTGCTGTATTGTTAGCTGATGATTTCTGCCTAACGGAAAGCGACTCGGTTCTGGCGCAGATGACCGCGCTCTATGAGCAGCACCGCTGTTGTATTGTTGCAATTGAAGAGGTGCCGCTTGATCAGGTTTCTCGTTACGGCGTGATCTCAGGGGTCGAGGAAAGAGATGGGCTTTTTCGGGTGAATGAGATGGTAGAGAAACCAGAGCCGGCGGCGGCGCCGAGCAATCTTGCTATCATCGGCCGTTATATTCTTACGCCGGCTATTTTTGAGGTATTGCGCAACACTGCGCCGGGCCGCAACGGTGAGGTTCAGCTTACCGATGCGCTGCAAACCCTTGCGTCTCAGGGAGAGGTACTAGCCTGTCGCTTCGACGGCAAACGCTTCGACTGTGGCAGTGTCGAAGGTTATATCGACGCGACGAATGTGTTGTATCGGCGCACTATTCATTCAGAGAGCGAGCAGTAGCTAAATGGTTCAAGCACTCGATTGCTTCAAAGCTTATGACATACGTGGACGCGTACCTGAGCAATTAAATGCCGATGTCGCTTACCGCATTGGGCGCGCATTCGCAGCACATTTGAAACCTAAAAGGGTCGTCGTCGGCTTCGATATTAGACTGACGAGCCAAGAGTTATGTGCCGCCCTGAGTCGCGGACTTAACGACGGCGGTGCCGATGTCACGAACATCGGCCAGTGCGGCACCGAAGAAATATACTTCGCCACCAGCCACCTTGGTTATGATGGCGGGATCATGGTGACCGCAAGCCACAATCCTGCAGACTACAACGGCATGAAGTTCGTGCGCGAAGGCTCGCTGCCGGTGAGCGCTGACACCGGCTTGCTCGCAATAAAAGACCTTGCAGAGAAAAATGAGTTTGCCGAACCCGCGCTCCAGGGCTCAATCGACTTCGCTGATCTGCGCGGCGCCTATCTTGCTAAACTGCTGAGCTTTGTCGAAATCGACAAATTAAAACCATTGAAAATCGTCTGCAATGCCGGCAACGGTGGAGCAGGCGCCACGATTGATATGCTCGAGCCATTGCTGCCCTTTGAGATAATCCGTGTGCATCACGAACCAGACGGACACTTTCCAAACGGGGTACCGAATCCCATGCTTGAAGAGAACCGAGCGCCGACAACTGCGGCTATTCTCGAGAACAAAGCCGATCTTGGTATTGCTTGGGACGGTGACTTTGATCGTTGTTTTTTCTTCGACGAAAATGGCCGCTTTATCGAGGGCTACTACTTGGTAGGCCTGCTCGCACAGGTGTTTTTAGACGCTGAACCCGGCGCGAAAATCGTCCATGATCCAAGACTCACTTGGAATACTCAGGAGATTGTCGCTGCAGCCGGTGGCAAGGCCATCCAGAGCATGACTGGGCACGCATACATGAAAGAGTCGCTGCGTGCAGATAAGGCTGTTTATGGTGGGGAGATGAGTGCGCACCATTATTTTAGAGACTTCTACTACAGCGACAGCGGCATGGTGCCATGGCTGTTGGTGACGGCGCTCATGGCCGCGACAGGTAAGCGCTTATCCCAGCTTGTTGATGAGCGCATGCAGGCGTTCCCAGCCAGTGGTGAGATTAACCGCACTGTCGCAAACCCAGAAGCGCTGCTCGCCGCGACGCGGGCGCGCTATGAGTCCGCGGCGATCGCAGTCGAGAATGTCGATGGCCTGAGTATGCGCTTTGACGCATGGCGATTTAATTTACGGCTATCGAATACCGAGCCTGTCGTGCGATTGAATGTCGAGTCGCGCGCAGACGAGGCGCTGATGCGCGAGAAGACAGCCGAACTCCTAGATTTGATGTCACAGGCCTGATTTTTCCCCGAGCCGAAAAAGCCAAACAAAGCCAATCAAGGCTGAGTTGATTCGCGACTGGCGTAGACAAACGGTTGTCGTTAGAATCGCGCGCTTTCTATGCTCGCTAAATTTCATTTAACTCCTCCAGCCTGAGTCTCTCAATTGGCTGGTTACTCAAAGGATACAAGCATGTCTAAATTCGAAAACGTCACCATTATAAAAGCGGCCAATATCTACTTCGACGGCAAAGTGACAAGTCGCACGATTGAGTTCGCCGATGGCTCTACTCAGTCACTCGGATTCATGCAGCCAGGCGAGTATGAGTTTGGCACTGCGAAGCGCGAGATAATGGAGATTATGTCGGGTGCATTTTCAGTCTTGTTGCCCGGAGAAAGCGAATGGCAAAACATTGTCGGAGGCGAGTCGTTTGAGGTGCCTGCCAATGCCTCATTTAAGGTAAATGTAAGCACTATGACTGACTACTGCTGCGCCTACCTCGACGACTAATGATGAGTCGCTGCTGCGCTAGCGCGGATCCCGCCAACTGTTAATTATTTGAACAAGCGCGCGCGTCGATGCATCGAGTGTCGACGCGGACTCCGCCGATCCGGAAGATTGAGCCGGTTCGCTGAGCGCTGCATACACGTCCTTCGAAAGGCGTTTACCCAGCTCTACACCCCATTGATCGAAAGCATTAATATTCCACAGTACGCTAAGCGCAAACACTTTATGCTCGTAGAGCGCGATCAGCGAGCCTAAATTACGCGGGGTAAGCTGCTTGATAAGCAGCGTTGTGCTTGGCCGGTTTCCTTTGATTGTCTTTTGCGGATCCCAGTGCACGCCTCCGACGTCAGCACTGGCTTCGTCGCCATTCATTAGCGCCATGCTTTGGCTTAAGCAGTTCGCGAGTAGATGTCGGTGTCGCTCGTCAGCGTCATCAACGCTTGCCGTGGCCAGTGCGATAAATTCAACCGGCGTGAACTCAGTGCCTTGGTGCAATTGCTGAAAATACGAATGCTGACCGTTCGTGCCGGCGCTTCCCCAAATTATTTCTGAGGTCCCCTGGGTGATAACTGCGCCCTCTCGACTAATGGACTTTCCTAGGCTCTCCATATAAAGCTGCTGGAGATAGGCGGGGAACAGGCTAAGGTCTTGGCTATAGGGCACTACAGCGGTGCTCGGACTCGCGCCGTAATGTCTGTACCAATAGGCGATTAGCGCTGATATCACGGGCAGGTTTTGATGCAGCGGTGCAGTCTCGAAATGCGTGTCCATCGCGTGTGCACCGGCCAATAATTCTTCAAACGCCTTGAAGCCGATCGCGAGAGCGATAGGCAGTCCGATCGCCGACCATAGTGAGAAGCGCCCCCCGACCCAATCCCATAAGGGGAAAATGTTTGATTGTTCGATGCCAAAGTCACACGCTTCAGCGATGTTTGCAGAAACCGCCACGAAGTGCCTAGAAACAGCGGTCTCGTCGCTGGCAGCAACAAGCCAGTCGCGCGCGGCTCGCGCATTGGTGAGGGTTTCGAGCGTGCCGAAGGTCTTCGAGGCCACGACGAAGAGCGTGGTCGCGGGGTCGAGTCCTGTGAGCATGCGCGTAAGATGCGCGGGGTCTACGTTAGAGACGAAGCGAACGTCGGGTCTGCCTAGCGCAAAATCGGCGAGCGCATCGACCACCATAGCAGGACCAAGATCCGAGCCGCCGATGCCTAGGTTGATGACCGTTTCAATTGCTCGGCCGTCGTAGCCTGTCCATGTGCCCGAATGAACGCGGCCCACGAACTCTCGCAGAGAGGTAAGTGTTTCGCTTACCAGGGCCGCGTGCGGTGCATTTGCGGCGGAGGGGCTGCGAAGCGACGTGTGCAGCGCGGCGCGTCCCTCCGACTGATTAATTTTTGCGCCACGAAAAAGTGCGCCAATCGCGCCCTGCATGCCGCAGGCCTCGGCGAGCTCGGCTAACGCTGCAAGCGCCTTCGAATCGATGAGACTTTTCGAATAGTCGAAGTGAATCTCGTCTACGGTGAGGCTGAACTTCGCACTGCGCTCAGCGTCATTCGCGAAAAGCAGCTTGAGTGTTTGTGAATCGCGCTGACCGTAGCCCTCGGCGAGAGGTAGGAGCCGGCTTGCGGATGTGCGAAGCCGCGAATCTAAGGCATCGATTGCGACGAGGTTTCTATTAAATGTCATACACTTGCCTGTGAATCGCGATGGGTTAGTGTTTTTACTACGCCTGCAACGCTTGGGTTCTCGGGCGGCAGAGGCTTTCGAGTTAACGCTGACGGCTGAGGGTTTAGCGCTGTGACGCACTTTAGCATAATCGTGAATCTACATATTCGTCACCCTTCGCATGGTTAGCAACTGTCACGGGGTAACGAGGGGCAATAAGTGTGAGCGAGCGGTTCACGGTGATGGAAAAAAATCCTCAACTGGGCTATTGAACCGCTTGGAGTTTGTGGTTAAACTGCGCGCCTTGTTCGACGGAGCTCGTTCTGAGACCCATCAAACATTGTGCCGCTATAGCTCAGCCGTGGTAGAGCAGCTGACTTGTAATCAGCAGGTCCCGAGTTCGACTCTTGGTGGCGGCACCACTTTTTTCTCTCTGCATCGATTTCGAAAGATTCCTAAGAAAGCCTCCTAAGAAAGCCTCCTAAGAAAGCCTCGTAAGAAAGCCTCGTACGATAGGCGCTAAATAAGGTTTCTCAGTTAGTCTGCCAGGACAACCCCCACCCATCGGCTCTACAACGGAGTTTCTCCGACGGTGGCGCCTACACCACCTCTATATTCGCGGCTTGTCCATGCTTCTTTGCCGAAACTCGCCCACTGA
>JAGYKB010000019.1 GCA_018401885.1 Gammaproteobacteria bacterium
CGTCTCAGGGAGGACGCATTATACGTACGCCGATTCGTTTAGCAAGCGTTTTGAGAAATAATTTCTAAAGAAATTTGATCCTCGATTCTTACTATTCTCAGCGCAGTTTGCAGGCTCGTACAACTAGCTCTGCTATTCGCGCTGGGCCGACCAGTATAACTTACTTTGATAGCTTTAATACAGCCTAAACGAGCCTTATAAGGTGAAATAGCTTCTTGCCGCGGCGCAGGACGAAGTAGCGTCCGTGCAATGCATTCTCGGCGCCTAAAACTGAGTCCCCATCACTAACCACCACCCCGTTAACGCTTACGGCATTATTGCCCAGAAATTCCCTTGCCATCTTATTGGATTTTGCAAGCTCAGTAGCAACGAGCAGCTCCGTTAACGTGCCGGCGCTAGAATCCGTCGTCGGTAACCCGTCTTGAGCGAGTTGCGCGAGGTCAGACTCGGTAAGCGAGGCTATATCGCCCGAGAACAAAGCGCCGCTTATACGCTGGGCTGCTGCGAGGCCCGCCTCCCCATGAACTAAACGCGTCACCTCCTGAGCGAGTATTCCCTGCGCTTCAGGCTTAGTGCTCGACGCGGCATCAGCCGCTCTAATCGCCTCTATTTCTTCCAGTCTTAGGAAAGTGAAAAAATGCATAAATCGATAAACGTCGGCGTCGGCGGTATTAAGCCAAAACTGATAAAACGCATAAGGAGACGTTTTCGCTGGATCCAACCAGACAGTACCGCTTTCGCTTTTGCCAAACTTAGAGCCGTCAGCCTTGGTAATAAGTGGCATCGTAAGGCCATAGACTTGGTTCTGATGCATGCGCCTCGTGAGATCGATGCCCCCGGTGATATTGCCCCACTGGTCGCTGCCTCCGATCTGCAGGGTGCAACCATAGCGCTCGTTAAGCTGCGCAAAATCAAACGACTGCAAAATCATGTAGCTGAATTCGGTAAAAGAGATGCCTTCGCCCTCTCGGTCGATACGTTGCTTTACTGACTCTTTCTGAATCATCGCGTTAACCGAAAAATGCTTCCCGACGTCTCTCAGAAAGTCGAGCACGTCCAAGCCTTTTGTCCAGTCGAGGTTGTTCACCAATATCGCCGAATTGTCACCGCAGTCAAAATCTAGGAACTGGCTGAGCTGCGGCTTGATGCGCTCAACCCAACCGGATATCACATCGGTGGAATTAAGCTTGCGCTCGCTGTCTTTAAAACTCGGATCGCCTATCATGCCCGTGGCGCCGCCGATAAGCGCGATTGGCTTATGCCCTGCCATCTGAAAGCGTTTAAGCGCCAATAAAGGCACCATGTTCCCGATATGAAGACTCTCGGCTGTTGGGTCGAAGCCGCAGTAGACTACTCGCGATGCCTCAGCGAGATGCGCTTTAAGGTCGTCTCCGCCGGCTAACTGGGTTACAAGCGCGCGGCTCTCGAGGTCTTTCACAATATCTTGAGGGGGTGTCATGACTTCTCTTCTTTCTATATTAGTGAACACTGTCTACTGGATTGCCCGCCACCGAGGTCTATTCACAAAGTCAAACAAAGTTAAAATAGACGGTTGAGTTAGGTGAACTTTCTAACCCGCAGTAGGTCGAATCGCTGTATCTTGAGGCGTTGACCTAAACTTCTCGATTACATAAATTGCTGAGCGAGCCTCTTTTGTACCCCACGCTTCGCTGCTACCAGGCAGACGAACGGGAGCGCGATTTTACACGAGTTTATCCCCCACTGCTAAATGACGGTGGGAATTACGCCACTTATTGCTATAATTTCGGGCTAATCGCCATTTAGAGCTATGAACGAACACATGATCTTTGATCAGCATATTAAGAAAATCAGACTGCGGCTGAGCTCACTAAGCGAGTTGATTAGCAGGCAGCTCTCGATAATTAGCCACTATCCCCGCGGCCATGCGTACCTTTTAGGCGGTCTGGGCGTATGCATGCTCGGACTACTCGCACTACCCAGCGAATCGAGCAACGCCGGTCCCGCGCTCACGACATTGCCGGTCACCTCGGAGGTTATTGACTCCAAGACAGGCTTTGAAAGTATAGCCATTCCGCCCCAACCAGCCGCTGCGGCAGCGCTAAATCCAATGCTAACCCTCGAGGAAGTGGACGGGGAACTGGTTGAAGACCTCAATTCAGCGAGCGCGAGCACCCAATCGGATTCTCTGATCTCGCCTGAAAAAGTTACCCCGGCGCCCCAATGGAAAAAGTATTCTATCGCATCTGGCGATAGTCTCTCTTTATTGTTTAGCAAAGTAGGATTAAACGACGGAGACCTCTTTGCGCTTCTCAACAGCAGCGCCGAAGCGAAAGTCCTTAACCGCGTTTACCCTGGCTATCAACTGGAATTTAGGATTCCCGCTAATGGCGAGCTGGAACAATTACGCGTGTTTAAGAACCCATTAGAGGGCTATTTGTTCACCCGCACCGAGGGAACCTATTCGGTAGAAACTATCGTTAAAAACCCCGAAATTCGCCAAACTTTTAAAGTCGGCACCATCAGCGACAGCCTGTTCCTAGCCGGCAAGCGCGAGCAGATTCCGGCCACAACGATTATGGAGATGGCGAATATCTTCGGCGGCGTTATCGATTTTATACTCGATCCGCGCGCCGGTGATGAGTTTAGTATCCTCTATGAGGAGAAGTATCTAGACGGGAAATTTATCGGTCACGGCGAGATTCTCGCCTCGCGTTTTGTTAACCAAGGCAAGGTCTACACTGCTGTTAGGTATATCGATGATGAAGGCGAGGTCGGCTACTATAATCCAGAGGGTGAAAGCATGCGCAAAGCTTTCCTTCGCAGTCCTTTGGATGTTTTTCGCATTAGCTCCAATTTCAATCCCAGTCGCAGACACCCAGTGCTGAATACTATTCGCGCGCACAAGGGCACAGACTATGCGGCGCCAACGGGAACACCAATTCGTGCCACCAGTGACGGGCGTGTCACATTTTCTGGTCGCAAGGGTTCGTTTGGCAACTTAGTGATCGTCAAGCATTCAGGTGGATTCGAAACAAAGTACGCCCATCTCAATAAATTTGGCGCTTACAAAAAAGGCGCGCGGGTTCGTCAGGGCGATGTCATTGGCTACGTCGGCTCGACGGGCAGCGCGACAGGGCCGCATCTGCACTATGAGTTTTTGGTTAATGGCGTGCACCAGAATCCCCGCACAATAGTAGACAAATTACCAAAGGCGCGCTCGATCGATCCGGACCAACTGGAGAATTTCAAATCCCAGACTGCCGGCTTGGTTGACCAGTTCAATACGCTTGCAGCGCAGGGTCAAAAGCGCGCACTGCTGACTCTCGCGCAATAGCAAGCGCTAACGCAACAGCCGACGCCCAGGAGGGCAAAGTGCCTGCAGCTAAACGCCTCTTTATTGGTCTGATGTCTGGCACGAGCCTCGATGGCATTGACTGCGCGATAGTCGATTTGACCTGCGACAGCCCTGCCCTCGTTGCTGCTGACTGTTTCGCGCTCCCAAATGATCTCAGGCGCGACATTCTCACGCTATGCGCGAACAAGCAGGCGCCTCTTGCAGAAGTTGGCAGGCTGGACATTGAGCTTGGCCGCTGCTTCGCTGAGGCCGCATCAAATACGCTCCTACGCGCCGGTATCACAGCAGAAGAGATCGAAGCCATCGGCAGCCATGGCCAAACCGTTTTCCATCAGCCAAATTCAGCCGCACCTTTCAGCCTGCAACTTGGCGATCCAAATACCATCGCAGAGAGAACAGGCATAACAACTGTCGCAGACTTTCGCCGCCGCGACATGGCAGCCGGTGGTCAAGGCGCCCCTCTAGCACCACTGCTACATCAGCATTGTTTCGCTTCAGCGAGCGAGAATCGCGCAATCGTAAATATCGGCGGCATAGCAAACATTACGCTCCTTCTCGCGAACGGCGAGAGAATGGCGTTCGACACAGGCCCGGGCAATGTTCTAATGGATTACTGGATTGCGCGGCATAAAGACGCGCGTTTCGATATGAATGGAGAGTGGTCAGAAAAAGGGCGCGTAAACAGAGCACTCCTGAAAGAACTATTAAAAGAGCCTTATTTCGCTACGCCTGCGCCGAAAAGCACAGGCCGCGAATTATTCAATGGCGCATGGCTCGACGAACGACTCGGCGCAATCGAGCAACGGCCAAGCCCACAAGACGTGCAAGCTACGCTTCTGGAGTTTACTGCAGCGACTCTCGCAGAGGCGCTCAATGCAGGATTAGGTCATGGCGAGATTTATCTCTGTGGGGGCGGCGCACACAATACGGCTTTGCTAAATCGCCTAAAAGTACTTATGCCACAAAACTCTGTGGCCACCACGACCGAACTCGGTATTGATCCCGATTGGCTAGAGGCGATGGCCTTCGCCTGGATGGCTCAGCAGAGTCTCGATGGGATAACACTAACGACCGCGCCTTTCACCGGCGCGAAAAACCCGGTTTTGCTAGGGGGAATCTATCCCTGCCCGACATTCACTGGATCGAATTAGATCGAAAAAGAGGACCCGCATCCGCAGGTTGTCGTGGCCAAGGGATTATTGACCACGAAGCGAGAGCCCTCCAGACCTTCGAGATAATCGACTTTGGAGCCGACAAGATACTGATAGGACAGCGGGTCTACTAACAGGCTAGCGCCTTTGTTTTGAATAAGCGTATCGTCTTCGGCAACTTCCTCGTCAAACGAAAAGCCGTACTGAAACCCTGAGCAACCCCCTCCAGTGACGAAAACCCGCAGCTTTAGACGAGGGTTACCCTCCTCGGTTATCAGGCTCTGAACCTTCGCCGCCGCGTTATCCGTTAAGGACATAATGGTTGGTGCTTGTGATTGAACAACAGACATCGTGATTATCTTTCGCTAGTACTAAACACAAGGGAGACAAATCGTTAAGCGCCGTAGATCCCGCGCGGATTGTAGTATCGCAATAACCAAGCAAAGTAGTCAAGTATAGCCGTCGCTACAATTACTCCGAATCCGCCAAACCGAGCTGTTCAACGGGCTTAGCACCCTCACTAAGCCTCGGTGCTCCGCCTTCTTCGGCGGTAATATGAACAAGCTTACCGTTGACTTCAGAACCGAGAACCATCTCAATCATATTGTAGTGAAGATCACCTACGACAATTGCCTTGCTGGCGAGCTCAATGTGCTTCGAACAATGGACATTCCCCTGCACCAAGCCATTCACCACAGCTGAAGGCGCTTTGATTTCGCCTTCGACTGTGCCTTTTTCGGCAACTCGGACAATCGAGTCGCTCTCATCTTCGGCGAAGATCGACCCGCGCACGCGCCCCTCGATGATGAGCTCGCCACTAAAATGAATATCACCAATGACCTCGGTGTCACGAGAGATCAACGTATGCGCGGGACTGCTGCGCTTTACCGACGTTTCAGCGATGCTTGTGTCTGTTTTTTTAAACATGGATTTTCCTCTTATGATAGCCGAGCGAATAAACGCGCGGCCTACTCGCTACTTGTCCTTCATATTATAACAATGGCGTGATTATTTACCCCACTCGAATGCTTGATCGACTCTTTTCGCCACTGGGCTCTCTGCTATCGCGCTAATCTCTACTCTCTCTGGCACGAAGCCATCTGGTACTACCAACTCACCTTCGATGTTCTGAAAATACTTAAATCGCAGGCGAATATTATCTTCATCTTGCTCCGACGAAATTTCCCTCAGTGCAAGTCGTCTCTGTTGACCCGCCTGCCGCCCCGCGAGAGTGACATTCACATGCCCCTCGAGGTAGGTGTCTCCGTCCGCATCTTGCTGTCGCAAAACGAGCTTATACCGCTTTGTGTTCTGCTTAGCCGTTGGCGTGAGATCAAAGCGAGAGATCATCAATCCGGTGCTATCGGTCTGCTCCGAGACAACCTTGTGATAATACTGCAGGTCTGACTCGAGTTCGGCTATGCGCGCCTGAAGGTCATTGAGCTCGCCGCTGACCTCTTGCGCAGCCAGCTGATCAACCTCTGCCTCACGCTCGGCTAGCGCGAGGCGCCGCCGTAATTCCTCGTTCTCGATCGAAACAGCCTGCAGCATGGCGTCCAATTCTCTGCGGCTATTGAGCTCTTCTCGCTGCGCATCGAATCCACGCGTAAAGCCAAAATAAGCACCACCCATAGTTGACAGCAAGACAAAAAAAGCGAGCCCGAGTGTAATTACAAGACGCCTGCCAGGCCTATACGGCACAACAATCATGCGTTCCTGCTTGCTACCTTTGACGACGTTGGGCATTGCTAACTTGTCTCCGGAGCGTTGCTTTTACAACGCTCGCTGCAATGAATGGTTAGAGCTAGGGCAGTAAAGCAATTCCTTGAAGACCCAACGTTTCGGGTAACCCAAACATCAGATTCATGTTCTGCACGGCCTGCCCCGATGCCCCCTTCACCAAATTGTCTTCGGCCGCGATTACGATCGCCGTATGTGTCTCGGCATTATAGCGCACTGATATCTCGCAGCGATTCGAGCCGCGCACATCGCGTGTTGCAGGAAGCTGGCCCTGCGGAAGGACTTCGACGAAGGGCTCGTTGGCAAAGCGCGCCTCATAAATCTGCTGCAAGCTCTCGTTCGACGCCTCGACCCCGGGCTTTAAGGGCGCATAGAGCGTTGCCAGGATGCCACGGATCATCGGCGTGAGATGAGGCACAAACATAAGACCGACATCCGATCCCGCCGCCGCCTGCAAACCCTGCTTTATCTCTGGCAAATGGCGATGCCCTTCGACTCCATAGGCCTTAATTGAATCTGCAGATTCGCTAAATAGACTTCCAACCGCTGCCTTACGTCCTGCGCCACTAACACCCGATTTCGCATCGGCAATCAGCCTGTCGAGGCACGCCATGCCCTCCTCGAGCAAAGGCAAGAAGCCAAGCTGCACCGCGGTAGGATAGCAGCCAGGCACGGCAATCAGACGCGCCCCGCCAATCGCCTCGCGGTTAACCTCCGGCAGTCCGTAGACCGCATCAGGGACGAGCTCGGGGCAAGCATGCGCGACACCGTACCAAGTTTCCCAAGTAGGGACGTCCTTGAGGCGAAAGTCTGCAGAGAGATCGATCACTCGCGTGCCAAGGACGAGAAGCTCAGGTACCGAGTGCATAGCGACCGCATGAGGCGTTGCAAAAAAAACAACATCGCACGCCCCAAGTGCATTGGCATCAGGGGCACTAAACGGCAGTGTTATGTGGCCACGCAAACTCGGAAACAAATCCGCAACTAACGTTCCTTCGAGTTCGCGCGAGGTTACGACTGAAATCTGCACATCCGCGCGGGGCGCTAACAACCTTAGCAGCTCAACGCCTGTGTAGCCGGTTGCACCCACAATTCCTACCTTAATCACTCGATATCACCTCTTACACTGCCGTGGCAGCCTGCCTTTGTATTCTTAGCCTTACTGGCCTAACGCGCCATGTTACACCCGCTGCCCGCCAGAGGCATAATCAAGCTGGAGAAACCCTTTCTGCCAGAAAACCCTTAGGCGCGCCCTATGGTAGACTTACTCGGCAGTTTGACTGCGCATTTTCGGATTCGTTGCATGAGCCTGACGCCGTATTCAATGGATGGCTCGACCTCTGCGCGATCAACAAATTCTGACACTATTCGGCTCCAAGAGGCTTCACGATGTTGTGGATCAAGGCTTTTCATATCATGGCAGTAATCACCTGGTTCAGCGCCATCTTTTATCTCCCCCGCCTTTTTGTCTACCACGCGATGAGCGAGGATCAGATCAGTAAGGACCGCTTCTGCATCATGGAATCCAAGTTATTCTGGGGCATTATGACGCCTTCCGCTGTGGTAACGATTGCCCTTGGCGCCTGGCTTATCGCTGGCAGCCCGAGCTATTACCTCTCAGCGCCGTGGATGCATGCGAAGCTCGGCTTAGTTGTTTTGCTTCTCGTCTACCATTTCATGTGTTGGCAATTTCTGAATAGGCTGAAATCGAATAGTAAGGTGCGTAGCCACACATATTTCCGCGTGTTTAACGAAATCCCAGTTCTTATGATGGTACCGATTGTAATCCTCGTTGTTGTTAAACCAGTGTTTGGCGCCTAGCTCCAGTCAGCCAACTCCAATCCGCGACAGCTGATAATCCCAGCGCTTAGTTGCTATTGGCGTGCCCAACAAGGAAAATACACGGCTGTTCCCGCTTTAAGCGATAACTTGACCCGAACCGTCCAAGGTTCGCTCGCGGGGCAGCAGGCGTAAAACTTTGTCACGACGATAAGCGTAGTGAGCAGCAGAGTATTAACGCACAACGCAGCGAGCGTGAGCGCAACTAAATTCAAGGCCCTTAAGGACCCCAGATGAACCATGTTAATTCCAAGTCACTCTTTGACGCTGCCCAGAAAGTCATTCCGGGTGGTGTAAATTCTCCTGTTCGCGCGTTTCGTAGCGTTGGTGGCAATCCCCTGTTTTTTAAGGGGGGCGAAGGTGCCTATTTAATCGACGCCGACGACAATCGTTATGTCGACTATGTCGGAGCGTGGGGCCCATTAATCCTTGGTCATGGCAACCCACTTGTCGTCGACGCGCTGCGCAAGCAGTTAGATCAAGGCATCGGCTACGGCGCCTCGACAGAAGCTGAAATTAACATCGCGACCAAAATAGTCGACATTGTTCCTTCGATCGAGAAAGTTAGGCTCACCACATCGGGCACTGAGGCGACGATGAGCGCGATCCGCGTAGCGCGCGGCTTCACTGGGCGAGACGCCATTGTAAAATTTGAAGGCTGTTACCACGGTCACGCCGACGGCCTGCTCGTGAAGGCTGGATCAGGTGCACTCACATTAGGTGAACCAGATTCACTTGGCGTCCCAAAGGCCTACACAAACCTTACGCATGTGCTTCCCTACAACGACGCGCAGGCGGTCGAGGACTTCTTTAATAAGCACGGCGATACGATCGCCTGCATAATCGTCGAGCCTATTGCTGGCAACATGAACCTTGTACCCCCGGTGCCGGGATTCCTCGAAACGCTGCGGACCGTCTGCGACAAACACGGTACCGTGCTGATATTCGACGAGGTGATGACCGGCTTTCGCGTGGCGCGCGGTGGCGCGCAGGAAGTGTACGGCGTGACACCCGACATGACTTGTCTGGGCAAAGTTATTGGAGGCGGACTCCCCGTTGGCGCATTTGGCGGGCGCACCGATATTATGAACATGATTGCTCCACTCGGCGCGGTGTATCAAGCAGGCACATTATCGGGCAGTCCTCTCGCCGTAGCAGCCGGCATTTGCATGCTCGATGCTATCTCGCAGCCCGGCTTTTATGACGACTTAGGTGCGCGCGCTGAGAAGCTCATGACCGGACTGAAGTCGCGGGCAGCGGCAGCGGGAATCCCCTTCACAACGAATCAGGTTGGAGGCATGTTTGGCTGCTTCTTCAGCGAGGAGGACACAGTAACTACCTTCGCTCAGGTAATGGACTGCAATTCAGGACATTTCCAGCGCTACTTCCATCTCATGCTCGACGGCGGTGTCTATCTAGCCCCCTCGGCGTTCGAGGCTGGATTCATTTCAATAGTACACGGTGAAGCCGAGCTTGCAGCGACGCTGGCTGCAGCCGAAAACGCATTTGCCGCTCTCGCGAGCTAGCGCAGCTACCCTAAGGAAATTGCTGAATGTCTCAGGAAAAAAAATACGATGTTTATGCTGTGGGCAACGCTCTGGTCGACAAAGAGTTCGAAGTAAGCGACGCGTTCTTCGCAGCGCATGGCATCGAGAAAGGCTTGATGACGCTCGTAGAAGGCGACGAACAAGCTAAATTAGTCGAGTTACTAATGGCAGAGCACGGATTAAAAAAGCGCGCAGGTGGCGGCTCTGCTGCAAACACACTCTACGCGATTAGCCAGTTCGGCGGCCGCGCCTTCTACTCCTGCAAATTGGGCAACGATGAGACAGGCGATTTCTTTTTGTCACAGCTTGGCGACCAAAATATTGAAACTAACACCAAAAGCCAGAGAGCCGAAGGTCCAAGCGGCCGCTGCGTCGTCATGATCAGCCCCGATGCAGAGCGCACGATGCACACGCATCTCGGCGTCTCAGGGTCAATAGATAGTTCGGACCTCGACTTAAATGCCGCTGACCAAGCCAAATATATTTACCTAGAAGGGTATTTGGTCACCTCACCGAGCGCACGCGCAGCAATTATCGAGCTGAAAGAATATGCTCAGAGTCGGGGCGTCAATACGGCAATGACTTTCTCTGATCCCTCGATGCTCGAATACTTCCGCGACAATATAAACGAAGTGCTCGGCACCGGCGTGGACCTTTTATTCTGTAATGAGAGAGAGCTAAGACTCTGGGCGCAGACCGACGATTTTGAGGCTGCATTTACTAAAGCCCAGGGCTTCGCGAAAAAGCTCGTCGTCACTCTCGGTGCCAAAGGCGCCTTGTTATTTGATGGCCAGCGCCGCATCCCAATTGCACCAAATGCTGTTAATGCAATCGACACGAACGGCGCAGGTGACATGTTCGCCGGCGCGTTTCTTTACGGTATCACCAATGGCATGAACTTCGAAACCGCCGGTAATTTAGCCTCTCTTGCGTCCGCAAAGGTTGTGTCTAATTTCGGACCACGGCTTACGCCCGAAGAACATACCGCAATACTCGCGTAAGCAGTCTTGTGTGACGGTTTTATTCAGCACAAAAAAAACGCGGCTACTGAGCCGCGTTTTTTATTTTTTGTTTCAGCCGCGAAGCTCATCGATGAAGCTCTTCACCCCGTCAAAAAATGACGTACGCTTCGGCGATTGCTTCTTTCCTTCACCGACTTGAATGGTCTGAAATTCTTCTAAGATTTCTTTTTGACGCTTCGTAAGATGTACAGGCGTTTCAACCACAACACGACAAAGCAGATCCCCAACGTTGCCGCCGCGGACGGGCTTGATACCTTTTCCGCGCAGTCTAAAGAGTTTACCCGTTTGTGTTTCAGACGGGATCTTTAACTTTACCCGCCCGTCGAGCGTCGGCACTTCGAGTTCGCCACCGAGCGCCGCGTCGCCAAAACTTATGGGGATTTCGCAAAAAAGATCAGCGCCTTCCCGCTCAAAAATTTTATGCGGCTTAACGTTCATCTCGACATAGAGATCCCCGGGCGGCCCACCATGCTCACCCGCTTGACCTTCACCTGTAAGACGTATGCGATCACTAGTATCGACACCCGCCGGAACTTTGACTGACAGCGTTTTAGTCTCGCGGACTGCGCCACGTCCATGGCATGTGTTGCATGGATCTGTGATCTGCTTACCCGCACCCTGACATCGCGGGCACGTCTGCTGCACAGAGAAAAAGCCCTGCTGCATCCGCACTTGCCCATGGCCGCCACAGGTGGTGCAGTCGATTGGCTGCGTGCCTTTCTTTGCGCCAGAGCCGTCGCAGGTTTTACAAGTGACGGTAGTCGGAATCTGGATTTTTACAGTCGTTCCACGTACCGCGTCTTCCAAGCTCAGGTCGAGGTTGTAGCGTAGATCGGAGCCCTTGCGTACATGACTTCTGCTACCGCCGCGGCCGCCGCCAAAGATGTCGCCGAAAATATCACCGAACATATCGCCGAAATCGGCCCCGCCAGCACTGGTCTGACCGTCAACGCCCGCGTGACCATATTGGTCATAGCGGGCGCGCTTGTCTTTGTCGGACAACACTTCGAAGGCTTCATTAGCCTCTTTAAAAATGTTCTCCGCATCAGGGTTGTCTGGGTTTCGGTCGGGATGGTTCTTCATCGCAACACGGCGATACGCTTTTTTAAGCGTCGCCGCGTCTGCCCCCCGATCTACACCCAATACCTCATAGTAGTCACGTTTTGACATAGGACTCTCAGTTGTTAAGGATTACTTATCCTTTTCTTCATCCTTAACTTCCTCGAACTCGGCGTCGACGGCGTCGTCTTCCCCGCTGCCCTCGGCTGCTGCGGCATCCGCATACATCTTTTGAGCAAGCGCAGAGGACGCCTCTGTCAATGCAGTAGTCTTAGCCTCGATAGCCTCTTTCTCGCTGCCTTTTAGCGCTTCTTCGAGCTCAGCGATTGCCGTATTGATTGCCTCTTTCTCTTCGTCGGTCGCCTTGTCACCTGCTTCTTCGAGTGTCTTCTTAGTAGCATGGATCATGCCGTCGGCCGTGTTGCGAACCATGACCATCTCTTCGAACTTCTTGTCGTCTGCGGAATTGGCCTCGGCGTCTTTGATCATTTGCTCAATCTCTTCGTCCGACAATCCGCTCGACGCTTTGATCACGATTGACTGTTCCTTGCCAGTCGCCTTGTCTTTGGCTGACACATTCAAGATACCGTTTGCATCGAGATCGAATGCAACTTCGATTTGTGGCATACCGCGCGGCGCCGGTGGGATGTCAGACAGATCGAATCGGCCAAGCGATTTGTTCTGCGATGCTTGCTTACGCTCGCCCTGAACCACGTGAATTGTCACAGCGGTTTGGTTGTCGTCAGCCGTTGAGAAAACCTGGGTTTTCTTCGTCGGAATAGTCGTGTTCTTCTCGATCAAAGTGCTCGCAACGCCGCCCATCGTCTCGATACCGAGCGACAAAGGCGTCACGTCGAGAAGAAGAACATCGGTGACTTCACCAGACAGTACCGCCGCCTGAATCGCCGCGCCTACCGCTACCGCTTCATCGGGGTTTACGTCGCGACGGGGCTCTTTACCAAAGAACTCTGTCACGCGCTTCTGTACGAGAGGCATACGCGTTTGGCCACCAACGAGAATGACATCGTCGATGCCGCCGATCTGAAGGTCTGCATCCGCTAGCGCGAGCTTTAACGGCTCAAGCGTTCGCTCTACCAAGTCTTCAACAAGCGCTTCGAATTTCGCGCGCGTCAGCTTCTGCACTAAGTGCTTAGGACCACTCGCATCAGCAGTGATATACGGCAGATTCACTTCGGTAGACTGCGAAGAAGACAGCTCGATCTTCGCCTTCTCAGCTGCTTCTTTTAGCCGCTGAAGGGCGAGAGGGTCGCTGTGTAAATCCATACCCGATGATTTTTTGAATTCTTCCGCTAAGTAGTCGATGAGACGCAGATCGAAATCTTCACCTCCAAGGAATGTGTCGCCGTTGGTCGACAGCACTTCGAAAGTGTGCTCGCCGTCGGTTTCCGCAATTTCGATTATCGAAATATCGAACGTACCACCACCGAGGTCGTAAACAGCGATTGTCGAATCACCTGATTTCTTGTCCATCCCGTAGGCAAGCGCAGCCGCGGTTGGCTCGTTGATGATGCGTTTAACGTCTAGGCCCGCGATGCGACCCGCATCTTTCGTTGCCTGACGCTGAGCATCGTTGAAGTAGGCTGGCACGGTAACCACCGCTTCGGTGACAGGCTCGCCTAAAAAATCTTCGGCGGTCTTTTTCATTTTCTTCAACGTTTGCGCTGAAATCTGAGGAGGCGACATTTTCTCGCCGTTCACTTCGACCCACGCGTCTCCGTTGTCTGCCTTCACAATCTTATAAGGCACCATTTTGATGTCTTTCTGTACGACATCGTCTCCAAACTGTCGACCAATCAGGCGCTTGATCGCAAACAACGTGTTGTTCGGATTGGTCACTGCCTGACGCTTCGCCGGCTGTCCAACCAGAATCTCACCATCGTTTGCATAGGCGATGATCGAAGGCGTCGTGCGATCGCCCTCTGCATTCTCAATTACTTTCGCTTCGCCACCATCCATCACCGCCACGCAGGAGTTGGTAGTGCCGAGGTCAATTCCTATTATCTTACCCATCTTTATTCTCCGTTAATCCGGCAGCACCGCTGGCGGTCTTTATCTCTGTCTTGATCTTAAATATTGGCGCAAACCTTGATAATTCAAGGCTGCATGAGCAAAAAGTCATGCCTGCTATTTGGACACCATGACCATCGCGGGCCTGATGACTCTACCGTGGAGCGTGTAGCCCTTTTGCATCACCGCAATCACGGAGTTTGGCTCGGCGTCTGGGGTCTCTTGTATGGACATTGCTTGGTGAAGCTGTGGATCGAATGGCTCTCCAAGGGGATCAACTGGTTCGATGTTAAAGCGCTTAAAACAGTCGATGAAGCCTTTCAACGTTAACTCAACGCCTTCTTTGATTGCTTTCACTGCCTCGTCTTCGCTCGCCTCAGCAGCCGCAGAAGAACGTTCGAGGTTGTCCATCACGGAGAGGAGTTCGATACTGAATTTCTCTTGGCCAAACTTGTGTGCTTTCTCGATATCTTGCTCAGTCCGGCGGCGCAGGTTTTGCATTTCTGCCTGTACCCGTAACAACTCATCCTTGGCCATACCCGCTGCCGCTTCTGCGGCTTCGAGCTGCTCTCGCAGTAGGCTCAATTCGTCTTTCGGTTGCTCGCTCTCGGTCGCGCTCTGCTGCTCGACGGTAGTCGTCTCAGCTGTGTCAACCTCTTGGTCTGCTGTACTCTCGACATTTTCCTGATCGGGGTTCTGATCGCTCATAGCTTCCTCTCGTAATTCCCTTAGTTATTAGCTGTTTGCAGCCCATAAAGAGGCGTTCTAGGCCGTCGCTCCTAGCACCGGAGCCCCGACAACGCATTCAATTGTGCGTATATGGGGTCGCCTTTACCGCTTTCAACTCCCCCAAGCGCTTAAAGTATGCAGGCCAGATCACGAGATTTAGTGCATACCGCAGGCCCCTTCACCTATACTTCGCAGTAATGCATACAAAAATTTTGATCGCGGAAAATGTTCTATGCTCTTGCAGCTAGCCATCCAAAACTATGCCACCGTCGACAGCCTCGAAATTGATTTCGGTCCGGGCATGTCCGCGATTAGCGGAGAGACAGGCGCTGGCAAATCAATCATGCTCGACGGCCTAGGGCTAACTCTCGGCGACCGCGCCGACAAAAGCATTGTGCGCGGCGGTGCGACTAAGGCAGAGATCAGCGCGCTTTTCGACATCGCCGCTATCGAGCCTGCGATCGAATGGCTAACAGAACATGAGCTTGCCGATGAGAACGAGCCCGACCGCTGTCTATTGAGACGCGTTGTTGGTGAAGATGGACGATCCAAAGGCTTTATTAACGGCTCACCCGCAACACTCGGCGATATGAAAACCCTCGGCGAGATGCTGATCGATATCCACAGCCAACATGAACATCAGTCGCTCTTGCAGCGGTCAACACATCAGCGCCTGCTCGACGAGTTCTGTGTCGATTCAAACGCAGCGCAATCCCTCGCTGCAGCCTATAGGCTCTGGCATAAGAACAAGCAGTCGCTCGAGCAACTCAGTGAGCACAACGAAGAGGGCTCGGCGCAGATGCAATTGCTCAGTTATCAGCTGGGTGAATTAGATGAACTCGCCCTTGGCGACGAGGAACTCGAAAGCCTCGAAGCCGAGTTCAAAAATCTGAGCAACGCCGACGAAACCATCGCCTCAGCCCAGGCCGCGCTCGACTGCTGCGCCGGAGAGGGCGAGGGCAATGCAGCGGATCTTCTCGCCAAGGCGACGGGAATACTTGCGGCGCTACAGGGTAAAGGGGCCCGATTGAGCAATGCAGCGACGCTCATCGAATCGGCCTCCATTCAGCTGGAAGAAGCGATAGACGACCTACGTTATTTTGTTGATAGTTTCGAAGCCGACCCGCAGCGCCTCGACGAGGTAAACCAACGACTCAGTGATATCTATGCCCTTGCTCGTAAACATCGTGTAAAACCAGAAGCACTTTCAGCACTCACTGCAGATATGCGCGCTCAGCTTGAACGAATTGAAAATAGTGACGAAGAGTTGGCGCGACTGACAGAGGCCGACTCGACGCTTCGTGCCGAGTTTAGCAAAGCGGCCGAAAAGGTAAGCGAGCAGCGCAAAGCAGGCGCCGACAAACTCGCTTTGCAAGTCAATGAGCAGTTAAAGAATCTCGGCATGCCCCATGCGCGACTCGAGGTTGCCCTTACTGCCACCGCGTCTGACAAACCCAGCGTAACTGGAAGTGAGACTGTTGAGTTTTTGGTAAGTACGAACCCTGGCCAAAGCGCGAAGCCATTGATAAAAATAGCCTCGGGCGGAGAACTCTCCCGCATAAGCCTCGCCATTCAGGTCATCACGGCACAGACCTCGCGCACGCCAAGCTTAGTATTCGACGAAGTCGACGTTGGCATCGGCGGAGGCGTTGCCAAGATCGTTGGTGAATTACTGCGCAAGCTTGGCGAGTCGAGTCAGGTACTCTGCGTGACACATCAGGCGCAGGTTGCGGGCCAGGGGCATAGCCACTATTTTGTGAGCAAGTCAGTGCAGACAGAGGGAAATGCAACGCTTACTCGAATCGAAAAACTCGACGAAGATAGCCGCTTAAAAGAGGTTGCACGCATGTTGGGCGGCGACGACTGCAGCGCCGAGTCATTGGCGCATGCGAAGCAGATGATGACAGTGCCTGTTACCAAATCAAAGGCTAGAAAGAACCCGCCAAGAGAAGTATCGAAAAATGCGCCGAAGAAAGCTCAGAAATAGGACTGGCGACTCAGCTAAACCTGACAGGCCTTACAAAGCCCGTATAAATAGAGGCTGTGATCGGTAATCTTAAATTCGTATTTTCGCGCAATTTTTTCTTGCTGCTCTTCGATTACCTCGTCGTAAAATTCCTGCACCTGGCCACACTTATTGCAGACGATGTGGTCATGATGATGCTCGGTACTAAGCTCAAAGACCGATGTCCCACCCTCGAAGTGGTGACGGGTAACAAGCCCCGCCGCCTCAAATTGAGTAAGTACGCGGTAAACTGTGGCTAACCCCGTGTCTTCGTTGGCTTCGAGCAGCATCTTATAGACATCTTCTGCAGAGACGTGTTTGGTTTCGGAACTCTCGAGCATTTGGAGGATCTTAACCCTCGGGTGAGTTACCTTGAGTCCGGCATCGCGAAGTTCTTGATTCTCTGAGCTCATGTTTACCCTTTAGGCCTAATGGAGGCGTAATGCCATCGTTAACTCTGCAACGCGGTTCGTGCTTGCCGCGCAACTGGGTTACCATTATGCCCCTAAGCCGGATCAACGGCAAAAAAAGGAACAACTCTCAAGCTATGCGCACACTAAACTCTTTGCTCGCAGTCGCCTCTCTCATGCTACTTGGCGCCTGCAACAATATCGGATCAATGGATTTCCCGGGTGTTTACAAGATTTCGATACCGCAGGGAAATATCATCACGCAGGAGATGGTTGATCAGCTGCGCCCGGGAATGACCAAACGCCAAGTCATTTTCGTCATGGGGACACCGTTAATCCGCGATCCCTACCATCAGGACCGCTGGGACTATGTCTATAACTTCCAGCCGGGCGGCGGGGAACGAGGCCAGGAGCGTCTCTCGGTCCTCTTCGAAAACGACCAGCTAGTGAGCTTCAGCGGCGACTTCGAGCCTACACCGGAAACCGACTGCTAAAAGTTAAATCTCACCCCTAGCTCCCAAGCGCGACCTGCACCCGGCGCCACTTCTTTTAGGAATGAAGGATGCTCACGAATTTCTTCGTCGAGTAGGTTCGTGCCTCTAAGGAACAACAGCGCCTCGCGATTGCCAAGATCGAAATGCCAGTCGGCATAGGCGCTAAGCAAACTGTAGCCCGGGCTAGCGAGTTCTCCGAAAGCCACGTTATCTTGCTCCTGCACTTCTTGCCAGCGCAGCTTCGCTTGCCAATGTACATGCGAGTGCTGCAACTCGATCCCGGCCCGAAGAGGTGGAATTCGCGGCACATCACCGCTGCTGTCTAATTCAGCCCGCACATAATCAGCAAAGAAAGACACCTCGGTTAGGTGGTCTCCACTGCGGAGCAGCGGCGCGCTGAGCTGTGCCTCAAGACCCATAAAACTGGCGTCTTCTTGCCTAAAACGGGAGACCATCACTTCGTCGTACTCGAGTTCCGTGTTCGCGAGGTAGATGTAGTCGGCGATGTCGTTATAAAAGAAATTAAGCTCGCCAGTGAGGTCGCCCGCGTGTTTGCGCAGTCCAAACTCCAAGTTCGTCGCGCGCTCTGTGTCGGCATCAGGGAGACCCACTTCCAGCCGCTGCGTTGCCGCATGCGGAACCATTAGTTCAAGAGGCAATTCGGTGCAATCGCCTTGAATATTTGAATAACGCTCGTCGACAGTAGCGGCCCGCTCCGAACGCGAGACAGAGAAAATCATATTGCTTTGCTCGTTCATTCGCCAAAGTGCAGAACCACTGCCACTCCAACTTGTATCAGACCGATCGCAGCCACCCGAGACTTGATCTAGCGTTTGTCTTTCAATGCGCGCACCGGCTTCGAAAAGTACAGACCCAGTATCGAGGCTTTGCACCGTAAATAGTGCAAGCGAGCCAATGTCTGTCTCCGGAATAAATGCCTCGCTTCCCAGCGCTGCAAATTCACGCGTCGACCCTTGGAAACCAACTACACCCTGTCGACCCTCTACCTCAACCTGATGCAAGGCTACTCGACCCTCAACACCCGACTGAGTATAGCGAGTACCAATCTCTGTCCCTTCTAACTCAACGTGCTCGTAATCGACTGCACCAATACGCCCATGAACCTCATCGAAAAATCCTGACAATGGCAGCTCGAACTCCAGATCGATGCGATCTTGCCGCATGTCGATGAGCACATCCTCTTCGCCATGTTCGTCACCGTGGAGCTCGTCGTCGTGATCGTCTTCATCATGATGCGCCTCGTCGTGCTCGTCCTCATGATCTTCATCGTGATCGTCGTCGTGATGCTCCTCGCCATGATGAGCGTGCGACCCCGCGGGTATCCCATATTGGTTATCGAGCCTGTTAAATGCGACGCCGATATAGCCATCCTCAAAAATCCAAGAGGCGCCAACAGACTGTGCGTTAGAGCGAGCGCCGGTATTGCGAACAACCCCTCGGCTTTCGGCAAGCTCTTCCATGGCCTCGGGATCTGCAGAGTCGAGAAGCACAGGGTTGAGAGCAAATCCGGGAATTTCGAGATCATTACTTTCTCGATAGACGCCGTCGACGTGCCAAGCAAATTGACCGGCAGATCCCTCGAGAAGGCCGACGCTAACCTGCTGATCACTTACGCTGTTATGCCGACTCTCGAGCATGCCTTTCGTGCCCTCGGTCAGCCGAGTTGGAATTCGGTTATCGATCACATTCACCACGCCGCCTATCGCGCCATTGCCGTAGAGAAGTGTGGCAGGGCCCCTGATCACTTCGATGCGATTAGCTAGCGCTGGCTCTAAGCTATTCGCATGATCTGGGCTCACCGCGGCTGCGTCGATATTGCCTATACCGCCCTGAAGGATTTGGACTCTGTTTGCGCTTTGGCCTCGAATGACTGGCGCGCCAACGCCGGGGCCGAAACTTGCCGAATTAACACCAACCTGTTCGGATAGCGTTGCGCCCAGCGTTGCGCCAAGCTTTTCCCTGAGCTCTTCGCCCGCGAGGAGGTTAACGGGAAGCACGGTGTCTGCTCGGCTGCGATGCAGTGTGGCGGTAACCACGATCTCTTCGAGGCGCTCTTCGCGATGATCGAGCTCTTGTGCGCTGAGCGCCGAATGGGCAAGGCTCGCTGCAATAGCGACAGCCAATGTTGAAAAACTAAAACGGTTGCTGCGCGCAGCAGCATGGATATCCGCCTGCTTGGATAGCAAGCTACGAGAATAAGTCATGGTATTTCCCTAAACAAAAGAATCACTGAGATCGCGGAAGATGAGAAACTCACCCCGCGATAAACTAGTTGATGCCGTTTAGGAGATAGGGGGTGCGCGCGCCTTGGAGACAGGCGGTGCTGTACTAACAACAGAGGATGCAGGCGAATCGAAGTCTGCCGCCACAGGCGAAAGGTCTATCGAAACGCCGCTCGCGCTTACCGCCTGACCTAGCGTGCCCGTGACAAAGCAGATTTCGCAGTCGATTCGCGAGCTAAGGTCGCCGTCATGGCTATGACTAAGATCTACGCCCTGCCCGAAAAGAAGAAACGCCGAGAACAACCAAGCGAGCGCCATCCCAGCTAACCGAGTCTCGGCAAATGTTGAGCGCGCAGGATGACCTGAAGCCCCGCTGCTTCGCAGGCTCCTCAGATTGTTCACTCGTTTGGATAGATTCATTACAGTGATCATAGCTTTGATCTTTACTTCGACTCTTATCTTATAAACCAGCCGGCACCATCGCTGCAACCGTTTTTGCTAGATCGACTTAATTGCGGTGAAAAAATTTCTTGATAGCACTGACTGAACTTTAGCGCGTCACGTTGCAGCTAGAGCGCTTCCGCGAAATATGAAAGCGCATCGACTCCGACAATATCTTGAGCTAGCAGATACAGATCATGACGCGGCAGATGCGGCAAGGCGGAGGTTAAAACGTCGAGGTGAGCTTGCTCTTGTTGGTAACGAGCGCGCATAAACTCACCGCCCTCTTCCGGTGTTCGCTTATTAACCACGAGACCTGCGACACTTACCTGAGCAGCTTTAAGCTGGGCGTAAAGCTCGATAGATTCAAGCACCGGTAGCCGCTCGGCGGCAAGAACGATTACGAAGGCGGTGGTCGCCTTATTGCTCAACTGATCACGCAGATGGGTAAATCTTAGACGACGGCGATGCAAGATCCCGCGAATTCCAGACTCTCGCATCTTTTCGGCATCTTGCGAATCGGCACTGAAGGTTTTCTCTTCCAGCGACGAATCACGACCTAGGTCACGCACAACCTGCGCGAAGCTGTCAGCTTTCTCCTGCCTTCTGATCAGCCCCTCCGTCCATGCCGACATCATCTCCGGCAGCGCCATCAGCCGCGCGGTATGACCCGAGGGCGCAGTATCGAAAACGATTAGGTCGTAGTCTTTAACGCCTTGCTCAACAACTTCGGCAATGCGTTCCATTAGCGCTGCTTCCTGCATACCCGGCGCATCCTTTGATAGCGCCATGTGCTTGTCGACCTCACCGCGCAGGTGAACTGGCATAAGCTTGTGCAGCGACGACGTGATCTCTTTTAGATGGAGACGCACCGTTTCGTCGGGAT
Organism: Gammaproteobacteria bacterium; assembly: GCA_018401885.1. Classification (GTDB taxonomy): domain Bacteria; phylum Pseudomonadota; class Gammaproteobacteria; order Pseudomonadales; family Pseudohongiellaceae; genus UBA9145. The sequence continues at coordinate 20,932 of JAGYKB010000019.1, forward strand.
CTAATTCGAGTCCATCGAGCCCGGGTGCGAGTCTTACAGGCTTCGGACCTATCGCTCGATCAAAGAGGTGTCCAAGATTGTGTGCTGGATCTGTCGACACGAGTAGCACTTTGCCTCCAGCCTGGGAGCGCGCTAGCGCAGTGGCGGCCGAAACCGTCGTCTTACCAACGCCGCCTTTGCCCCCAAAGAACAGTATTTTTTTGGTCTGAGCGAGCGCTAACAACAATGTACATGATCCAACGGAGACCTTTCCATGCCCATGCGGGTATGCCAATCATGAAAACGGTCGTAGACGATTGGGAGCAGCTCCATAGTATAAAAAGCCGCGGGGTTGGGGATGCCGAGTGTTTCGGCAAAAATGAGCAGCATGAAAAGGTCTTCTTCGTCGCGCTGCGCGCGGGCGAAAGAGCGTCGATAGGGCGTCACATAGAATTCATGCAACCCTCCTTCGACCTTCGCAAGAATATCGCGTAGCGCTACGAGTGCTTTAGCTGCGTTGTTTTTCTCTAAATCTGTCATCGCGCTGTCGAGTGCCTCCTAGGCAGGGTGCTCGTTTTTACGCTTCTTGGCAGTCTCTTTAGCCGCCCGCTTTTCCTCTGCTCGGGCGAGTCTCGCCTGCATCGGATCAATAGTAAGTGGCCTGTAGATCTCGACTCTATCGAGGTCTTGCACCGCGTACTCATCCGGTAAAGGGCGCCCCTTACCATCGAGGGGCTGGGAGAAGATGCCAAGGTCGAGGTTTCCCATTTCTATCTCTGGGAAATCCTCCGCAATATTCGACAGCTTCACTGCCTCCAAGGCAGTAGTGCCATGTCGCACGGTTAGCGTAACTAGCTTCTGTTTAGTTGGTGAGGCATAGACAACCTCTATCTGAATATCGCTGTTTCGCTGAGTTTCCATCGGTCCGATAAAATTTTCTTATAAAGTTTAGTTTTCCGCGTCTGCGCTAACCGTATACCAACTTAGCACGATCTACCAATGCATCGACTAGATTGTTAGCAGAGCTGCTCACTAGTTTGCCCACCGCAAGATCGACGAGACCGTATTTAAATTCGAACTCCATATCGAAACTGACTTTGCAGGCGGCCTCGGTCAGCGCCTCGAATTGCCAGACCGCCGAGAACCTAGAGAAATTACCTTCCTCTAGCCTCATCTCGATACGGCTGGGCGCAATAAGCGAGTTGCGCGTAACGAAGGTTTGCGTGACGCCCGCTTTGGCCAAACTGAGCTCACCGACGAGTTCTGTGTCGGTTTTAGAGATTACCCGCGCCGAGCGGCAGCCCTGCATAAATTGTGGATACTGTTCGATATCATTGACCAGATCGAACATTTGCTGCGCCGAATAGCCTATGAGCGCGCTGCGCGAAACGTGTGCCATAGCTGCGTCCGCTAGAGATAAATCTGAATGACGGTGCTGACGAAAACCGAAAATAATACCATCGGGATAATTGTCCCTAGCGCGAAGTTTAGATACCGCTGCAGCAGTGAGCCTTCGTAACCGTCATCACCAATGACAAGCTCGGAAGTCAGGCCGCTCATTTTCCAGCGATACGCGGTAAACAAACACACGGTGAAGCCGACAAGCGGCAGGATGGTTTCGTAGAACACATCGTAGACCACGTCGAAAAAGGATTTACTGAGCCCACCGTAGCTCGTAAATGCCGTGAAAAAGTCTGACATGCCAAATGACAGCGTTGCAGGTATCGCGAACAGCGTGAGCAGAGCCGCCTGTGTAAACACCGCTTTACGGCGGGTCATTTTAAATTCGTCTATCCAATACGAGATGGGAATTTCGATAATCGAGACAAGCGAGGTCAGTGCTGCAAAAAATACCAAGAGGAAAAAGACGATAGCGACAATCGTCGCGCCCAGATAACCCACCGCCGCTTGCATAGAGAGGAAGATTTTAGGTAAGAACGAGAAGATCAAACCGACGCTGCTCGTCGATAGATCATCGGTATTCGTATTAGGATCGAAGGCAAATATCGCAGGTAAAATAAGTAGGCCGGCGAAAAAAGCGATACTCGTGTCCATCACAGCCACCGTCCGCGCCGATCCCGGAATACTGTCCTCACGGCTGAAGTACGAGCCATAGGTGATTAAGATTCCCATCCCCAGAGAGAGCGAAAAAAATGCCTGGCTCAGCGCGCCATTGACCGTCGAAAGATTCATTTTCGTAAAATCAGGAACTAGATAGTAGGCAATCCCTGCGCTGGCACCGTCGAGGGTCAATACAAACATCGTCAGTGCAACGAGCATTATTGCGAGCGTCGGCATCAATACTCGCGCGAGACGCTCGATCCCGCCCTTTACGCCGCCGAGAAGAATCAAGAACACGCCAACAAGAAGAAAGGTCGCATAGCCGAATAGTGAGGGCGCAGCCACGATCTCGCCGAAGGTCTGCTCTTGCGAAAGTCGATCGAGACCCCCGCTTGCGAGCTCTTTTAAATAAACGACGAGCCAGACTGTAATTACCGTATAAAACACGGCAATCATAAATGGCGTAATGATCGCCAGCATCCCAGTTAGTCGCCACTTAGCAGAACCGCCGGAGATGGCATCAAACGCGCCCACAGGATTCCGCTTGGCGCGTCGGCCCATAGCGATCTCAGCCATCATCACGGGGTAGCAAATGAATGCAACGAAGAGAAGATAGATAATCAGAAAGGCCGCACCGCCGTTTTTAGATGCCATGACAGGAAATGCGACCAGATTACCTAGCCCAACGGCAGATCCCGCAGCCGCTAAAATAAACCCCAGTTTGGAGCTAAATTGCCCGCGTGATTGAGCCATGGGATCCTTATCCTTTTAGTCTGTTATTCTTTTTCGCATGGCTTTAGACAAGCGCTCTACGTAGGTTAACGATTCTATCAGCGGCTCTGGGGCAGCACAACGCGGCAACCGCGTGATTAACCTCAAGTACTAGTGAGCTCCGCAGACCGAAACTGCTATACTTCCGCCATGGCAAAGAAAAAATCCACCGTCACTGACGGCACTATCGCTCTCAACAAGAAGGCGAAACACGACTACTTCCTTGAGGAGAGCTTCGAGGCGGGCGTGGTTCTCGAGGGCTGGGAAGTCAAAAGTCTTCGCATGAAAAAGGTTCAGCTGGTCGACAGCTATGTGCTACTTAAAGATGGGGAAGCCTTCCTTCTGGGCTGTCAAGTCACTCCGCTCGACACAGCGAGCACTCACGTCATCGCCGACCCCACGCGCATCAAAAAACTCCTCTTGCACAGTAAGCAGTTGGCGAAGCTTTTCGCAACCGTAAACCAGAAGGGCTACACCTGTGTTGCCGTGAAATTGTATTGGAAGGGCCACCTTGTGAAGTGTCAGATAGCGCTAGCCAAGGGCAAGCAAGATCATGACAAGCGCGCCACCGAGAAGGACCGTGAGTGGCAGGTCGACAAGCAGCGTATCGTGCGCCACGCTAATCGCTAGACCTTCTCAACGCCAGCTTTCAATGAGTTATCGTGGCAATAGCCTATTCGTGCTATGCTTTACAAACTTGGGGGCGATTTGGATTCGACGCCGGTATTGAAACCTTAGGTGCATGCCGAGAGGGTAGTAACTCTCGTAAATCAATTACTGCAACTTTATAGTTGCCAACGACGAAAGCTACGCCCTAGCAGCTTAATAGCCTGCTAGCGATTACCGCCGGGATGCCCGTAAACTGGTATTTGGTAATCGTCATCTAGAACGGGATCGCCAGTGGAACGCGCTTGACGTGAAGCGGCTAAATAGTATCAAGCTCGCCCAATTCACCCTGCCCGTCGGGCCGATGAGGGTTAACCTAGTAGACGACGCTATGCATGTAGAGCCGAAGATAGAGAGCTGACGGACGGGGGTTCAATTCCCCCCGCCTCCACCAAATACAACTCCACGCAAGTCCGACGAAGTCTTTAAAGCCATATTAATCAATGCGATTTCTTATATATACTTAGGGCAATTGCTTCCAGAAAAAGCTTATTGCTAAGTTGTAACGCTAGCCGAGGACAAGTAAAACTTTGCGATCCCTCGATTTCAAAGTTTTTTACTAGTCTATAACTTAGATTGCGATTGGTTTGATTCTCTCGAGTAAGCGCTCTGCATTACTCGCGTTCCTCGCGAACAACATGACTCGAGAAGCTAGAGGAATTTCCTGTGTTCGATTCTCACGTTAATTCAAAAATATTTTTACTTGGCGGCATGCTATTGGGCGGGATTGCCCTACAGCAACTGTCGCTGGCACAAGAGAGCGAGCTTCAAGAACGCGGTGTTGAGGCGAAGAGCTTCCGTGCCGTGAAAGTCGCTAGTGCGCCGGTGCTTGATGGTAAGCTCGATGATGAAGTTTGGCAGCAAGCTGAACGGATCACAGATTTCCATCAGAGCCGTCCGGGCGATCACGCGGAGCCTTCGGAAGAGACAGAACTTTATGTCATTTACACGGAAGACGCGCTCTACGTGGCGGCGCGCATGTACGACAGCAATCCGGAGTTAATCTCTGCACCGACTATTCGTCACGGTCAGGGACTGCCCTTCGACGATCGTCTCGTCATTATCTTAGATCCTTTTAATCAAGGCCGCGCGGGTTATCGCTTTGAGACAAACTTAAATGGCGTGCGTCATGACTCGCTCTATGAGACGCCGACGTCGTTTCGCTTGGACTGGAATACCATCTGGGAGACCGCGACAAGTATCGACGGCAAGAGTTGGGTGGCGGAAGTTGAAATTCCCTTTAAGTCATTGCCCTTCGATCCGCGCCTCGACACTTGGGGTTTTAATTTCGGCCGTGGGATTCGTCGCCGCAACGAGGAAATGTCATGGGTCTCTTTAGATCGAACTTATAATCCGACGATCATGGGCGAAATGAGTGGTCTTGAAGGCATGAATCAGGGACTAGGCCTAGACATCGTGCCGTCCTTCATCGGCCTGAGACAGCGTAGTTTTTCTCCTAGCGCCTCGGACAATTCGCTTCAACCCTCACTCGATGCTTTCTATCGATTAACTCCGTCTTTGAATGCGGCGCTCACGGTAAACACCGATTTCTCCGCGGTAGAGGTTGATAATCGGCAGGTAAATCTGACACGTTTCAATTTATTTTTCCCCGAGAAACGCGATTTCTTTCTTAATGACTCTGACCTTTTTCAATTCGGCGATATCAGTCGCATGGCCGCAGGTAACAACGCCACGGGTGGAGCAAGTCGTGAAAATGCGCGTCCCTATTTCTCTCGTAAGTTAGGATTGGCTGCCGATGGCTCGCCCGTGGACATTGAATACGGAGGGCGAATAAGTGGTCGAGTGGGTCGCTTTAACATCGGGACGTTAGCGATTCGTCAAGGCGAATCAGAAAATGTTGCAGCAGCGGATATGTTAGTTACTCGAATCTCAGCGAACGTACTCGAAGATTCACGGATCGGTTTTATTTATACAAACGGCGATCCGACGTCGAACGTAGATAACTCCGTCATTGGCGCAGATTTCATGTACGTGAACAATGATCTAGGTGCAGGACGTCGTTTGCAGAGTAATGTGTTCTTCCAACAGTCCGACACGCCTAGATTATTCGGTGATGACGCGTCTTATGGTTTCGGTCTAGCGCTGCCAGCCAGTGAAGGACTGCGCACGCGGATAGGTTATAAGGTAGTTGAAGATAATTTCAATCCAGCGATGGGCTTTGTCAATCGAACAAATATTGAAGACCTCACCGCGGACCTGGGTTACACCTATTTCTTCGAGAACGGTCTAATTCAAACGGCATTCGCCGGCATAGATTTGCAGAGAGTGAACGTAATCGACGGCGGTTTGCAAAGTGAAGTCGTCGCCTTTCGTCTGCTAGAACTAGAATCGAATACGCGTGACAGCATCCGCTTGACTTACGTCTCCAATAAGGAAGTCGTGCGTGCGCCGTTCCGAATTTATCGTGATCCGAGCCGGGAGGTTGTGATTCAGCCGGGCTCCTATGAGTTCGATGAGCAAGAATTCGGCATTTCCAGCGGTGGACAAAGAAAATTCTCCGGTAGCTTCAGTTACAAGACTGGGGATTTTTATAACGGCACTCGCGAAAACGTAAACGCGAGCTTTACTTGGAATCAGTCACGTTACTTCACTGCCACGATCCGCAGCGACTGGAACGATATCGTGCTCCCGCAGGGTAGTTTTATCACGCGGCTGACGAGCGCGAATTCGCAAATAGCCTTCTCGCCAACTTTGTATTGGATAAGCCTCGTCCAATATGACAATCTCTCAGAAGAGATTGGTATCAATACGCGATTGCAGTGGATCCCGAAGGCAGGTCAAGAAGCATTTATTGTTTTGAACCACAACATGCAGGATTGGGATCGTGATAATACTTTTCACTCCGCCCGTTCGGATCTGAGCATAAAGTTCCGCTATACCTTTAGATTCTGATCGGAAAATAGATAATAAAAATTGCGCTAGCTATGACGACAACAAACTCGATTCGAAAATCATTGTTATTGATTAGTGCAGCAGCGTTCGCCTAATTGGCAAAGGCGAAGCTCGTGCTCGACGTGGGCGCTTTTAGAATCATGTTTCCATCGAATAATCACCACTATGAAGCGCGCATGGCAGTCATAGCCTCGCGCTATCCGCGGCTCAAAGATTAAACTGCACTTCTTATACGTTTTATACGTTCGTTATAAACCGAACGAGGGGCGCAGTTTCGTCCCGACACTGCTCCCAAGGAACGCCGCCACAAACCAAAGCCAACCGTGTAGGCTCGTTGATGCAATCCCGCCAAAGTAAGCGCCGATATTGCATCCGAAGGCGATGCGCGCGCCGTAGCCTAGCAAAATGCCGCCTAATACAGCAGCTAAAAAAGAGCGTAAGGGCAATTTGAAGCTGGGTGCAAATTTTCCTGCGAGACCCGCGGCGAGGAGTGCGCCACCGATTATGCCGAAGTTCATAACCGACGTGACGTCTGCGAACACGCTACTCTCTAATGCCGCAGCAGATCCTGGCCTTGCCCAGAACGCCCATTGAGAGACATCGAAGCCAAGTGTCGTAACCATCTTGGCACCCCACAGCGCGAATGCTGAGGTCACACCCCAGGGGCGTCCGGCAAGGAGTAGTGTAGCTACATTGACTGCGGCGAGAGCGAGTGCGCCCGCGACCAGCGGCCAAGGGCCACGGAAAAATGAGTAATCGAGCGAGATTTTAGATGCCATAGTTGTGGCAACAGCGCGTCGTGCCTCATAGGCTTTCGACGCCAGCCAGACGGCGGCAAAGAGTGCGAAACTAACAACTATGCCGCCTACTACGCCAAATTTTTGCGATAACGCGACGGGCGCGAAACCCGGAGCGTCTTGCCAGAGATCCCATTGCCAGCTGCCGAGCAGAGACCCTGCGATAAAGGCGGCTAGGGTTACAACCATGCGCATATTGCCACCACCAGCGGTAAAGAGAGTGCCAGATGCACAACCGCCGCCAAGCTGCATGCCAATTCCAAACATGAAAGCGCCAATAACGACGGCGATGTTGAGAGGTGCCACGCTACCTCTGAGGCTGATACCGCCGAATTCACCCCAAGCGATTAACGGCGTGAAGATAACAACAGTTAGCGCGAGCATGATCATTTGCGCCCTGAGGCCAGCGCCGTTGCCGGTGCTAACAACCTCACGCCATGCCGCCGTGAACCCGAACGAGGCATGATAAAGAATCGTTCCGGCAGCTAAGCCTACTAAGAAGAGGGCGCTTTGGCGCCAATCAAAACTGACGGCGAGATAGAGTGCGAATAGCAAAGAAAGACTCAGCGCGGTAATGACCACGCGTCGGTTGCTCTGTCGTGCGGGAGGCATTGAGTTAGTCATAGTGACCTTTGATCATAGTGTCTTTTCGATATAATTTTTAATACTACGAAGATAGCTTAACTATTTCTATAATTTTAGCACTGGCTCAGTCGAGCAATTGAGTTAGTGTCGGAGAATTAGCAAAAAAACACAATGTATCTATTTTCTGGCTCACCATTCACGCCCTGGCTACCAGTCCGCTCCAATATGCAAAATGGCGAAGATGTCTATCTCAACACACTTGAGTGGTGGGTCTTCGCATAAGCGATTGCAAAGCATGACAAAATCTTTAACCATCACGCCTTCGCAACTGGTCGAAATTGCGTTCTGATTAATTGTCTCTCAACCGGCCTAGGAATCTTTATGGAATCGCTTCTCGTCTCTTGCGGCGTTGTCGCCCTTGCTGAAATTGGGGACAAAACCCAGCTTCTAGCTTTTATCCTCGCAGCGCGCTTTAAAAAGCCGGCGCCGATTATCCTTGGCATCCTTGCTGCTACGATTGCCAATCACGGCCTTGCCGGCGCGGTTGGTGCGTGGATCACATCGACAGTCAGTCCAGACATACTGCGCTGGATTTTGAGCATCTCCTTTATCGGAATGGCTATCTGGACGATGATTCCCGACAAGATTGAGGAAGAGGAAACCCATATCGCTAGGAAGTTCGGCGTCTTTAGCGCAACGTTGATTACCTTCTTTCTCGCCGAAATGGGCGACAAAACTCAGATAGCAACGGTTGCTCTGGCTGCCCACTACGCAGCACCGATGCTGGTGGTGTTTGGCACAACGCTAGGGATGCTAATAGCAGACGTACCTGCTGTATTCATCGGCGATAAGTTTGCCAATAAGATTCCAATGAGACTAGTGCATTCGATCGCTGCGGCGATCTTTGCAATCCTAGGGGTCGCGACATTAATTGGAGCTGGGTCTACGCTCGGCTTTTAGAATAACTGAAACTTGTGCCAAAACACTGCTGCCTCGTTACAGTGGCTTGTCACACACAGACCAATTAGGAGTGCTGAATCGAATGCTTAGTTATCGCCATGGTTACCACGCAGGTGGCTTCGCTGACCTGCTTAAGCACGCTGTCCTATCACTTATTATCGAATATCTTAAGCGCAAGCCGGCGCCAATCCGCTACATTGATACCCATGCGGGTGGAGGGCTTTATGATATTGGCGGTGAAATGGCAGCTAAGACCGGAGAGTTCGCGAAGGGTGTCGGCAGCCTTGCGTTCGATGACTTTCCTGCACAACTGCAAGTCTACGGCAGCCTTATCGAATCTTATTTGTCGCAGGAACGCTATCCGGGATCACCTCTTATCGCTGCTGATCTTCTTCGACCCCAAGATGAATTGAAGCTCTTCGAATTGCACACCACCGAAGTTCCTCGTTTAGAAGCGCTTTTCGCAAAAGACAGACGCGTTCGCGTGTCACCAACAAATGGATTTCAAGGTCTTGCGCCCTTGCTTCCAGTTCAGCACGCTCGGGCTTTTGTGCTTATCGATCCCCCTTATGAGCTAAGAGCTGAGTACACTGATGCTGTCGCCTGTCTTAAAGCGGCCTACCTTAGAATGAACAATGGGGTGTTCGCACTTTGGTATCCAATAATCGATGGCGCGCCACATCTCCCTATGCTTAATTCAATAAAAGCATTCGTTGACTCCAAGCTCTGGCATTTTGAGCTAGCTGTTAAAGACGAGTCGATTCGCGGGAAAATGTCCTCTACCGGAGTGCTCGTCATTAATCCTCCTTGGACGCTCGCGACCGATTTAAACGAAGCATTCAAGGCTATTACCCAACAGCTCCCCTTCGACAGCGTGAAGTTTAGTGCGGAATGTGTGTTGGACTAATCTCTAGCAATCGAAAAAACTATTGCCAGAGGGGGCCTCAGATCAACGCGGCGACGCGATAACTTGGCGCTGAAAATCCAGACCCTCTACACCAACGCGCACCACATCTCCGGGCTCTAGATAGCTCGGTGGCACCATGCCATCACCAACACCCGCGGGAGTTCCAGTGAAGATTAGATCGCCCGGATAGAGTGTCATAAATTGACTCAGGTGACTCACGATCTCCTTAACACCGAAGACCATATCAGCGGTATTACCCTGTTGGCGCATCTCACCGTTCACCTCTGACCATACGGAAAGATTTTGCACATCGTCGATAGTGTCCCGAGTCACAAGATAGGGGCCAACCGGTGCAAATGTGTCGGCACTCTTGCCCTTGGTGAATTGCCCGCCGCGCTCACGCTGGAAAGCGCGCTCGGACACGTCGTGCCCAACGGTATATCCGGCGATATAATCGAAGACCTCATCCTCTGAGATGTACTGCGCACGGCGCCCAATGACGACAACGAGCTCTGACTCGTAGTCGAGTTTAAGGGCATTGCGCGGCTGTATCACCTCATCGAATGGGCCGGTCAGCGCAGAGGTGGCCTTCATAAAAACCAATGGCTCGGTCGGCAATTCCACCGCCATTTCAGCAGCGTGATTCACGTAATTGAATCCAATCGCGATGATTTTCCCGGTGCCCGTGACCGGTACGCCGATTCTCGGATTGCCCTGCACCACTGGGAGTTCAGCGAGAGGAATCTGCGCGATCTGCTCCAACGCTGCATCGGAGAGAGTGGCCGGCTCTATGTCATTAATATGCGCCGATAGGTCGCGAATCCTGCCCTGCGAATCAATCAATCCCGGCTTTTCTTCACCCAAAGGCCCATAGCGCAGCAGTTTTAATTCAGCGGCATTGAGAATGCCGCTGAAAGAAAGTAGTACGGAAGTCGCTGCTACTGCCGCGAGGTGTTTTATAGACATAGTAAACTCCATTGCTTATTTTTCTTCCCGACAATTTCAATCCACACTGCAACGACGAACTACTCTGTGTTGCCCGATTAATTTATTTAGTTGTCTAGGCCTAATCTTTCCAATCTAGCATATCCTATGCAACCATTGGTATTGTAGTAGCCGAAACGCCATCAGCGTCGGCTGCGGCTACGCTCCATTCCTCTGGCATGACGATTAGGCTTCCGATGATACTCAACAATTGGCCTGCGCCTTTACGATACGCACTGTTCAAACTTCTTGGCGTCCACTGGGCGCAGCGCATGCTCAATGAGTTAGGGTCCGACAATCCCAATAAGCAGGAGCTACTGGAACGCCTCTTTGCTCGAAACAATTTCGATATTCAGGTGACCGGCGCAGAAAGCATTCCTCGTAATCGTGGCTGCCTTTTTGCCAGCAATCATCCCCATGGACTTTTCGATGGCTTAGGCGTTATGTGGCTTGGATGCAAATATGGCCACGATAGCCGCGCGATTGGGCGACATTTCCTGTCGGTATTTGAACCCATTGCCGATTGGTTTCTGCTGGTAAAAGTCGACGCTAATCGTCGCGGTCAGGCTAGCAAAGAAGTGGTCAAAGAAGTGGCGAAGTTTCTCACCGCCGGTGGCAGCTTGGTTGTCACGCCTGCTGGCCGAGTAGGGATGTCGCGACCGCTATGGAGGCCCGCTCAAGACCTACCGTGGAAACCCGGCGTGGTGCGTTTTAGTCACGCCTCACAGGCACCCATTGTTCTAATCTACATAGATATTAACCATTCGGTTATGCGGCAGATTGGACAAAAGTTTCACGGTGTGGTTCGGGCACTGATGCAGGTATGGGCTTATCGCTTTGGCCGTTCGCTCAAATTGCATATGCATGTGTTAGACGTCGTCTATCCAGAGCAGTTGCCTGAAGGCAGCCCCCAACAGCAAACGGCTTGGCTGCAGGCGCGCTTCGAAGAACTTGCAGCGAAGGTCTCCAGTCGTTAACGTCCCACATCTGGCGCTTGGAGAAGAGTTTGACCAGCACCTCGAGCCCAAGCCATCGACAGGGCTAGGCCACTCACTAAATGCCACACTCCCCAAAATGCGGTGATGATCATCGCCCCACCTAGCTCTGGAAAAAAGTTAAAGACGATGATGAGGCCGAGACCTGAGTTCTGTATACCAACTTCTAAGGTGACTGCTTTTACCTTGTCATTCTCGAGTCTCGCTATTCGCGCACACACATAACCAATCAGCAGCGCAAGCGCATTATGCAAAACGACAAGGACAACGAAGTATTGCGCATACTCAAGGAAAAGTGTGCCGTTAGCGCTGAAGGCTATGACCACAAACGTGAGAAAAAGAAGCATCGATAACCAACGAAATGGCTTGTCCGCCTTGCTCACGAAGGCAGGGTACCGCTGACCGGTCAAGATCCCAAGTACTAAAGGGAGCACTAGCACTATCAAGATCAGCTGCATAATTTCACTTGGCGCAATTGAAATACGCGCAAGCAACCCGCTCGTTTCGGGATTAAGTCCAGCATAAAACGCAAAGTTAAGCGGGGTAAGAAACAGTGACGCGAAAGTGGATATCCCTGTCATTGAAACAGACGTAGGCAGATCACCTCGTGAGAGCCAAGTCATGATGTTAGAAAAGCTGCCACCCGGGCAGGATGCTACCAAAATCATGCCAAGCGCGACCGAGGCATCCACCTCGAGCACTCTCGTGAGGCCGTAAGTCAGCAATGGGAGCAGAAAAAACTGACAGAGTAGCCCGATCATCACCGCCTTAGGCGATCGACTTATCACCGTGAAATCCGACCAGCGCACAGAGAGTGAGGCGCCGAACATCATCAGCGCCAACAAGAGATTCAAAAGCAGAAAAGAATCGGGATTAAAATTTATCTGCAGTGCATCAAGCAGGCCTCGGCCCTCCTATTGAATTTTGATTCGAACAGCCATAGGTTACTGTTGCCGCCCCGCTCGCATCGCGACGTTATTTTTTTGGTCTAAACGCTAAGAGAACATTGCCCGCTACTTGCCTAAACGAACCATATCCCGAGCCAACGAAAACCATTCCCGAGCCGGCCGCAATTGAGTGGCTATCGATTGAGCCCCCGTAGCCCTCGACACCGTTGACGGTGTCATAGTCTTGTACTGTGTCGTATTTAAAAATCACCTCTCCAGTTTGCGAATCGAAAACGAAAAGACGGCCGTCAAGCCCTGCAGTGATTACCGCGCCGTCTACCGACAGCGGCGTTGCCGAGAAGCCAAAGAGAGACTCGCAGCGACGCAGCCGCCTGCTGCGCTGATCGTTGCACTCGGGGCTAACTTTATAAGACCAGCTTGGCTCACCAGAGCCGAGGAAGAAACTGTACAATCCGGCCTGGCCGTTTTCGAGGATGTTCTCGGGGTCGTTAATCGTCATAAATGCGCGCTCGAAGTCGGTCGCGATGCCCCAGTGATTCCCGCCAAGCGCTGTTCCTTCACCTACACGCTGATTCCAAACAACAGCACCTGTATCTGGATCTAACGCCCAGAGATCTCCAGATTTTTGTCCGGCCACCAACAGTTCACGGCCATCAGATTCGATAAGAATAGCAGGGCCACCGAAATCGAAATCCACGGAGTTGGTATCCGCAAGAATGATACAGTTCGGGCCGTTAGCACTGCATGCAAAATTCCACATATCGTTCTTCAGCGCTTGGAAAACCCATTTCTCTTCGCCGGTCTCAAGGTCCAAGGCTATGATCGCGTCGCTCGTTCCTGTGGTGGGGTGTGAAGTGTTTTCGCCCGTAGTCACGATGACCTGCCCCCGCTTGGCATCGATGGTTGGCGTTGTCCAAATGGGCGCACCAGAGGGGCCGCGCTGCTTCACACCAGTGGCGCTAACCATACCGTTGTACTCAGCACTTAGCATCGTATGGTATTCCCAGAGCTTTTCTCCATTTGCCATGCTTAGCGCAGTCACCGCACCGTGGTTCTCGCAGCACTCGTAATTGGGGTTGCCGCCGGTAATCACTCCCGAGCCTGAGAGAGGCACAATGACCTTCTCGCCAACGATCACCGGCGTTCCAGTGATCATTGCCTGATTGTCCGTAGCCTGACCACTGACAACCCAATTCGCTTCGCCCGTTTCAGCGTTGAGCGAATGAACAGAGCCGTCTTGATCGCCAAAAACCAAAGTCGCAGAGCTGCCCTGACGGTCATAAGCTAGCGAAGAGCGCAAACGAGTGCCCGCTTCATAGACCCATTTAGCGCAGCCGCTTTCGGCGTCTAGTGCGAACACTCGCCCGGCGTCAGTCGCAGAGTAAAACAACGTAGAGCCGACTATCACTGGCGCCGCTCGCATACTCGAGGTTTCAGGAAACGCGATAGACCAGGCGAGCTCCAAGTCAGCGAAATCGGCAGTGACCAAGCCCGCCTGAGTGGCGTCAAGATGACGGGGGTTGTTGCCATCGGCTCCAGTAAACGTGAACGAGGGCGCCTGAGAGAGGTCTACTGAACGCTTATCCAGTTGGCACATTGTCGCCGCAACCCAGGCAGAAGGATCTACTAATTCAGGCTCTTGCGCCTGGGTGCTATTCAGGCCTAAAGTCAAAAAAACCAATAAAGATAGGATGTTGTAGAGGAAGCTCTGATGTCGGCGATTTATGCACATAATCTATATTCCTAGGGTTGCAAATTAGGAGTCAGACAATACAAAGAATAGACGGAGAGGGAAAGAGGTTTAAGCAATAGAAACAGCTGTTTCGCTCTTCCCAAGAACGCCAAAGCCGTAATGATTAATGACAAGAGAACTAGTGCACCTAAATATGTGACAGACGACCTTTTTTCTGGCATTTTTCGATAGGTAACCTAATTGCAAACAAACAACTACGATTAATCCAAAAGAGCCTACTCATGATCTATAAAAGCCAATTTCCAGACGTCTCGATTCCTGACACCCTTCTGACGCCATTCGTGCTGCGTCACGCCGAGCGACTCGCCGACAAGCCTGCACTCGTTGACGGGGCGTCGGGCAGAACTCTGACCTATGCCGAATTTGCTCATGCGGTGAAAGCGCTCGCCGGCGGCCTCAAAGCCCGAGGCTTCGGCAAGGGCGATGTTTTAGCCATTATGGCGCCGAATATCCCAGAGTACGCCGTCGCCTTTCACGGTACTGCATGGTCGGGAGGCACAGTTACCACAATCAACCCCACCTATACGGCTCACGAGGTGCAACATCAGCTCAATGACTCTGGTGCGACCTTACTCGTCACGATCTCGATGTTTTTGCCTATAGCGAAAGAAGCCGTAGAAGGCACGAAGGTTGAGCAGATCTTCACCATCGATCCAAGCGACGCAGAGCCGCTCACCGCGCTAATGGGCGAGCCTCTGCAACAACAGGTAGAAGTGGCTACCAGTGACGTTGTCGCACTGCCCTACTCCTCCGGCACGACAGGCCTGTCAAAGGGTGTAATGTTAACCCATCACAATCTCGTGGCTAATCTGGTCCAGTCCACCGAAGTGTTAGCCGTTGACGAAGGCGAAACGATTCTGTCCTTTCTTCCCTTTTTCCACATTTACGGCATGCAGGTGCTGATGAATAACGCGCTTGCTCAGGGCGGCAAAGTCGTCACCATGGCGCGCTTTGACCTGGAGCAGTTTCTTCAGCTGGCGCAAGATCACAAGATTAAACGCGCGTTTGTCGCGCCACCCATTGTGCTCGCGCTCGCCAAACATCCGATAGTTGAAAACTACGACCTGTCCTCTCTGGAATGTGTCTTTAGTGGCGCAGCGCCTTTGGGCGCAGAGCTCGCTCACGAGGCGTCTGCCAGACTCGGTTGTGAAGTCGTTCAGGGCTACGGCATGACCGAACTGTCGCCCGTCAGCCATACAACGCCTACCGGCATGTTTAAGCCGGGCACGATCGGCGTGCTGATTCCATCGACAGAAAGCCGCATTGTGGATCCGGAAACCGGTAAAGACCTCGGTATAGGTGAGGACGGCGAAATTTGGGTTCGCGGCCCGCAGGTGATGCCGGGATACCTGAATAATGAGCAGGCAACCAAAAACACAATTGACGAAGACGGCTGGCTCCATACAGGAGACATCGGTCATGTCGACGAAGATGGGCACTTCACCATCGTTGACCGCCTCAAAGAGCTGATCAAGTTCAAAGGCTTCCAAGTCCCACCAGCCGAACTTGAGGCGCTGCTGGTCACTCACCCAGCCGTCGCTGATGCCGCAGTAATCGGTGTGCCAGATGATGAAGCTGGCGAGCTTCCTAAAGCTTTCGTGACGCTGAAAGCCGGGCTAGAGGCAAGCGAGGATGAGATTAAGCAGTTCGTTGCTGAAAAGGTTGCGACCTATAAGCAGATTCGCTTGCTGGAGTTCGTTAGCGAAATTCCAAAGTCAGCATCGGGTAAAATCCTGCGTCGACTATTGAAATAAATTAGTCAGAGTCGGTAAAAAAGGGGGCTAAGCCCCCTTTTTTATTTGCCGGATCCTCATCTCGAAATTTATTTAACCTAACGGCACGAGTAGACTCTGAGATCGGTGCTATCAGGGAATCGCAATCTTCTCAAGGATGCCCATGGGCGTGGCACGATGTCGGGTATAGATTATGCCTTGTGAGCAGCTTTCACCCGCGCGCTAAAACCAAGTAACGCGAGCCCAAGCGCCATAAAGAGATGCAAGAAGTCTCCTGGCTTTAACAGCGACGCGAGAGAAACATTAAGTGCAAAAAGGACAACCGCAGCTAGCAGCGATACTCCCCCAACTATGGCTAATGCGTCTCGAGTAACAATCGATAGCAAGACTAGCGTGGCTACTGAGATAAGTGCGACCGCATTTCCCCAAATACCAAACTCTAACGCGCTTGCCACCAAGCCTAGTGCGCCTGCAATAACGGCGAAGATACTCGAGAATCGCCAGCGATTAGCAAGTACAGAACCCGAAAAGAGGAACGTTGCCGCAAGGAGTGGGTACGCCGCAGTTGCTCCCAGACCTGAGAAAAAAGCATGCATCGTTGGTAGAGGCAGCACGCCTGTAAAACGTAAAACACCAAGGCATGCTGCGGCAGAAAATAAACCCGCCGCAAGACGAATCGACGGGGGGTATTTAGGGCCGACAGCGATAAGTAACGTGACGAAAAAAAGCAAACCATCGGTTATTGCGAGGCTGTTCATTGCTCTAACTCTTTCTTATTACCTTGCGTCCAAAAGTAGCCAACTAACGCGAATGCGCACACCGCAGCTGCAGCGCATACTACCTGAACCATCCCCGGTAACTGCTGTTTAGTACCGAGATAAAGCACAAGTACAACCGCCGAGACTATAGTCATCATAAGCCCTGATAACTTAATCGATAAGGGCGTTTTCTCAACGAAAATCTCATCGGTTACTGGCATCTCAGCGAGAGGCTTGGGCGCTGAATTACCATCGGGCGACCATGCTGGTGGGGCGAAAAAGCACATCAATTTGTCGCCCCACTTGTCCTGCTGTCCTGCCTTTTTGAACATACTCACCCAGTAGTGGAGATTACTCCATACCGGGTTCCAACTATTTAGCTTCTTCTTGAGACCATACACTATAGGCTCTTCTACACGTTCGTCGGCGTAGGTTCCAAACATCCGATCCCAGACACAGAAAACGCCTCCATAATTCTTATCGATGCAGTAGTCATTCTTACCGTGATGTACCCGATGATTAGAGGGCGTTACTAGCACATACTCTACCCATCCCAGACGTCCTATTAGACGCGTATGAACCCAAACTTGGTAGAGCAAATCGATAAGGCCGACAACGATGAATACCTGTACAGGAATACCTAAGACGGCAAGAGGCATATAAAAAATCCACTTAAAGTAGAAGCCCGTGGATGCCTGCCTAAGTGCGGTGGAAAGATTAAATTCGTCGCTGCTGTGATGAGTAATATGCGACGCCCAGAACATATTAACTTCATGCCCTGTGCGATGAACCCAGTAGTAGAGGAAGTCGTAGAGTAGCAAGGCGAATATCCATGTAAGCGGATTCGTCATATCCCACTCGAATGTGCCGTATTTCATTTCGATAACGGCGTACATAAACGCACTGATTACCGCGCCCGTCGCGTTTACAAATTGACTCATAATGCCAATATTGATCGACGTGACGCTGTCTTGAAAATTGTAAACCGAGCGCCCCATCGCTTTACTGATGATTAGTTCGACGATCACAAGCGAAATTAAGATTGGAATGACGAGGATATTGGGTGATAAGACGAACTCTGGCATGGTGCGTTTTCCTGCAAAAATTTAAAGAGATCAGTACCTGACCACTAAAGAGAAAGCAATTTTGAGGAACTTATCCAACAAAGCTTCTTTACCGCTTGATTCCAAGTGAGGTTAATTCTCACTCAGACCCGCGCCACTATTAAGAATATTAAGCTGCTGAGCGGTGATGCCTGTTCCATAGAGCGCTTCGACAGTGGCGCAGCGCTTACGGCGGACCCGACTCGTGGTTGTGGTAGCCTCTTGGCAGACGATCATCTGCGACAAATTGCGCCCCTCGTTATAGGCAGCCAGTTCTTCGACGCTCATGCGCTCAAAATTGGGCATGCCATCATCTACTGCACAGGAAGCAAGAACTGCACTTAAGATGAGTGAAACTGGCGCTTTCATTTAGCTTTCTCCATGTTTTAGATTAGATAAATTTCTTGAGAATACTCCTTAGTCCCACCATTCTCCTAGTGCTTTTTGAGCATGCGATCGACCCAGGATTCTGTCATGCTTTTCTCGCTGCAAATGTTTAGGCCTATTTTAGGGCTTTTCTTAGGTTTCGGCCATCGACTACTATAAACCGCAATCCCGCTTACTAAAGAGACACCCATGACAGCTTCAACCAATTTGCCTATCACCTGCCTTGCCGCCGTCGCTTGGGCAGCTGGAAAACCGCTTAGCATTGAAAAAATTGAAGTAGCGCCGCCTAAGGCGGGCGAGGTGCGCATTAGGGTCATTGCGAGCGGCGTTTGTCACACCGACGCGTTCACACTCAGCGGCGAAGACCCAGAAGGCGTATTCCCGGCCATTCTCGGCCACGAGGGAGGTGGGATTGTGGAATCGATCGGCGAGGGGGTTACCTCAGTTACAGTGGGAGACCATGTCATTCCGCTCTACACACCCGAATGCGGCGAATGTAAGTTCTGCTTATCGGGCAAGACAAACCTCTGTCAGAAAATTCGCGTGACGCAGGGCAAGGGGCTGATGCCCGACGGCACAAGCCGGTTCAGCTGCAATGGGACGCCAATCTTTCACTACATGGGCTGCTCTACTTTTTCGGAGTACACGGTGCTGCCCGAGATCGCTCTCGCTAAAGTGAATCCCGAGGCGCCGCTAGAGGAAGTGTGTCTGCTAGGCTGCGGCGTGACGACGGGCATGGGCGCAGTGATGAACACGGCGAAAGTAGAGGCCGGCGCGACGGTTGCCATATTCGGACTGGGCGGCATTGGCCTGTCGGCGGTTATAGGCGCAACCATGGCTTCTGCTTCGCGCATCATCGCTATCGATGTAAACGAGAGCAAGTTTGAACTTGCTCGCAAACTCGGTGCAACGGATTGCATCAATCCGCAGACTGTTAACAAGCCCATTCAGGAGATTATCGTCGAACTCACCGATGGCGGAGTCGACTACTCCTTCGAATGCATAGGTAACGTCGATGTGATGCGCTCGGCGCTCGAGTGCTGCCACAAGGGCTGGGGCGAATCGGTGATTATCGGCGTCGCGGGCGCGGGGCAGGAGATCTCGACACGCCCGTTCCAGCTGGTGACAGGCAGAGTCTGGCGCGGCACCGCATTCGGCGGCGTCAAGGGGCGCTCGGAGTTACCAGAGATAGTCGAAGATTACCTAGCGGGCAAGTTCGCGCTCAGCGACTTTATTACACACACTATGCCGCTTGGTGATATCAATACTGCGTTCGATCTGATGCACGAGGGAAAAAGCATTCGCAGCGTGGTGCATTTCTAGCCACGCACGCTGAGAAGCTCTCGTCCCAATTGAGCACAGTGTATTTCTCGAGTATCTCACTCACTGCGTCAATGGGCACGCGGTCGTTGCACCATTAGCGAACCGAGTATTTAGTAAAGGCACCCCCCGCCTGCGATAGCGAGTTTGGCCCCTCTGCTGCGAACACATTGCCGTCGGCATCAACAGCAACGCCTTCGCCAGCTGTGCCTTGGTAAAGTCGATCTTCACGCTCGAACGGAGGGATCATCGCATGGGTGATGTCACTATCGATGTGGCCGATACGAACGCCATTGCGCCAACTCGGATGATTGAGCGGTCCCGACTCAGAATCGATCGCGTAAACCTGATCGTCGCCGGTTATAAATAGTCCGCTTATCCGTCCATAGGTATATCGGGACTCGAGGTAATTGCCCTCTTGGTCAAATATTTCGATTCGGTGATTGCCTCGATCCACCACCCAGAGGCGTCCTTTAGAGTCAAAATCCATAGCGTGAGGTGTGCGGAATTCGCCATGTTCTAAACCGATGCGCCCCCATTGCTTGATAAAGGTCCCATCGGGCGCGAATTTCATCACGCGGGCCGTGTCGCCACGCGCACGGCCCTCCTCGATGGCTTCTTGGGTAATCATCCCTTGGCCGTTGTGGCCATCGGAAACGTAGATACTGCCATCGGGTCCTACAAGCACGTCATTCGGCTGATTGAAATGAGCGCCATCGTTGCCCGTCTGTCCGGGCACGCCTAGGCTCATGAGAAGTTCACCCGAGGGGCTAAACTTATGAACTTGATGCCCTTTCGTGCCCTCCTCGTTACCGGCGAAATCGGTCACCCAGACATTGCCCTCAGCATCGACGTCGATTCCGTGAGGCGTCATCATCAAACCACCGCCGAAATTTGCGAGCACTTCGCCTGTGTTTCGATCGAATTTGAAAATCGGATCCACAGGATTTGTATCGCAGTTAACTGGCACTCCTGAGCCGAAATTTCCGGCGCCACAGCGCTCATACGCGACAACATTACCGTCGGTGGGGTCGATGTCGATCCCTGCCGTCGACCCCCAATTGCGGCCGGCTGGCAAGTCGCCCCAGTTTCGGGTGACTACGGGATTGGGATTGGGCATACCAATGCCCGAAATGCTGTTGCCGCTGATAGCCTCGGGCTGCGCCGCTGTCGACGAGGATGAACTCATTTCTGCGCCGCCACAGGCGGTAAGCGCAAGCGATATACAAAGCGCGAGAGGGCGTAGACTTAGCTTGAATGAGGGGGTAGTAGATTGAGACATGATCGCTCCTAGTAAATTATTATTGACGGGTAGTCGTTTTTTCTTTCCCACACTTTATAGTACTACGACTCACCGCGATGTGAACCCCCCGCGCCATTTGCGCTCAATCTGTCATTGAGAAGGGTAAAGACGAGGCTGCGCTTCGCATTCACAGTTGCTTAACTCTCGGGTTACTATCGGGCTGCCGCAGGAGCATTTAAAAACCTAGGGGCCGATTCGAATTAAAATAAAGCAGGCTCGACTGCCGCAGGATTCACCATCGCCATGTTTAGAACTCTCAAGAACTCGCACAATGTCGAAGATCTCCGTCTACTCGCTAAACAGCGACTGCCGGGGCCTATTTTTCACTACATCGATGGCGCCGCCGACGATGAGACTACTTATCGGCGCAATACCTCAGCCTACGCTGACTGCGACCTCGTGCCAAACGTGCTAGCCGGTGTGCAAGACGTCGACATGTCGGTTACGGTGATGGGGCAAAAATTGGCGATGCCTTTGTTCTGCTCACCCACTGCGCTACAACGATTATTCCACCACGACGGTGAGCGTGCTGTGGCTCGCGCGGCAGAAAAGTTCGGTACGATGTTTGGAGTATCGGCACTGGGATCGGTAAAGCTCGCCGAAATCGGCGCTATGATTTCAACGCCAAAGCTGTTCCAGTTTTACTTTCATAAAGACCGCGGTCTAAATGACGCTATGGTTGAGCGCGCAAAAGCCGCGAAATTCGACACTCTCGCACTAACCGTCGACACCATCACGGGCGGGAATCGCGAGCGCGACCTTTACACAGGATTTACCTCACCCCCGCGCCTAACACTAAAAAGCCTTGCAAGTTTTGCCACTCATCCGGGCTGGGCACTCAACTATTTTTTCAGAGAAAAATTCGAGCTCGCCGAACTCAAAGACTATGTCGACCAGGGTTCTAACGTTGCCGTCTCGATTGGTGACTACTTTGGTTCGATGCTAGACCAATCGATGAACTGGGACGACGCTGCTGCTCTGAAAGAAAAATGGGGAGGTCCTTTTTGCCTCAAAGGCATCATGAGTGTCGCGGACGCGCGCAAAGCCGCAGAGATCGGTGCAGATGCGATCATGGTATCAAACCACGGCGGGCGTCAGCTCGACGGTTCGCGTTCGCCCTTCGATCAGATAGCGGAAATAGCCGATGCGGTTGGCAACGATATTGATATCATCTGCGACGGCGGCATTCGCCGCGGCACGCATGTGATAAAAGCATTGGCCGCGGGAGCCAAGGCGTGTTCCGGCGGACGTATGTATCTTTACGCGCTTGCAGCCGCAGGCCAACCCGGCGTTGAAAAGGCGCTAGGCAATATGCGAAGCGAAATCGAACGCGACATGAAACTCATGGGTGTCACTAGAATAGAACAGCTCACTAGAACTATGCTGAGATACCGCTGATAGCCGGGCTTTTCAGTATCGAGCGTAACCAAGGTGGGATCTATTTACGCCTGTCACCTTCGATAGGCTCATCTTGATTAGGCGCCGCAGGTGAACGATCGGGGCCGAGCGTATTGTGGACTGTGCCTGCCAGGGGTTTTTCTTTCTCCATCGCAATCACAAGATTGAGTGTGCTTTTCAGAAATGTCATGCCCGCTGTCATTCCTAAAACGAGCGATAAGCGCATTACCCAGGGAATATGGATCCCGGTTAGGTATTCGCCAATCTCTGCAATCGCGATCATGGTAATAAGTGCGACAAAACAGGTTTTCCACACATATTTAGCCATTTGATCTTCCTCCACCAATGTCTCTTTAATTTCTCGAGGACTCTATTCTAAGCGCAGTCCCCTCTCTGAGCCTTCTTGCGCTTTCTACAAATAGCTATCACCCACCGAGCAGGCAGCGATTCGACTTAGGTGGCTGTAGGGCAACCCTGTCTCAATGTGCCACTCGTTAAACTGTGCTTGAATCTTAGTAAGATCGCGCTTCGATGTAGGGTTCTCTGCGATATCGAGACCGATGCTTCGCAGCAACACGACGACATCGCGTGCAGGGATAAAGCAGTCTTTTCCGACTCGGCGTAAGAACCAGAGTGCGCTTTGTCCTCCCAGGCGAGAGCCATTTTTCTTTAAATAGGCCATAAGCCCGATTTGATCTTCTACTGGCCACTGCGCAATAAATTTACCGAAGCCGCCGCTCCGCCGAGACTCGTCCTGCACGAAAAAAACATTGTCCTGAAGCGCTTTGATTTTCTGCCAATTGCGCACCACGCGTTTGTCACTAGTGAATGCTTCCCATTGCTCGGGCGACAAATAACTAAGTTTGTGAGGATCAAAGCCGAGGAATGCTTCTTCAAAACTAGGCCACTTGTTTTCGATTACCTTCCAACTAAACCCTGCTTGATTAATCGATTTGGTCATCATCGCAAGGTAGCGATCATCGCCAAGCTCGATGAGCTGTTTGTTAGTCGCAACTTTAGGCAACAGCGCTTTTAACGCGCGGGCTCCGCCTTTTCGCGATTCAGCTCGCGAACGAATGTCATCGAATCTACTCATTTTTTCACTTAGACAGTATTTTCCTTTGGCGACAACTATGTCTAAGCGGGCTTTCAAACGCCAGCGTTTAGCTCAACAGCCTGCCCATGCGGCGTATTCAAATACGCCGATTTCCATTGCTCTTTTCGCTGCAGTAGCTCGCTGACAGCTGTAAGCTTTTTGTCCTGCGCAATTGCTTCGAGTGCTGCAAGCCAATGCTCATAGTAAGTATCACCTATATCGGCATCTCCCTGTGCCTGAGCGCTCTCAATGGCGGCCGTCAAATAACTCGCCCATTCGGGCCAAGTAAAGGCTTCGGATTTATGCAATGCAATCACAAGACCGAAGGCCGTTGCTTCCCAAGGCGCTTTAAAAACCGGCCCGTTTGCGTCTTTTGGCTGATACAAAAAGTCAGTCATGGGTAAGATAAGGCTCCCAAAGGTCTACGAAAACTCTGTCTTCACTGCCTTCTTTTGCACTACCTAGATCTACACTACCTTTGTCGATAGTGCTGGCATCATGATTCATGGGTGAGCCATGTAGGCTCTTGTCTTTCGGTGCCATACCGTCACTAACGGCAGGGAGTGCATGCGACGGGAACAGCGCGGCACGCGCGAACGACACCGTGTAGAGTATTTCCCCAACAACCTTGTCCTCGTCGCGGCGATGCGCGTTGGCGTCGGGATAGATGTGTACCCCGTTTATCGCATAAATAATGCCCGTGGCACCGTGAACATACTGAGGCGCACGCGTATGACCCGTCTGCGTCATTGGCAGCACCTTCACCGTCGTACCAACAGCGTGCTTCGGCGGCCGCGAGTCGGGCAGAAGCGTAGGTCCGCCCTTTGCTAGCAATTCGGCTGCCCTCGCCGGCGTCGGCGGCTCAATCATTCTCTTGCTAGACCGATAGATTGAAAGGCTCGCGCTTACGTCGACAGAGCTCGCAAATGGAAGCGATTCCAATTCTTCTGGCTCGAGCAGACCTTTTGCATGCAGGAGCTTTTGCAGACCAACGAGCCACGTCTCGTAATAGCTATTGTCCAAATAACGCTGTGGTTCCTGATTCTCACGCGCATGGCGCGACTCATCGATATTCCACTGTCCGAGCATGCCGGTAGCGAGAGTTAGCGCAAACGCTCGGCGCTCCCACTCAGCATGAAAAAGCGGTTCGGGTGAATCCGAGGCGATTGCGTCTGGATTGCGCGCCTGCAACACGCGACCAAAGCCTCGTTTGCCTCCGAGGTCGTGTGCGCCGATCACCCGCGAGCCTCGTTCGTCTTAGGTGGATTCACTACCTCAACGCCAATCATTGCATTGCGAGTAACAAGCTCTGCAAGCTGAGCCTCACTCCATCCCTCGGTGCCAGCTGGGCGCTGCGGCAGAACGAGGTAGCGTAGCTCCGCGGTGGAGTCCCACACTTGCACGCGAGTAGTATCTGCTAGCTGCGTGCCAAATTCTGCCAACACCGCTCTCGGCTCGCTCACCGCGCGCGATCGGTACGGTGCCGATTTGTACCAAGCAGGCGGCAGGCCCAATACCGTCCATGGATAGCAAGAGCAGAGTGTGCATACGACGAGGTTGTGCACATCATCAGAGTTCGCTACTACTTTGAGGTGCTCTCCCTGACGCCCCATGAAGCCAAGACTCGCCACGGCGTCGGTTGCATCGGTGAGTAATGCCTCCCGGAATTCAGCATTCGTCCATGCCTTGGCGACAACCTGCGCGCCATTGCGCGGGCCCACTCTATTCTCATAAGTATCGATAATTTCGTTGAGCGTTTCGGGGTTCACTAGGCCTTTTTCAATCAGCAGGCTTTCAAGAGCCTTAACCCGCAGCTCTAGTTCTGAAGGCGGCGCAGTGTGGTCATGGTCATGGTCATGGTCATGGTCATGGTCATGGTCATGGTCATGGTCATGGTCATGGTCTTCAGAATTAGACATTCGTGTGCCTCGGGAAAAGAGCAAAAAATGACGCTTGTTATTCGCGCTCGACAATAAAATCGAA
>JAGYKB010000002.1 GCA_018401885.1 Gammaproteobacteria bacterium
AGCCAAGGGGAGAACAAGCAGACCTGTTCAATCCCTTGCTCTACGCTATTGCGTGGCGCCAGACTGCGGCCGAATTTCGCGCGCTTTATTATCAGGGCTTTGCGCTGGCGCAGCTGCGAGTCGAACAAGCACTCGCTGCGCGTGAGGCAGGCATATTCGATGATACGCGTCCTCTTGCGGTGATCACCGATGTTGACGAAACAGTGCTCTTATCTGGCGCCTACTGGGGACAGCTTATTGCCGACGGCGGCGATTTCTTCGATGACGCCACGTGGGATGCCTGGGTGCCGAGCAATCAGTTTGTTGCAAGTCCTGGCGCGCTCGAGTTTGCCGCATTTTGCGAGACAAACGATGTGACGCTTTTCTTTGTCACGAATCGCGATCAGGGTGAGGCGACCTTCGAGCTTGCGCTGGCAAATTTACAGGCCGCGGGGTTTGACAACGCGCGTGCCGACCATCTCCGCGTCTTGCGCGATACGTCTAACAAGGAGGCCGTGCAGGCGCAGATTCGAGCTGACTTCCATGTAGTCGCTTCGCTCGGCGACAACCTCAATGACTTCGCGCGGCGCTACTATGTCACCGATGTGGGCGCGCGCGAGGCGTTAATGCACGAAGACGCAGCTCGCTTTGGCGCTGACTATATCGTGTTCCCCAATCCGACAGACGGCCACTGGATTCGCGCGATCTTCGGCGAATCAGAACCGGCGCCAACCGACATGAACCGCCGCATACTGCGCGATGCAGCGCTGGGCCGCTAGAACTCGACACCACTTTCGTGCCGACCTATTATGTCGTTCTCACGCATGGCGACGACACATTTTTTCTAACTACTTACGCAGAGACCGCTCGATGAACCCCGATATTCTGTTTACCCCATTTACTAGCCCCAAACTTACTCTCAAAAATCGCGTTGCCATGGCACCAATGACTCGACAGTTTTCGCCAGACGGCGTACCCGACGACGCAGTGTTGCAGTACTACAAACGCCGCGCCGAGAACGAGGTTGGTCTCATCATCACCGAAGGCACGACGGTCAATCATAAGGCGGCCTCTAACGAAGTGCGCATTCCTGGTTTCCACGGTAAAGCACTCGATAGCTGGCATAAAATTGTCGAAGCGGTTCACGCAGCCGGCGGTAAGATAGCGCCACAACTTTGGCACCAGGGCGGCATGCGTCGACCAGGCGAGGGCGCTTATCCAGACTATCCGTCTGCCACGCCATCGGGCTTAGTAGGGCCAGGCAAAAAGGTCTATGAAGCGCTCAGCAATGCGGAGATTGACGACCTCATCGCTGCGTTCACACAGGCGGCAAAAGATTCTAAAGATCTGGGCTTTGACACGCTCGAGCTGCACGGTGCTCATGGGTATCTCATCGATAACTTTTTTTGGGAAGGCACGAACCAACGCGAGGATCAGTACGGCGGTTCGCTCGTTAAGCGCACGCGTTTTGCGACCGACATCGTACAAAGCATTCGTGCTGAAATCGGCGACGATTATCCGATTATTCTCCGATTTTCGCAGTGGAAGCAGCAGGACTTCACCGCGCGCCTCGCGCCGAGTCTCGAAGAACTCGAACAGTTTGTGCAGCCGCTTTCAGCTGCAGGCGTCGACATTTTTCACTGCAGTACACGTCGATTCTGGGAGCCCGAGTTCGAAGGTTCTGACCTCAATCTCGCGGGCTGGGTCAAGAAGATCACTGGCAAGCCAACGATTAGCGTTGGTAGCGTCGGTTTAACTGAGGAATTTATTGCGACCTACCGCGGCGGCGAAGCCGAAGTTGCAAGCATCGATGATCTGATTACGCGTATGGAGGCCGACGAGTTCGACATGATTGCTGTTGGTCGTGCGCTTATCGCAAACCCCGATTGGGTCACTAAAGTGCGCGCGGGCAAATTCGATGAACTGGTCACGTATAATCAAGAGATGCTGAGTCAGCTCATCTAGCGGCGAAGCGTATTTTTATGCCGAAATCAGGCGTAGATTAGAAGGAATAAGAGGGAGACGAATGGAATGAGAAGATGGCCGTCACGCATAAGATTACTCGCGATTTGCGTTGCGGCTGTTGCAGTCCTTGCCTATTTTTTACTCTCGACTCCGCCTGTCGATGACAGCGCTGCAATTTCAAGCAGCGAGGAAGCAATTGCCCGCGGTGCTTATTTGGTTAACGCGGGCGGCTGTGTTAGTTGTCATTTAGCGGTTAATGAAGATGGCTCAACCGACTCGGCGGTTCTTAGTGGCGGCCACGCATTGGTTACCTATTTCGGTACTTTCTATGCTCCCAATATTACGCCGGACGTCGAGACAGGCATCGGTGATTGGCGGGCACAGGATTTTTTGCTCGCGCTTCAGCATGGGCGCTCACCTGAGGGCAGCTTTTATTTCCCGGCGTTCCCTTATCGCTCTTACGCAGGTCTGAATGATCAGGATGTTCTCGACATCGGTGCGTATCTCTTGTCACTTGATCCGGTAAACAATGCGGTCCCTGAACATGAAACACCATGGTGGCTTTCGCGTTTTGCTCTGGTGGGCTGGAATCTATTGGCTGATCTAACAGGCGGGAAAGAACCTGAACTGATTTCGGAGCAAGGAGATTCATTACTGATCGAACGCGGCGCCTATCTTGCGCGAAATCTCGGACATTGTGGTGAGTGTCACACGCCGCGTAACGGTCTGGGAATTTCGCAGCTCGCGCGGGAATTTTCGGGCGCACAGTTAGGTGAGGATAAAGTCGAGGCGATTGACCGTGCGGCGTTAGAAGACTGGGACCGAAGCAGTTTTGATCTATTCTTACTGCTCGGAATGAAACCCGATTCAGATTTCGTTGGCGGCGACATGAGCGATGTGATCGAGCACAACACCTCTCGCCTTACTGATGCCGACCGCCTAGCGCTAGCCGCGTTTTTCACGCGGTAGCCCTAAAGGATCGGTTTAGAAATTAAATGTAGAGGCTAAATCTACAGGTTAGTTGTAGAGGACTAGTCGTTGTCGACGCGGAACGTGTCATGACAATCTCCGCATGAGCCACCTAATGCTCTAAAAGCACCGAGTGTCTGACCGCGGTCGCCAGTTGCAGCCAGATCTGCAAAGGCGTTGGCATTATTCATTAATGCCATAGCTTTATTTTCGAACTCTGACTTGTTTTCCCAGATCACGTCTAACGCTTCGGTTTCAACATCAAAGTTGCGTGTATCGTGCATAAAAACGTCAGGGATTGTCGGCGCGAGAGCAGCGATGCGGCGTCCGTTCTTCTCTGCAAGCTCGGCATCAAAAGGTGCGCCGCGCGCCATGCCTGCGAGCGGCACTAAATAGAAACGTAACAGTTTGAATACTGATTGACGCGTGTCGGTGGCGCTGGCTGCGACCTGCTCGGGAGTAGGGGCTTCTTGCGCGTTTGCCGTCGTTACTACAGCTGTGCTAAGTACTGCTACCGCGGTGGCTACCGCTAACGCTTTCTTTATCATTGTTGTTTTCCTTACATAGCGACTAAAAAGGGATTCCATCGTGGGTAAGTCTCGCCTAATGGGATGTGTCGTGCAAGTGCGCAAAAATGTGAGCGAAGGAAAATGAACGAATCGAGTATAACGAAAAATGCGCCGCGGCAATGCATGCGCGGCCGCGGCGCATAGGTGGACAAGTTAGGGCTCCACCAAAAACGAGTTACCGCCTAGTGTAACCATAGTAGTCGTCACGCCTTTTCAGCGGCGCGAGAAAGAAGTAGAACACCCACGCAAACCAAGACAGGCAAACCATCGCGATCAGCCAAGCGATTTTTTCAAAGCCGGTGGTTTGATCCGATGTCGCGATAATCCAAAACGGCGCGATCCAAACAAGAAAGACCACGAGCGCGCCGAACACAGAAAAAGCGACCGACAGTATCGGTATGGCTATGATCAGACCAATAAGGGTGAGGCCGAGAAGGCCGAGGGTCGAAAGAAATTTCATTCTGTGAACTCCGCATTAAACATGATGCTATGAATAATGCGAGTATCGTGCCAAGTGCGTTTTATGGCCTAGTTACGCAGTCTCTGTGCGCTCTTAGATACGGGCGCCTAGGTAGTTTCGCCAAGTTTTGACCTATCTCGCCACAGGGTGGTGTGTTTTCAAGGGGCCTGAAACCCGGGCCCATGCAGCACTCTTCCGGGGCGAGCGCCGGTGTGCTGACCATTCGCGACAACGACTTCGCCATTGACCAACACAGTATTCACGCCAACTGCATACTGATGAGGCTGCTCAAATGTCGCTTTATCGATTATGATGTCGGGATCGAAAATCGCAATGTCGGCGAAATAGCCTTCGACCAATAGGCCCCGGTCGCGAATGCTTAGGCGCTGAGCCGTAAGGCTAGTCATTTTGCGGATGGCGTTCTCGAGGCTTATCACGCCGCGTTCGCGAACATAGTGACCTAGCACTCGGGCGAAGGTGCCATACTGACGTGGATGTGGCGCGCCCTCACCGAATACGCCCACCGGACCGTCTGAGCCGATGGCAACCGCCGGATGCTGCATGATGCGGTCGACATCCTGCGGGCCTATCGCATGATAGACCGCGCTGACATTGCCGATCCCTACAATCTCCATCGTCACCTCTGCCGCATTTTCGACGCTTAGTTCGAGTCCGCGGTCGAGGGTGATATCGGCAAGATTTTTGCCTTCAATAGAACGATCGTTTGGGCTGCGCGAGATAGATACATTTTTGGGGTCGCCGCCGCCGCGGTCGAATAAAATTTTATCTACGATTGCCGCTTTGACTGCTCCACGAGTCTCGGGGCTCTCGAGGCGTTCAAGCATTTTCTCGCGTCCGCCTTCCTGTGCCCACTGCGGGATTAGTGCGTTGATGCTCGTTTGTGACGCGGTGTAGGGGTATTGATCGAGCGTGACGTCGACTCCGCGTGCGCGGGCTTCGTCAACAAGGCGTAGGCTGTCGACCGATGCTCCCCAGTTCTGCACACCGATCACCTTGTGATGGGTTATCTGAACGGGAATACCGGCCTGCTCCCCGATAGCGATAGTTTCGCTCACCGAGTCGAGTAGCTGATTAGCTTCCTCGCGCATATGCGAAATATAGATACCGCCATACTGTGCGGCAACTTTTGATAGTTCGACGACTTCTTCTGTTGGCGTGAAACTGCCGGGAACATAGAAAAGACCCGTCGAGATACCCAGCGCACCGTCGCGCATTGCTTCGGCAACCATAGCCTTCATGCGTGCAAGCTCGAGAGGTGTCGCCCCTCTATCGTCGCGCCCGACAACCGCCTCGCGAATCGTGCCTTGCCCAACAAAGACAGCCCAGTTTGGGCTAATGCGCTTGGCTTCGATTTCAGCGTAGTGAGCTGCAATAGGAAAAGGAGAGCTGCCGTCGTTGCCCTCGGTGAGCGTAGTCACGCCTTGCAAGAGGGAACTCTCCGCCGTGGGTACGTCGAAAATTCCACGCAGGGCGTGCGTGTGCGGGTCAATGAATCCCGGCGCCACAACCAGTCCCGTGGCATCGATAATCTGCGTGGCTTGCCTGTCGGCGAGATCGCCAATGGAGACAATTCTATCTCCTCGAATGCCAACATCGGCTTCGTACCAAGGGTTACCCGAGCCATCGACAATGCGGCCATTGGCTATAATGGTATCGAAATCCTGCGCCAACGATGCCGACGAAAAAAGAAAGAGCAAGGAGCTAAGAGCAGAAAGAATAATAAGGCTGACTGAGAATAAACTCTCTGTTGCTCGCAAGCGTTGCTTGTCCATTTTCAATCCCCGCTCTTCTCTGATTACCAAATACGCACGCGGTCTTCTGGCGCGAGATAGAGCGCATCTTCGGGCTGCACGTCGAACGCCTCATACCACTCGTCGAAGTTGCGAACCACGCCGTTGACGCGGAACTCGGACGGTGAATGCGGATCGGAAGTGAGGCGCTGGATTAGCGCGTCTTCACGGTACTTTCGCTGCCACACCTGTGCCCAGCTCAAGAAGAAGCGCTGATCGCCGGTGAGTCCGTCTATTAAAGGTGCCTCCTCGCCGCCGAGTGCATGTTTGTAGGCCCGGTAAGCGAGCGATAGGCCACCAACATCTCCAATGTTTTCGCCGAGAGTGAAGTTGCCGTCGACAAAATAGCCTGGCACTGGCTCGAACTTGTCGTACTGCGCGGCGAGGGCGGTTGTCAGTTTTTCGAAGTTCGCGCGGTCTTCGTCTGTCCACCAGTTTCGCTGAATGCCTTGGTAATCCGACTTAGACCCCTGATCGTCGAAGCCGTGACCCATCTCGTGCCCTATTACTGCACCTATACCACCGTAGTTCACGGCCATATCTGCCGCGGGGTCGAAGAAAGGAGGCTGAAGGATTCCGGCAGGGAATACAATTTCGTTGAACGACGAGTTGTAATAAGCATTCACCGTCTGCGGCGTCATTCCCCACTCTTCACGATTGGTTGGCTGGCCAAGGCGGCTAATCTCATCGAGGTAGTTAAACTCACGCACGCTGCGTGCGTTGGCGAATAGGTCATCGCGACTAATTTCGATTGCCGACAGGTCTTTCCATTCGTCGGGGTAGGCAATTTTGGGTCGGAATGACTCGAGCTTCAGACGGGCCTCGACCTTGGTTTCTTCGCCCATCCAGTCGAGACTATCGATGCTTTCTTTCAGCGCGGCGCGCAAATTTTCCACGAGTGCTTGCATCTGGAGCTTTGCGGATTCGGGGAAATGCTTTTGCACATAGATTTGTCCCACTGCTTCGCCGAGTCCGTTGAGTGCGCCCACTCGCTCTACGCCACGCTCCCAGCGCTCACGCTGCTCTGGTACGCCGCGCAGAACCGTTGAATAGAAGTGGAAATTCTCGTTATCGATTTCCTGCGATAACACCCCCGCAAGATTCGAAATGTGCTGATAGCTCATATAGCTCACCCAGTCTTGAATGGGGATGCTGTCGAGCAGAGCGATAACCGGTGCCATAGCACTTGGGTAGCTCACATTGAGGTCGGACACTTTGTCTATCCCTGCTGCGCGCCAGTATGCGTCCCAGTCGAGCCCAGGATACTGCGCAACGAAGTCTTCGTAGCGCATGGGATTAAAGGTGAGGTCTCGGTTGCGGCGATCGGCACGTGGCCACAGATTTTCAGCGATCGCAGTTTCCAGCGCTAAAACGGCAGTCGCTTTTTCGGCTGCGTTGTTTATTCCAGCAAAACCAAGCATACGCTCAATGTGCGCGACATACTCCGCTCGTACGGTTTGGTACTGTTCGGTATCTAACAGATAGTAGTCGCGGTCAGGCAGGCCGATGCCCCCGAGGCTAAGCACGAGCTGATGGCGGTCTGGATCGCGCTCCCGCTCACGCTGACCTCGAAAGGGCTCGCCGTGGCGTCAAGCTGTGCGCGCCCAAGCGCTTCTATGAGCGCTTCTTTTGAGTCGATTTGCGCGAGCTGTGCGAGGCTTTCTCGCAGTGGCGCGATACCCCGCGCATCTAGTGTTGCGGTATCCATGTAGCTCAAATAGTAGTCGCTGATCTTTTGCTCTATCGAGTCGGCTGGCGGTTCGGCGCTGGCAAGCTCGTCGATGATCTCGTTCACTCGCTGATCTGAACGATCGCCTAAGACTGAAAAAGAGCCATAATTACTGCGGTCAGCTGGTAGCTCGAACTCGTCTAGCCACTTGCCGTTGGCGAAGCGAAAGAAATCGTCGCCGGGTTTAGTCGCAGGGTCTTGCTGGCTGAGATCAATGCCGAAGCTGCCGAGTTCAGGCTTAGTGGCCGAGGCAGTCGTTTGCAGTGAGTCTGTTTCCACTTGGTCGGAAGGGGTTTCGCTGCACGCAGCTAGGCTTAGGCCAAGCAATAACGAGAAAACAGGGCGTGTTATATGAGGGTTCATGATCGCTCCAGCAGGGTGGGAATAGTGACGGAACGAGTATAGCGAAAACACAGAGGGAGAGTTAAGCCTGATAGAGTGCTAGGCGGTTAAAACAAAAAAACCCTCGAGTCGGGATCCCAGCTCGAGGGTTTTCAATAAACTAGACAGCTAGGCTACTGGATCTGCCATAAGACTCGAGCGTAGAGTCGACGACCTCGGCCATCAAATACAATCGTGTCGTAGTTGAGCGATCCGACTTCTCGGTAGGGGATGTCTGCATTAAACATGTCTAGAACCCCTAAAGTGAAGTTTGTTGTGCCTACCCGGCCTCCCCAGTCCTTCGAATAACG
Organism: Gammaproteobacteria bacterium; assembly: GCA_018401885.1. Lineage (GTDB taxonomy): Bacteria > Pseudomonadota > Gammaproteobacteria > Pseudomonadales > Pseudohongiellaceae > UBA9145. The sequence continues at coordinate 8,175 of JAGYKB010000002.1, forward strand.
GTATTGGAAATCCCACGTGTTGTAGCTGTCGATCTTCTCATCGAGCATGCTGCGTGTGAAATCAGAGCCGTTATCAAAGGCTGTTTGGTAGGCTAAGTCTCGGTAGGAACCGATATGCCGATTAATCAGGCTAACCCCGTGCGCATCTCGTTGCCATGCTAGCGTCAAGGTACCCTTGTTGTCAGGCAAAGAGCGAACGATATTGCCGTCACCCGTGGTGCCTGCCGCATCAAACACGTAGGTGTCGAGCAGACCTCTTTCTAGCCCAGGTACGTTGTCGAGACGGTACTGACGTACGTGGGTGTAGTTGAGGCGAGCACTAAAGAGGCCCCAATCGTTCGACCAGCTGTAGCTGCCTGAGAGGTCAACCCCGTCTGCCGTGATGTCGCCGGCGTTGATCGCGCGCAATGTCGTGGTAATCAGGTCCCCGGTTGTTACACCAAACGCCCTTTGGATCCCGTTGACGTAGTAGGCACGAGGATCGACTACGCAGTTGAGACGTTCCTTAGAGTCTCGGCCAAATTCCGCCTCGATTGCCGAGGGGCTACATGCCTGATACGGGGTGGGATAGGGTGAATCTGCCGGAATCGAGTCATTTAAAATGTAGTTCGACTCATCTTGCGAGGCGGCGATGAAGGCGTCAATTTCGGGCTGAATCGCGCGGATTGGAGGCTCAGGCAGAACGCGATCGCTCACCTCGAATCGCCAGAAATCGGCGCCAACAGTCAGGCCTTCCAGCGCACCAGAGGGAGTCCACTGAAATCCGAGGCTGTAGGTGTCTGCATACTCATTGCCGACATAAGGCGCTGGTCCACCTAGTGTATAGGTCGATTCGGCCTCCGCGTTCGCGTCGATCGGTGGGAGCAGTCCTGCACGCACCGCCTGATTTGAGATCGGGTCTCGGAATGTGTAGGAAGAAGACTGCAGACCTGTCTCAACAATCGCGATGTTTGGTGCTCTGAACGATTGAGAGAACGAACCGCGGACTAAAATGTCCTCAGTTGGACGCCAGCTCATCGCTATCTTCGGTGAAAGCTCGCTACCGATTTGTCCGCCGTAGTCTTCAAAACGCAATGCAACTTGTGTTTCCACGTTTTCAATAAACGGCAGCGATAGCTCCATAAAGGCCGCTTTCGTTGTGCGAGTATTATTGTAGTTGAACGCGCACATGGCACACTCAAAGTTATTACTCACGCGATGGAACTCGTTTGGCACGCCGTTCTCATCGTAACCCAATATACGATTCTGGAGGCCTGGATAGTGGAGTTCCGACGCCTCTTCTTTCGTGTTTCTCTCACGATACTGGCCGCCCAAAGCAAACTGCGCAGTACCGCCTTTCATCTCGAACAGCTCGCCCGAGACCACTGCATCGAAGACCGCGAGCTTGTTGCGCTTATCAACGCGATCAACTGTCACGTTCATCCAATCCATGAGCTCACGACTGTTTGCGAGATTCGGATCAGACAGCTGGCTTAAGTAAGGGTTGTAGAACATACAACCGCCCTGGCCTTGGTTGTTACTGGTCAGTGCGTAGGACAGATTTTCGCGCGTAGTGAACACGAAACCCGGGAAAAACGTTTGGACGAGACCAGGGGAGTAGAAGTCCCAAGCTTGGGGAACCGCGCCGCCGAAGGGCCCTGGTTGACCGGCAAAGTCAAAGTCTGGGATGCCGTTTGGTGTGCAGTTCGGACCACCCAATCCATTGGCTGCAAGCTCTGCGCGGTCGCGGTTGAAGGTTTTATACTGCTGCTCTAGCGAAGAGCCACCCCACGAGTAGCTAACGTCGAAGCTCATCGCTCGGTTGAATGCTTCAAATTCTCCCTTCAATCCGGCTTGTACACTCACCGTGCTTGTTTCGGTGATGTTGTTTGCAGCGCCAGTTCGGTCGATACCATCACGTAACCCCTGATACATGGCTACGTTGGGGCCTCCGTTGCTTGCAGCAAGAGGCATATTGGGCATATCAGCCAGCGTAGGGCGAGTGAGTCCCGCGGCTGGCGCAAAGAATCCGAGCTCGAGTGTCTGACCGATAGCATTGAACCCGAACGCCGGATTTCGTGTATAGGCGTTAGGGGGCGCTAAAAAGACGGTTGGTCCTCGAGACTGATTGTATCCGTCATCTGCTCGAGTCGTTTTAGAATCGGAGTGACTAAAGAACGAGTAGAACTCGGTAGTGTCATTGAACTGATGATTGAATGAGCCAGCGAAGGCGTTTCGTTCAGTGGCGTTTGACACGTAATTCCACTCTGACGTGTCTGCGCGGCAAGTGCCGGCCTTTTCGCCACGTTCCTCTCGGAGCCTGCCGATCTGCGGAGTGCTGCCGTTTGATAGCGTGGTCGTGTAGCAGCCTGGATCGGTGTAAATATAGTTAGCAGGATTGCCGCCCTCTGCGAGATTTTGTGTGTAGATCTCGGTGTTGAGCCACTGGGCCGCATTGAAATTCGCGCCAAATGCAGGGGCGTTAATTAATGTTCCTGCGTCGGAGACTGTGCCGAGGAATTCAGAATAGGGCCCGTAGAAATTCGCGTCCTTTACTGCGACAGGGTCTCTTTCAAAGCGTTCTGCAGAGAGCACTAAGTGAGTCGCGCCGTCGTTGAACGACGTGCCCCAGATGCCGCTTACCGTGGCATCGTACGCGCCGCTCGCCTGCTCGACGCCTTGCAGGTCGCCGTAGATTTCGAGACCTTCGAAATCATTACGCATGATGATGTTGACTACACCCGCAACCGCGTCTGCGCCGTAGAGTGCTGAGCCGCCATCGGTCAATACTTCGACACGGTCGGTCATCACGAGCGGAATGGAGTTCAGGTCGACAAATTCACCACCGCTCTGCGTCGTCGCAGCAGCTGGGACCATTCGCTTACCATTGATCAGCGTGAGTGTGGAGTTCTCGCCGAGGTTACGGAGGTTGACGTTTGCGGTGCCTTCAACTTGGCCGTTGTCCGAGCCGGGATTGGTGATCGAGCCGGAGTTCACTTCTAAGTTTTTAATGACGTCCCAAATTACCGCAGCGCCCTGCGCTTCGATACTGGAGCGATCAATCACTTGAACCGGCGAAGGCGCGTCGAGGGGAGAGCCGCGAAAATACGAACCTGTGACTACGACTTCTTCTACTGGGTTGTCTTGTGCTACTACGGGTAAGGATAATCCTGCCATCACGGCAAGAGTAATCGCCCTGCGTGAGCTGGGGATGAGATTGCGCATGCTTTTCTCCCTCATAGAGATGAGTATTGAGTTTTCTTATTATTGTAAGCATCTGCGTTCTAGCTGACGTTGACTGCATTCACATGGCTAACTGCGACTACATGCCTACTGCACAAAGTATAGAGAGTTGCTGATTAGAATTACAACAGTAAAATTGTGACAACGCATTCGAAATGTTTCGATACACGATTAGCTGGCTGCTCGGATTAGATGCCCTGGAAATTCAGTCAATAAAAAAGCGGCGAGGATTTCTCCTCGCCGCTTTTATTTTCAGCCCAGTAGCTGGGCTAGGATGGCTCGATGCCTGGCGCTTAGAAAGACCAGAGCGCGCGGGCGTACCAACGCTGCCCACGACCTTCGAACACAGTCGCATCGTAGTTTAATGCGCTCAGCTCACGGTATGGCAGAGTCTTGTTCAAGGCATCGAGCAAGCCTACTGTAAAGGTAGTGCTGCCATAGCGTGAATTATCCCACGCCTTGTTGTAGGTGTACTGCACATCCCACGTGTTATAGCTGCCTATTTCACGTGACAGTAGCGGACGAGTGAAGTCATTAGCGACTGTCAAAGCTCCTTCATACCCCAGGTCGCGGTAAGAACCGATGTGACGGTTAATCAGGGTTATACCTTGATTACCATTACGCCAGTTAAACGTGAGCGTGCCTTTGTTGTCCGGCATAGAGCGCACGAGGTTGCCGTCGCCCGTTGTGCCAGACGCGTCGTATACACCGGTGTCTAGCAATCCATTGATCATGCCAGGCACGCCGTCGAACACATACTGGCGAACGTGAGTGTAAGTCATGTTCGCGCTGAACATGCCCAGATCGTTGCTCCATGAGTAACCCGCCTTGAGGTCGATACCATCGGCAGTGATCTCTCCGGCGTTAATCGCACGAAGCGTCGTCGTTACGAGATCGCCGAACTCGTTGCCCACTGGGCGCTGAATGTTAGGCACGATATAAGCCGTTGGCGAAACAACGCAGTTCAATCGTTCTGCAGAATCGCGGCCAAACTCGGCTTCGATTGCAGAGGGCGAACAAGGCACGTTTACGACAGGCGAGTCGAGTGAAATCGAATCGTTGAGTACGTAGTTGCTCTCATCCTTCGACGCCGCGATGAATGCTTCGATCTCTGGCTGAAGCGCATTGATCGGAGGCTCAGGCAATACACGGTCGCTTACCTCGAAGCGCCAGGCATCTGCACCGATGCTCAAGCCTTCGAGGGCTCCGCCAGGTGTCCAGAGGAAACCTAAGCTGTAAGTATCCGCATACTCGTTGCCCACGTCAGGAGCAGGTCCACCGAGTGTGTAAGTTGACTCACGCTCGCCATTTTCTATCGTTGGCGGTAATAAGCCTGCACGAACCTTTTGGTTCGAGATTGGGTCTTGGAAGGAGACCGAAGACGACTGCAGACCTGTTTCTACGATGGCGATGTTAGGTGCACGGAACGACTGCGAGAATGAACCACGAACGAGGAGTTCTTCAAACGGACGCCAGCTCATGGCGATCTTTGGTGAAAGCTCGCTGCCGATTTGGCCCCCATAGTCTTCGAAACGAAGCGCTATTTGAGTCTCAACGTTGTTGATGAACGGCAGTGAGAGTTCCATGAACGCCGCAGAGGTTGTGCGTGAATTGTTATAATTAAACGCACACATCGCACACTCATAGTTGTTGCTTACGCGATGAAACTCATTTGGTACGCCGTTTTCGTCGTAACCCAAGATGCGGTTCTGCAGGCCTGGGAAATGTAACTCGTTCGCGATCTCTTTCGTGTTGCGGTCACGATACTGGCCGCCCACCGCGAATTGCGCTGTGCCGCCTTTCATCTCAAATAGTTCGCCAGAGACTACCGCGTCGAATACCGCAAGCTTGTTACGCTTATCGACTCGGCGAACGTCTTCGAGTATGTAGTCCATCAATGCCGGGTCATTAGCGACGTTCGGATTGCTGAGCGAGCTCAGGAAAGGGTTGTAGAACTGACAACCGCCCTGACCTTGGTTGTTACTGGTTAGGCCGAGAGAGATGCTTTCACGCGTTGTGAAGACGAACGCGGGGAAGAATGTCTGTGAGAATGCCGCGGCATCTGACGCCCAAAGATTCGGAAGGAAGCCAAAAGCACCCGGTGCGCCTGCGAAGTCGAAATCTGATCGACCATTAGGCGTACAGTTTTCGCCGCCGAGGCCCAGAGCAGCTAGCTCAGTGCGCTCGCGGTTGAACGTACGATAGTTTTCCTCCATTGACGATTCGCTCCACGAATAGCCAATGTCATAGCTTATGGGGCGATCGAATGCGTCAAATTCGCCGCGAAGGCCAACTTGAACCGCCGAGCTAGACGTTTCTGTGATGTTGCCATCTCCGCCCTGGCGAATGATGCCATTACGAACCTGCGACCAAGCTGCTACGTTAGGCCCGCCATTTGCCGCTGCCAGAGGATGATTGGGCATATCGGCTGCGGTAGGAGGAGTTAGTCCAGCCGCTGCAGCGAACGCGCCCAGTTCAAGGTAGGCACCGACTGGATTGCCGCCGTGTGCACCTGGCTGTGGTAAGAAAATAGTTGGTCCGCGCGATTCGTTGTAACCATCGTCGCCTCGGTGAATAGTCGATTCTGAATGTTGGAAGAATGAGTAGAATTCAGTGCTGTCGCTGAAAGTGTGCTCAAACGTTCCGGCATAGCTGTTGCGAACAGTTTCCTGTGCAGCAATGGCCCAGTGGGAAACATCGTCTGCGCAAGATCCGCCAGCTTGGCCTTTATCATACCGTCGTGCGCCCGGCTCGATTAGGGCACCGCCTTTAGCGCCGAAAGTTGTGTAGCAACCAGGGTCTGTCCAAACTGGCGCGAAAGTTCCGCCTTGGGCCGCATTGCGCGCCATGATGTCTAGATTTAGCCATTCCATTGGCGTCGGAGCACCGATCGCAGCGCTCGCGAAGAAGCCGCCGACAGCGCTTACTGTTCCGTTAAAATCTTGTAGGTCAGAGAAAGCATTTGTTTCGCGAACCGTGACCGGGTCACGCTCGAAACGCTCTGCTGACAGAACGAGGTTGGTAGCACCGTCGTCGCTTGCCCAGCCCCAAATCGCGCTAACAGTCGCGTCGTATTTCTCATCGGCTTTCTGTACGCCTTGTATGTCGCCGTAGAGTTCAAAGCCTTCGAAATCGTTACGCATGATGATGTTTACCACACCCGCTACCGCGTCGGCGCCGTAGAGTGCAGAACCACCGTCGGTCAGGATTTCGACGCGGTCAGTCATCACGAGTGGAATAGAGTTTAGGTCGACGAATTCACCACCGCTACGGGTAGTAACAGCCGCCGGAACCATGCGCTTACCGTTAATCAGTGTGAGCGTTGAGTTCTCGCCGAGGTTACGGAGGTTGACGTTTGCCGAGCCGCTGACCTGAGTGTTGTCGCCAGAGCCTGGATTCGAAATCGAACCAGAGTTCACTTCAAGATTCTTAATGACGTCCCAAATAACCGCAGCGCCCTGAGCTTCGATGCTCGAACGGTCTACGACTTGGACAGGTGATGGAGCGTCTAGTGGGGAACCACGAAGGAATGAGCCGGTAACTACGACTTCTTCGATGGCATTGTCTTGAGCTGAAGCTGATAAAGCGGTAACTGATAAGCCAGAAATTACGGCGAGCGTTATCGCCCGGCGTGAGCTGGGGAAGGTTCTGCGCATATGTCTACTCCCTTACTTTTGTAAGTAATTAGTGTTTGATTTGAATCAGCGGACTGCGTCTTTAGGTAATGCAGAAAGAGTACGACAGAACCTCTTTCAAAAATAAAAACCCGCACATTTGCGCTGAACCCATTGACTATACAGGCATTAGAATCGCCTATGCAATTAGTTTAAGTGGCTTTGTCGTAAGGAAAAATCAGCGAAGAACGCGCTTAAGCTGCTCGCGATGAAAGCGTGAGGTGTCTTCGATGTCGCGGACATAGCGACATACTCTGCGTGGTACGTTGGAGCCAACGGGAGTTTCGCGCCGACAGACGATGCGTTCTTCGGGCTCGACAGAGGCATTGTATTGCGCCACCTCGGCGTCAGTGGGCAGTGTGCGGATGTAGCCCGCGGGGTTTGTGGTACAGGCGCTGAAAAGAAGAATGCCAGCGGAAAAGGCAATGTTTAGCCCGTGAAAACGCAGTATAGAAAAGCTCGACAGGCGTTCCGAGGGAGACATAAAAGAATGAATTTTCATGGTTTTCCTCGTGTACTCTCTATTATCTCTATCGAGTGTAAGTTGCTGCCGTGCTTCAATAACCCATTAGCGCGTCGATTATTCGTTGTGTCACCCCAGGAAACCGGGCTGCCCAGTGCTGCGATACGCTAGTTTCGCCTGACTTGGTTTCGCTGGCGAGAATCTCGGGGTCGGTCTCGAAAGAAGCACGAGGAAGGAGTTCGGGCGCGCGCGGCACCTTATGAAATGCTGCGAGCCTGTCAGCTTCTGCGTAGTTCGCCCTCGCGCCGTTCTCGTTATCAATCAGCCTCTCCCAGTCGCCTCGGTAAAGCGCCAGAGCTGCGTTGAGTTGTTGCAGTCGCGCAGCTTCATAAGCGGTGGTGTCTTGCGCGCCAGCTTGCACGCGCTCCGCCTGAATCGAGGCGCGTGAGATTGTCTCTATTCTGTCGAGTAGCGACAGTCCAATCGAATGGCTCGCCGCTTTCGCTTCTCTGCGTGATAGCGACCAGCCGCTAATAAACTCGCTGCCGTTGGTTTTATATTGGTAGTTGGTGAGCCCCTGTCGCTCGTTTAAGCGGCTCTCGATGAACTGTAGTAGGAGGCCGTCGTAAAGCCAAGGCAACAGAGCAGGGTGCTGCGCACCCAGCGTTGCTTCTATATAGCTGAGAGTCTGCCAGTTGGTGCGCATTGCTGCACTGAGATGCCGCGGCGGCATGGGGTTGTTGGGATGCGCAGCGGCCTCGAGATAGAGGCCGCGCATATTTTTGGCGATGGCAAGCTGCGCATCGAGAGTCGTCGACTCGATTCGCTCCAAAAGCCAGTAATAATAGCCAAGACTTGTATCGAGCTGAGGCCAGAGACCAGCGCGCATTTGTGCCCACATGAGCTGCTCGATGGGCGCGAGTTGCTCGGTCGAATAGAGGCCTTCGTTTATTTTGAAAAGCTGTATTGCTTGGTCGAGGTTGGTTTGCGCAAGGGATAGGTCACCGTCTTCGAGTGCCGCTTGGCCAGCAAGTAAGAGCTCCTGTGCGCGCGCTTCATTAAAATGATTTGGGGCTTCTGCCAATAACGCGGCAGGAGAGAGTGCCGTGCACGCGAGTAGCAACCAGCAAGCACCACGGTTTCGGTGGGGAGCTCTTGACTCTGATTGGCGTCTGCTCGGTGTTTGCATAGCGCTCTCTCTACTCCTCTTATCGCTCCGACAGAGACCCGCTAGAGCCCCTGAGCTATCCCCAAATCACTGCTTCCTCTTAATGGCTTTGTGTCCGTGAGTGGCGAGCACCGATTAAGTGGGCTGCTAATCAAGCAGGCTTTCATAAATAATCTCGGCAGCGATGCCGCGCATGTCGGCAGCGCCCGGACGGGTTTCGCCCTGTGCTTGGATCATCCCCAGCCAGAACATGTCCTCAACCGGATCAACCCAAAACCAAGTGCCCGCAGCACCGCCCCAATAGTAGGTGCCGGGGCTGTTTGGCGAATTCGCTTTTTCAGGGTCAGTGATTACAGCAAAGTCCACGCCGAAGCCCTGTCCTGCCTGCCCCTCGCTTGTCAGACTGCCGCGCAGGTTGAGTCCATCGCGAAGGCTATTGGTGCGCATAATCCGAATGCTTTCAGGCGTCAGTAAGCGAGTACCCTCAAGTTCGCCTTCATTCACTAATAGCTGCAGGAAGCGAGCATAGTCATGGGTCGATGACACGAGACCGCCACCGCCGGATTCGAGTCGAGCAGGGTCAAGATAGCTGGGCCGATCGGTGCGATGGGGTCGCTGAACGAGCCGGTTACGCTCGCTGTCCCAATTGTGAACTTCGGCGAAACGGCCAACGTCTTCGGCTTTGACGAAGAATCTCGTATCGTTCATGCCAAGCGGCGCGAAAATTTCCTCTTCGAGGAATTCACCGAAGCGTTTGCCGGACAGGCGCTGCACAATATAGCCCTGAATATCGACCGAAATAGAGTACGACCAGCGCTCGCCAGGCTCAAAGAGAAGCGGTATATCGGCAACCTTCGTGATCAATTCGTCGAGGTCGGTTGAGGCAAGCACTCGTGTATCGCGGAATTTTGCATTAACGGGGTCATTACCACTGAGTCCATAGCCGTAGCCAGCTGAGTGATTGAGCAACTCGCGCATCGTCGGCTCGCGGCTCGGTGAGACAAGCTCCATATTGCCGTTGTCATCATAGCTGGTCATGATTTTAAGGCCAGCGAGCTCCGGCACATGTAGACTTACGGGGTCGTCGAATTTCCACAAACCTCGTTCGTAGAGCATCATCAGAGCAACGCCTGTAACGGGTTTGGTCATGGAGTAGATGCGGAAGAGCGAGTCCATAGTCATGGGTGCTTGATCGTCGACTCGCGCCAGGCCTGCGCTTTCGAATGTCGCTACCTCGCCGTTGCGCGCGAGTAACCAGACCATGCCGGCGACGTCTTGATCGGCAACGACTTTTGCCATCGCTGCGTCTAATGCCGCGATGCCCTCTTCGCTGAAGCCGGCTGCCTTTGCACCTGCTTCAGTTGTTGGCCAAGTCTCGGCGCCGTGAGAGGCGATGCTGCTGATCGCGAGCGCGAGGCCAGCGAGCGCGCAGGTGAGTGAGCGGAACGTTAACGCGGTAGATCTTGCTAGGCTGATCATGAGCTTGTCTCTCTTATTTTTTTAGCTTAGAACGAGGGATGATATGTTGATCTTATAGCAGCCGATACTACGCCTTGGAGCGAAAGTAGGACAAGTGTCTTTCTGCAATCAATCGGGTCTTCAATCAAACTCTAGTCGGGGTTGGAGTCTGGCCGTTGCGTCATGAACGCCTCTAGCTCCTCTCGGCTCATCATGTCCATGTCCCAGTGGCTGGTGTGGCGGTCTTTGATCTCTTCGCGCACGATTTTCTTAGGCTTGGCGACCGCTTCGGGTGAGGTGTTTTCGTCTGTGGCCGGGTTACTAGGGTTCTCCATCATATTTACTCCGATGAGTGCTGCTTCTGGAGCAGTCTAGTTGCATTAAGTTGCGCTTGGCTAGGCTTTGCATTGATGATGCAGTACGTATTGTAATGAAAGGCAGTTCGTTTACACTTGGGCTCTCTTTAGCGATCATCCCTAAGAATCGCACCAAGATAGAATCACGACAACTAAACAGCAGTCCAGCTAGCGTTTCGACGACCAGTAATAAGACTGAGTAAAAATTCGAGGAAGATTATGAAATTCAAGTTATTGGTATCAGCGATTGCGCTTGCTGCTTTTGGATCAGTCTCAGCGGCTGACTACAAAGCACCGCGAACAGAGTGGGATCAACCTGATCTGCAGGGCGTCTGGAATTTCGCATCAAACATCCCTATGACGCGCCCGGCTCTTTTCGGCGATAACGAGTACATGACGCAGGAGCAGGCTGACATGCTCGCCTCTTACGTTGAGAAGCAGTACGAAGCACTCAATAACGACGGTGTTGGCGGCTACAACACGTTCTGGGTTGAGCAAGCAGGCCGCGGCGACAATCTGCGTACATCGCTGATCACTTACCCAACTAACGGACAGGTACCCGAGCGCGTCGAGGGTGTTGTCGTTCAGACGGGCGGCCTTGGGCCTGATATCGAAGGCGAGCGTCCGGTGCGCCTAGTAGTAGGCGGTATTGGCAAGGATTCTTATGAAGACCGTGGTATTTCAGAGCGCTGCATCGTGGGCTTTAACTCAGGTCCTCCCTTCACGCCGAGCATGTATAACAACAATATTCAGATCGTCCAGAATAAAGATACCGTCGTGATCATGACCGAAATGATACACGACGCGCGCATTGTGCCACTCAACAAAGAAGCACACATCGACGACGATATCCGCCTTTGGACGGGTGACTCTCGGGGTTATTGGGAAGGCGATACCCTGGTAGTCGAGACGCGTAATTTCAACGATCTCACTCAGAGCTTCAGCGTGTTCGGTAGCGCAAAAGACAAATTCCTAACCGAGCGATTTACTCGCGTTGACGAGTTCACGGTCGATTACGAATTCACAGTCGACGACCCCAGCACGTTCAAAGATAAAATCGTGGCTCGCGTGCCGATGTCTAAGGTCGATGGCCAGATGTATGAATACGCCTGCCACGAAGGCAACTATGGCATGACCAATATACTGCGCGGCGAGCGTATGGAAGAGGCTCGTGCAGCGGCTGGCGAAAGCGGCGAATAGCATCTAAGAAGTTCTTCTTCTCCGTCTCATAATACTGTATATTTAAACAGTATTATGAGACGGCGTTATGATTCCCAAAACCCTCCCTTTACACACCCCTAAGTCAGACACCCCTAAGTCAGACACCCCAGAGTCTCCCGCGCTAGCTGAGTTGCCCGCCTACGCTGAGCTCTACAGCCTATCTAACTTTAGTTTTTTGCGCGCCGCCTCGTATCCTGAAGAGCTTGTAGAGCAGGCACACGCACTCGGCTATTCGGCGCTTGCGCTATGCGATGAGTGTTCGCTGTCGGGCATCGTGCGGGCGCATAGTGCCGCCAAGCAGCGAGGGCTCAAGCTGCTGATAGGCACGGTGCTTGCCCTAAAATCTGCGACGTTTAAGGACTCGGAGTCGGGCTGTGCCGATATCTCCGAGGCAGCCCTCGACCTTCGTCTGCTGCTCATCGCTCGCACGCGTCGAGGCTATGGACAGCTCAGTCATCTAATTAGCTGTGCGCGACGGGCAGCGGGGAAAGGCGACTATTGGCTAGATAGGCAGATGGTCGAAGACAATCTGCCGGAGGAATGCTTTGCGCTGTGGCTACCCAATTCTGACGAGGCCGCCGAGCGCCATGCCTTTCAGGCCGCGTGGCTGCAAAGAGTGTTTGGCAGCAATTTGCGTTTAGCAGTGCAGCTGCATCTGCGCGGCGACGATCGCGGCGAGCTGCAGCGGCTAACGCGGGTCGGCGAACGTTTCGGCATCAGGCTGTGTGCGGCGGGAGGTGCGCTAATGCACGAGCCGAGTCGGCGCGTGCTTCTGGACACGCTGACGGCGATACGCCTAGGTCGAGCGCTGAATAAGCTAGGCTATGCGGGCGAGCCTAACAACGAGCGCCATCTTCGCGACCGCGCACGACTCGCCAAACTCTATCCACCGGCGCTGCTTGCTGAGACTGTTAACATCGCCGATGCCTGTGAGTTCTCGCTCGACGAACTGCGCTACGAATACCCACGCGAGCTGGTGCCGCCGCAATACACGCCGAGCGGTTGGCTGCGAGAGCTCACCGAGGCAGGGATTCGCGAACGCTGGCCTCAGGGGGTGAGTCCTAAGGTGCGCAACCTGATCGAGCACGAGCTCGGTTTGGTCAAAGAGCTTGGTTATGAACACTACTTTCTCACGGTACACGACATTGTCGCCTTTGCGAGGCGTAAGCGCATTCTGTGTCAGGGCCGCGGGTCTGCGGCGAATTCGGCGGTGTGTTATTGCCTAGGCATTACCGAAGTCGATCCCGCACGTGTCGACGTGTTGTTCGAGCGGTTTATTTCCAAAGAGCGCGATGAGCCTCCCGACATCGATGTAGATTTCGAGAACTCGCGTCGTGAAGAGGTTATTCAATATATCTACGCAAAGTACGGGCGTGGCCGCGCGGCGCTCGCTGCCACCGTGATCACCTATCAGTCGCGTTCGGCGATTCGCGATATTGGTAAGGCACTCGGATTTGAAGACGCTGTATTAGACCACCTTTCCAAGGCGATCTACTGGTGGGGCGAAAACTTAGAAGAGCAGCTTGCCGATGCTCAGATTGACAGGACGGACCCTAAGGTAAAGTTGCTCGTTGAATTAGCGGGTCAACTTATCGGGTTTCCGAGGCATTTGTCGCAGCATGTGGGTGGGTTTGTTATTAGCCAAGGTCCGCTCACTCACCTCGTGCCGATCGAGAATGCGGCGATGGCAGACCGCACGATTATTCAGTGGGAGAAGAATGACCTCGAGGCACTGGGACTGTTAAAAATCGACGTGCTTGCGCTCGGTATGCTTAGCGCGGTGCGTAAATGTCTCGACTTGGTGAGTGAATACAGCGATGAGCCGCTGACGATTCAAAAGATTCCAGCCGAGGACCCCGCGGTCTACGACATGATGTGCGCCGCCGACACGATCGGCGTTTTTCAGATCGAGTCACGTGCGCAGATGAGTATGCTGCCGCGGCTTAAACCACGCTGCTATTACGACCTCGTGATTCAGATTGCGATCGTGCGGCCCGGCCCTATACAGGGAGACATGGTGCACCCGTATCTTAATCGTCGTACCGGTAAAGAGGCGATTAGCTATCCGAACGAGGCGATTAAAAGCGTGCTTGCGCGAACGCTCGGCGTACCTATTTTTCAGGAGCAGGTAATGCAGCTGGCAATGGTCGCTGCAGGGTTTAGCGGTGGCGAAGCAGATGGCCTGCGCCGTGCAATGGCCGCATGGAAGCGCAAAGGGGGGTTAGAGCACTACCGCGAAAAACTCGTCACCGGCATGCTCGATCGAGGCTATGAACCTACTTTTGCCGAGCAGCTGTTTAATCAAATAAAAGGCTTTGGCGACTACGGCTTTCCTGAATCACATTCGGCAAGCTTTGCGCTGATCGCCTATGTTTCATCTTGGCTTAAATGCTATCACCCTGCCGCTTTTTGTTGCGCGCTGCTTAACAGTCAGCCGATGGGATTCTATGCACCGGCTCAGCTAATTAAAGACGCGCAGCGCCATGGGGTAGAGGTGTTGCCCGTAGAGGTGAATAAAAGTTTGGTTAGCTGTTCGCTTGAGGCTGTCGAAATCGACGAGGTTCGCAGCTCTCGTCATCGACGGCTGCGGATCGGTTTTAATTTGGTCAAAGGGCTGTCGGATCAGGCCGCGATAGCGATAGTAGAGGCACGCAGCGGTGGCGCCTATGTGTCCATTCAGGATCTGGTGTTTCGGGCAGGAATCGATCGCTGTGACCTTGAAGCTCTGGCCGCCGCCGACGCGCTGCGTGGTCTGGCAGGAGATCGGCATCGTGCGTTCTGGCATGCGGCGGGGGTGATCACGGCGCAGGGCTATTCCTCTCCTTCTTCGCGCATGACGGCAGATTTGTTTGATGACGCGGCGAACGTCGACAGCGATTTTGGCCTCGGGGTAATGCTGCCGTTGGCCAGCGAAAGTCAGAATGTTGCAGGTGACTATGCCGCAACAGGGTTTACCTTGCGCAGGCACCCGCTCGCGCTGCTGCGCGACCACCTAGCCCGCTTCGGCGCTAGCTCCTCCGAGGAACTTCGGCAGCTCGGTAATGAGCAGATGATGAAGATCGCGGGTCTGGTAACCTGCCGGCAGCGCCCTATGACGGCATCCGGTGTGACTTTTCTTACCCTAGAGGACGAGGCTGGGCATATGAATGTTGTCGTATGGCCCGCTCTGGGCGAGCGTCTGCGACCGGTGCTGCGGCAAGCAATGTTGATCGGCGTTGTGGGTAGGGTGCAAGAGAGCGACGGTGTGATTCATGTGATCGCCGACAATCTTGTTGACCTAACGAGCTGGCTTGGCGAGCTGTCGCTCTCTTCAAGAGATTTTACCTAGTGCAAGCTGCGTACTCTTTCCCTCGGCTCTCAGCTCTCAGCCGGTTTTCAGCCTGCCTTTAGGCGAAATAGCCGTGTAGATACCAGTGCCGTTCGCCGCTGCGCTCACGGTAGATCCACAGTCTGCTCCCACCTCCCTCGCGTGCAATATAGTAATCGCGGCAAACCTCATCCCCCGACCACCAGCGAGCCTCTATGCGCTCGGGTCCGCTCAATAATGTAATAGCCTGACGATGGTAGAGGCTGCCACCGCGCAGCGACAGTAACAGAGGCTCGTCGAGTAGCCAGAGTGGGCGCGGGTTGCTCGGCGCTGGTGCATCGCCACTGCCGCCGAGTGCTAAAGGATAGGTTTCATAGCGGCCTGGGCGCACTGATTCGCTTGCGTATTCGGGGCAGTGTTCTTCGACAGCGCTGAGAGATTTGACCTGTTCGTTACCCAGACGCGCCTGCAGACGCTCCATAAATTGAGCAAGGCTGTTAGCCGTGCTTTCGGCAGGAGACTCATCCGCGCCTATAAGTAGCGACTCGCTATGGCTCATGAAAGCATCGAACTGGGTGACCTTTAGACGCAGGGCCGTAACCGGCGCGGGTATCTGTAGAGAGTCGAGGTGGGTATCGATAAGCAGCATTAGATGCTGCTGTGAACGGCTCGCTTGTCGCAAACTTATGTCGACCTGAGTTGCCTCGCGGCGCTCGTGGAGCAGGGATAATTCGATGCTGCTGGCACACAGCTCACGATGGCGAAGAAAATCGCAAAGCTGCGCGATCATTTCGTCGACCACGGGCCGCAGCCGGTTCAGATTCTCAACCTCATAGGGTAGCTCGTAGGAATGCACAAACGCCGGCGGGGGCAGATAGTTTTTAATCGGCTCTGGCGCCTTGCCCAGTGCTTTATTGATCAGGGCAAGGAAATCACTACCGAAGCGTCGCCTGAGACCTGCCGGCGGCAGTCGCCATAGGTCACCAAGGCGCCTTATGCCCATATTGATCAGTCGCCTGTGCGGCTCAGGCTTAAGCTGCAGGGTCTCGATAGAGAGTTGGCCTAGTGACGAGCTGAGATTTTCTTTGCGATACACCAGCGTGTTATTGCCTCCGCGCGCGAGCAACAGGCTGCCTTCGATAGTCGGGCAGGCGGCATAGGCGAATTCGGGAGACAGCGAGCGTGTGGCGAGGAGTGCCCGAACCCTTTCTTTAAAACTGGCATGAAGAGACTCTGCGCCGCCGAAATACTTGAGTCCGCTACGGATCTCGAAGACGACGGCCTGTGGCTGCAGGCTTATCGCCGAACTAAATTGCTGCGCTAGCTGTGCGAGGCTGTCGAGGCATTCGCGCTGCTCGTCTGCCGCGACGGCGCTGAGCTGGGGTAAGTAGAGACAATACCAGAGGCTCTGGCGGCTTTTCTTCGCTGGGACTGTTTGCGGTACCGGATTTAAAGGCCGCGACCGAGTGTGCTCTTCTCTAGGCTGAGCGGGCGATAGAGCGCTCCGTAGCGCCGAATGGTTTTCTTTGTGTGGGCCAGAGCGGCGATCCGGCTGTGGCAACAGAGTGAGCTGCGTGGGGCTAGTAGATTTAATCATGATCAGAACCTCGCTGTGTCGACGCTGCTTTTGTTAGGTTGCTGGACGCACTGCCATCGGCGGCTGTTTGAGGGTGGGCGCCTAGTGTGATGCGCACCGAGCTTTGCCGGTAACTCCCCCGCGCTTTGAGCAGACTGACCTCGGCGTAGGCGCCAGCTATCTCAGTAGTTTCAGAAGAAAGCCCTCTGATTTTAATACTCATAGATGATGGTGAGTGCTCACTATTTTTGCTTATGAACAACACCCCGAGAGTTTTGCCGGTCATTGCTGCGAGCTGCAGGCGGCGCAGTGTCGGCTGCGCAAGGTGGCTATGCCAAGCCAGAACTAAGCCGCAGTGCTGGATTTGCAGTGCTTTTTCCATGCTCCAAAGCGCTTCTTTGCTCGATAGTCTCTCTGAGGAGGCTGGCTCTTGAGCTGGCTTTTTCCCGTAAAAGTCCTCAGATCTAAGCGGAGCCTCTGCGCCGCCTATAATCAAAATTCGCCTAAGATCGATACCTGCCTGAGCCAAGCCTGGCGCGTAAGGCAAATGGGGCGGCTCGATCCAGAGCACCCAGTTACCACGTGCGATAAGGTGACGCATCAAAGGCAAAAACAGTTGCAGCTCGCCGACACCCCAGCGCTCGCTCACCACCTCGATGAGCCCCTGCGTTGGCCAGCCGCCCGCTGGCAGTATAGCGTCGAGTTCGGTAAAGCCAGTCGCTATAGCCTCGCCGGAGAGTCCTTTATGTTCGCGGCCCCGCCAGAGGTTGCGGTTGCTCTCGAGCAGCTCTTCGATAGTCGGTGAGCTTTTGCCATCGGATTCATTAACGCCCTGTAGCCGGCTAAGGCTGTCACCCATGCCGAGGCTGCTAGCTTCGATGGGGAAGATCTTAGATGACTTAGATGACTTAGATGACTTTGATGAATCTTGCACGCGAGAAACCTTCGGCATGGCACCGCAAATACTGTTTATTTATACAGTAGTATAGCTGGTGTTTTGAGACAAGCAAGAAAGAAGTAAAAAACGAAGGATGAAGAGCGTGAGAGAAACAGTCAGAGAAGCACTTAGAAAAGCACTTAGAAAAGAAGGTAACAAAATGGGGTGTAGATTTAAAAGAAGCTAGTCAGATTCCGTGGATGAAACCAGCATTCTCGTGGGGGTCGCGACTGCTGCGAGGGGGACATCCCAGTTTCCGTGAGGTAACGGAGTCGCACAGATCTGGCATTCGTGAGCGATGCCTACTAACAAAGGAGGATTTGCCGGCGCCGAGGAGGCGCGCATAAAGTCGAATGCGCGGTCGTAAAAGCCTTTGCCCCTTCCTAGCCGATTGCCGTGTTTGTCGCAGGCGACCAAGGGCACGAGGACGAGGTCGAGATCAGTTGCCGCGATCGCATCGCAAGAGGGGTCCGGCTCGAGAATGCCCCAGGCGTTGGCAGTAAGTGAAGACGCGTCGCCCTCATAGCGTAGAAAGCGCATCGAGCAGTCGTCTATTTTGGCGACAGGCAAAAAACAGCGCTTGCCCGCTGCGAGCGCCGCTTCGAGCAAAAACTCCACGCTGAGCTCGCCGTCCGCAGCAAGGTAGAAGGCGATCGACTCGGCATGGTGAAACGCCGCAGAGCGCCGAAAATGCGCTGCTAGCTGCCGCGCTGACTCGTGCTGCTGCGCCACCGAGAGCGAGCGGCGCTCGGCGCGAAAATGCGCTCTGAGTTGGGCGCTGTTCATCGAAACAAACTGTTCGCTGTTACACGCCATATTGAAAGCTAGCTCAGAACAAGATTGCGAGAAATGTCTCCAGACATCGTGGGGACGACATCATGTTTAGAAACAGGGTCTGGAAATAATGAAGCCCCCCGAAATACCGCTACCAAAGTTGCCCTGAACCGAAAGGTTCAGGTGGTGGCCCTCGCGATGCATAAGGCTTTCCGACCAGCGGACATGCACAACAACATCTATCGAGAAGCCTCCGGGGTCACAATTATCGGCTCAAGAACACTTTTGGCTGGCGAATATCCTAGGGAACTTAGGCGAAGTATAGCTTGAGCCGAAGAACGGCGAAAGGAACATCGGAGGCTAGAGTTCGAGTTGTCTTGCGCCGATGAGTGCCGCGTCGATTTTCTCTTCGAGGCTGCGAAGTTGCAGAGCGCTTGCCTGACGAGTTTCGTTAATGAGGAGGTTTTTGCGAAGCATGTCGTGAGTGATATTGAGCGCGGCCATGACGGCGATTTTTTCGGCGCCGTGGATATTACCGCGGCTCTTAATTGTACGCATGTTCTCATCAAGATAGCGCGCAGATTTCATTAACGCCTCTTGCTCCGACGGTGGGCAATTGATCTGATATTCTTTGTCGAGGATCTTAATCTGTACGGCGGTGGGTTGTTCGCTCATGTCTGCTTTACGCCTCGTTCATTGCTTTTAGTCGCATGACTATCGACTCTAGCTTCGCCTTCGCTTCTTTGTTTTGCGTGAGCAGCTCTCGGCGCTCGATATGCCAATTTTCTGAGGTCGCTTTTAGTAGCTGGTTCTCGCGTTTTAACGACGCGCACAGCTCGATAAGGTCATCGACCTTGGCGCTGAGAGAGTGGTAGCGATCTTCGTTCATTGCAGGATTCTACTTACGATTCGTTAAAACAGCTCTTTGCAGACACTGCCAGGAAATAAGGTACAAACAAGAGTGAGACTAAAAGTGAAACCAATGTGAAATCAAAAGTCTCAATAGAGACTTGCCCACAAAGACCTCAAAAACTCGCTTGTTAGGCTCTATAGCTGAGTAACTTTCGAGGTTATGCTCGCGACGCTTACTATAGAGCCGGCGTCTACGAGGGTCAATATCAGTCGCTGCATTGGCGGTGAAAAAACACAGTATCGGCTCGAAACTGTCCGCTAGGTAAAGTGCAGCGTGTCGTGTGCATGACGCTATAATTGCGTAAGAGAAAGAGTTAGCCTAGGGATTAAATCTGTCCTGATATGAGGAAGCCATGAATCATACCAACGAAGAGAAATGCGAATATCAGCAACGTCGCAAAGAGTTAATGGCACAAATGGAGCCAAATAGCATTGCGTTGGTTGCCGCCGCGCCCGCGCGTACTCGCAGTAACGACACCGACTATTACTACCGCCAGAACAGCGACTTCTATTACCTCACTGGTTTCGACGAGCAAGACGCACTGCTCGCGCTAATTCCGGGGCGTAAACAAGGCGAAGTCGTGCTGTTCTGCCAAGAGAAAGACAAGCTAAAAGAGCTGTGGACCGGCGTGCTAATGGGCCCGGACGCTGCACGCATTGAACTTAGTCTGGACGATGCGTTCCCCATTGCCGACATCGACGATATCTTGCCCGGGCTTATCGAAGGCCGCGAGCGCGTGTACTACTCGATGGGCCACGACAGCCGCTTCGACGAACGCGTGATGGAGTGGGTTAAAGTGATTCGTGCGAAGGCAAAACTTGGCGCGCAGCCGCCAGGGGAATTCTTGGTGTTGGATCATCTGCTGCACGAGCTGCGGCTTATCAAGAGCAAACACGAGATCGCATTAATGCAGCGAGCGGCCGAAATTTCCGCCGAGGGACACAGGCAAGCGATGGCTGTGTGCGCGCCAGGCGTGCATGAATACACGCTCGAGGCAGAGTTCAACTATGCGTTCACGCGCGGCGGTAGCCGAGCACCTGCGTACAATTCGATCGTTGCCGCCGGCGACAACGCCTGCATCTTGCACTACGACCGCAACGACGCCGAAGTTAAAGATGGCGACCTGATTCTCATCGATGCTGGCTGCGAGTACAAATATTACGCCTCCGACATCACCCGTACCTTCCCTGCCAACGGCACGTTTAATCCGCAGCAGAAGGCTATTTACGAGATCGTGCTCAAAGCGCAGGAAGCTGCAATCGAGGCGGTACAGCCCGGTGCGCCCTGGGATGCGCCGCATAGTGTCTCGGTTAAGGTCATTACTCAGGGCCTCATCAAGCTTGGCCTCATCGAAGGTACACTCGCCAATGCGATTAAGACGGAGGCCTATCGCGATTTCTATATGCACAGAGTCGGTCATTGGATCGGCATCGACGTGCATGATGTCGGTGACTATAAGATCGATGAGAAATGGCGCTTACTCGAGCCCGGTATGGTAACAACAATCGAGCCGGGAATTTATATCGCGCCGGACAACAAGCGCGTGCCAAAAAAGTGGAGAGGTATCGGCGTGCGCATCGAAGACGATGTGCTCGTGACCAAAAAGGGCAATCGTGTGCTAACGACCGGCATTCCTAAAACCGTTGCCGAAATCGAAGCGTTTATGGCGAAGGCGAAACAGAAGCGCGCAGCATAAAGACTTCTGTGCTACATCTCTAACGCACAGAATCGACAACAACCTGGCAGGCAACGAGTGACACACATGCGGCGCGAAGACCTAAAGCAAGAATACGATATCGTTATCGTCGGCGGCGGCATGGTTGGTGCGACGCTAGCCTGCGCGCTCGCTACGCGCGCAGTCACCAAAACGCTGTCGGTGCTGATCGTTGATTCTCAACCACCGGCGGGTCAGAGTGCAAAAACTGGCGAGGCTGCAACAACTCATGAGAGCTTCGACAGCCGCTCGACTGCCCTGTCTGCAAGCTCCCGGCTAATTCTCGAACGCTTTGGCCTGTGGTCGCAGCTGGGGGCCGGCGCGTGCCCCATCAATAAAATCCATGTCTCTGATCAGGGGCGCTTTGGCGCGACAAAACTCGATCGTGCAGATTTTGGCGTGCCTGCTCTCGGCTATGTGGTAGAGAACGCGGTATTTGGTGCAGCGCTGAATGCGACTCTCGAGCAGCTTACTCACTGCGCAGTGCTTGCTCCTGCTCGCGTGACCTCAGCGAGCCCGTCGACCAACGGAATGACCATCGAACTCACCGGCGACGATGTCGGATTGAGTTCGCAGCCCAGTCGCGTGGAGGCGAAGCTTCTGGTGGTTGCAGAGGGCGGACGCTCACCGCTGTGCGAGCAGCTCGGCATCGTGCGCAGCAGCGAAGATTACGGACAGCACGCACTGATCGCGAATGTTGGACTCAGTCAGCCTCACGAAGGCGTTGCTTTCGAGCGATTTACCAATACCGGCCCGTTGGCGATGCTGCCGCTTCTCCCAGTTGCCGGCGAGCAGCGTGCCTCGCTGGTATGGACGTTGGACGCCGACGAGTCCGAACAGATCGCAGCGCTCGACGATGCGACGCTTCTCGCACGTCTGCAGGATAAGTTTGGTGGGCGGCTAGGGCGGTTGCAGCGAATCGGTGCCCGCGCGATTTATCCCTTAAGCCTGCGAGTGGCGCGGGAACAAATTCGGCCCGGGCTCGTGTTGTTAGGCAATGTCGCGCATACGCTGCACCCGGTGGCGGGGCAGGGCATGAATCTGTCTCTAAGGGATATCGACGCGCTGGTTGCGACATTAGACGATGCGTCTCATGAGGAAGGTGCGCTAGGTTCGATGTCGACACTGAGGCGCTATCTTGCGGCGCGCGAGGCTGATCAGAGTTTGATGATTTCGGTGACCGATGGTCTAACCAAGCTATTTTCGAGCGATGCGCAGGCCAAGGTATGGCTGCGCAAAGCGGGACTGCTCTCAATCGACCTAATACCCGCGCTGAAGAAAACCTTCGGTGCGCGGGCTATGGGCTTTGAGTAGACCGGCTAACGGATCGCTGCGCGGATCGCTTCGATACGCTTGCGGTTAGCACCGAGGTCGCTGTAGCCGAGGCGTGAAGCTGAGCGCACGTGGGTCATTCCTGACGCTGCATCGCTCATGAACTCCACATCGTCTACATAGCCCATAAGGCTGCTCGTAAATTCTGCGTAAAGATAGTTCTCCTGCTCATCGACGATGTTTGCCTCATCTAAGCTCACGAGTACTTGCTTAACTTGATCGAGAGTCGCTTCGAGTGGCGCGATGCCGTGTTGCTCGCTCGTCTCAAAGCTCGAGACACAGTTGGGTGAATCAGGGCAGGCAGTGAGGCGCCCGTCCTGAATGCCGATATTAGTCGGAGGCTGGCCGGCGCAGGCGCCCAAGAAAGGAAGTATTGCGAATAAGCTTTTCTTCATTGTCGATTTCTCACGAGATGATTTTTAAATTAACGGTCTGGATTGCC
Organism: Gammaproteobacteria bacterium; assembly: GCA_018401885.1. Lineage (GTDB taxonomy): Bacteria > Pseudomonadota > Gammaproteobacteria > Pseudomonadales > Pseudohongiellaceae > UBA9145. The sequence continues at coordinate 30,732 of JAGYKB010000002.1, forward strand.
TAAAGCCCTACCCAACAATCGTCATGCCTAGCCAGTCTGCAATAAGTGCAGGTTTCTCCTCGCCATCTATTTCGACGGTGACATTGTGTTTGAGCAGGAAGCTGCCGGGCTTCTTTTCTTCAGCGCTTGTGAGCACAAAACGCGCACGAATTTTTGCGCCAGACTTTACTGGGTTCAGAAAGCGCACTTTGTCGAGGCCGTAATTAATGCCCATTACAGTGTTTTCGAGTTTGAGCCCGCCGCCCATGCCACTGAGCATGCTCAGCAACGACAGCGTGAGAAAACCATGGGCAATTGTCGTACCGAATGGCGTCTGCGCCGCGCGCTCTGCGTCCAGATGAATGTATTGGTGATCGCCAGTCGCATCGGCGAACTGATTAATGCGCTCTTGATCGACTACTATCCAATCAGTGAGGCCGACTTCTTTACCGATAAAGTCTGAGAGTTGGCTGGCGTTGATGACGTTGCTCATGGGGTATCCTCTGTCTATAGTTTTATCTGAGATCTAGTTACGCTCACTCAGCATGCGCTGCTGTTATGGGCTCTGAGTCTAGCAGCAGACTACCCCACGACCAAGCTTGCTAGGGTTTCGCCTGCTGAGGTCGTATACTTGGACGTATGTCCAAATCCAAACCTCTTCCTTCTGCGCTGCCCGACTCTTCCGAGATAAGCGCCGCTCCAGCCGACTGCGATGTGCTAATCGTTGGTGCTGGGCTTGTCGGGGCTACGCTTGCGCTGCGCCTGCGCGACTCGGGACTCAGAGTGGGCCTCTTAGATAAAGGCGCGCTGCAGGCGCCGAGCGTCAGTGACGCACTAGCTCGGCAAGACCAGTCGTTCGATCCCCGCGTAGTCGCGCTTACCGCTCAGTCGCAGCAGCTTCTCGAACGTATCGGTGTATGGAGTAAGCTTACGCAGGCGCGGCACTGTCCCTATACACAGATGCGCGTGTGGGAGCAGGATGGCACTGGCGAGGTTGAGTTTAATGCCGAGGAGATATACGAACCCTCGTTAGGCACGATTATAGAAAATTCGGTCATTGTTACTGCGCTTCATACTCGCCTCGCCGAGTGTCTGCATGAACAAGAGAGTGCAAGGGCAAAGTGGCTCACCCTGTTTATGGGGCGCAGTGTGCTCCAACTCGAACAGGTTGAACAGGCCGGGCGCCCGCTGACGCGGCTACACTGCGACGACGGCAGAACGGTATCGGCCCCGTTAATTATCGCTGCGGATGGAGGTAATTCACGCCTTCGAGACCTCGTAGGATTTGAGACTCGCGAATGGGATTATGGGCAGAAGGCTATAGTCACTACGATCCGCACGCGCAAAATGCACGATCGCACGGCGCTACAGCGCTTCTTATCAACTGGGCCACTTGCGTTCTTGCCTCTCGCCGAGTCGGGAGATAAACCGCAGGGACACCATTGTTCGATCGTGTGGTCTGCCGATGATGCGCGTGCGGATGAACTGATGGCGTGTTCGGATCAGGCGTTTAACGCGCAGCTCAGTCGTGCGATGGAGGGCGCGTTTGGCGGGGTCGAGTGGAGTGACACCCGCTATGTATTCTCCTTACGGCAGCGTCACGCTAAACATTATGTCCAGGGCAATATTGTGTTGGTTGGCGATGCAGCGCACACTATTCATCCCCTCGCCGGTCAGGGCGTTAACCTCGGTATGCTCGATGTTGTCGCGATCGCAGAGGAGCTTGAGGGAGGTGTTGCAGCGCGACGCCGGCCAGAGGACCCGCTTGTCCTCCGTCGCTATCAGCGCCGCCGCATTGGCCCCAACCTCGCCATGATGGGGCTGATGGAGGGCTTTAAACGAGGCTTCGGTGAGCAGCCGGTCGCCGTGCGGTGGCTGCGAAACGTCGGGTTGCACTCGGTTAATCGCGTCTCAGCGCTTCGCAAAGCCCTAGCGCGAAGGGCTCTGGGCACCTGAATAGCAGAACAATTTACCGCTATCCGCACTGATTTTATTCACTTTTATAGATATTTCCCACGATAGAGCGTGATCGTGCCTCACTCGTTCCCATGTTTTCTTCCCGGCCACCGACTTTTCGTGCAATAAAAACTCTAAGGTTTAGAATTTGTTATAAGGTTTTTTTAAAGCCAGTCGATACTTTTGTGTGTAGAGCATTGGCGCATTCATGCTCCACTAAGATTCACTCACAGAAGGGCTTTAGCAGGAGCCGCAGCAGCGATGTCAAAGCAGACCAACTTTCCGTTCAACCTTGACCTCAGCATTATAGATACCGCGAGTCTTACGAATATTCTGAGTGACATAGAACAGCATCTTCCCCTAATGGAGAGCGCCGGCGATCTTGATCAGCTGCTCGAGGTAAAAGCGTTCTTCGAAACTGAACTTAAAGTGACCCGCCGGCTGCACTAATCATTTCGACGAGACACTCCTCTCGCTAAACCACACCCGCATGCGTTATTCTCTGAACGCAATTCCACTTTCATTCAGCATCACCAAAAGAACAGGGAGTTACTTATGAAGAAAGTACTGACGATTATTAGTTTGTTAAGCCTCATGAGCGGTGCCGTCTCGGCGCTAGACATGGCGGCGCTTGAACGAGCGATGGCTAATCCAGACAGGCCCGCCGCAGACAAAGAGCGCGATGTAAGTAGAAAGGCGCCTGCGGTTCTGGATTTCATGGGGGTCGAGCCAGGCATGACTGTATTAGATATTAATGCCTCAGCTGGCTGGTATACCGAAGTTCTGTCGTACGCGGTGGGCTCAAACGGCAAAGTCTATATGCAGAATAGGCCAGGAGGCCGTAGCGCCGAGGCTGCAGCTGCGCGTGCGGCTCGTCTCGCCAATGTCGAGCCTTGGGATGGAGAGGTGTCCGCAATACCGTCAGGCACAGTAGACTTCGCGCTTACAGCATTAAACTTCCATGACTTTCATAACTCAAATCCTGCCGCTGCACAGGAGCTTTTAAAAGCGACGATGGCAACATTAAAGCAAGGCGGTGTTCTCGGTATTATTGATCATGAGGGGACACCAGGTGCAGACAATCAGTCACTGCACCGCATTGCCTTCGACGACGCAGTGAAGGCTGTGCTCGCCTCAGGCTTCGCACTCGTTGGCGCGAGTGATGTGTTAAATAACGACGCAGACGATCATTCTGTGGGTCCTTTCGACCCATCGCTTGAACGCAACACTGACCGAATCGTACTTAAATTTATGAAGCTTTAATCGCCTAGTAAATTTGCGTGACGACTATAAAGGGCTTCGCTAATCACGGAGCCTTTTTTATTTCTATCTGGCACCGCTGTTTGACCTAAATGGTGCTGGCATTAGATCGAATGAAATATGACTAAAAAGACAAACAGCAACGACGCCGTTTCGCGATTCTTAGGTGTATTCCGCTACAGTGCAGTCGCAATGCGTATAGTTTGGGATACTAGTGCGCCGTTAATGATTGCCATGGCGCTTACGACGCTGATTGTTGGGCTGTTGCCTGCTGCGATCGCCTCGGTCGGCGGTTTGTTTGTCGACGCTGTGGCTGGTGCACTAGGAAGCACTGGCGTGACGGCCGACTCTGCAAAAACTGAAGCGCTTACATTTGTCTATATCGAAGTAGGCTTAGTGTTGCTTATGACGGCGGCACAACAAGCCAACACGGTTTGCCAGGCGGTGCTTCGGGTACTGCTAGGTAACAAAATTAATGTCATGATTCTTGAGAAGGCATTAACGCTTGAACTCGCGCATTTTGAAGACGCTGAATACTACGATAAATTAGTTCGCGCGCGACGCGAAGCGAGTTCTAGACCATTAAGTTTAGTAACTAAAACTTTTGATCTAATTCGAAACTTGATATCACTTATTGCGATTGGTGCTTTTCTTTTTCAGTTTTCACCTTATGCCGTGCTGTTATTAAGCATCGCCGGTGTGCCCGCCTTTATCGCTGAGGCAAAATTCTCAGGCGAAGCTTTTAGGGTGAATAAGAGACGCTCGGCCGAGCGTCGCATGCAGATCTACCTCGAAATGGTGCTTACACGCGAAGACGGTGTAAAAGAAGTTAAGTTATTGCAGCTCGGAAAAATCTTTCTTCAGCGCTATATCGATATATTTTTAGCAATCTATAAAGAAGACCGCAGCCTGGTATTACGTCGCGGGATATGGGGTTATGGATTAGGTATCATCGCGAGTGGCGCCTTCTATTTTGCCTATGGCTGGGTAGGATTCGCGGCGATTGCCGGCGCAATTACCATTGGCCAGATGACAATGTATATCGCTCAGTTTCGACTTGGGCAGAGTGCCGTAACCAGCAGCTTGACTTCGGTTAATGGCATGTATGAAGACAATCTCTATCTGTCTAACCTAACCGAATACCTCGAGCATGAAGTGCCTGAACAGAGTGGCAGCTTGCATGCAGGGCCGATGCCGGAGGATGGAATCAGATTTGAAAACGTCAGCTTTTTTTATCCCGGTAGCGACGTGCCTGCGCTCGATAATGTGAGTCTGCATATAACTCCCGGAGAGAGCCTCGCTATTGTCGGTGAAAACGGTAGCGGTAAGACAACGTTAATTAAACTGTTAACCCGATTGTACACGCCTACACACGGAAAGATCTCGCTCGAAGGTCTCCCTCTCGAGGAATGGGATATAGATACACTGCGTCGAAAAATTGGCGTGATCTTTCAAGACTTCGCGCGTTATCAGTTAATTGTCGGTGAAAATATTGGCATTGGTGATTCTGATAATTTGGACTCCGAGAAAGAGATCGAAATTGCGGCGAAGAAAGGCATGGCTGACGAATTTGTGCGCGACTTGCCAAGCGGCTACAAGACACAGTTAGGCACTTGGTTTAAAGACGGCAAAGAGTTGTCGGGGGGACAATGGCAGAAAGTGGCGCTATCTCGTGCCTTTATGCGCAATCAAGCCGATATACTCATTCTCGACGAGCCTACTGCTGCTATTGATGCAAAGGCCGAGGCAGATATCTTCGCACATTTCGCCGAACTCACCGCTAATCGAATTTCGATCATAATCTCACATCGATTCTCTACTGTGCGTCGTGCCGACCATATTATCGTGCTCGAAAAAGCCCGGATAATGGAACAGGGAAGTCATGAAGAATTACTTGAACTTGGAGGCCAGTATGCAACGTTGTTTAAGCTGCAAGCCGAAGGTTATCAGTAGAATAGCGGAAGAAAATGAGGAGAGATTCAATGACCGAAGAGGGCAGCAAGGACAAAACCACCGAGACCGCCGTTAAAATAGTGCTGCGGTCAAGAACTAGGCTGCTAGTCTGCTTTCTGACGCTGCCTCTTTACATCATCGCAGTGTGGGTACTTCTCAGTAATAGCCGAGAAGTCGGGGCGCTAATGTGGATTTATATTGCGCTTTATTCGGTATTCGCTATTGATATGGTGCGGCGCCGTTGCCCAAGTTGTGGCGAGCAATTTTTTGTAAAGAGCATTCTCTTGAATCTTTTCACTACGCGTTGTGTCCATTGTGGTGAAGAGGGATAGAATCAACAAAGTTCCGCATTTACCTGAACTTTAGCGATTGATTTTCGGGATTTCTAGATACGATTTTGGTCTTACTATTCTTTATGCATTATTGCTAGCAATTATGTCTGCTATTAAGTACGGTCAGTAAATATTCAATGGTTAATCAAAAAATCTACTCTATCGATGATTTTATCGAACAAGGATAACTACTCGCTTATCAGAACATTGGAACCGCCCCTTGGGGCTGTGACTCGACGCTTTTTTATCGCTTTAATGCTCAGGGTAGGACACTGCACGTTTCCTCGATTTTTTGCCTTAACTGCGAGTGTTCTACTCGTAAGTTTGCTTCCCTACAACAACGCCCATGCTGCAAACGCCTTCGCTTTTGATTGCGAGAAAATCGAATACTCCTTGCGCCTCGAGGCAGGTGGCATTGCGGTCGACACTGGTTCTCGTTTTAAGCTAGACGGTACAAGGCTTGTTACAACAGGAGTCTAAACTCAATGCATGCAAAGGGGCGATGCCCCTTTGCTTTATTCAACACACAGCGAGTACTCTAAGCTGTTAAGTAGCTATCAATCCTAGCAGCAACTTTGCGCCCTTCGTCTATCGCGCGCACAACGAGAGATTGACCACGGCGGCAGTCGCCAGCGGCGAAAACTTTGGGGTTCGATGTGGTGAACTGCTCATATTCGGCCTTATAGTTCGAGCGAGAGTCTAGTTCTAAGTCCAATGCCTTGCTGACATAGTGCTCTGGACCAAGGAATCCCATCGAGAGCAGAATTAGATCTGCTTCCCAGAACTCGATAGTCCCGGGTATCTCTTTAAAGTCTTTATCTACTTTCACCGTATTGATGCCTAGTAGATTACCGTCTTCATCGCGGACGAATTCCTTGCCGGAGATCGAATAGACGCGCGGATCTTCGCCGAATTTTTTCGCCGCTTCTTCATGTCCGTAGTCGACACGGTAGATTTTTGGCCACAGTGGCCAAGGATTATCGTCAGCGCGCTCGATTGGTGGCTTGGGCATGATCTCAAAATTGACGAGAGACTCGCAGCCGTGGCGAAGAGAGGTGCCGATGCAGTCGGTGCCGGTATCGCCACCGCCAATGACAATTACCTTTTTACCTTTGGCAGAAATATAGTTTCCATTTTCGAGCTGTGAGTCGAGGAGGCTGGAAGTGTTCTTCTTTAAAAATTCCATCGCGAAATGGATGCCGGACCCTTCGCGATTTGGAATTGGGAGGTCACGAGGCGTTGTGGCACCGGTAGCGAGTAGTACAGCGTCGTTGTCGGCAACTAGCTTGTCTACGCCGATGCCGTTCGCACCATTGCCGCCTATGTCAGCGCCGGTAACAAACTCGATACCCTCTTCGCGCAAAATATTAACTCGACGGTCAACAATGTCTTTTTCGAGCTTCATGTTTGGAATGCCATACATGAGCAAACCGCCAATTCGATCGTCGCGCTCATAAACCGTTACGCTATGACCGGCTTGGTTTAGTTGCGCCGCGGCAGCGAGCCCCGCAGGGCCGGAGCCGACGACGGCGACTGTTTTTCCGCTGCGCGAGACAGGCGGCTTCGGCACAACCCAACCGTTTTCGAAACCTTTGTCGATGATCGCGTTCTCGATATTCTTAATCGTGACCGGTGGCTCGGTTGAGCCAAGCACGCAAGAACCTTCGCAGGGTGCAGGGCATACGCGACCTGTAAACTCTGGGAAATTATTGGTTTTATGCAGGCGCTCAAGCGCTTCTTCCCAACGTCCGTTGTAAACGAGGTCGTTCCATTCCGGAATCAAATTATAGACAGGGCAGCCGTTTTCGGACTGACAAAAAGGTACGCCGCAATCCATACAGCGCGCGCCCTGAGTTCGAAGCGACTCGTCTTCGGGCGCGGTGTAAATTTCTTTGTAGTCGATAAGCCGCTCCATCGCATTACGATAGGGCACAGTCTGACGTGTGAACTCTTTAAATCCGGTTGGCTTTCCCATGATCTTCCTTTCGCTAGCAGGCGACTCGCAAGTCGCTCACGCTTTAACCTTGTCTGTTTTCTGGCGCCTTTTAATTCGTCTGCTTACGCTAAGCAAATGAGTTAACTCAGGCGCTTCAAATTTTCTAAAGCATCCGCCTTACGCCGCTGTTGCAGCGCGTTCAGCGAGCACGCGCTTATAGTCGGTTGGCATGACCTTAACGAACTGGCTTAACGCTAAGTTCCAGTCGTCCATTAGGCGCTTGGCCACTGCCGAATCGGTATAAAGGTAATGTTTTTTAACGAGCGCGTGGAGCTCTTCGATGTCGGCCGCATCGGTGACGCCTTCGAGTTCGAATGTTTCGCTATTGCACTGTTTAGGGAACTCACCTTCGGGATCCCATACATAAGCGATACCGCCACTCATGCCGGCGCCAAAGTTACGTCCAGTGCTACCAAGGATAACGACGCGTCCGCCCGTCATGTATTCGCAGCCGTGGTCGCCAATACCCTCAACGACCGCACTAGCGCCACTGTTTCGCACTGCGAAGCGTTCCGCTACGATTCCTCGAATATAGGCTTCGCCGCTGGTGGCGCCATAAAGGTTAACGTTACCTGCGATGATGTTTTCTTCGGCTTTAAACGAGCACTGCTTAGGCGGGTACAGAATAATTTTTCCACCTGACAGGCCTTTGCCGACAAAGTCATTCGCATCGCCCTCGACTGTCAGCGTGACACCTTTAGCGAGCCAAGCGCCGAGGCTTTGCCCAGCCGAGCCGTTGAGCTTAATGTTGATTGTATCGTCGGGTAGCATCTCGGCTTTCCAATGCTTAGCCACCTCGTTAGACAGCATAGTGCCTACCACGCGGTTAATGTTCATCACGTCGTGCTCTATGTGAACGACGTTGCCGCTCTCGATCCCATCACGTGCGAGTTTGATTAGCTCATTGTCGAGGGCCTTCTCGAGGCCATGATCTTGTTCGATAGTCTTATAGAAGCCTGTGTTTTCAAATACTACTTTTGCTGGCGTTAGAATCGATGTGAGGTCAATGCCACTTGCTTTCCAATGATCAATCGCGCGGTTCATATCGAGCAAGTCAACGCGGCCGACCATCTCGTTGACAGTGCGGATACCAAGGCTTGCCATTATTTCGCGCATCTCTTCGGCCACCATAAATAGGTAGTTGGTGACGTGTTCAGGTTTGCCTTTGAATTTCTTGCGTAGTTCAGGATCCTGCGTCGCAATACCGACTGGACAGGTGTTGAGGTGGCACTTACGCATCATAATGCAACCGAGCGTAATCAGCGGCGCCGTGGCGAAACCAAATTCTTCGGCTCCTAGTAGCGCGGCAATAGCGATGTCCCGACCAGTCTTGAGCTGACCATCTGTCTGTAACGTGACTCGCGAACGCAAGTTGTTCATAACTAGCGTTTGGTGAGTTTCGGCGAGGCCGAGCTCCCAAGGCAGACCCGCGTGCTTTATCGATGTTAATGGCGATGCCCCAGTGCCGCCGTCGTGGCCAGCAATCACAAGATGATCGGTTTTCGCTTTGGTCACACCTGCAGCGATTGTTCCGACGCCAATTTCTGCAACAAGCTTCACACTTATGCGCGCTGCGCGATTGGCGTTTTTCAAATCGTGGATCAGCTGAGCGATGTCTTCGATCGAATAAATATCATGATGCGGCGGCGGGCTGATGAGGCCGACGCCTGGCGTTGAATGGCGAATGCTCGCAATATATTCATCAACCTTGCCGCCCGGTAACTCGCCTCCCTCGCCAGGTTTTGCACCCTGCGCGATTTTAATCTGCAGTTCGTCTGCGTTGGTGAGATACCACGCGGTGACGCCGAATCTGCCAGAGGCGACTTGCTTAATCGCGGAGCGCTTCGAGTCGCCATTGTCCATCGGTTCGAAGCGGTAAGGGTCTTCGCCGCCTTCGCCGGTATTTGATTTGCCGCCGATACGGTTCATCGCTACAGCGAGGGACTCGTGACTTTCTTGCGAAATCGATCCAAGGCTCATCGCGCCCGTGGCGAAACGTTTAACGATCTCGCTAGCAGGCTCGACTTCATCTAGCGGAATCGCCGAATCGATTGTGGTGTTGAACTTGAGTAAACCTCTGAACGTGCAGCGACGAGTGCTTTCTTCATTCGTGTGTTTGGCGAATGCGGCATAAGCCTGCACGTTATTGTTTCTGGCGGCGACCTGTAGGTTAAATATGGAATCAGGATTCCACATGTGCGCATCGCCACCCGAGCGCCAATGGAAATCGCCGGGATTGCTAAGTGCAGGAATACGCTGGCTTTCACGCAGGGGATAACCTAGCGCATGTCGTCGGCGAGTCTCTTCGATTAGTACCGAAAACTTCACGCCCTGTACGCGGCTGGCGGTGCCGACGAAGCAACGATCGACGATCTCGTCCGCGAGGCCGACCGCTTCGAAAATCTGCGCGCCTTTGTAAGATTGCAGCGTCGAGATGCCCATTTTCGCCATGACTTTGAGCATACCCTTAGCAACACTCTTCTTATAACCATAAACGAGCGCTTCTTCGTTTTCGGCATTGCTTGCTATTAAACCGTCTTTGCTTGCTTGCCAGAGCGATTCGAACGCGAGGTAGGGATTAATGGCGTCTGCGCCGTAACCGGTCAACAAACAGAAATGATGTACTTCACGTGCCTCACCGGTCTCGATTACGATTCCGATCTGCGAGCGCTTACGAGCGGCTACAAGGTGGTGGTGTACAGCGCCGCAGGCGATGAGTGCACTTATCGCGATGCGCTGCGCTGAGATTGCTCGATCAGACAGTATGACGAACGAAAAACCGTCGGCAATCGCCTGTTCTGCTTCGGCACACGCGCGATCGAGCGCGTCGAGATAGCCGCTAGCGGAATCGGCCTCAAAGGTAATGTCGATAGTTTTCGAGCGCAGCCCGTGCGAATCAAGATCGCGAATGTCAGCGAGTTCTTTATTCGACAGAATGGGGTGACTCAGGCTCAGCCGATGCGCCTGCTCAGGCGCCGTGTCGAGCATATTGCCTTCGGGACCAATAAAGCACTCGAGCGACATAACAACTTCTTCGCGGATCGAGTCGATAGGCGGATTGGTCACCTGCGCAAACAGCTGCTTGAAATAGTCATAGATCATGCGCGGCTTATCCGACAGACACGCAAGCGCAGAGTCGTTACCCATTGAGCCGAGCGGATCGCGCGCCTCGGTAACTAGGGGAATCAGCATAAACTGCATTGTTTCGGTGGTGTAGCCGAATGCCTGCATGCGTCGCAACAACGCATCTTCGCCTTGCGCGTCCTCTAATGACAATACATTGTCAGGCTTAGCAATATCCGCTAGCGTGACCTTTTGCTCGGCTAGCCAATCGCCATACGGGCGTTTCGCGCTGATCGTTTGTTTAAGTTCTTCGTCGGGAATCAGGCGACCTTCTTCGAAGTCGATGAGAAACATTTTGCCGGGCTGCAGACGGCCTTTCAGAAGGACATTCGCGGGGTCGACATGAACTACACCAACCTCAGAAGCCATGATTACCTTGTCGTCTTTGGTGACATAGTAGCGGCTAGGGCGTAGGCCGTTTCGGTCGAGCACGGCGCCGATATAGTGGCCGTCCGAGAACACGATCGAGGCTGGGCCGTCCCACGGCTCCATAATCGCTGAATTGAACTCGTAGAAATCCCGCTTCTGCTGGTCCATATTGACGTCGGATTGCCACGCCTCAGGGATCATCATCATTACCGACTCTTGAAGTGATCGGCCCGACATCAGCATAAATTCGAGCACGGCATCGAAGCTGCCCGAGTCACTGCAGTCGGCATCGATGACCGGAAACAGGGATTCTAGTTTGTCGCCGAAAACATCGGTCTTCGCTGTACCTTGACGAGCGACCATCGCATTCACGTTGCCGCGGAGCGTATTGATTTCGCCGTTATGGCTCATAAAGCGGTTTGGTTGTGCGCGATCCCATGACGGGAAAGTATTTGTGCTAAAGCGCGAGTGCACCATCGCTAAATGCGTTTCAAACTTCGGGCTCATCAAATCTTTATAGAATGGGAAAAGTTGGCCCGGTGTGAGCATGCCTTTATAGACGATTACCTTAGTCGACAGGCTGCAGGCGTAGAGCTGTTTCGCTTCTTTGAGGCTCGAGTCGCCGCGCAGTTTGTGTGAAAAGCGCTTACGAATCACATAGAGCTTGCGCTCGAATTCCTCTTGATTGAGACCTTCGGCAGCGGCGACAAAGAGCTGCTCTATTCGTGGCTGTGCGGCAAGCGCAGCTGGTCCGACGTCGGCACCCGTGGCGTCGGTTGGCACCTCGCGCCAGCCAACGAGGGTCTGACCTTCCTCTTGGATGATGTTGTTGATTGTCGTGCGGCAGAATTCGCGCTCAGCGTCGCTCTGAGGCAAGAAAATATTGCCCACGGCATATTGTCCGGCGGCGGGGAGTGGAACGCCAAACGCCTTCGAGGCGATGTCGCCGAAAAAGCTGTGGGGCAAGGCCATGAGAATGCCGGCACCGTCGCCCGTGTTGGCTTCGAAACCACAGCCTCCCCTGTGATCCATGCGCGAGTTGAGATGATAGGCGTCGAGCATAATCTGGTGGCTCGGTTTACCTTTAATATTGGCGACGAAGCCTACCCCGCAGGAGTCTTTTTCTTGGGCAGGATCATAGAGACCTTGCTTAGGCGGAAAGCCAAACGTTAGGGGCACTCGGTTCTCATTGCTCATGGTTACATCTCTCAAAATTCTTGCGCTTGTTATTCGCTACCCGTTTTACACAGAGCTAATTGGCGCTGAGCGCGTTTCTTGCATCGTTACTCAAGCGTCCGACACGAAAACATGAATCGGATGAATTGAGCCAACTAGGCTTATCTTTCGGCTTATTGCGCGGCCTTAGCTAGGTGCCGAACTGACGCAAGGTAGGTCGTCTAGTTCGTGCTGTAACGGCAAGCTGTAATGCCTTCAGCGTCCCTGTTTGCACGGTCGCGTGCTTGGTCAGCAGCACGGAAACGGCCGACAACAATACCATTGCACTAACTATTGTCAAGAAATCGGAGGTCAAGAAACCTCAAGCAGAATGTAAACTGACAAGGGTTTGTCAGGAGGTATTTCAAGTCAGCTAATTCATGACAAAATTCTGACAAATAGCGGCGAATTTTCGGCCTCAATTGTCACAAACTGTGTCGCCAAAAAATCCGTGAATTTAACATCGAAGCACATACTGATGCTTTCTCGCTTGGGTCTAAATTGTTCCGCAATAGTCGCGGCTCACTCCCTTGATAAAAGGTGGTCAGTGGATTACTCTCTAGCGTCGTATTCATTATGCTTGTGCGTAGCTGAGCCCTAAAAGCGCACGCTTCAACGAGCTTGCAGCGACCGACTTATTTCGGCAACGCAATTTTCGGCAACGCAATTCTCATTCCCAACAACGGAGGCGAATGTAACCCGTGAACCTAAACTTAACCCGTAGACGCTTTATAAAAGGCGTAATCGCTTCTGGCGCAGCGGCAACCACGACCGGTGTCTGGGTTGCTGCGAACGGCGCCGCGAGGCCCGCTGGTGCGGTCGAGCGCATGATCCGCATAAACATCAATGGTCAAGTGCGAACAGTGGACGTAGCGCCGCAGGAAACGCTCGCGTCTACCTTGCGCTATAAACTGGGTCTCACTGGCACCAAGCTCGGCTGCAACCGCGGCGAGTGCGGCGCCTGCACGGTGCTCGTTGACGACGTGTCGACTTATGCGTGTTCGGTTCTGACTCATTCGGTCAAAAATGGTCGTATTGAAACGGTCGAAGGCTTAGAGTCGGCAGATGGCACGCTGCACCCGGTCCAGCAAGCCTTTGTCGAAGAACTTGCGCCGCAATGCGGTTATTGCACACCTGGCCAGATTATGGCCGCTGTAGGGCTGCTCCGCGAGAACCCCAACCCCACGCGCGAAGAAGCGCGACAAGGGCTGTCAGGCAACATATGCCGCTGTGGTTCTTATGACTCTTACCTCGATGGCGTCATGCGCGCCGCGCAAATAGGATAATCAACATGGCTTATATGCACATTGGTAAAGACTTCGTGCCACCTGATGTAAACGGTAAAGTTACCGGTCGCATCAAATACGCCGAAGATTATACGCGCGAGGGCATGGTCTATGCGCGTCTGCTCACTAGCCCAATTCCCCACGCACGAGTTGTGAACATAGATGCATCTGAGGCGCTGGCAATGGACGGCGTTTTTGGCCTTCTTACGGCAGACGACGTCTACCCTGATGGCGAACCGCAAAGCACGGGTCTGAAAGTGCTCACGAATGAGCCTACCCTCGTCGGCGAGCCTATTCTTGCGCTAGCGGCGATAGACGAAAAGACCGCGGAAACTGCGATTAGCAAGATCTCGGTAACCTTCGAACGCCTCCCCTTTGTACTAGATCCATTGGACAGCCTCGCTGAGGGCGGCCCGGACGCATACAACGGCGGCAACACTTACGTCTTCCGCCAAGGTTTTGCTTCGGAAAAGTGGAGCGCCGATCAGGTCGCTAGCTTCCGTGCCGGCAACGAGCCTACCGCCGAGCCGCAGCAGACGTTCGCCTACGGCGACCTCGATGCAGCTCTCGCCGAGTCTGCCTTTGTTTATGAATCAACCTTCACCACTGCCGGTTATCCGCACCAGTCTATGGAGCCGCGCAGCGCAATGGCTTACTGGGAAAACGGCAAGCTTTACCTACACGGCACGTCGCAGTCTCTGTCGGCTCTCGCAGATGGGATGGCGAGTATCGTCGGTGTTCCGCAAGAAGACTTCGTCTTTATTAACGAAGCCACAGGTGGCGGGTTCGGTCAGCGCGCACGGGCTAACAGTATCCCGAGCATGGCCATCCCTGCGAAAATGTCGCAGAAAATCAATCGTCCGGTCATGATGCGCGTGACGCGCGACGAAGAAACGGCAATTGGTGGCGCGCGCCAAGGCTTCCAAGGCTGGATTAAGTGTGGATTCAAGGCTGACGGCACAATGGCCGCGGCGGATCTCTACATTATTTCAGACAATGGCGGTAAAGGCGGCGGCGGTGATGCATATTCTGCGGCCGACTGTATCTCTATTCTTTATCAGACCGAAGCTGTTCGTTTCCGCGGCACGTCCATTGGCAGTAATACTGGCCACCGTGGCGCTCAGCGTGGACCCGGCCAGAATCAGATTGCCGCGATTATCGCGCCAATCCTCGACAAGGCTGCTGAAGAGCTGGGCATCGATCGTTTAAAGATACGCCAAATCAACACGCCACAGAACGGCGATGTAGGCGGCGCAAGCCGTACGCCTTTCACCAGTGCCTATATGCCTGAAGCCCTGAAAATGGGTGCCGAGCAGTTTAATCTTGAGGAGCGCATGGCGCGTTCACGCAAGCGTAATGGCAGCAAAGTGACTGGTATTGGCATCGGGCAGGGCTACCACAATGCGGGACGCAGCGGCATGGACGGCATTGTTCGTCTCACGGCCGATGGTCGCTTAAAGGTGCACAACGGTGTTGGTAACCTCGGCACCTACTCCTACGCGTCAACCTCGCGTGCCGCTGCAGAAGTGCTGCAGATGCCATGGGAGCGTGTAGATATCGTCACGGGCCGCACCGACCGTCATCTGCCAATCACCTCGCCGCAGGATGGCAGTAACTCTATCTTTACTAATACGCGCACAAACTACGGCGCGGCGATGGATCTCCTTGGTAAGATGAAGGAAATCGCGGCGATGGAGCTAGGCGGCGATGCAGCAGACTACGACTTCGGTGATGAGCGTGTGTTCAAAGCTGCAGCGCCAAGTGAAGGGATGACCTTCGCCGAAATCGCGCAGAAGGGAATAGCACTCGGTGGCAAATTCACTGGCGAAGCTGACCTCCCCGAAGAGCTTAACGATTTCACTAAGATCTCCGTAAGCAGACTTGCGGGCGATGCGTTGATGGGCATCTATCACGACGCGCCTCATAACAACAACCCACCAGGTTTCACTGTGACTTTCACAGAGATCGAGATGGACGTTGAAACGGGTAAATACGACATCGTAGAGATGGTAACAATTGGCGATTGCGGAACGGTCGTTCACCCTCAGGGGCTTAAGAACCAACTGGTCGGCGGCGCCGTGTGGGGTATCGGTCTCACCGGCTACGAGCGTCATCTCTATGATCCGCAAAACGGACTTCCTGCGAGTACCGGATATTGGCAGAGCAAGATTCCGACGATGATGGACACGCCGGCTAAGATAAAAACTGGCTGGGTCGATCTCCCGGATCCCGAAAATCCTGTCGGCGCACGCGGCATTGGTGAGCCTGCGATGGGCGCAGTGGCAGCGTCACTTGCCTCTGCAATTAGCGATTCACTCGAGGGCCATCTGTTTAATTCGGCGCCAGTGACAGCAGACATGATCATTAACCACGTAGCAGGGGTAACGTCTGAAGCCGTTCCTCTGGCTCAAAATAACTTCCGAGGTTGATATGGTAGCCACATCACATGACGTAATGCTCGACATCGAGCTCTATCAGCCTACCGACGAAGCCAATGCGCTTGCCTTGGCTGCAAGCCTCGGCAAAGACGGCTGGTTGCTCGGCGGCGGACAAGACACTTACGGCTGGGTGAAAGACCGGAATAAGTCCGCCACTGCAATGATCGAACTGACTCAGGTTGATGCCTGGAAGGGCATAAAAGAAACGAGCGACGGAATCGAAATCGGCGCGGTAACAACGCTAACAGAAATTTCGAAGAACCCGCTCGTAAAAGAAAAGTTTGCCTTGCTTGCGAAAGCTGCAGGCGTGGTTGCTAGCCCGCAAATCCGCAACGTGGGAACCCTTGCGGGCAACCTCGCCCAAGATGCGCGATGCTGGTACTACCGACGTGGTCTAGACTGCTATCGAGCCGGCGGCAATATCTGTTACGCCGATTCGCCTGAAGGCCTTAACCGAGAGCACGCTATCTTCGGCGCTAGCCGCTGTGTTGCGGTTAGCCCATCGGATACGGCACCCGCGCTAGTTGCACTCGATGCGACAATGGTGATTAGCAGCGCGAAAGGTCAGCGCCTCGTGTCAGCTCAGGACTTTTTCGTGGGTCCCGATGTCAACATAACTAGCATGACGGCGTTAGAAGAGGGCGAAATTCTTACCGCCGTACGTCTCCCTAACGAGTGGGCAAACGCTGAGTACTATTTTGAGAAAGTTGCAGACCGCAACGTATGGGACTTCGCGCTGGTCAGCATCTCGGCGGCGATGAAAGTCTCAAACGGTGTGATCGAAGATTCTCGTATCGCCTGTGGTGCAGTCGAATGTGTGCCTCGCCGTCTCGACGATGTTGAGAACGCCCTTCGTGGTCAGCAGCGATCAGAACAGCTCGCTGAGCGTGTCGCATCTATCGCATCGCAAGGTGCGGAACCACTTAACTATAATCACTTCAAGATCCCACTGATCGAGAATTTGGTTAAGCGAGCGGTGCGCGGCTAACGAGGAAAACTCGTTTAAGCCCTGTTTGGTTTGATTGCCTAAACAGGGCTTAAATTCCGACGCAGGTTCGAAGCAGTAGAACGAAAAATTTAGGGACTAAAGAAGGAACGCGCTTTTTCTTGCTCGCTTTTCAAGCGAGAAATGAAAGCGACGTAACTCGGTAACGATTGAGATCAGCGCGGCTTTGTGAACCAGAGACTCTAAGGTTGAGGCTCTGCGCAAAGCTAACTAAAAAGAATAAACTTTGAGAGGTGCAAGGTGGGAGAAATAGTCCGCTATAAACGCGACGTCTGGGGTGAAGAAGTCATACTCGGCGTTTCATGGGATCTGCTCTGGGTTGTGGCGGTTGCGGTGCTTGTGCTTTTAGCTGCCCATGCGATCGTGATGGCAGTACTCGCCAATAAGAAAATGGACAAGCCTTCTGGTGAAGGCAAACGCGTGGTTCGCCACGAGGCCATAGACCGTTGGTTCCATTGGTTAATGGCGCTGTCAATCTTCGCTCTGATCCTAACAGGCATTGCGCCGATCGTCGGCTTGCGTTTCGCTTGGCTGAACTGGCACTGGATGGCGGGCTTGTTATTGAGCTTCATCACCCTCGTGCATATCGTTCGTTCTCTCTTCTGGCAAGACTTCAAATCGATGATCTTGGGTCCTCGCGACTTTGCAGAGCCATTCGATTCGACTCGCCTGCCAGGCAAGTATTCCTTTGAGCAGAAGGGCATGCACTGGGCTGTTACTGTCGTGGTAATGACGGTTATTGCGACCGGCCTGTTGATGTTCTTGCAGATTGATTCACCGTTTTGGGAGCGTACTAACAGCATGCCCGAAAGCCAACTGGGCCTAGTATTCTTGCTGCACGGGCTATCGACTCTTGCGCTCGTCGCGCTCGCCTCCACACACATCTACTTCGCTATTCGCCCAGAGAAGCTGTTCTACACGCGCTCGATGTTTAAGGGATGGATTTCGGAAGACGAAATGAAGGCAAATCACGACCCGAACCTATGGTCGCCTAAGCAAGCCGATTAACGACTCGCGCGCCGAATAGGTTCGCGCGAGCCAGCAATAACAAAACGGGGTCAGCTCTTCCTGCGCCAGCAGCTAGAGTCTGGCCCCATTTACTAGTGACACCACAGAAAGTAGTAGAGGGACACACAAGTGACCGAAACAAGCATATTAGAAAGCGCGATCGAGACGATCGAATCTGGCTACGAATTTTTACTTGCCTACGCCGCGCAGGGTCGACCAGCTGGTGTTGAGTCCGGCCCTGGTCCACATGCCCAGCCTACGATTCAAGGGATGGCGACAGCGATGCAGTCACTGATTGACGCATTCGATTCGAGCAGCGATCCATTCGAGAAGGTCATTGCGGACGACTGTGCAAAGGCGAGCGCTGCACTCAATTTTATTCTCAAACAGAACAAGATCGGCTCGGAAATGGTCGACAATCTGAATGCGTCGATACATTTGCGCGCGGTGTTAACAGACCTGTTTCTTTATAGTGAAGTGCTCAAGCCAAGCACTGCTGCAGACCTTGCCACGCCGAGCGCGGTTCAGACTTACGACGCCGCTAAATAGGCAGCGCTCTCGGAGAGCTCTTGCGAATGCTTTATCCACCTCGACTCGATCTTGCTAACCTGCCAACACCGCTTGTAAAGCTCGAGCGTTTCTCTGAGCGTCTTGGCGGCGTTAATGTTTGGATGAAGCGCGATGAGATGACAGGCGTCGAAGTGTCTGGCAATAAAATTCGCAAACTTGAATTTTGTATTGCCGAAGCGCAGCGTCAAGGCTGCGATACCCTCATCACCTGCGGTGGCATCCAATCGAACCACTGCCGCGCTACCGCGATTATGGGCGCGCGACTCGGCATGAAAGTACAGCTGATCTTACGCGGCGAAGAGCCAAAGATTCCCAGTGGCAATCATTTTATGGATTTGCTGGCCGGCGCTGAGATTAGCTATTTGCCTGCTGAGGGCTGGGCGACCGCGCACCCACAGTATGCGAGACAGCTTCAGGCCGAGGCTGAGGTGGCGGGTCACAAAGCGTATTTTATTCCAACTGGCGCAAGCGACGAAGTAGGGCTCTGGGGTTACATCGCTGCGAGCGAGGAACTGGCAGCCGATTTTAAACGGCTGAATCTCAAGCCAAGCGCGATAGTGACCGCAACCGGATCGGGCGGAACCCAAGCCGGACTTATTGTGGGGAATCAGATTTTTGACCTAGCTGAAAAAATTGTTGCCTTCAATGTTAGCGACAGCGCTGTTTATTTCGACGAGCGCGCGCGCGAGGATATCGCGCGTTGGCAGACGCGCTATGCCGATTTGCTTGAAGGCACGCCCGGGGCTGAGATCGATGCTGCAGCGCTGAGCGTACTGACCCAGGAAGGCTATCTCGGTCCGGGTTACGGGATTGGATACCCTGAGGTTTTTGACACGATCAAGGCGCTTGCCAGCGCAGAAGGAGTATTCCTCGATCCGGTATACACAGGCAAAGCGTTCTACGGCATGGTAAACGAAATTCTGAAAGGCGACGAAGGCTGCTTCGCCGGAGCGAAGGACATTGTGTTTATTCACACCGGCGGCCTTTTTGGCGTATTCCCGCAGCAAGAAAATTTCACCTTCGCCGCCGACTAATGTGGTCACAAAGACAGGAGCACGCGCGATGCTAAGCAGTTCATCTAAGCCTCTTTCGCCCTTTCTGAAAAAAGGGTCGATCGCCGCGGCGATTCTCGCAGCGTTAACCGCCTGTGGACCGGCGGGCGAGCAATCTCGCTATGATGCCGAAGACTCGTCCGGCTACAGCAGCGACGGCATGGCCGCGGCAACGACTTGGGTCCAACCAACGCCGAGCGCATACGCCGATGTCCAAAACGAAAGCAAGCTGCTCAGCAACACGCGACAGTTGGTTACCGACAGTCTGCGGTCGGGCGAAGGTTATTTCAGTGCGGACGGGCGAGAGCTGATCTATCAAAGTGAGCAGCCAGGCGATAATCCTTTTTATCAGATTTTTGTCCTTGATCTTGTGAGCGGCGAAAGCAGGTTAGTCTCCCCCGGTATTGGTTTAACCACCTGCGCGTGGATACATCCGACACAGGATCTGGTGATGTTTTCGTCAACGCACGAGGATCCGAATGCGTTGGCTAAGCAGGCTGAGGAAATCGCTATTCGCGAGAGTGGTATCGAGCGAGCGTATGGCTGGGACTATGACCGCCACTACGACATCTATGTCGCGAATGCCGATGGATCCGGTGCGCGGAATATCACCACCAGCGATGGATACGATGCCGAAGGGTCCTACTCCGCCGACGGCTCGCAGATTCTGTTCGCGTCGAACAGAGAAGCTTACTCACGCACACTCAGCCGCGCCGAGCAGGCGCTATTCGAAGACGACAGCTCCTACTTTATGGATCTGTATGTCATGGATGCGGATGGAAGCAATGTGCGGCAACTCACGCGCTCACCGGGGTACGACGGTGGGCCATTCTTTAGCCCCGACGGCAGCAAAATTACTTGGCGTCGATTCAATCCCGATGGCAATAGCGCGGAGATCTGGACGATGGATGCCGACGGCAGCAATCAACGACAGCTCACCGCGGATGCCATGGTCGCCTGGGCGCCTTACTACCATCCGAGCGGCGAGTACTTAATCTACTCTAGCAATCAGCTGGGTCATGCTAATTTCGAACTTTTCCTTATTGATACAGAGGGCGCGCATGCGCCGGTCAGGGTGACCAATACAGAGGGAACAGACATTCTTCCAGTATTCTCACCCAGCGGCGATCAGCTTGCTTGGAGTACGACGCGAACGCCGGACGGTACCTCTCAGCTGCATATAGCCGATTGGAATCACGCCCATGCGCTCGAACTTCTGGCAAATTCGAGCGCGAACTAAATGCCGCGCTCGCTAGTCATCGGCTTTTTGGGCCTTGTCTCACTTCAGACTCTGTTCGCTCAGGATCTAGAGGAGGCTGCCAACGCGGCAGCCGCCGAACGTGCGCCTGTCCACCACAGCCTTACCGTGACGATCGACCCTCATAACAATCGCCTCGAGGTCACCGATAAGATCGACTTACCTGAAAATTTTGGGCGCAGCGATATCGTGTTTGAGCTCAATGCCAATCTGCAGATTACCAACCGGCCGCGCGGCCTTCGCGAGACTGGTGGCGTTTCTGCTGAGCTCGCTCAAGGGATTAACGAGACCGGCGGCCTCGCTGCGAGCAAAGCGCGTTATTCGGTGGACTTGCCTCGGCGCAGGGGGCAGCCCTTAGAGCTCTCTTACTCGGGCACGCTGTTCGATGAAACGCGGCAAACCGGTGCTCAGTATTCACAGAGCTTTTCCGAGACCTCGGGCATCATCGATTCGCGGGGCGTTTATCTTAACAGGGGAAGCGTGTGGATTCCGGCGTTCGGTGACGAGTTAGTTACCTTCGAGATGCAGGTTCAGTTCGCCGATTCTGCGCGTGGCTGGCGGAGCATTAGTCAAGGCGACAGAGCGGGTGACAATATCTGGCGCAGCGATGTCCCCATGGAAGAGGTCTACTTGATCGCTGCGGCGTTTACAGAATACACCTCGACCTATACGTCGGTGCTCGCGAGCGCTGGCAACCCGCGAGAGGTCGACGTGTTAGCGTTATTGCGCACGCCCGATTCGAATCTCGCCGCTAAATATCTAGACGCGACCGAACGCTATCTGGCACTCTATGAACCGCTTCTAGGCGCTTATCCTTACAGCAAATTCGCGTTGGTCGAAAATTTTTGGGAGACGGGGTATGGCATGCCGTCTTTTACGCTACTAGGTGAACAAATCATCCGCTTTCCCTTCATTATCGATTCGTCTTACCCCCATGAGATCTTGCACAACTGGTGGGGCAACGGTGTCTACCCCGAATACGAATCGGGCAATTGGAGTGAGGGACTCACTGCGTATTTAGCCGACCATCTGTTTCAGGAAGTCGAAGGGCGAGGGCCCGAATACCGAAAGGAAATGCTCGCAAGGGTTAAAAATTACGTTAGCGAAGCAGCAGACTTTCCACTCGAAGAATTTACCTCGCGTAATTCGGCCGCGTCTCAGGCAATAGGCTATGGCAAGACGCTTATGCTCTGGCACATGCTTCGTATCGAGCTCGGTGATGAATTATTTCTTAGCGGACTCAAGCAGTTTTATCGCGATTTTCGATTTAAGCGTGCGTCGTTCTCTGATATCGCGACGCATTTTTCGGCGCTCGCCGAGCGTGACCTGCAGCCTTTTTTCACCCAGTGGGTTACGCGCAAAGGCGCGCCGGAATTAGCCGTCTCGGTCCTCGAAGAACGCGGCGACAAAGCACGCCTTATGTTTGCGCAGATTCAGGACGAAGCACCCTTTGCCTTTAAAGTGCCCGTCGCGCTTTACTATGCCGGAATCGATGTGCCGCAAATTGTTAACTTAACGCTGAGTCAGCGCGCTGAGGGGTTTCTTGCCGATAATTATTCGTCGCTCGAGGCGGTGGTCGTCGATCCTTATTACGACCTTTTCCGCATGCTTGACCGCGCTGAGACCCCGCCGACTATTGGCGAGCTTTTTGGTGCGTCGGCAATAACATTTGTTGTGCCCTCTGCCGGTGTGGATTCGCGAGCGTCTGATCTTGAGAAAGCCGGTTCTGCGCTAACAGAGTCACATTGGCGAGAGCTAGCCGCGAATTTTGGCGAAGGCGTCAGTGCGCGCATCGTGCGGGATGATGAGATTGAGTCACTGCCCGCAGATTCGAGTGTCTGGGTTTTGGGCATCAACAATCGCTTCGCCGATGTCGCGATCGAGGCCGCAGCGCAGGATGTAAGCCGGCGCGAGAACGGACTTTCACTGGGCACAACTGAAGTTGAATTTCAGGATCGTAGCTCGGTTTTCGTGACTCGGCACCCGAGTTCGGATGAGCTGGCGCTCGGCTTTATTTCTATTGATAGCAGTGCAGCGCAGCCAGGACTGATCGAGAAACTCCCGCATTACGGTAAATACTCCTATCTGAGCTTCTTAGGCGACGCGCCCACCAACGATGTGAAGGGCGTGTGGGCAAGTAGTGATTCGCCGCTCGTCTGGCACAATCCGGAGAAAGCATCGACACGCGCACTCGCGAGTCTCCCAGCTGTGCCTGCTTTGGCGGAATTGCCGCCAAAATATTTACAAGCAAATCTTGCGCGTCATATCGAGCAGCTCACCGCGACAGCAATGCTCGGACGCGGCATAACCGGCCCCTTGCCCTCTCCGATCCTCGTCGGTGCGCACGTTGCGATAAGCGAATCAGGACGGGACGGGGGCATCGAAGAAGCCGCGCGCTATATTCAGAGCGAATTCAGGCGTATTGGCCTACAGGCAATCGGCGGCAGCTACCTGCAAACGTGGAAGGACACGTTAGCGGACGGCCGCGCGCAGCAGCTCAGCAATATCGTTGGCCTGATCCCCGGCAGTGATCCTACGCTGGCGCATCAGCCGGTTGTGCTCGGAGCGCACTATGACCATCTTGGGCTCGATGAACGCGGAGTCCCTTTTCCCGGCGCCGACGATAACGCCTCCGGTGTGGCTGTGCTCATCGAAGTCGCTGCCAAGCTTAAGCGCGCTTTCACGCCGGTGCGGCCAATCGTGATCGTCGCGTTCAGTGGCGAGGAGGCGGGCCTTTTGGGCTCAAAGCATTTTGTATCTTCGCCGCCTAGCGCCCTTGGCGAGGTTGAGTTCTATGCGATGCTCAATCTAGACGCGGTGGGCAGGCTGGAGGGACGAAAGCTCCAGGTATTCGGTAGCGAGAGCGCCTATGAGTGGCCGTTTATGGCGCAGGGCATTGGCTACACAATAGGTGTCGAATCGCAGCTACCTGACCAAACCATTGCGAGCAGCGACCACGTTAGTTTTCTCAATAATGGCGTGCCCGCCATTCATCTCTTTTCGGGGCTTCATACCGACTATCACCGGATTAGCGATAGCGTGGCGAAAATCGACTACAGGGGCCTCTCATCAGTTGCCTCATGGCTCGAGGAAGCCGCGATTTACCTTGGTCAGCGTACCGATCCGCTAAGGGTAACGCTCGCGAATGCGCCGATTGCGGTTGCGCCAATGGGGTCTGAGGAGCGCAGGGCGAGCCTTGGTACTTTGCCGGACTTCGCCTATATCGGCGAGGGTGTGCGTATCACGGGTGTCACCCCTGGCAGTGCAGCTGAAACTGCCGGACTCAGCGAGGGCGACATTATATTGTCATTAAACGGGCAAGTACTTTCCGATCTACAAACTTACTCTACTTTGCTGAGATCATTATCGATCGGTGATGAAGTGTTGCTCGAACTTAGGCGCGGCGAAGAAGTGCGCTCTATTTCCGCGACGCTTACCGCGCGGCGCTAGTTGTATTTAGCTAATGCAACTAATTGTTGCGTAAACCCCTAAGTTATTAATTCTCTTGTAAACTTCTATCCCCTGGATCGCTCGATAGTTCGATCCCCGTCATTGACATGGTGAGTCGGCCGCGATAACCGCGAGTCCCTTTGCAGCGAGCGATCACATGAGCGTCAAGGTTTTCAAATTCCACCAACTTACTTTTTTGCTTTTCGCAGTCACCTGCCTCTTTACGGCGCTGCCCGCGGGTAAATTGCTAGGGCAGGACGAATTGACTGTAGCGCTGCCTCAGATCACTCGCATCGAGCAAAGCGATGCCAACATCACGATAGACGGATTCATCGACGAAGACGTCTGGAAAGACCTGCCTGTCATCGATGGTATGAAGGTTATCGATCCCGATACGTTAGCCGACACGCCTTACGAAACGCATGTTCGATTCTTTTATACCGAGCGAGGCATTTATCTAAGTGCGATGAATTTCCAGCCGCAAGAAACGCTCATGGCACGTATGACATCGCGTGATGTAAGACTCGAACGCGATGGCTTTGTTGTCGCGATCGATGCATCGGGAGAAGGGCTCTACGGATTTTATTTGCGTATTAACCTAGGTAACTCGTTAACCGATGCGACCATCCTTCCAGAGCGAACTTTTAATTTTCAATGGGATGGCCCCTGGCTTGCGCGCACACAAGCCCTTGAGAATGGTTGGAGCGCCGAGTATTACATTCCTTGGTCTATGATGCCTCTTCCTCAGGTCGATGATGTCCGCAAGATTGGCCTCTATTTGGAGCGTCAGGTTGGGCATTTGCAAGGTGAGGCTTGGGCTAACCCGCCGTTGCCCGGAACAGTTAATCAATTCCTCTCTGCGTTTGAAAGCTATGAACTAAAAGATATAGAACCGAGGCGACAGCTCACTTACTACCCTTTTGCATCGGGTATATACGACGGAGTGCGTGATGAATCTACTTATAAAGTAGGCACAGAGATTTTCTGGCGACCCACCTCAAACTCTCTACTGTCGGCAAGTCTGAATCCCGATTTTGGCAATGTGGAATCCGATGATGTTGTTGTTAATCTGACGGCTTTCGAGGTGTTCTTTCCTGAGCGGCGCGTTTTCTTTTTAGAAGGGCAGGATGTTTTTAATACGTCGCCGCGAACCTCTGGGCGCGCCGGTCCTGGTGGACCAATTTCGCTTCTCAACACGAGGCGTATTGGCGGAGCCGCGATCTATGATGTCCCCAAAGATGTGGATGTAGTGCCAACAGACCTAAGCCAGCCCTCAGAGTTACTTGGCGCGGTAAAACTAACCGGTCAAAGCGGTAATTGGCGTTACGGTACGCTGCTCGCATCTGAAAACGAATCACAAATAGGCGGCACGCTCGACGACGGTACCGAGGTTACATTAAATGCGGTCGGTCGAGATTTCAGCGTTGCGCGCTTGCTGTACGAAGACACAAGTAGCGGCGGGCGCCGCGCCATAGGATGGATGGGGACAAACCTTTCACACCCAACAATCGATGCGACGGCGCATGCCGTCGATATGCATTATTTCTCTGCAGACAACCGCTTCGTGATTGATACGCAGCTTATGCACAGTGATGTCGACGGCAAAACCGGCAATGGCTTTTTAGGTGATGTTGTCTTCAGGCCAAGGCGAGGGCTGCAGCACACTGTGCGCGCAACCTATATCGATGACTCGCTGGATATCAATGAGTTAGGATTTCTAACGCGCAACGATCAAATGAACCTCGACTATAATTTTTTTCAGATTGAGTCGGACGCTCCCGGTCTTAGACAACGGACAACGAGTCTCTTTTTCACAAATCAGTGGAATACAGAGGGTGAGCCAGTCAGGTTGGGGATGTTCTTAAATCGGGGCTACAACACCCTCGATAACAACACCTATGACATAAGCCTACGCTATTTCCCGGAGCGTATCGATGATCGACTCGGTCGTGGCACTGGCGATTTTAAGGTTGAGGGCAGATACGGATTAAACCTAGGTTTCAGAACCAACCCTGCGGATAAACTTGCCTTCAGTTTCGATTTGAATCTCGATCAAGATGAGCTTGGACCAGCGAGAACAGGTGCAACGAGCGGAATAACCTGGCGTCCAAATGATCGTTTCTCAAGTGATCTAAGGTTAGACTATACAGACCGTGAGGCGCTGCTCGTCCACCAAGGAAGTGGCGCTTACACTAGCTTTGAGGCTCATCAATGGGCGCCTCGGCTAGAAATGAATTATTTTCTCAACGCCTGGCAGCAGCTTCGTTTTACCCTGCAATGGACTGCGCTCAAAGCTTTTGAGGATCGATTCTGGCAGGTCGATTCACAAAATTTAGATTTTCTGCAGCCGGTCGCTAAACCCAGCGAGGAATCGGATAGTTTCACCATAAGCAGGCTCACCTTCCAAGCGCGCTATCGGTGGGAGATTGCCCCGCTTTCGGATCTTTTCGTGGTGTATACACGCGGCAGTAATTTGCCTACCGATAGCTTCGAAACCTTCCAAGATTTGTTGGTGCAGTCATGGACGGACAGGGTAGTCGATACCCTTGCAATTAAGTTAAGGTATCGGTTCGGTTCCTAGTGGCCAATCATCCAAAAGTAATAACCAAGAGAATTATCAATGATGGATAGTCGTCGGCGTGCAGTGCAACTTATTGGAGTGTTAGCTATGGGCCTCTTGACTTCATCGGGGGCAATCGCTCAGAAAATCGTCGTCGCCCATCGCGGCGCAAGCGGCTATCTTCCTGAGCATACGCTCGAAGCCAAGGCGATGGCCTATGCCATGGGTGCCGATTACATCGAGCAAGATGTAGTCATGACCAAAGATGATCAACTTATTGTCATCCACGATATCACGCTGGATAGAACAACCGACGTCGCCGAAAAATTTCCCGGGCGTGCGCGTGCAGACGGCAAGCACTACGCAATCGATTTTACGCTCGCCGAGATTCGTCAACTCGCGGTCAGCGAGGGCGCGCGAATCGTCAACGGAGAGCGCGTGCAGGGATACGCGGCGCGTTTCCCTATGCGTACCTCCTCGTTTCGCATCGCCACGCTGGCCGAAGAGTTAGAATTGATTCAGGGATTGAATAAGTCTACTGGCCGCGACATTGGTATCTATCCCGAAATCAAATCCCCCGAATTCCATTTGGCAGAAGGAAAAGACCTTGGTCGCGCGTTGGTTGCCGAACTCAAGGCCTACGGTTATACAAGCAAGGCGCAAAAAGTTTTTTTGCAAACGTTTAGTTGGGAGGAGGTTAAGCGCCTACGCGACGAGATTCTGCCCGAAGCTGGTATAGACCTAAAGTTGGTGATGCTCGTTGGCGACGAAGAAGAGTATCAGTGGATGTTTAATGAGAGCGGCATGCAGGAAGTAGGGCGTTACGCCGACGGGTTCGGTCCGGAAAAAAGTCTTCTCATTGCGCCGGACTCCACGCCGGGCAATCTTAAAATAAGCAATTTAGTTGAGCTTGCACATGCCAGCGGCATGCAGGTGCATCCGTATACCTTCAGAGCAGACGAGGGTCAGGTGGCTAAGTGGGCAGGCAGCTTCGAGGCAATGCTTGAGGCGTTTTTCTTCGAGGCGGAAATCGATGGCGCCTTCACCGATTTCCCCGATCGCGCGGTAGAGTTTCTTCGCGAGCGCTAGGCGTACTACCTAACCCTAGAACCCAACGCTAGAGCCTAACCTCAGGACCTAGCCCTAGAACCTTACCCTGAGTCCGACAAACGCAGCGCGCGGCTGACCGGCACCCAAGAATCTTGGGATTGTCATATCAGCTATTAGTGGCACGTTGACCTCGCCCGGTTCCTCTCCGAGCAAACCAAACGTGTCGTAGTCTCGGTCTAAGAGATTATCGACTCGCGCATAAATCTCGACCGTATCGCTATAATAGTAACGAGTGCGGAGATTCACTACGGCATAGCCGGCAGTGGGCGAGAGCTGGTTAGACTCGTCTCCTCGTAATACTTGACCGCTATTAGCGAGCAGGTCTACCCCCAGCTGCCAGCGAGAGGTAAGAGCGTAGTCGGTGACAAGTTTGAATTGCTGTTCTGGAATGCCGGGTATGCTATCACCCTTAAAAATTGCGATCTCTCCTTCGTCATCGGCGAAGTCGTGATTCGGACTCAGTGCGTTAAAATCGGCCTCGAACGTTGCCTCGATATGACTGTAGGCAAGCATCCAGTTCAGTGCGCCCTTGCTGCCCAGAATTTTCCCTTCGAAGCCGCGGCGTCGAGTCTTTTCGACATTGGCAAAGAGGCCGGTCGAGCGGCCGGTGGTCTGGAAAAGGATATCGTCGCGGTTTGTTGTGTTAAACAAACCGATTTCGTATCGCATAGAGCCAATAGCTGCGAGGGGCAGCGCAAGTGTGCCGCGCGCCCCGAGCTCGACATTTTTAGCGACGACCTGCTCCAGCGGCGGATCGGCGAGAAAGGCGTTTGGCAGGCGGCATTCGAAGTCGATGTCGTCCGGGTCGTCGCCGCGCTCGATGGCGAAGCGCTGAGCGACTTCGAACACGCCTTCGTTACAGGCGAGCTCGATCGGTGTCGTTCGCGCGAGCGGATAAGGTGAGCGCGATCGTGTCTGTGAGCTGGGTCGTGTTGGTCACGTAAAGACTCGTTGAGCGCGTTGCGGTCTCTACCGAGGTCGCTTCGGCATCGACGAACGTGCCCGTACCGAGCCCAGTGGTTACCCGCGTAATGGGGTCTAGCTCGGACAGCTCGAGCACCGAGACGAAGTTCGATAAGCCGCGATAGTAGGCTCCGCCAACGATGAGCTGATTTTCAAATCCTGCGAGCGCTGCCGTGTTGCGCCACTGCAAATCGATGCCGCGGCTGCGCTGCGTACGTCGGCTTATATTATTAATCGCCTCGTCGCTGAGCCTTCCCGTGCCGGAGAGGTCTTCGGTAAAATCTTCGAGATTAAACTCGTCATCAGAACCGAGGCTATTGAGATAGTCCTCGAGGGCATCGGCGCTGGCAAACTGATTGTCGCAGAGATCGTCATCATCGAGTCCGAGCTCTTCCAGATCGTCGTCCTCAAGCTCTTCGATCAGCGTTGGGATGCCGCCGAAGCTGCACACGCCGAATTCTGAACCGTCGCCGTTAAACGCATCGGTGGTGTTGCGGCGGTTAAAGAGATTGCCGCTAAGGGTTTGCTCAGGGCTTAGTTCGAAGGCGAAGTCTAAGGCCGCCATCAGCAGATCGTTTTCGGTAATATCAGGTGCGGTAAACACGGCGGCGCGGTCTAGAGCAAGAAGCTCAACGGGCGCCGCGCCGTTGCCTCGCAGGTTAGAATCCCCCCGCTGAAGATCGGCATTAATCGATCCGCGCTCACCGCGCCAACCGACGCTCGCATACGCGTTTAGCGCCTCAGAAGCGGACTGGTCGCGCCAGCCGTCTTCGTCAAATGACTCGATGTTGAGATAATAAGCGAATCCTTCGGTGCCGTCGTAGCTATTGCCGCCGGTCTCGAGGAACGCGGTCGTGCGACCGAACGAGCCTGCGCGCACGCCAAGCTGAGAGCCTTCGAAATCGAAGCCATTTTTCATACGGATCCCTAGTGACCCTCCTAGGCTGTTGAGGCCAAAGAGGGGATTCGTGCCGCCGGTCAGCGTGACGCCCGCGATAGCCGACTGGGGCATAAGATCCCAGTTGACCGAGTCACCGAGCGGCTCGTTAATGCGCGCGCCGTTCTGATAGACGCTCAGGCCCTGTGCTAGACCTAGCAGTGGCGAGGCGGTGAAGCCGCGATATTGTAGGTCTGGCTGCAGCGGATTATTCTGCGCGTCGTTAAGCGACACGCTGCCGAAGCCGCGACGAAGAAAGTCCGCTAGGCTTGCGTTGTCACCCTGCTGTATCGCGGCCGCGTCTGCGGTCTGCACAGGGTAGGGGAGTTTGTTTCGGTCGATGCCGACGCCGCCTGGTATAACGCCAATCACGATGATTTCCTCGACGCTCAGCTCGGCTGCTGCCTCTTGTCCAAACGCATTGCCGGCCAGCAAAAGAGGCGCACCGAGCGCCGCAATGGTCAGTCGTAGCGGGGTTTTAGGTGTCTTCATGATGATTTTAATCCTATTCGTTTAAAGAGACTGTTCCAGCCACAGTTCTCGCTCTGGCTAGGGTATAATCAAAAATTATTACAGCTAAAGTCGTGCCTGATAATAGCGCGCCCGCCGTGCGCTGATTTTGTTCAGCCTTTGCCCCTTTCGTTCGGAGTTCGCCATGTCAACGTCCACCTATTTCATTACCGGTTGTAACCGTGGTCTCGGCCTCGAATTTGTGCATCAGCTACTCGCGCGCGGAGAGCGCGTGATTGCTACCTGCCGCGATATCGCCACGTCGACTGACCTTACCGCCCTCACACTCAAGCACAGTGGACAACTTTCGCTCGTTGAGATGGAGGTCTCGAACGAGGCGTCGATGCGCGAAGCGATAGCCCTGCTTAACGGCGAAGCAATTGATGTTTTTATCAACAATGCGGGAATTTATGGGCCGAGGGATGCCAATTTTGGCAACGTTCACGGCCCGGCAATGACCGAGGTTCTCTACACCAATGCAGTTGCCCCGATGCTGCTGACACAACTGCTTATCGATAATGTGCGTAAGGGTAGTGGCAAGAAGCTTGTCTATATAAGCTCGAAGATGGGCTCGATCGCAGATAATGGCCGCGGCGGATCGTATATTTATCGCAGCTCCAAGACGGCACTTAACTCGGTAGTAAAAAGCCTCGCATTGGACTTTGCACCCGAGGGTATAGCGGCCGCGACGCTTCACCCAGGGTGGGTACGCACTGACATGGGTGGACCTAATGGTCTTATCGATGCGCCCGAGAGTGTCAGCGGTATGTTAAACGTGATCGATGGTCTGAGCGTTGCTAGCACGGGTCAATTTTACAACTATGATGGCTCGACCATCGCCTGGTAGGCGTAGGTCTCGGTCGGCAGGAAGATGCACCGTTTTTTACCTATCCAAATTGAGACACAGAATGAAACGATTCCTCCCAGTATTTCTCAGCGCTGCGCTGTTCCTTAATTCTGCGCCGGCGTTCGGTCACGGCGGCGTTGCGTTTGAAGACGATGTTTGTCTCATAAGTATCAATTTCCTCCAGGCGCACTTTACCGTGTTCCAGCCCGAGCAGAGTGAGGCCGAAGAGCACTGCGAAGACATTCCCGAGGTGGCCCGCTCCGTGTTTGTCATGGAGTATCTGCACGATCTGCTGCCCGAAATGCTTATTGATCTGCGGATCATCAAAGATGTCGACAAGCTCGGTCGTTTCGCTTCGTGGTCTGACATCGAGGCGATTGAAGACCTCGACGCGCTGACGGTCTTCTATGAAGAACCAAGGATAGAAGACGGCGGTTACTACAGCACCGAATATACCTTCGATGAAAAGGGCGCCTACATCGGTGTCGTTACCGCCCGTCACCCGACTGAGAATCGCGACTACAACGCGGTCTTTTACTTTCAAGTCGGCGGCGCTGACTATGGCACGCTCCCTCTGTTCGCGTTGCTGCTGATAGGACTTCACGGACTATATTGGTTAACTAGCGGCGGTCCCGAACGGCGACGTCAACGCAGGCTCGAAGCTGCCGCGATGAGGGGCTAACATCGTCTATGCGCACTTGAGTAGGCGCACCTTCTGCCGATAATAAGCGGGAGACTGCGAAATAAAGACGAAATAAGACGAAATAGAAAGGCACGCATACAGAACCAACAGGAATAAACTAATCGGACTAACCAGTAATAAAATAGTAATAGAATAGTTATAGGGTAGTTATAAGCAGACGCGTGTGGAATTGTCTCTGCGGGTGTAAGCTCGGGGCATAGAGCGAACAAAAACGTAAGAAGAAGTCTCAGTCAGTAAAGAAACGAGCGTGATCGGTCAATGTCCCTGGAGGCGAGTGATTCGGTGTGAATGCGAAGATTCTACGATTGAACAAAGCGGGTATTCCGGTGAGTTGGCTCACACGTGAAGAAACCGCAACACTGCTTGTGAAAGAGCAGGTCATCTGGTCGCTAGGCGACACCGTGTTCGAGATGCGAGGCGGGCTCAATCGCAGCGGGATCCGGTCGGTATTGAAGCTGCCTAGCATCGTTGCCTGCGATGGCAAGGTGCACGATGTGTTCGCCGATCCCCCCCTCGAAAATAAATTTCTGTTCCGCCGCGACTGCAATCTGTGTCTCTATTGTGGCAAGACATTCGGTTACCACGAACTCTCCCGCGACCATGTTCATCCGCTATCCAAAGGCGGCCTCGATATTTGGACGAACGTTGTGACCTCCTGCAGGCGCTGTAATAATCGGAAAGCCGATAGACTCCCCGAACAGGCTGGGATGGAACTATTGGCCGTGCCTTTCGTGCCCAACCAATATGAATTTCTGTATCTGTCGAACCACAACGTGCTCGCAGATCAAATGGAGTTTCTAAGCGCCCGCTTCTCTAGCGCGCTGCATCTAAGCTAACGCAGACGCGAGCCCTTATAGGACTGCGGTGTGCGTCAGCCCCTTTATCCTGTGGCGCTTTCATGGTTTTGTGCTAGGATGCCGCTCCTTTTTACCGAGTGTTCCTCGCATGTCATCACTTGCCGCAGCGCCTCAGAGTAATCTCAAAGGCTTTCTTTTGTCGCTTACCGCCGCGGTGATGTGGGGAATGCTGCCAGTTGCACTCAAAGAAGTGTTAACCGGCATGGATGCGACGACAATTGTTTGGTACCGCTTTCTGATCGCGGGCGTTGCGCTTTGGGCATGGCTCGCCGCGACGAAGCAGCTTCCTAAGCTTGCGTCTGCGCCAATGGTCACCAAGTGGTTTCTGCTTTTCGCCTCGGCGAGTCTCTGCGCCAATTATTTTTTCTTTTCCTACAGTCTTAACTTCGTGAACGGCGAGACAAGTGAGGCTGTGATTCAGCTGAGCACGCTGTTCCTCATCCTAGGCGGTGTAGTCATTTATCGAGAGCCGTTTCTCGCCGTACAGAAGCTCGGCACGCTACTGATCGTTGGCGGGCTTTTATTGTTTTTTAACGAAAGGCTTTTCGAGCTCAATAGTCTGGAGAACGAGCAAACCATTGGCGTGCTGATCGTTGTGGCGGCGGCGATAACATGGACAGTCTACGCGCTCTTGCAAAAGCAGCTGCTCAGAAGCTACACGCCGGTGCAGATCCTGAGCGTGATTTATGCCTTCTCGATCGTTGTGTTGCTACCGCTAGTGTCTCCTATGCTGGTGTTTGACCTTACGCCCGTGCAATTCTCGCTGCTCGCGTTTTGCTGTCTCAATACGGTGATTGCCTATGGGTGTTTCGCCGAGGCAATGAGCTGCTGGGACGCATCAAAGGTGAGTGCCGTACTCGCGCTTGCTCCGCTTTTTACTATTGCCTCGCTCAAGATCACCGTCTTCTTTTTGCCCGACTATGCCTTCAGTGACAGGCTTGGTCTACTCTCCGTCGCGGGTGCGGTGCTGTTGGTCATCGGCTCGATCTTGACCGCTCTGGTGCCCTGGCTTTATCAGCGAAGGATGCAGCGCCGCAAAGACGCTGCCACCGCCGTTGACTCCGTGAGCTAAATACACAAAACTCTTCCGCATTAGCCCAAGCGAGACTCGCTGCTAAGGGCACTATTTGGGAGAGCTGCGATGAATCCGCGTCAGAAAAATCTACACTATTCTTTACGCTCGATTTTTTTCGGGCTTGCACTCTTCGGTCTTCTCACCTCGTCTTCATTCGCCGAAGTCGTTTCAATTGATGTCGCCTCGCGAGAGACTATCGCTGAGGCCGATGTCAGCTTTAGTTATGAGTCTATTGTAGGTGTCGTTCACTTTACCCTAGATCCTGCGGCGCCGAGTAACCAGGCGGTTGTCGATTTAGCTCATGCGCCGATCAATGCTGAGGGGCTCGTCGAGTATTCTGCCGATTTCAAACTTCTCGTACCCTCTGCCAATATTGCCTCTGATTTTCTCTACTACAACGTAAACAATCGTGGTGGCAGTCGCGTGCCGCCGGAGGTAGGCCTTGATCATCCACTAGCGGAGTTGGGCTATACCTATCTTGTTACGGGCTGGATTAACGAGATCAGCTCAGGCCCCAATCGACAAAGACTCCATGCGCCAATTGTTACGAGGGCAGGCGCGCCAATTAAAGGTGATGTCCGCTACGAAGTGACAGTGAGTGCGCCATCGTTTTCTGAAAATATTGCAGGTAGCGGTCATCTGGCTTACACGCCGACTCGCGAAGGGCTTGCCACCGCCACGCTCAGTAAAAGACTCTATCAGGACAACACGCGCGAATACCTGTCGCGCGAAGACTTCGAATTGCAGGTCACGCCACAGAGTGACAGCAATCAGCCACTCGTTGAACTGATACTCGCAGCGGGATTCGAGCCAGGGGTTATCTACGAGCTTATTTACGAGGCGCAGGATCCCGTGCTCGCAGGCTCAGGCATGACAGCCATCCGCGATCTTGTTTCGCTGATGCGATTCGGTGGCGAGAGCGCTGCTCAGTTAACGCAGCTCAGACTGCCAAACATAAATCATACTGCAGCATGGGGTATTTCCCAGAGTGGACGGCTTCTGCGGCAGTTCGTTTACCAAGGGTTTAATGAAGACCTTGAAGGCCGACGTGTCTTTGATGGAGTAATTCCCGTCATCGCCGGCGCCGGCTACGGAATGTTTAATCATCGTTTCGCGATGCCCACGCGTACCAATGGCCAGCACTCGAACCATCTCTACCCTAATGATTACTTTCCGTTTACCTATGGCGAAAGTACCGATCCTTTCAGTGGGCGCAGCGACGGAGTCTTGAAACGAGCAATCGCAAGCGGCACCGATCCCAAGATCATGCATATCCAAACCTCAAATGAGTATTGGGTGCGTGGCGGTTCGCTTCCGCATACAAACCCTGAGGGAACCGAGGATGCTGAGCTGCCAAGCAGCGTCCGCTTCTACACCTTAGGCGGGTCACAGCACGGATCGGGCAGTGGGCTGCCACGACAGGCATCCTCAGGACAGCTGCCGCCCAATCCGAATCGGTGGTCCCCGCTATCTGACTCTTTGCTAGTGGCCATGGCAAGGTGGATCGCCGAAGGCAAAGAGCCGCCCGTGTCGCGCTATCCTCGCATAGCCGATGGCAGTTTGGTTGCGTCGCACACAGACCGAGGAATCAATCATGCTGCATGGAACCCGCTGGAGGGGGTGAATCATCCTAGCGCTATCTACAGGCCGGCCGCAGCAGATTACGGTTCGCGTTGGGAAAGAGAGGGAATAATAGATTCGCATCCTCAAGTCGCGATCGGGTACTACAACCCACTAGTGCCAGCCGTGAACCCCGACAACAACGATTCTGCCGACACCACCGTTCTCTCCCCGTTAACGCAAGCACCCGTAGCGACCTTCGTGCCTTGGAATCTGCGAGCGGAGGCAACCGGGGCGCCATTGTCACTCGCAAGACTTGCAGGGGGCTATATACCCCTGCCTGCCTCTCCCAACATGGCGGCGCAGAC
Source organism: Gammaproteobacteria bacterium (assembly GCA_018401885.1). Taxonomy (GTDB): domain Bacteria; phylum Pseudomonadota; class Gammaproteobacteria; order Pseudomonadales; family Pseudohongiellaceae; genus UBA9145. The sequence goes on from JAGYKB010000002.1 coordinate 66,473, forward strand.
GCGCGATGCGCGTCACTCGTTAACAGAGTTATACCAAGGCTTTGATGATTACCTTGCTCAGTTTGAGGCGGCGACGGACAAACTCATCGCCGAGGGTTATTTGCTCGCAGGATTCAAAGAAGAGTATATGGCTATCGCCGCGCAGTATGCGGATCTATTTGAGCGAAGGTGAGTAGGTAGCTTGGTAATTACGTGAGTAGGCGAGCACCCCGCCCGTGGGCGGCCAGCACTCGTTTAGATCGCAACAAAGCGCTGGCCTTCCCTGTCTTTTTTAACCGCGTCGTAAGCGAACACTTGGCCGCTCATCGCAATATAGATGCCAGGCTTCATCGTCTGTACCGCAGTTAGTGCTGCGCCAAGATTAAACATGGCGTCGGACTTCTTGAAAATGGCCGGAGCCAGTGCGCCTGTTAACACGAGGGTTTTATTAAAATTTTCGTCTTTGTACAGTGAGCTCAATGCGCCTGCGGTATTAACCATGGTGTCGGTGCCGTGGGTGATGACAATAAGCTCTTCATCAGTTTTCGCGACAGCGTCGCGCACGAGTTCGCGATCAGCGTCATCCATTTCGAGCGAGTCCTTGCGCATAAGCGAGGTGACCCGGCAGTCAAGGTTTAAGTTTAGCTCTTCGAGCATCTCGAGCGCATAGGGTACACCGACTTCGTATTCGCTTAACGCGTCGAAATAGACCTTATCGATCGTCCCACCGACGCACAGTATTCTAATGGCCTGCATAATTTGTCCTCTCAAATAACGCGCCGAACGGGCTGTCGTTTATAGGCCGACGAGTATAGACATTTCGAACGCGGCCCGCGAGGAGAAGCGAGAGCTGAGGAGTCAGCGAGGCAGCACTTCGAACATCCACGTATCGCCGCTGGTCACCTGAGAATCGTCGCTCGCTGCGCTGAATCCATATTTGCGACCAAACTCCGAGAGCACCGGCGCTACAATCTCCCCGCCCATAATGCGCTCGAGGCGCTGTTCGTAGAGCTTGCCGTCGATCCTTAAAATAATGCGATCGTCATCGGCAAGATAATGAGGCCACTGCTTCCAAAGCCCTCCGTACCCGGTGTTCATGTAGCCACTCACGAGGAAAAGCCTGCCCTCGACTACGCCCAGCCACACTGTACGAGAAGTAGTTGGATTTAGCGTTTGGAATTCGATTTCTTGCCGATCTTTAATAAAGTCCCAGCTCATCGGTGTTGTGCTCAGCTCGCCGGTTTTAAAGGGTCCGCCCGAGATAATTTCCAGAGGGCCGTCGTGAAAGCGCATGCCGAAGAAGAAAGCCCCGATACTCAGAGCCAGTACAATCAGGAATGTGGCAAGAAGTCGAAAGAAAGCGCGCATGGTAAAGGTCTCCTAAACAGAGGGCGTGTCGGGCGGTACGTTAACATTTTACTAGAATGACTGTTCGTGATTGCTAAAGTTGACTAACAGTAGCTAAGTCCCTCAATGATTGCTAGATTGAAGTAACCCGAGATAGCATAAACTGCCAAAAAAAGCCGCGGAGATTAACGAATGGCGCAGCTACTCAAAGTACTGAAGTGGATTTTTCTAGGCTTGCTTATCGTCGGCGCTGCCTTTGCAGGGCTTGAGCGCCTCGCAGCGGAACGCATCGAAGTGGTCGAGCTTATTGCCGCGAATGATGCGGGCGAGAAGCAAATTACCCGTCTCTGGGTAGTCGATGACGAGGGGTTGGCCTATCTGCGGGTCGGTGCCAATGGTTCGGGTTGGTACGACCGAATTCTGATGAATGACTCAGTTGAAGTGGTTCGGGACGGCGTAACGGCGCAGTACCGTGTGCAGGCGCGTCCCGAAAAGTCGGTGCGGATTAATGAGCTCATGGAGCAAAAATACACCTGGGGCGATACGTTAATTGCTGCAATGATCGGTAGCAGAGAAGGATCGATACCGCTCGAGCTGCAACCGCTTTAATCAACAGTCGTGTGGCAAGGTTAAATACCGAGGCGGCTTAGGGAATTAATCAATTCTCGGAGTATTTTTTCTGCAACGGGATGTTCTGCTGCAAACAGTGCTTCGAGAGCGACGGCCTCCTCTAAGAGCGATTCTTTTGCTGCGTTGCTGCGAGGCAGGTCTTCCGCAGAATTCTGCGGGACATTGCCGACCCCAACATAGTCCTCCACTCGTCGCCTGAATGCGGCATTCTGCAAAGCTAATTGACGCTGCGCGCTAGTATTGATTTCGCTATCGATGGCATCGAGCCGGGCACGCGTTGCGCCTCTAAATTCGTCTCTGTTCATAAGGGCTCCATTGGTGCGTAAACTCATAAGTAAGCTTAGCGCGCAGTGGCGTGGGTGCCTTGACTTAGAACAATGCCTGCGTCATTGCCTTGCTTGTGTTTTTAAACGCCTACTCCTATGCTAAGACCGGATTGCTAACCGCATTATTTGCAATGTCACTTAATAAAAAAGAGTTTCTGAGGACCTACTATGTGTGATTTAGATACCCAAAAAGACGCCGAGGCGTTTCTCGCTGGAGACGGCGGCAAGAAAAAGTTGACTGCAGCATTCTCGCGTCGAGAATTTGGTTTGATGACTGCCGTTGCTGGATCGGCAATGTTGCTGCCGCCTGTGGCGAATGCGCAGTCGGTAATAGAGAGCGACGTTGATATCACTACTGCAGATGGCGTTGCCGATTGCTATTTCGTGCATCCCGCGCAGGGTAGTCATGCGGCAGTTATTGTATGGCCAGATATTCTCGGACTGAGGCCGGCTTTTCGCGCCATGGGCAAACGCCTCGCGCAGTCAGGTTACAGTGTTCTTGTAGTTAATCCGTTCTACAGAGATGCGCGGTCGCCGGTGGTGGGCGAGGGGGCAAGCTTCGGCCAACCCGAGACGCGGGAAATCGTTCTGCCGATGGCGCGTAATCTCAATGCCGAAACGCATTTTACCGATGCGCGCGCAATGGTCGCGTTCCTCGATGCTCAGCCTTCTGTTGATACCTCGCGTCGTATTGGCACGACCGGTTATTGCATGGGCGGTCCAATGGTTATGCGTACGGTCGCGGCGGTGCCAGAACGTCTTGGTGCAGGGGGCACATTCCATGGAGGAGGCCTTGCAACGGACGGAGAAAATAGCCCGCATCTGCTAATTCCGCAGACACAGTCGGCTATGTTGCACTGTGTGGCTGCGAACGACGACGCGGCAGATCCTGATGCTAAAGACATCCTCAACACGGCCTATGCCGTGGCAGGTATTTCGGCCGAGATAGAAGTTTATGCCGACACGCTTCACGGCTGGTGTCCCCCAGATTCGCAGGTTTATCACGAGGCGCAGGCAGAACGGGCTTGGAGCCGTCTGTTAGCGCTTTTCGAAGTCGCTCTCGCTTAGAGGCGCGTTTTCGAGTTCGAAGAGGGCGCGGAGAATTCCGCGCCACTCCCTGTATTGCTGTTCCATCGTTCCAGATAACCCGTGCACCTGTCCGTTGAGTTCAAGCATCGCTGGTGCGAGCTCGTTATTGAATCCTGCCGCGAGTTCGGTGAATTCGTGTTCGTAAATTTTGCTCCATTTAAAGCGATCATAGCGCTGGCTAAGAGCAAGGAAGCTGCGCGAGTCGCCATAGGTGGTTGTCGATGGGGGCGTAGCATCGCGACTAAGGGTTTCTTCTGTTTGGTCGAGCGAATAGCGTCGCCACAGTAGGTAGGCAGGTTGAATATCCGCGTAAAGCGTCTGGTAATACTCGTCGACAGTGTCGATAAATAAATGATGCCGATAGCGCATGTCGCTGACTCGGGCGAGCATAGGGTCGTCGGAAGCAGGCAGGGTGACCAGTTGCAGGCGTCCTTCCTCGTCCTCGGCGAGTGTGTTTGCAAAGCGTTCGGGTGAGAGGTCGCGAGCATAGACGAGGTCGGCGATCTGCAGAATTTCAGCGAGACGCTCCTCTGACAGCGAGTCGCGCTGTGCGAGTAAATCGTTAGCTACCTGCTCGTATAGATCATGGAATGGATCGATCGCGTTCGCACCATCAAAGCGATTGCCGTAGGTAAAACGCGTCGACTCCGGGTAGTCAGAAAGCTTTGCAATGTCGGCGTAGTCTTTTGATAACCACACTCTGCCACTGCTATCCGTCGCGTCGATATGCACTGCAAGATCGAGGCCGGTGGAGCTTATTATTTCGCCGCGGATGGTTAAGACAAGTGAGGGGTCTGCCTCGGGCACGACTCTTACCGCGCCCCACAGATCCGACTCAATCAGCGCTTTGCCTAGCAGATGGGGTAAGAACTGCGTCTCTTTCTGTTTAATCTCATCAAAAATCCACTCGCCGAACGCAGTATTGACGGCTTCAGTTTCGCGTGTAGTAAAGGGCACGATTCCAATATCGATTCGAGTGCCGAGCGCGTCGCTTGCGAGTCTTTCTGTGCGCATCTGCGAGGTGACTAGGGTTACCGAGCCAACGGGCTCGATAGTCGGACGCGCAGCAAGCGCATCTGCAGCGCTGGTGTCTACAGGCATAGTGCTGCGCTGAGCACAGCTGGACAGCGAGGTGATTGTCAGTGCCAATAGTATCAGTGAGTACTTCATTGCTGCGTACCTGCTTGGCTGCAAACTCGTCCGCGGCTGAGTGTTTGCTCGCAGTCGAATTCCGCACGCGGCGCGTCGTAGCGGTTAAAGGCTTGCCGTAGATCGAAGGATTCGCTGCCCTTGCTAATGACCGAGGTGATGAGATTGAGCAGCAGGCCATCGGATGACACGCTGAAGCGATGAACGATAATTAAGTCATCGGGAAGCATTGTTTGGAAGACTAACTGCTGCCCGTCCCAGCCGCACGCTTCGACGCCATGGTTGCTCGCGAACGTTTGCTGAACCTGCCAACCCGTGCCACAGACTAGAGACGAATCGCCGCGACGCTCGATGCGGATTTCGTCACGCGTTTGATCAATACGTAGCGTGGTTTGGCGGCTGATATATTCCGCGAGGCGCGCGAGATCTATGATGCTAGCGCCGCGACCGCGACTGCTATTTAGATTGATATTACCAATCGAGATTGGCGGCACGCTCACTCTAGCCGCTGCACCGGGATTGCCGCCCTGACGCGCAGCAGCCTCTTGCCTCAGGCGCATCTTACGTGTGAGTTCATCTTGCCAGTCGTCGCTGCGGCGAAAGTCCTTCTCCCAGAATCCGCTAAAATCCAGTCGAAGCGGCTGGTCGAGATCGAGAACCGTTAGCTGATCATTGTCTTGGGCAATAGCTGGCAGGACTACGAAACAGGTAAGCAGGGTTACTACGCCGAGAATCCGTGGGAGAACAGTCGATGTGACACAGCGAGACACAGCGAGCCAGGCACCTTCGAAGGGCGACAACTGAGTATGTGGCAAGAGTTTGATGCTGAGCACTGCGACTGAGTTCCCTAAGTTCACTGCGTCCGACTGCAAGATAAGAATACACGTGCTGTCGCTGCGTAGTCTAAGAGTATACGGGCTGAGTGTAAAAAACACGCAACTCACATAACTCACATAACTCACGCAGATAAAGCCGAAGCCTGAGATGATGACAACTGGCGCTCGCCGCTAGACTTACATTCCGTGCGGGCCTACTCTTATGGCATATTAGCTCGCGGCGTAAACGTAGATCTTAAGGAGAACACAGTGTCATTTCGCAGCAATACCCTCGTTATTTCACTCATGCTTGCGATGGCATTGCTGTCAGTCTGTGTGCGCGCGATTGCGCAGCCAGGCGCTACCGATGAGACGCTCGAGACACTTATTGGCCGCTTCTGGCATGCACAAACTGAAGAGGAGCGTTCCTCAGTGGCAGAGACGCTGCTCGCAAAGAATCTTGAGGCGCGCAGCGTTTACCGCGCACTCGCCGCGGCAAAATTACACACGAGCGATGTAGCGACCGGTGTTGTCCGCGATAGTCGTACGAGCGAATCTGGCCTCGAGTTGCCGTATGCAGTGCTTGTCCCGACAAGCTACGATCCAGACAAGCGCTACCCCGTAGAATTTATGCTACACGGTGGCGTTGGCCGACCAGCGTGGCAAGACAACGAGGATTTCTGGCGCCGAGGGTATGATAATTTACTTAGCGAGGACAGAATCACGGTCGTCCCCGCAGCGTGGCGCGATGCGATTTGGTGGCAAGAGGAGCAGGCGCGTAATCTGCCGGCTATTTTGCGCCAAGTGAAACGTGATTACAGCGTAGATGACAATAGGGTAACGATGACAGGCGTATCCGATGGCGGTACGGGTGCGTATTTCTTCGCCTTTAAACAGCCAACGCCGTGGGCAGCTTTTCTTCCTTACATCGGTAATGCGGCGGTGCTGAGAAATCCACAGAGTGGCGGCGGCTATCGGCTTTATTTTGAAAATCTACGCGATAAGCCGCTGTTTATCGTCAATGGTGAGAACGACCCTCTCTATCCGGCCTCGTCAATAAAACCGTTTGTCGAGGTCCTCGACGAAGCCAAGGTTAACTTCGAATTCACGGTCATCGAGAACGGAGGCCATAATCTCGACTGGCTGCCCGCTCAGCTTGATCGCATCGAGGCGTTCAAAAGCGAGAATCCGCGAGACCCACTGCCTGATGTGCTGCAGTGGGTTGCCGATCGCACCGATATCTATAATCGTAACCATTGGCTTGTAATCGATGAGCGCACGGGATTCGGCAAGCCTGCAGTCATTGCAGCGACCCGCAACGGCAACTCTTTTGTGGTCGATACTTCGGGGGTTAAAAAGTTCACGCTCCTGCTCAGCCCGAGCGAAATCGATTTCTCTGCACCTGTTACTGTGACACTGAACGGCCGAGAGAGTCACGGCGCGATAATCGAGGAGAGCACCGAAACCTTGCTAAAGTGGGCTCAGCGCGATTTAGATAGATCGATGCTATTCACTGCAGAACTCGCCATTCGTCTGGAATACGCCGAGTAGCTGCGCGTTTTAAGTATTGTGCGGTGGCCGAGAACTTGCCACTATGGTCAACAAAATTTCTAGAAAATAACTCGCAACAGGAGAGAAACCAGATGCCTAGTAGTCTTTATCCGCGTAGGAATAATAGTGGCAGAGAGGGTTGGGCGATTCTCGCTCCACTTAAGTCGCTACTCGGCGCGCTCAGTGTGGGAGTAAGCCTTGTTGCAGCGTCGGCTGCGACCGCCCAGCAAGCGCCGGAGGGCAATGCGCGTGGCCCTATTGGTCCCAGCCCCTACGACATTCAATCGCTATGGCATAAGCCGTTCGCCGAGCCCGGTTTCGCCTTTGGAGGCAACTCTGGTGTGTGGGCAGAGTCGCCCGACCGCATCATTGTCGCTCAGCGCGGTGAGACTATTTTGCCTTATCCGATCAAAGACGACTTCTTGGGTTTTGCGGGAGACATGGGCATTAACGTACTGTTCGAAACCGAACGTCGCACATGGAAAAACTGTCTTTATGAGCTCAACGGCGACGGAGAAGTTATTAAACTTTGGGATCAGTGGGATTTCCTGTGTGCTGATTCCGATGGTCCAGGCCCGCATAGGGTCCGCATCAGCCCCTACGATCCTGAAAAGCGCGTGTGGGTGATAAACGAGACCTTCCATCAGATTTATGTTTTTAGTAACGATGGGAGCGAGTTACTTCTAACCCTAGGTGAAAAGTTAGTGCCGGGCAACGACGCAACTCACTTCGGTCGGCCTCAAGACGTCGCGTTCTTGCCTGACGGCCGCGTACTTATTGCTGACGGTCTCGATAATCACCGCATAATGATTATGGATTCGGCGCTCAATTACCTCGGTGAGTTTGGTGGATTTGGCGAAGAACCAGGACAGTTTAACGGCATCCATGCGCTTGGCGTGGGGCCTAACGGACTCATCTTTGCGCTCGATAGGTCGGGAGGCCGCATTAATGTCTTCCGCACAACGGATGACCCTTCGCGCATGGACTTTGTGGACGTTTGGGACGGCTTCACACTTCCGCTAGATATAATCGTAAACGAAGACAGTATCTGGATAACGGACTTGGGGCCGTTGAGGTTCGTTAATCTTGATTTCGAGGGCAATTATCGCTACACCTGGCTCGTGCCGCGCGAACTCCCCGACGGCTATATAGAAGTTCACACATTCTCGGTGGACGACGCGCTGAATTTATACGGTGGCGACAATCAGTATGGCCGCTCGCAAAAATTCGTGCCCAAGCCCGGCATTGATCCAAAATTAATTATTCAACCGCCATGGGTTGCTAAGTAGCCAAGACAAGCAGTCAGCTAGGCAATTAAACAGGACCGATAAGATCGAGTTTGTGGCTGTCAAAATGGCCTGTTAAGTGAGCGCTGAGCACCTCGGGTGCGCTCAGCGCCGCATGCACCTCTGAACCTCGAATAAGATTGTAGGGTGAGTAATCCTTGGTTGCGATTCCGTGTGCTAGTTCACAACGCGATAATTTTCCCGCCCGCGGCTTGTGCGTCGGCGAGATCATGGGTTACGAGAAAGGCGGGGACGTCAGCGGCGCGTAGGGTGTCGAAGGTAAATGTCCTAATTTCTTCGCGCAGTTGCATGTCAAGATTGGAGAACGGCTCGTCCAATAAAATTGCTTTAGGTTCTGATAAAAGCAGCCGCATGAGTGCAACGCGCGACTGCTGACCTCCCGAGAGGGATGCCGGATCACGGTCGCCGAAGCCTGCTAACCCTATTGCGTCGAGCGCCAGTTCTATCCTAAGGTCTCGCTCCCTCGGGCTTTCGCCGACTTTTCGTACCAAGCCAAATTTTAGGTTCGCAGCGACACTCAGGTGAGGAAACAGCAGCGCGTCCTGGAACAACAAACCGATGCGTCGCTTCTCGGCCGGCACGGCATTCAATTCTTTCCCTGCAAGCAAAACTCTTCCCTCGGCGGTAAACGCATCGCCTAAAAAACCGGCGATAAAGGCAAGCAGTGTCGATTTCCCGGTGCCGGAGGCGCCCATGACTGTCATGACCTCTCCCGGTGCTACGCTGCAGCTGAGTGAGAGCAATTGCCTTGAACCGACACTCAGGGAGACGTTTTGTAATTCTAATCCGGTGGTCATGGTGGTCATAATGATCCTTAAAGCATGCCTTTCCTATTCGACCAAATGAGGCGAGGGGCTAGTAAGGCTAGCATGAAACACAGAGTGGGCAATGCAGATTGGAGTAGCGCCCAAGTTCCAATCGTGCCGCGGCTGCCGGATGAGACGAGCGCGATCGCCTCTGTCGTGATCGTGGGAACACGGCCTGCTCCTAGAATCTGCGTTGGCAAATAGAGGCTGAGACTAATCGTTAACCCGAGCATGGCGGCGGTAATGAGCTGCGTGCTTATCAGAGGAATCCGAACGCGCAAAAAACAAACAGCGCTCGATGCGCCGAGAGTTTTCGCAAGCAGCAACCAGCGGGAATCTAGCCGTGCATAGCCACTCTGTAAGGTTAAATACACATAGGGCATCACGAAGAAAAAGTGACCACCCGCGACCAGTAGGAGAGAGGGAGAAAGTCGTGTGCGCTCTGCGAAGACGGCGATGCCCGAAACAAAAACGACCTGCGGTATTAATAACGGGAGATAGAGAAACGTTGAAAGACGTGTAGTGTTCGCCCTCGATCGTGTTTGCGCTTCTAGCGTGATAAGCGATAAGACAATCGCGGCAGTAACCGAAAGTAGCGCGATAGCAATCGCGTTAAACAAGGGCGTCTGCCATGTCGATAGCGCTGTCGACCAATGCTGCAGACTCCACGCAGTCGGCAGAATCGCCGGATAGCGCCACTGCGCGCCAACACTGGCCAAGAAAAGCGCCATAATCCCCATCAGCACAAGCACGAGCGATGTCGGAATTAGGGTGTTACCGATCGCGGTGAGAACTGCCTCAAAGCGCAAATCTGTGGAGGCGGCGCGCGGCGCGCCTCGCGCTGCGATACTCGCATAGGCACGCGCAGTCAGGCGTTCAAAAATTAACCAAATACTGAGAGCAAAAAGGCTGATAAAAAGCTGCAAAAGCGCCGCGGCTGAAGCGAGCTGTCGCTGTTCGATCTCGGGCGCAACAAACCACTCCACGAGTCTTACGCTGAGTGTGGGCGGCAAGCTTGGGCCGAGAATTAGTGCAACATCAACGGTCGAAGACGCGAAAACAATCACGGCAAAGAGCGGGAGTCTAATCAGTGGGTAAAGCGCAGGCGCAACTGTAAGTAGCCAAGCTGTTGTTGGTCTGTAGCCTAAGGTACGTGCGAGGGCAACGCGCCGAGGCGCATCCGTTGAGGGTAGAGCAGCGAGTGCGACTAGTAAAACGAAAGGCGCTTCTTTTAGCGCGAGGCCCAAGATAAGTGCAACACTGTTCGGATGATTAATGAAAAGAAAGTCCGGCGGTAGCTCCCAGCCGGCCACGCTCGCAATAATTCGACTCGCAATACCGGTAGGTGCAAGCAAGAGTGCCAGCGCAAATGCTGCCGCGGCATGGGGGATCGCAAGCACTGGCGCTGCGAGCTGAGCTATCATTTTGCCTGTTCGCCCTTCCTGCGAGGCCGCTAAGAATAAAAAGACGCTCACAAGAGAAAGAGCCGGCGTTAGTAGGCCAGCGAGAAGACTCGTCATTGCGCTAGTTGCAATTCCGGGCGTCGAGACGAGCGCGATAAAAGCGGGCGGGATTTGCCCAGCGAAGTAATTCAAAGAGTCATTTAAAGAACCGTCTGAAAGGTTGTATTGGGAGAACGCAGGCGCAAGAGCCAGAACGCTGCCTACTAGTGGAGGGGCGCCGAGTACAAGGAAAAGCAAACGCGTTGACCACGACATTCGTTAGCGACCTCCGCCGTAACGCCGTAGCCATTCTCGCTCTAATTCATTGGTCCAGCTTGGATGCGGCTCTTGGATTTTTCTTGCAAGTTCGGTGGGCGAAATTGCCCCCGGCGCACGCGCATTTTCGAGCAGCACTGCCTGTTGTTGAGGTGCAAAGTTTTCAAAAGACAGAACTGGCTCGCTTGCAAGTTTCGTGTTCGTCGCCGCTTTAAACTGCACTTCGGGCGAGAGTAGAAAATTACTCACAATCATCGCGCCTTGTTTACTTGGTGCGTTGTTTGGGATGGCTACAAAGCTCACATTGCTCAGAGTGCCTGATTCGAATACGTAGCTTCGAGTGCTGGGGGCAAGTTCGCCGCGGCTAATCGAGCTCACTACCTCGTTTGGGCTGAAGGCGAAAGCGAGGCTTATTTCTCGGTCATTCAACGCAGATCGAAGCTGCGCTCCGCTTTGTGGGAAATGACGCGCCCCTCTGAGTAGATAGGGATGAATTTCGTCTAAGAATGTCCACAGCGGCGCGGTGACCGCGTCGAATGAGTCGTTCGGAGGGTTCGTGAAAAGGGTTTCAATGTCAGTAGTTTTTGCTTCTGCTGTGAGTTCGATTAGGAGTTGCTTCAACAGTGTTGTGCCGAGAAAAGCAGGCGGACGAGGATAAGTAAACTCACCGGGGTTTTCTTTTAGCCACTTCCTTAGCGCCTGCGCCGTGCGCGGCGGTTCGATAAGTCGCTCGCTGTCGTAGTAGAAAATAAGTTGGGACCGAGTCCAAGGCGATTCGTAGCCCTCGGTTTTAACGCCGAAGTCTTGCCGCATTTCTGGAAAGCGATCGGCATCGACTAGGTGGAAGTTTGGCTGTGCCTCGGCCCACGGACCGAAAAGCAAATTCGCGCGCTTAAGCGCCGAAAAATTTTCGCCATTCAGCCAGATGAGATCTGCACTGCCGCGTTCGGTATTGCCCGCGTCACGCTCGGCGATAAGCCGTGAGACAGCCGATGAAGTATCTGCGAGCTTGACATGAATGAGTTCGATACCGAATCGCGACAGCGCTTCGGCAGCTACCCAAGAGAGGTGGGCGTTTAGCGCTGTATCGCCACCCCACGCATGAAAATAGACACGCTGGCCGCGCGCCTCAGCGCTAATCTGCGGCCAGTTGTCCGCATTAACAGATGATTGGCACAAAGCACTGGTAGAAAAGCTGGCTAGTAACCACGCCCCGGCAGGCAACGCGATCAGCCTTATCTTTTCGAAAAACGCCCGTGAAAAAAAGTTACCCATTGCTCGCGATAACGGCTAAACGTTTCCCGCGGCGTTCGCTGCGTCGTTTATCCAATGCTGCGCCCAGCACCTCTTTGTGAAACTTGTCACAGGCGATGCAGAGATTCGCATAGGGCTCGCCCTTTGGTGTGGTGGTCTGAGATTCGGCAAAGAAGCGTTCTCTGTCCCAGCCATCACTGAGTCCCATGCGTTCGGGTTTGCCTGCGTTAATGGCTTCCATCGCAGGCATGCCGGTCAGGCTGTCGAGAATCTCGAGTAGGGGCTCCTCTGTGAGGTTGCCCAGCGGATGTGCTGTTTTTATACAGCACGGAAACACATCGCCGTTAGGGTCGATAGAGACTTCAGAACCGGCGTAACCGTGGTTGAGAAAATTAAGACCGCCCGACCACGCATTGCAGAAATTATCGGTGAGCGTAGCGCTCGAAAGCCCGTTCTCCCATGCGCGGCCGCGTGGCCAGAGTTTTCCAATCCACGTGTCTTCGTTGGCGCCGAACATATTGTACAGAGGCCCCTGCTCGAATCCCCGTTCATGACGATCGGCTTCAGGGTCTGCCTTGCGCACTCCCCCTTCCTCAAGCATTGCGGCAATCTTGTTAGCCTGAGTAACTTTCTTGTCGCCTTCCATTCCAACGTGGAAGTCGTCCATGCCCGACACCGAAATAGTCCACACGCCGAGGTCGACGAGCTCCCGAATAATGGTTGGTGTTAGTAGGTCGCCGGTTGTTTGCACAACTACGCTGACACCGCCCTGCGCTGCGTATTTTTCGCGTATCGCGGCAAGTGTCGGATAGAGCACAGCCTCGCGCACCGGTTCAGTGAGAACGTCACCGCCGGAAAGTATTATTTTGCCGATGCGTTCGACGAATAGTTCTGAACCCGCTGCGCGCTCCGCCTCGGTTGCAGCCTCGAGATAGGTTAAGCGCGCGGGCAGGTTGGCGATTACACGCGGGGCGTTGGCCTTTGCCTCCGCAACCACGCCTGCGAGCTCCTCGCGAATGTAAGGTCTGAAACGCTCCTCGTAGCAGTGTTTGCAGCGGCGGTGGCAGTGCCAGCAGAGCACGTAGTAAATTGATTCCATGAACTTCTCACTGTTGTTCGATATTACTAGCGTAGCATCGCGCCTGTTAGGTGGCTAACGTCTTTAGCGCTGGTTTAGTGACTTTGCCCATCGCGTTACGCGGGAGCGAGTCTAGAACATGCAGAGACTTGGGGATCTTATACCCGGACATCTTGCCGTCGCACCAGGTTTTGAGGGCGTCATATGACAAGGTTTTTGTTGGTTTAAGTACGACGAAAGCGCTTACAGATTCCCCCCACGTCTCGTCCTCGATGCCGATTACAGCGACCTCCGCAATATCGTCATGGGTCAACAAAGTGCCTTCGATTTCGAGCGCCGACAGCTTGTATCCACCGGACTTGATGATATCGACGGACGAGCGACCCATGATGCGGTAATAGCCTTTGTCGAGAACAGCCACATCGCCTGTGCAGAACCAGCCATCGACGAAGCTCTCTTTTGTTGCCGCTTCGTTGTTCCAATACTCGAGGAACACGTTGTCGCCTTTTATGCGGATTTCGCCAGGCGTATTTTCCTCTGTGATAGGTGTGTTCGAGTCATCGAAAAGTTGTGCATCGACACCCGGCAGAGGCTGGCCGACGTGGCCTGCTCGGCGCTCGCCGACATAGGGATTCGATAGGCCCATCCCGATTTCTGTCATACCGTATCGTTCGAGGAGCACTTGATCGGTAAGCGCTTTCCATTGCTCAAACAGCTTGACTGGGCAAGCAGCAGAGCCGGAGATGTTTAGGCGCATACTTCGAAAACCCTCGGTGATTCTTGCAACGCCGTCGTCGCCAAGCGTCTCGAAATACTGCAGTAATTTTACATAGATTGTTGGCACCGCCATGAACACGCTATACCGTTTGCTCGCCACTTTTGCGCAGATCTCGGGCATATCAAATTTCGCGTAGAGGTCGACTGTAGCGCCGGCCCAGAGTCCGCAGCTAAGAATATTAATAATGCCGTGAATGTGATGCACAGGCAGGAATAAAGGAATCGTATCGGCCTCGCTCCACTGCCAGGCATCGAGTAATGTCGTGATCTGCGCGGCGATGGTTTTATGCGTGCTCACAACACCCTTGGGCTTATTTGTCGTACCCGAGGTGAACAGCATCATCGCACGTCGCTCTAGCGCGATGTCGGGCAGCGTTGCGACGTCTGCGCTCAGAATCTCTTCGACGCTGAGCAGCTCGATATTAAGTGAGGTGCAGAGTGCGGTGAGTGACTCGCGATACTCGCCGTTCGCGATCATGCGGCTGACGCTCGCCGAACTTAAATAATGCTCGAGTTCGGTGACCGCCGAGGCCACATTAAGGGGCACTGCGATGCCTCCCGCTCGCCAGATGCCGTGCATTGTAGTGACGTAGTCGATACTGGCAGGCATAAAGAAGGCGATGCGCTCTTCTTCTAGATCGGCTTTGCCGCGTAACAGCCCCGTTGCGAAACGATCGCAGCGCAGATTCAGCGCCGCATAGGAGATGACTTTGTTGCCCTCGACGAGAGCGGTTTTGAGGTTGGTGGCATTAAGTGTGGGAAAGCTGCTGCGCATAGCGAGTCAAAACCTTAGGTTACTGGGTCGATTAAAATGTGTGAAGGGGTGGTCAAACGCGATTAGAAGAGTGCGCTCACGGCAAAGAATAAAACCGAAGGCCCAAGGAGGCAACCAACGCCGGTGTAGAATGTTGCGGTCATTGCCCCGTAGGGCACGAGTTTCGGATCCGTTGCCGCAAGTCCGGCGGCGACGCCGCTCGTTGTCCCCATGAGGCCGCCAAATACCATCGCCGACTGGGGATTGTTCAGCCCGATCGAGCGCGCAACAAGCGGCGTGCCGATCATGACCAGAATAGACTTAACAAGCCCTGCTGCGACGCTTAGCGTAACAATTTCCCCGCTCGCACCGATTGCTTCACCCGTCACAGGGCCCACGATATAAGTGACCGCACCCGCGCCGATGGTTGTGATTGCGATAGGGTCGGTATAGCCGAACGCGACGGCAACCGCCGCGCCAACGATAAATGACACAATGACTCCAGCAAAAATAGACACGACACCCGCAAGCCCGGCTTTCTTGAGTTCATCTAGGTGTACGCCAAAGGCTGTCGAGACAATCGCGAAGTCGCGCAGCATGCCCCCGCCCATGAGTCCGATACCGCCTAGCAGCGTAATGTCAGCGACCCCTTTCGAACCGCCAGTTACGGTGCCGCCCCAATACGCCGCGAGCAAGCCCAGGGCAATCGCTATTGCCGAGCCATGGAGCCTTCCGGCGGTGAGCTTGTCGGCGAGCAAATAGGAAAACCAGATGGTGACCCCAATTACCGCAAAGGCGACGACGAGGCTGTTGCGAATAAAGACCGATTCGATGAGATCGATCATGGCGCCTCTCCTCGCTGCTCTGAAACAGCCCCAGAGTTGCCGATTCTGCTAATAACCGGAACAAGCAGGAAGCTAACGACGACCGCAGCGACACCGGCGACAAGTGCAAGTAGGCCGCCGGAGGCAGCCGCGGCGACATTCTGCTGCGCCGCCATTGCCACGACAATCGGAATATACATGGCACTCCAAAACTGGATGCCCTGAGCGGAGGCGCCGCTGCTGAGGAGTTGGAATTTCGCCGAATTGCTCGCGAGAACAAGTAGCAGCATCGCGATACCGACGCCGCCTACGTTGGCGTCAATTCCAAGCGCTGCGCCAAGTGCCTGGCCGATGAGCATACCTATCACCAGGCAGGTGGAGAGCAGCGCTACGCCGTAAATGATCATGTGTGAATCCTTTTTATTATTGTCTCACGAACCCGTGTTTTAGCCTGTTCGGAGGAGGCTGGCAAGGGGCAGGCATTCAGGTGTAGAGCAATTTACTGGTGAGTCGGCAGCGCATTGACACGCATCGAGGGTTATAGGTTAATTGGGGCACGCATTCGCGTGCCAGAAGGGAGATCTGCGGGCGCTTACGCATTTAGTTAACTAGTTAATTTTAAAAAGAATAGGGTAGAGATATGTCGAGAATGCAGAGTTTGCAAAAATCACTTTGCGCCGCGCTGCTGGGGGGACTGCTTTTCGTTGGCACGGCGTCTGCGCAGAATGTCACCACAGAAGTCCTTGAGGATGCACAAAACCTCTCCGATCGCTGGGTGCACTACGGCCGTAACTATGGCGCGTGGCGCTATATGCCAGACGATCAGATTAATCGCGAGACAGTAAAAGATCTGCGCCCTGTTTGGATCAAGCAGACAGGAGTAACGGGTGGTGCGTTCGAGGTGACAGCCCTGGTTAACGACGGCCGCATGTATCTGACAACCGCTAACAGCCACCTCATCGTCGTCGATCCCCTGACGGGCGCTGAGCTATGGCGCTATGACCATGATTTCGCGGACGTCGATCTCTGTTGCGGCCCGCATAACCGCGGTGTTGCGCTTTACGAGGATATGGTTTTCTACGGCACGCTCGATGCACATCTGATGGCGTTCGACGCCGCAACGGGCACACAGCTATGGGACACCGAGGTTGGCGACAACCGTGAATCGCTTTCGATTACCGGCGCACCGCTGGTAGTTAAAGATATGGTACTAATCGGCGTGGGCGGTGGCGAATTCGGTATTCGCGGCTTTATCGACGCTTATGATGTGCACACGGGTGAGTTGCGCTGGCGCTTCTGGACAACCGCAGGCGAAGACGACCCTAACAACGACACATGGCTCGGCGATTCGTGGAAAACAGGCGGCGGGCCAACTTGGGTGACAGGCACCTACGATCCCGAAACGGATCTCATTTTCTGGGGCACTGGTAATCCATGGCCAGACGTGAACGCAAACATCCGCGCCGGCGATAATCTCTACACTAACTCAGTAGTCGCGCTGCATGCAGATACGGGGGAACTCGAGTGGTATTTCCAAACTTCTCCACGTGACGAGTTCGATCATGATTCGACTTCTGAGCCGATGATTATCGAAGAGATGTGGGAAGGCGAGATGCGCAAGATGGTAATTCAGGTCTCGCGCAACGGACACGTTTACGGACTCGATCGTTTCAGCGGCGAGTTCCTCTATGCGGGCGAATACACGCGCGTGAACTGGGCTGACCGCGACGAACGTGGTAAGCCGGTGCTTAAAGAAGCGTTTAAAGAGCCTAAGAACGAGATGGTTTTCCCAGGCCTTTACGGCGGAAAAAACTGGCCGCCAGCGTCTTACAGTCCAGACACTCATATGCTCTACATTCCGACTACGGAGTGGGGCGCGCGCTTCATCCGACGTGAAGGCGAGGGTAGGCCGGGCACGATGGACCTAGGTGGCATGGTGCGGTTTCGACAAGTCAGGCACTGGTTGGGTCGTCGCCTTAGTTACTCACAGGGAAGTCGACTGGCGAAGAGATGCGGGCAATTTCGCTTGGGCAGGTACGCTCGCTACTGGCGGCGAGTTTGGTATTCTCAGGCGCGCCGGATGGCTATCTCTATGCGCTGAACATGAGACTGGCGAAGTGCTCTGGAAATTCAAACGGGTAGCGGCTATCCTACGCACCACCGACGAGTTCCACGATCGACGGTAAGCAGTACATTGGCATTGCCTCCTGGTACGCGCGATCCTGTCTCGCGCTGAGTGTCGCTTCAGGTATTTCTCAGACAATTACATCTTGTTTAGCCTTTAACAGAAAAAGATGCAGCGCCGCGGACTCGATCGGAGACTGCGGCGAGCGAGTTACCGCGAAAGCGGTGTGCACAAACTTAGAACGAATAAAATGATGAGTTTGAAAAGTTCGGTAAATAAAACTTGCGGGCTTAGGCGTCGCGGCATTACTCGGCCTTGCTGCGACAACGGCTCAGGCAGGTCTCAGCGGGGCCTTGTTTTATATCAATCATTCTGCGCAGTGTGTCACGGCGCCGAAGGCCGAAAGGTCAGGCAAAGCTAAGGTAAATCTCTGATCGATGACAGCGCTAAGTCGCTCGAGCCAATGGCCTTGCTAGCGGTAATTAGAGGAGGTCGTGCCAGCCTGGAATGGCTTGGGGGCTCATTCAGCGAAGAAGAGATACTAGACACGGCAAATTACATTCGCGCGATGCAGGGTAAGCTCCGAGTAGCTCATCATAGGCCCGAAGACCCCATTGCAGACGATCCGGTGCGCTTGCCGGCCGCGCGACCTCTTTAACGGCTCGGCAAATTGCATCTCTTGTCATACCATTTGGCGACAAGGGCGGTCAGGTTGATTACGTGCTAGACGGTTTGTCTGATCGACTCGACGCTCAGGATATACTTCAAGCGGTGTCCTCGCCTTCGGCTTCTATCGTCCGAAGGATATGGCGTAAAGGTGATCGAACTTAATGACGGCACAATCGTGGGCGGTCGTGCGCGCAACGAGACTGCGAATACAGTACAGATCAGAGCGCTGACGGGAAGCGGTGGCGGACGTACTTCAAAAAGACCCGCGTGAAATCGGTTAGCGACAGTGACACATCGCTCATGCCGAATATCTACGCGGGCTTGACCTCAATGCAGCAACAGCAGATCGTTGCCTTTAGCCGGTCTAGCGCTAACTGATCTATTTCAAACTGGTCTATTTCAAACTGGTCTATTTCTAACTGATCTATTTCGAACCGATCTATCTCTAACAGGTCTAACTTTTTAGACTAATCGCGCTAAAATCCCTTGCGATCAATTGGATGAACTCAGGACGCTGAACATGGAATTTTCACAAGAAACGATTATGGCGCTTGCCGTGCAATGGGGCACGGCTCTAGCACTCTCATTGGCGACCCTGATAGCTGGGCTCTTTGTTGCCGGACTCTTAGGTCGACTGCTCAGCAAGGTGTTAGATCGCGCGCAGGTAGATCCCTCGCTCCGCAGTTTCCTTTCGAGCCTTATGTCTATCTCACTCAAGACCCTGGTCTACATTACCGCCTTGAGCGTGCTCGGTGTCGAAATGACGTCATTTGTGGCTATTCTCGCCGCCGCGGGACTCGCCGTAGGTATGGCGCTTTCGGGTACGCTGCAGAATTTCGCAGGTGGCGTGATGATTCTGCTTTTTAAGCCGTTTAAGGTCGATGATTTTATTGAAGCGCAGGGCTATGCGGGCGTGGTGAAAGAGATTCAGATTTTTGTCACAGTGTTGACGACCGGCGACAATAAAACGGTGCTGATCCCAAACGGGGGATTGGCTAATGGCTCGCTGATTAATTACTCAACACAGCCTCTGCGCAGAGTCGATTGGACCTTCGGCATCGCCTACGGAGATGACATCGACAGGGCGTATGAAGTTCTGCGTACGATTCTCTCGGAGGATGAAAAAATACTGCAGGAGCCGGCGCCATTCATGGCACTCGCAAGTCTAGGCGACAGTTCGGTGAACCTTGTGGTTAGGGCATGGGTAAAAGCGCCGGACTACTGGGAAGTCCATTTCCGCATGAACGAGAATGTCTATCGACAGTTCGGCGAGAATGGATTGAGTATTCCTTTCCCGCAGTTTGACGTGCATGTTCACGACAATTAGCGCGCGCAATGCACGCGGCAAAGAGCGCAGATTTGCGGCGCAACGCTAGCGAATGCAATCCGGTGTCGCGCCGCGCGCCTGTGCGGCATCGAGCTCGGCCTCTGCTGAAGGCATGCGTGCACGTAGTTCATCCATGCGCGAGCCCGGCGAGGGGTGAGTCGATAAGAGTTCTGGCGAGCGTTCACCGGCAGTAGCCGCCATGTTTTCCCACAGGCTTATGCTTTCCTCCGGCTCAAACCCAGCTCGCGCCATAAGCGTCAGGCCTATCACATCGGCCTCGCTTTCTTGCGTTCGGTTAAACGGCAGAAAGAGGCCGAGTTGGGTGCCGACATCGAGTGCGCGCAGCGTAGACTCCGACGCACCAAGTATTTGCGCGACACCGAAGCCAACGTTACGGAGTGCCGACTGACTCGCTCGTTCGTTGCTGTGGTTTGCGAGCACATGACCCACCTCGTGCGCCATGACCGCGGCGAGCTGATGCTGGTTTATCGCGACGTCCAACAATCCCTCATAGATCCCTATTTTCCCGCCGGGTAGCGCAAAGGCGTTTACCTGCTCACTTGCAAACAGGGTGACTTCCCACTTCGTATTTGCTCGCTGCGCCTCTGGCAGCGCCTCGACGACGTGGTCGGCGACACATTGCACATAGCGCGTCGCCCGCGCATCCTCGCTCGCGGCTATCTCTGCGCGCATCTGCGAATAGGCGGCTTCTCCTCGTGCGGTCATGTCGGCTTCGGAATAAAGCACAACCTGACGTCGCTCTAAAGGCGAACTCGCGCAGGCGGCTAGCAGAGCCAACAGAATGAGGAGCACGCCTGTCGCTGCCCGAGGATATAACCGAGTCGTCATAACAATCTCTCCGGTTTTTTGGGGTAATTATTCATTACCGAGTGCCGTCATCACCTTAGTATAGCGCGGGTAAAGAAGCCGAATCATCACCGTTTTATAGCGCGCACTGGGCAGGGTCAAGCTGCAGACGAACCTCATTACCGAGGCTATCGCGACTGACATCGAAGCAATTCCCTTCAAGATCTATGAGCAATCGCCGTGTGGAGTTTGGAAGGCGCCTCGGCAGGCCTCCACTAGAAGATTTGATGACACTCGGTGAAGTGACTATCGACGTTGTCACAACCGGTGCGGGACTAATGACGGTCTGATAGACCACTGTGTTCGAGGATTGGCCTCCTCGCCACACATCAAATCTGTTGCCATAGATGCGTCCGTATCCGCTGAATGTTGGGCCGAATGTAGGGTAGTAGCTCGAGTGCCGATAGCCTGTCCCCCGTCGTAAGTCGAACGGACGATCGTAGCGGCTACCATAGTGCAAAGTGCCACGATAATTACTTGCATAATGTCGGTTAGCGCCTGAGTGATTGGCGCTCAATAGAGACCCCAACACGACGCCTCCGAAAAAACTGCCGCTATCGAAGCGATTGTCGCGTCGATTGTCGTGCCGTCTGTCAATTCGCTCGTTGCGGTCGCCGTAATGAGCACGGCCGCCCCGATCGCTGTGTCGGCTGAAGCCAGGTTTGTCAAACTTGCCACCTCGGCGATCGCCTCTGTCGTCTGCAAACGCTGAGTTAGCTCCCAAAACTAATGAAACGGCCATCATGATAGCGATGCTCGTTTGCGCAGTAAGAGTTGATAGCCGCATAGAAATGACTCCTTTGGTTGAGTACAGTGAGTTCTCTCGACTCTGAGTCTACCGAGTGGGTCTTAATCTAAACTGAATGAGCAGCGCCGAAGGTTGGACGCGCTGCGCTGCGACATGGGCAGATTAGTCGCCTAGTTTAGTGATCAGAATATCTGCTAGTCCGAGCGTTGCGGGACCTG
Organism: Gammaproteobacteria bacterium; assembly: GCA_018401885.1. Taxonomy (GTDB): domain Bacteria; phylum Pseudomonadota; class Gammaproteobacteria; order Pseudomonadales; family Pseudohongiellaceae; genus UBA9145. The sequence goes on from JAGYKB010000002.1 coordinate 87,831, forward strand.
CCGCGTGTTTGGCGGCGACTAGTAAGTAAAGCGGTATGTGTCTGTCCATCGGCACGCCTAGCGGGATAGGCACGAGACTCCCTGTTCTCAGCTCATCTACTATCCATTCTTTTGGCACAAAGGCAAAGGCAAGCCCGCTTTTAAGGAGTTTTAAGGTGGTTGCAAAATGGCTTACCGTCCAACGCTTTTCGGCTTGTAACCAACCGGCGTCGACATTGCGCCGCAGGCCCGAGTCCCGCAATACGAGTTGGCGATGACCGCGCAGCTCTGTCTCTGAGACTTCACTTCGGCCGAGGCAAAGTGGGTGACTGGGTGCCGCAACGGGAATAAGTGTGGCGCCACGGAGCGACCGGCCTGAAAAGCCAACGGGAACTTCGGGCGTGATCACGAGATCGGCTCTGCGCTCTAGCAGCGCCTCGGTAGTGCCAGACAGCGTGGTTTCGAGCACGCGCATACGCGTGTGCGGGAATTGATCGGAAAATGCAGAAAAAGAAGCCGCGAGCGCGCCGACATCCTGCAGAGCATCGATCGCGAGGGTGACTTCAGACTCGAAGCCCATCGCGAGCGAACGTGCAACAGCCTCGGCGTCGCTTGCCTGCTTGAGGAGTTGTTCGGCATGGCGATAGAGAATTTTTCCGGCCTCTGTTAGGACCGAACGACGTCCTTCGATGCGCAGAACTGGCTGCGGTAGCTGTGTATTGAGCTGGCCAATGGCGTAGCTAATGCTCGACTGGCTTTTGTTCAGTCTCTCCGCAGCGCGGGCGAACGAGCCCTCATCGACAACGCAGCGGAATGTCTGCCACTGTTCAAGTGTGATCCTCGGGCTCATGGGTACCTCGCGGTCTGGCGCGTGAGTTTGTAATTATATCTAATAATTCGATTGATATTAGCAGTATTTTGCGCTTTTAAAGCCACTTATTTGGTATATTATCCTTCCAACGCACCAAAATTACTGATCAAAACAGCAGGATCCAAGAAAATGACGAAGGTTTTACAGATAAACAGCAGCATCACCGGCGATAACAGCGTGAGCCGCGAGCTGAGTCGCGAACTCATCAAAAGGCTCAACCAAGTCTCCGAGGGTATCGAGCTGATCGAACGGGATTTCAGTAAGGAGCCTATCCCGCATTTAGACGGCGCCCGCCTAGGTGCGCTTTTCACGCCGGCGGAGGCGAGAAGCGAAGAGCAAAATCAAGCGGTGGCGTTCGCCGATCAATTGATCGATGAGCTGATGCAGGCTGACACGCTGGTCATCGCGCTGCCAATGTATAACTTCACCATTCCTTCGATGTTGAAGGCATGGGTTGATCACGTGGCGCGCGCGGGCGTGACATTTCAGTATACCGACACTGGGCCGGTCGGACTGTTGTCGGGGAAAAAAGCGTATTTAGTCAGCGCGCTTGGCGGCAAACATGAGGCGGGGGGCAGCGACTTTATGCGCCCCTACATGAAGTTGATACTGAATTTCGTCGGTATCACTGATATTGAATTCATCAGCGCCAGGGCTAAGTATGGAGTGATGAGCCACGGGTCGCCGGGCTCGCCACTGGCACGAGGCAGTGCTGGGTGCTGCATAGCGCGAATCAGAGAAGATAGTTAGTATTCACATACACGAAAGACACTGCTAATTAGGGTTGGTAGGCAAAGGAGAGCGTCATGACAGAGGCCAACATGAACAATGCGAAGGTCAGGAAAATCGAGGAAGTGCTCATCGCGCAAAGTGCAAGCGATGGCGACGGCGTGCGACTCAAGCGCGTCTTCGGCGGTGGTAATCTCTCGCGCTTCGATCCCTTTTTGATGCTGGATGAATTCGGATCCAATGATCCAAGCGATTACATCGGTGGGTTTCCGTCGCATCCGCACCGCGGTTTCGAGACGGTAACCTATATGCTCGAAGGGCATATGGAACACCGCGATCACATGGGCAACGTCGGTCAGCTCATGGCCGGTGATGTGCAGTGGATGAAGGCGGGTGCAGGCGTTATTCATTCGGAAATGCCAAAGCAGGAAGAGGGTCGCATGCGTGGTTTTCAGCTTTGGGTGAATTTGCCCGCGCGAGAAAAGATGACGCCCGCGCACTACACGGAGCTCGCCGCCGCCTCGATTCCGCAATACGACATAGACAACATTCGTGTTAAGGCGATCGCAGGTGGGTTGACGGTCAATGATCAAGCGGTGACAGGCCCGATATCGGGGCTTTCAACCGAGCCGGGCTATTTGGACATAACCGTCGACCCGACTGACCAGCCCTCAAAAGAGCGCTCAAACGAACTCTCGGTCAGCGTGCCAGAGGGTCATACGGCACTTGTGTATGTTTACGAAGGCGAGCTTCAGATCGGCACCGACGCTTATCCGATAAAGGCTGGGAGCCTCGCGCGGCTGAGTCTATCGGGTGACCTCGTCATCCAAGCCTGCGCTAACACCCGTCTGCTGGTCATTACCGGCAAACCGATCGGCGAGCCGATCGTGCAGCGTGGGCCGTTTGTCATGAATACGGCCGAAGAGATTCATCAAGCGATTCGAGACTACACTGACGGAAAACTAGTCGCGGTTTAGCCTTCGAGTGCCTCCCAGTCGGCGTAGGCCTGTGCGAGGGCCTCCGCAACACTCGCGACCTCTTTGAGGGTTTCGTTAACTTGTCTCGACTCGCCCTCGTAAAACGTTGGATCAGAGATCAGCGCTTCGAGATTAGCCTGCTGCGCTTCGAGTTCGTCGATACGCTTAAGCGCGGCTTCAAGCGCGCGCTTCTCGCCATAACTTAGTTTCTTTTTTGGGGCTGGCCGAGGCGCGTCGAGATCTACTGTAGGTTGAGTGCTTGCGAGTGGCGCCGAACTCTCGATCGACTGGGCAACGACGCTTTTCGCAGGGCCGGCCTGTGGCGCAGCAAAGTCGCTAAGATTGCCGCCGTGGCGAACCCAATCGCTATAGCCCCCCACGTATTCGCGCACGTTCGAATCTTCTTCGAACACCATTATCGAGGTGACGACGTTATCCATGAATTTTCTATCGTGGCTAACGAGTAATACCGTGCCGTCGAACCCAAGCAGCAAATCTTCGAGGAGTTCTAGCGTTTCTATATCGAGATCGTTGGTTGGTTCGTCCAACACGAGAATGTTGGCGGGGCGGCTAAACACTTTGGCGAGGATCGCGCGATTCTGTTCACCACCCGACAACGCTTTGGCTGGTGTTCGGATGCGATCCGGCGTAAACAAAAAGTCGCTTAGGTAGCTGATCGCGTGTTTACGCTTACCACCAATCTCGATGTACTCCTGCCCGCCACACACATTGTCGATAAGGTTTTTCTCGAGGTCCAAGTGCTCGCGCAACTGGTCGAAGTAGGCTACCTCGAGTTTGGTGCCCAGCTTTACCTTGCCTTCGGTAGGCTCGAGCTGACCCAACAGAATTTTGAGTAGCGTCGACTTGCCCGCGCCGTTAGCGCCGACAAGACCGATTCGGTCGCCACGCATCACGGTGGTGGAGAGCTTGTTGATGACTAGCTTGTCGCCAAAGCGCTGAGTAATTTCGGTAAGCTCGGCGACGATTTTGCCGGAGCGCTCTGCGCTGCTTACCTGAAAGTTCGCCTTACCTTGCTGTACGCGGCGCTCGCCGCGTTCTTTGCGCATTGCCTCGAGCGCACGGACACGGCCCTCGTTACGTGTTCGGCGCGCCTTGATGCCCTGTCTGATCCACACTTCTTCTTCGGCGAGCTTCTTGTCGAAGAGCTTGTTGGCAGTCTCTTCGGCGGCAAGCTGCTCTGCGCGGTAGCGTAGAAAGCGCTCAAAAGTGCCTTCGAACTGGTAGAGATGCCCACGGTCAAGTTCGACAATCTTATTCGCAACATTTTGCAAGAAGCTCCGGTCGTGCGTAATAAGCATGAGGGCGCCGTGATAATCCTGAAGCTGTTTCTCGAGCCATTCGATCGCTGGAATATCGAGGTGGTTGGTTGGCTCGTCGAGCAATAAAAGCTCGGGCTCGCGCACAAGTGCGCGTGCAAGGGCAACGCGTTTGCGCCAGCCGCCCGAAAGCTCTTTCATGAGCTTGTCAGCGGGCAGGTCGAGCTGCGAAATGACCGTGTCGACCTTCTGACTCAGGCTCCAGCCATCTTTTGCTTCGAGTGCACTCTGCACGCGTTCGAGTTGAGCCATGTCGGCGTCCTCGTAATTCGACGTGAGGTGGTGATACTGTTTGAGCAATTCTCCAACCTCTGCGAGGCCATCGGCGACGAGATCGTAAACAGTTTGCTCGTCGGCATCCGGAAGGTTCTGCTCAAGCCATGCAACCTTGACGCCCGGGCGCAGCCAGCGCTCGCCACCGTCGAGCCCCATAATTCCTTCAATTACTTTCATCAGGGTGGTCTTGCCGGCGCCATTGCGGCCGAGAAGGCCAATGCGGGCACCACGTTTAATTTCGAAATCGACCTCATCTAAAAGCACATGTGTGCCGAAGTTAAGGGAAGCTTTGTCGAGTCTGAGCAGAGGCATAGTTGGATTGGCTTCTTGGCTGAGAAAATCAGCATGGGATTAAGAGTGCGCATTCTACCCTAGCGATGGCATGCTGAAGAGCTAATTTAGCATTTATGTTTCACACTACGATGAGTACCATGGCCCCATGGCAAATATCTGGTTAAAAATCATAAAACCCGGTCGCAGCGCCGCTAAGTGGCTGCTGTTCATGGTACTCATTGCGGTAGTGTCGGCGACTTATTTGGGCTATTTCGATTCGGTGCGCACAGTGCTCGATACGCCTGCTTTAACGCTTCGAATCGGCAGCTTTGGAATTTCCGCCTACACGCTACTAAGCTCTTTAATTGCCATTGCGTTGGTCTTTTGGACAACGGCGATTATCGTCGACACCGTTGAAAATCGGATTTCGAGGCTTCAGAGCCTGCGTGCGGCAAACCGCGCCTTGGTTCTCAAGCTTGCCCAGATCGTAATCTATTTAGTTGCCTTTTTAATTGGACTCGATTTTGTCGGTATTGATCTCACCACGCTCACTGTATTCAGTGGTGCGGTAGGTATCGGGCTTGGCTTTGGCCTGCAAAAAATAGCTTCGAACTTTATTTCCGGCCTCATACTACTGATGGAAAAATCGATCGAGGAGGGCGATCTCATCGAGCTTTCCGACGGCACGTTCGGCTTCATCCGCCGCGCGAGCGCACGCTATACGCTCGTCGAGACTTTTGATAGCAAGGAAATCCTCGTTCCCAATGAAGACTTGATTACCAGCCGTGTGGTCAATTGGACATTCTCCAATGCGAGCGCCCGTGTAGACGTCGAGGTTGGCGTCTCGTATCACAGCGATATCGAACTCGCCAACGACCTTATTCTCGCCGCGGCGCGCGAGCATCCAAGGTGTGCGACTCATCCGGAGCCCGCCTGTTTTCTACGCTCCTTCGGCGACAGCTCGGTCAACTTCACCCTGCATTTCTGGGTTGATGATGTCACCTTAGGACGCTGGCCTCCGCACAGCGAGGTCATGTTCTCGATTTGGCGTAAGTTCAAAGAGCATGGCATTGAAATCCCGTTCCCTCAGCGCGATTTGCACATAAAGGGGGCGCTCGATTTCACGCCACCGGCGAAACCGGCTGCGGATAAGGAAGGATAAGCATGGTCGACTGCAGCGGTATTATTTACGCCTACCAGATTGGCGAAGACGGAGCGGCGAAGTCTCTGCTGCCAATTCAGCTCGACAGCGAAGGACTGCCAACAAGCGGTACCGTTGCTAATTCGGAAGTCTCGGCGCGAATCACAGCCTCCCTCGAAGGGAGTGATCTTACTTGGGTACACCTCGACATAAACGATGCTAGCTCGAAAAGGTGGGCAGACGCCGAGTTACCGTTTCTTGACTCGCTCACGCTCGACGCACTTTTTGCCGAGGAGACAAGACCGCGCATACTCGAGTTTGAAACCGGCGCACTGCTTATCCTGCGCGGCGTTAACCTAAACACCAACGCCGAGCCTGAGGATATGGTTTCTATCAGACTGTGGATTGATGGGTCGCGAATAATCAGCGTACGGAAGCGTCGGCTTAAAGCGGTTACTGATCTGCGCGAAAGACTGGAGGCCGGCGTCGGTCCACGCAGCGCAGGGGATTTCATTACGCAGTTAATGAGCCGCCTGTTCGAGCGCATGGAGCCTGTTTTTACGGAGCTCGACGAACTATTAGACGACGCCGAAGAGCGGGTAATGGAAGCGGCGGATACGAAATACCGTGCGCAAATTACAGACATTCGCAAACAGGCAATTGTTTTCCGACGGTATATCGCACCGCAGCGCGATGTCATTGCTGCGCTGCGTGTATCCGACAAGCCTTGGCTAAACGAGTTGCATAAAAGGCGGCTGCAAGAGTCATTAGACCGAGTGATACGGTATATAGAAGACATCGACACGATTCGAGAACGCGCTCAAATCGTAAAAGACGAACTGGCGAGTGCGCTGTCCGACAAGATGAATAAGAACTTATATCTCTTGTCAGTCATTGCTGCTGTATTTTTGCCACTGGGCTTTCTAACCGGTCTGCTCGGCATTAACGTCGGTGGTGTACCCGGAGTCGATGATCCAGCTGCGTTCTGGATTTTCAGCGGCTTCCTTACAATAATCATTACACTGCAGATCTGGCTATTTAAACGTTGGAAGTGGTTTTAGCAGGAAGTCTCAATACTCAGGTTAAACCCTCATGCCGGATTCAGGCGATGACGCGATCGCCACGCGGCGTAAGCGAGGCCGATAAAGGGGATGGCAATTAAGAGCGCGGTTGGCTCGTTACTTCCACGCGGATCGGTCAGTCCCCAGTAAGCCATACCAAAGGCAATCTGCAGTAAATACAAGCTCATCCACGGCTGCAACCAGCTGCGCATGCGCCAGAGTCCGAGTGTGCCAGCACCATAGACGAACCAGTGAAGCAGCGCCCCAGCTTTGGCCGCCCAGCCGGTAAAAAGCACGCCAAACCAGACTTCCTGATCGACTTCTAAAGGCTTGATGAAAACATCCCAGGGCAGGTAGATAAACGTCATGTAGGCGCAAAAAGCGAGAATGGCATTCATCCAAAGTGGCCTGCGCGCGAGGCCCTCGCGGAGCCAAATTACTGTAGTCATTGATTTGTTCCTGCGGCGTTGAAAAGGAGTTCTATCCTTCTGTAATCGTCGAGCCGATCTCTGCGCTTCCACTTTTAATAATAATCGCCCTTAGTCCGCCGCGGTTGACTAAACCTGGTAGCACGCCTCGGTGCACCGTTGCTGCGAGGAACGCGCAGGGTTCGCATAGCTCTACGCCGCGGCAGCGAGCGCCGCCCACCATGAATTCCTTGTCGACGAGTGCATTGAGATCGATGCCACTCGTAATGAGGTTGCGGCGGAAGTCGGCATAGGTTAAGTCCGAATCTTTGGCCTGATTCGCTAAAAAATCATCGAGCACTGATTTTTCGATCAAGCTAAGGTGGTTTTCGGGCACGGGGTCCTCTGTCGCAAGACAGCGTTTGCCATGGGTATGGTAGCGGTCACCTACGATGCCTAACCCAGCCTCTAGCTCAACTTTTTCGCGCGCCTCGGTCTCGCCGCGCTTTTCGGCAACGAGATAAATATGTTCAAGTATGCCCGTCATCTTCTACTCCTTTGAACCCAGTTAACAGCGCCGCGTTTGAGCTTGGAGCTAGTGGTTTAGTCGGACAGCAACGCCATGACCGCCCCTTCCGGATCTTTGATCACGCAGAAGTTGCTGCCGCCCATGCGCCGAGGGCCGTCGAGTACTTCGCCGCCGAGGCGTCTGCAAGTGTCCGCGCTTTCGTGTACCGAGGCAACGCGCACATAGACTAGCCATTGGCTCGGCAGGTTTGCATTGGGCCCGCGTGAATGGCAGATACCAGCAACCGTGTCTCTGCCCTCGGGCGTGTGTATGCTGTAGTCGCTGTAGCTGCCCATGTCGACATCATCGGCCTTCCAGCCAACCACCGACGCGTAAAAATTCTTTACCCGGGAAGCATCATTGACGGTTAGGTCGAGCCATTCAATTTGACCGATTACCGGGCCGTTTTCCTGTTCGTCTTTGTGATGCTCTTCTTCGTTCATGATTTATTTTTCCGGAAGGCTAAAGACATAAAGCGCATTACCCCAACGCGGATAGGTTATTTCCGTCGCGATAACGTCGGGCACTGTCCGCGGACTCGTGCCACCAACCGCGCTTGTTACCGCGATGTATTGTTTGCCGTCGATTGCAAAACTCACGGGGTGACCTTGAACGGAGGTACCCAGGCGTGTCTCCCACAGTACCTCTCCAGTACGCGCGTTAAGCGCCTTGAAGCGGCGATCTAAGTCGCCAACGAAGACGAGATCGCCGGCAGTCGACATTGTGCCCGTGTGGAAAGAAGCTCGCTGCTGATGGCTCCAGACTTCCTCCATTGTGTCGACATCATATGCGCCGATTTTGCCGAGATTGCCGTCGGTGCCGGGCATTTCGAAAAATTTTCGGCTCGCTGCTAAACCGCCACCGCCTTGTACGAGGGCAACTTCGCGTGCCGCGTTTTCTAAACAGGTTTGGCTAAGCGGTGCGATCATCAAGCCGCTAGGCTCATGATAGGTCATTGAGTGCCAGTCTTTGCCGCCTGCACTGCTCGGGCATGCCGACGTCCACTCGTTGAGTTTGGCATTCTGGATATCTTCCCGATAAGTTACACGGCCGGTGACGGAATCGATATCGGTAAAGGCGTTCTGGAATACTGTTTCCTTATAGCCTTTAAATTCACCAGAGACGCGATCATGCTTCCAGAGAATGCCGTATTTGCCGAGCGAAAACACAAGCTTCTCGTCTCCGCGGTTTACGAGTACGCGCTCAAACACCTCGTCCAGATCGAGTGCCTCGGCGGGCACGTGCTGGAAATGCCAGTCGAGTGTGCCATCGTCGATGTTAACGGCAACTGTAGAATTGGTGAAAAGACCCTCGTCGTGAATCGTGAGATGACGGCTCACGGGCACCCAAGGCTTTTGCTGTGCCGTGCCCCAGTAGGTGAGCTTAAGCTCTGGGTCATAGCTGCCGGTTATCCATGTCTCACCGCCCGCGCGGAAAATATCGTCGAGCTCACCCCACGTATCGCCGCCTGGCTCATTGGCCTTGGCGATAGTGTTGAAGCGCCATTCGAGTTTGCCAGTGTTAGCGTCGTGGGCGCTGATATAGCAGTCGTCCTTTATGTAACGAGCGCAGCCCGCTAGCCCGAGAATCACCCGTCCGTCGGCAACGATCGGACCGCTCGAATTCTCGAAACCCTGAGAGTTGTCTGCAACTGCGGTCTCCCATAATTGCTTACCGGTGCGCGCATCGAGGGCAACGAGTCTTGCATCGGTAGTTGCTTGGATAATCTTGTTGTCATAGATTGCTATGTTGCGCATATCCTGGCGATTCGCAGGACCCGTCCAGTGTTCCCAAATTAACTCGCCGGTCTTGCCGTCGAGCGCCTGAATAACGTTCCCTGGATTGATAAGATAAATAATCCCGTTGTACACCAGAGGCGAAGGTTCGGAATCCCCCTCGTGCATATTCCAGACCCATTCGAGACTGAGGTTGCCGACATTGGTGGTGTCTATTTGATCGAGAGGGCTATAACTATGCGCGTCGTAGCTACGTCTGATCATTGGCCAGTCGGCCGGATCCGGTGATTCGAGCATTGCATCGGTTATCGGCACGAAAGGTACAAATTTGTCGACGTTGCCGGCGACAGTAATTCCCTCGGGCGCAGGCGGCTCGCTTCTCTGGCGATTGGCGAGTTGTGCTGAGGCATTGTCCGCAATCTTAAACTCGGTCGTAGTGGTAATCGCTGCGGTTATCGCATCGACACCGTTGGTGTTGAGAATGTGTGCGGTGATTGCTAGATAATCGGCATCATCCAATCCTTCGTTGCCGCCGGGGGGCATGTTTGCCTTGATATTGCTGAACAAAAGACTCGGCGTTCGTTCACCCCAGCGCTGCATAAAGGGCCTGCCCGAAAGCAGCGGGCCGAGCGTCGACCCTTCGAGATTTGCGCCATGGCACGCGGCGCAGTTGGCTGCGAATTTTTCCGCGCCGACTGCGGCTTGGTCGCCAAACGGGCTGCTCAAAGAGTCTGCAGAAATGTTCTCGCTCTCCTGCTCCGGCGCTTCATTGCAAGCAGCTAAGCCAAAGGCTATCGGTAGGCAGAGGATCGCACTGCGAAAGAAACTAGGCTTTTGGCGTGACGTTTGCATTTTCATGTCTGTTCTCGCTTCAGAATGTTCAATAGAGTTGCGGTTAGGGCTGCGCAAATAACCAGCCGCGGAGTTCGCCGGCAGGGTTTGTTGCGCTATGAATCTGCACATATAGGGCGTTTGCTTTTAGGGCAGCCACCTGTTCGTCCGTGAGCTCAATCTCGGCGCTTAGTTTACCGCCTGTACCCGCGGTCGCGGTAAGCGCTGCAACAACCGGACCTGGTTGCGCGGGCGGGCCGTTATGAATATGCGCCATGGTGGCAGCGGAACTCATGCCGGCAAACTCTCCTGTTAGCGTGAGCGTGTTGCCTGCGAGGGAGACGACTGCCTCGCCGCCGCCGGTGATAGTGTTCTTAGTCTGAGGCGTGGTAGGCATGGGAGAAAGTCGCGCGCGAAAACTGCTCTCTTCAGCGGCTATCGCCTCATTCAGAGTGAGGCTCGGCGCGGAGATCACGAGAACGAGAGATAAACAGAGCTTCGATACGCGGCTCAAAGTCTTAGAAAGCTTGGAATGTGTCATAGCTGCTCCTTTATTTTTATTGCCTACATTAAAACGCAGCCCAGCCAAAAGGTATAGAGACCGGCGTCTCTCATCATACTTCCCTGCGACTTACTTGCTTCTTGAATAACCCCTTAAATAACCCCTTGAATAGTCCCTTGAATAGCCCCTTGAATAGTCGCGGTGCGCATTATAAGTTCGGACCTACCGCGCGGCTAAACTGCGGCGCAGCAAAATCCCGGAGGTCATCCATGTGTGGTCGTTTTAATCTGATAGATAGCCCGCAGGTACAGCTTCTTTGCGCCATGTTAGGTGTTCCCGTGCCAATCAATAATTTCCGCGCCGACATCGCACCTGGCGCATCAATCGCGATCGTTCTCGAACAAATCGATGCGCAGGGACTGAAGGTGCGTCAGGTGAGCGAGGCCATCTGGTGGCTGCTGCTAGACCCCAAAAGTCTTGCACCTAACTACAAGTATGCAAGCTTCAACTCGCGGTCCGACAAACTCGATAGTCCGCGGGCGGCAGCTTACGCGCCTTATCGCGAGTCCCGCTGCATCATCCCAGCGAGCGCATTTATTGAAGGACTCGGCGATAAGAAAACCTATCATAAAATCGAACTTGAAGAGTCGGCAATTGCTTTCGGCGGTGTGTACAAACGCTATCTGAACAGAGAGACGGGTGAGTCGGTGCTTGGCGCATCAATAATTACGTTGCCACCGCTTCTTCCGCAATGGCAGCATATTCATCCCAAATCATTACCGCTGATGCTCGATATGAACAACAAAGCGCTGATCGATCAGTGGTTAGATCCTGCGTTTGATCGCGTCGAAGAGTTTGCAGAGGTTCTTGAACCTCGGGTGAGGGCAGCAATGAAGGTAACGCCTATCGACAGACCAAGCCGCTGGAATCCAATAGCGGATTCCTTCCTGATCGTGGCCTAGTTGCATAAAAAGTGCCTCTCAAAAAGAGACGAAGGCAGTGCCTAGATTGCGAACCAAATAATCAGCGCGCAGCATCCTAGTAAGAGCTGGCTGCGACGGTCCTGCATCGCAAACCTGACTGGGTCCTCCTGTAATTCGCCGGCGCGCGCGATTCGCCAAAGCCTCAGCACGAGGTAAATCATGGGCGGACAAACGCCGAGCAGGATTAGCGGCTGGCTGTAGAGTTGCGTGGTCGACGGTGCCAACGCATAGAGTGCGAAGACGCCAATCGCTGCGAGATTTGCCGTGAGGCCTAGTCTTCGAATGAGCGCTAAATGGTAAACATGGTAGCCGCGTCCTGCACTTGTTAATTTTCCTGCCTTCTCCAGATTCATGAGTTCAGCGTGGCGTTTAACGAGGGCGAGGCCAAAGAACAGGAAAAGTGAGAAAGCGAGTAACCAATCGGTAGTGGTTACTCCAATGGCGGCAGAACCCGCAACGATACGTAGTGTAAATAAGCCAGCCAACACTACGGCGTCGATTAAAAAATAGGCTTTTATATACAGGCTGTATAAAAGGGTTGTCATCCAATACGCGGCGAGCGTAAACAAAAATACCGAAGGCAAGGCTGTCGCAATCACAAGCGAGGCAAACAGAAGAATCGGCGCCGCGATAAAGCCGACGCGCAAAGACAGCTCTCCGGATGCGAAGGGCCTCTTGTGTTTACTCACGTGCTGGCGATCGCTTTCTAGGTCGAGCATATCGTTTAGCAAGTACACGCTAGATGAACACAGACTAAAGCTCACAAAGCCAACGCAGGCGGCAAATAGCAGCGATAAATTGTCTGCTTGGTGAGACAGGAGTAACGGTAAAAACAGCAGGCTGTTCTTTATCCATTGATGGGGCCGCAGCGCGCGGTAAAAGGCCTTTATGCGCGAACTCGGCACATCAAAATGCAGCGTTTCCCCACCTGATTGTTCTTGCGCGGCTAGCTGCGCTCGAATGGCTTTCGAGGCGTTGACCGTGATTCGCTGCTCGGCATGCTGCCAAATAACAAGATCTGGCGCCGAGTCACCCGCGTAGCCGAATGCCCCGTCGCCGCACAGATGCCGGATACGTAGCAGCTTGTTTTGCCCTTTGAGGTTCGTGTGCGCGTCGCTACCTATCGCATCAACGAAATGCCCCAAGTGAGCAGCGACGAGTCGTGTTAACCGCTCATCGCTCGCAGAAATCAAAATAAGATCGCGCCCCCTCTCGGCCTCGCAGCGAAGAAAGGCCTCGAACTCAAGATTGCGAGGCTGACTTTCGATAATCGGCTGCGCGCGATTGGCGACTTCGAACTTGAGGCGTGCTCGCCCGCGCATGAGCCAGAAAGGAACGAGCAATAGAATCCAAGGTTTATGTCGCAATAGCCAGAGCACAGACTCAAACAGTAAGTCCGATTTCAGGACCGTGCCGTCAAGGTCGACAAAAAGAGGAATAGTTTTATTTGGGGGCATGACGGCGGCGAGCCTCTCAGAACCTTAGGCGTTTGAAAAGACGCTGTGGTATCGCCTTCACTACCAACATTACGAAGCGCCAATAGCCGGGCGCGTAGAGTGTTGTGCGGTTTTTTCGAATGCCTTTTACAATACAGCGCGCGACCCGATCGGGCGTTGAGAATAACGGACCCTTTTCTAGCTCACGCGTCATCGGCGAATCTACAAGACCTGGACGTATATCGATGACGTTAACGCCGCTGTCGTGAAGCCTGCCCCGCAAGCCTTCTAAAAAAGTTGAGATCATAGCCTTGCTCGCGCCGTAGACGTAGTTGCTGCGTCTACCACGATCCCCTGCCACCGAGGTGATAACGGCGAGCGATCCCGAGCCCTGCTTTTCAAAGTAGTTGCCTAGCTCGACGAGTAAAGACATGGTGCTGATGACGTTCACATCGAGGCTTGCCTGCAACGCGGTAAAATCACGTTCGCATATTTGTTGGTCGGGCAGGACTCCGTGGCAAATAATCGCGAGATCGATTCCGCCCAGGGCAGTTTGCGCTCTTTCGATTAGTTCTGTGTGGCGCGCTGTATGCGTAATGTCCAATTCGACGAGGGCAACTCCCCCTGCGCCGCGAACGGTAAGGTCGTCGCGCAGAGTCTCAAGCTTTGCCAAATCTCGCCCAACCAAAAATAAGCCATGGCCGTCGGATGCGTAAAGGCGAGCCACTGCCGTTGCAATAGCGGAGTTGGCGCCTATCAAGAGTATGTTCATGGATAAGAGTCGGGCTCGCAGCGTGTGAGATGCAGACTTTACAGGACTCGACGCAGGTTGAGTAGCCGTGAGGAGCCGCTTTAGCCGAGACCAAGTCTGCGTGACTGCAGGGAAGAGAATTGTCCACGCGGGTCTAATTTCTGTTTCAGCTCGGCGAATTGCTCCCATTGACGGTAGGACCGGCGGAAACACTCTTTGCTCATGCGCGCGTCTTTCGCAAGATAGAGCCGGCCTCCGTGCTCCAGGACGATCGCGTCGAGTTTGTCTAGCAAGGGGAAGAGAGAATCCTCATATTTGAAATCAAGCGCTAACGTATAGCCTTCGATAGGAAACGAGAGGAGGTTGTTATTCGCCTTGCCAAACTTTTTTAGCACTGACAGAAACGACCCCTTACCAGCGTGTGAGACGCAGCTAAGAACCGCGCTGATGCAGGCATGCGCAGACTCCTGCGGGACCGCCAGCTGGTATTGCAAAAAACCCTTAGACCCGTAAAGCCGATTCCAGTTGCGCAGTCTCTCCAACGGAAAGAAAAACGCGTCGTAATCGATTCGTTTGGGCGCGCCGCGGCTTTTTTGCAGTGCGTAATAGGCGCTGTTGAATCCCATCATGGTGTGCTTGTTGAGAAGGAATGACGGCGCATCGAAGGGGATTTTGAGTTCGCTGCGTTTAATCGCGCGAAGGCCTCTGCGCCCTGATTTGGATTTCTCTCGAGCGTCTTTCTCGTCAACGTGTTCGCCTAGGTAGAGCACCGAGCGACCCTGTGCCGCGCCGGATGCGAGACAATCTATCCATGCGACGCTGTATTTCGACTCGTGATGTTCATCCATCAATTCCATACAATCCTGCAGACTGTCGGCCACGAGAGTGCGTTGGGCAATGTCTAACGAAGACATTGGAACGAGTTTGATTGCGGCGTCGAGTATTATTCCGGTCAGTCCCATGCCGCCGCAGGTTGCATGAAACAGCTCGGGGTAAGCGTCGCGATTGCAGTTGATTATCTCGCCGGTGGCGAGCAGTACCTGCATAGACTCGACGTGGTCGCAGAAGCTGCCATCGATATGGTGATTTTTACCGTGGACATCCGCGGCGATAGCGCCGCCAACGGTAACGGCTTTAGCACCGGGCAAGACAGGCAAGAATAGACCCTTCGGGATTATGGTCTCGAGCACTTTTTCGAGACTCATGCCCGACGCGCAGCGCAGCACTGTATAACCATGCTCCGACGTGGTTAGGCTCGAGAAATTGTCAAGATAGCGCGTGCTGACGAGTGTTTCTGCAAGCGCGCTGTCGCCATAGCTGCGACCTGCGCCGCGGGCGATGATGGATGGGCCCCACTGGCCTGAACCACCTAAGCTCTCCTCGATTTCAAAGGTCGAAATAGGCTCAATCAGCCGCGACTCGAGGCGTGGGTATCTACCCCATCCAGAAAAAGTCATACTGGTCTCGAAGGTGTTTAATTTACGATTTTGCAGCTTAGTCCAGTCAGCTGACTATATCTAGCTTCCAAATGGTTTACACTCGCGAAACTCAGCAGTTTTGGTAGAAACGCGGACGGCAAAGTTTTCTTTTCGCTTAACCCGCGCAATTGAAGGTAGCTAATGCAATCGACATATGAATTTTCTCTCGATGTTGCGCGCCGAGCAGGGGCATTGATCGGTGAAAAACGCCTCAACGAGCCCCTGCAGCGCGATTTTAAGGGTGGCATCGAAATCGTCACTCAGGCAGACATCGCCGCGGACGAACTCATTTCGGAGGCCATTCGTGCCACCTATCCGAATCATCAGATTCTCTCGGAGGAATCCTCACCCGACCTAGGCCGTGTCGAAGAGATAAAAGGACCGCTTTGGATTATCGACCCGATAGATGGCACGGTGAATTTTGCCCATGGACTCAATCAGTCCGCCGTTTCGATCGCGTTCGTTGATGGCGGTCAGATTCAGCACGGCGTGGTGTTCAATCCCTTTAGTGATGAACTCTTCGCCGCACAGCGAGGATGCGGCGCAACGCTGAATGGGACACCGATCGGTGTCGCGGAGGAGTCGCGGCTCGATCGTGCCATAATCGCGACGGGCTTTCCGTATGTTAAAACCGGTCTCGAACCAATGATCAAGCGCCTAAGCGCCATTCTGGCGGAGTGTGCCGACATCCGGCGGTTGGGCTCGGCTGCCTTGGATATCTGCTTCGTCGCCGCAGGCAGGCTGGATGGCTATTACGAAAGCCTTAGCGTATGGGATTACGCAGCGGCGCAGCTCATCGCAAAAGAGGCTGGAGCGGTCTACGGGCATTTCGGTGACGTACCCGAAGGAGACGACCCGCAGTTCTGCAGCGCTGACATCTTGGTCGCGAACGCGGCACTTTTCGAGCCTCTCAGAGCGCTGCTCCGTTCGGCTAGCGAGAATGCTGCAGTCTGAAGTATTGACTTGAAGGCTCGGAATTCGTAAATTCAATCGGTATAAAACTGATTTAGAAAGATTTTTCCTCATACCGCAGAGCAATGCGGCCAGTATTTAGGATAGGAGTCAGACGTGAAGAAAACCAATCGATTAATCGCCGCGATCGCTGCCGCGGGCGCCGCAGGACTGCTCCCTAGCGCCGTGGTTGCCGCAGATAGAGTGGGGGATTTCTCCCTTCTCGATCAAGATGGCTATCACCATTCAATGAGCTGGTACGACGATCATAAGACCATCGCTCTATTGGTGCAGGCCAATGACAGCGCCGCAACGGCCGCCGCTGTGCCCGATTTTGCGCAGCTCAAGGCAAGCTATGAAGACGCGGGCGTCGAGTTTTTCATGCTCAACCCAATGGGCAATCGTAACCGCGCAGAGGTGAAGGCCAAGCTCGCAGAATACGGCGTCGACATTCCTGTATTAATGGATGATGCACGTGTGATTTCAGAGGCGCTCGGTATCGAACGAACCGGCGAAGTAGTGCTTTTCAGCCCGCGCTCGTTTGAAGTTGAATACCGCGGCGGCCTCGCCGGCGCGAAGGCAGCTATCGACGAGATATTGGCTGGCGAGGCTGTAAGCGTCGCGATGACCGAAACCAATGGTTCAATGGTGAGCTACGAGCAGATGGCGGCAGTGCCTTCTTACTCGAAAGACATCGCGCCGATACTTGCGGAAAACTGCGCTGCTTGTCACCGTGAAGGTGGCATCGCGCCGTTTGCGATGGACAGCTACACGATGGTTAAAGGCTGGTCGCCGATGATCCGCGAAGTGTTGATGACAAAGCGTATGCCGCCGGGTCAGATCGACGGTCATATTGGCGAGTTCATTAACGACATGCTGATTGAAGACCAAGAAGTGCGCAACATCATCGCTTGGGTCGAAGCCGGTGCGCCGAAGGACGACGCTAACGACCCGCTGGCAGAGCTCACGTGGCCCGAGACAAAATGGGCGTTTGGCGAGCCCGACTACATCATTAAAGTGCCACCTCAGTCAGTACCAGCGACCGGCGTACTCGACTACCGAGACGTGGCAGTGCTTATCGATATTCCTGAGGACCGCTGGCTACGCGGCAGCCAATACATTGCGGGCGACCGCACTGTATTGCACCACACGATCAACCGGCTCGACTTTCCTGGCGAAAGCCGCGGCGGTTTCCTCGGTAGCGGCGATCCCGATAAAGCAAGCATCACCGCGTATATCCCCGGTGCGACGCCTCAGCTTAATCCGCCCAACACCGGTGGCTTGATTAAAGCGGGGTCTGTGCTCAATCTTAATCTTCACTACACGACTAACGGACGTGAATCCGTCGATGCTGGTGAAATTGGCCTTTGGTTCTACCCAGAAGGTGAAATACCCGAAGAGCGTATGTCTGGTCAGTGCGCATGTATATTCCCCAATACGTGGACGACTATTCCGGCGAACGACCCTGCGTTCGAGCAAACCGCGTCGATCATGATTAAGAAAGATGCGAAGCTCCACAGTTTCCTCCCGCACATGCACTTCCGCGGCAAATACATGCGTTTTTATGCGGACTATCCTGACGGTACACAGGAGGAGCTTATAAACATCGCCCAATATAACTATGCTTGGCAACTGAGCTACACCTACGCCGAGCCTAAGTTTGTGCCCGCGGGTACTAGAATCACTGCAGTTGGGGCTTTTGATAATTCGGCACAGAATCCTGCGAACCCAGATCCGGAGCGAGATGTGCCTTGGGGTCAGCAGAGCTGGGACGAGATGTTCTTCGGCGCAGTCAACTGGAAGTATATCGATCAAGGCGGCGACTAGGCCTCGGCAATCTAAATCTGAAAAAAGCCCGACCCTCGTAGGAGAGTCGGGCTTTTTTTGTGCCTGCAGAGACGCGGAACTGATCGATTCAGTGAGATATTTAGGACACGTTGGGTGCGAATCTGCGGAGAATCGCCGGCAGGTAAAAGAGGTCTAGCAGCAATGCGAGCACCACGATCGGCACGAGCAGCTGTGCTGCCTGCTGAAAGTAAAGCGTGTTGGCCCATATCAGAATCGTTGCCCCAATCGCTAAAACGAGTGTCGTGATACTCAGGGCGGGGCCAGCCGTCAGAATCGCTTCGTTCATTGCAACCTCGCCTTCGATTCCCTCGCGCCGTCTGTGCAGATAGTGGCTAAGCAGATGCACGCTGTCATCGACAACAAGCCCAATGCTGATGCTAAACAGCATCATAACGAACGGATTTATCTGGCCCACGGTAATAGCCCAGATGCCGAAGACGATTGTTGCAGGAAGCAAGTTCGGGATGATACTCAACAGACCGAACTTAACACTTCGCAAGCCGACTACGAGACAGAGCGTGATGAGCAGAAGACTAAGGGAATAACCTTGCAGTAGTTCGACAGTGACGAGTTCATCCATGCGCGAGAAGAGAAGCAGTGTTGATCCGTGCATTAGCTGAGCCTCGGGAAAGCGGCGAGCAAACTCCTCGCTCAGCAGCGAATCGGTCGCTAGTAATTCTCTGTTGGTCGACGGCGTCGCGTTGAGAAAGAATCGCGTTAGTGCAAAATCTTCGGTGATGAAGTCGCTAAGAGGAAAATCGTCGCTCTGAACCACGGCGTAGGCGAGGAGTGAATTTGCCACCGCGTCGGTATCATCAGGGATGCGATAAAACTCTGGTTTGTCTTGGTGCTGGGCGCGGTTAACGGCGCGCGCAATGTCGACAATGCTCGCGACGGATTCTACGCCCTCTTGCTCGCTAGCCCAGACAAAATACGCGTCTAGGCGAGCGAGAAATTCGGGGTCTATGGCGCCGTCTGCCTTTCCAGTCTGCACGCCATAGGTGAGAAGTGGGCCGCGATTGATGCTTGCGCCTACGATGTCATAGTAGGCTGTGAGTTCAGGGTCGCTTCCCAGAAAATCGAGGCGGTTAAAATCCGATTCATTAAGTGGCAGAAGCGTAAGCGTCACGACCGCGAGCAGTGTGCAGCCCCAGAATATCCCGCTATCGAAGTGTTTTCCTAGCATTACAACGCCAGTGAGAAGCGAGGATGTGCGTTCACTGTTATTCGGAATCATCTCAACCTTCGGCGCGAGAAGCATGAGTAAGGCAGGAAGAAAGGAAAGGGTAAGAGCGAAACCAAACCCGATGCCGATGCCAACTATAATGCCAAAGCCCTTGATCGCAGGTGAGGAGCAGAGCAGTAGCGACACGAAGCCGATAGCCGTCGTGAGTGCAGCGAGTGAGATAGGTACAATATTGTGCGCAAGGCTCGCCACCATCGCGTCGGTCTTAGTGGCGCCGTGTTCGAGGCTTTGGCGAAAGAGTGAGATGATGTGCACGCTGTTGGCGACAGCGATGATGACGACGATTAGAGGCGCGATCACCGAAATGCTGTTGAAGCTGAAGCCACTGTAGGCGAGGAAGCCGAGTGTGCAGAGGCAGGTCGCGAGGGTGTGAGTGAGAATGCCGACGCCGAAACGGATAGAGCGGAAGCAAAAACAGATGACCAGCACGCAGAGAATGATGACAAAAGGGAGGAGCTGCGAGAGATCATCAAGCATCGCTTGCTGACTCGATTGCTGGAGAATTACATCGCTCATCGCATAGACACCGATTTCTGGATGCGCAGCACGGAGCGAATCGCGAAGGTCTTCGATAGCCAGCGCAGTGCGTTTCCGGTCTTCTCCGTCGAGTTGATCAACCCAAAGAGAGATAATCGCAAACGTGAGCTGACCTTCTCCTGCGAGCAGGCTGTTGGTGAGCAGGCGGTCAGCGAGAGCAGGTTCGAGTAGCGCATCGAGCTCATCTTGGCTGTAGCGCTCTAGCGGGAATTGGAACAGACGGGTCTGGCTTTCGGGCGAATAAAAGTCCAGCAGCGAACTGAGGCGCTCAGCATAGGGAATTTGGGTGTAGCGAGCTTTCAGTTCGCTAAGCGCATCTATCATGCGGCGATCGAACACTGTTGCATCCGTGGGCGAAGTCAGCGCAAATCGCACTTCGAGAGTTGTTGGGAATTGTGCCTCTAGTGCGTCCACTTCAGGCAAAAAAGGATCGCTTTTGGTCAAAAGGGCATCGAGCGAGGTATCAAATTGACTTTGCGGGATGACGGTAGCGAGCAGAATGCAGACTGCAACCGAAACCAAGGCAAGTAACAGGCGCCAAGTGACTAAAAACTTTGCGAGGTGAAGTCGGCGCGACTGCGAACCGCGCTCATTTGGAGCATTCATGTTTTTCCCTTCTCGTCACTTCTTAAGGATTCCCTGTCGATCGGCCACGAGCCCAGTGCTCATATTCCGATAGGTTATAAGAACCCTCATTATTGGTTTTTGCAGGACTAGTAGATAGTCCTTATAATCCGCACTCTTTTGAGCTGTCAGGTACTGCCGACTTAAAGCAGCGCATAATCGCTATTTGGTGTGAATCTCACAAGTACTAACGCGCGTATCCGAATTATCCGATCTAAAACCCCTTGTAGGAGCTAGACAGTTGGCCGCTATTACCACACAACGCGTCACCGCAGTGAATCACTGGAACGACACGCTTTTCAGTTTTAAGACCACCCGCGACGCGGGGCTCAAGTTCGAGAACGGCCATTTTGTCATGATTGGCATGCACGTAGAGGGTAAACCGCTCATGCGTGCCTACAGCATCGCAAGCCCTAACTACGAAGAGGAGCTCGAGTTCTTTAGCATCAAAGTGCCAGACGGTCCGCTGACCTCGCGCCTTCAGAATATCCAAGTGGGCGATGAGCTTCTCGTGAGTAGCAAACCCACTGGCACGCTTGTAGTCGACCATCTACTTCCCGGGCGCAATTTATATCTAGTTAGTACCGGCACGGGTCTTGCGCCGTTCATGAGCATCATCCAAGACCCCGAGGTCTACGAGCGTTTTGATAAAATTATTCTTACGCACGGCGTGCGCGAGGTCTCTGAACTTGCCTACGAAGAGTTTATTACCTCGACTCTGCCAAACAACGAGTTCTTCGGCGAGGAAGTGCGCGAAAAACTTATCTACTATCCTACCGTCACGCGAGAAGAATTCCGCACTCGTGGCAGACTTACCGATGCTATGTCCAGCGGGAAGCTGTTTGACGAAATAGGGTTGCCAATGCCAACTCTCGATGACGACCGCTTCATGATTTGCGGCAGTCCGTCTATGCTAAAAGACACCTGCGCCATCATCGAAGCCTGGGGCTTTAAAGAGTCACGTCATGGTATTCAGGCGCATTATGTTATTGAGCGAGCTTTCGTCGAGTAAGCCGCTTTCACTCAGTGGCGCACTAAGAACTCTACAAATCGCGCCCATACTGCAGGGAAGTCCGCGAGGCCATAGCCGAGGCGAATGCCGCCGGCGAGTGTTTCCGCTCCCTCCCTGTCACCGGCCTCAGCGCTGCCAACGAAGCAGCGCTGAGGCACCAACATGACTCCAATCTCTTCGATGCAGCGTTGATCGAATCCATCATCGAGTGCGATAAGCGGAAATGCAACACAGCCCGCCTCGGGCTTCGTCCAAGTAAGTTTGCCGTCGAGCAGAGGCAGTGATTCTTCGATTATCTCCACATGACGCCTTAAGCGGTGCAGCGATGCTGTGCGCAGGGTTTGAGAATGCGCGAGTATCAACCGCGCAAGCCACTCGTCTGTAGTACCCGAACAGACTGACAGAGTGCGGCGAATGTTTACTGCCCGAGTCAGTAGCTCAGCATCTTGACTAACCATCCAGCCGATCCTGACACCGCCAGCGCCATGCGGCTTCGCGAGCGAACCGATACTTACGCCGTTCGCCGTCAGCGTCGCGACTGGCTCTAGCGTGGCGCCCTCGGCGTGTTCTAAACCTCGGAACACCTCGTCAGCAATTAGGCGCGTGCCGTGTGTCTCGCAGTGTACAACTAGCTCGGCAAGCTCGGCGTGATCGATAAGCGCGCCGGTAGGATTGTGTGGGAAATTAATAAAAAGCTGATTGCTCTTGGCAATCGCTTCTCGAATTTCATCGCCGTCGACAACCCAGCGCGCCTCTGCGGCTTCCTCCCCCTGGCGCCGCAGCGGGATGCTATTCACCGCCGCGCCTATCGATTCGGGGATTTTTGCCAGTGGCTCATAGCAGGGTGTGATGACCGTGCAGCGATCGGACTGTTTGACTGCGGCGTGTATGCAGCAAAATAGAGCCTCCGTGGCACTGGAGAAAACAACTACGTTGTCCGCTGAGAGTCCCGAGTAATTAGCCGCAATCGCAGCACGCAGTTCGACTCCGCCGCGGTCGGACACGTAGTTGAGAGTGAGGTTCTGCCACTCCGAAAGCTGCGCGGGGGTCGCAAGCGCGAGCACTTGGCTCAGACTCATCAATTCGAGCGTAGCTGCGCCGAGGCGTGCCGATGCCTTGGGGTTGTTTTCTGCTTGGTACTCGCTAAGCGCGTAGCTTGGAAACCGCATAGCTGCCTTCTACTTTGCGCGTTTATGCCAGACACTCATTTGGGCAATCGAGTGTTGGAACTTTCGCGCGGTCTCGCGGATAACGAAAGGCACATCTCGTGGTTCATCTACAAGATCGAAATGCGGCGAGAGAATCTCTTTTAGACCGTCGAGGGTCGTAAAGTTCTCACCGTCACGTTTGTATCCCCCGATCCAGTTATCAGGCTCTGTAAACTCGCTCAGCCATGTGTAGGGCGAAGTAATCACGAGTAATCCATCCTCGTTGATTAGCTCATGAATTCGGGAAACAAACTTGTCCGGCTCGTAGAGTCTATCGATGAGATTGCCTGCGAATACAAGATCGTAGTTGTTGAACTTATCGCTGAGATTGCAAGCGTCTCCCTGCCAGAAGTCACACTTATGCGCGGTGGCTGCGAGCCCGTGCTCGGCGAGCGACGTTTCTTTAAAGCTGAACAAGTCGCCTTCATCGCGTATCGTGTAACGCTTGCTGTCGTTTTCTTTTAACTGAGTCGCTGCCGAGACAAAGCGCGCAGAAAAATCGATACCATCGACGTGATCGAATTCGCGTGCGAGTTCGAAACTCGTGCGACCAATCGCACAGCCCAGATCTAATGCACGGCGCGACTGTTTTTTCTTAGTCTTCTCGGCAAAGTATTTTAGGCATAGCTGGCCGCAGGTGCCTGCGAAATTTGGCACGCCGTGATAATCGCTGCCAAAATGGAACTCGATGTATTGAGAGACCTGCTCGTCAGTTTCGTAAGGATTGCTTGTGGTGATAATTGGCTCCTCGCCTTCGACATATCGAAATCCGGCATGCTGAAAAAAGTGTCGTCTAAAGGCATAACGTGAATCTTTGAGTGCGCTATTTCCTGTTGAGAAATAGCTGCCACCCTTGATGAGATTGTGTTGCCCGTCGAAGGTCGGCGTCGAAAAGTCGTCATAGACCTCGTGAACCTCGAAACCCGGCAGGCCGTCGATTGGCGTCTGAGTCCATTGCCAAACATTACCAATGATATCGAAAAATTCCTCGCCGCGTTTTGTGACCGTGCCGAAGCGATCGACAGGGCAAGCTGACGCGCCGTGTTCGAGGTTTATATTCCCAGGCGCAGACTTCCAATTGGGTTGGTCGCTTGGGATCTCCTCGCGGAGGCAAAACCATTCTGCTTCTGTTGGGAGGCGAACATTCTTACCCGTTTTCGCCGACTTCCAGCGGCAGAATGCGGCTGCTTCGAGGGCGTTTACATCAACCGGCCAGTTCCAAGGCATGTCGATTTCGCTCGCAATGGTGCGGTAGCGATAGTCGGTTTCTGTCTTAAGCCAGAAGCTTGGATGACGCGCTTTGCTGTGCTGCAGCCACCCCCAACCCTCGTCGTCCCAGTAATCGCGGGTGGTGTAGCCGCCGTCCTCGACGAACGCCAGAAACTCGCCGTTGCTCGTTAGGTATTTACTCGCGTTAAAGTTTGCAACCGGTGTCTCGAGATAGCCGTATTCGTTATCCCATCTATACAGCGTGTCGCGTCTGCTGCAACCCTGTTCGATGCGGCGTCCGCTTACTGGCAGCAGGGCGTTGGTCGGTGCTTCGCCAGAATCGCTGCAGTCTTTAAACAAAGGGGAGGGTTTTACGAGCGAAAGAGGTAACTGCCGCATTAGCACGGATGAAGTTTCGAGGTGTATGCGCTCGTGCTCTATGCCCATCATAACAATCCAGAGAGGATCATCCCAACCAATCGGCAGCGTAATCGAAACGGAGGAAATCAGATCGTCGACTATGTCTCGTGTTTTGTTGCGGTAGTCCAATACCTCTGTGGGCGTCGGCCAATCATAGTGGGCATCGTTAAGGTCATCCCATGACATCTCATCGACACCGATCGCAAGCATCGACTCGATGCGCGGATCGAGCCGCTCCGGGATCAACTTGGCGACATGTAGCTTGTTAATAAAAAAAACAGCGGTGTGACCATAGTAAAAAATGAGCGGGTGTCGCAGTGGCGTCGCCTTGGTGTAATAGGAGTCGTCGCAGGCGAGGCAGTCGAAAAGATTTTCGTAGAGGCTAAAGGTCTGATGGAAATAACGGCGAATCTCCTCGCGTTTTTTCTCTGGGTCACTGCCGTCTAGGTAGCAGGTTTTGGTGATAAGCGGGTCGAGCCGTTCGGGGGCGTTCATTGCTGAGCGATCCTCTCTGCGGGGTAAACAATGCCATGGCAGTCACAGGATGGACGCTGTGCAAGGCAAGGAAGTTAATTATTAGTGTTGAAGATGAAAAAGGCGATCTGGGCGATGAATTAATCCCTACGTTGTGAATGTATTAACGCGCGCCGAGGGGTACTGGATTAACCGCGCACGATTGTTGGTATTCAAGCTGTGGGCAGCGTCGTTGCGCCCAGTTGCGCCTGAGTATCTCCGCCAAACTGGAGTTTCGCTAAATTAGCATACAGCTCACAGCCTTTTAGCAACGTACCGTGGGTCCCCGTTGCAATTAGCCTGCCGTTTTCGAGCACCGCGATTCGGTCAACGTTCATAACGGTTGCTAGACGGTGTGCAATTACCAGCGAGGTGCGGCCCTTCATGAGCTTTTCGAGGGCGATTTGCACCTTACGCTCGCTTTCTGCATCCAGCGCGCTAGTCGCCTCGTCTAGGAGCAAAATTTCAGGGTCGTTGAGTATGGCCCGCGCAATCGCGAGGCGCTGCCGCTGCCCGCCGGAGAGGCGAACGCCTGCTTCGCCTAGGAAGCTATCATAACCTTGGGGCAGTAACTCGATGAATTCGCTCGCGAAAGCCGATTCGGCGGCGGCGCGAACCTCGTCGAGCGAGGCATCGGGACGACCGAAGCGAATGTTATCGATTACGCTGCCGGTAAACAGCGCAGGCTGCTGCGAGACTATCGCAATGTGACTGCGTAGCTCTGTCGGCGTGAGGTCGCGGACATCTACGCCGTCTAGTGTGAGATGCCCCGCAATTGGGTCATAGAAGCGCAGCACCAGGTCCAGAAGCGTTGACTTACCAGCGCCAGACGGGCCGACGAGCGCGAGACTCTCGCCAGGGCGCACTGTGAGTGTCACCTCGTTAAGCGCCAAAGTTTCGGGACGCGACGGATACGCGAAGCTCACCGACTTGAAGTCGAGTTGACCGGTGAATGCGGCAACAAGCTTCGCGGGAACCGCGGGCGCCTGAATCAGGCTTTCGGCTTCGAGCAGCTCAATCAGCCTCTCCATCGCCCCCGCCGCGCGCTGAAGCTCACTGATCACTTGGCTTATCGCGCCGACCGCAGTAGCGACGATAACGGCGTAGGCGACGAAAGCGGTGAGCTCGCCTGCGCTCATGCGACCATTAATCACGTCTTGGCCACCAACCCAGATCATCACAGCTAAGGCTGCAAAGACGAGGGTCATTACGACGGTAATGAGTACAGAGCGCATGAGAATGCGGTCTTTGGCTACGTCGAAGGCGGTTTCGACGTAGCGCGAAAAAACGCCGTCATTATGTGCCTGCTGGTTATAGGCCTGCACTGTCTTTATTTGCTGGATACTCTCACCGACATAGGCACCGACATTCGCAATCTCGTCTTGGCTGTCGCGTGAGAGTCTGCGTACCTTACGGCCAAAAAACATGATGGGGCCTATGACGAGGGGGATGCACAGCAGCACGACGCTCGTCAGCTTAGGGTTGGTGATAAACAGAAACAGCGTGCCGCCAATCATCATTAGCAGGTTACGCAGCGCGATCGATGCAGACGAGCCAATGACAGATTGAATCAAGGTTGTGTCGGTGGTGATCCGCGACTGAATTTCGCCGCTGAGATTGTCTTCGAAATAACCCGGATGCAGATTAATAATATGTTTATAGACCGCTTTGCGAATGTCGGCGGTTACCCGTTCGCCCAGCCAAGAAACCCAATAGAAGCGTGCGAAGGTGCCGATGGCTTGCAGCACAGCTACTATCAAGAAACCGAGTATCGCCGTATTTAATGACTCCGTTGATCCTTCCACGAAGCCGCGATCGACGATTAATCGCACATACTGCACGAGGCCAAGAGTGAGTGCGGCCGTGAACACCAGCGCCACAGAGGCGATGATGATCTGCTTAAGGTAAGGCTTGAGGAAAACCGAGGTGCTCGCTAATAAACGCGAACTGCTGCGGCGTTTAGCTGCCGATGGCTTTGTGGATTCTGTCATGCGCGCAATCTAGCAGTAAAATCGAATAACACAAGTAACAACGCCAACTTCGTTGCCGAGATTGGCGTTGTTACTTGCTATTTGCTCTCGATTTTTCATCGATTCGCTTATTTCGTATCTGCCCGTGTGACGCGCGCTGGCTTAGCTTTGAAGGGCCACTTGGATCGAGGCAGAGGGCAGAGACACTCTAGAAGATCGCGACGAGGCAGCCCTTCGAGTCTGGCACGTCATCCAAATTAACCTTGCCGCCGGCCAGGACAGTGTTGAGCGCATCCTTTAAATAATGCGCACTCGCTGTATTTTTCTGGGTTTCGTATCCGAGCTTGTCGTTGATCGGGCCGCGGTAAAAAACCTCGCGAGACTTGGGGTCAATTACGAAGACTTCCGCGGTACGCTCGACACCCAGCGCTTTGGCAAGGACCTGTCCTTCGTCTTTAAGCACGGTGAAATCAATACCAAACTCGTCAACCTCGCGCGCGATGCGTGGGATGTTGTCTTGAATGTTGGAATTGAACATCATGAATGCCACATTCTTAGACTCGAATTCGGCGCGGACTTCACGATAGCTTGGCACGGCTATGCGGGCGATCGGACAACCGACGCCTTGCACATAGAACACGAGAAGATCGCTATCGGCGTAGTCGGCGAGTGTGTGGGTATTGCCGGCCTGATCACTAAGTTCAAATTCGGGGATCGATCGCAGC
The DNA here is from genome assembly GCA_018401885.1 of Gammaproteobacteria bacterium. Lineage (GTDB taxonomy): Bacteria > Pseudomonadota > Gammaproteobacteria > Pseudomonadales > Pseudohongiellaceae > UBA9145. The sequence goes on from JAGYKB010000002.1 coordinate 115,430, forward strand.
CAATCGTCTTCGGCGAATGCTTGCGAAGAGAGCGCGAGCAGCGCGCCTAGCATGCTCGCCGCAAGTGCCATACTGCGGCAAAGCCGACGCGTCATCGAGGTACACTTAATCGTTCGTGAACTACGCATGGTTGAGGCTTCTCCTTTAGGTTCGGACCAATCAGTTTTCTTAGAATGAGTACGAGGGTAACAACTAGGTAGACTTACGCCCAGCCTTTTTTATTGATTAGACACAATAAGTTGCACGGTTTTCAAGCCGCTCCGATACCTCATGAAGCGCTCGCTAGCGCGTTACTTGCGGTTTTCTCGAAGCGATTTCCGATACCTCTGGGATCGAATTAGACAACTAATCGGCGTATAGTTCGCGTACCTATTAAGAGATAAGCCCTGCCTGTCAGCTGCCACTACGTCCAGTTGGTGGCAGTCGAAACCACCTGAGCACTCGCGCGAGAGAAAGTATGTCATTTCAGAAGCACCTCACTCGGCTGTATTCGAGCCTCGTCTTCGACCGGCCTTGGCTGACGCTCTCTTTGTTCATCCTTATCGCAGCGGGTTTCGGGTATTACGCGCAGTTCTTTCGACTAGATGCCTCTGCCGACTCGTTGCTGCTCGAGGGCGACGCCGAACTGGAGTATTCCCGCCAGGTCAATGTGCGCTACGGAATCAGGGAATCGGTCATAGTCGCGTACACACCCCTCGAGGGTGAACTCTTTTCGCGTCCGGTGCTCTCGCGTCTGCAATCCCTTCGCGCTGATCTCTTGACACTGCCTCGGGTCGAGTCGGTAGACAGCATTCTGAATGTGCCCATTTTCGAAGACACGCCGCTTACGGGTATCTCCGAAGACTATCTCACCGTCGAGCAGGACATCGATCTCGCTGCGGCGAAAGCTGAGCTTATGAGTAGTCCGGTCTTCAGCAATGCCGTCGTGAGTCCCGATGGGCGGACCGCAGGCATGCTAGTGAGCTTTGAGCTAGACCTCAAAGCGCAAACCCTGCTCGCGCGCCGCTCCGAGCTGCGCGAGGCAGAGGCGTTAGGTTCTCTCGATGCAGTCCAGCTCGCTGAGCTGCATGCGGTTGAAGACGAGTACTCGGCTTATACGGTGATGACTGGTGCGCGGCAATCTGCCACGATTGCTGAAATTCGCTCGCTGCTGGACAACTATCGCGGTGAGGCACAGATCTATCTCGGCGGCGCGCCGATGATCGCCGATGATCTCGTGACCTTTGTGCGCGGCGATCTGTCCAGTTTTAGCTTTGGTGTGCTCGCATTCATCATTCTTGCCCTCGGGTTAATTTTTCGCAAACTGCGCTGGATAGCGCTGCCGCTCGCCTGCTGCGCAATTGCAGGCGTGACCATGGTGGGAATTTTAGGCTTAATGGATTGGCGCGTGACGGTGGTGTCGTCGAATTTTATTTCGCTGCTTCTCATAATCACCATTTCACTGACCGTGCACTTAACGGTGCGCTATCGCGAGCTTCGCGCGACCCGGCGTTCGAGCAACCATAACAAGCTCATGCGCCATGCTGTTTTGAGCATGTTTAAACCTTGCCTTTACACCGGACTTACCACTGCCGTCGCGTTCGGTTCGCTGATCGTTAGCGGCATCTCGCCCATTATCTCCTTCGGATGGATGATGGTGATTGGTGTGTTCGTAGCGATCGTAGTGGTCTTTGGCGTGTTTCCTTCGGTACTCAGTTTGCTGCCACAAGACCAAACTAAACTCTCTGCTGATGTTCGCCTCGGTTTTACCACCGGGCTTGCGCAACTCACGGCTCGATTGAATAACCGAGTGTTGGCGATTTATGCCGTGATCACGCTGCTCAGCATCGTCGGGCTTGCTCAGCTCAAGGTTGAGAATAGCTTCATCGATTATTTTCGCGAGAAGACAGAAATCTTCCAGGGGATGACCCTGTTCGACGAAAAGCTGGGGGGTACGCTATCGTTCGACGTCATCGTCGACCTACCGGATGAACCCGAGGACGTCGATGGGTTTGATGATGGCTTTGGAGATGGTTTCGACGATGGTTTCGGTGATAGCGGCGATGACGACGCCTACTATTTCACAGCGCCGAAAATGGATTTGGTAGAAGAAATTCACCGGTACCTCGATGATGATCCGCAGACGGGAAAAGTGCTTTCCTTTGGCGCGGTCGTGCAGTTGGCTCGGCAACTCAATGGAGGCGAGCCAATAGACGGCGTGCTGTGGGCAGTTCTCTATTCGCGCATTCCTGAGACATTAAAAGACACAGTACTAAAGCCGTTTATCTCGATTGAGGATAACCAGCTGCGCTTCAATGTCCGCGTGATTGAATCCGATCCCAATCTAAAGCGAAACGAATTATTGCAAAGAATCGAGCGCGGCATCGAAGAAGAGTTTGGATTTAGTGACGAGCAGGTTAACGTCACGGGCGTTCTCGTACTTTACAACAATGTCCTACAGAGTCTCTACGAATCGCAGATACTCACCTTGGGCGTAGTGATGTTTGTGATCATGCTTATGTTTTTGCTGTTGTTCCGTTCGTTGGCTATCGCGCTAATTTGCATCATTCCTAACGCGATTGCGGCGGCCTTCGTGCTGGGCATTATGGGCTGGCTCGGTATCCCACTCGACATTATGACCATCACCATTGCGGCGATTTCTGTTGGCATTGGCGTCGACAATACGATTCACTATATGCATCGTTTTCGGCGAGAATATCCGCGCTTTGGCAATTACCGGCAGACAATGTTTTTCTGCCATAACAGTATCGGGCGAGCGATGTATTTTACTTCGATGACTATTGTCGCAGGCTTCTCGATTCTGGCGCTGTCTAATTTTATTCCGACGATTGTGTTTGGCCTTCTTACAAGCCTTGCTATGCTCGTCGCACTCGTTGGGTCGCTCACGCTGCTCCCTCAACTCTTAATTGTGTTTAAACCACTTGGACCTGAGACGCAGGCCGACGGAGCCCTACTGGGTTAGCAGAGCAAAGGCGATGGCAGCAACTGAGGGGTCTTATTCGGGTGTTACAACTCCGCGAGGGAATACCCTCTGTTTACTTGTTATGGCTTTGGTACTGACGAGCTGTGCGGAGGAGGGGCGGGGCACAGCTGAGACCGGCACGCAGGCGCCCTCGCCGTCCCTTGTCCGCGGCGCAGCGCTCTATGCTGGCAGCTGCGGTGATTTTTGTCATGGCAGAGGCCCCAGCGCCAATGAGGTGGCGTCGGTGATCGCCGCTTCTTCGGTTGGACTTCAGCCTTTCGCACAGAACCGCGCGATTGACGCTCCCGATCTTTTTGACTGTGCATGGCTTGCGACGAAAAGCGACTCTGAGATCGAACAAGTGATCATTGCGGGCATACCCAACACCCGCATGGTAGGCTTCGGGTCGAATTTTCCCGAAGGGAAGCGCGATCATGCAGCGCTCATCGGCTATCTTCGCTTGGCTTCGGCCTGCGAGACGCCGTCCAGTGGTACCGAACAGCCTAACAGCGAGCCCCCGATTAATTAACGAATTAGTAAAACCGGATAGAAACCCGGACAAAAACAAAGAGGAAAGTAATGATTTTAGCCAGACAGAATGACCTAAAGACCCACGCGCAGTCGGCGATGAATGGAAAAGATCAGGAAGCCAAAGACGACGCTAAACCAACGCGCGGCGGGTTAATCGATGAGAAACTATTCAACTCGCGCGCGATCACTATTTTTGGTGAGATTAACGACAAACTCGCGCGGTCGGTCACCGAGCGCCTTCTGGCATTGGCTGCTGAAAATGACGAGCCTATTTCGATCTACATAAGCTCACCCGGTGGTCATGTAGAATCCGGCGATGTCGTTTATGACATCATCAAGTTCATCAAGCCCGTTGTCCGGGTAATCGGTACCGGTTGGGTAGCAAGTGCTGCGACAACTATTTATCTTGCTGCCGAAAAAGAAAATCGGTTCTCATTGCCAAACACACGTTTTCTTGTGCATCAGCCTTCAGGCGGTTCGCGAGGCTCGGCGAGTGACATTGCGATTCAGGCGCAGGAGATTGTTAAAATGCGCGCGCGTATTAACAAGCTCATTGCCGATGAAACCGGTCAGCCTCTTGAGCGCGTAGCTCAAGATACCGACCGAGATTATTGGATGAGTGCTGAGGAAGCGATCGAATACGGCATCGTCAGCCGCATCGTTAAATCGGCGGCTGAAATCTAGAACGCCACTCTTTTCTTCAACACTCTAGGCTTTGGCAAGCGAGGGCTTGCCAAAATCGTGGTTTTTAATTGGCAGTTCACGCACGCGCTGGCCGGTTAAAATATAGATCGCATTGGTAACCGCGGCAGCTATCGGTGGCGTAGCAGGTTCGCCGAAACCGCCCAGCGTGTTATCCGACTCGAGGATATGTACGTCAATTTCAGGGCTTGTTGCCATGCGCACCATCTCGTAGTCAGGGAAGTTATTCTGCGCGACGCGACCATCCTCGATCGTAATCTCGCCATACATCGCCGCGGTGAGGCCGAAGATAATGCCGCTCTCGATCTGAGAAGCAGCGGTGTCGGGATTCACTGCAAAACCGCAGTCGATCGCACAGGTTACTTTGTGAACGACAGGACGCATATTTTCGTCCATCGAGACCTCCGCAATTTCCGCTACAACACTGCCAAAGCTCTCTTGAACAGCGATACCCAACGCATGACCTTCGGGCAGGTTGCGACCATAGCCCGCTGCCTCTGCCGCCGTCTCGAGCACGCGGCGATGGCGCGGATGTCCGCTCAATAGATCGAGTCGGAACTGATACGGGTTTTTACCCGCGCGATGTGCAATCTCATCGATAAACGACTCGGTGAAGAAGGTTTGCTGTGAATGGTCAACACTGCGCCACGCGGCGATTGGGACGTGAGTTGTGCCGTCGACTACGCGTATGGATTGGTTGTCGATAGCGTAAGGAATGTGCGCGGCGCCGGGAGTTTGCACGGGGCCGGTGAAGCGATTGTGCCAGCCGCGAACCAGACCTGAGGCGTCGAATGCCGCCTTGAAGTTGGAGGCGACGGCGGGGCGATAGTAGTCCTGTTGCAAATCGTCTTCGCGGCTTAGTACTGTTTTTACCGGCACATCGAATTCTTTCGCTATTAGTGCGGCGTGGTCGATCACATTCCAGTTGAACGGCAGGCGTCGGCCGAATCCGCCGCCGACGTAGCTGTGATGGAAGGTCGCGTTTTCGGCGTCAATACCTAGGATCGAGGCGATGCGACTCTTAATGCCGAGCGCGTCCTGCGTGCTTGTCCAGATATCGGCGCGCCCGTCTTTTAAGTGCACCGTGCAGTTCATCGGCTCCATCGCGGCGTGGGCGAGGTACGGTACTCGGTAGCTTGCCTCAATCACGTCGGCTGCGGACTCGAAGGCGGCCTGAGTATCGCCGATCTCTCGATCTTCATCGCTATCGTCGGCGGCGAGGCTGGCATCGAACTGCTCGTAAATCGAGGCGCTCGATGCATTTTCATTACCCAATTCTTCGAATACCGCATCCACAGATTTGAGCGCCTCTTTTGCGCGCCAATAGCTGTCCGCAACGACTGCTACTGAATCTTCTAACTGCACGATTTTTTTGATGCCGCGGCGGCTCAACACGTCGCCGGCGTCGACTGACACGAGTTTAGTGCCGAAAACCGGCGCGAATCTGATGGCGGCGTAGAGCATGTCCTCTGGCTGCGCGTCTATGCCATAGGGCGCAGTACCATTGACCTTGGCGGGGATATCGTTGCGCGACATCGCCTTGCCCATAATGTTGTACTGGTCGCGCGATTTGAGCACCGGTTCGGTTGAGGGCTCGAGCATAGCAGCCTCGGCAGCGAGCTCTCCGTAGCTCAGTGAGCGACCAGTGGCGTTGTGATGGACGTAGCTCAATGCCGTCGTGCATTCGGCAGCAGGAATTGCCCAACGGGTTGCGGCGCATTGCACAAGAAGGTCTCGCGCGGCGGCGCCGGCGTAGCGCATAGAATGTTCACCGGTGAAGCGTACCGAGGAACTGCCACCGGTAGTTTGGAGGTTTGCGAGTTCAGCTATCTTTACGGCGCTGACGCTGATTAGCGGCGCGAGGAAACTCGGCGCACCGAGCTCGCCTGCGAAGCCTGTAACTAGGTCGCCATTCGCAAACAGATCTATCGCCGGCGCTTGTTCAATGTTGACGCGCTCCCAGTCCGCATCGAGTTCGTCCGCTGCCATCATTGACAGGGAGGTATGCACACCTTGTCCCATTTCAGAGTGGGGAACGTAAATCGTAACCGTGTTGTCGGCCTCGATCTTAATCAGCGAGGTGACAAAGCTTTCGCCCGAACCTGCAAGCTCGGTATTCGCGCGCCGATGACGGCTAGGCCGCGTGGCGGTGTAACCGATTAAAACACCTCCGCCGACGAGGGCAGAGCTCAGGAGGAAACGGCGTCTATTAATTTTCATGTTAGTGTCCTTTTCTTCCGTTATTTAGGCTGTGGCTAGCGAGCGAATGGCACGCCGCACGCGAGGGTATGTTCCGCAGCGGCACACGTTGGTGATGCTGCTGTCTATTTCGGCGTCGCTGGGATTGGGGTTCTGCGCGAGTAGAGACGAAACGGCCATAATCATTCCCGACTGGCAGTAGCCGCACTGCGGTACCTGATGGTCGATCCATGCTTGTTGCACCGCGGTAAGCGCTGGGTTCGAGGGATTGCTGCCCGCGGCTGCGGTCGCGAGTCCCTCGATTGTAGTAATTTCTTGGCCTTCGATGGCGCTAACAGGAGTGACGCAGCTGCGCATTGCTACTCCGTTAATATGGACCGTGCACGCACCGCAGGCGGCGATTCCGCACCCAAATTTGGTGCCGGTCATACCGAGCTCGTCGCGAAGAGCCCATAAAAGCGGCATATCTGGCTCGATATCGAGTGTCTTATCTTCGCCGTTAACTTTGAAATTAGCCATATCTAGCCCCTTGTTAAGCCACTGTAGGAATTGCCTTTTACGCGGTCTTTGTAAGTGATTTTCCGAATTAATTCGAGTCTATAGTAGCGCTTGTCCTTGTTCAACGCTGATGTTGGCAGGCCCGGCTTAGATGGATTTCAGTTGACTCGCGAAGTTTTAACAGGACAATGGGGATTCTGCTTGCTCATCGGGCCGGCAGCGACTCAGGCTTTTGTCAGGTTTTGCTGGGCTGAAGGCGCGAATATTCAGGTGGTGCTCCTCTTTGAGTGTTGCCGAGCCAAAGACTGGAGTGGACTATAGCTACGTGACACTGATAGATAACTTATAGAACACTCTCTCGAAACTACTGCGACAAAATTTATATCACAACACTTTTGAAGGTAAGACAATTATGAAGAAAATACTTGGCGGATTGATGGCTCTCACTCTTTCTGTTCTCGTAGGCTGCGCGAGTGCGCCTGCACCTGCAGTTGGCGTTTGGTCGGTAGAATTGAACACGCCTCTCGGTAACCTGCCTGCCACGTTGACTGTTAACGCAGATGGCACTGGCACAATGGCTTCAGATGCACTTGGCGAGACTGGTATCGACGGCATTACCTTCGACGGCAACATGTTCATGTTCGACGCCGAAGTGGACGCGCAGGGCCAAATGCTCGTCTTAGAGTTTAGCGGCACAGTGGAAGGCGATTCAGTCTCCGGTGAGTTCGGTAGCGACTTTGGCGCCTTCGGCGTAACGGGCACGCGCCAGTAGTTGAACAACAGCGGGTGCTAACGCGCTCGAAAAGGTGTTCAAAAAAAAGCCGCAGTAATGCGGCTTTTTTGTGGGAGTTAAGTTGTGTCTCTAAGCGCTGCGTTTTAGCGCTTAAAAACTCAAGACGAGGGTTGCGGCGGTTTCCGTGTCGGTCTCTTCGCGGCCAACTGGTACCTGTGTCTGATGCTTAATCTTGATCGAGAAGCGAAGCGAAAGATTATCCATGATCTGCGATTGAATGCCGCTTTCTGAGCGGTAGATGCTGCTATCACTGCCCGAATCAAGGCTAAAGTCCTGCGTAAAAAACGCAGTAGGAGAGAGGTTCCATACATAATTACCTTCGACGCGGCCGATCGCTTCGTTACTGCTCTTGTCCATCTTAACCGAGCGACGCATCCCGAGACCCACATTCATCGCAAGCGTCATCGAGCTGCTTGAGCGCAGCATATTGCGACCATAGTTTACTGAGAAATCGCTTTGGCTATCGAAACCACTAAAGCGATCATCTTCGTAGGACACACGTGCATTTATAAAGCTGAACTCATTGATGTTATGGCCAGCCCGGCCGACGTGATAAAGCCGCTGTGCGTTAAGCTGATCGTTCTTAGATGACCGGAAGCCGTCGGAGCTAAAACCGTAAATCCAATCACCTCGATTCCAATCGACGGTGCCTTTGAATTTCACGTTCTGGTCATCGGAGTTACCCGAGGTGACAATTGCGCCGAATTCGATCTCGGTCGAAATGGTATTTTCCTCCTGCGCAAAAACAGGGAGGCTCAAAGCGCTCAGGCACAGGAGTAAGGCAGTCGGGGTTTGAGGTCTAAGCATTGGTTATATCCTTAGTTATTTAGGCGTTAGAGCAGAGTAATTACTCACGCCGGGCAATTGGCCAAATTGAATCAATTTGATACAAGGCAAGATTGCTTTTTAGATAGGGATTATCGGCAGGAAGCGGAATAGTCGGAGTGGAAGTTGCGGTTAAATTTGAGTCTTCGTTAACGCCTTAATTGATAGGCTTGCTACACTCGGACCTAGGCGTTAATCCCGGGTAGCGTCGCCGGCTCGTGAGTTAGATACAGATGAAAACACTTTTTGTAATGAGGCACGCGAAGTCTAGCTGGAGCGAGCCAGACCTCAAAGATTTCTCGCGACCCCTCGCGCAGCGCGGCCTGGACGACATTCCTGTGATGGCGAGTCGATTTCTAGCGCGCGGCTGTACCCTCGATGCAATCGTAAGTAGCCCAGCAGTTCGAACCGAGACTACGTCACGCCTTTTTGCTTCAGCGATCGGATTGCCAGCTGACCGCGTATCGAGTGATGACAGCCTCTATTTCGCAGGGGCGCCGATGCTTCTGCGCGCGGTTGCTCTGTTCGATGATGACTGCAGCAAGGTCATGCTTGTTGGGCACAATCCAGCGATCACCGATTTCGTCAACGAACTGGCAAATATGACTATCGACAATGTGCCGACGGGCGGCATAGTACAGTTTGAGCTTGAGATCGACCGATGGAAGCAAATTTCGATCGGTTCCGCGAGGTTGGTGGAGTTCGACTATCCAAAAAAGGACGTTAAATGTTAGATTTTCGTGTGCTGCATGATACTTGCTTACGGACTGTCGCTAAGGCCCATGTCTCCAAGAAGCTCATGCTTGCGAGTGCATTAGGACTCGGGATCCTAAGTAGCTGCGCCGCAAGCAAGGATGCCGCGCAGGAAATTAACGCTCCGACGAACACGCCCGAGCGCGGTTGGCAGACCTCGCTGCGCGCCGATTCGCCCTTAGTTGGCGGAATCTGGGAGGTGTCGTCGGGCCGGTTCATCAGCGCTGACTCGCTACTCGCAAAGTTAAAAATGGCTGAGTATGTGTTGCTCGGGGAAAAACACGACAACCCTGATCATCACACACTGCAGCGCGAGCTTATCGATGCGCTCGCTGATAACGGCGCTCTCAGTGCGGTGTCTTTTGAGATGATCGCGACAGATATGATGCCTCGATTAGCCACGCTCGGCACCCGGCGATTTGCCAACAGTGAGCGCTTGGCCGAGTATATCGAATGGGATCGACAGGGCTGGGACTGGAGCCTGTATGGCCCTCTAGTGGCCGCGGTCTACGAACGAGGCGTGCCTATTTACGCGGGTAACATCAGTCGCTCTGAAATGACCGCTCTCTATGCCTCCGACGCCCCGATCGCCGATGGTGCGGTTGGGGAGTTAGGGAGGGCGAAGCTCAAAGAGGATATAGACTCGAGTCATTGCGGAATGCTCCCGGAATCTCAGTTCGATGCCATGGTGCGCGTGCAACAGGGCCGAGACGAATCACTGGCTAAGAGCCTAGCCTACGCACAGCGTGCCTATGGAAAAGGCACCGTGCTCGTCGCAGGCAACTACCATATCCGTCAGGATATAGGTGTACCGAATTACCTTTTGCGCGCTCACGCGGGACTTGCGCGCGACGCTATCACAGCGGTTGCTTTCCTCGAAGTGGTCGATGAAGAGTCGTACCCCGAGCGCTACCTGGACGACTCGGTTGAACTGCCGGCGTATGATTATGTCTGGTTTACACCTGCGCTATCCGACAAGGATTACTGCGCGGGAATGAGAGGCGAAAGCTAACATGTGGCTGATAAGCAGACGCGCAAAATATCTGGAAATCGCAAGAGTAACGCTCTTTGCGACGACGCTGATCGTGCTCTTAGGCTTCTCGGGTTTATTAAATGCGCAGCGGTTAGAGTCGTTTGGGCGCGGTTCGCAGCCAGACGGAGATGGCATTCTCGTCGATGATGCGGCAGGTGAATTCAATTTCGTGCGCGTTCGGTTTAACACATATTTTAGTGGCGGTGGCTTCCGGGGAGGGTTCGGTGATGGCCCATGGGCTATCGATTTTCCTGATGCGGATACTAATTTTCTGCGCGGCGTTTCGAGGCTCACCAATATCCGTGTCATGAGCAATCCGATTGTGCTCGAATTCGATGACCCAGAAATTTTCGATTACCCGTTCCTCTATATGCTCGAAGTCGGGCAGGGCGGCGGAATCGTTCTAAGTCCTGCCGAAATAGAGAACCTTAGGCAGTACCTCTTGCGCGGGGGGTTTCTTCTAATCGATGATTTTTGGGGTCAGCGCCAGTGGGATAATTTCTATGCCGCCTTCTCGCAGCTTTTCCCTGATCGCGAAATCGTCGAGCTCTCGCCTGATCATGAAATTTTTCACGTCTATTACGACATAGATGGACCGCAAATGATTCCAGCGCTCTATCGGTCCGATGAATACGGTGAACAGGGGATTAACACGGCGAGTAATCACGCGATCCTCGATGATCAGGGCCGCGTAATGGTGTTAATCAACTGGAATTCGGATATGGGAGATGGATGGGAGCACACTTATCATCCAGATTATCCGACCCGATATGCTAACTCTGCCTATCGGTTAGGCATTAACTATTTGATGTATTCGCTTACCCACTAAACCGGCTAATTTTCGTTCTGCACTATCTCGAAAACAACGGTAACCGACGCGTCGAATTCGATTTCATCGAAGTTGTCCATCGACGCAGGTGCCGCTATTTCATCCATCGCCATCGCTCTGCTCATCAATAATTGCGGGCGCGAATTCCGCGTTAACGTCTGCGGGTAAAAATTTACTGGCTTGAGTGCGAAGCCAAGAGTCTGAGAGTAAAAAGCTGCTTGGTCTAGCGCATCCTTCACGGCAAGCTCACGCACCTGCTTCTTTAATTCTTTTTCTTTGCTGTGTTCAAACTCGGTTGAGACCAGTTCTACTTCCTCATACTGATCTGCGGCGGCGGCAAGCAGTTGGAGCTCTGCTTCGCTAGTCACGGTTACCTGAAGTTTAGCCCCCACTTCGAAGCTATTGGTTTTTTGTGAGAGAAATCCCTTTCTTGGGGAGCTGGAGAATTTTGCATTATTGATCGAGTCGGCGTCGATTCCGGCGTCGATGAAACTTTGCGCGAGGCGTGATCGCAGCGCCTGATTGTCTCGCATCGCGGTCTCTAACGAGCGCGCTTCTGTGGTCACAATCAGCTCGACCTGCGCGCTGTCTTTAAAAGTGGTTAGGGTCGCTTTGCCTTCAATCGACACTTGATCTGGTCTAGGAAACACTATTTCGCGTATTTCCTCTTGCGTGCCTGAAAGCTGTGCCTGAGCTGAGGCGATGGCTGGGAAACACGCCATGAATGCGACCAGGGCGAAACGTCGCAAATAAAGGGCGAAGACACGAGAAAGACGGTTGTTTAATTGAGCTGGCATTGATTTCTCCGGACTGTATTTATCGAATCGCTAGGCATAGTTACTGAGTCGATTCTCAAGTTGCAAAAGTTTGCTAAATTCTATGTTGAATTCTTCGCTCGGTGCGATGTCAGCTTCTTTGACGGGCGCTACGAACCACACTGACAATGAAATTTAGTTAGACACATGAAACCATCTGCTCCTTGACCTATGCCCGCGTAAATGACAGCATGCTACCATTGTAGCTAGGGTCGGCTAAGTACTTAAGGCAGACTGAAGCCGAAGAAGAGTGGTACGTGACCGGTTCGGTCGATGAATTTATACAAAGAGACACTACCTTGGCATTGAATGAGTCAGATAACAGACGAGTATCAATGGACGCGCTAGTCGCGCGAGTGGGCTCGATACGCGCATCAACGTCTGCTGCGGGCGGCTCTCCCTCATCGACACATTCGCCGAAGCGGATGCTTTTCCTCGATCTTGTGTTGTCAGTTTTTCGGTTAAACGGTTTGCTCGTCGCCGAAGGCGACGCGATGACCGAGGATCTTGGTCTGACGAGCGCACGTTGGAAGGTTATAGGCGTTGTCGCGCTCTCCACTGCAGGTCTCACCGTTCCGGGAATTGCCCGCGTGCTTGGGCAATCGCGGCAGGCGGTGCAACGCATCACGGATGTCATGGCGCAGGATGGTCTTATCACGTATCAGCCCAATCCAAAGCACAAAAGATCGGTGCTCGTTTTGTTGACCGACGAAGGTAAGAGTGCCTACCACGCGCTGCGCGAAGTGCAGGATCCCTGGGCGATTCGCAATACCGAAGACATTCCCGTCGAGGAACTGGAGACCGCTCTTAGGCTCGTACGCCGTCTTATTCAGCGCCTCGACAAATAGCTCCTTGTTAGTTGAATTTATCACAGCGGTTTAGCTCCGCCTCTTGCCCGAAAACGAATCGCGATTCACAATTCGGCTCTGAACGTAAAACGACTCTCACACTAATCGAACTGCCGCGAGAGGGAAGCGCGCCATGACCACAGTTTCTTCCGTTTCTTCAACCCAGCTGGAACATGGTGCAGGCGCTAGCTTGCTCGATGCTCGTAGCGAATTTCTCGCTGACGAGGACGCGACAATAGCCTTTGGTTTCAAGCTCGCCCGAGCGACGCAGAGTGCGGCTGGCTCTGAGGTGCCAGAAGCAGGAATGGGCGCCGCGACAGCAGGCGGCGTTATTCATCTGCAGGGTTACCTTGGTGCGGGCAAAACAACGTTAACCCGTGGCTTCCTGCGCGGCTATGGACACGAAGGTGCGGTAAAGAGTCCCACTTACACGCTCGTAGAGCCTTATGAATTGGCACGCTGCAATATCTACCACTTCGATCTTTATAGGCTCTCCGATCCCGAGGAGTTTGACTATTTGGGTACCGATAACTATTTCGAGGCTCCGAATCTCTGCCTCGTCGAGTGGCCAGAGCATGGAGCGGGCTGGGCGCCTTCTGCGGATTTCCGAATTGAGCTAACCGAAACCGACGCGGGCCGTACTGCCCGTTGCAGCGCGCTTTCGCAGCGCGGTGTACAAATGCTCGCCGCTTTATTCGGCTAAGCTGAAACCCTGAAGATTCGCCGCTAGCTGCCGCTCTATAAAGCGAGAGTGCCGACAACCGAGGTCGGCGTTCTGCTGTGCGCGGGAAAGACGGCTCGTGATCGATTCTCGTCTGGATAGGTAAATGGCATTTCGAACGACATCCAATTTTTCGCATCCCCCTAACGCCTCGCCCGCCTCGCCGCGTGCGGAAGGCGCGCCGACGCCTGCCCTTTGCCTCACTGTGATCATCTGGCTATGTGCCCTCATTGCGCCGACGGTTGTTGCAGCCGCGGAGGTTCGCGATCTCCGACTCTGGCGTGCGCCAGATCATACTCGGCTGGTCTTCGACCTCAGTGAGGGCGTCGACTACAAGCTGTTTACCCTTGATGCGCCAGAGCGAGTGGTGATTGATATCGCCGACTCGACCCTCGCAACGCGTCTCGGCGATATCGAGTTCGAGGATAGCCCGATCACCGGGCTACGCAGCGCGACACGCGACGGAGGGCTGCTAAGAGTAGTCATCGATCTGAACAATAAAACAAAGCCTAAAAGCTTCACGCTCGAGCCTAATGCTGAACTTGGCCACCGACTCGTGGTTGACCTCTATGACGAAAATGCCGTCGACGAGGGTGCACCGAGGGAGGCCGAAGTTGCCAGGACCGAAACCGCAGCGGCGAGAGAACCAGAGAAAGTCTCCGATCAGCGCCGCGATATAGTGGTGGCGATTTCGGCGGGGCACGGCGGCGAGGATCCCGGCGGGATCGGCTATGACGGCAAACTCCAAGAGAAGAACATCACCCTGCGCATCGCACGTGAGCTCTACGACTATCTCGACAGAATGCCCGGATACTCGCCAGTAATGGTTCGTGATGGCGACTACTATGTAAAACTCTCTCGCAGGCCCGAGATCGCGCGTGAGCGCCGCGCAGATCTTTTCGTTGCCGTTCATACCGATTGGTATAAGACGTCTCGGGCACGAGGGCTCACAATTTATGCGCTTTCAGGCGATCGCGCTGACCGAGAAAATGCGCGGCGTGTGGCCCAGAAAGAGAATACCGCTGACCTTCTTGGCGGGGTCGGCAGCGATCTGAGCCTCGGCTCGTGGGATGATGACGTCGCGCTAACGCTTGTCTCATTGCAAATGGCGTGGAGCATGGAGCAGAGCGTTATAGTTGGCTCGCGCGTTCTCGACGCCGTCGGCGGCATCACAAGGCTGCGGAAAACGAAAGTTCAGCAAGCGTCTCTCGAGGTGCTCAAGTCTCCCGATATCCCATCCATTTTGATTGAGACGGGTTATCTTACTAACCCCGAAGAGGCGAAGCGCCTCAATACCCCCTCCTTTCAGAAGCAGCTCGCAGCAGGGATTGGCAGGGGAGTAATGGCTTACTTTTATGATGCGCCGCCCGAAGGAAGTCTCGTCGCGTGGCAAAAGGCGAATGGCGTAAATCCAGCTAGCTACACAGTGCGGCGCGGTGATTCCCTCTCGATGATCGCACAGCGATTCGGCACCACAATGGCTGCGCTAAAAGAGCACAATGCGCTAAAGAGCGATGGTGTGCAGATAGGCCAAGTGCTGAAGTTACCCGGAGGACTCGAGCCAGCCACGCGCGAGCACAAGATTCAGAGCGGAGAGACGCTGTCGGGCATTGCCGCGAGGTATCGCGTCAGTCTCGCCGAACTTCGCCGCCTGAACGAACTACGAGCGGATCGTATACTTGTGGGCCAGGTCCTCAAGATCCCAGCCGGTTAGCTGCTTTTGGACATCTGCAACTAAACCCTCAAAGACACCACTAACAGTCACTTTTGCACGCGTTCTCGCAATAATCCGCGGCGCGCAGAATAAGTCTAGGCAATGCTATACTCGCGGCACGCCTTCATTCTGCCAATTTAAGCTCACTGCCGGCCTCTTACTTATGAATCGCATCAATCTCCTAAGCCAACGCCTCGCCAATCAAATTGCGGCGGGCGAAGTCGTCGAGCGGCCTGCCTCGGTCGTGAAGGAGCTGCTTGAGAACAGCCTCGATGCTGGCGCGACGAGGCTCGAGGTCGATGTCGAGCAAGGCGGCGTAAAGTTGCTGCGAATTCGCGACGACGGCGCGGGGATCCATAAAGAGGATCTCGCACTCGCGCTGAGTCGCCACGCGACAAGCAAAATTGTCGAGCTTGATGATCTCGAGGCTATAGCGAGCCTTGGGTTTCGGGGTGAGGCGCTTGCAAGTATCAGCTCGGTCTCCCGTTTAAGAATGACTTCGCGAGCGCGTGAAGGCAGTGATGACGACACCGCGTGGTGTGTCGAGGCTGAGGGACAAGAAATGGAGGCGCGGCTGACGCCTGCAGCGCACCCGGCAGGGACAACTGTCGAGGTTCGCGATCTTTTTTTTAACACGCCTGCAAGGCGTAAGTTTCTGAAAACCGAGAAAACTGAATTCTCTCGCATCGAAGAAGTCTTAAAGCGAATGGCGCTGAGCCGTTTTGATGTGATGTTTGCGCTGAATCACAATCAGCGCGCTATCCACAAACTGCTTCCCGCGACTACCGAAACCGAAAGATCGCGGCGCGTTGCTCTTGTATGCGGGCCAGCTTTTGTCGAAAACTCGGTATTTATTGAGCGAGAAGCGGCGGGCATGCGACTCTGGGGGTGGGTAAGTCTGCCGACGTTTTCGCGCAGCCAAGCAGACCTTCAGTATTTTTATGTTAATGGCCGCATTATTCGCGACAAATTGGTGACGCATGCAGTCAAGCAGGCGTACCGCGATGTGCTTTTTCATGGTCGTCACCCTGCGTATGTTTTGTATTTCGAAATGGACCCTGCCGGCGTCGATGTGAATGTGCATCCGACAAAACATGAAGTCCGTTTCCGCGACAGTCGACTAGTTCACGATTTCCTGTTCAGCTCCCTCCACAAGGCGCTCGCCGCGATTCAGCCGCAGGATCGTTTGTCTAGCGCAGAGACACCCACTGGCGCTGCTTTCGAACAAGGTCAAGATATGCCGCAGCAGAGCAGTCTTGGGTTAGCGGAGCTTCGGCAGGGATTTGGGCGGACCGATGCATGGGCCGGTGGCGCCGTCGCGCAGAGCAATCAGACTGCCGGCTTCGCCGGTGATGGCGCGGCCTCTGAGCTCCCGTTCTCGTCAGGACAGCCTCGCTATTTCGGAAATTTTGGTTCTAGCGGCGGTGCGATAACTCCAAACGTCGTTCGCGATCAGCTTGCGGTTTACGGAAACCTAAGCGAAATCGACGGCGACAGAGAAGTCCCGCCCCTCGGGTTTGCTATCGCTCAGCTCCACGGGATCTACATTCTCGCGCAGAACAAAGACGGACTTATCATTGTCGACATGCATGCGGCACATGAGCGCATCACCTATGAACGCATGAAGACGGCGTGTCAGAATGAGGAGCTCAAGACTCAGCCACTGCTCGTCCCAATCTCGATTGCCGTGAGCCGATCTGAGGCGGATTGCGCTGAGTCGCAGCAGCAGGTGCTTCAAAGTCTCGGTCTTCTTCTCGAGCGCGTCGCCGAGGAGTCGCTCGTGGTGCGTCAAATCCCATCAATTTTGCGCAACGCAGACGTTGAACAGCTTGTGCGCGATGTGTTGTCAGATGTTTTAGAATACGGCAGTAGCGAGAGAGTGCAGGCGCATCAGGACGAGCTTCTTTCGACGATGGCATGCCACGGCTCTGTCCGCGCGAATCGTCAGCTATCAATACCGGAGATGAATGCGCTGCTTCGTGATATGGAAATCACTGAGCGCAGTGGTCAATGCAATCATGGGCGGCCTACCTGGGTCTATCAGAGCCTAACTCAGCTCGATAAACTTTTTATGCGTGGCCAGTAATGGGTGCGGCAAAGAAAGCTATGCCACCGGACGCCGTCTGTCTGATGGGCCCGACGGCATCGGGTAAAACCGCACTCGCCATCGAGTTGCTTGCCCACCATCCCTTCGAAATCATCAGCGTAGACTCGGCTCAGATCTATCGAGGCATGGACATAGGCACAGGAAAGCCTGACGCCGAGATGCTTCTTCGCGCGCCTCATCATTTGCTGAGTATCCTAGATCCAGCGGAGGTTTATTCTGCCGCGGATTTTCGCCGCGACGCGCTGCGGTTAATCGAAGAAATTAAAGCCCGCGGAAACACGCCTCTTCTCGTGGGAGGGACAATGATGTATTTCCGTATCCTGCGCGACGGGATGGCTTCGATGCCTGATGCCGACGCAGAGGTGCGCGCTACAATCGAGGCGCAGGCTCGTACTGAGGGCTGGGCTGCAGTTCATGCTGAGCTCCAGAAGGTCGACCCTCAGGCTGCCGCGCGGATCCATCCCAACGATCCGCAGCGCTTGCAACGCGCGCTAGAGGTTTATCGTGTCTCAGGAAAAACACTCAGTGCGCTTCACGCAGAGGAGGCGGCGTCGCGCCTGAAAGGCGATAAAAGTGGGCTGAACTTAACGTTTTGCGCAATCCAAGGCCTCGAGCGAGGCGTACTGCATGAGAGAATCAAAAAGCGATTTATTCAGATGCTGGACGAAGGTCTGGTTGATGAGGTGCGAAGTCTTTACGAGCGAGGCGATTTGTCGCTCTCGCTTCCATCGATACGCTCAGTTGGCTACAAGCAGGTTTGGCAACACCTCGCGGGTGATTTGAGCTATGAGGAAATGGTTGATAGGGGTATCATCGCTACACGTCAGTTAGCCAAGCGTCAGATTACTTGGCTACGCAGTTGGAACGATCTACATAGTCTGCCTAGCTCCACTCACGATTCTTTGCGCAAGTTGTTGAAATTTGTTGTACCTGCCACCATATAGTTAGCATCGTAAGATGCAAAGCCACCAAAGCAGACGCATTGTCGAACGAACGGAGAACAATAATGTCTAAAGGACAAACACTACAAGACCCCTTCCTCAATGTATTGCGAAAGGAAAGGATTCCCGTCTCAATCTACCTCGTGAGCGGTATTAAGCTCCAAGGCCAGATTGAGTCTTTCGATCAGTTCGTTATTCTGTTAAAGAACGCTGTCAGCCAGATGGTTTATAAGCACGCAATCTCGACCGTCGTGCCTGCGCGCATGGTCAAAATTCCGGCGCTAAATTCTGGCGAAGACGATGCAGAGATCGACGGCGACGAAGCTGACAACGAGGCGTAAGCCTAAGGACCCTGATTGTTTTTCGATCGCCCCGACTCGGGAGAGATATCCCTTCTGGTGAATCTGCACATCGATAATGATCGTGATGCCGATGACATCGTAGAGTTCGAAGAACTCGCACTTTCTGCAGGCGCGCAACCGGTCGCAATTATCACCGGTAGCCGTCGTCAGCCCTCGCCGAGCTATTTTGTGGGCGCAGGTAAGCTCGAAGAACTTCAGGCGGCGGTTGCTGCGCACAAGGCTGAGGTCGTGCTGTTTAATCACTCGCTCTCGCCTAGTCAGGAGCGAAACCTCGAACGCGAGCTCAAATGCCGCGTCATCGATCGCACCGGTTTGATTCTCGATATTTTCGCACAACGCGCTCGCAGTTATGAAGGCAAGCTGCAGGTCGAGCTAGCACAGTTACAGCACATGAGCAGTCGATTGAAAAGGGGCTGGACGCACCTTGATCGCCAGAAGGGCGGTATAGGGATGCGGGGTGCGGGTGAGACGCAGCTCGAAATGGATCAGCGTATTATCGCCCAGCGCATCAAGTCGATTAACAAAGCGCTCATCAAAGTTCGGGCTCAGCGTGATCAAGGCCGTCGCTCGCGGCGCCGAGCGGAGGTACCGACCGTCTCCTTGGTGGGTTACACCAATGCAGGCAAGTCTTCGTTGTTCAATCGCCTTACGAGTGCGCAGACTTATGCAGCAGACCAGCTGTTTGCCACGCTGGATTCGACACTGCGCAAGGTCGAGTTGCCCAATTTCGGGCAGGCAATTATGGCCGACACGGTCGGGTTTATTAGCCATCTTCCACACCAGTTGGTCGAAGCTTTTCGTGCCACACTCGAAGAGACGGTGCAGGCCGACCTACTCCTTCATGTGATCGACGCGGCGCACGACTCTCATCCCGAGTTCATTTTCGAGGTCGAATCGGTGCTCGCTGAGATCGGCGCGCAAGAAGTCCCGCAGTTGCAGGTCTTTAATAAAATAGACCTACTGCCTGGGCGAGAGCCGGAACTCCAGCGCAATGGCGCGGGGAAACCGCACAGAGTCTGGATCTCGGCTAAAACCGGAGCGGGCATTGAGACGTTACTAGAGGCTGTGAGCGAATTACTTGCAGGAGAGATGTCCGGTCAGCTTCTGCGCGTAGCGCCGAGCGAAGCAAGGCTTCGAAGTAAGCTGTATGCTGCCAATTATGTCGAAAACGAAGAGATCACTGAAGATGGGCATTACCTCCTGCGCGTCAGGATGCCACTGCAGGAATTCGATAGGATAAAGCGGCAAAGCGGAGTCGCAATCGAGGGCGCAAGGCAGACAGCGGAATAGTCCGGTTGCACTGGGTTATTGGTCTCGAATTCGCTAACATCAACTGTACGAAATACAGGACATGTCAGAAGCATGTTCATCCCGTAATACAAAGCTATGGAGAAACCAATGGCTTGGAACGAACCCGGCAACAATGGAAACGACAACGACCCTTGGGGCGGTGGCGGCCGTAAAGGGCCAGAGCAAGGCCCTCCCGATATAGATGAGGTTATTCGCTCGCTAACTAAAAAGCTCAACGGCATGTTTGGCGGCGGAGGCTCGAACTCTGGGGGCGCGTCGACCGGCCTCAGCGGCGGCTTCTCTGGAGGACTGCTCGCAGGCCTCGTGGTCGTTGCGGCCGTGATCTGGGCATTTGGTGGGTTCTACATAGTCGATCAGGCGGAGCGAGCGGTTGTTTTGCGCTTCGGTAAGGTTCTCGACGCGACGGTTCAACCCGGATTGCATTGGAATCCGCCTTTGATAGATGAAGTGTCATTGGTCAATATCTCAGAGCTAAACGCCAATACTTACGACAGCAACGCGATGCTTACTACCGATGAGAACATCATCGATATTGAGGTCACGGTTCAATACCGCATCGATGATCCCGTTAAGTATGTGCTTGCAGTGCAGGACCCAGAGCGGAGTCTAGATAACGCCGCTGAGTCGGCGATACGCCACGTGGTTGGTGGTAACTTTATGGACCAAATTTTGACTACCGGCCGTGAGCAGGTAGCCGATGACGTTCGGCAGCGTCTGCAAGATTACATGGACAACTACAATACGGGCATCCTGGTCAGTCAGGTAAACGTTGTGCAGGCGCAGCCACCGCAGGCAGTCAGGCCGGCGTTCGACGACGTGATTCGTGCGCGAGAAGACGAGCAGCGTGCGCAGAACCAAGCACAGCAATATGCGAATCAGATAATTCCTGAGGCGCGTGGTGAGTCCCAGCGCCAGATCGAGCAGGCTAACGCCTATCGCGAAGAGGTGATCGCAGAAGCTACTGGTAATGCGTCTCGCTTCAACCAGCTGCTAGTTGAATATCAGAAGGCACCAGAGGTGACTCGTCAGCGTCTCTATATTGAGGCAGTTGAGGACGTCATGACGGCGAGCACTAAAATCATGATCGATGTAGAGGGCGGTAATAACATGCTCTACCTACCACTCGACAAAATTATGGAGCAGAGCGGTCGCGGCCTTGGCGGCGCGTCTAGCACGCAGGACCTTAGGGCCTTAGCAGAGCAGTTATCGCCGTATATGCCTTCGGCAAATAACAACAGTAACTCTATCGATCGCAGCCGCGTGCCAACGAATACGCGAGGAGTACGCTAAATGAAGAAATTTCTCCTATTAGCAATAGTAGCGGCGGTAGTGGCTGCTGCCTCTAACTCGCTGTTTGTCGTTAAGCAGACTGAGCGAGCGGTAATGCTGCAGTTCGGTGAAATCGTTAATCCCGATATTGAGCCAGGCCTGCACTTTAAAATGCCCGTGGTTAATACGGTGCGTAAGTTTGATGCGCGAATCCTCACAGAGGACTCACCGCGGCAGCGTTACCTGACGCTCGAGCAGAAAGCGCTCGAAGTCGATTCGTATGCGAAGTGGCGGATCGTCGATGTGGGGCAGTTCTACGTGTCGACTCGCGGTGACATAGCGACGGCCGGTAGGTTGCTTGCGCAGCGAATCAATGACGGCTTACGCGATCAGATCGGTGCCCGCAGTCTGCAAGAGGTTGTAGCGGGCGAGCGCGATCAGCTCATGCTCGATTTGACGGCTGATCTCAACGAGGACACTGCTGCCGATATTGGCATCGAAATCATCGATGTGCGGGTTAAGCGAATCGATCTCCCCGACGACGTGCGTTCATCAGTTTACGATCGAATGATTACCGAGCGAAATCGTGAAGCCCAAGAGCTGAGGTCTCGCGGTGAGGAGCTCGCGATAGGTATTCGCGCCGACGCCGATCGGCAGGCAACGATTTTCCGCGCGGAGGCCTACAGAGACGCCGAGGAAATACGTGGTGAGGGTGACGCGATGGCTGCAAGCATTTACGCTGAGGCTTATCAGAAAGACCCAGAGTGGTTCGCCTTTACCCGCAGCATTAATTCGTATCGGCAGACCTTTAACAACAAAGGTGACGTCATGCTCCTCGATCCGGACAGTGACTATTTTAAATACCTAAAAGACGGCGAAATAGCCAACTAACGATACCCCCGCCTATCTCAAGGTTGGAGATACAAGGCCCAGAAGCTGAAGAGTTTCTGGGCCTTTTGGGTTTCTGGCGCCTCGTCCGCCTAGGCTAAAAGTAGATTCGGTGATTCTTCCGTTTATTGATGGGCGCGGCTGGCGTAAAATGTCGGTTTGCGCAATCTCACTTACTCAATTGCCGTGCTCTTCAAAACCCGAGACATGGCGGCGCTCTCTAAGCTAAGGAATGAATACGATATGACCAACGCTAAGCGCTGGCTTCTACCCGACGGCGTGGAGGAAATCCTTCCGCGCGAAGCTCACAAGCTCGAATCGCTCCGACGAAAGCTGCTCGACCTCTACGGTTCATGGGGGTATGAGCTGGTGATTACGCCTCTGATCGAATTTCTTGATTCCTTACTGGTGGGCTCGTCGCATGACCTCGACCTTCATACATTTAAAATTACCGATCAGCTGAGTGGTCGTATGATGGGTATCCGCGCGGATATTACCCCTCAGGCCGCGCGTATCGATGCGCATTGTCTTAATCGCGAGGGCCCCGTTCGGCTCTGCTATGCCGATAGTGTTTTGCATACGAAGCCGCGCGGCCTACTGACTTCGCGGGTTCCTATTCGCGTCGGCGCCGAACTCTATGGACATGCGGGCGTTGAATGCGATATCGAATTGATTTGTTTGATGCACGCGACGCTTGAAGCGGCTTTGGTGCCGGACATCCATCACGTGCTCGGCCACGTGGGCATTTTCCGCGCGCTAGTTGATGCTGCGCAAATCGATGAGGAAACCGAGGCGAAGCTGTTCGACGCGGTTCAGCGCAAGGCTTACGACGAGATTTCGGAGGTACTCAATGCGTCAGTCGCGAGTGATTCGCTTCGGGACCTACTTACTCAACTTACGCAATTGAGCGGCGACGAAAATGTGCTCGATGAGGCGCTGGCCGCTTTTGCCTCAGCTCCTGAGTCGGTGCGCGCGCCACTCGATGAATTAGCGGCTATCGCGGTGGGTGTGCAGGCGCGCGTGCCGGGCGTCCGACTCTGTTTCGATCTCTGCGAATTACGCGGCTATCAGTATCATACCGGCGTTGTTTTCGCTGCGTACACGCCTATCCATGGGCGAGCGGTTGCGAAGGGCGGCCGCTATGACGATATTGGCGAAGTATTTGGACGCGCGCGTCCGGCTTCGGGTTTTGACAGCGATCTCAAAACGCTCATCAAACTCTCGTTGAGCGACCTCCCCAAGGCGCCGAGCATTGCCGCGCCACTCTCAACCGATGCTGAGCTACTCGCGCTGATCGCCTCCTTGCGTGCGTCGGGCGAACAAGTCGTGTCGAGTTTGAGCGAAGTGCCCGCGAGCGCCGAGCAGCTGACAGAGCAGAACTGCGACCGCGTAATCGTAAGAGGCGAGTCCGGGTGGGAAGTTAAGCCAGTTTAATTTGGATTGTGAGGCTAGCCAGAACGGCTAGGTAGTATTAGCGCCCTGCGCTTGGCGGGGTAACGATTGCAATGAGCAAGGTAACGAGAGAGCGACATGGGGAAATCAGTTGTAGTGTTAGGAACGCAGTGGGGCGACGAAGGCAAGGGCAAAATCGTCGATCTGCTTACCGATCAGGCATCGGTTGCCGTGCGTTTCCAGGGAGGCCATAACGCCGGTCACACGCTGGTTATAAATGGTGAGAAGACCGTGTTGCACCTGTTGCCGAGTGGCATACTTCGCGACAGCGTAACCTGCGTTATTGGCAATGGTGTCGTGTTGAGCCTCGATGCTTTGGTCAAAGAAATTACCGCGCTCGAAGATAAGCAGATTTTTGTTCGTGATCGCCTTCGCATTAGTGGAGCCTGTCCGCTTATCCTTCCTTCACATATTGCGCTCGATCAGGCGCGTGAGCTCAAAAAGGGCGATGGCAAAATCGGCACCACCGGACGCGGTATCGGACCGGCTTACGAAGACAAAGTGGGTCGTCGCGGTATTCGCCTTGCCGAAACGCTGAACGAGGAGCGCTTTGCCGAAAAGTTGAAAGAGCTCACTGAATATCACAATTTCATGCTCGAAAATTACTACGGGGTCGAGCCTGTCGACTTCGAGGAGACGCTTGAGAGCCAGTTAACGCTCGCTCGAAACCTGCGCCCCCTGATCGACGACACGATCGATTTACTGCACAAACGGCGTAAAGAAGGTGCCGACATACTCTTCGAAGGTGCCCAAGGCTCGCTGCTCGATATCGACCACGGCACCTATCCTTTCGTGACCTCGTCCAACACGACTGCGGGGGGCACTGCCACCGGCAGTGGCTATGGCCCACTTTATCTGGACTATGTACTCGGTATTACAAAAGCGTATACCACTCGGGTGGGCTCAGGCCCATTCCCTACCGAATTGTTTGATGAGGTTGGCGCTCACCTCGCGAGTGTCGGCCACGAGAAAGGGGCGACAACAGGACGAGACCGTCGCTGCGGTTGGTTCGACGCCGCCGCAGTGCGATTCGCGGTGCGTATCAATAGCGTTTCGGGCATCTGCCTAACCAAGCTCGACGTGCTTGATGGTTTAGAAACAATCCGCGTGTGCGTGGGTTACAAAGGGAAGGGCGATAGCGCGTCTGGCAGTCTGATGGACATAGACAGCTACAAACAGCTCGAGCCAATCTACGAAGATCTGCCCGGTTGGACTGAATCAACTGTCGGCGCGAAAAGCCTCGACGAACTGCCTGAAAACGCTCGCGCCTATATTCGCTACATCGAGTCGGCTATAGAAGTGCCTGTTGATATTATTTCTACTGGGCCTGATCGCGAAGAGACCATTATCCTTAGACACCCGTTTGACGCGTGAGGCGTTAATGCTCCCAGAGGCATGCAGCGCCGATCGCGCCGCTAGCATCGCCGAAGGTCGGGGGAACTATGCGCGTGTGGATTTGATCATTAAACACATGTGGTCCCAACAGGGCAGGGACGCGCTTATAGAGCGCGGCGATATTCGACAATCCCCCACCAAGGACGATGACCTCTGGATCGATCATGTTGATCACTGTGGCTAAGCAGTGCGCGAGTTGGTCTGCGTAAATTTCTAGACATACCTGTGCCGGTTTGAAGCCCTTCTCTGCACGCTGAGCGATTTCTAGCGCCGTCAGTTGTTCCCCCGTGGCATCAAAATAACTCATGCTAAGCCCGCGTCCGGAAAGTAGTGTCTCGATGCAGTTGACGCGGCCGCAGTAACATTCCCTGTCGGCAGAAATCATCGCGCGTGCATTCGCAGGCATGCAATTGTGGCCCCATTCGCCCGAGATACTGTTTGGCCCCGTGACTAACTTTTTATCGATTACTATTCCGCCGCCGCAGCCTGTGCCGACGATTACACCGAAAACCGAGCGAGCATTTTGTGCCGAGCCGTAGCAGGCCTCCGAAAGCGCGAAGCAATTTGCATCATTCTCTATTCGCACCTCGTAGCCGAGCTTTATCTCGATGTCTTCGAGCAAGCGTTTGCCATTGAGTTCAATCGCATTGCAATTTTTCATTTCGCCATTAGTGGAGAGGCAGCCCGGCGTGCCGATACCCACACTGAGATGATCCTTGAGCCGGGCTTGGAGAGACTGAATTAGTGCAGCCAAGTCGTCGAGAATGACCTCGTAGTATTCGCCGCGGGTCGGGACGCGGAGTTTATGGATTATTTCGCCGTCGTTGCGGAGAACGATACCTTCGATTTTAGTACCGCCGAGATCGATGCCGATACGCATAATTGTTCTCTGTGAGCTCAGTTTGAGTAGGTAGGTTGAGTGTATAAAAACCAAAACTAGATCTTGAAGTCTACACTAATCTCTCTAAAATCGATTTCCCGTTTTATTTTTTGCTTAAAAGGATCGGACAGCAGCAAGTGACACGCGCTCGCAACCAACAGGTATCACTCGAGGATACGCCTTATTATCACTGCATTTCGCGGTGTGTTCGGCGTGCCTTTCTATGTGGTGACGATCCTCTGACTGGCCAGAATTTTGACCATCGGAAAGGGTGGCTGGTTCAGCGAATGAAGTGGCTTGCGAGCCAATTCGCTATCGACGTCTGCGCCTATGCTGTGATGAGCAACCATTACCACCTGGTTCTAGGTGTAGATGTGAGCAAAGCTCGATCATGGAGCGACGACGAAGTGTTAGCTCGTTGGACCAAATTATTCCCACGCAATGCGAAACTAATCGAAACTCTACGCCTCAACTCGAGCAGCAAGAAAGCAAGGGATCTCGAGGCCAAGACGTTGGCTGAGTGGCGGCAACGCCTGCAGGACATTAGTTGGTTTATGCGTTGTCTAAACGAGCGCATAGCGCGGGTTGCCAATAGAGAGGACAATTGTACCGGACGATTTTGGGAGGGACGATTCAAGAGTCAGGCGCTTTTGGACGAGAAAGCGTTGGTGACTTGTATGGCTTACGTCGACCTCAACCCGATTAGAGCCGGCGTGAGTGATAGTCTCGAGGCAAGTGATTTTACGTCGATTCAAGAGCGCCTGATTCGCCAAGCGCAGCGCGTAAAAGAACCCAATTATCGCCAGCAACGATTGCTTAAACGCCGCAACGCACGCCATCTGCTAAAGTCGAAGGTCCCCAGGCTGCGACCTCTCTCCGAACCGGGGAATAGGGCGCAGGATCCATTGCCGATTGATCGCGGGAGCTACGTTGCGTTGCTCGATGCGAGCGTACGCGCGCTGAAGTATGAGAACGCGACGGGTGTCGAGCTGTTAAACCCGCTCGGCAGTCACCCCCTGCTTTCGCAGCTCGGCTTGAAAGGTCATGGCTGGCTTCAAGCGGTAACTAAATTCCACCGGCACTATGGGCTCGCTGCAGGAAGCGCCGATTCGCTTCTCAAGTATCAAGCGCGACGCGTCGAAGCTGGCGAGGCGATGCGATCTAAGACAAAGTGGGTGCGCGGCATGGCTGCGGCGAAGCTGCTCTACGAAACTTAATCTCAGACCTTCAATTTTTCACGCTGCGACTCCCTCTCCAAAGCGTGCCAACGCAGATCTTCTCAGTAACCTTCCTCATCAAGCGGCCAGGTGTCGTCTGAATTTTCTTGAATCGTGGCTTTCGAAAGCCGATTGACGCATGCGCTGCTTTTCTTCGACAACTCTTTGGCTTTTTGGGTAATTAATTAAGTAATTGGGTGTCCTTTATTTAAAAATCAGTCCAATTCGAATTGCAGTTGGTCTAATCGCCTCGATAACCATTGTGCGACGCGCGCGAGTAAAGTGAATTTTAATATTAATTGGGTGTCCATTATTTTATAACTCATTGCTTGAGCGAGAGATTTCTTATGAAGATAGCTTTTTATACTGGATAAATAGAGACACTTGAGTGGATTTTTATTTGAGACCGCACATTTTTGAGGGGGTAATCACTAGATATTGTTTGACAGAAAGTGTGCAAAACTATATCTTGCGTTATCGAATGAATTGCTGGGGTTTTGGCTAACAAGAGGGATCTTCGAGAGATGAACAAACGCGCACAAGCCTATTCCGATAACTTTAGTGCAACGAAGAGCGCTAGCGATACTGCCTTCGATCGTGATTCGAATTCCCTTGCGGCAAAAAACGGCTCGCGTTCGGCGCCGTTAAACGAAACAGAAATTCGCGCAAGGCTTGATGCCTTCGCTAAAGAGCTTGCACAGGCGCAGCGCGATCGCGCCAAGCATTGAGGAAAGCGAATGTTTAATGCACGGTGTTTATCGGTTGTGAATTTTCTCAAACTCCTTGCCGCCGCTTCCCTAGTTTCTCTGCTACCGAGTTGTTCGGGCGCGAACAACTACACGCCGCTACTCAATTCAGAGCCAGGTGCGGGCGAGACAATCACCGAACGTACTCCGCGAACACTGCGGCTTTTCTACGCAGCGCTTCCCGATGTCGACAGCAGTGAGCTCACGCTCACGGGGCCCGAGGGAGATTACAATCTGCGCGGTTTGCATACGATGGGCGCCGATGACCTTATGGTCGAGATTTATCAACCCGCACTCACCAACGGGTCTTACACCGTGCGGTGGAAAACGCGTGTCGAAGGCGATCCCGCTGTTTACTCTGGCGAGTACTCATTCGACGTCGCTATGCCTGAGTAAGGGCGCAACCCTTCGTCGGCCGAAATCAACCCTAAGTCATGGCAGTCTAAATCGAGTTCGCCGCCCACGCAGCTTTTCTAAGATCGATCGCATCTATTGATGTGCCTCGCTTGAGTTAGATCAAGGCACTATTCGGCACCGTCTTTATACTGTGTCACTCCTCTCGGTGAACCTTCGTTGTCATGCGGCGCTGGTAAAGGGTGAGTATGAGCAATTCGATCTATTCATTTCTGCTGTTCAAAGCCCTCTATGCACCTAAGGCTGCATTCGCCCGACTAGCCGCCGAAGACCCCGCGCCGCTCAGAATTCTCTTCAGATACTCTCTCTGGTTATTGTTGCTGCCCCCGGTTTTCTCGTTTATTGGCGCAGCGCAGCTTGGTTGGCGCCTGGGTGCGACTGATCCCCTGTTTATGTCGAGCAACGCGCTCGCGTTGATCAGTATTGGATATTTTTGCCTGCTTTTCTTCGGCCTAGTGACAACCGCGCTTATTAGCCGCTGGATGGCAGACACCTACGGTGCGAACGCCTCGTTCGGGCGCCACGTTGCACTAATCACGATTGTTGGTGAGCCACTTGCCGTCGCGAGCATTGCCCATCTCTTTCCAGATGTGTTTTTCAATGCCCTCGTCTTAATTCCGACAACTATTTGGGCAATGTATCTCTTGTATACAGGTATTCCGCTTGCGCTGGGAATTCCCCCTGAGAGGGGAATGCTGATGGCCTCGTCACTTGTTGGCTGGCTTCTCGTTGCCGTAGTAAGTCTACTAGGTATTAGCATGTCGCTATGGACCCTGGGAATCGGCCCGCTTCTTGGGGTTTAACACCAGCGAACGCGCTTAAGACTCAGTTAAAATAAGGAGGCTAACGCCCCAGCATGTCAGTAACAGAAGCGACTAAAATAGAAACAGCCGGCGGAGTGAACGATCCGCTTTTCGACTCGTCGGCGGAAAGTTACGAAGATAAAGTGGTCATTCGCCTAATTCAATTTTCAGTAATCTGGGCGGTCGTAGCTATGACAGCGGGGGTGTATCTCTCGGCTGAACTGCTGTGGCCAACAATTGATTTTGGGCAGTTCTGGCTTTCGTTCGGTCGACTGCGACCCCTGCATACAAATGGCATCATCTTTGGTTTTGGCGTCTCGGCGCTAATGGCGACCGGATTTTATAGCGTGCAGCGCACCTCGCACGTTCGTCTCTATTCACCCAGATTGGCGTGGTTCTGCTGTTATGCGTGGCAACTTATAGTGTTGCTAGGTGGGCTGTCACTGCTCGCGGGCTGGAATAGCACTAAAGAGTACGCTGAACTCGAGTGGCCCTTCGATATTGCAATCGCGATCGTTTGGGTGCTTTTTGGTGTTGTTTTCTTCGGTACAATCGCGACCCGAAAAATACGTCCAATCTATATTTCGAACTGGTTTTACGGCGCGCTGATCATTGTTATTGCGATGCTCCATATCGTTAATAACTTGGCCATTCCGGTAACGCTCGGTAAATCTTATTCGCTTTACGCAGGCGCACAGGATGCCGTTGTCCAGTGGTGGTATGGGCACAATGCAGTCGGTTTTCTGCTCACGGGCGGCTTTCTTGGCATGATGTACTACTTTCTGCCAAAACATTCTGGCCGCCCGATCTGGAGCTATCGGCTATCGGTCGTTGCATTTTGGGCATTTACCTACAGTTATATATGGGCGGGGCCTCATCACCTACACTACAGCGCGATACCGGAGTGGGTTCAATCACTTGCCGTCGTTATGAGCGTGATCCTGCTCGCGCCGTCTTGGGCGACGATGATAAACGGCATTATGACCGTGAGCACCGCGTGGGAAAAACTCAAAACAGATCCTGCATTGAAGTTCATCGTTTTGTCTTTGGCGTTCTACGGGCTCGCGACATTCGAGGGGCCGATGATGTCGTTTCCGAGCGTTAATGTCGTAAGCCACTTCACTGACTGGACTATTGGCCACGTTCACTCAGGCGCGCTAGGGTGGAACGCAATGATCACCTACGGCACTTTTTACTTTATGGTGCCTCGCCTCGTCGGTGTGCCGCTCTACAGCGTGCGACTGGCAAATCTACATTTCTGGTTGGCACTCGCGGGCACTATGCTCTACATCGTTTCGATGTGGGGCGCGGGCGTCTCTCAAGGATTGCTCTGGCTAAGCGTGGATGAAATCGGAGAGTTGTCGTTCAGTTTTAAAGACATCATGGCCAGCATGCAGCCGTTCTATGCGTTACGGCTCATCGCGGGTCTGATCTTCTTAATTGGCACTTGCTTCATGGCGTTCAACCTATTTAAGACCCTTGCGGGCAAACACGCGGTGGTAGTTAAAGCGCCACCAGTCGACCCCGCCTATGCGATAGCAAAGGAGGTGACAGCATGAGCGCACTTTCGCTCCACAAGCGCATAGAAGAGAACACCGGCTTACTTATTTTTGGCATCCTCTTCGTGTCATCGATAGGTGGTCTGGTGCAAATTTTGCCAGTGCTCAATCAAGAAAGCCTTCAAGAGCCGACCGCAAACACTAAACCCTATACGGCGGTCGAGCTTACAGGCCGCGATATCTACATTCGAGAAGGGTGTAGTGTGTGCCATTCGCAGCAGATTCGGCCACTCATTGCCGAGGTCGAACGCTACGGCCCCTATTCGCGCGCGGGTGAATTTGTCTACGACCGACCATTTCTCTGGGGCTCCAAACGTACAGGCCCCGACCTTCATCGCATCGGTGGTAAATTCTCAGACGACTGGCATCGCGTCCACCTGATTGATCCTAGGGCTGTCGTGCCCGAAAGTATTATGCCCGGTTACCCGTGGCTCGCTAGTCGCGATGCAAGTCAGACCGGCGATATCGTTGCAAAGATGCAGGCGCTTTCTACCCTCGGCCACCCGTATACGCAGGAGCAGATCGACGCAGCCGAATCTGATCTAGAAGGACTGCTAGAGATAGATGCGCTAATCGTTTACCTGCAGATGCTTGGCACCGGATTAGATGAGGAGATTATACGATGACACTATTCATCTTCGTCGGCGACATGCTCGTGATGGCATTTATGGTGGGCGTCGCCATATGGTTTGGTACCTCTGGCACCAGTGAGGAGGCACTCGCCGCAGCGAGAATTCCTCTGGAAGACGAGGATTTTGGTAGCACAGCGGTTGATAGGCATTCAACGACTCTAGGCAATGAGAGGGGCGCTCAACATGGTGGCTGATTTGCCCGTCGGTTTCTGGAGTGGATGGATTGTCGTACTCACCTGTGTCTCCTTGGCGACACTCGCATGGGTTGTGCTTAGCGTTTACTTCGCACCACCCGATGCGAAAGCCGAAGACGCCCATGAGCCTGTCTGGGATGGGGATCTCCGCGAGGGGGCTAGTGCGCCTCCACTCTGGTGGTTTTGGATGCTTCTCGGTGCGATGATTTTCTCTCTGGTGTACCTAATGCTCTACCCAGGACTTGGTTCTTTCGAGGGACTGCTCAACTGGTCACAAGGTAAGCGGCTGGTCTCGAGTTACGAAAACTATGAGCAAAGTTTTGATGCGCGGCGAGCAGAAATTGCAAATTTAGCACTCGCCGAGGTGCAGGCAGACCCTGTGCTTATGGCGACTGCCGATCGCATTTTCCGCCGCGAATGCTCTGCGTGTCATGGAATTGATGGTCGCGGTCAGGCCTCACTCTTTCCTAATTTAATGGATATTGATTGGCAATGGGGTGGCTCCCCCGACCAGATTGAACAAACCCTTCGCAACGGGCGCCAAGCTAATATGCCAGCGTGGGGGCCAATAATAGGAGAGGAAAAAACGCGGGATGTTGCCGAATATCTCCTCGATTTTTCCGATCGAGAGCACGCGGGGCGGCTGGTTTATGAACAGAGCTGCGCTGCCTGTCACGGGGCTGAGGGTGCAGGGAACGTTTTTCTCGGTGCGCCAAACCTTGCAGACAATATCTGGCTCTATGGCGGCGATCTAGACAGCATACTGACGACGTTACAAGAAGGGCGGGCAGGCAATATGCCTGCGTTCGTTGAGAATCGCCTTGATGCGACTCAGCTAAAATTAATCGTTGCGAAGTTAGCTCGCTAGGCGGGTTTCTTTCGCTTATTACGCTGTAATTCGCTAAGTCTTATTACTTGCCGAATAACGCAGCGAGCGAGAGACCAAGCCGTTGTCCGCTTAAAAACGCATCCTCTATACGACCACCCAAACACCAGTCCCCGCAGGCGGCAAGCTGACTCTCCTCATCCAGCAAGAAGTCTTCATCGGCCGCAATCTCAGTCTTAGCGTAGCGCCAGCCGTGCAAGTCGCTGTGCACGATAGAAGCGGCATCGAGGCCAAGAAGCGAGCTGCTAGCATCAATTAGCTGCTGTTCAATATCCGCTCGATCGGCGTCGAAATTTTCGCGTGCCCAACCGTTGTCGCTGTGGACGAGCAGTGAGTGACTTGCGTCTCGCTGCGGTTTGCTTGCGTTCGCAACTATCAGCGCTATCGGTGATTCTTTTACAATTGCGAGGTCGAAGTTGAATTTGGGTGATGCTGCAAGGCCGAGCATAAGGCTGAAGCAGGGAAGATGCACCGCGTCGTGCAGACGCGAGAGCTGACTAAAATCGGTATTGGCAAAAAGCGTGCTGGTCTGCGCCGATGGCGCTGTGCTCAAAACCCAGTCGAACTCCCCTAAAACCTCTCGCTGATCGTCTGTCTGCTTGGCAAAAACTCGCCAGCGGCATTGAGCGTCTCCAGAGTCTATTTTCTCAAGCGAGCCTATTTCGCGGCCTAGATTAATAGTTACGCTACCCTCTAATGCCTTTAGCGACTCCTTACATAGAGAGTTCATGCTCGGTATCGCGACGAAGTGAGGTTCGAACCACTCGCGTTTATACGGCGCGAGTCCAGCCTCCAGTGTGGTTAGCCGTGGCTGCCACTCTTCAATGCACGCGCTTTCGATTGGCCGCGCAAGAAATTGCTGAAAAGCTTGAGAGCGTGCGGTAAAGAACTGCGCGCCGTGGTCGAATTCGAAACCCTCGCGCCGCCTAGTCGCCATGCGCCCGCCGAATCCTCGTGACTTCTCTATGAGTGTGACTCGCGCCTTGCCTGCGAGCGTGTTCGCGAGCGCGGTCGCTGCCATTCCTGTGCCAATTATTAAAACGTCTTGCATGAGTAACTGCTGTCCTGCGCCATGCCGGCGAGTGATGCTTAGTGTTGACCCTGCATACGCAGAGATTTGGAAGCGAGATTCATAGTGTCGGCTGCAATGCCTTAGAGACAGCGCTACACTTAGACATAACTAAATCATAGCGCGCGCGAGAGTACTATGCAGCAAAAGAGAAAGCATTCGACGACGGGTCAATCGAGAAGTGTAGTCTTTTTGCGTGCCCTGGTCTTTTTACTAGGTATCGCAACTCTCACGAACTGCGAGCCCGCGGGAGGCGAGCATGATACTCGCGAACTGGGAGACTTTATTGATGACCCAAGACTTGAAAGAGGCGTCTCATGGCAGCTCGCCGAACACCGCAGGCAAACACTATCGGCCCTAGAGTATGATTTCAGCCTCGTGATTCCAAACGAGCTTACTTTACCGATCACTGGCGAAGCGACTCTGAGATTTCGGTTTGCTCTGAACAACGATGAAAAATTTCCACTAGTAATCGACTTTGTCGACGCGGCGAGTCGGCTCGATTCTATGACAGTCAATGGTAAGTCGGGTGAGTGGTCTATCGTAGAAGACCACGTGCTGATTCCGGCAGCGCTGCTGGAGGATGGCGATAATAGTGTGACTCTGGTTTTCGAGGCCGGCGACGCGGCTCTCAATCGTAGCACTGACTTTTTGTACACTCTATTTGTTCCAGACCGCGCACATTTCTCGCTTCCGCTCATCGATCAGCCTAACTTAAAAGGCTCTGTCGCGTGGACTATCACTGCACCGCACGACTGGCAGGTAGTCGCCAACGGCAGCGAGCTAAACGTCGATACCGTGTTGGGTAACGATCCCAATCAATCACAGAATCAATCTGTTCGAACATTCGCGCGCACCGAGCCGCTGCCGACCTATCTTTTTGCGCTCGCGGCGGGAAAATTCCAGCGTGAGACAAGAACGATCGACGATCGTGAAATGACTATGTATCACCGCGAAACCGATCGCGGAAAAGTCGATGCTAATGCGGATGATATCTTCGCCTTACATGCACAAGCGCTCGCTTGGCTCGAGGACTACACAAACATCAAATACCCGTTCGAAAAATTCGACTTCGTTCTCATCCCGGCCTTTCAGTACGGTGGCATGGAACACCCCGGCAGCATTCTTTACCGCGAAGCGAGTCTGATGTTAGATGTGACCGCCACCCAGACTCAGATACTCGCGCGCGCGTCGGTTATTGCGCATGAAACAGCGCATATGTGGTTCGGCGATCTCGTGACGATGAATTGGTTTGATGATGTCTGGACTAAAGAGGTCTTCGCTAATTTCATGGCGGCGAAAATCGTTAACCCCGCGTTCCCTGAAGTTGACCACGAGTTGCGCTTTCACACGGCGCACCATCCGTCGGCTTACGCAGTCGACCGCACGCTGGGCGCAAATGCAATTGGGCAACCACTCGAGAATTTGCGTTATGCAGGGTCGCTTTATGGCGCAATCATTTATCAGAAAGCGCCGATTATCATGCGACATCTAGAGAACCTCATCGGGCAAGACTCTTTGCGCGAAGGGCTGCGCGAGTATCTTCGAGACTATTCGTATGGCAATGCTACTTGGCCGCAGTTAATCGCATTGCTTGATGGCAAAACGGCATTGGATCTAGAAGCGTGGAGTGAAGCCTGGGTGTACGAAGCTGGCCGGCCTCGGATCATTATTTCGAGAGAGGAGGCCGATGCGCAATTTGTTTTGCGGCAGGAAGACTCCGCCGGATTGGGCCGGACCTGGCCGCAGAAATTGCGTCTTCAAGTAATCACAGGTGCCGGCGCGACGATAAGGGAGGTCGAGCTTGGCGCCGATGCGATTGCGATACCCCTGCCTAGGGAAGACGTGGACACAGCGAGCTTGTTACCCAATGCGAGTGGTGTTGAATACGGTGATTTTGTTCTCGACGCCATCAGTCAGAGGGAACTACTGCAGAACATTAGCTCGATAGAACCTGCCGTTACGCGCGGTGCTACATGGACAACGCTTTGGGAAGAGGTGCAGGAAAGTAGACTGTCGGCAGAGGATTTTTTCAATGCTGCGCTGCGCGAATTACCATCAGAACAAAACGAGCTCATCGTCAATCGCGTGCTTAGCACGCTCGGTGAAACCTACTGGCTTCGGTTAGACCCTCAGACCCGGCTCGCGGTAAGCCAAGAGCTGGAAAATGTGCTCTGGCGCGAGGTGGAATCCTCACAGAGAAGTATCTCTGCGCGTGCGGCTTTTTATCGTAGTTACCGCGCGCTTGTCACTACCGACTTCGGCGTCGCCCGACTGGTTAGGCTCTGGGAGGGCGAGGAGGTGGTTGCAGGTTTGCCTCTCTCTGAAGCGGATAGGATCTCTTTGGTCTCAGGTCTAGCTTTGCGCGGAGTAGAGGGCAATGAACGCAGGCTAGATGAGCAAGAAGGCGATATAAAAAATGCTGATAGGCTTGCGCGCTTTCGCTTCATTAGACCTTCGCTGTCTCAGTCGAAGGAAGAGAGAGACTCGCTGTTCATGTCATTTACCGATGTTGATAATCGTGCCATTGAACCTTGGGTGCTCGAAGCGATGGACAATCTGCATAGTCCCCTGCGTGGCGGTTCTCCTCAGCTAATCAGGCCTGCGCTGGATCTCTTGGACGAAATCCAAGAAACGGGAGATATTTTTTTCCCAGGAAGATGGCTTGATGTAACGATCGGAGGGTATCAATCAGAAGAGGCTGCCAGAATAGTGAGAAATTTTATCATTGATAACCCTGAGCTCTCGATCAGGCTTAAGAATAAATTATTGCAGTCGGCGGATCTTTTATTGCGTCTCAATCCACAAAACTAAAAGACAAAAAAATGGCTTGCTGGTCGAAACCGGCAAGCCACTTTTCTTTTTCTTTACTTCGTAAGTTTAGTAGTTGTAACTCAATTCGAGGCCATACATACGTGGTGCAGTGGTGGTTGAGTTATTGCGGAAAAACTCAGCCTCACCGGTACGCATGATCTGCAGATGGCCAATGTCGTCGAGCACGTTGTTCATGAATCCGGTCACTGTCCAGTTACCCGAACCTGACCTCCATGTTACACGCGCATCAACACGCCCATAGGAAGGCGCCATCTCACGCACAGACTCGAACGGCGAATAGTAGACATCATCGATCCAGCTATAGACACTGAAGAATTCTACGGAATCGCCATCATTGAGGGGGACATTATAGCTCGCCCATCCGGTGAACTTGCTTTCAGGAACCTGAATGAGCTTATTCCCTTTTATGTCTTGCGTAAGGGTATCGAATTCAGGATAGAGCGATCCCGGAATCAAGCTACTCGAAGTGTCTGATACTCTAAACGTCTCGGTGTATTTGCTAGGCGTGAAGCTAAAGTTACCACCAACGGTTAGTCGGTCGGTTGCGAGCCATAGCGCTTCGGCTTCAAGTCCCATAACTTCGCCGCCTGGGGCTGCGAGTACGGACGTGGTCGTGCCGCCAAGCTGCCCCACTTCTGTGGTAAAGGTATGGATAGATGAGTAGTCATACAGATAAGCCGAAGCGTTCAACTGCAGCGTGTCATCGAATAGCTGTGACTTGTAGCCTATCTCGTAGGCGATCAACTCTTCTGGATCGTAGGTTGGTGTAGTACTGAAATACACCAAGCTATAGCCGCCAGAGCGATAGCCTGACGTTGCCGAAAAATACATCATCGTCGAATCGTTGATGTCCCAGTCGAGGTTGATACGACCCGTCGTCTTTGTGTCTGTGCGCTCGAAGGGGCGATAGACGCTCAACGCGAAGGGGATACCGCCATTCGTTGCCTTTGGTGTGGGTACTGTGTAGTTTCCGTCGACGTCTTTAACCAAACCGCCGTTAGCAATATTTACTTGAGCCAGGCCCCCATAGAGTCCAAGGAAACCGCCGGGAGCTGCACCAGTTTCGGAGTAGCGCCAGAGGTTCTCCTCGGCATTTAACTTATCCTCGGCGTAGCGTATGCCGAGCGTCAAAGTGAACTTCTCATTCAGCTCGATAGCTGCCTGAGAATAGGCTGCAAAGGCATCTCGCTTGGTTTGGGTTGCATAAAGAAGATCTGATGCGCGGCTCTGAATGCCGTGAATGACATTAAGATCGGGGTTGCTGCCATCATCGCCGTACCATGCAGAAGTTTGGAGGTTATTGCCACCGTTATTCCGCTGGCAGCTCTCTGCTGGAGTCGCGACTTGGCATGAAAGTTTAGCGCTGTTCAAACTCACCATCGGGCGACCGCCAAACGCTAGTGTAGAGGCGCTAATGCCAACTGGGATTCCTGTCGCTGCCGAAACACCAGCGCTTATTGCCGTGTTGTCTTGGTACGCGTTAACCAGGCGATCTTCGCCGAGCGATGAATAAAAATCACCGCGTTGATCAATCAGGGCGTCATAAACGAATAGGCCGGAGGTGAGGGTGATGTTTTCTGTGACATCATAGAAAGCCTGCAGCTCATGTGAGGTGTAATCCGCTTCGTGATTGACATAGAACTGGCGGTCATGAAACTTCGACGCGGTATTATCGTCGTCTGTGTTGCGCTTGTAGCTCAGCACAGTATCACCATAGATATAAACTAATTCTAAACGATCGTTGACGGTCCACGAGGTTTTGAATTGCAGAGAATTATTGGTGATTTTTTCTGAGTTAAACCCATCAGAGGCCGCGCAGAGATCAGAGCCCGAGATGTTTCCCGAGAAGACGCAGCTGTTGTACAGAGCAGCACTTTCGGGACTTGTGTAATTAAAGCCATCTAGCGACGCCGCAGCGTGTTGCACCCCGTCGAAGTCACCGAAGTCGATTCCAGCGCGGTTACGCTGCGCCTGCCCGACCGCGCCGGTAACAGGATGGTTAAAAGTGAGTATTGGTTTGCTTGAATCATACCAATTATTCTGAAAATAATTCGCTTGATCCGTATTGTTGGTATCTATGAAGCGATAGCCGGGGACCAGCGCGTCGGTGATACGATTATTCTCTCCGCCTTCATTGAGAACAACCAGGCCGGCACCGTTGGCACCGCCGAAAGAACGATCGACCGAGAGGAAGTTCTGTCGATAATCGACTTCGATGTCTTCAGTCGGTGTCCACTTGAATTGAATCGCACCGTTCTCTGTACCGAGGCTGTCGATGTCTGCGTTAGGGCCTGCTATTTCTTCAACGATGCCGTCGCGATCACGGAGGCTGAAATTAACGCGCATCGCAAGTTTGTCTTCGATCAGCGGGGTGTTAAATGTGCCGTAGGCCTCAGTGGTGCCAAAATTACCGACGATGGTCTTGAATGCGAAATCCTTCTCGAACTCAGGCTCGTTATAAAGAATGTTGATCGCACCACCAACCGCGTTGCGGCCGTAGAGTGTGCCTTGGGGACCTCGGAGTACCTCGATTCTGCCGACATCCCAGAAAGTTGCAGCTGTGGCGGTAATTAAATCCTCTGAATAAACGCCTTGTGTGTAAGTCGCTACACCGGGATCTCCACCAAGTGCGCGGAAATTACGGCCCACGCCGCGGACAGTCGAATCGTACGGCTGGATCGTCGTTGCTGGAATAAAATTCTGCAGATCTTCCTGATTGCGAATGCCGAAATCTTCGAGGTTGTCACCCGTAAGTGCGGTAATCGAAATCGAGGTATCTTGGATTGAGGCCTCTCTGCGTTCGGCAGAAACTACGACCTCTTCGATACGGCGCTGGCCGTCCTGTGCGAATACTTGCCCTGCAAAACTCGTTGCAGAAAAAAGTGCTGCTGCGCCCATCAACTGGGTTGCAAATTTACTTCGATGTTGCATGTTCATCCCCCTCACTATTTTGATTTCGGCCCTCTTTAAGCTCTGCAAGTAATAGGATAGTGGGACTCCGCTTGCGACTGCGTAACTAGGTCAGGACTATTTTTACCCACGCGAAATCGCTGTCGATCGCTCTTCGGATTGCGAAGGACAAAACAGCAAAATCTTATGAGAATCCGAATTGGACCAAGGATGACTCGAGGGCTGGTGAGCAGAGTCTGCCCGCCTAGCCTTGGGAAAGGGTATACAACAAAACTACGCCTACCATTGTCTACTCTGCTATTTTGCAGGTTTAATCCATGGCTTGATCGGCGTTACTACCAATAACCTGTTTTGCAGTGTAACTATCGGTAACTATCTGTAACGGTATTACTCAAATTATCGCCAAAAACCAATAGAATTCTG
Organism: Gammaproteobacteria bacterium; assembly: GCA_018401885.1. GTDB lineage: Bacteria > Pseudomonadota > Gammaproteobacteria > Pseudomonadales > Pseudohongiellaceae > UBA9145. The sequence continues at coordinate 154,946 of JAGYKB010000002.1, forward strand.
CTCTTTTACTTGTGGCAGATAGATTTTGACGATTCGGTCACGTTACCTAAGAAGCGTCAAATAATCCAATCTTTTTTCTGCCAAATTTGCGGGGCGATGTTTCTCATCTCTGTTGTGCTCGTGCGCGAATACAAAAGTCTCTAACACTCAGTGATGCAAACCCAAAATTGATCTTGCGTAATATCGAGTGCTTGCGCTTAGAGGTATTTAGGGTTTATATCCTAATTTGGAATTGCAATTAAGATTCGCTCTATTACCAAAGATGAGGTGGACCTATGTCCCAAGCTGCTGCGATAGACCAACAGAGAGTAACTGACACTCAGAATGCCGAGGCGTGGCGAGACCCATGGAGCCTTCCGCTCGAATCGCTTGATCCTGCACGCGCTATATTATTCAAGGAAAACGTACACGAAGAATATTTTCGGCGGTTACGACAAGAAGACCCCGTTCACTATACTGCAGAGAGCGAGTTTGGTGCTTATTGGTCTATCACTAAATACAACGACATCGTTGCGGTTGACTCTAATCACAAAATCTTCTCGTCACACAAAAATATTGTAGTGGGCGATGCCCCGGACGAATTTTATTCGCCGATGTTTATTGCACAGGATCCTCCGATTCACGACGTTCAGCGTCGTGCCGCGCAGCCTGCCGTTGCGCCGACGCAGCTCGCTGACCTTGAAGCGCTTATCCGTCAACGCGTCTGCAGCATTCTCGACGATTTGCCGGTTGGAGTAGAGTTTAACTGGGTCGATCGAGTCTCAATCGAATTGACAACGCAGATGCTTGCAACGCTTTTTGACTTTCCATTTGAAGACCGACACTTACTCCCCTACTGGTCTGACGTAGCTACTGCGACACCATCAACCGGCCGCAGCGATGTGACTTTCGAGGAGCGAAACAAAGTCCTGCAAGAATGTTTGAATTATTTTGGACAGCTTTGGCACCAGCGAAAAAATGAGCCACGCAAATTCGATTTTATCTCGCTGCTCGCGCACGACCCCGAAACAAAAGATATGCTCGATAATCCGATGGAGTTCTTAGGCAACCTTATCTTGCTTATCGTAGGCGGTAATGACACCACACGAAATTCGATAAGCGGAGGCGTTATTCAACTTAGTCGTGCGCCCGAGCAGTGGGAAAAATTAAAGGCCAATCCCGCACTAGTCCCTAATATGGTGTCCGAGATTATTCGCTATCAAACTCCGCTCGCTCATATGCGACGCACCGCTCTCGAGGATATCGAGTTTCAAGGCAAGCAGATCAAGAAAGGTGACCGTGTAGTGATGTGGTATATCTCCGGTAACCGTGATGAGGAAGTTATCGACGAAGCCGACAAATTTAAGGTCGATCGCGAGAATGCACGTCGTCACGTATCTTTCGGTTTTGGTATACATCGTTGTATGGGCAACCGAGTTGCCGAAATGCAGCTGCGTATTCTTTGGGAAGAGATTCTCAACCGCTTCGAGCGTATTGAGGTTGTTGGCGAACCGGAGCGGGTTCTCTCAAACTTCGTGCTTGGTTATACTCGTCTCCCCGTGGTTCTTCATGCGAAATAGAGATAGAACGAGATTACATCCGCATCAGTAATGCGCTCTCACGCCATTGACTAGCGGTGCTAAAAGTAAAAATGACCCAGTAGAAGATAGGAGGCATCAGTGCCGAAGGTTACCTTTATAGAATTTGATGGAACGGCGCACGAAGTCGATGTTCCAGCCGGCGGCAGCGTAATGGAAGCTGCGGTGAGCAATAATGTCCCAGGTATCGATGCCGATTGCGGTGGCGCCTGCGCCTGCGCTACTTGCCATGTCTTCGTTAATGAGGCGTGGATGGATAAAGTAGGCGAGCGCGGAGACATGGAGCAATCGATGCTCGACTTCGCTGAAAACGTAAGATCAACATCGAGGCTCTCGTGCCAGATTGTTCTCACCGACGAACTCGACGGTCTCGTAGTCGATATGCCAGAGGCTCAGCACTAGGGCAGAACATGAAAACCAGAGAGCGCATAATCGCATTAGCGCAGACCCGCTTTAACGAGCTCGGCTATGGCAATGTGACCACCGCGGCACTCGCCGCGGAGCTTGGGATTTCCGAGGGCAATCTTTGGTATCACTTTAAGACTAAGCGCGACCTGCTCGAGGCCATATCTGCCGAGTTCGTGCTCTATCTAAATGAGCGCTTGGCACTGCTGCCGGATAAAAAGGCAGACGTTATCGAAGGCTACATTGCGCTCATGGCGTCCCATGAGCAAGAGCTCTTAAGATATCGATTTCTCTATCGCGATCAGGCCGACTACGGGGGTCATAGCCAGATCGTGCTCGACAATATCACCGGGCTCTACGATAAAAGTCGGGCGCAGTTTAAGGCTTTTTACTCGGAGATGGTGCGCGTCGGCGTTTTAGATTGGCCTAAAAATCAACTCGATAGCCTCACCGTGAACGCAGTGATCTTAATCCGCTTTGGTCTTGAATACCTCCGAGAGTCTCAGCAGGCGTTTGATTCGAGCGCAGTGGAGAAAACCTTTCTCCAGCATTTGACGCTTTTCGAACATCGACTCGAACCGGCTGCGGCCAAGCGCCTACGATACGCTGTAGCAAACCTTTCTTCGGACGCGGCGGTCCGCGCAGCCTAGGCGCTGCGGGTGGGCTCATCCCTTTGCGTCGTGCGCCCTCTTCAGCGACTTCTGTCGTGCACAGATCGTAACTTGGCGTGGGTGAGTATTACCGCTATGAGTAATTTTTCACTAGAGTCAGTTTATAGTTCTTGTCCCTACTGCGGCGAGCCGATCGAGCTGCTTGTTGATTGCAGCGTCTATGAGCAGGAGTATGTCGAAGATTGTCAGGTCTGCTGCAGGCCGATTACCGTTCACGCCAGTGTCGATAGCGACGGCGATCCGAGTGTCTTTGTTAGTAGCGAGGACGAGTAGCGAGCTTGCTAAGCGTGTTCGGAGCTGATCTCGTAACTGTCGTGTTCGTCCATAAACAAGATGAGGAAAATGTATGCGGTTATATTACAGGTTCATTCCGGTAGTTCTCATGCTGATCGTTAGCGCTTGCAGAACCGCTGATCCAATGCCCACTGTTGCGTCAGTCGATCTGAACCGCTTCATGGGTGATTGGTATGTCATCGCTAACATTCCAACATTTATCGAAACTGACGCCTACAATCCTTTAGAAACATACCGACTCAATTCCGACGGTACAATTGAAACGACATTTGCGTTTAATAAAGGTGGGCTTAGTGGAGAGCGCAAAGAATATAACCCCAAGGGCTTTGTTGTTGAAAACACCGGAAATGCAGTATGGGGGATGCAGTTTATTTGGCCAATTAAAGCCGACTATAGAATCGTTTACTTGGATGATGACTACGAGAAAACGATTATTGGTCGCAATGCTCGAGACTACGTATGGGTGATGGCGCGTACGCCGCATATATCAGATGCCGACTACGAAAAGCTTATCGCGGTAGTGGAATCGCTTGGCTATGATCTCGAGAAAATTAGGAAGTCGCCGCATAGGTTAGATAATTAAACCCTCCCGACTAAAAACAGGAAAAGATCGACTAGTTTTCGAACTTTTCCTGTTTCTTAAAGCGACTAACTTTGTGAGTTGCTAAGGCTTCTTGAACACGAGGAAGAAGCGATCGGTCATGTTAGGTATCTGGCCGACTTCGAGCGTAAGATCATCGCCTTCTTCGAAAAACATATCCGAGACTCTATCAAGAACGAAGCCTGCACGCTGAACCTGAAGAATCACGTCAACGGGGTCTTCACGACGGCCCAACACGCCAGTCTCAGGCTGCATGTGGCGACGCGTGTGGTCAACGACCACATACTCGCCACCCGATTTTAGCGTATCAAAAACCTTCGCGTTGATGCGCATGTTGTCTGCTTCGTTGAAATTGTGATACTCACGGAAATGCAAAAATAAATCAGCCTGCTCTACACCGAAATTGATTTCACCAGGCATATAACGGCCTTCTGCGCTGTTGTAGTTATTCTCGATCGCCACGGGGTGGGTCATCGCAAACTCAGGCTCTTCGGTCCAGTCTCCCCAGCTGCTGAATGTGCTGCTGTTGTCAATCGTCATCAGATGGCCTTTTTCTACGAGAACGGGGCCAAGAATTTTCGTATAGTAAGCCTGCGCAGCAGGCAAAAACTCGATCACGGTCATGTCATCTCGAAGGCCGATAAACTGCAACGCCGCCATCGGATCACGGTCTGCATCGCGTGCAAGCTCGGCCTCTGTGCGGTGCTCGCCCTTCAGTGCCGCAGCAATTTTTTGCTCCACAGACATTGAGGTTTGCGCCACAGCGAGTGCAGGCACTAGCAGTGACGACAGTGCGATTAATCTCGAAAATGTAAACATAGTATATCCTCAAATAAGTACCAAAAAGGTGATCTGGCAAGTGAGTTGCCAGATAACAGCGATAAGCTACCATAGGCACTGGCCTATAGAGTAGAAAAATAGACGCGAAGCTCTGTTTGTCCTTTGTCCTGCTATTCTCGAGAGTAAGGCTCTCGAGGGCAAGGCGAGTGATGTTCGGGTAGCGAGGAGTGGGTCGATAAGGCTATGCTTGGGAGCATTGAGCATGCTCAAGACGGTAGTTCTTTGGTTAGTTATCGAGTTAAAGTGGATCTTGCCAAATGACTATTCCATGACATGATCCAAAGTAATAGGATTTTGAATTAAAAATACTTGGTTAAGTTGCGAGAAATTGATATTCGAGGAAGTTATGTTCGAGACTACTGGCGCGCTAGTGAAGAAATGCCTTCTTAATTTTAGTTTGCTGCTGGCACTTTCCCCCTTTGCTCAAACGGCCTATGCCCAAGATGAATTCTGTGGCATGCCAGACGAGGCTAGTATCGTTGCCGGAAACATACCTATACTTAAGCAAGGCAATATCCAAGATTTTCTCGCAACAAATAGTCTCAGCCGGACATCCACTGTCAGTAACACAAGCGACATAGCGTCTGTTCTTCTGTTACTAAATCCTGAATTAAACCCTATTGAAATAATTCGGTTAATAACGTTTTTTTCAGATTTCTATGATTACATGACCGCTTCGGCCGACGAAGGAATAGGTCAGGCTCTATCTTCTCAGCTTGTAGCTGCAATCGAGCAAAATTATTCAGCAACACCTGTACCGTTTCGAAAAATCAGATTTAATTACAGTAGAAATAACGAAGTCCTTGCAAAAGAAGTGCAGTATTTTATATACGGAACGTATACTTTTATTGCAGATGGGAATGTTTCTTTGACAGCTAACGTTGTCAATATAGGTTCCAATGAGCAGAGATCTTTTTCAGCGTCAGGCTCGCCAGACTTTGCGGTGCGGGGCGTTGCAAAACAAATCTTTGAGGCGTTTCAGAGGCCGGCATCGCCCGAATTTATTAATCCACTTCCGGGCCGAACTTGGTTGCCATTACCGTCGTCACAAGTTGGTCGGGAATTAAACGCGAAGTTAGCACCTGCACTATGCGTCTCTCAAGGCGGGCGATTGCCAACTAGAGAAGAAGTAGAGATAGCCTATGGGTTTGGTGAATATTTTTCTATGGTCGCCATTGACCCGCGCAGGAACTACATCGTCGAGGAGGACGGAGAGGTCATGATCCTAAACATCAATCAAAATCAATGTGTCGCAGAGAAGAACACGTCCATCGATAAAGGACTGCTTGTCTGCATTCGTGACTGATCCCACTAACGATCTAGCTGAACTTAAAAAAATGAAGTTCGCAGAGATTGGACGGGCCTGAAGGGCCTATCAAGACCGAGTCTGCTGGGGAGTTACAGAAGTGATGGTGCCCAGAAGAGGACTTGAACCTCCACGCCCTTTCGAGCACTAGCACCTGAAGCTAGCGTGTCTACCAATTCCACCACCTGGGCAAGACGGTCTTTTAGTGATGCAGATGGGGAGGCATCGTCGACCGGAGCGCAACTTTAACGAGCGGCCCGATTGCTGTCAATCCCCGTAGGCTCAAGCATTTGGCGCTGCTATTAACGTTAATCAACTGATGCGGCAGTTCTGTCACAGACAGCCGCATGAGCGAGGTGTATACTAATACCTCATTCATTGTAGAAATTAGTTAATGCCAAAATCTATTAAGACCGGCGCAAGCCCCAGCAAGCCCCGCAGCAAGAAAACATCCCCTCGCAAGCAATCTGCCAAAGACCCCTTCGCCTCCCGAGAGGCCGAGAACTACGAAAACCCGATTCCAAGCCGCGAATTCATCCTCGAGCACCTCGAAGAGGCAGGCGAGCCGCTTGGTCATGCCGAGCTTTGCGAGCGTCTAAAACTTGTTTCCGACGAGCAGATCGAAGCGCTGCGCAGGCGCTTGATTGCGATGAGTCGCGACGGGCAGATCATCAGTAACCGCCGCGGCATGTATGGCCTCGCATCGAGCATGGAGCTTATCAAAGGTCGCATTCAGGGCAACAAAGACGGATTTGGGTTCTTTATTCCAGAAGATGGCTCGGAGGATCTTTTCCTCGGCGCGCGCGAGATGGAGACGCTGTTCGACGGCGACAAAGTACTGGCGCGGGTGTCTGGCGTCGACAATCGTGGCCGTAAAGAGGGCACAATTGTCGAGGTATTGCAGCGCCGCTTCACGCAGATAGTGGGCCGCTACTATCACGAGCAGGGCTTTGGTGTGGTGGTACCAGACAGCAAGCGCATCTCGCACGAAATACTTATTCCAGACCAGAGTGCGGGCAACGCGAAGGATGGCGACTTCGTGGTGGCCGAAATAGTCGAGTACCCCACTCGGCGCCGCAAGGCGATCGCGCGTATTGCCGAGGTGTTGGGCGATAGCAGCACGCCAGGTCTGGAAATAGACGTTGCGCTGCGCAGCCACGATATTCCTCACGAGTGGCCGAAGGCAGTCGAGAAACAGGTTAGAGGCTTTGTCGAAGAAGTAGTTGAGGCCGACCTCGTTGGCCGCAAGGACATGCGCGATATCCCGTTTGTGACGATCGACGGCGAAGATGCGAAAGATTTCGACGATGCAGTTTATGCACGCGAGCACAAACGCGGCAATTGGACACTGTATGTGGCGATCGCAGATGTGTCGCACTATGTGCAGCCCAAGAGCCCACTGGATGAGGAAGCGATTAATCGCGCGACCTCGGTCTATTTCCCCGGCCACGTGGTGCCAATGCTCCCCGAAAAGCTCTCCAACGGACTGTGCTCGCTAAAACCCAAAGTCGACCGGCTCACGATGGTGTGCGAGATGGAAATCTCGGCGCTTGGGGAGATGACAAGTTACAAATTTTACGAGGCGGTGATTCACTCTCACGGGCGGCTTACTTATAACGAGGTCGCCGATATTGTGCAGCCTGCCGAAACGGACTTGCAGCAGCGTGTGCAGGCGAAGCAGAGCAAGCGCTACGTCGAGTTGGTTCCGCATTTAATCAGTCTCTACGGTCTGTTTCATGCGCTGCGCGAGACGCGCGAGGCCAATGGCGCGATGGACTTCGACACGACGGAGACACGTATTGTCTTCGGTGAGAATCGCAAGATCGCGGAGATCGTGCCGGTTTACCGCAACGACGCGCACAAGTTGATCGAGGAGTGCATGCTGCGCGCTAACGTGGCGGCGGCGCTTCTTCTCGAAAGCGCGGAGCTGCCGGCGCTGTATCGCGTTCACGAGGGGCCCAACCCGGACAAGCTCGAGAACCTGCGTGCGTTTCTGCGCGAAATGGGACTCCACATGGGCGGCGGGCTAAAGCCGACTCCGCGCGATTATCAGGCAGTGCTCAAGCAGATCTCACATCGGCCAGACCACCATCTGCTACAAACGATGCTAATTCGCTCTATGATGCAGGCGGTGTATCAGCCCGAGAATGTAGGGCACTTCGGGCTTGGCTACGAAGCGTATACTCACTTCACTTCTCCAATCAGGCGTTATCCGGATCTGCTCGTGCATCGCGGGATACGCCACCTTATCCGAAATTCTAAGCACAAGTGTGTCGAGAAGCAGTCCGATGCGCCGAAGCTTACGAAGCCGAAGATCTACCCCTATAACCTAGACGACATGGCGCGTTTCGGTGAGCACGCGTCGATGGCTGAGCGGCGTGCAGATGCCGCAGGCTATAGCGTGGTCGACTGGCTGAAGTGCGAATATATGCAGGATAAAATCGGCGAAGAATTTGTCGCGACGGTTACCTCAGTGACAAGCTTCGGTCTGTTCGTCGAGCTAAATGATATCTTCGTCGAGGGCTTGGTGCATGTGACCGAGTTGAGTAACGACTATTATCGCTTCGACCCCATTCGGCACTGCCTCGAGGGTGAGCGCAGCCGCAAGGTCTATCGCCTAGGCGACAGCGTAGAGGTGAGAGTCGTGCGCGTCGATCTCGACGAAAAGAAGATCGACCTGCAGATGCTAGGCGGCGGTGGCGAGCGTGGCAGGGTAGAGCCGAAGTCGAAAGGCGGCGCTGCCCGCGGTTCTGCGAAGCTTTCAGAAAAAGAGAGAGGCGGCAAAGCGGGCAAAGCGAACAAGTCAGATCGGAGCGTGGTTGGGCGAAAATCCAAAGCGGACGAAGGCTCAGCCAAACCAAAGCGCCGCAAACGCAGCGCGGCTAGGGCTAAACCCAAGTCCAAATAGGCTGGCTATAATACTAAAGTAAATAGTTTACTAAGTATCGGATAAGCAAAGACAAAGCACAATGAGCAAGCAACAAGAGTGGGTGTGGGGTATTCATGCGGTCGGTGAGCTGCTTAGGCAGCGCGCGCCGCAGGTAATAAAGTTGATTTTCCTTGCCGGGCGCTCAGATGAGCGTATCAATGCCCTGCGTGCGCTTGCCCTCGAGGCCGGTTTGCCGGTCGAAGATGCCGATCGTCGGCAGCTGGACCGTCTCGCCGAGGGTAGTCATCAGGGCGCGGCGGCACTCTGCGACGTGGGCTATGGCGTTAAAAGCGAGAAGCAACTTGTGGCAGCGCTCGACTCACTCGCTGCCGAGTCTCAAGCCAGCGCACCGCTCATTCTAGTTCTCGACGGCATCACCGATCCGCATAATTTTGGCGCATGCCTGCGCACAGCAGACGCGGCAGGGGTTGACGCGGTTATAGTGCCTAAAGATAAGTCGGCCCCGCTTAATTCGACGGTGCGCAAAGTAGCTTGCGGAGCCGCCGAAGTGGTGCCGGTTTACGCGGTAACCAACCTAGCGCGCTGCCTCGAGTCACTTAAAGAGCGCGGTATCTGGCTTGCGGGTCTCGCGGGTGAGGGCAGCGTTAGCCTGAGCCAGCAGGACTTAACTGGCCCGCTAGCTATCGTGATGGGGTCCGAGGGAGAAGGGCTTCGGCGCCTTACGCGGGAGGCCTGCGACTACCTCGTGTCTATACCAATGGCCGGGAGTGTGAGCAGCCTCAACGTGTCTGTCGCCACCGGAGTAGCGCTATTTGAGGCGGTTCGGCAGAGGAAGGACCGCCCCCATTAATCCGCGTCACGCGAACAATGGCCCCTGTCATTTATCCGCTTGCATAGTTAGCCCAGTTTCTCTAGAATTCCGGCTCTTTTGTTCACGGGTCGTCAAAAACCCGTTAACTCCTTGCCTTACCACGCGCCATGTCAATATGGGCGATGGAAGGCATTAACCCAAGAGGAGTCTCTATGAGACACTATGAAGTTGTATTTATGGTGCATCCCGACCAATCTGAGCAAGTTTCAGGCATGGTCGAGCGCTACACCCAAATTGTTACCGAAAGCGGCGGCACGATCCATCGCTTAGAGGACTGGGGTCGTCGCCAGCTCGCCTACCCAATCAATAAGATCCACAAGGCTCACTACGTGCTCATGAACATCGAATGCGGCAGCGAAGCTTTGGAAGAACTCACTACTTTATTCCGCTACAACGATGCCGTTCTGCGTAATCTCGTCATTAAAGAGAAGAAAGCGATCACCGAAGAGTCATTGATCTCAAAGGGTGAGCGCGAAGGCAAAGAGCGTCGCGCTCGTGCCGAGCAGAAGCGTAAGCAGGAAGAAGCCGCAGCGGCGGCAGCAGAAGCTGCAGCGCCAGCTGAGGACGAAGAAGCCGAAGATGCGGCAGCAGCAGAAGAGGCCGAAGCCGCTCCTGAGGCAGTCGACGCTCCAGCTGAAGAGACTCCAGCGGCCGAGTAAGAGAATAGCCTAGCGCATCTCTTACCCTCACTCATTTGTAGAAAGGAAAATTAAAATGGCTCGATATTTTCGTCGACGCAAGTTCTGCAAGTTCACTGCCGAAGGCACTGAGCAAATCGATTACAAAGACATAGAAACGCTAAAGGCGTACGTGTCTGAGACAGGCAAGATTGTCCCTAGCCGTATTACTGGAACAAAGGCTCGTTACCAGCGTCAGCTCGCAACAGCGATAAAGCGCGCGCGTTACCTTGCATTGATCCCGTACACGGATAGCCACCAGGTTTAATAGGCCTTCATAGATGCGCGCCCTCGCCGAATTCGTCATGAAGGACCGCAGGAGCGCCATCATCGCGGTGCTGCTCTTGGGGTTGGTGCCTATGCTAAATCTGCTTAGTCCGGTGATAGTTGGCCTGATTATGCTCCGCAAGGGCTGGAACGAAGCGCTAACCATTGTGGTTTGGGCGCTTCTTCCGATTGGCGCCTACGCCTATATAGGCGATGTAGTGCCGCTGATCTTACTGCTCGGTGTCATGCTGCTTGCAGCGGCGCTCCGGCAGACGCAGTCTTGGGAAATTAGCCTTCTGGGCGCGGTGCTCGTCGGACTGTCGGTCGAAGCGTATTTGCTATTAGTGCCAGAGCTACTCGATGTGCTGTTTAAGCAACTCGATGTGTATATGGCGACTAATGGTATAGAAGGGTTGCCGATTGAAGAGTTGCGAGCAACGCTGACAAGTTTTTTAGGTGCAACATACGGCATGCTTGCCGCGCTGCTTCTGATACTGGCGCGATGGATGCAGGCAGCACTGTATAACCCGGGTGGGTTTAGGCTTGAATTCCACAGCCTGCGCATCGGGAGTAAAACGGCGCTGCTCTTAGTTGGCTTTATGCTGGCCCCGAATTTTGGCTTGTTACCGCCAAGTTGGGTGATTTACAGCTCTGTGCCACTGCTCTTTTCAGGCGCAGCGTTAGTTCACGGCGTGGTGGGTATCAAGAAGCTTCCCGGCGCGGTGCTCGCGGTTTTTTACGCGGTGTTGTTGCTGCCGGTGGTGATGCAAGGCGTTGTGCTACTTGCACTGATGGACAGCTGGTACGATTTTCGCTCACGGCTCTCGAGCAAGACTTAGTAGGTCATAGAAAGTAACTACAGCGCTGCAGATTAGCTGCAGGCGCAAAAAGAATTTAGGTTGAGGATTCAAACATGAACGTAATTTTGTTGGAAAAGATGGGTAACCTCGGTGGCATCGGCGACCAAGCTGATGTTAAAGCTGGCTTCGCGCGTAACTTCTTGTTCCCACAGGGCAAGGCGATTCCTGCGACTAAACGCAACATGGAAGAGTTTGAAGGTCGTCGCGCAGAGCTAATGGCTGCACACGACGCGAACGTTGCCGAAGCGCAAAAGCGTGCTGACGTTGTAAACGGAGTTGAGCTTCGCATCGAGGTCAACGCGAGCGACGAGGGCCGCCTGTTTGGTTCGATCGGCACGCGCGAAATCGCGGATGCGATCAATGCGCAGGTTGGCAGCGAGCTAACTAAAGCCGAAGTACTAATGCCCACAGGCGCAATTCGCGAACTAGGTCATTATACGGTAGCCCTCGACCTCGGCTTCGAAGTCGGAGCGAAGGTCACGGTAGCAGTCGTTGCGCTAGGTTCTGAGGCTGGTGTCAGCGCAGACGGTAGCGTGATCGATGCGTTGGACGCCGAAGCGGCTGCCGACGAAGGCGACGCAGCGGCCGAGTAATCGCGCGCTAGATCGTTTCGAGCGCATCGCTGTCTAATCAGAGCGGGGCTCGACTGAAGAACACCGGATGCCTGCCTGAGGCGCCGGTGTTTTTTTTCGCCGGTGAAAAGTATAGTTCGCCAGTGATAACCCCATGCCAGAGTCGCTGTGTGAGTTATGAGTGTGATAACCTCTCAGATCACTTCGAACGTAAGTGGAGTGGCTAATTCTTAGAAGCAGCGGCCTTTACCTATCTGACGACATATCGGATGACAGATCTAACGGCAGCATACTAAAAGATTCGAACAGACAATGGCAGATTCCTTCGACAGAGGCGCGCAGCGCAACTCCTCCGACTACGGTAACGACTCGACCGATACGATGCGTCAGCTTGCCTCCTTAAAAGTCCCACCGCATTCGATCGAGGCTGAGCAAGCGGTATTGGGTGGTCTGATGCTCGACAATACTGAGTGGGACAACCTCGCTGATGTGCTTATGCCCGAGGATTTCTACCGCGCCGAACATCAGATGATTTTCGCGGTTATGTCGAAGCAAAGCGAAACCAATAAGCCAATAGACGTAGTGACGCTCTTGGAAGCCCTCAACAGTCTCGACCAACTCGAAGCGGTTGGCGGGATTGATTATCTTAGCGAACTTTCGGGCAATGCCCGCGGCACGGCAAACATATTGCATTACGCCGATATCATTCGCGATCGCGCTATTTTGCGCCGCATTATCTCCACCGCGAACACCATAGCGGACACGGGCTATAACACGGGCGGCAAGCGCGTCGAAGATATTCTCGATGAGGCAGAGCAGCGTATCTTCAATATCGCAGATGAGCGGCCTAAAGATGCAGGCCCTATTGCGGTTAATCCGCTTCTTGCAAGTGCGGTTGACCGAATCGACGAGCTGTCGGCGATGGACGGTGGACTGACGGGCTTGTCTACCGGCTATACCGATCTCGATGAAATGACCTCGGGTTGGCAGAAGTCCGATCTGGTGATCGTCGCCGGCCGTCCCTCAATGGGTAAGACTGCGTTTGCCATGAACCTTGTTGAACACGCGGTGCTGAACAACCCCAAACCTGTTCTGGTCTTCAGTCTAGAGATGCCAGCCGAGAGTTTGATTTTTAGAATGCTCTCATCAATCGGACGCGTCGATCAGACGCGTATGCGAAGCGGTCAGCTCAGCGAAGAGGATTGGCCTGGCTTTAATAATGCCGTGAGCCGCCTAAAAGACACGCCGCTGTTTATCGACGACAGCGCCGGCCTTAGCCCGACCGAGATGCGTGCGCGGGCGCGACGAGTGGTTCGCGAGCACGGGCCGCTCGGTATGGTAGTTATCGATTATCTTCAACTAATGCAAGTGAAGGGCACCAGCGAAAATCGCGTTGGTGAAATATCGGAGATCTCGCGTTCACTGAAGATGCTAGCACGTGAGTTCGAGTGCCCGGTGATCGCGCTGTCGCAGCTTAATCGCAGCCTCGAGCAGCGTCCGAACAAACGACCTGTTATGTCGGATCTTCGTGAGTCGGGCGCGATCGAGCAAGACGCCGATGTTATCGCGTTTATTTATCGCGACGAGGTCTATAACGAAGACTCCCCCGACAAAGGCGTGGCGGAGGTAATTATTGGCAAGCAGCGTAACGGACCTATCGGTACAGTTAGGCTGAGTTTCGTCGGAAAGTTTACTCGCTTCGAAAACTATGCCGGACCACGCTACGATGATTACATGCATGAGTAGCGATTTCGCCGGTCGTGCGTTTGCGCAGATCGACCTCGATGCGTTCGCCAACAACATCGAGGCTATGCGCTCTGCCTGCTCAGGACAGTCCTATCTTCCCATCATAAAAGCCAACGGCTACGGACACGGCCTCGAATCAATTGCCGGTGCGCTTCTTGCTCATGCAGATCGGGTCTCTCAATTTTCAAGCGCGCTTGAGGGCTGCGCAGTCGCCGCTCTTAGTGAAGCGCAAAGGCTGCGAGATTGTGGATGGGATCGGCCTATCGTTTTACTACCCGGTTTTATCGATTTAGCAGAGCTAAATGAGTGCAGGCGCCTTGGACTCGACCCAGTTATTCATTCGCCCTATCAGGCCGCGCTCTTGCTTGCGCAGCCAGAAGGAATCACTCGCGTGTGGTTAAAAGCCAACACGGGAATGAACCGCCTTGGGTTAAATGCCGCCGCGTGGCGCGAAGCGTACAACGCGTTAACCGCCGTACCCAATCTTGATGTTGTCGCTATGTCTCATCTTGCGTGTGCAGACGAACTCGATTCGCCGGCAACAACGAAGCAACGAGAAGCGTTCGATTCACTGCTTGCAACTGCGGGCTCAGTAAGAAGAACTCTTGCAGCATCGGGGGGTATCCTTGCGTGGCCGCAAACGCATTACGATATCGTGCGACCGGGGATTATGCTGTACGGAAGCTCACCTTTTGCAGCGCGCAGCGCCCAGAGTCTCGATCTTGCACCGGTAATGACTCTTAGGTCGCGGCTTATTGCGGTTAATGATCTTAACGCGGGGGATGCTGTCGGCTATGGCGGGACTTTTGTTGCAGACAAGCCAATGCGCATTGGCGTCGTGTCGATAGGCTACGGCGATGGCTATCCGCGCAAAGCACCGACAGGCACACCGGTTTTGGTAGAGACCGCGACTGGTAAGCGGAGAACGACGCTGGTGGGTCGCGTGTCGATGGACATGATAACGATAGATGTTACCGACCTGCAGGTTGATGTCGGTGCGAGCGTCGTTCTTTGGGGTGAAGGCCTGCCCGCAGACGATATTGCACAGCACTGCCAGACCATTGCCTATGAACTATTCTGTCAGGTAACTGCGCGCGTGCCGCGTCAAACAAGCTGAACTGTCACACGCTTCGCACTTTTTGCAACGAGTAATCTAGATGGCGAAATCTAAAATAGCATTTGTTTGCACCGATTGTGGCAGCGAACACGGACAGTGGCAGGGCCAGTGCGCCTCATGCAAAGCCTGGAATACCTTGTCTCAGATTAATCTCGGAGCGAGCACCTCACCTGCCACTAAGGCTGATTTTCGCAAGCCCGGCGGCTACAGCGGCGACGTATCCGATGTCCAGAATTTATCGGACATCGACCTCGAGGCGCTACCTCGGTTCTCTACTACTATCGACGAACTGGATCGTGTGTTGGGTGGCGGACTCGTTCCTGGCTCAGTGATATTGATCGGCGGTAATCCGGGAGCGGGTAAAAGCACGCTGCTTTTGCAAGTCATGTGTCTGCTCGCCCACTCCGGCAAACCTGCGCTCTATGTCACAGGTGAGGAATCCCTGCAGCAAGTTGGCATGCGCGCCAAGCGGCTGCGGCTGCCCGAAGACAATTTGAAAATGCTTGCCGAAACTAACGTCGAAACCATCTGCAAAGCGGCACAAACGCACAAGCCAGCGCTGCTCGTTGTAGATTCGATACAGGTTATGCATTCCGCTGACGTCGCTTCGGCGCCTGGCAGCGTGTCGCAGGTACGCGAGTCTGCTGCGTATTTAATTCAGTACGCGAAGCAAACTAACACGGTGCTGTTTTTGGTTGGGCACGTCACCAAGGAAGGTAATCTCGCAGGCCCCAAAGTGCTCGAGCATATGATCGACTGTTTTATCATGCTCGAAGGCGGAAGCGAGTCAAAATACCGTGTTTTACGCGGTCAGAAGAACCGCTTTGGTGCGGTTAACGAGCTTGGCGTGTTTGGCATGACCGAGCTGGGTCTTAAAGAAGTAAAAAACCCCTCCGCGATTTTTCTCGCGCGTACCGAAGAAGAATCTGCCGGCTCGATTGTTATGGTGCTGTGGGAGGGGACGCGGCCGCTGCTTGTCGAGATACAGGCGCTCGTCGATGCGACACAGCTGGGTAACCCGCGCCGCGTAACCGTTGGTTTGGATCAGAATCGCCTTGCCATGCTGCTTGCCGTGCTTCATCGTCACGGTGGATTGTATATGGCTGACCAGGATGTATTTGTAAACGTTGTCGGCGGTGTAAAGGTTACCGAGACAAGCGCTGATCTCGCTTTACTGCTCGCGGTAGTATCGAGTTTCCGAGATCAAGCGCTGCCGCGCGAACTTGTTGTCTTCGGCGAAGTTGGCTTAGCGGGTGAGATCCGTCCTGTACCGGGTGGTCAAGAAAGGTTGAGGGAGGCGGCGAAACATGGATTTAAGCGTGCTATCGTGCCCAAGGCTAATGTGCCGAAAACCCCCATACCCGGTATGGAGGTCGTCGGCATTTCGAAAATCTCCCAGGCGCTTGACGCTCTTTGATGCGCGTCCAAAACCGCGGTGCGAGCAGCGCCCCGTCTACAGCCCTCGTCAATTAGGGCTGTTTCGCTAAGCGGCCGATTAATACAACGCTCAGCTGTGCGCGTTCGACAAGTGAGCTGATACGCCCTTGTTCGCGTTTTGAGTGCGCGCCCGTGCCGTCGCTACCGAGAGAGTCCAGCGTCGGTAGTCCTGCCGCTTGGGTCAAGGAACCGTCGGTTCCGCCGCCGGAGTCTGTCACGGTTAATTCTTGGCCCAGTAATTTTCCAATGGCGATGGTCTTGTTGAGCAACAGATCCGATTGCTCGGTGGGAATCTTGGGCGGACGGTGCAAGCTGGTCCAGCTATTGGTGGAGAGTTCGCCCGAATCAACAGGGTAGCTGTAGACACTGCTGAAAATTTCTTCCCAGCGTTTTACCGCATCCAACCCCTGTTGCGGCTCAGGATAGCGCAAATCGACTAGAGCTTCTGCGCAGGGCGCTATCGTATTGCGTGCTTCACCGCCATTGATAACCCCGACATTTACCGTCACGCCGCTTTCGTAGTCGGTCATGTTTTCGATTTGAACGATTTTGTAGGCAAGCTCTTTAATCGCCGAGCGTCCCTGTTGATGGGCGCCGCCCGCATGAGAGGCTCGGCCATTGACGACGAACCGCGCCTGGCCCAAGCCTTTGCGCGCGCGAGTCAGTCGATTATTTCCCGAGGACTCATACACCAGACCGTAATCGTGCAGAGCCGCCTGTTGTTCGACATATTTGCGCGAACTTAATGAGCCAACTTCTTCGTCTGAGTTGAGCAGAATGCTGATAGCTTTGTCCTCTAGCTCGCCGAAATGATTCAGTGCTTTTAATGCATAAAGCATCACGACGAGGCCACCCTTCATATCTGACACGCCCGGGCCATAGGCGATATCGCCCTCACGCGAGAAGGTTTGGAAAGGACTGTCGAGAGGGAATACGGTGTCGACGTGACCTATCATCAGTAGGCGTTTGCCTTCGCCCGCTTTGGTGGCGAGGAGATGGTCTGCTACGTCTAAGGTGTATTCGCTGCCGGGGCAGCTAGGCATATCGATAACGTCCCCTGCAAGCGAACGCGAGTCGAAGCCGAGCTGCAGGAGCTCGGTATTGAGAAGGCCGATCACCTCGGTGACGCCGGCTTTATTGAGCGTGCCGGTGTTGATGTTGGTTAATCGCTCTAAAAGCGCAACCATCTCGTCTTCTTGCTCTGCTACCCAGTTGATAATTTCGCGCTCTTGGTTTGATAAAGGCGACTCGACCATCGCCGATTGAGCGACGCTAGATTGAGCAAAAAGCATGTGACTAAAGAAAAGGCTCGCGCCGAAGATTCGCAGGGTCATTCTGCTGAGGCACCGAGGAGTTGATCTATGCATGGGAAGGGGTCCGTAGTTTGGTCTCGATAGAGTACACTAGGTAAAAGCTAGCACGGCGGGCCCTTCGGGTCACGCCTACGGGTATTATTGCCTTAAAGAACAGGGAAATTGGCATGGCAGTTATCGAGCCCGAGGTGGGCAGCACAATCCTCAGTATTCAGCAGCTGAGCAAAGTCTATGCCGGAGGGTTTGCGGCACTTAAATCGGTTAGCCTCGATATTAAGGCGGGCGAGATAATCGCGCTACTCGGGCCGAACGGTGCGGGTAAAACTACGCTGATATCGACCATCTGCGGTCTCGTGCAGCCTAGTAGTGGGCGTGTTCTCGTCGCGGGTCATGACATCACGACCGATTATCGGATAACTCGCGCGCTCATCGGGCTTGTGCCACAGGAGCTCACGACAGATTCCTTCGAGACGGTATGGAATACAGTCTCGTTTTCGCGCGGACTTTTCGGCAGGGCGCCCGATCCTGCTCACATTGAGCGTGTTCTGCGTTCGCTTTCGCTGTGGGATAAGAAAGACAATATGCTGCGCACGCTGTCGGGCGGGATGAAGCGCCGTGTGCTCATCGCCAAAGCGCTGTCGCATGAGCCCCGAATTTTATTTCTCGATGAGCCGACAGCCGGCGTTGACGTGTCGCTGCGCAAAGACATGTGGGCGATCGTAAGCGATCTTCGCGCCAGCGGAGTGACGATAATCCTTACTACCCACTATATCGAAGAAGCGGAGGAGATTGCTGACCGCATCGGCGTGATCAATCACGGTGAATTGATTCTGGTTGAGGAGAAGCGCGCATTAATGGCCAAGCTGGGCAAGAAGCAGCTTGAGCTGGAGCTATTCGATCCGCTCGAGGGGCTGCCCAATAGTCTTGCACCCTTCGGACTCGAGCTGTCAGCCAATGGGCTCAAACTGATCTATACCTTCGACACCACCGAGTCGGGTGAGAACAATATCTCTAGCGTGTTAGAGGCGCTGCGTGAAGCGGGCATTACTTTTAAAGACCTGCACACTTCGCAGAGCTCACTCGAGGAAATTTTCGTGGGACTGGTTAATCAGCCCGCCGATGGCATCGCGCAAGGAGCTGCAACATGAGCACGATATTGAGTAGAGTGATGAATTATTATGCGGTGCTGGCAATCTATAAATTTGAAATGGCACGCATGCGCAGAACTTTGCTGCAGAGCATCGTGACGCCGGTGCTCACGACGTCGTTGTACTTTATCGTTTTCGGCGCTGCAATCGGTTCACGCATTCAGGAGGTAGGCGGCGTCGGCTATGGGGCGTTTATTGTCCCTGGACTTATCATGCTGAGCCTGCTGACTAATAGTATTAGCAACGCGTCGTTTGGAATTTATTTTCCTAAGTTTTCGGGCACAGTGTATGAAGTGCTGTCGGCGCCGGTGTCGACACTCGAAGTGGTGCTCGGCTATGTCGGCGCCGCGGCGACCAAGGCAATCATCTTAGGCTTAATAATCCTCGCGACGGCGGGGTTTTTCATCGAGCTGCGTATCGCTCATCCGATTATTATGCTGCTCTTTATTGTGCTCACAGCACTTTCGTTTAGCCTGTTTGGTTTCATACTTGGCATTTGGGCCGACAATTTCGAGAAGCTGTCTATCGTACCTGCGCTCATTATTACGCCGCTGGTATTCCTTGGGGGCAGCTTCTATTCCACCGATATGTTGCCACCTGTGTGGCAGTCCATTTCGCTCATGAATCCTGTGCTGTATCTTGTCAGCGGCCTGCGCTGGAGTTTCTATGAAATATCTGAGGTAAACGTCTGGGTGAGCCTCGTCGGCGTGAGCTTGTTTTTGCTGGTCTGCCTCGGTGTTGTCTATGCGATTTTCCGCACGGGCTATCGCCTGCGTCCCTAGCTAGCGAATCGGGCGAGCCTCCCACGCAGTTGGAAGAGTGCTCGCTGAGTCGAGGGTTAGGTCGCTGTAGCGAGTTGCTAGTCTACTTGGTGTAAAAGAGGTGAAGAGATATACTCGGGCGCTATTAGAAAGACCCAAAATATCAATAAGCGGCTCTTAACCGCGACTCGGGAGAACCAACCATGCCAACCCTTGCCATCGTCAATGTCGTGCTATTTGCGGGACTTTTAGGTGTTCTCTACCAATTTGGTCAACGCGAAAGCTGGACTTTGTCGCGCCGCGTGTTACTCGGTTTAGTTGGCGGCACAGTTTTCGGCTTTATCCTTTCGGCAGTCTACGGCGACAATCAGGCGGTTCTCGACTCAACTCTCGAGTGGACGAACATCATCGGCTCGTCCTATGTGTCCTTACTGCGCATGATTATCATGCCGCTGATTCTGATTACGATGATCGCCGCGGTGATTAAGGTGGACGAGATTAAGTCGCTCGGCAAGATCGGCGGCACGGTCGTCTCTGTGCTTATCATTACCACGGTGATTGCCGCGCTCGTCGGCGTTGGCATTGCCCTATTGTTTAACCTCAACGCTGCCGATCTTGGAGCCGGTGCCCGCGAGCTCGCGCGCGCTGAAGTGCTCGAGGCCCGTCGCGCTGCCGGCACGGATTACAGCGTTATTGGCACATTAACGAATATCGTCCCGAATAATATCTTTGCCGATCTGGCAGACTCGCGCCCGCTTTCTATAATCGGGGTTGTGGTGTTTGGACTCTTGTTTGGTATAGCAGCTGCGCTTGTCGGTGAAGAGAATCCAGAGCGAGGCGAGCAGATTCGACGCTTTATCGAAACAACTCAAGCGGTTGTAATGCGGCTCGTTAAGATCGTGATCTCACTCACTCCCTACGGCGTGCTTGCGCTGATGACTCGGGTCATCGTGACAACCGACGGCAGCGCAATACTCAATCTTATCAGCTTCGTCGTCGCCTCTTATATCGCTATCGCGATCATGTTTGTTGTGCATACCGCGCTGATTGGCGCCTTTGGCGGCAATATTCGCAGTTATTTTCAGAAAGTATGGCCGGTGTTGACCTTCGCCTTCGTGACTCGCAGTTCGGCGGCGACTATCCCGCTCACGATCCGCGCGCAGATCGAGGAGCTCAACGTGCCTGCGCCTATCGCCAATATTGCCGCCTCATTCGGCGCGACCATTGGACAAAATGGCTGTGCCGGACTTTACCCAGCGATGCTCGCGGTGATGGTCGCGGCATCTGGAGGCACAGAAATCTCACTGGAATTCGTGATTAGCCTCGTGTTAATTGTCGCTATCGGCTCGTTCGGTATTGCAGGTGTCGGTGGCGGAGCAACAAACGCGGCGCTCGTGGTGCTGCCCGCACTGGGTTTCCCTGTGACTATTGCAGCACTGCTCATCTCAATCGAACCTTTGATCGATATGGCGCGCACTGCGCTCAACGTTAACGGCTCTATTACTGCGGGGATTATCACGTCTAAATTCCTCGGTTCGAAAGACACCGACGGCGTGCTTGCCGATTCCGACGTCTGAGGTTTATCCGCGGCTTATGCCGCGGTAGACTCGGCAACTAAACATCGGCCTGCCACGCTGGCTGCTTGGACAATTCAGATTACGATAAATTAAAAGGAAATTTGCTCATGTATAGTCGCGTAAAATCATTGTTAGCTCTCGCTGTATTCGCATCACTCAGCTTCACCTCGGTGGTAACCGCCGACGAAATCGTGCGCACAGGTGAGGGCCGTAATTTTTATAACAATATCTCGATCCCGCCCGGCGCCGAAACGCTCTATTTAAGCGGTTCCGGCGCGCGTCCACTCGAGGACGGCACATGGGGTGATATGGAGCAACAGACCATCGACACGTTTAGCCGATTCAAAGAGACGTTGGAGTCGCAGGGTTGGTCGATGGAAGATATCGTTCAGGTGCGCGCATTTGCGGTCGCAGGCCCTTATGGCGAGCTCGACTTTGCGGGTTTCAACAGCGGTTACCAGCAGTTCTTTGGCACAGATGAAAATCCCATGAAGCCCGTTCGTTCTTTCGTTCAGATCGCAGGCTTAGTTGTCGAAGGGTGGTTGATCGAAATCGAAATCCGCGCAGCACGTATGCCAAAGTAAGCACTTTTGAGCCTCAGTGCCGCGAAGTCTATGAGCCCTCGGTCGAGATGCCGGGGGTTTTTTTTGCCAGGCGCCTGCACATAGGCCTAGGGTATGAGTGCACGGATTTGCTGTTTAAAGTCGTCGGGGCTGAGGCCAGTTATCGAGTCGCGGTCGATAGCGACAATGCCCTCGGCGGCATTGGGGTCTGCGGCAATACGCAGCGGCGACAGGACGCGCGACTGCGTCGATGGCGTACCTGTTGAAGCTCCTAACGTCTGCGTCGATTGCGAGCCGGAGACCACCTCGGTAGGTGAGATAGCGATAATGGGTTTAGCGTCGACGGTCGTCATGCTTTCAACACCATCGACGGTCTTTATGAGATATTGCCCTTGCGACCAGCCGAGTAGAGGGTTTATTAAATCTCGGCTTAACGACTCGACAAAATAGATGCCGCGTTCGCCCAATTGAGGAAGGCGCGAGCCGTTAACCTCTAGCACTTCACCGTTCAGCGAGCCTCCGAGAAACTTCAGCTCTATATCAGTAGCACCGGTGTCTCCCTTGATGATGTCGATAACGCGAAAAGTGACATACGTATTGACCATGCCGCGATTGCCGGATCGCAGCGCCTCTACTGAAATCACTTCGCCTTCGAACACAAACTCAGCCTGCTCGCTCAGGCTGTTGACCGAAAGGCTCATCAGCGTGGTGCCGGACGCGCTGGCCGAGGCAAAAACCGCAAAGAGCAAAGAGACGCTAAAAAGTGACAAGGTCGATCTAAACGCTAAGCGGGCGATTGCAGTATTCATGTCACTCCTTTTGCGGGGTTATTGACAGGTCCTACGTTGCGGTCTGGATTGCGTCTGAGCTTACACACCACCCGATAGCCGCGCTAGGGCTCAATCAGCCAGGTTTGATGTATCTTGGGGTTGCGATGGAAATCGCGATCAAGGCTCTGGCGGCTAAAATCTTTTACACGATAACGCGCTGTAATCTCGGCGTCGAGTTTAAACCCGCGGCAGTTGTTAGAAAAGATGAGCAAGCCACCCGATGCCAGTCGCGCCATGCATCCGGCAATCAGCTTGGCATGATCGCGCTGAATATCGAGCACATTGTCGGTCTTTTTCGAGTTAGAAAATGTGGGTGGATCGAGGAAAATGAGATCAAACAAGCCATTTTCGGTCTCAACGTCGCTCGCATCGAGGCTTGGCGGGCGTCTGTCGACCAAGGTCTCGAGAAACGCGACACAATCGGCGCGCTTTAGCCGATGCAGCTTTCCGCCAATTTTGTTTTCCTGATAGTTACGTCGAGCCCATTCGAGGTAGGTGTTGGACATATCGATACTCAGACTCGACGTCGCGCCACCTAACGCTGCGTGTACGCTCGCCGTTCCTGTATAGCAAAATAAGTTAAGAAAGCGCTTGCCGCGCGCTTTTTCAAAGATAAAGCGGCGAATCGCCCGATGGTCTAAAAATAATCCAGTGTCTAGGTAATCGGTGAGATTCACATAAAGCTTTGCGCGACCCTCGCGAACGGTAAAGAACTTACCCTGATGATCCTCAGCCTCATATTGCTTTGCGCCGCGTTGGCGCTCGCGCGACTTAATAGTAAGAGCGCGGGCGGGGACACCGAGCACTTCATGCAACGCAAGCAGCATACCTTCCCGACGCGCCTCGACTTTGGCAGGGTCTATTTTTGCGGGCGCTTGATATTCCGCGACATGGATGCGCTTAGCATAAAGATCAACCGCAAACGCGAATTCGGGCAGGTCGGCATCGTAGAGCCGATAACACTCGATTCCCTGTTGTTGTGCCCACTTTCCTAGCACGCGCAGGTTTTTTTCTAGTCGGTTCTTGAGGTCGGTTATGTCGATCATGAGGATGCTGCCAGTGTGTCGGAGAGTGTGTCGGAGAGTAAGTGGGCATTCGAGCTCGCTCCTTAGGTCTCCTATGATACGGCAAAATAGCCTCGGGTTGTGAGGATCAAGATACTTGAACAACATTGAACGAACAGCCGGTCTAGGTTCAAGGCGCTCCCGCGCAAAGCAACGAAAAGCTTCTTTCTCGAAGGATTTGCGAAGCCACTGCAAAAGACGCGAAGAGAGTGAGGGACGCTGAGATTCGGGCCGCGCTTCAAGAGAATCTGGACGAGAATACCGACTACAAATACGGCTACTCTGCACTAACAGCGGCAACTACGATAATTCACCCAGTTATAGGCATTGTATACGGGGCTGTTAGTTTGCCCCAGCTTACTCGCATGGAACAAGAAGCAGCGGCGTTCAATGAGGGTCGAATCCGGGCAAGCGATGAAACATTGATTCATGAGTATGAACCTTGCGAGATTAGGGCGTGGTAATTTTTTGGTTGTTCTAGAGAGGCTATTCCACATAGATCAAGAACGGGTCCATGAGCGAAGCTTTTGCAAAGAATGGGATGAGCCTGTACTTTCAGAATTTTTGATCTATAACTAAGGTAATGGTGAATTAGCAGACGGGAGCGTCATGGTGGGCAGAGTTGCGTGCCTGGCGCATTTTTGAAGATGCCGTAGATTCTGTGGGCGGGAGTCTTGTGTATCAAAAAATGAATTCTCTGGGATATAACGCCGATTTGGTCATAAATTTTGATCCTTTAAACGAATGGTCTAGATAAAAGAGAGTAGAAAATTCTCTACATTTCATTCAGAGAAAAGGAATCATAATGAGCTCAATAACTGTTTGCGAACCAAAGTTAGAGCAACATCCAAGTTATGTAAATTTATGTCGGCGTGTATTCAGAAACTCTCTTATTCTGTCTGCAATTTTGGTTTTCGCATTTTCCTTAAGTACCGAACCTAACAAGCTGGATTCTTATCCATTCAAATACAACGGCGCGAGTGCGCATAGCAATCTTGCTCTAATCATTTTTAATGAATGTGTTGCAAGAGTAGGACGTGAGCAGCTCTTCAGAGAAGAAATGGCGAAAGAAAACAAAGATAGGGAAATGAAAAGCCTTGAAAATTACGCATTTACCGCGGGTGGGATCGTAACGGTTGGGGCAATCTTAACCGAGGGTTGGGGTGCTCTTCTCGGTATTCCGACTGCTTACTATTTTCTTTCATGGGAGCGGGAGATATCCGATAGATTCGATCGAGAAATGAATGATGCTAGTGAATATTATTGGGACGAACACGCTAACTGCGAACGTGACGCGGAAAGGTTAGACGAAGAATTGCGTTACGTTGATGAAGCAGAGAGAAACATTCATTTTGAGTTTGCCTCTGGATCGACCCAGTATCATTTTCTAGATATATCGCCAGCACCAAGTGGCAGTGTCACGCTTGAACATATTAGGAGTAACTAATATTCGGCATTCAGGATCAAAAAATAAAAGAGCGACAAAGGAGGACAGATGAAACTTCATGATTCAAAAGTCTTAAGTGGTAAGCAAGTCATTTCTATTTCGACGATTCTTGGGATATGCGCACTCGGGCTCGTTTTTGCCTTTGACCGCGAACTGCCTTTACAGGATCAAAAGTCAGTGTCAGAGGTAGTGGAATCTGCTGAAATCGGACCCAGAATGCGCAACGATAGAGCAGAAATATCGACGTCATTGGAGCCCACTGAAAACGCTGATCTAGAGTTCGTAGATTCGACTACCCCGAGTGGGGAGGCGAGTTCGAAAAGCCTATTTGGGGAGTTTTTTAGCTTGGTCGATTCTTTTGATCTTGACTTTAAAAGCGAATTTAATGACTACGTTTTCAATTCAGATGCGATCGAATACTACGAGGATAATTTTGCAGAAATTTTCAGACACAAGCCTCGAGCGCGTAGCGATATTATCGAAAAATCTACTCTTTCGTTACTCGATAGTCTCTGGGGAGAGCCATTATCAAAAACTAACCTGACAGATCAAGAGCTTCGAAGTATTCGCTCAACGATACATCGCTTATATACTCAAAATGCAGAGTACTATGATCTAAAGGAAGCTGGTGAGCTTACACAGCAGGAATGGCTCGATAAGTATTCAGGCCATAGCGAAGTTTTGCGGACAGTATCACGCTTGATTCCCGATGATAAATTTCAGGAATTAAGGGGCCACTTTGAGGAGAAGTTGAGCAATAGGAAGCCGAATCTACTCCGTGAGGCAATGATTAGGGATAGTATTAATTTCCCGGCGTTTGATGCGATATATTTTAAAGATCCTGTTCGCCTCGAATCTCTCTTGGCAGCTGGCGCTGATATCAATGCGGTCTCTGAATTCACACCTGATATCAGTCTTTTTCAACGCGCAGTAGATAGCGAGATACCCACGATGATCGAGGTTATGCTCGCGTACGGCGCAGATATTAATTCGAAAGATGTTTATGGAAATTCAATGTTGCATCGCGCGGTGCGCGCCGGAAACGTTGAAATCGTAAACCAATTGATTGAATCAGGCGCCGATCCCCTTGCTCGTGACACCAATGGATTAACTGCGGCTATGCGGGCGCGACTTTCCCGATTAGACCATGGTGAGGAAAAATACAACGAGCTTAATACCTTGCTTAAGAACGCTGAAACAAATGCCTCGCGTTAAATTAGCTTTTTTATAAAAGCGTGAGCAGGAGGCATCGGTTAGCACGAGTCTGCGAAGAATTTTGGTTGTCATGTGCAATCAGAGTTCGTCGCTTTAGATCATGCTTCGAAATGTGGCGATTGGAGCCTCTATTGTATTCGGTGTGGCGGCCGCCGTCTTAGGCGGCATTGCAATGGCGCCGTTAGTCCCGGTAGTTCTGATTATCGGCGGTATTGAGTACGCTTGGATGCAATCTCAAATTAGCACTTAACTAGCGGCGGCGGAGGCTAAATCCTTAAATCTTCGGAGGGAGGCTAAACTCAAGAATACGCCGCCTCCTGTTAGAATCTCTGCTCACTTTCCAGCTACTCGTCCCCTTATGCTTCTCCCGTTCTTTTGATGTATTCTTTCTCACCAACAAGCCCTCAAGGATCATGGAATTGAGCCGTAAGTGCAGGGCTCGAATTTCAATTAAGTGAGAACTTACCATGTCATACCTCCCCGCCGTTGAACTTGAGTGGCCCAAAGGCCTAAACGTCACTGCATCCGTAATTTGGCTGCACGGTCTCGGCGCCGACGGCAACGACTTTGCACCCATTGTCCCCCAACTTAATCTGCCAGCAGGTGTTGGTGTACGGTTTATTTTTCCCCATGCGCCGTCTATACCCGTCACAATCAACAACGGTTATGTCATGCCTGCCTGGTATGACATAAAATCGCTCGACGGTGGTCGTCACGTAGATACAGAGCAGATCGAGCAATCAGCCGGGTGGGTTCACGCTCTCATCGAGCGTGAGATCGAACGTGGCGTAGCGCCCGATCGCATCGTCATAGCCGGTTTCTCGCAGGGAGGTGCGATCACCTATGAGGCGGCGCTGAGCTATCCAAAGCGGCTTGCGGGCATGATGTTGCTGTCGACGTATTTTCCCACTGCGCAGACGGTGAAGATGGATGAAGTGCAGGCAGGCCTGCCTGCACTCATTTGCCATGGCAGCCATGATCCTGTTGTTGTTGAAGGCATGGGTCTCGAGGGTAAAGCGCGCCTTGAGGCATTGGGTTTTGTACCAGAATACAAGACCTATCCGATGGAACATGCGGTGTGCCCGCAAGAGATCGTGGATATAGGCGCGTGGCTATCGGAAGTGCTGGCGTAAGAATTGCGGATAAAGCCTTGACCTTAGAGTTAACTCTAAGGGTTATACTAGCCCTATATAAGTGGCGCAGTCTCTGCGCTTTTAACGGGAGGCTTTGATAAGAGATGAAGATCAGCCAATTAGCTGCACACTGTGGGCTGTCGGCTCACACGCTCCGTTTTTATGAGAAGAAAGGGCTTATCGAGTCGAGCGAGCGCAGTCCCTCGGGATACCGGCGCTACACTGAAGCGGATATCCGCCGGGTCGAATTTGTGAAGACGGCGCGGGACGCCGGTTTTTCCTTAGATGAGATCGCGCAGCTGCTGTCTATTCGCTTGGATCGCGATCACCACACTTGCGAGGAAGTCACCTCGATCACTCGGCACAAACTAGAGTCAATCAATGCCAAGATTGCGCAGCTGGAAGAGATCCGACAGAGTCTTCAACTGCTGCTAAAAAGCTGCGACGGCGGCATGGACAGTGCCGTGCACTGTTCGATTATCGAAGCGCTTGACGCGGGAAGAGTACCTGTTGAGGAGGCAACCCCATGAGTAATTTGCTGAGCATATTTTGGAACCTCGTAGTCGAAAGCGCGCCTTGGCTGCTGCTTGGCTATTTCATCGCGGGTGTCATTAAGCAGGTTATACCGAGTGAGTGGGTGCAGAAGCAGCTCGCTAAGCCCGGGCTGTTGTCTATTACTAAGGGCGCATTGATAGGTGCGCCGCTGCCGCTTTGCAGCTGCGGAGTAATCCCTACGGCGCTTGCTGTGCGCAAGGCGGGTGCGTCGAAGGGCGCGACGGCTTCGTTCCTCGTTGCCACGCCTGAGACTGGCGTCGACTCCATCGCGTTTTCCTACGCGATGCTGGGGCCGATTTTCGCCATCGCGCGACCAATTTCTGCGCTCATTAGCGCTGTCGTTGCCGGCGTATTGGTGCATAAGTTCGATACGGATGACGTGGTAGCAGAACCTGCGCCGGCCCCCAAGAGCTGCTGCAGTATGAGCAAACCCGAAGCAGAGCCCGAGCCGCCAACCCTCGGTGAGCGCCTGGTGCAGGCTGTGCAATACGGCTATGGCCGCATGATCGCCGACACAGCGAAATGGCTGTTTATTGGCCTCACGGCCGCCGCACTCGTCACAGCCTATGTCCCGCAGTCGTTCTTTTTGCAGTGGGGCGATGGTGTGATAGCCATGCTCATTATGGTGATCGTTGGCCTGCCTATGTACATCTGCGCGACGGCGTCGACACCGGTCGCCGCGAGTTTTCTGTTCGCCGGCCTGTCCCCCGGAGCAGCGCTGGTCTTTATGCTGACCGGCCCCGCTACGAACATTGCAACGATGGGCGTGATTAAAGAGCAGCTGGGAAATCGCTCTCTAGTCGCCTATCTGATTGGTGTGATTGCTACAGCAATCACTGCGGGACTCGTGCTTAACCAGCTGTACAGTGTATTCGGCTGGGAGCTCGAACTCGCGGCGATGAGCCACGGTGAGGAAACTGCGCTGTGGCGTCAGATCGCAGGGATAGTGCTGTCGCTGCTAGTGGTGCGCGTGTGGGTAAATAACTTGCAGAATAAAATGCGACAGAGAACGCCGTCGATAAGTGCGGCAACGTAGTAGGGTCGGTTTAGTCGAAATAAACGTAGTGAACTAGCATCGTTTCCGTCGACTAAGTCAGCTAGGTAGCCGTTATTTTAACGTCTGCCGACAATCCTTTGCGTCGTATCCAACTCGAAAACGGTATCGGCGACCGAAGGAAGCTGCACGAGGCAGTGCCTCGTAAGCCTCTCAAAATGCTGCACAAAACGCTCGACCTGCGTCTCGCTCATGAGTGCCGGCGCCGGACGAGATGAATTCGAGCCATGGGCGCGCAGGCGGGCCTCTTGCCTGATGCGCCAGTTCAGCACGCATTCAAAGCTTGGAGCCTCGAGGAAGAGCAGGCGATCCAGCTGGCTAAAAAGGCTCTGATAGTCGCCCGCGAGCTTCTCATTCACAAACCCTCGCCAGTGTCCGTCCGAGTCCTCTTCTCGCTCTAAGCTATTGCACGCAAGAGCAAGCTCGCTTGCTGATTGTGGCGTGGCGCCAAGACACCAGCCTTCAAGAATCACGATGTCTGCAGCAGGGCGGTTATGACGAGCCGATAGCATGGGCCATTCCTTGCGAGGCAGCGGGTTATCGGTCGGTTTATCGAAGCGAGGTAGTGCGATAACGCTCGAGCGATCGCTGTCACGAATTGCTGCGAGGGTAGTGAGTGCGAGGCCTGTATCATGCGTGCCAGGCGCGCCGCGCGTCGCCAAAAGTGGGTGTACTGTCTGAGCCAGCACTTTTCGCTGCTGTTGACTAAGGTAGAAGTCGTCGAGCGATAGTCGGGCTACGACAAGACCCTGAGCCGACAGCAATGACTCGAGAAGTTCGCATGCGGTAGACTTACCGCTGCCTTGGCAGCCGCTAATTCCCAGTATAAATGGCGCGGTGCCAATTGATTCATTGCTTTTAGACGCGACCACTATCTCTTCGGCGAGTGGAGCAAACCAGAGCTCGGCGTCGCCAGCATAGCTCTGAGGCAGAGCGTGAGAGTCGATAAAGCGCTGAATAACGTGTGTATGCATTGTGTAAATCGACCTTTGTGTCTGCGCAGCGTGAGAAGTCTTTTACGTGCTTCGCTTCACGGCGTATCCTTAAGCCTATCTATAGATTACCGCACTGTGCAGGGTAAAAGCAGCAATATGAATTCCACACTAATCCCTGAACGACCGTTACTCATCTCGCCTACTCTCGCTGCCACCATCGGGCTTGAAGAGACCGTGATGCTGCACGTGCTGGGAGAGCTCATTGCCATGCAACACGTCCTCGCAGAGCCAAGTGCCGAACGGCAGCGCTGGGTGGAGCTTGACCTTGATCAGCTGCAGCGAGTATTGCCATTCTGGGCGCCAATAGACATTCGCCGAATACAGTCCAATCTTCGAGAACTCGGATTGCTCAAAATCTCCGAAGGTTTAAGGCAAAACGCGCAGCGCTTCGAGATCGACGACGGCGTGAAGGCTGCGCAAGCCCCCCAATCTCCGCCGGCCAACGCTTATGCGACCGCACAGAATCTCGAAGGCGGAAGCAAGGTCTTAGGTAGCGAGACAGCAACGCCCCGTCAGGGTCTTCCCGTTTATGGCTATTCTACTAACACGCCGGCGCCGAACGCGCAGCAGGCGCAATCGAATGGCAGCGCGACATTAATTCCTGCGAACTGGCAGCCCGAAGCTACGTGGATCAAACAGTGCCAGCAGCACAATATTCCTGAAGACTTTCTTTGGGATGCAGTCCCCGAGTTCGTGCAGTATTGGCGTGACCGAGGTCAGGCTAGGTTTTCGTGGGGTAACGCTTTCTACAAGCATGTACTGAAGCTGTGGCGTGAGGAGCAAACGCGTCGAGGCGCGTTCGAACAAGCCAGTGAGATGTCTGCTGCTTGGCGACCGAGCCCGCAGGCGCTGTCGATATTGCAGAACGCAGGGGTGAATCCGCACTTCATCGAAGACGCGATACCTGAGTTTGTTCTCTACTGGGAGGAGCGCGGGCTGGGTTCGGGACCTTGGAACACGCGATTCATCGAGCATATTCGCAGGCAGTGGGCACGCTACTCGGCGATGCAGGGCTTCGACGACACGCCGCGCCCGATTCCGGCTAACTGGAGCCCGAGCGCCGATTTTTACGAAACGCTGCAGCTCGCTGAAATCGATGCCGACTTCGCCAATGCCCGTGTCGCAGAGTTTGTTTTATACTGGCGCGATAGTCAGCAAGCTAAAGCATCGTGGAATACGGCTTTTCTTCAGTTTGTTAAGGCCGAGTGGGCGCGTAAACTTCAGCGTGACGCTCAGCAACCGAGCCGCGGTATGAGCACGAGAGGAGGGCAGAATGCAGAAAATCGACGCGATGGTAGCGCGGGCACGAGCAGCGTTGCAGAACGACTCCGACAACTCGACGACCGCAGTTGGGCAAGCTGATTTGACGCAGCCAAACAAAGAAATCGGCGAGCCAACAGCGCGCGACATAGACGGTCCAGCTAAAGAGAGGCGCGATGCGTCCCGAGGCTCCGTGGGCAATGAGGCATCGTCCGCAACGGGGTTGGTGAGTGAGGGCGCCGATGCAAGGTATAGCACCGAATCAAAGGACGGCGATGGCCTCGATCATATCGCTGCGATAAATAGGGTGTTCTCGCAGCTGCAGTTTGCCTACCATAATCAATACTATCGCGCGTTTCCCGATGTCGACAGCGAGACGATCGCCAAAAAGTACTGGCTTAGCTGCCTTGAAGACTATGCGCCGCAACAGATTGTCGCGGCGGTAAAAACGATTGTCCGCAGTCAAACGTTTTTACCCAGTCTCGCCGAGCTGATAAAAGCCTGCGAACGCGGCGGCGACCTGTTCGGCTTACCAAGTGCACGCGACGCGTATTACGAAGCTTGTTCTGCACCTTCGCCGAAGAAGGATTTTGCTTGGAGTCATCCTGCGGTTTATTACGCGGGCCGCGCTGCTGGATGGTATATGCTCGCAAATGAAGGACAACGCCGTGCGCAACCTATTTTTGAGCATCACTATCAAGTATTTTGTCAGCGAGTGATGCGCGGCGAGAACCTCGAAGACCTCTCGCCGACGCCGCTGCCGAGCCGTGTTAATAAGCGTCTCGATCCGGCCGAAGCCAAGGCGCGATTCGCAAAGCTACGAGCCGAACTCGAACTCTGACATTTTTCTCGATTTTTAACGCTTACTGCGTCGAATTTTTCTGCTAAGACCCTTACCTTAGCCGCCCAGCTTTTTGTATTTTACTCGGGTAGGCTCTGCGTTATCGCCGAGACGCTTTTTGCGATCTGCCTCATAATCACTGTAATTCCCTTCGTGCCAAATCACCTGGCTGTTACCTTCGAATGCGAGAATGTGAGTGCAGATACGATCGAGGAACCAGCGGTCGTGCGAGACCACGATAGCGCAGCCAGGGAAGGTCAATAGCCCTTCTTCGAGTGCACGTAGAGTCTCGACATCAAGATCGTTGGTTGGTTCGTCGAGTAGCAACACGTTGCCGCCGCGCTTAAGTAGCTTGGCCATATGCAAGCGATTGCGTTCACCGCCCGACAGGTCTTTCACAAATTTTTGCTGATCGCCGCCGCGGAAATTAAAGCGACTCGCATACGATCGCGACGACACTTCATAGCGGCCGATGACGAGTTGCTCGTGGCCGTCGGAGATTTCCTGCCACACAGTGTTGTCGCCGTTGAGCGCATCGCGGCTCTGATCGACATAGGAAAGCTGAACAGTCTCACCAAGCTCGATGCTGCCACTGTCGGGCTTCTCATCTCCGACGAGCATACGTAAGAAAGTGGTTTTTCCCGCGCCATTGCCGCCAATAATGCCAACGATACTTCCTTTAGGGACGCTGAAGCTTAGATTTTCGATCAGGGTCTTATCGCCGAACCCCTTGCAAAGGTTGTTTACTTCTAGAACCTTATCCCCGAGTCGAGCGCCAGGCGGGATGTACAATTCTTGCGTTTCGTTACGGGTTTGAAATTCTTGCGAATTCAGTTCTTCGAAGCGAGCGATGCGCGCTTTGCTTTTACTTTGTCGGCCCTTCGGATTCGCGCGCACCCACTCGAGTTCGGCCTTGATGGTTTTCTCATGAGCAGCCTGCTGCTTCGCCTCGGTCTGAAGTCGCGCCTCTTTGGCTTCGAGCCAATTGGTGTAGTTGCCCTCGTAAGGGATACCATGACCGCGGTCGAGCTCGAGAATCCAGCCTGCCGCGTTATCGAGGAAATAGCGGTCGTGAGTGATCGCGACCACGGTGCCAGGATAATCTTGAAGAAAGCGTTCCATCCACGCCACGCTTTCGGCATCCAAATGGTTGGTTGGCTCATCGAGCAGAAGCATATCGGGCTTAGATAGGAGCAGGCGGCACAACGCGACGCGGCGCTTTTCCCCACCAGAGAGGTGCGCAACTTTGGCATCCCATGGCGGAAGCCTGAGCGCATCGGCGGCGCGCTCTAAGATTCTGTCAACTTCCCAGCCATCGACAGCATCAATTTTGGTTTGCAGATCGCCCTGCCTTTCGAGCAGGCTGTTCATCTCTTCGTCGCTCATCGGTTCGGCGAATTTGTCGCTGATCGCATTAAACTCTTCGAGCAGCGCCATGATCTCGCCGAGTCCTTGCTCAACGTTGCCTCGTACATCGGCGTCTTCGTCCAGGTGTGGTTCCTGCGGCAGATAACCAATATTGATGTCTGCCTGCGGTCGCGCCTCACCATTAAATTCTTTGTCGACGCCGGCCATGATCCGCAGCAGAGTCGACTTTCCCGACCCGTTGAGGCCGAGAACGCCGATCTTAGCGCCGGGGAAAAATGACAGAGAAATATCTTTAAGGATTTCGCGTTTTGGAGGAACAACCTTGCCGACGCGGTTCATGGTGTAGACGAATTGTGATGCCATATGTATCCCGTCTTAGATTGGAATTTTTAAATCTTTGCTGGTTTTACGCTGTAATTTTAACATTACTCTCGCCTGTGTGAATGAATATCGATGCCGGTTTCGGAGAATTTACGCCAGATGCTAAAAAATTGTGTCAATAGCCTTGTTTGTTGATATACACATCGTCGCACAGTTAACTTTGATCCTATTCTACAAGGGCAGTGCCATTCCGTTTCTCAAGGCGACGCCCTATGAAAATAACCGCAGCTGATATGCAACCCCAACTTGCACGCAAAATTGGACTCTTATTACTCATCCTCTATGGTTTAGGAACTATTTTAGGGGCAGGTATCTATGTCCTCATCGGTAAAGTTGCAGGTGAAGCTGGGATGTTCGCCCCTCTAGCTTTTATCGTCGCCGCAGGCATAGCGGCGGTTACCGGGCTCAGCTACTCCAAATTAGTAGTGCGCTACCCCCAAAGTGCAGGGGAAGCACGCTACGTCGAAGAGGGTTTCCATCGGCCTTGGTTGACTACGATGGTTGGCTATCTTGTCGTGTTTAGTGGAGTAGTCTCATCCGCGACGCTTGCAAATGGCTTTGTCGGATACTTCGCCGCGCTCTTCCAAATTTCCTCACTCCTCGTTCTCATCGTGATCGTTCTATTTATGGGTGCAATAGCTTTAGCGGGAATAGCAGAATCTCTTTGGTTGACGGCGGCAATGACCTCTATCGAAATAATGGGGTTGATATGGGTTATCGCTTTGGGTGGCGATGAGCTTGTGTTGTTACCAGAGCGATTTCCGGACTTGTTTGTACCGAAGTCATTGGGCGCAATGTTGGGGATTTTTTCAGGTGCATTTCTCGCATTTTATGCGTTTATAGGCTTTGAAGATCTCGTGAATGTAGTTGAAGAAGTTAAGAGCCCCGAGGTTAATATGCCGCGGGCGATAATCATCTCAATCGTAGTTGCTAGTACGCTTTACATGCTGATTTCCGTAATTGCAATTCTGGGGTTGCCGTTAGATATTCTTATCGAGTCGGAAGCTCCCCTTCGAGATTTAGTGGTTCGAGATAATCCCGAAGCCGGTGATTGGATAGGAGTGATTAGCTTATTCGCCATTGTGAACGGAATCCTGATTCAAATAATTATGGCTTCACGAATTCTTTATGGAATGGCGATCCAAAATCGAGCACCATATTTATTCAGCCAAGTATCATCGTTAACTTTGACACCCTGGTTCAGCACAATATTTATCACGCTTACGGTGTTAGCCGCTGCGCTCTGGTTTCCTCTGGTAGTACTGGCGAAGGCTACTAGCTTTGGTATTCTTATAGTTTTCGTGCTGATAAATTCCACGCTATGGATACTGTTTAGAAGGGGAGATGTAGAGTCCGCTGGCTTTGTAACAAGCTTACCCTTGGTAGGAGCGCTCTTGTGCATGGCCTTACTTGTTTTTCAGATTGTGTCGGTCATAGCCTAATCAGTAGAAGTGAACGATGTCCAATTCTCAACGGTCAGCACGCTCATTCTATGAGATCAATTAGTCGTACTGCAGTTTGGCTATAGTGAACGGAACTATTAGCTTGCAGGGTTAGATTGGGTAATCCGTTGAAAAATTTGGCGGTACAGTTGGCTAGGCAGGCCGAGGTAGGGCTAAACGCGTCTCGATTCGACAATATATTGTCCTAACAGTTAAGAAAAGCTAAATCTGGCGCTTCTTCACACTACTTAAAGATGCCGAGCGGCGACCTATCATGTAAAATGCGTCGGCTAGATTATGCCTATTTGACGCCTTTGTCCGGAGTAGAAGATGTTTAAGACCGATGTCAGCCTCGCCGAGTTCGATCCCGAAATAGCCGTTGCCATGGAGGCCGAGCGTGTTCGGCAAGAAGAGCATATTGAACTGATTGCGTCGGAGAACCATGCCAGCCCCTTTATAATGGAAGCGCAGGGCTCTGTGCTGACTAATAAGTACGCCGAGGGCTACCCGGGTAAACGCTACTACGGTGGCTGCGAACACGTCGACGTGATTGAGCAGCTCGCGATCGATCGTGCAAAAAAACTGTATAACGCAGACTACGCAAATGTGCAGCCTCATTCCGGTTCGCAGGCTAACGCAGCTGTTTACATGGCGCTGATGGAGCCGGGCGATACCGTATTGGGTATGAGCCTCGCTGACGGCGGTCACCTCACGCATGGTGCAAGCGTGAGCTTCTCAGGACGCATCTACAAGGCAGTGCAATATGGGCTCAATGCTGAAACGGGCGAGATCGACTACGATCAAGTTGAACGCCTCGCACATGAGCATAAACCGAAGATGATCATGGCCGGTTTCTCAGCCTACTCTAAAATCGTCGACTGGCAGCGTTTCCGTGACATCGCAGACGCCGTTGGCGCGTGGTTCGTTGTCGACATGGCGCACGTTTCAGGCCTTATCGCGGGTGGTGTTTATCCTAGCCCTGTAAATATCGCCGATGTCACAACATCGACTACACACAAAACGCTACGCGGACCGCGCGGCGGCATTATCCTTGCCCGAGCCAATCCCGAACTCGAAAAGAAACTTAATTTCGCGGTGTTCCCCGAAAGCCAAGGTGGGCCGCTTATGCATGTGATCGCTGCCAAGGCGATCTGTTTTAAGGAAGCGATGAGCGATGAGTTTAAGGCCTATCAAGCGCAGGTTGTTGCTAATGCGCGTGAAATGGCCAAGGGATTCATGGCGCGTGGTTACGATGTGGTTTCAGGCGGTACAGATGATCATCTATTCCTACTCAGCCTAATTAAACAGGATATTACGGGTAAAGACGCAGACGCAGCGCTTGGGCGTGCAAATATTACCGTAAACAAAAATGCTGTACCGAACGATCCTAAATCGCCTTTTGTCACAAGCGGCTTGCGTATCGGATCACCTGCGGTAACCACGAGGGGCTTTAAAGAGGCCGAGGTTGCTGAATTGACATCTTGGATGTGTGACGTGTTGGATAACATCGAAGATGAAGCGGTCATCGCCGAAGTGAAGACAAAAGTGCTTGAGCTATGCTCGCGCTTCCCTGTTTACGGTTAGGCCATTTATCGATTATTGAGGCTCATCTGACAGCAATGGCAGAGAGCGAATTCGCTTAAACGGAACGTAAGCCATGCATTGTCCTTTTTGTAGTGCCGTAGACACCAAAGTAATTGACTCACGGCTCGTTGCCGAGGGTAATAATGTGCGTCGGCGCCGAGAATGCATCACCTGCGCTGAACGGTTCACAACCTACGAAGCGGCTGAGCTCGTGATGCCGCGGATAATAAAGGCAGGCGGGATACGCGAACCCTTTAACGAAGATAAAATGACGGCCGGTCTCATGAAGGCGCTAGAAAAGCGCCCGGTTAGCATCGAACGGGTCGAAGAGGCAGTAACCAAAATTAAAGCGAGCCTACGCTCAACGGGTGAGCGTGAAATCGATTCGCGCACCGTGGGTGAACTCGTGATGAGTCAGCTGCGGGATCTCGACGAAGTGGCATTTGTGCGTTTCGCCTCAGTCTATCGAAGTTTCAAGGATCTCGACGAGTTCCGTCAGGAAATCGACCGATTATCGAACGAGGAAAAATCTGAGAGTTAGAATTTGCAGAGATGAGCGCCTACTGGGTGTTCCTTAGAAATGGGAGTTGAGCTTGCTAGCGCACCGAACCCCATCCTGCGTTTAGTCTCATCATATTCTTCATCGCTTTTTCATTCTTTTCACGCCTAAGGCATCCCCTTATGCAAACCCTACGTAATACCGAGCTCGACGGGCAACAGGCATCGTGGCCACAGTATATGCAGCGTGCGATCGAACTCGCAGCGTCTGTGTTTAGCGCTGCACCAAATCCTCGCGTCGGTTGCGTGATCGTGAAAGAGAATGCACAAGCCGGTGACACGGTGTTGGGCGAAGGCTGGCACAAGGGCGCGGGGTTACCCCATGCCGAGCCAGACGCGATAGCGGATGCACACCGCCGAGCTACAGAGGCGAGTGGTGATACGCCAGCTACTGAACCGCGGCACGCGCAAGCACAGAGTTTACCGGCAGGCTCTACGGCTTTTGTGACGCTAGAGCCCTGCTGTCACACGGGGCGTACAGGGCCGTGCAGTGTGGCGCTTATCGAGGCCGGCGTAGAACGTGTTGTCATTGCGAGTCTAGATCCTAATCCGAAGGTAAGTGGCGGCGGAATTGCTGCGCTCGAGGCCTCCGGCATCGAGGTCTTTTTCCTACAGGACTTCGAAGACTCCGCGCGACGTCTAAATAGGGGGTTCTTTAGCAGGCTTGAGCGGCAAAGACCTTTCGTGCGATGCAAACTCGCTATGAGCTTAGACGGTCGTACTGCGTTAGCGAATGGTGAAAGCAAGTGGATAACCAGCGAAGCGGCGCGAAGCGATGTGCAGCGACTCCGTGCAGAATGCGACGCAATCGTAACGGGAATTGAGACCGTATTGGCCGACGACCCATCGATGACTCTGAGGCCAGCTGAGATGGGGCTTAGTCCGCAGCAACTCGAGTGCAACGAACACCGATTCTCAAAGCCGCCGGTTCGCGTTGTTCTCGATAGTCAGGCACGCCTGAGTGACTCTGCAAAAATAGTGTTGGGAAACGGTCGTTGTTTAGCATATCGGCTTAACGGGGCGGGGGAATCGGCGACTGCGCCATCGCGCTACGAGAATCGGTTTGCGCCGAGCGCCAATGTGTCTGATTCAAGAGTGAGCCTGCCTTCTGTGCTAGACTCGCTCGCGAGTTTAGATGAGTGTAACGAAGTTTTAGTCGAAGCTGGCGCGACGCTTAGCGCGAGTTTTATTGAGGCCGGCCTCGTTGACGAGTTGATCGTTTATATTGCCCCCAAGTTATTGGGCAGAGACGGTCGGCCGTTGCTCAACATAAGCGGGCTCGATCAATTGAGTGACGCGCTCAATTTTGATGTCGACGCTGTTGAGCGGATTGGTGCAGATATCAAAGTAACGCTGAGGCCTCGCTGACGCGGAGGGACGCTTAGAAACAGCAGCGTCTGAAATGTAATTTTAAAGGTGGTACATGTTTACAGGAATTATAGAGGCGACGGGTTCTGTTGCTAACCTCACACGGGTCCGCGAAGAATGGAGACTGGTCATTGCAGCCGGTGGCCTTTCGCTTGCCGACGTGAAGCTCGGAGACAGCATCGCTGTCAACGGTTGCTGCCTTACGGTGGTCGAGTTTGACGAACGTCAGTTTGCTGCCGACGTCTCTAACGAGACTATGAACTGCACGAGCCTTGGCCAGCTTAAAACTGGCTCACGAGTCAATCTCGAGAAGGCGATGCAGGCAACGAGTCGTTTTGGTGGCCATATTGTTAGCGGACACGTTGACGGTGTGGGTTCTCTCGTCAGCTCAGCACCCGACGGACAGAGTATTCGCCTAGTGTATGAAGCACCAAAGGAACTCGCGCGCTACATTGCAGGCAAAGGCTCTATTTGCATAGACGGCACTAGCCTCACGGTTAATGCGGTAAACGGGGCGCAGTTTACGGTTAACGTGATTCCGCACACGCAGGTCGAAACCATAATCGGCGACTATGTTGTCGGTCAAAAAGTAAATCTCGAAGTGGATCTCGTTGCACGTTATTTAGAACGTTTGATGCTAGGCGATAAGGCCGCACAGGCGCATGGCTGGAAAGAACATGGCCAAAACAACAAGACGGCTGGGATCGACGCCGACTTCCTCGCCGAGCATGGATATAAATAGCGCTACCAGTGGCGTCTGTCGGGTGCGGAATTTCGTTGCGCAGCGTTTAGAAGCCACGCTGCTCTTAACTTAGGCCCGAGCTAAAATCACATAACAAAGCGAACAACTCGCTCGAAGGGAATTAATCCAAAGTCATGAAACTGAATACTGTCGAAGAGATCATCGAGGACATTCGCCAAGGCAAAATGGTCATCTTAATGGATGATGAAGATCGCGAGAACGAAGGCGACCTGATTATCGCTGCCGAATGCATCACCACGTCCGACGTTAATTTTATGGCGACCAACGCACGTGGCCTTATCTGTCTTACGCTCACGCGCGAGCGCTGCGAATTTCTAAAATTGCCTCTTATGGTCGATGAGAACAATACGCCTTATAGCACGAATTTCACGGTGTCTATCGAAGCGGCCTCGGGCGTGACAACTGGCATCTCTGCCGCGGACAGGGCGCGAACTATTCAGGTTGCAGTTGATCGCGCTAGCCAGCCAAGCGATATCGTCCAGCCGGGTCATATTTTCCCCATTATGGCTCAGCCGGGCGGTGTACTGCGCCGCGCGGGGCATACCGAAGCAGGCTGCGATCTTGCGCGACTAGCAGGGCTTACGCCTGCTGCCGCGATTGTTGAAATCATGAACGAGGACGGCACGATGGCGCGCCGCCCCGACCTCGAACTATTCGCTGAAAAGCACGGGCTCAAAATCGGCACCATCGTCGACCTTATTCACTATCGGATCGCAAATGAGCGGACTGTGTCGCTTGTTGGTACCGAAAAAGTTGAGACTCAGTTCGGCGAATTTGACTGCCACACTTATCGAGACTCGATCAGCGGCAGCATGCATCTAGCCTTCACTAAAGGTGAGATTAAGGCTGACGAACCGACGCTTGTGCGTGTTCATATTCCCAATACCGTTCGTGATATTTGCGAGGTCTACAACGCCGAGCGCACTAGCTGGTCTTTCTCGAGCGCGTTGAAACGAATCAACGAAGAAGGAAGCGGCGTCGCCGTGTTATTATCTGGCGATGACTACGGCCAGCCCTTAGAGCAGGACATCGCCTCAGCGCTCGCTCGCGACAAGGAAGCAAGCTCGGTCAGTCGCAGCGGCAGTGACGTGACTATCGGCACGGGCTCGCAGATTTTGCGCGACTTAGGTGTTGGCAAGATGCGGCTACTGAGCTATCCGGCTAGATTCAACGCGATTTCAGGCTTCGATCTCGACATCGTCGAATTTGTTGAATTCGAAAAGTAAAGTTTAAACTCCTCACTCGGCAGCATAGTGAGCGAACAAAGAGAGTATTCAAATGAGCACAATCAAAACAATCGAAGGCACTTTTGTTAACGCATCGGCGCGCTACATCATCGCGGTTGCCCGCTGGAACGGCTTCGTAGTTGAAAGCCTTTTAGAGGGCGCACTCGATACGCTACGCCGTCATGGCGTAGCCGACAAAGACATTTTGATCGTCAGGGTACCTGGAGCCTTTGAGCTTCCTCTCGCGGTCAAGAAACTTGCCGCGCGTGACGATTGCGATGCGGTCATTGCATTGGGCGCAGTGATTCGAGGTGGCACACCGCATTTCGAATATGTCGCGGGTGAATGCGTGAAGGGCCTCGGTCAGGTTTCGCTCGATTCCGGCAAGCCGGTGACATTCGGCGTACTCACGGTCGATAGCATAGAGCAGGCGATAGAGCGATCGGGTACCAAAGCGGGTAACAAAGGCGCCGAGGCTGCAATTACTGCAGTAGAGATGGTGAGCCTAATTCGTCAGTTGGACGCGTAATGACAGCGCTCACCAGCCAAGCGGCTGCCGGGGCGTTAGCCGCGAAGACTCGACTGCCGGTTGCTCAGCGTCGTAAAGCCCGTCGTCTGGTCGTACAGGCGATGTATCAGCACTTGCTGTCAGGTTCGACGCCGGGGGCGATTGAGGAAGAGTTTCGTGAAGAGCACACGAGCAAAGTCGACTGGGAGTACTTTACTGAGATACTAGTCGGCATAGTGACCCATCGAAACGAGCTCGATGCGCATATCGAACCCCTGCTCGATCGCAAAGCATCGGCGCTCGATCCTATCGAGCAAGCCGTGCTTTATTTGGGAACCTACGAGTTTGCTAACCGCGTCGATGTTCCTTACCGAGTGGTCATAAACGAATGTGTTGAACTAGCCAAGGTTTTTGGTGCTACCGACGGGCATAAATATATTAACGGTGTGCTTGATAAATTAGCACTGACCCTGCGGCCTCTAGAGACCAAAAGCCGCGCCTAGATCGAGGCTGCACTTGTCTTATTCCGAGTTCGAACTCATCAGGCGTTGTTTCATCGATCAAGGACTTGGCTTTGATCGCAGCGGCGTCGCGCTCGGCATAGGCGACGATGCAGCTATCGTTCGCCCCCCCAACGGCACGTCTCTTGCCCTATCGTTAGACACCCTCGTCGAGGGTGTGCATTTCCCCAAACAGGCACCGGCTCGATTAGTCGCCCGACGCGCGCTGGCTGTTAATTTAAGCGACATGGCGGCTATGGGCGCGGAGCCCTTGTGCTTCACTCTGGGTCTTACGCTACCCCAGAGTGATGATGGCTGGGTCGCAGAATTTGCTGCCGGACTGCTTGAGAGTGCCAAGGCCGCTAATTGTCCCCTGGTAGGTGGTGACACGACACGTGGGCCGCTTGCCATTACGATTCAGATTCATGGCTTTGGCGAGGCGGAGGCATTGTTGCGGAGATCGTCGGCGCGTGTTGGCGATATTATCTGTGTGACCGGCACGCTCGGCGATGCTGCGACTGCGCTGCTTTTTCTCGGCGGAGAGTCGCACCTTGGCTCGCAGTTTACCTTTGGGTCAGCGCCGTCTGAATCGCAGAGGCAGTCGCTTTTGGACAGGTACTATACGCCGCAACCAAGGAC
The DNA here is from genome assembly GCA_018401885.1 of Gammaproteobacteria bacterium. Taxonomy (GTDB): domain Bacteria; phylum Pseudomonadota; class Gammaproteobacteria; order Pseudomonadales; family Pseudohongiellaceae; genus UBA9145. The sequence continues at coordinate 197,170 of JAGYKB010000002.1, forward strand.
GGATTTTGCGCTGCGCGCCCGTGAGCAGATTAACGCCTGCATCGATTTATCGGACGGTTTGCTTGGCGACCTTACCCACATTCTCGAATCAAGCGGCGTGGGTGCGCGGGTAGACCTTGAGGCACTGCCTTTTTCAGATACCTTGCTAGCTGTACTTGGGGCCGAGCAACGAGAGCGCGCAGCACTGGGCGGTGGCGATGACTACGAGCTATGCTTTACCGTACCACCTGAATCGCTGGCTAGCGTCCAAGCAATCGGGCGCTCGCTATCCTTGGCCGTCACGCCTATCGGCGAGATTTGCGCAGCAGCGGGTCTTTCGCTACGCAGAGCAGGGGAGTCGATTGAGTCGGTCTCGCCAGCCTATCGCCATTTTTGATCCGTGCCTGCGAACGAAAAATCAGCAGCAATGGCAATAACAAGACACAATAACAAGGAGGCGCGATTAAGATGGCCAACCTAGTACCAAGGTCGATTTGGACTAACCCGATCCATTTTCTGGCCTTCGGATTTGGCAGTGGCGCCGTACCGGTTGCGCCTGGCACCTTTGGCACGTTGGCGGCAATGCTGCTTTATTGGCTCGCGCCTCCCTTGTCGCCAATGGTTTATGGCGTGCTGCTTGTGGTTACCACAGTGCTAGGTATCTGGCTGTGCGGACGCACGTCCAAAGACCTCGGCGTGCACGATCATGGCGGTATCGTTTGGGACGAATTCGTCGGTTATTGGATAACGATGTTTATGGCACCGGCGGGCGTAGTTTGGATGCTCGTAGGCTTTGGGCTCTTCCGCGTTTTCGATATCGCCAAACCATGGCCAATCAAATGGGCCGACGAGAAGGTTGAAGGGGGATTAGGAATCATGCTTGATGACGTAATAGCGGGTATACTTGCCTGCTTATGCTTGCAGGGCATGGTTATTTTCGTCGGCTAGTAGCCCCACCCAAGCTTTTGTATAGATTCGCGAGCGAGCATTGCAGGCCCGATTCCTGCTCGAGCCGATGCCCGCACTGCAGCGATTGAATTACAGCCGCGCATAGTATGCAGCGGGAGAGGATTAATCTTTTGTCAGTAAAGTTTGTAGCATCCGCCGAGCTTCCCACGCAGTGGGGGCAATTTACTCTGCACGGGTTCGAAGATGAGAGTACGGGTAAAGAGCATGTCGCGCTTGTCTGCGGCGACATAACGGGCGACGAACCAGTGTTGTGTAGGATCCATAGTGAATGCCTCACCGGCGATTGCCTGTTCAGCCTACGCTGCGATTGTGGACCACAGTTGCAATATGCGATGAAGGAAGTGGGCAGTCTGGGGCGCGGTATGATTCTCTATCTGCGCCAAGAAGGTCGCGGCATCGGCCTACTCAATAAGATAAAGGCGTATGCACTGCAAGACAGCGGTGCCGATACTGTCGAAGCAAACGAGCAGTTAGGCTTTGCGGCAGACGGGCGCGAATACGAAATCTGCAAACCGATGCTCGAGCATCTTGGAGTGAGCGCCCTGCGTTTGCTCACCAACAATCCTGCGAAGGTTGATTCGCTCAAAGCAATGGGATTCCAGGTGCCAGAAATAGTCCCTATTCAAACGGGTTCTAATCCGCACAATGAAGGCTATCTGTCGGTGAAGGTGGCGAAGATGGGGCATCTTCTAAAATAACTAAAGAGACCTTTTCATGAGCTTTTTAACAGCTCATCTAACCGCCTATCCATCAGCTCGTCTAGCGGCCCTTTCATCAGTGATTTCGATAGTCTTTCCAGCAACCGATGCGAGCACGGTCTTGCGTCTAAAATTACCTTAAGGCTGCGCGCCTATGTCAGATGCTAAAAGAACCATCATTGTCGACTTGCTAAGGCATGGCGAACCCGAGGGTGGGGATATACTCAGAGGCCGAATTAACCCGAAGCTCACGCCCTTGGGCTGGCGCCAGATGAGCGCTTCGACGGGTCTTATCCTCGAGCCCGAGGCTGCCTATGCGGCGGAACTTGGCGTTATCGCGCCAGTAAACTCAACGCCTTTGACGCCTCTCTGGACAAAAGTGATTTCTTCGCCGCTTGAGCGGTGCCAGCATTTTGCCGCACACGCCGCCGCTGCGCACGCCCTCACTCCTCGCATTGAGGATATCTGGCAAGAAATCGATTACGGGGATTGGGACGGCATGCCGATTGACGAGTGGCGAAAGCTTGCAGCGCCGCAGTTCGCCGAATTTCGCCGCGACATGTCAAAGCTCGCGCCACCGAACGGAGAGCGTTATCTCGACTTCAAAGATCGCATTCTCAGCGCGTGGTCAGCTCTTGTTGATGAGCCTGACGGTGGGCATGTACTTGTTGTTACGCACGGTGGTGTTTTGCGAGTTGTGCTGCCAACCGTGCTCGGCATGCCGCTCAATAAAAGCTTTCCTCTGCATATTCCCTTCGCGAGTTTCTCGCGGGTGAGGCTCGATGTAGTAGGAGAGAAGGTCAGCGCAACCCTGCTTTTTCACAATGCCGCAGAGTATCCTTCGAGCTAGCCCACCCGGAAACCCGCTGACTTTTTGGTTTATTGGGCGATATCCGCAGGTTGCAGTGCCCTCGCCGCAGCGATCTGTTGGCACAATATCTCCGCACCCTGAAGCACTCGAGGACTGTGTCGCTGGGTTAAATCGGGATCGATAAAAACCACCTGTCTGTTAGCCACAGCTGTCATGCTAGGCCATTCGTCCCACGTGTCGAGCCAAGCGGGGCGTCGCTCGTCGATGCCGCTCGCAACAATAAGCTCGGGATCACGTAGCAATACCGCTTCGAGATTCACCTTGGGCGCCAGCGCCGTAAGCTCGCCGAAAATATTGATGCCTCCGCATAGCTCAATCAGATCGTTGGTGAGCTCGGCGCCGCCGGCCGTCATCAGCGGTCGATCCCATACCTGATAAAAAACGCGCACTGGTGCCGTGGCGCTATAGCGATTTACGAGACTCGTAAGCTTTTCCGCGTACGCATCGATCGCCTCGCTTGCTTGGCCTTCGGTGCCGGCGAGTTGGCCGAGTTTTTCTAGTTGGTTTGGTATCGAGTCTAAAAACTTGGGCTCGGCGACATAGACCGTCAGGCCGAGTCTCTCGAGTCCTTCGATGGTCGACCGCGGGTTGCCCGTAAGCCAAGCAACAACGAGATCGGGTTTCAGTTCTAGGATGCGCTCGATGTCGAAGCGATCGAAGCGGCCGATCAAAGGAAGACTCAAAGCTTCTTCGGGATAGTCGCTGTACTCTACAACGCCTACTAATTTATCGCCTGCGCCGGCGACATAGAGCAGTTCGGTTAACGAAGGAGCGAGGCTAATAATACGCTCAGCAGGCTGCGCCAGCTGAATGCTAACCCCGCGGTCGTCGATCACCTCAATACTTGCTGTCATAGTTGAGGGCGGCGGCGAGGTTGAATCAGCCGCTTCGCTTTGCGCGGCCATAAAGAGCGGCACCGTGAGAGCAAGAATAAACCGGCTATGCATGTAAGCGATTCGGTGCATTCGATGAATGATCATGCGAATCAGTAGTCGATCCCCTTTTGTACTTTTACGCCAGAATAAAATGCATGTTTATTATCGCCAAGTTCGGTTACGGTGTCGGCGATTTCGATTAGCTCTTTCGCCGCATTGCGACCAGTGACGATGACGTGTTGTCCCTCAGGCCGATTCTCGAGCGCTGCAAGCACTTCTTCCTTATCTAAATACCCGTACGTCAGCATATAGGTGAGTTCGTCTAGAATCACTACGTCGACGTTGGGATCTTTCAATAAGCGTGCGCCATGCGCCCATGTGCTCACCGCCGCGGCGATGTCGGCTTCGCGGTCTTGGGTATCCCAGGTGAAGCCGGTATTCATGACATGAAATTCAACCAGCGGGTGTTCGCCAAACAGCATCTGCTCGCCACATTCCCATTGGCCTTTGATAAATTGAACGACGCCGCAGCGAAGGCCGTGGCCAACGCTGCGAGCGAGCATACCGAACGCAGAGGAACTCTTGCCTTTGCCGTTGCCAGTGAGAACAACCATCAGGCCTTTGTCGATTGTGGCTGCGGCGATGTTGCCGTCTATATAGGCTTTCTTTCGCTCCATCGCGCGCTTATGACGCGCATTGCGTTCGGCAGCTGCCTCGTTTGCGACTTCTTCGTTACTGGCCTGATCGGTCATTCTAAAGACTCCTTATTCGTGTCCGTGCTTGCGATCTACCAAGTTACAGGCTTAAGCGGACGCCGGCAAAGGCGCCTCGATCAGCCGAACGAAAATCGCCGACCTCACGGTACTGCTCGTCGGTCGAGTTCTCGAGACGCACATATAACTCGACGCCCTCGCGCAAAATGTAATTTGCGTTGAGGTCGAGTACGCCAAAATTATCTAGGTCGAAAAGCGTTCCCGCGCTTTCATCTATCGCATTCTGTGATCGGCGATAGAACGCATTGATGCGAAGTTTGCCTGCGGGATCTACGTAGCTCAGCCCAACATTAAACAGCTGTTCGGGACGACGCAGACGAGCAAGACCGTTCGCGCGTTTGGTTTTATTAAGCGTAAAGTTAGCCGTCGCACTGAGCGTCTCGGAAAGGCTAGCGTGGGTAATCAGCTCAACACCCTCGGAGCGATTGCGCCCCTTAAACTGTAAATAGCCGCTGTATCCTGCGAGATCGAAATCGATAGCGTCTTCAACATCTTGCTGAAACGCGACGAGCTCGACGGCGTAGCGCGCTGCGTTGTATTCAACGCCAACTTCGAATCCACTGCTCTGCTCTGCATTTAGCGCAAGGCCGGCGGCGGGTGGTGTCGCCCATGGGCTTTGGTTGTAGGAAACCTCATAGAGGCTTGGCGCGCGGAAGCCTCGCCCAATAGCGCTTTTGAATTTAAGCGTGGAGCCGCCGAAATCGATAAGGTAAGCGCTGCTTAAACGATAGCTCGTAAACTCGCCGAAGTCCTCGTTATCGTCTTTGCGAAGTCCTAGGGTTAAGAACCAGCTGTCGGAGAAGTCACTAAGCACCTCGGCATAGACGCCACTGTTGTCGCGATTGTCGGTGCCATTCACTTCGCGTTCGAGGTCTACGCCCGCAATTAGATCGAAGCCCGGTAGCGCGGTCAGGCCAAGTTGGTATTCCCAACGCTCTAGCTCACCTGCTGCGCCAAAGGCACTCACCCCCTCCGATAGATTGTCTCGGTCGGTTTCGGTTAACGCATAGGCGAGTGACTGGGTGACACTGCCGGACTGGTAATTCAGCGCGGCTCGGCTGCCGGTAAAGTCATACACCGACAGGCATTCGTTGACCTGAGTGAAACCGCTGTAACAGCCGTCGAACTGTGACTCACTCGAGGTCTCGCGGCGAACAAGCACGAGGTCAAGCGCCTCGGTTAGCTTGACGCCGACGCGCGCATGATAAGTTGTGTTGTCATAGCCATCGTCGTCGCTTAAGTCCGTATCAGAGAGCCGCGAATTGAATCCATCGGTACCGAAGTCCGACGCAGCGAGACTCACATCAACACGCTCGCCGCCGAAGCCCAGCTGGGTGCTTAGCTGCTGCGTGCCACGCTCGCCGCCTTGCGCATCGATTGTCCCGCTAAACCCGCTCTGGTTGGGTGCAGAGCTGATGTTAATCACGCCACCGGCGTCGGCGCCGTAGCTTAAACCCTGAGGCCCGCGCAGCACTTCGATACGTCCAACTTGGCTCGCTAAAAGATGCTCGATTGGCGCTGCTACCTGCGTACCACTGGGGTCAGACAGGCGCATGCCGTCGAAAACCGCCAGCGTGCGAAAACCCTGCTCGCCGCGAATTCGCAGAGTTGACAGGGAGCCCACGCCGCCATTGCTCGATGCACCCACGGCAGCTGTCTGGCGAAGAATATCGGTAAGCGTAAAGCTGCCGTAGTCGCGAATTTGCTGCATGTCGACAACCGACACCGATGTTGCCAACTGACGACGGGGCACGGGGAAGCGGTTACCCACAACGACGAGCTCTTCGATGGTGTCCTCTATCGTGCTCTGGGCGGAGGTTTGCTTAATTGATTGCGCAAGGCTCATGTTACTTAAACTACTAAGCAACGAACTTGCGAGAAGCGTGCCTAAAAACAATGGCGCGCGAGAGAGGTCGCGAGGACCAGTAAAGAATGACATTTGTAACTCCCAATGAAATTCGCCGACGCCGGGATGGCGACTCTGGCAAAAACTTTCATCAGGGAGGGGGACAGGCAGAGGAGCGCAAGGCTCCGCCACTGATGTAGCCCTCCGCTGCATCAAGTAAAAAGTCTAAAAGGCTGGTATCGGACTTCGAGCGATCAAACGAATTTGGGCGCGCGTTACCGTTGCGGGGGCAGTGTCGGATTTTCACCGACTTCCCAATTAGCCAGCATAGCTGGCACCGAGAAGACTTACCTTGAATCTCGTATTGAAAACAAAGCGAGGCTCAAGGTTGCGGCAGTCTACAGAGAGAAAATAAGGGAGTCAACGCGGATGAGAATATACAGAGTCAGTCCGCAAGTCTTGCGCGAACAGCGCGAATGATGCCGTCAGCATCCAGACCCTCGTCTGCAAGCATTTGAGGCACTTTGCCATGTTCGATAAAGTTATCACTTAGACCGAGATTTAGAATAGACGTTTTACAATGTGTGACTGCGAGATGCTCGCCGACGGCAGAACCTGCGCCGCCCATAATTGCATTCTCTTCAATCGTCACGAGCAGGTCGTGGCTATTGGCAAGTTCGGCGATCAGTGCGGCATCTAGGGGTTTTACAAAGCGCATATCGGCAACGGTGGCATCGAGAGTTTCCGCGGCAGTAAGCGCAGCCGTGGTGAGACTGCCGAAGGCGAGGAGAGCGACTTTTTTGCCTTTGCGCCTAATCATGCCTTTGCCGATGGGGAGCGTGTCGAGGCTTTTGCTTAGCGCCGTGCCGGGGCCTTTACCGCGCGGATAACGAACTGCGGCAGGGCCGTGATAGTGATAGCCTGTGCTAAGCATGAGACGTGCCTCGGCTTCATCACTTGGGGTCATCACGATCATGTTGGGAATGCAGCGAAGGTAGCTGATGTCGAAGCTGCCGGCGTGAGTTGGACCGTCTTCGCCGACTAACCCCGCGCGATCGATCGCAAAAAGTACGTCTAAATTCTGCAGGGCGACGTCGTGAATTAGCTGGTCGTAGGCGCGCTGTAGGAATGTTGAATAAATTGCGACGACAGGCTTTGCGCCCTCGCATGCCATGCCGGCCGCAAAGGTCACCGCATGCTGTTCGGCAATCGCCACGTCAAAGAAGCGGTCTGGGAAGCGCTTGGCAAATTCGCGCATGCCTGAACCTTCGCCCATAGCTGGGGTGATGCCTACAACCTTCTCGTCGGTTTCAGCCGTGTCGCAAAGCCAGTCGCCAAAAACCTGTGAATAGGTTGGCGCGGCTGCGGCGACCTCAGGCTTGGGAGAGGCGGGGGTGATCTTACTTAACGCATGCATGCCAAAAGGATCGTTCTCGGACTCGCTGTAACCTTTGCCTTTTTGAGTAACGACGTGAAGAAGCTGAGGCCCGCGCAGTGTTTTGATATTGCTGAGGATCTCAACAAGCCCCTCGGTGTCATGACCGTCGACGAGGCCAATGTAGTTAAAGCCAATTTCTTCGAACAGCGTCCCGGGCGACACCATGCCTTTCATGTATTCTTCGGCGCGGTGGACGGCCTTGAGGGCAGGGGGCACTTTCGACAGCATGCGCTTGCTGCCGCTACGGATAAAGTTATACGGTTTGCTCGCCCACATGCGCGCAAAATAGCTAGACAAGCCGCCGACATTATTCGAGATCGACATATTATTGTCGTTGAGAATAACCAGCACGTTGTCATCGAGAGCGCCCGCGTGATTGAGCGCCTCAAATGCCATTCCTGCGGTCATTGCACCATCGCCTATTACGGCGATTGTGTGACTGTCTTTTGCGCGCCCCTGCTGCCGTTTGGCAACCATCATGCCGAGCGCCGCACTGATCGATGTGCTTGAATGGCCGACGCCGAATGTGTCGTAAATGCTTTCGCTGCGTGTCGGAAAGGCTGCGAGGCCATTGGGCTGGCGCATGGTGAGCATGCGCTCGCGGCGACCGGTTAATATTTTATGGGGATAAGCTTGGTGTCCCACGTCCCAGACAAGGCTGTCTTTAGGTGTGTTAAAGACATAGTGCAAGGCAATGGTCAGTTCCACGACGCCTAACCCCGCACCAAAATGGCCACCGGTCTTACCCACGGAATAAAGCAAAAATTCTCGCAGTTCACGCGCCAGCGCATCGAGTTGAGTCACCTCGAGCGCACGCAGCTGTTCGGGTTCATCGATCAAATCGAGCAGCGGGGTATCGGGGCGCTCAGTGGGTATAGCGTCTAACATCTACAGTAAATCCTTGTTGCTCTGGCGATAACCTTGCTCTCAGTTAAGTCGCTCAACTATATAGTCGGCGAGTCGTCTTAGCGGCTCGGCCTTCTCATCAAAATGCTCTAATGCCTTTATCGCCTCGCCGGCAAGTTCCTCGGCCTTGGTGCGTGCAACTTCTAGTCCGAGCAGTGACAAATAGGTGGGCTTGTTGGCTCCGCTGTCCGAACCCTGTGGCTTGCCAAGAGTTGCGGTATCGCTGATTTCGTCGAGTATGTCGTCGCGCACCTGAAAAGCAAGTCCGAGTTTTGCGGCATAGACGTCTAGGCTCGCAAGCGCTTCAGCGCTGCATAAATCGTGGCTTAAGGCGCCTAAGCGGATGGCGGCACGAATCAGCGCGCCGGTTTTCAGGCTGTGCATTTTCTCCAGTTGTTCGAGAGTTTGCGCCTCACCGACGGCTTCGAAGTCTAGGGCTTGCCCGCCCACCATGCCTCGGGCACCTGCGGCAGAGGCGAGACAGGCAATCATGTCTATGCGCTGTTCGCTGCTTACACCGGCTCCATCCGCGCAAAGAAGCTCGAACGCAAGAGCTTGCAGGGCATCGCCAACGAGTATCGCCGTTGCTTCGTCAAACGCCTTGTGTACCGTTGGCTTGCCTCGGCGGAGGTCGTCGTCGTCCATCGCAGGCAGGTCGTCGTGCACCAAAGAATAACAGTGAATAAGCTCTACGGCAGTCGCGGCGGCGTCAGCCTGTTCGACTGAACCGCCAACGGCAAGCGCGCTGGCATAGGTTAGTAGTGGCCGAATGCGCTTACCGCCATCGGCACAGGCGTGAATCATAGCGTCTTGTAGTTTGGCACTGCCCTCGTCGCTTGCGATCGCCGCCCAAAGTCGTGCGTTGACTCGCTGACGGCTGGCCAGCATGAAGCCTTCCTGCGACATCGTCAGCGAGGGCAGGGGCATGGGTGACGCTAAACTGTGGGTCGCGCTCATGGTGAACTCGTCTGGCAGCCGCTAGCGGCTATGCTCGGTTGTTACAACACTGCCGATGCTACTCGTAGCAGTGATCGGCCTTTTGGGTAGATGCGTCTGATTAGAAAGGGCTTTCGTCAGGCTCGTCTTCTAAATTCAAGTCTTGGGTTGTTCCAGATTCGTCTAGCAACACCTGAACTTTTTGCTCGGCCTGTCGCAGCGCTGTCTGGCATTCGCGAGTCAGCTTAACGCCTTTCTCAAACGCCTCTAACGACTCCTCGAGGGAAAGCTCTCCGTCTTCCATGGCGGCAACAAGCGTCTCCAACTGTTCGAGCGAACCTTCGAAATTAAATCCTGCGCCTGCCTTGGTTTTGGTGGCCTTTGTTTTGCTTGCGGCTTTCTCACTCATGGGCGCTCCTTACAGCGTCATTCGGTTGCCTTCGGTAGCTCGGGCAACTGTGCTGCCGAGCTGGCGGTGAATCTGTAGGTCACCGATTATACGCCAAGTAGCGGTTAATTCACGTCAAAGTACTGTCATGCACGTAGGCGGTTTGCTATTGTCGAGCGCTTCAACCTTAAAAGGAATGTTGTTTATGGAACTCGTCGCAATCGTTATATCGCTCGCCCTCTTGCAATACTCAGTTTTTGGTATGTTGGTCGGCAAGGCGCGTGGTACTTACGAGATCAAAGCACCGGCCATCTCTGGGCACCCTATATTCGAACGCTACTACCGCGTGCACATGAATACGCTTGAGCAGCTAACTGTGTTCATTCCCGCTATTCTAATCTTCGGGTACTTCGGTAATGCGGCTATCGCCGCCGGCTTAGGGATTGTCTTTCTCGTCGGCCGAGTGATGTTTCTGATTGGTTATGTAAAAGACCCTGCGAAGCGAGGCCCCGGATTCCTAATAGGCTATATACCGACAGTTGTCTTACTGATAGGTGGACTCGTTTACGCTGTACAGCACGCATTTTAATCGGAGGCGAACTCAGCCAGGGGTGCCGCTGCATCAGTTGCCGCTTCTGCTTTGGCTGCGGTATTCTCTTTTTGTGCTCATCATTTTCCAGGCTATGTCATCCAAGTAGATCACTATGTCAGAAAGTAGCTAACAATGAATGAAACAATAAAGCCCGTCTTAAGCGATGACCATTTTACCCGTTCGGCCGGCAAGCAATTGGCGCTCTATGCGCTGCTTGCCCTCGGATTGCTGGGTGGCCTGATGACATTGCTTTCGTTCTTAGCGAGCGGCAGCGGCGGAGGGGCTAGTGGCGGTGCTATCGATGTGGAAAACAACAGCATCACGATAACGCTTCGCCAAGAGCCACCGCAGTTAGACTCTGGCCGCTCTACTGACGCGGCCAGTTTCGCGGTGCTTGGCCATGTAATGGAGGGTTTATTGAGCTATGACAGGGCCGGCCAACTCATCCCCGGTGTCGCCGATAGATGGGAAATTCGCGAAGACGGCGCGACTTTTTGGTTGCGCGACAACGCCTTTTGGAGCGATGGAAAGCCGGTAACGGCGCACGATTTTGTATTCGCTTGGCGTCGAGTAGTCGATCCCGCAACCGGCTCGCAGTATGCTTTCATTACCTATCCGATCAAAAACGCGGAGGCGATTACTAATGGCGATTTACCCACTCAGACTCTAGGCGTTAGTGCGGCGAGCGACACGCAGCTCGAGGTGATATTCGAGCAGGCGACGCCCTATTTCGATAAGCTCGTGGCGTTTATCACTTTTTTGCCTACGCGCGAAGACTTTTTCAAGTCGACTAACGGGCGCTACGCTGCCGATGCTGACATGCTTCTCTATAACGGCCCTTATGTCCTCACCGAATGGGTGCACGGCGCTTCTATGCGCTGGACGAAGAACCCGTATTACTGGAACGATGAGAAGGGCTTCCTTGATGCGATCAACGTGGCCTATATCACTACCGATGTGAACGCCAAGCTGAATCTTTTTAAGGACGCGCAGATCGCCGATACCGATCTCGTCGCACCGATGCTGCCTGAGGCGATGGAGCGGCGCTGGCACATCGATCGGTTTATGGATGGCACGGTGTTCTTCCTCGAGTTCAATCACCGCGAGGGTCGCATCACTAGGAACAAGAATTTCCGTCGAGCGCTACAACTCGCACAAGATCCCTCAGAGCTAGTCTATAAGGTGCTAAAAGAGGCTGCCTACATCCCCGCCGAGAGTCTCTTTCCTAGTTGGATTCAGGGCGCGGGCGATCTTTTCCGCAAGCAGCACCCGCCTATCAAACACCAAATGAACATCGAAAAAGCGCGCGAACATCTTGAACTTGCGCGGATAGAACTCGGGCTAGATGCGTGGCCACCGATTGTCTTGTTGACCGGAGACACGCCTGTCTCGACGCTCTCGGCGGAATACTATCAAGAGCTTTTTAAGCGGAATTTAGGCCTTGAGTTGCGGATCGATCTTCAAACTTTTAAGCAGCGTCTCGCGAAGATGACGTCCGGAGAATTTGACATAGTTCTGTCGGGCTGGGGGCCAGATTACGATGACGCGCTAACTTTCGGCGATCTCTTCTCATCTTGGAACCTTAATAATCGAGGTCGCTATGACAGTGAAGAAATGGATGGCTACGTTCGCATTGCGCAGTCCGAACTCGATCCCGTAAAGAGAATGCAGGCCTTCGCCGAGATTCAGCGGCTTAGTTACGAAGACGTTGTGGTGTTGCCAATGTATGAGCGCGGCTGGTCTTTCGTCGTCGATCCTCGGCTCGATGGATTGATAAGGCGAACGGTGGGGCCGGAGGTCGACTACACTTACGCGTCAATAAAAAAGTAGTCTAAAACGAGTTGTCTGGAATTCTTCGGCGACTAAAGCAAAGGCAGTAATCAATAATGTGGAGTTTTATCCTCAAGCGTCTTGTTCAAGGAGTGATCACGGTTTGGTTTATCGCCACCGCGACCTTTTTTGCGATGCACAATGTTCCCGGCGATCCACTGCTGAACGACCGCGCGATGACCGCTGCAATCCGTGCGAATGTCGAGGCGAAATATGGTCTCGATAAGCCGATCTCTGAACAGTATGTCATTTACCTTGGCAACTTAGTGCGAGGCGATTTCGGTATCTCTTTCACCCAAGAGAACCGAGAAGTGAATGACATTATCCGCGAGCATTTCCCTGTCTCGGCGACTCTCGGCATTCTAGCGGTGCTCTTCGCTGCGGCGGGCGGGGTGTTGTGGGGGGCGCTTACCGCACTCTACCGTAATCGCATGCCGGACTACCTCATCATGTTTTTCGTTATTCTCGGCATTTCGGTGCCGAGTTTTGTAATCGCCGCGGTTAGCCAGCTTACGCTGGTGGGCGTGAATTCAGCGCTTGGCGCGACACTGTTACCAGTCGCGGGCTGGGGCACGCTCTCGCACATGCTTCTACCCGCGCTCGTGTTAGGTCTCGGGACGATGGCCTACCTGACGCGCCTTATGCGCTCATCGATGCTTGAGGTAATTGGCTCGGACTACGTGCGCACAGCAAAAGCTAAAGGTCTACCTGCCTCGCGTATTTTCACAAAACACCAGCTGCGTAATGCGATCCTCCCCGTGATCACTGTGTTAGGACCCTCTATCGCGGCTATTACCACTGGGGGTTTTGTCGTTGAACTGGTGTTTGCAATCCCGGGCCTTGGGCGCTATTTCGTACAGGCAGTGCAGCAGCTCGACTATACCGTGATAATGGGCACCACTGTGTTCTACGGTGCGTTTCTCGTCTTTATGGTAATCGTGGTTGACGTGCTCTACGGCTTCATCGATCCCCGCGTGAGGATGCAGTGATGGCAACTCATTCTAAGGCCGTGCTTGATTTCACTCCCGTTGGGAAAGAGCGTGATGTGCAAACTCTGTCGCGCCCCTCCTTGTCGTATTGGCAAGACGCGTGGCTAAGACTTAAAGCTAATCGCCGCGCATTAGTGTCGCTCTTTCTAGTCATTGGTTTGCTGTTGTTCACCGTCGTCGGTCCTTGGTTGTGGCAGGTGAATCCGGCGGCACAAGATCTCGACCAGGTCAGTCAACCTCCGGGCGTTGACCGTTCGGCACTTATTGTCGCGCCCTACACACCTTGGCTGGGGGGAGATGTTCCGGGCACTGGTTTCAGACTTGCCGAGCTGGCGACTACGCAGTCTGTTCGACTGAGCGGGACGCGCTGCCCAATGCTCAAGGGCACCGCGTTTACCGCAATATTTTCCTCGCTGGAGCCGAGCGTTTATGGTATACCGCGCGCTGAGTTTTCTGGATAATTCGACACTTACCTTTGAAGATCGCCTCGACGTGAAGCCTGGCATCTACTACTACACGCTTGTCGGATTGAACGAAGACGGAAGTCTGTCGTCAGAGACCTCCCCGCTTACCGTCGAAGTGCAAAGCGCGTGACAACCGTCGCCGAGGCGCGAGTTGGCTTGCTGCAAGCGATGTAGCGTCTTGCATACGAGTGCATTGCACAACCCTTGGGTACTGATTACCTTAGGTCGGGATATGCTTGCAAGGTCTATGGCCGGTGTTATGCGTTTCGCTGTTTATAGGGATTGGCGCACCTATGTGCTTTGTCATATTTGGTGTGTCTTTTGGCTCGGTGGCAGGGTTTATTGAGCAAACGGATCAGGTGATGATGCGCTTTGCCGATTTCGTGGTCGCTCTGCCTTTTTGCTCTTCATGATTCTTTAGAGATTGCGTTTGGTATCGACCGGTGAGAGCGGTGTGATGCCGATGTTTGTCGCGCTCGTGCTGTTTATGTGGCCAGCAACTGCGCGCCTTGTTCGTGGCAAATTCTACAGATCAGGGAACAGGGGTATATCAGCGCGTCGCAAATTACTTGGTGCCAAAACGCATTACTTTAATATTACGGCATATGTTACTGAACACCCTCGGTGTGGTGCTTGTCACCCTGACGTTCAAGCATCCCAAGCGCCATTTTCACCGAGGCGTTTTTATCCTTTATCGGTATGGGTGTGGCGCCGCCGACACCCTCGTGGGGGTCTATGTCGAACGAGGGCATAAAGACAATGCTCACCACGCCGCATGAGCTTATTTTTCCATGATGTTTATCAGCATCACCGTGCTTGCATTCCCAATTTTACTGAGACGGGCTGCGCGATGCCAGATGCCCGTACGAGGAACAGAGAATGACGCAGGCAGCAGATTTATTAACCGTCGAAAACTTGAATGTCGAATTCGATACTTATGGCGGCGTCGTCCAAGCGGTTCGCGGCGTTGATTTAGTGGCTGCAGGTGAGACACTCGTGATCGTGAGTCCGGCTGCGGCAAATCAGTCACGGTGCAAAGCATGATGGGGCTGATTCCTATGCCGCCAGTCGAATTGGCTGCGGACTCGCGAGGCTCTTCGCGGGCAGGAAATTTTATCTATCGCGCATCGAAGGGCGTGAAATTCGTGGCGCGCAGATCGGCATGATTTTTCAAGACCCCATGACCGCGCTCAACCTGACGATGACCATCGGTGATCAGATAGCGGAACCACTTCAAGTTCACAGAGGGTTGAGTCGAGCAGAAGCCGCACGCGAAGCGATCAGATTATTAGAGGTCACGCGCATTCCGGAAGCGCCAACGCGGGCGAAACAGTATCCGTTCAGTTCTCTGGGGGCATGCTACAGCGCGCGATGATCGCGATGGCGATTGCGTGCAAGCCCGAAATTTTGATCGCAGACGAGCCGACCACGGCGCTCGACGTTACGATTCAGGCACAAATTCTCGACCTGCTACAGGAGCTTCAGCGCGAGACAGGCATGGCGATTGTGCTTATCACGCACGACCTCGGCGTGGTCGCGCGCATGGCGGATTCGGTGGCGGTGATGTATGCCGGCAAGGTGGTAGAGCGGGGCAGCGTCGATGATATTTTCTACCGCAGCGCGCACCCCTACACACTCGGCTTGAAGGCCGCGATGCCCAGCAACGACCCAACACGTAAACAGAGCTTGCAGCCAATCGAAGGCAGTCCGCCCGATTTGTTTTCACCGCCACCCGGCTGCGGCTATGCGCCTCGATGTCCGCACGCAATGAAAGTCTGCCAACAGCAGCAACCACTAGAGACCGCGCTATCGAGTGCCGAGACCGGCCGCCCTCATGGCAGCCGCTGCTGGCTACACGACGCAGACTCGCCGTTTAAACCTGCCGAGCTGCATTTTCTCGACAGCGGCAGCGATGCCGAGAAGGGAGCTGTTTTGTGAGCGATTCTTTGATTAAAACATATGGGCCTACGCCGCTCGTCGAGGCGCGCGGGCTGACACGCTATTTCGATGTCGGCAGCGGCAGGCGTGTCCACGCAGTCGATAACGTCTCGCTTAGTGTGGCCGAACGCGAAATCGTCGGGCTCGTTGGCGAAAGCGGCTCGGGAAAATCGACCTTCGGCAAAACCCTTTTAGGCCTGCACAACAAGACCGCGGGCGAGGTGCTGTTTAAAGGCGAGGTGTTACCGGCGAAATACCGTGCCGCAGATTACCAGCGGCTCGCGGGCAACATGCAGATGATTTTTCAAGACCCGTATTCGTCCCTTAATCCGCGGATGACCGTCGGAGAGATAGTCGCCGAGGGACTTAGACTCCATGCTGGCGTGAGCAATGCGATGGCGCGCGAGCGCGTCGCCGAATGGTTGGGCAGAGTAGGGCTGCAGCCCGATCATATGTCGCGCTACCCGCACGAATTCTCGGGCGGTCAGCGCCAGCGCATCGGCATCGCGCGAGCGCTCATACTCGAACCAGATTTTGTTGTGTGCGACGAGCCGATTTCGGCCTTAGATGTCTCGGTGCAGGCACAGGTTATTAACCTGCTCGGCGAGTTAAAAGAATCGATGGGACTTACGCTGCTCTTCATCGCGCACGACTTGTCGATGGTTCGCTATGTGAGCGATCGAATGGCAGTGATGTATCTCGGTTCACTAGTCGAGATAGGTCGCGCTGACGAGCTTTATTTTGATCCGAAACATCCCTACACCGAGGTGCTAATAGGCTCTAATCCCGAACCAGATCCCGAGCTGGAGCGCAGTCGTCCTTCGACGGCGATTCAGGGCGAGATCCCCTCACCGGTCAACGTGCCTGCGGGCTGCCGTTTTGCGAATCGTTGTCCGAAGGTGATGGAGGTATGCAAGAGCGTGACGCCGCAGCTTATTAAGCTTAGAAAAATCGATGCTGTCGAAGAAGGATCTGAGCGCGAGGTTGCGTGTCATCTCTACACATAATCTTTATTTTTTAATTAAATCTCCGAAACTCGATACTGCAGTTTTTAGCGTGGCGGAGAGCCTTTTCTCTCCCTACGAAATCTTTAATGCCATCTACGATCCACTGCTTTAGAAACTCAATGATACAAAATGAGGCAGAGTTATTTGCAGCACGCTTTTGCTTCGCCTGCGAAAAATAGAAGAACTCTGTAGTGGCCCAATAAAGCCGGACACTCAACTAAGAGCCAAGCAGCCACCTCCTTTATGATAATTTCAACGCTTCGGCCCTAAATTCCGGGGCGTGTTTTTCCCGCAAAGAAATTTCTCTAATGCTCCCTTTGTCATGACTCACACCTCTAGCGTAGTTCACTCGCTTCAGTCGGTGCCCAATACTGGTTGGCAGTCAGTGGCTGCCCAGATAGATCCATCGGAAGGATCTATCTGGGCTCAGCTTGAATTGACTAGTTATAAACTCTTGAGGCGTTTGTCGGAATAAAAGGCCAACATAAGCTGGTCTTTGATGGAAAGTCGAACGCCCTTGCCCGCGCCAGCGGGGCCCACTTCAGCATCACCGCAATAGGTGCCGAAAACGCGGTCCCAAAAAATGATGTCACATCCATAGTTGGAATCTGCCTGACGGCGCTCATGTGCATGGTGGCAATGATGTTGCTGTGAGGTGGCAAAGAACCAGTCCCAAACAGGCATTGAAACCATAGGCAGGTTGGCATGATTAAATTTGCCGTTCCACATGCCAAAGGCTGCTGAAACGATGAAAACCTCATCGCTAGCACCCATTAGGGCCAGGGCCATTGGAGTGCCAAGCCCAAGAGCCAGATACTCGAATGGATGGGTGCGGTTGCCGCGCATGGCGCTCAACTTGGTCAGGTGATGATGCGTTGCGTGCATACGCCACCAGAACAATGACTCGTGCTGAATCCGGTGCAGCCAGTAGTAGAAAAAGCTGGAAGTGAATCGGATAACCAACATGGCTCCGATGAGCCCGAGTACCGTAGTTGGTTGGAACTCTATCTGCAGTGGAGATATATCTCGTAGGGAGCGGAACCCCTCAGAAACCGGCGTACGATACAGGTCGGAAATGATTGGACCCCAAAGTAGCCCTCCCGAAGCCATCCAGAACACGTCTTCTAGCATTTCGTCGGGCTTGAGCAGCCAGGACTTTTTCTTAGCCCAGAAACGTTCAGCAATCAGCAAAAGAGGCGTGACAGAGACCGAAACAACCAGTGCCCACACTCGGTAGTACTCGCCTCCCCACTCATTGACCAACATAGCTGCGACGAATAAAACAGAGCCGGCAACCAGAAGCGGCTGTGGTAGCGCCCAAAGAATTGCCTTTTTGTTCCACGTTACTTTACTGCCTTCAGTGATGATCCCTTCTTCGGTGCGGACTATTGGTTTGCCTGAGGGCCCCGTCTCTGTTGATGAGCTGGCCATCGAGTCTTGTGGAGTAACAAAATTAGGAGATTTCAAGGAATGATCGATCATTATTTCTGTTCCTAGTCTTCGGTTTAATAATTAGCGTAAATTTCGTTGATGGTTGTCTAACAGGCGTTTTTACCGCCACAAGTCCCAGTGATTGCCCACTCGACTCCTCCGTCTTCCATCTCTGGGGTAAGAATATAAGTCACCCCATCTATGTCGGAGTCATCCTTTTTCCATGTCGCAATTATCTGTCCATCAATGACGGAAATTCCGTGGGCCTGTCCAGAGACAAGCACCTCATTGGGTAAACCCGCCTCTCCGCTATCGAGAAGAGTAATGTCGACGTCGGTCTCGGATAGCAGCGCAGCCTCCATCGTTCCCTTAATCGGCTCAACCATATCGATCAATTCTTTGTACCGAAACTCAATGCTCAGCTCTTCGTAACGATCAAAGTTTCTCAGCAAATAGATGACGAATAATGCGATCAAAACACCTGTGAATGCGAGTAGGATCAGTTTTTGTTGATCTGGTTCAGCTTCGCTTGCGCCCGCTGGGTTTTGGTTAGATTCGCGCATATTCCCAGATGCAAGGGTCTTGTCTGCCGGGAAATTGCCAGGTTTTTCGCCTACACCGTCACCGAGACCCAGAGCGCCTAGCTGAGCAACACCCCAGGCCATAAGGATAACGACTACCGCACCGATAAGTTTGTTCTTGCCTTCAATTTCTAGATATCCCCAAATAGGAATGCAGATAATAATTAATGCAAAGCCCATCACTACGGGAGATATTTCTTTACTTGCAATTTTTACAGTATTTCCTAGCTTGAGCTTTTCTAAAAAGAAATCAAACTTGTCGATTAGATTATTCCAAGTTTCCATAATGATCTCCGCCTCTTTTTGAGACAAAAAAACTGCCGAGTGCACCGAGTCTGTGCGCTTTGGCACGATATTTATCTTAAACATCAGGGACTGTAGCGCTCGATATGCTGTTTGCAATTACTGTGCCTAGTTTAGTTTGCGGTCCTTGATGCAAGCCCTTTCAGCGTTTCGGAGGAAAATTCCCACAGGCAGCAATTAAGGCCGAATTTATTCAAAGAAAGGCAGCGCATTTCGGTGTAGAAATTGCATGAGGGTATGCGCACGAAAAAACACAAGACATCACAACCTGCAAATTAGGGAATAAGTTCGATGAAAAAGCCGCAACCGAGGAAACTTCAGAACGGGCTAACTACGGCCGAGATGGTTGTCTATCCTATGGTAGTAACTGTGCTTGTAGGAGTTGCATTTGGTTTTTATCACAACTCCGGAATTGACAGCGCATTGACTACTGCCGTAGATCTCGGGGTGGAGCAGCAGCCAATTATTGAAGAGTACTTTAAGACGCATGGTGAAATGCCTCAGTCAGACTCTGATATCAATCTGAGCGATTTTAATTTGGAAGGCATTATCACCGGTGTTGACTATCGCGCAGGCGAATTAGGTGTACCTGCCGCCGACAAATTACGCATCGGAACGCTTAGGTTCCTCGTAGATATGACCGAATTCGGTGCCCGATTTGAAGACATTGAGTCTGGCTTCTTGCTCATTGCGCGAGCCCAGGACGACGGCACCATCAAATGGGACTGCGTGGCTGACCTAGTCTCAGTAGATGCCTTGGGTAAGCGGTACTTGCCAGATAATTGTAGTGCAAGGAAAGATGACGAAGATGGGGATGGTAAAGGCGACGAACTGGAAGAAGAGTAAAGGTGATGGACATCTCAGAATCCTCATAGGGATTTGCTTAACCAACCTAAGCACACCATTCAGGAGCACGCTTTGAATTTTCGCACTCATGTAATTTATTTCGAATACTTGGAGATATAAATGAAGACATTTCACCGTTGGATTACGATAGCCTCTTTGCCTTTCCTTGCCACTTGGCTAGGTGCCTGTTCGGCGACCCTGTCGTCCCAAGTAGGCTCCGAGGCCGCCACCGATAGTGATTTAGTTCTCGCAGAATCCTTTATCGACGCCTTCTATTCATTCGACCCCGATCGTCTGGCACCGATTATGGCAGCTGCGAAGGAGAGCGCGCCTCGATTACTCTACTATCAGGGTTCGGCGAAGGGTGGAAACTACGAGGTGTTGCTGCGCACGCCCTGCGCGCGAGACAAAGAGGGAGTAGTGAACTGCCCCGTGAAAGTCAAGGACGATCGAGTGCAGGCGCTTGGCACGGGTTTCGATGTCACCGACACTTTCCATCTCACCTTCGACGATGGCGCGCTTATCAAAGTCACAACCAGTTCCAACGACCAGGATATCTATCGCGAGGCCGCGGTGTGGGTGCGCGAGAACATGCCCGAGGTGATGGAAGGCCCCTGCAAGAACAGGGGAACGATGGAGGGTACGCCTGTAGAGTGCTCACGCGCCATGACAGCTGGTTACAAGGCCTTCGTTGCCAGCCCAGACTTCCCCGGCGTGCCGCCGCTTCCGTCAGGGCAATAGTGAAAAGGCTGGCCTCTGTGGTCTGATTGAGATCGGAGCAGGGGCTAGCACGGTCGATACATTGTTGGTGCGCTTTTGAGCCGCCTGAAGGCGATCACCAATCGAAACATGTGCGTCGTGCGATTCGCTTCAAAATAACTGTAACTTGCCTGCTTCAAACGAAGGCAGCGAGTCAATCATACCTCAGCGTTTTCAATTCTAGCCGCCAATACCAAACTACTATCCTCTCTATCAAATTATGCTGACATGCATACCAGACTGAAAATAATGAATGCAGGTCTTTTATAAAACGAGTTTTCTCATTAATTTCTACTAGAAATTATCGCAATAAGGATTGCGAAATATTTTGAGTCGTAATGTTATATCTGCTCAAAGTAGATCAAAGAATATTTCACAGTTAAAAATAAAGATTTCTAACATCAATCGATCAAGGTCAAATAGTACACAATAATTTCGCATCCCGTTTGCCCCAAAAAGATTCTTAAGGCGCTAATTTAGCGCAATAGAAACTACCTCATTGCTCCCTCCTAGTGCAGTTCCAAGTCTTTTGTGCGATTTTTTTAGAGATTCTAGGTAAAAATCTGTCTGGCATTGTTATTGCATATAGCTTGTTAAGCGAAATCTTCCTCATGCTAGAGATTCGATAGAAACGTGGCAGATGTAGCGATGAACTAATATTTGAACCGTTGTTCTATCGTAACGACTGGAAATTTTAAATGAGGAGAAACAATGAAATTTTGCAAAAATGGAGCCACGATGAAGAAAAAGATATTGGTCCGAGCTATAGGTGCAATATGCGCGACTACGCTGCTCAGTACCGAAACCATTGCGCAATCGGAGGCGATTGAAGAGGTGGTCGTTACCGGTTCGCGCATCGCTAGGAATAGCTCAACTGAAGCAGCTAGCCCAGTTGCCGTTGTCGGCGGCGACACATTGCGCACGTCGGGTCAGGCCGACATCGGTGAACTCCTTCGTGAGTCGCCGCAACTAAACAACTCACTCCCGGCAAATTTTTCTGCAATTAATGATGCTGGATCAGTCGATTCAGACGTAGGGCTAGGTCTGCTTGATCTACGTGGGCTAGGTGCGCAGCGAACCCTGACCCTAGTGAACGGTCGACGACACGTGGCGGGCGGACAAGGCACTGCTGCCGTTGACGTTAACTCTATCCCATCCGTAATGGTGCAGCGTGTTGAAACCCTGACAGGGGGTGCATCTTCAGTTTACGGTGCCGACGCCGTGTCTGGTGTTGTTAACTTTGTCTTAAAAGAGGGCGGTGATTTCGACGGTATTGAGGTGACTGCGCAAACTGGAAAGTCTAGTCGCTATGACTCCGACGAGCAGTACCTCTCGGTCGCAACCGGTTTCGAATGGGCGGAGGGTCGCGGGGAAGTCGTAGTTGCGATTGAAGGTTTAAGAAACTCTGAAGTATTGGAAAGCGATCGCTCTTTTGCAGGTCCGTATCAGGGTAACGACATCAATCAAACTGAACAGATTGCAGCACTGACCGGCACAAACCCTGACGCCACTCGAGCTTATATCCGGCCGACTACCAATCCGATCTCGTCGCCTTACGGTGTATTCAACCTTTCTTCGCCTGACGGATTTGGTGCTGTTGCTGCTGCGGCTGCAAACGCACGAGATGGACTACCGCAACAATATATTCCTGGGACCAATGTCCCGCTGGTGCAGGTGATTGAGGCGCCATTTAATGGCATTCCTCGCCCCTACAACCCTGGTTTTGTTTCAAATGTAAATCAGGCCTTTGGCATAGGCGATGGTCTTCAGTCTACTAAGCAAACCATCTTACCAGAGCAGGAGCGCTATTCGATTAACCTGAACGGCAGTTTTGAAATCACCGACAGCATGAGCTTCTTCCTAGAGTCTAAGTACAACTACTCAAACAACACGGATATCGCAGGCGTTGATTTCAACGATGCGATTCCTGTTCAGTACGACAACCCGTACATCCCGCCTGCACTTCAGGCGCAGATTGCCGAACTTGCCAACGCCGGCGTTATACCCGCAACAAATCCAAATGATGGCAGCTTCTGGGGCTTTGGACCCAGCCGAGACAGTGACGATGATTTGGTGCTGACCGGTTTCGATGTTGAGCGTGAGACAATTCGTATTGTTGCTGGTATTGAAGGTCAGCTCGATATTTTAAGTGGCATTGAGTATGAGCTGTCTTACAACTACGGTGAGACCACTGTTGATAATCTCAACCTTAATAAGCGTATCGAAGACCGCTTCTATGCGGCTATGGACGCAGTAGTCGATCCTGTTAGCGGCGATATCGTCTGCCGTTCCACGCTAGATCCAGCAGCAGCGCCACCCTTGGCCACAAGATTGCGAGCTAATGGGCGGTTAAGTACAGCTACTTTCCCTGTTCCTGCGTTCACTACTGTGAACGCGGCTGGCAATGGCAGAACGGTAGATATTACCTCTTTCACACCAGGTGCCGGCAGCCCTTGTGCGCCCTTTAATCCCTTCGGCCTGAACTCAACATCGCCAGAGAATGCGGCGTTTGCTTATCAAGACGTAGTGGACTCTTCCCTGCTAGAACAAAATGTTATTTTTGGCTCATTGTCCGGCAGTACCTCTAGCTTCTTCGAACTTCCCGGCGGTGCTATTGGATGGGCAGCGGGTGTTGAATACCGCGAAGAGAAAAGTAGCTTCACAGTTAATCAGTTCGATTTAGATTTAGTTACTTGGGACGGCTCAAATGGAAATGCGCCGCTGCCTATTAAGGGTGAATTTGATGTCTTTGAGTATTTCTTCGAAGGGCAGGCTCCAATCATTGCAGATGAGCCACTAGTTGAATTGTTAGAGGTGACCGGCGCGATTCGTTTTGCCGACTACAGCACTGTAGGCAGCAATGAAGCATGGTCAACAGGGCTAAGGTATTCGCCTGGCTTTGGACTGACTCTGCGTGGCACTTTAGCAGAGGCGGTACGCGCGCCGAACATTAATGAGTTGTTCTCGCCACAGCAGCCAGCATTTTATGCATTCCAAGACGATCCTTGCTCTATCGACAACATAAACAACGGCTCTCCTAACCGTCCTGGCAACTGCGCGGCTCTTGGGGTCCCCACTGGGTATGATGTTAATAACTTCATTACTGCTGGTATTCCGGGCGTTTCGGGCGGTAACCCCGACCTAAATCAAGAAGTGGCGACCACTCTTACTGCTGGCATAGTGTATGAGCCAGCCTTTATCGACAATCTCACTTTAATCATTGATTACTATGAAACTGAAATTGAAGGGGCGATTGATACGCTGTCTGCCGTAGCGGTTTCCGAGCTTTGCGTGGATCTGGCTTCAGTTAACAACGATTACTGCGGCTTGATCCAGCGCGCCCCAGAAGGTTATATCACCAGTCACGCCTCAGGTCAGGTAAACCTTGGCTCTTTTGAAGTGGCTGGTTTGGACTTTGGTTTGGACTATGGTTTCGAACTGTCTACCCTTGGATTAGACAATTGGGGCGGTCTGGACTTCAGTCTTCAGGGCACGCATTTGATCGACTTTAACGAGTTTCAAGACCCGCTTGACGCTTCTATCTTCGAAACCCGCATAGGCGAGTTTGGATTCCCGGAGTGGATTATTAATGCTCGTGCTAACTGGATGATTGGTGACCTAACACTGAGCTGGCAAGGTCGTTGGGAAGAAAGCCAATTGCTGCCGGGCCTAGCCAATCAGCAGTTTGCAAATAACCCAATTTTTGCTGATCCTTCACAGACTGGCGACTCATGGACGCACGATTTTAATTTCGCATATATGTTCACCGAAAGCATCAATATGTATGGTGGTTTGAACAACGCATTCGATCAAGAGCCATACCTAGGCAGCCTGTCCCGCCCTGCTGGTCCTCGTGGTCGTTTTGCATTCGTTGCGGTTAATTTCAGCATCTAAATTCGCTAGTGAAGATGGATACTAAGTTTCTTTAATAGCGAAGTTTCAAAAAAGAAAGGGCGCTCTTCGGAGCGCCCTTATCGAAACCACGGTTATTGACTAAATAGATGGACCCTTGAAGTGGGCGTCGTATCAGCTTTGGGGGTCGATCTCTATTAGCGTTCTAGATTCTTTGTTTGTGCCCATTAAAAGCTGTCACTTCTCTTGGGCCCTGATTGATGAAGCGATCACTCCTCCGTTCGCGACTTGAGCGTTTCCTTTGATTCTAAAACGAGAGAATTATTTGTTATGAGAGTAAGTGTTTTGCAGGAAAACAACATAAATTCTTGACAGCCATTGTTGACAGTAAATCGACTACACATCATGCAGTTAAACACTGCATTGTTCTAATTTGGAGATAGGTTTATGAAGAAGTCTGTTGGATTCAGAACAGTTGCGGCAACGTTTTTTACGTTTTGCGCGATGGGTTTGTCGGCATGCTCTAATGGAGAAGATCGATCCTCGTTAGTGACTGGGAATCTAGCGACTGCGGAAGAGATGATTGATGCGTTTTATTCTTTTGATGCCAGTAAATTAGAGCCTTTTCTTTTAAATGCCGGCGAATCTAAGCAAAGTATTCTTGGATATCAAGGCTGGGCAGAAGGAGGCAACTATCTCGTTGTCTCGCGAGCTCCCTGTGTCGCAGAATCCAAAGCTGTAATCAGCTGCGCCATCACAGTGCAGGACGATCCTGTGCTGGCGTTGGAGACCGATTTCAATGTTACCGACACGTTTCATATAACATTTAGCGAGACGATAATTACGAAGGTCGATACGAGCTCTAATGACCAGCCTATTTATTACGAGGCAAGAGAGTGGGTAGAGGAGAACATGCCTGAGATTTTCGAAGGCCCTTGTAAGAGAACCGAGGGAATTCGCGACTCGCCTGGAGACTGCGCTAGAGCGATTACGGAAGGCTATCGACAGTTCATGATAGCTCAGAAGGTTGTTTCCAATTCTCCATTTATACCTATCGACTACAACCCAGCGCGCCGGATCGAAACAGAAAATTTTGTATTGATTCCTCTCGGCCCTGATTTGGTCAATCAGGATTATGCTGCCTATATGTCTTCGATTGAACACATCCAGAAAACATTTACTCGAAGTAGCGCTTGGCCACATGAGAATATAACGGTCGAAGACGCGATGAAGGATGTGTTGAATGAGCAGGAAAGATTCGCCAACCGAGAATCGTTTGCCTACTCTGTATTAACGAAAGATGGTGAACGTGAGTTAGGCTCTATCTATATTCGGCCACCAAGTAAACCAGGTTTTGATGCAGAGGTTTCATTGTGGGTGACCCAAGGAGAATTCGACTCGGGTTTTGATTCATTGCTTTATGAGTGGACCCAGCGATGGATAGCGGAGAGCTGGCCTTTTAAGACGGTGGCTTACCCTGGCCGAAAGATCGAATGGGCTGAATGGGATAAACTGTAAATTCTAGTTTTTTGATTGAGGAGAATAGAAATGAATGAACCTAAAAGGGCAGTTGATACACCAATTCCGGTAGAAGTTGAGGAGGGAAAGTCGTACTTTTGGTGTGCGTGTGGGCTGAGCAAAAATCAGCCTTTTTGCGACGGCGCACATAAAGGGAGTGGTTTCACTCCTGTGAAGTATGAAGCGACCGCGTCTAAGAAAGTCTATTTTTGTGGTTGCAAGGCTACTGCTTCGCAGCCTCTTTGCGATGGCAGTCATAATAAGGTTTAACTCAGTTCTTTTGATTCGAATTGCTGATTTAGCGGGCTTAAGTAAAACTGTTTAGGCGTGGGAGTAAAAAGATGTAAGCCTCAGATTACTTTAGACATCGACGTGGCAAATATTTGTTATCCAGGCCTTGCATCGGTTCTTTTGCAGAGACGCATTTCCAAGTAAGTGCACCATCTTCCTCTTGCTGCGCGAGCAAGAGGAAGATGGCGCTGTTGCTTTCGGATTCCACGCCAAGATTGGTGACGTCAATTTCAAAGCTTAATGCCCCAATAGTTTTATTATTCGCTGTTTTGACTGCTTCCTCTGTATGCTCTGAATCCACTTCGATGTCTAAGAAACCCGCTGGTACATCTTTCAGGAGTATGACGTTTAGAAGGCGATCGATATGTTCAAAGTTCGCGAGATTAGCTTCGTTAATGTCATTAGGCAAGCGGCTTTGGGATTTGTAGAAATCATTTAACTTGATGGCTTCATCTTCGCCGAAGCTCACGGCGTCTTCAACGATCGCTGAGAGTAGATAGGCTCTAAATGATGGAATAGCTCCTATAGTCAGTATCCCCAAGATTACCACCATTATTAGTACTTCAGTTGGCTTGAATCGTAGTCGGTGGCTTCTGTTCGTATTTTCCGTAGAGCTCATTTATTCTTCCAAATAGTGTATTTGACAACTTTCAATCTATCTTCTTATCGGTTTTCAAATAAACTTTACGCTCAGTCCACGGTTACTTAGCTAAGGTCGGCGTCGGAATTGGACTAAACATCCCGACAGATTAATAGCTGCCATTTATAGGCTCGTTGGAACGCATTATTGCAATAATAAATAGATCCCAAGAGCCGAAATTGTCCAAAAAACTATAGTTTCAATGGTTAACGTTTAAAGGCTTTTTAGTCGCTCGTCAGAGTAAAACGAAAGGGCTAATTGATTCTTTATTGATAATGGAACTGCTTTACCAGCGCCAATTTTTCCTACTTCCGCGTCGCCGCAGTAGGTTCCGAATACACGATCCCATAAAATAATCATGCAGCCGTAGTTTGAGTCGGCTTGTCGACGCTCATAGGCGTGATGAGCATGATGCTGGGGCGCCGTAGCGAAAATCAAGTCGTAGATAGGTAATGATTTGATCGGTAAGTTCGAATGATTGAGGACTCCATTCCAGATGCCGAACGCACCGACTACAGCCATAACGCTATCGCTAGCGCCGAGCAGCGCAAGCGCAACCGGGGTACCGAGCATAAGCGTCATATATTCTAGGGGGTGCGTACGATCGCCTCGCATGCAGCCCATTTTAGTAATGTGATGATGCGTTGCATGCATGCGCCACCAAAAGAGTGACTCGTGTTGGATACGATGAAGCCAGTAATAGATGAAGCTGGAAACGAGTAGAATTAAAAACGCAGAGCCAAGAATGCCGGGAATCGTAGAAGGCTCGAGAGAAATCTGCAGCGGCGCCAGATCACGAAGCGCTTTGAAGCCAGTAGACAGCGGAGTCTCGTAAAAATTGCTGTAAAGTGGGACCCAAAGAAATCCAGCGAAAGCCAGCCAAAATGCATCCTCAGCCATCTCTTTGGGCTCGAGTAGCCAATCGGTGCGTTTCGTCCATACTCTCTCCGCCACAATACATAGAGGAATTGGAATGATGAGCATGATTGCGGCGAAAAGTTCACTGTAGACCCAGTCACTGGATACCATAAAAGCAACCAGTATAAGTGTTCCGATAACTAAAACAGGTTGGACATAAGCCCATAAGGGGCTGTCAAATTGTGATGCCGATTCGTCTTTAGCGCTTCCTGCAATGCTTGCTCCCTTCACTTGATTTGTGGATTCACTCATTGTTACGGCTCCAGCGGGTTGATCTGCCTAGATGAAATTCCTCTGTTGGTTATGCAATAACATTGCCATTATTTGATCGAACACTCCCACTATCTATTTTTGCTCTCATCAGGTTGGAATTTCTGTTAGTAGATGAATTAGGATAATTATTTCAACAAGTTGAGTGGGTGCTGTTTTCGGTTCGCGCGCGTATCTTAACTGCGTCGTTTTCTAGAGATGCGGGCAAGTACTGAGTAAAAGGTGTAATGTGCCCCCTAATGAGTCACGGCAAGGACTATAATCGTGCATGAGCGACTGAATAGAGTGAGCATCCGCTGTTAATAGATCGGTCTTGATCAATACTTCCGGCATCAACACACGTGTTCACGCAGTTATTCCTGTTTATTTGTTGCCGCTAGATACGTACGCCAACTACCAAATCTAGAGATATCTTCTGCGCCCGTTAGTCCACCTTCCTCGCAGATGAATCCAGGTAAATTTTCGCCTGATTCGAGAGTGACCTTACCTATCCCAAGCGGAGAGGGAATGCCTGCAACAAAGCTGCCCAGTTGTGCCATCGGCATGCGCCAGACCTCGACTTCGATTGCGGCTCCAGTCTGGTCTCTGACCGGGACGAGCGCTGGCCGCTTTCCGTCAGGTAGCGCGTAGAGCGCATAATTCGCTGTTGTCTTTGTTACTTTTTTTAGCACAGAGTGTCTATCTACTAATTGCCAATTAAGTGGCTGTCCATCGAGATGCGCGCCGCACACGACGACGTCGACAAACTCCTTCGGAGCGATCCGCCCAATCTTGATTTCTGATGTAAGCGAATGCCTTGTCGCTCCGAGCTTAAGCTTGAGTCGACGTTGCAATGCCCCGGCATAGCTGAGCAGCCTAACGTCTGTAAATGCTGAGCTGAAAAGCGTAACTCCCCAGCTAACGTGCGAGCTAAGTTTACCGACAGATACTGCTGTTGCGGCATAGTCGAGTAGGTTCATAAAATTTGTGTAAGTGCCCAGTTTGGAGTTGAGAGAGATTGGGTCTTTATTGATGTCAGAGCGTAAATAGCAGGTCGGCGCCGTGGGTGTGAGAATAAAATCTACTCTCTCAACTTCTTCATCGCAGACTTTTTTTAGCGCTTGCAGTTTGTACTGTGCATCGAATACATCGATAACATTGAATTTTTTTGCAGTAGCTAGAACCGCTTTAATAACAGGTAGCATTTTTTCGGCGGCGACATCCTGAGTAGCCCAAACACGTTCGGCGACCCAAGGGCCTTCATAAAGAAGTCGCGCTGCGCTCAGAAAAGGAGCGAATTTAATTCGCACTGCAGTCCCGCCAAGCGTTTCTAATGCTTCAGAAGTCGACCAAAACAGCGCTTCGGCTTCCGCGTCTCCATCAAAATCCAGTTCGTCTGGAACGCCGAATTCGAACGTGATGGGCGGAGCATCGCTCCAATATTGTGCTGTGTTGAAAGGGTGGTTTTCACGCGAATAGGGGTCGGATTCGCTGGCCATATCGCCAATCGCAACATCTAACACGGCTGCAACGTCGCCTGCGGTCAATCCAAAAATCGATACCGAATCGAGAGATTTACAGGCTGGGACGACGCCATGTGAGCTAATCAGTCCCTTGGTAGGTTTGTGGCCAATCAGATTGTTAAATGCGGCAGGCACTCTTCCAGAGCCCGCAGTATCTGTGCCCAGTGCGAATGATACCTGCCCCAAGGCGGTTGCGATCGCTGACCCAGCACTGCTACCACCGCTGATGTAGTCAGGATTAAATACATTCTTTCCTTCTCCAAACGGCGAGCGGGTTCCTACTAAGCCCGTTGCAAACTGATCGAGGTTTGTTTTGCCGAGAGGTATCGCACCTGCCTCTATCAGGCGCGACGTAACCGTGGCTGACTTCTCGGGCACGTAGGTAAAAGCCTCGCAGGCTGCGCTTGTCGGAACGTGCGCGAGGTCTATGTTATCTTTAATTGCAAAGGGTACGCCCCACAATGGACAGGACGCGATAGGCTTGAGCTTCAGCGCGTCTAAATACGCGCCGAGTTCCTCTTCGCTTAGTAGCGTAATCCAAGGGTTAAATTCCGCCTGCGCCAGTGCCTGCTGCCTCAGCTTTAGGATCAACGACGTTGGCGTTTCAAGTCCTTGAGAATAGGCATTCTGTATCGCTTCTATTGTCAAACTCTGAAGATCATTCATCGCCTGATTCCTCTTGCTGCTCGATCCAAGCGAGACACTGCCCCGATTGAATATCTTGCCCAGTGTCGACCCATATCTTTTTGATCACACCGGAATGCTGTGCCTGCACGTCTATCTCCATTTTCATTGATTCTAGTATCAGAAGTGTTTCCCCCTTTCTGATGAAGTCACCTTCCTTGAGTTCGATGCTCCACACGTTACCCGAAAGTGTACTGTCGATGGTTACCGAGCCCTCTGGAATCAGGCTGAGGTCTACGGTGCTCTCTGCTGCTTCAGGAGCATCAAACGTAAACTGTCCGTCTTCACGCCAGCGCCGTAGCTCGTCTTCGAAGGCTCGCTCTCTGATGCTATTAAACGCTATTGTCTCCGTTTCAATTTTTGCCAGCCAGTTTTGGTAGTCACCGAGGGAAAACTCAGTCTCTTCTATTCGAAGTGAAACCTTACCTTTGGGGAAGTCGCGCCGAAACTCTGCAAGCTCTTCGGTGCTTACTTCATAGAATTGAATTTGATCAAAGTAGCGAAGAAGCCAAGGTTGGGTGAACTCGGTCGTTTGTTTGTAGCGATTCCACATCTGTGAGGTCCGTCCTACAAATTGATAGCCGCCGGGCCCCTCCATGCCGTAGACACACATATAGGCTCCGCCTATACCAACGGAGTTCTCGGCAGTCCAAGTTCGGGCGGGATTGTACTTAGTAGTCACCAGCCTGTGTCGTGGATCGACTGGCGTCGCCACCGGAGCGCCCAAGTAGACATCGCCGAGACCCATGACTAGGTAAGACGCATCGAAAACGATCTTCTTGACGTCATCCACCGAACCTAGCCCGTTCATGCGCCGTATGAATTCAAGGTTGCTAGGGCACCAGGGCGCGCCTGGCCTTACCGATTGTGTGTATTTCTGTATAGCAAGCTTACAGGCCTCGTCGTCCCAGCTCAGTGGCAGATAGACCTTGCGTCCCGGTACAGCAAGATCATTAGTGGTTAGAACATTGACGGTCATTTCTAGGCACTCGAGAAGAGAGTCTAATGTTAGCCGCTGGCTATCGTAGTGGATCTGGAGCGAGCGAATGCCAGGCGTCAGTTCTTTCACCCCTTCGATTCCTTGGCGCTCGAGTTCTCGCATCAGTGCATGAACTTTAAAGCGACGGGCGATATCTAACACCGGGGGACCGACTTCGACTAGCAGGAAGTGGTCGCCCGCTAAGCGGCATATTAGGTCGTCACCCTCCCACTGCAGCTGCTTAACGATCGGGTGGGTCAGCGTCAGCGAGCCCTGACTCTCTACCGGCAAGGGCATCGTGAGATTTTGAATCGCTATCGTTTGCGAGGCCTCGGCAGCTACGGCAGCTTTATAACTTACCGGAATAAAACGCACGCTCTGACCCGGAGACAACTGACCTAGCTTCCATAGGTCTGCTGTGATGACTGTGGCGGGGCAGACGAAACCGCCGAGCGAAGGTCCATCGGGCCCAAGTATAACGGGCATGTCGCCTGTAAAATCGACCGCGCCAAAAGCATAAGCATTGTCATGGATGTTCGAAGGGTGCATTCCCGCTTCACCGCCTGAGGCTCGCGCCCAAGTTGGCTTGGGTCCAATTAAACGCACTCCAGTACGACTCGAATTGAAGTGAACCTTCCATTCGCTTGCAAAAAACTCAGTGATATCTTCATTTGTAAAAAAATCAGGTGCGCCATGTGGCCCATAGATAACCCTGAGCTCCATAACTTGCGGTATTTTAGGTATGTCAACTGTGCGCGGTTTTACAGTTGTTTTGAGTTTTATTGGCGCGCCGAGGTGCAGCACGTCTCCGGCTCTAAGCGCTCGACCGACGTGGCCACCAAACTGTCCAAGAGTAAACGTCGCGCGCGACCCAAGATATAAGGGGCAGTCGATGCCGCCTGTCACGGCAAGATAAGCGCGCGCGCCAGCGCCTACAACCTTGCCCATCGTTAGGGTCTGGCCTGCAGAAACGAAAATCTTCGCATAGCGACGCACCTTGACGCCATCTAACTCGGCCTGCATATCGGCCCCTGTCAGCGCAATTGTGGCATCTGTCTCGAACCGGAGACTTGGTCCACATGCGGTCATTTCCAACCCCGCCGTGGTCTCGGGGTTTTCGAGAAGCTTATTTGCCACGCGCAAGGAGTACGAATCCATCGGACCCGAGGGAGGAACGCCAACGTTCCAGTAGCCCTGTCTGCCGGGAAAGTCTTGAATAGTGGTTTGGGTGCCCGCAGCGAGTACGCGAATTGTCGAATAACTTGGAGTGTGGTCAGAGAGGGTCTTGGTGAGTAGCTGGCCAGTTTGCGCTGTAGCCGTTGCTAGCACTGACGCAACATAGTCTAGATTGGTCTCGATACCATAGACGCGAGTTTTTTCGAGCACGTCGGTAAGCAAAGCGAGCGCCTCCTCGCGAGTGTCCTTGTAAACGATTAGTTTTCCTAACATCGGATCAAACAGCGAGGGAATCTCTATGCCCGCTTCAATCCACGTGTCGACACGCAGTCCGTCGATTTCCGGGAAGAAGACGTCAGATAGTAGGCCCGCGCTAGGCTGGAAATCCTGTTGTGTATCCTCAGCATAGAGCCTCACTTGAATCGCGTGGCCTGAGGGGCGAAGTGCTGTTCGAATTGACTCGAGACTCGGCAGATCCCCCGCAGCCAGTCTCAGCATGTATTCGACAATGTCGATCTTGAAAACCTCCTCTGTCACGCCGTGTTCTACCTGTAGCCGCGTGTTTACTTCTAGAAAGTAAAAGGCGTTCTGATCTACGTCGAAGATAAATTCGACTGTGCCGGCATTACGGTAGTTAACCGAAGCCATTAAATCCTCGGCGATGCGATGCATAGACTCACGCACCGTTTGATCCAGATTCGGTGCAGGGCTCTCTTCTATGACTTTTTGATTTCTTCGCTGCGCTGAGCAGTCCCTCTCGCCTAAAGCAATGGCGCTGCCCTCGCCATCGCCAAAAATTTGGACCTCGATATGGCGTGCCTTGTCGATGAATTTCTCGAGGAATACTGCGTCATTGGAAAAATAATTAGTGCTAAGCCTACGAACGCTATCCCAGACATTTGTCAATTCTTCTATGTCTCTGCAAACCTGCATGCCAATGCCGCCACCGCCGGCGCTACTTTTTAGCATAACCGGAAATCCGATCTCCTGTGCGCAGCGGACCGCCTCGGTTACATCTGTTAAGACTCCTGATCCAGGAAGCAGTGGAACATTCGCTTGCTCCGCCGCCTCGCGCGCGAGGTGTTTGAGACCAAAGACGTTAATCTGATCTGGCGTTGGGCCGACAAAGCAGATGCCTTGAGATTCGCAGCGCTCGACAAATGTTGGGTTTTCGCTTAGAAAGCCGTAGCCTGGATGAATGGCATCGGCGTTTTCTGCCAGTGCGATTTCAAGGATTTTTGTCTGATTTAGGTAGGTATCTGAGACTGTGCCGGTGCCTAGATTAACGGCGATATCAGCAAGCTGCACGTGAAGGCTGTCCTGATCTTTTTCGTGGTAAACCACGATGGACTGAATGCCAAGTTTTTTGAGAGTTCGGATGATTCGAGTAGCGATTGCCCCTCGATTGGCAATTAATACACGCTTAAACATGGTTGTTCTCTGGCTTGGTTGGGTCGTCCCAGAGTGATAAAAACTTCGGCAGGTCGTCCTGGCCGATGCTGTCCTTCTAAATTTCTAAACTATACTGACGCTGCGCTCCAAATTGCGACCTCTATAGGCGTCGGGTTATAGGCGTTACACGGATTGTTTAGCTGTGGGCAGTTTGAGATAAGTACTATTGCATCCATCTTTGCCGTTAGTTCGACATATTTACCTGGGGCTGAAACGCCATCAGCGAATTCTAGGCCGCCGCTAGGAGTCACGGGAACATTCATAAAAAAGTTAATATTGTGGCCAATGTCTTCCTTGGCGAGTCCGAATTCTTCATGCTCGATAATCGCGAGCATCCAGCTGTCTCTACAAGAGTGCATAAAACGCTTTTCGAGATCGTATCGAACTGTATTGGACTCGCTTGAACAGGCCCCACCAACGGTGTCGTGTCTGCCGCAGGTGTCGGCGACTATTTCTAAAAGGTCGCGATTCAAGTTGGTTTTCAGCTTCGATCCGGTGGTGAGATAAAGCGAGCCCTGCTCTCGAACGGTATCGCTGGCGCTGTAGCGTTCGCTTGGATCCGCTGCATTAAAAAAAAGCGTATCCGCAGCCTGGTTACCTTCTAAATCTGTGATGCGAATAGTTTCTCCAGCGGCAATTTTGCGAATAAAGTAATTACCCGCGTCAATAATATCGCGAGTTTTCGCAGCCGTGAGATCTTGTATGCTTTCTCGAATCACAGTCCTGCTCCTAGGTGATAAAGTGCATTGTTCTGAAAACCCCTGCGGTTTTCATCGCAAAGGTTCGCACAGTAGTCATCTGCTAGAACGGGTTGCGCAATACGCAGGTGAATTTTTACAGGTTTGCGAGGGTACTCTACGCTGCTGCTCATTGGATGTGGGCAGTTATGCATCAGCACTAATGTGTCCATCTCGAATCGCAGCGTTACTGAATCACCTGCGATACTTTGGCGACTGAGCGCAAGCCTACCTTGGTCGTCTGCGGAGACTTCAGAGAATAAATTGAGATTTGCTGCAAGATCTTGCTTGTAAAGCCGATACTTTGCGAGCTCGACCAAGAACGCGTCGTGCCCGTTCTGAAGCCATGTATTGCGATCGCTCTGATAGTCTCTCTTACCCCATCTATCGGCGATATGCTTCGGGTGACTATTTCCGCAAACTGTATCGTGCCAGCCAAACGAATCTTCTGTTAGCGAAGCAAAAATGCGACCCATATCGGAATAGAGGCAGTGTCCACGCGTTAACTTAAAAGTGTGCTGGCACTTTAGCGAATCGGGTGCGTTGTATTTTTCGCTTAAAAGAAAAGGGTTATAGAAGAGCATTCCAACGTTAGCGCCGCCTTCGATATCGGTTAGTTGCATTTGCATCCCTCGCCGAACCGTAAGCGACCAGTGAGCGCCGGGCACAAGCGTTGTCGTATAATCTTTCGGGATCATTTCTTTGATAGTCACTAGATGTCTTCCGCTTTAATTTCTGTATAGCCTAGTTAAGAACTGTTTAAATCAGGTTGTACTCACAATGTGCATTTCACTTTTTATTGCTTCAAGATCCTGATGGTTTCTTGTTGCATTTTGCGCATTCAGCGGTATATCGAAGGTAATGGTGCTACCGAAACGATTGGGAGCATGAGGGTCGTTGCGCCTTTTATCAAATACCCATAGTCGGCTTCCCAAATGAAAACCCTCTTTAAGGTCATGGGTAACCATAAATACTGTAAGTTGATTTTCCTGCCAAAGCTTCAAAACAAGCTCATGCATGTCTTTACGTATACCAGGATCTAATGCACCAAAAGGTTCATCGAGTAAAAGTATTTTGGGCTTCTTCACTAGAGCCTGGGCTAGTGCTAAGCGCTGTTGCATCCCGCCGGAGAGCTCATGCGGATAGAGCTCGGCGGATGAGGATAAACCAACTGCCTCAAGCCAGGCATCCGCAATATCAATCGCGTCTTTTCGTTTCGCACCGAAGAGACGCCCAAGGCCAACGCTTCGTTCAAATTCGATACCCAAGGCGACGTTTTGTCGCGCGTTTAGATGCGGGAAAACGGAATACTTTTGAAATACGATACCGCGCTCCGAGCTCGGTTCTTTTTCAATCAGCTCTCCTTCGATAGTGATTGCGCCAGAGGAGGCGAGCTCTGTGCCAAGCAAAAGCCTTAAGAAAGTACTTTTACCGCAGCCCGATGCGCCCACAAGCGTCACGAACTCGCCCTTGGCTATTTGAGTCGTCATTCTTTCTAACACAACTTTGTCGCCGTAGTGTTTTGAAATATTTGTTAGCTCGATGAAATTATTCAAGTCAGATCCTTATTTTTCCGAGTGATACCACGGATAGATGAATCGACTGAGCTGGAGCAGAAGCCAATCGGTAGCGAAGGCGAGGAGGGTAATCCACGCGACATAGGGAAGAATAATGTCCATCGACATGTAACGGCGCACAAGAAAAATGCGGTAACCAAGGCCATCGGTGGAGGCGATAGCCTCTGCGGCGATCAAAAATAGCCAAGCGGTGCCCAAACTTAGTCTCACGGCATCTATTAAGCGCGGCAGTATTTGTGGAAGGATCACGCGTAAAATTATCTGCCAGCTGTTGCCTCCGAGTGTTTGCGCTTTGACTAATTGCTCGCGCGGAAGCTCTTGGGTTCGCTGCAGAATGTCTCTAACTATAAAAGGGCTCACTCCGAGAACTATCAGCATGATCTTAGAGAGTTCACCCAAGCCAAAAACGATAAACAGCACCGGCAAGATAGCCAGCGGCGGTATTAGTGACACCGCCGTGATCAGTGGTTTGAGTGGCGCAGCAATTAGTGGTATCGCACCGGCCGCGAGGCCCACTATTAGGCCTATGAACGCAGCGATTGATACGCCTTTTACAAGGCGTGACAAACTACTTTGCGTATCGCGCCAAAATAAATATTCACCGCTACGCTTGCTCGGTTCCAGCGCCATTCGGTCGATGGCGCTCGCGATTTCTGTGAAGCTCGGCAGCAGTTTATCCTGTTCGTTTTCCGCCTTGCGCATGCCCGAGCTGATCTGATAGGTAAGGAGGATCAGAACAAATGGAATTATACTCAGTGCGATGCGGAGTGGACGACTGGGCGAGCGATTGATGAGTCTTTGCATAGGAAACTCTTCCATGAGGCGAAGAATGAGCACTTGTCATTCACAAGCGCTACAGCGTGCCTGCAACTGCCATTTCCATGAACGAGGGATCGAAGCGCAGCTGAACGTTGTTAGCGTTGCCGAAGGTCCCAGCCGGGGTTTCGATTCCAATGAAACCTGAGTCCGACGCTCCGTCACCGAGGAGGCCGTGATCAAAAGAAAAATCTGCAACGTATTCCATCGTTGCTTTTAGCTCGGGGCTGTTTACGAAGGCGACAGCATCGACGGGGGAGTAAAACATTCTGGTCGATGCAAGCTGTGCTTCATAGCCCTCTTGATCGGTACCAGAAGCCTCGCCCATATGCGCACGAACTTCTTCGCTGTTTTCCATTGCCGCCATGATTTCATACCATGCGCCGGTCAGCGCTTTGCCGAAATTTGGATTTGCTTGGAGGACATCGGTTTTCACCATGAGCGTGTCGATTATTTCGCCGGGAATCTGCGAGCTATCGAAAACCTTAGTGGCTGCCGGCATGCTGAGTATCTCGTTTACTAGCGGATTCCATGTAGTAACGGCGGTTACATCGCTGGTGGTATAGGCCGCAACTATGTCGGCATCTGAGGTGTTAATCACCGACACGTCACGCTCGCTCAATCCAACAGAATCGAGTGCGCGCGCGAGAAGGTAATGAGAAACGCTTAGTTCTACGAGATTCACCGACTGTCCAACAATGTCTTGAAGCGTTGAGCCTTCTTTAAGGATTATGGCGTCGTTGCCATTTGAAAAATCGCCCACGATAAGCGCGGTAGAATCCACACCACCGGCGGCGGGGATGGTGAGCGCATCCATGTTAGTCATTGAGCACGCGTCAAACTGACCGGCCGTGTATTGATTTATCGACTCGACGTAATCATTTATCTGTACGACGTTGATTTCGATGCCGTATTTGTCTGCCCACTTGTCAATAATCCCCGAGCTATCGCCGTATTCCCACGGCATCCAGCCGACATAAATTGACCAACATAAGCTGAACTGATCTTGCTGCTGCGCATGCGCTGCGGGCGAGGTAAAAGGTAGAGCGAGAGGGGTGAGTATTGCGGCAGCGCTGGCAATTAGAATGGCAGGAAGGCTTTTAGTAAAAACTGTTCTCATAATTTGGTTCCAGTTGTAGTCGTGATTAGGAAATCGATATCGCCCTAAGGTGTTGCTAGAGATCAAAAGAAACATGTGAAGAAAAAACGACCCGCGTTGACTTGTTCTCTCGGACCAGTCACATATTCCTAGGCTGGGACCCTAGCGCTTCTTTGATATTTTGAAGCCTCGTTGATGAGGGTTGTCCCGCGAAAGACTAATCAGTTAACTAGGTGATGCTCTGCACTAAGAAAAAGCATGTTCCGTGCCAGCTTTGAAATTCTAGAACAGGGTGCATTCTCAAGAGGGTATTGTCGGAGAGGGCTTATCGAAGCGGTGAATAATGCACTGCTTTAGTGCGAGTGAACCTAATTCGAGCACACTGTGCCCGATTTAGATTCCCCGAGAGCTAGTCTTCTTCTTGCTCCAGCTTCCACACATGTTCGGTAAGACCGCGGAAATCGGTTTTACCGCTGCCCATGCGAGGAAAGCTCGAGACGGTGACGTATTTGCGCGGGAGCGCGATATTGGGAAGTTCTTCGGACAGGCGCTTGTTAGTCTTCGACGAATCCACAGCCTTGCTCGTGACCGCGACTATTTTCGACCCGCGTTTTGCATCAGGTAATTCGACCACGCAGCACTCGCAGTCCATGTCGGTCACATTGTTTAAACACTCTTCGACTGCGACGAGTGACACCATCTCGCCTCCTATTTTCACGAAGCGCTTCAGGCGTCCTTTGTGGTACAGATATCCATCGGCATCCATGTAGCCAAGGTCGCCGGTGTCGTACCAGCCAGACTTGAGCTTTAGTGAGGATTCTTCGACATCGTTGAGATAGCCTCCCATCACATTGTCGCCGCGCACTAAAATTTTACCGGTCTCGCCTGCCAGGCATTCTTCGCCGGTTTCGTAGCTTAAGATTTTTACTTGAACGCCAGGAATGGGAACGCCGATGCTTCCCGCGCGGTTATCGCTGCGTGGATTGGCCGAAATAACAGGCGAGGTTTCTGTAGTGCCGTAGCCTTCATGGATTTCGAGATTCTGCTTTTCACGATAGAGCTGCCGCAATGTGTCGGGGCATTTGTCGGCGCCAGAGACTGCGAGTTTGATGCTGTTAAAATCGCCAGGCTCAGACTGCCTGATGTAACCCTCGAGGAAAACTGGCGTGCCTACCAGCAGCTCAGGCTTTGTGTCGCGAATAATCTTTGCGACCGTCTTGAATTCGAGCGGATTCGCGTAGGTAATAGACGTCATGCCCAGGCACAAGGGAGTCCAAAGATTGATAGTAAGCCCGAACACATGGAAGTAGGGCAGCACCGCGAGGAGACGGTCCATGCCATAGATTTCCATGTGCAAGCAGAACGAGTCGATATTCGATAGGATGTTGCGCTGGGTGAGTTGTACAACCTTCGGGTCTTTTTCGCTGCCGCTGGTGAATAGAATAACAGCTGGTGTATCGAGGTCATTACGTCCGACGAGTCGCTTAAGCAAGGGCGTCGGCAGTAGCGTCTTAATAAAAGCGAGGCCTTTTTCGAGCGGTTTTAGCGTGGCAAGGATGTCCTCGATAAACAACATGTGATCAAGCTGCGGGCAACCTGTCTTTTCTAACAGCGCCCGCGTTGTGATTATCGTATGAAAGTCGCATTGATGCTGAGCGTATCGGCAGTTCTTCTTGGCACCAGTGGAATAATTGATCATGACCGGCGTGCGGCCCGCCATCACTGCGCCCAGCACGGCGAGGGCGCCTCCGCCGGATGTCGGCAGCATGATTCCTATGCGGCCGCGCTCGAGTTTTCTAAAGCGGCGGGCAAGGATTAGCCCGGCCAACAGCGCCTGCTTGAAGGTAATGTCGCGACCGGTTGTCCGGTCGATAAAGGCGACTTTTTTGGGAGACCGTCGCGCGGAGTCTATGAATCGATGCTGTAACATGGGTCGAGTGTATCCCATGCTGCCGGTGGGTGGAACTGAGCCTGAGAGTTAGCCTGATAAGAAATTCTTAACTGATCTGGTCAGTTCTTCCAGCTATGGGTTCAGTACAAACATCGCCGATATCTCAACGCAAGAATCAAGCGGCAGAACATTACTGCCGAGCGCCAGCCGAGTATGTTTACCTGCTTCTCCAAATACCTCGACCATTAAGTCAGAAGCCGCGTTGATGACCGAAGGCTGTGCCGTAAAGTCGTCTGCGCTTGCAACGAAACCCTGCAGTCGGACGCAGCGCTTAACCCTGTCTAGATCGCCGCCACAGGCACCTTTTAGCGCGGCAAGAATATTAATCCCACACTGCCGCGCAGCGGCCCTCGCTTGTTCGACCGTAACCTGAGTAGGCACCTTGCCGGGATGCATTAACTCTCCGGCGTTCATTGGAATCTGACCGGCGATATAGGCTACGTTCCCCTCAACTACATACGCGACGTAGTTCGCGAGAGGCGCCGGCGCAGCGGGCAGCGTGATGCCCAGTTCGGCCAGTCGCGACTCTATTCGCCCCGAGCTTGCGGCAAACAGAGGCTCGCTTCGAGAGAGACCGGCGATGACGGCGAGCCCCATGACTGCTGAGAGTAGCTCGCGCCTTGACGATGTCGGTGCGCACGCGTTGTTGATGATAATTGTCTCTGGGTTGAACTTGCGCATCGTTTCTGTCTCCGTGAAAAAAGGGTGAATCAATTGTCGCTGCGGGTGTCTGGCAGCGCAAAGGCGACCAGTTCGGGTTCGTGCTCGCGATCGCCAATAGCGACCACAATAAACTGTTTCCCTGCGGCGCGATAACTTACCGGCGCGCCAGTCGTGCCTGCCTCAAGCTTTGTCTCCCAGTGAATTTCGCCCGTCAGCTTGTCGTAGGCGCGGAACATAAAGCCGCCGCTGTTAGTGGCGATCTCAACGGGCATATCCGCAGGGATTCGGCCTCCAGGGCGCTGATTTGTCAGTCCCTCGCCCAAGAACAGCAGTGTCTTTGTGAGCAGGGGCGAAGGACGGCCGGGCACGCCGAGCTTTTCTATTCCAAGGTGTGCTATCGCAGGGTTGTCGACCGGTCCAACGCCGTTCGGCACCATCCATTTGTGTTCGCCGGTATTCATGTCTATTGCCGTTATTCGGCCGTAGGGTGGCTTAAACAGGGGGAGCCCCTGAGGGCCGCCAAGCCAGCGCCGAGCGCCTTTAACATAGCGTAGATTGGTCACCTCGGGGTCGCCTGGCTCGAGATCAGCAATAAAGGGTGCGGTAATGGAGGGTATGTAGAGCATGCCTGTTTCGGGGTCAAAAGAGGCGCCTTGAAGATCAGCGCCGCCCTGCGAGCCCGGTAATTGAATCGTGCCAAGGGTCCCGCCCGGAGACTCATCGCGCAACGACGGTGGCGTAAATAGCGGGCCAGTGACATAGCGGTCGAAAATCTCAAGCGCCTGCGCACGCAGTTCGGGGGTAAAGTCGATTAGGTTGTCTACGGTCGCGCCCTGCCGATCGAAAGGTGCGGGTTTGGTTGGGAATGGCTGCGTAGGTGACGTCACCTCACCTGGCACCGAGGACGCCGGAACTGCACGTTCCTCTATCTCCCATACCGGCTCCCCAGTTTCTCGATCGAAGACGAATGCGAACCCTTGCTTGGTCAACTGTGTCACTGCACGAACTGGCTCACCATCGACGACAATGTCCATCAAAATCGGAGCGGCGGGAGGGTCATAATCCCAAAGGCCGTGATGCACTGTCTGGTAATGCCATACACGCTCGCCGGTCTCGGCATTTACGGCAACAAGACTCTGGCTGAAGAGATTGTCGCCTAGCCGATGCCCACCATACATGTCATTGGTTGCCGAACTGATTGGCATATAAACAAGCCCCAGTGTCTCATCGGCAGTGAACAAGGCCCACATTGGGGCGTGTCCGGTATAAGACCATGAACGGTCCTGCCACGAGTCGGTGCCGAATTCTCCTTCTTGCGGAATCGTATGATAGGTCCATCTCAATGCGCCAGTACGGACATCGAAGGCGCGCACATCGCCGCGATAAGCCTCTTTATTTGAGAAGTTGTCGGACATCGCTTGTCCAATGACGATGACATCTCTCACCACCATGGGCACGCCGCCCCAGCGGAACCGCTCGAATTCAGCAGGCATGAGTTGCAGATCGACCCGGCCTTGGTCGCCGAAGTTCGTTATTGGCTGGCCTGTCGCGGCATCAAGCGCATAGAGGAAGGTGCCACGCTGCACCAAAACGCGTGGTGTCTCGAT
Organism: Gammaproteobacteria bacterium; assembly: GCA_018401885.1. GTDB lineage: Bacteria > Pseudomonadota > Gammaproteobacteria > Pseudomonadales > Pseudohongiellaceae > UBA9145. The sequence goes on from JAGYKB010000002.1 coordinate 239,321, forward strand.
GCCATTCGGATCTTGCCAATAGGCGACGCCTCGGGTTGGTGCGCCTGGCAAGCCATCAGCGCCATCCACGGGCTCTTGCACCCAGAGTGTCTCTCCGGTCGCAGCGTCGAATGACTCAACTAAACCAACTGCGTTGGGGATGTAGGCAACACCGTCTATCACGACGGGTGCAGCCACATAGTTGCTCGAGAATCGTTGATTGGGATTGAGGGTTGAGTAATAAGCATCGAGGGCAGGGCGGCGCCAAGCTACTTCTAGTGAGGCGACGTTGCTGGCATCGATCTCGGCGAGTGATGTGTATTTAGTACTCCCGATGTCCCCTGCATACGCTTGCCAATTACCGTCTCGAGCGCCCAACATTGATGACCCAGATGCAATTGAGGGCGCGTTAGCAGGTGTCTTTGGGGCGGCGAGTTCGCTGGTCTGTGGAAGGCCGAATGCACTCTCGTTGGTATTAGGCTCCGGCGCACATCCGGCAAGCGCCGCAATGAGGAATGCGATCAAGAAGGGGTTGGGGGTTACGAGTGAGCGAGCAATTCTTCTTAAGCGGAATCTCATAGCGCTGTCCCTTGGTCGAGCGCTAGATCAGCGCGTTGCCTAAGATTCTAACGCGTTGGGCAGAGATTGCTAGCCGGCAAGGCGCTGTTTAATGCGCTTGATGATAGAGCCGAGCATTGGCACGTTCTCATAAACGAATGCACCCAGATCAAAATAATCGCGGTGGTAATAGATGCGGTTGTTCCGTACTTTCAGGAAGCTCGCGCCTTCAACCCTTATAACCTCGCCGCCTTGACCGCGCTGACGGAGAATCATGGTCCACGCTAGGAAGATCTCACCGCCGGTGTCGAGTGTTTGATGGAACTTGAAGTTGCAGCTGTCCACCTTGCTGTAAAGCTGGTGAAATCTCTCTATCAAAGCGGCTTTGCCTTGGATGCCGTGAGCGGGGTCCTCAAAATAAACATCATCGCTATAAAGTGGCCCCAGCTCTGAGGTGTTACCCGTCGCGAGGCTGCAATAGGCACGCTTCAGCGCATCCGCGAGATCGGCATTGCTCTCGCTCGCCGGGGAGGACCCCGCCAATGCTACGTCGGCATCGTTTTCTGTGTGCTTCGCTTTATTCATGGGATATGATTGTGTCTCGATCGAATGTTGCTGTAAGTATCTAAACGGTTTAAGTCAGAGAGCGGATCACTGTTAGATCACAGTTAGATCACAGTTAGATCACAGTTAGATCACAGTTAGATCACTGTTAGATCACAGTTAGGTCAGTGATCTAGACTAAAACTCTGAGCGTTGAACCCTTC
>JAGYKB010000020.1 GCA_018401885.1 Gammaproteobacteria bacterium
TAGAAGAACCCCGTACTCGATGAGTGCGGGGTTTTTTTATGGGTGTCTGGAAAGGCTGACAATGTCCGGTCATAGTGATTCGGTTTTTAGTGGAACCAAAATCCTCACCCCTTCGGGGCCGCGTTGCGGTCTTAAACGCGCTGCGTTTAATCAGGCGCAGCCTTCGCTCAGCCGAGTGATGGAAAGTAACGCTGTCCTGCGTTTGTGGGTAGTTTTTTACGGGCGCGCGACTACATTGAAGCTAATGCCTACGCGGTCAGAGTCACTTTGATTGACTTCGACTCCGTGCTCTAACCAACCAGGGAAGATATAGAGTCGTCCCGGTTCAGGGGGCATTCTGACTTCGCTTGCGGTGAAGGGGGTTTGTTTCGTCGCAGGGAAAGGCATCATTCTGGATGCAGTGCGCGGATCGCGGAAAAATAGACTGCCGCATTTAGGGGCGTCAAGACTAATATAGTAAACGCCGCTGAAATAGCAGTTTGCGTGGTAGTGGATCTGATTCGAAGCGCCAGGCGGACTTATGTTTACCCAAGCTTGATGATCAAAGGTGAGTCCCGGAATAAAGTATTGAGATTCGGCAATGCGCTCGCAAGCCTGCAGTATGCGGCGATTAATTAACGCGAATTCAGGTAGCTGCTGAATAGTGTTATTGCTCTGCCATCCGGCAATGTTAGTTCTACTAACCCCACTTGGATCTTTATTACGAAGTTCATAGGCGCGCGCGAGTAGCTCTTTGTTGAGTGTTGTGTGGTCATCAAATAGAGTGCTCCATACAACACTCGGGAATAGAGCCTGTGCTTTTAATTCCACAAACTGCTCCTATTTTTTGGTTTCGCTTTGGTTTCTATTTATTTTCCCTAGGGCGGCACATTACTCGGATTCACTGTTCTTGTCTAACGGCAGATGTTTCACAAATGTAACGACTTATTGCTTGCCAATTCTCTCGAATCGACCTACTTTTAGCATTCTACAAAAACAAGTTTCGCTCATGAGGCGAACAAAGGATGGTTCATGTTACTGCGCGTTTTAGGCCTTTTTTTAGTCCCCCTGACTCTTTTAATCGCTCCGCTCGCCTTCGGAGCTGAGGCTTCTCACGATCGTTTAGATCTGACGTCGAGTTGGGTAGGACTTGCCTCGATATTCACCTTCATTGCTGCATATGCTCTGGTGATTGGAGAGGAATACACTCATCTTCCGAAGTCCAAGCCGGTGATTCTTGCCGCAGGTATTATCTGGGCGATGATTGCCTTGGTTTACGCGCAGCAAGGCTACGATCATATTGTCGAGGAGTCTGTGCGGGAGTTCTTGATTGAATTCGCAGAGTTGTTCTTATTCTTACTCGCCGCAATGACCTACGTAAATTCTATGAGCGAGCGTCGAGTTTTCGAGGGGCTAAGAACCTATCTCGTCAGTAAGGGGCTTGGCTATCGCCAGCTGTTCTGGATAACAGGACTTCTGAGTTTTTTCTTGTCACCAATTATCGACAACCTTACGACTGCATTGGTTATGTGTGCGGTCGTAATGGCGGTTGGTAAAGACGATGCAAAATTTGTTGCTGTTAGTTGTGTAAATATTGTCGTTGCCGCGAATGCTGGCGGTGCTTTCTCACCGTTCGGTGACATCACAACGCTGATGGTTTGGCAGAGCGGGCTTGTTCCGTTTGCAACGTTCTTCGCGCTGTTCGTCCCATCGGTAGTCAATTATATTGTGCCTGCGTTCGTGATGCAGTTCGCGGTGTCTAAAGAAGTCCCCGCGGTGGCTGAGGAGTCGGTACGAATTAAGCGAGGCGCATGGGTAATCATCGGCCTTTTTGGGTGCACTATTGCCATCGCCGTGAGTTTCCATAACTTCCTTCATTTGCCTCCATTCTTGGGCATGATGACAGGACTCGCATTGCTTAAGATATTTGGCTATTACCTGAAAATCACGCATAAGCCTCATCCTAACGATGATGCTGAATATGGTCAGGTAGGCGATATCGGCGCGTTCGACAGCTTTAAGCAGGTTGCACGGGCCGAATGGGATACGCTGCTGTTCTTCTTCGGCGTTATCATGTGTGTGGGTGGGCTTGGTTTTATTGGTTACCTCGCATTCGCTAGCGAATGGATGTACGACGGGTTGGGGCCAACTCTCGCGAATAGCCTAGTGGGTCTAATGAGCGCTATCGTCGATAACATTCCGGTGATGGTGGCTATTCTTCAGATGAATCCTGTCATGGATGAGTTGCAGTGGTTGCTGGTGACGCTAACGGCTGGTGTTGGCGGTAGTTTGCTTTCGATTGGCTCTGCGGCGGGTGTCGCTCTTATGGGGCAGGCGAGAGGGAAGTACACGTTCTTTGGTCATCTAAAATGGACACCGGTCATTGCGTTAGGCTATGTACTGAGTATTTTGGTTCACCTTTGGTGGAACGCAGGCTATGCAGGGATCGCCCCAGGGCTCTGATTGTTAAGCTGGTATAAAAAAGCCCTCTACGACCAATCGTAGGGGGCTTTTTTTTAAGCGAGTTTTCCGCAGAGAAAGATTTGAAAAAATACGCAAGGTAGGTATCATCCTGTATCACCGCTCGTAATACATCAAAGGTCCATCGTGAAGAAGCACATTGTAGTAGTAGATGACGACACAGTGTTTGGCGAAATTCTGTGCGCGGGGCTGCAGAAGAACGCCTTTACGACCAAGCGATTTGATACCGTAGACTCGTTCCTGAAATCTCTTAGCTCGCTAAACGACAGTCCAGTAGATCTCTTTATAATTGACTTTCACTTAGATAAAACCGACATCAACGGTTTGGATTTGTGTCGTCGCGTTAAATCGAAAGGGCCTTATCCAGTTATTATGCTTACTGGTGAAGATGATGTAGAAACTACCGTCGCTTGCCTCTACGCCGGAGCCGAGCAGTATGTGACTAAGCCCTACGCACTCGACGAACTGGTGGCAAGAATTCACGTTGTACTTAAGGGTTGGGCGCGGGCCGCCGTCTCTCATCTCGGAGTGAGTGATAGCGAGGATAAGCTCACTCTTACACTGCAGGGACGAAGCCGGATATTGAGCTGCGGTGCGCGGGAGACTAAGCTTACTCAACGCGAGGTAAGCCTAGCTGAAAGCCTAATGGGAAGTATGGGAATCGAGATGGAGAGAGAGCATATCTATTTCGCGATATTTGGTAGAGCGATGGAACCTTTTAGTCGCGCAGTTGATATTCTAGTCGCACGTCTTCGCAAAAAGCTGAAACTTGTGACAGACGATTACATCATCATACCGACGCGTAACTCGGGCTATATGTTGGTTAAAAAATAGCGGGGCCATTAGTAATCAAGATCTACTTCGAAGCGCCTTCGAGCGATTCGGCACTGACCGGCTTTCAGTTGCAGCCGTTCACACGCAACCCTAAGTTGCGGCCTTTCAGGCATCCTGGCGCTTCGTTATCGAGGCCAGAAATCAGTACAATTTGTCCCCGAAATGCCTGTTCGGCGATCATCTCTAGAGACCTTCACAAGAGTCGGAGAGCCAAAGATCTAAAAGAATGGCATCAAAACTCTCTTTTTTATTTTTGCAGACGTTAACACCATGCGCATTATGCGCAACAACTGGATAGTGCCCTAGATTTTTAACTATTTGTCCCAGTATTTCTGTGTGGATAATTAAGTCGTCATCTAAACAAGAATTTTTTTCTGCATAATCTGGGCTGCGGGGAAGGATTTGTGGAGAGAACGATAGCATGCAAGCGAAATATGAGCTAGTTGGGCCTGCTGTTTTAGTTTGTCGGCGTGATTCTTTCAGCACACCCTGGACCTGTGCGAATTCGGAACCCTTGCCAAACGCTTCAATGCATCGCACCGAGTGGCGTCGTCCTGTGCTGCGGCTTTCAGCGCAGAAAGGACGTTGGCTGTTGCTTCGCGCCTAAATGGCAGGTTGTTTTTAGTGTAAAATCTCGAATTCGAGCAGTGAGTAATCTTTAATTGGCTCTTTAACAAAGCGTGTCAGTGAGTCGAGCGCGCGCTCAAACAACGGGTAAAGTAGGGAGGCGTCGTCGCTTTTGAGTAGTGTACTAAACGCCTTCTCATCGAAATATTGCTCGGTTTTTAATGTCATCAGGTCGATTCTTAAAAAGCTATTTTTCTGCTTGTGCGTTGCTTTTTGAAACGAGTATGTAGCCGGCACTTCGAGTAGGGAGAATTAGGAGATCGTCGCTAATCTCTCTTAACTTTTTTCGGAAACGAGCGATCAGAATGTCCGCAGCTCGACTAAAGGCCTTCATTTGATGCCCATAAACGGCGGAATAGATGAAGTCTCTTTTGATCTCGGTGTTATGGTTCGAAAACAACACTTCGGCGACTGCTAGCTCGCGCTCGGTCAGTCTGACACTTGTTGTCCCACAGGTCAGTGTTCTCGACATGCCATCCAATACAACGTCATTGACTGATAGTTTGTGGCTGCTCATGTCGATAGAGGTTTTTGGTTGGTTGTACAGAGCACTGTGAATGCGGGCGAGAAGTTCCTTCAGATCATAAGGCTTAAGGACATATTGATCAGCCCCAGCATAAAGGCAAGCGACGGTCGTCTCTGTAGATGATTCGCCCGTAAGCATTACAACAGGTTTGTGGGCATACGCTTTGATTTTTCGGCAGAGGTCTAAGCCATTGCCTTTCTCGTCGCCTAAATTATAGTCAACGATGAACAGATCGACGCCCTTCGACGCGGGAATAAACTCGATTGCTTCTTTGATACTGGAAATACTAGCTGCGTCATAGCCATTATTGCAAAGGCTTAGCTCCAATAAACTGGCGAACACTACATCGTCTTCAATAACGACGACTTTCGGCTTTCGTTTCACGTTATGACCTTGCTTTGACATGGTTACAATGTGATACAGCATAATCTAGGATGTGGCACACCCACAGTACTTATTGGTATCAGTTTGTTTCGTGGCTATAACGGACGGGTGTAGCGGTACAATTGGAACGTGAATGCCAGGGGAGGGCAGGAGTTTGTTAGCGCAGCGATTGTGTTAATACTGTCAGTGAATCGTCCGCTAATCGAAAAAGGTAGTCAGGCTGTAAACTTGGCAGATTTCCTTCTTTGGCCTCGGCCTCAGCTTCGCGGAGCGCGTCACCGAGTTTTGCCAACCCAAACGCGAGGCAGCTACTCGCGAGACGATGAGCCGCGCTCGCGATGTCTTGGATTTGTTGCGACTCAAGAAATTGGTTCAGTTCCGAGATGCGCGAGCGTGTCTCATTTAAAAACAGCAGTGCAATACGATCGAAATTCTCCTCACCTATGTCGTTTTTGAGTTGTTGCAGACGGTCTGTATCGAGAAGAGCTAGCTTGGTTTCAGGGCTAAGGTTCTTGCTTGCCGGTCCATCGGGGTGGCCTGGGTTGGTCTGTGGGCTAGGCATATCCGCCAGAGCAATGCTATCAGGTTCGAGGTAGGCGTTGCAGAGCTTAAACAGTTCATTCTGATTAATAGGTTTAACGAGCGTATCGAGCATACCTGCGTTTTTATAGTGAGAGATATCATCGCTGGAAACGTTCGCTGTTAGAGCGATAATCACGGTGTCGGCCTTACCCTGCGTCGAGAGAATAGTCTTCGTCGCTTCAATACCTCCCATGATGGGCATGCTTATGTCCATAAAGACGAGGTCAAACTCTTTGCCACTGACTTGCTCAACGGCTTCGCGCCCGTTGCTGGCGACGGTGACTTCTAGGCCAGCGCGATTTAATAAAATCGACCCTAATTCGAGGTTGATATCATTGTCGTCTACGAGCAAGACTCGGCCTTTGTATCGGCTTGGATACTCTGGCTTGGCGACTAGGACCTTGGAAGTCGAAGAGACGTCTCCGGTCAGCTTGTAGGGGATGCTACACGTAAAAGTTGTGCCGCTGCCCAGTTCTGATTTAAGTGTAAGCTCACCCCCTAAAGCTTTCGCCAACTCGCGGGTAATGGATAGACCAAGTCCGGTGCTCTGTTCATTTCCCATTCTGATCTCGCTTGATGTCCAAAAAGGTTCGAATACCGAAAATTGGTCTTTTTCGGAAATACCGGTACCGTAGTCGACACATTCGAAAACAAGCAGTTGTGCGCTTTTGTCGTCGATAGCAACTGGGAGGGCTGGCTTGGTTGAAAAGTTTAATTCTATGAGTTTGCTTTTCGAATATTTGATCGCGTTACTGATTAGATTTAGGCATATTTTATTAAAAGCCCTTCTGTCACATCTGATGTTATCGGGTAAATCGCTTGCAAGGTAGGATCGCATCTTAATACCTCGCTCCTCAGCGCGATTACTGAAGGATGTTTCTAGATCTTGGATGAACTCTTTTAGATTAAAATCAACCGGATGATTGGCGGTTATCCCTTCTTCAATACGCGCGAAATCAAGAACGTCATCTACAAGATCCATAAGTGATCTTGCAGATGTATTAGCAATAGTTAGCAGGCGATCGAATGCTACATTAGAAGGCTGGTCAGCCATAAGTGCGAGCGAGGTGATGACGCCGTTGAGTGGCGTGCGGATTTCATGGCTGATGTGCTTAACAAATTCTGTTTTGGCGGCATTCGCTGCATCGGCTTTCACGCGCGCTTTGCTAAGTTCGTCTCCGAGTTCTTCTAGGTCGGCGCGCATTATATTCTGAGTCGTCAGATACATTTGATGCTCTAGCTGACTGTCCTGAATAGGGAATTCGTCGGCGCTGAGAGAGACTCTTTTGCCATTCTCATACAGCCAAGAACTCCACGGCGCGCCGACAAAAAAGTAGACTGACTTCTCTTCTAAGGTGCCATCTACAACCTGCCCCCGAAGCGCCATGCTCTTGTCTGGCGTGTGCATCAAGAAAAGCTTGCCGATGTGCTGATCGCTTATCTGATTGCAGTTTAGAGCATTCGGCGCGGGGTTGAGTATCGTGAAGCATTCGGCGAGCGCGCTACCTAGGGTGTTGTCAGGCAGCCTCTGAGACAGTTTGTCGCTGACATAAATGATGCGACCATCCGCATCCATGCAAATCACATAAGGGAATAGACGTAGGCAGAGGTCGAGACTCGAGATCATCTCGTGTTTACTCGCTCGAGGCCGGGCCTCTGGTCACTGAAAAGACAGAATATTCTCCGCCATTTTCGTTCTCAGTCTTATCAAGAGTAATGTTTACTGACTCGTTATAAAACTCACCTAGCCCTTGTACTAAGCCGACAACGAAGGGGCTTAGCCCCGTGCGTATGCTTCGATAGTGCAGCAGGTAATGCTGCTCATTGATGACATCTACGGTAAAGAAGGGAGGCTTGTATCCAGAGAACGTGGAGCTTATGCGCTCATGCATCTCGTTCATTCTCGTTAGTAAGCTGAACGTGTCCTGTCCGTAACTTTTCATCATGTCACTGTAGTGCTCGGAGGCCGTGACGAGTACCCAATAGCGGCCAAAATCTTCGAGGCAGGCTTCTGCGGACGCGCCGAGAATTCTCGAGCACGCGCCGACAAGGTTATATGCGATTTCATCGTCGTAGCTGCGAAGCGAAAGGAAGTCGCTATCAGATGCACCGGATTCGCTTAAAATCGACAGCCAAGCCTGATCACCATGAACGGTCTTAACCATGTCGCGTATCGCTTTGTGGATCATTCCGTACATAAGTTCTCCTAGCCTCTTATCACTTTATTGTGAGTCTTTTCTTGCCGCTTTACTTAGCGCGGAATGTAGGGCCGTTTAACAATGAGCGAGGGATCTGCATCTGCTTTCGGTGATAGCATTTGCGGCCTGCCTGCCTGGTTATCGGTTCCGTACAGGTTACCGTTCACGTCGACAGACAAAGAATGCATTTCGATCCAGAAATCGGGTCCTTCGGTGGGTAAATTCCACGAGTAATGACGTGTGCCGTCGAGATTGAACTGGACGATTTTGGGAGGATTGAGGTCGGTAACCCAGGCGCTGTCCTCGCTAACCGTGATGTCGAGTGGCATGCCTAAGCCGCCCCATGTCGTCACATACTCATACTCTGGATAGCGCTCGGAATCGCGAGCGGCAACTTGCTGGAAAACCTTGATGTCGCGATTGTCGCGGTCGAGAGCATAGAGCCTCTCATTCGGACCAAGTGCGAGCGAGTGAACGCTGCTAAATTGATGGGGCTCTTTGCCGCGCTCACCAAATTCCGAGTGGTAGCTGCCATCGGCATTACGAACAACGATGCGGGTATTTCTTAAGCCGTCGGCGATCAAGAATTTACCGTCTGGCAAAAACGCGACGTCCTGTGGTTGGGCGTAGTGAGTGTCGTCCTCACCGGGAACATTTTTCTCGCCGAGTGTCATAAGTAATTTGTCGCCATCATTCGAGAAGACGTAAATGATGTGGCCGGTTTCATCGATGAGCCAGAGTCGCTTTTCGTCATCGTAAGGGCTCATCCGAATGCGATGCGGTCCCGGGCCATCGGTTCCTGTGAATAAATGGTCCCATTGATCCCAAACTTCAAGGAGTTCACCATCAGCGTTGATGACATATAAGCAGTTTTGCCATACCCGCCCGCGACCGCGAAGCACGTTCCATCCCAATGAGCCCGCGAAGTTGGTGTATTCACTCGGGACCGGATTGGGTAGTTGCGTTTCTCCTCGCTGTAGAACAAAGATGCGCTCTGTGGATTCGACATAAACGCCAGAAGTGCCGCCCCACGAAAAACCGTCTCCCGCAAAAGGCTGCATCCAAGTCTCGGTATTGAAGTTGTAAGGAGCGGGTCCTCTCGAGTCGTCGTCTTCCGCCCCAAGAGCAAAGACGGGCAACAAATAAAATGCCCCGAAGGCAGCGGCAATCAAACAGTTACGCAACAGGGTGTTGCTGTCGGTCTTTTTGCTGCCTGTCAAAGGCGACTGCGAGGTCGAAAGTAAGGGCATACGGCTCTCCTAAGGGAGGTTAATGTTTTAATTTTGCCGCTAATCTGAATCGTTGCGGAAGGTCTAAGATTTAAAGATAACAAGACTTTAGCGAGGCGCCAAGGAATAAACGCGAGTTTGCTCACTCGAGGTTTTTCGTTGGTAAAGGCATCTCCGTGCTGTCGTTTTGTCGAGCAGGAGTGAAACGCGCGCGGGGCTCCATCGAGCGCTGTTGTTCGAGCCAGAACACCCCATCAAATGGCGCGCTGTTACCGCGAGTCCCTAGAAGATCAGTATCACCATCGCCATCCATGTCTCTCGCGATGAACTTGTCGAACATGCCGCGCTTGCGCCTCGAAACATCGTGGCGCCGCCACGAGGAGGAGAGGGCTGCTGATTCACCTGGGTTTTCAAACCACGCGAGGCGGCCAAGGGCGTCGCCTACATTAACCTCGCCGTCGCCTTCACGGGGCCCGCCGCTGTAACTGCCTACAAAGACATCGCTGTCGCCGTCGCTATCGATATCGGTTACTAAAATGCCGGTGATTGTATCAGGCGCGAGGCTTCCTATTGGGTGATGGATCCACGCACTGTCTATATGCTCCGGTTGTTCCAGCCACCCGAGAGCCGTGGTGAGTGCCCCTGTGCCGATGGCGCCAATAATATCCAATCGCCCGTCGTTGTTGAGATCAGCGTACTCAAGGTTAAATCCAGAGGCAGTTCCGCCAACTATGCCGATGGCATGCTCTACAAAGCTCAGTTTCCCGGGGTCGCTCCGGTTCTCGAACCACGCAAGTCGGTTTTCACCGCGACTGCCAACGATGACATCGAGATCACCGTCTCCGTCGAGATCTTTAGGCTGCGCGTTCTGTGGGACACTAAAACGACCCAACTCAGTTTCTGTCCACGAGGCGTCCTGTAGAGGGTTGCCTTTTACCGAAAAAATGGAGACAGGTGTCGAGCGTAAGAGGTCGGCAGGCCCCGGTCTCTGAGCGCCTTTGTTTGCGGCGATCGCCTCGGGTGTCCCATCGCCATCGAGATCCGCGGCAAACACGCGAATGTAGGAGCCGTTGCCTTTGGTCATAGGGAGTATGAGACGTTTCCAAGCCACGCCACGCCGAGCTTCTTCAGGGCCCGGGTTCTGAAGGTAAATTAGGTGTGAAAGTTCTGCCGCGACAATAACATCAAGAAACCCGTCCCCATTGAAGTCGCCGATGTCTGCATCCTCTGGGGCGGGCGAATCTGTGCCCTCGGCAAGCGTGATGTTAGTCCAGTCGGTGGGTGTTGCGCCGGCAAAAGCTATACGAACATGGCCCTCTGAGTCTGGAGCATAATCTGGGTCGAATTCACTGGAGTCATATTCGCTGTCAGACTCATGGACAGACACAATATCCTCGCGACCATCATTATCTATATCGCCGACGACCAATCCGTCGCTGCCACTTAGGGCGAAGCCCGCTAACTCGGGCGAGTCGATTATCCACTCGCGCCACGTTATATACTCGCCGGAAGCTGCGGTTGCCGAACCCATCTGGGCGCCTATGCCTGTCATCTCTGTGGTCTTGTCGAGTGTCCCAGGTACTGCGGCAAAGGCCAATGCGCAAAGACAGGTCAGTGGGACCGCAAAATTGTGCACCCAGCGGATTTTTCGGTTTTGACGGTGGGTTCTCATTGTTTGCATAAGCATGTTTTTTGCATCGATTTATGAAAAAAGCGGTAAGCTGGATCATGCTAGCAGCGGCCGAGCAGAGAGGGAAGCAGTGCCGTCTCTCTTCAGCCATCGGATTACCCTGTTGATGATTCTAATTCTCGGTCGCATCCTTTATCATGCCGATATGAAAGTTCTCGAATCAAACCCGATACACCTGCCTTACACATTGTCTTCTCGGTGGCGACTGCCTTCAGGGAGACTCCTTGCTCGACTACTGAGTGCGTGTGTTGGGCTGCTCTGTATGTCAGTCGCGCTGGCCCAACCATTAGCTTCAGAGCAGTCGCTTTCATTCGATGAGTGGGTTGAAGGATTGCGAGCCGAGGCGTTGGGTTTGGGGATTCGCGCAGAAACGCTCGAAGCGCTGGACACCCTTGAGGCGCCGCTGGCCAAGGTGCTCGAATACGATAATAGCCAGCCAGAATTCGTTCAAACATTCACTCGCTATCTCAATCTCCGCGTAACGCCTCGTCAGGTCGAACGTGGTCAGGCGCTGCTCGATGAACATTCTGAGCTGCTTGCTGAAGTCCAAGCAAAATACAATGTTCAGCCGCATTACCTAGCTGCATTCTGGGCAATCGAAAGCAACTTCGGAAGCGCAACCGGGGGATTTTCCGTTCTGCAGGCGCTTGCCACGCTTGCGTATGATCCCAGGCGCGCTCAATTCTTTAGGGATCAGCTTATTACGGCGCTACGAATTCTGGATGCTGGACATATCAGCGCTGAGCGCATGACAGGTTCTTGGGCTGGCGCGATGGGGCAACTTCAATTCATGCCCAGTGTCTTCTTTAGCTACGGGGTTGACGGCGACGGCGACGGTCGAATCGATATCTGGAACAGCTTGCCCGACATTTTTCATTCGGCAGCCAACTTCTTAAGCCAATCCGGCTGGCGTGGAGATGAGCGCTGGGGAAGGGAAGTGTTGTTGCCCCCAGACTTCGATTTTTCTCTAACCGGCGTTGCCGAACGACGTTCTCTAGAGGCGTGGCGACTGCTTGGCGTGCGGCAGGTAACCGGTGCGGACTTGCCTGTTGCGGATATGGATGCCTCGGTGATTCTCCCCGCGGGTGCCGATGGTCCGGCTTTTCTTGCCTACAATAACTACCGCGCGACCCTTGCCTACAATCCTTCCACTTTTTATGCGCTGACGGTAGGTCATCTCGCCGATCGCTTTACAGGAAGCGACCCGATTCAGCGGATGCCCGTGAATGAGCAGGCTATGAGCTTGGCGGATGTGAAAGAATTGCAGGAGTTGCTCAATCGCGCAGGCTTCGACTCCGGCGAACCCGATGGGCGAGTGGGGCGACAAACTAGAAGCGCTATTAGGGCGTATCAAGAGCATCAGTTTCTCAGAATGGATGCCTATGCCTCCAAAGCGCTGCTCGAAAGACTGCGGTCTGAGCAAAAATAAACTCGAGAGAGATTGTTGCGTGCAAGTTCGCAGATGAATCGACGCTCGATGCAAACCCCATCAGATTGGAAGAAAGTTGCGAGATCTCCCCATGACTACAATGACCCTAAACCCCGCTAGCCATTCAAGCAGTGACGATCGAAGCCTCGTGCTCTTTCGACGTATGGCCTGGATCACAATCGTCGCGGTGTACGTCTTGATTCTAGTTGGGGCAAGCGTGCGTGCGTCGGGCTCTGGCATGGGTTGTCCCGATTGGCCTACTTGTTTCGGGCAATGGGTTCCTCCTACGAGTGAAGCTCAGCTTCCGGCAAACTATCAGGAAATATATGCCGCTAGAGGCTATGCGGAAACACGGTTCAACGTAGTCAAAACCTGGACCGAGTACTTGAACCGCCTATTGGGCGTCTCCATCGGCTTTATGATCTTGGCCACCGCTCTTTTCTCTTGGCGCACGCGGGCACACGACCCCGCCATTGCAAAAGCCTCAATAGCCGCGTTTCTTATGGTGGGCTTTCAGGGTTGGCTCGGGAGCAGGGTGGTCGGCTCTAATCTGATGCCGGGATTAATTACGCTTCATATGCTGGTGGCACTCGCAATCGTCGCCGTGCTGCTTTACGCAGTCGCTCAGGCGCGGCGAGGCATCATGGCATCGCAACCTGTGACGGCAATCGATAGACGCTTCCCCAAGTGGCTTTATATTGTTCTCGGCATGACGATTTTGCAGGTTGCGATGGGGACGCAAGTGCGCGAGATGACAGATCTCATCAGTAAACTGCAGGGAGAGCAGATGCGTTCGAGTTGGATAGATGCTATGCCTTGGTTCTTCTACGTTCACAGAAGCTTTTCGGCAATTGTTCTGTTTAGCAACCTCTGGCTCGCGAAGCTTCTTATCACCTCACTTGGACTTGGCCATGCACTTACTAAGATGACCCTCGCTATGATTGCAGTCATCCTTCTCTCCGTTATTTCGGGAGCGACACTTGGGCATCTCGGAATGCCTGCGCTTGTGCAGCCCACGCATCTGCTCGCCGCAGCTTTGCTGTTTGGTTTGCAATTTTTAATCTGGATGAGCTATCGCCACGCCCGAGACGCGAAGATGCCCCTCCGATCAATGGAAGTTTCTGCATGAGCGTCAGCACGAAAGAATTTGAGATAGTTGTCTTCGGTGCGACAAGTTTTGTCGGCAAAATCCTCTGCAATTACCTTTGCAACGAATACCGAGAGCCAAATCTGCGCTGGGCAATGGCGGCGCGCTCGAGTGCCAAACTTAGTGAGCTCAGAACAGAGCTTGGTGAGAACGCAAAAGCGGTCCCGCTGATCGTGGCGGACTCGGCAGATGCTGAGTCTTTGGCACAGCTTTGCGATCGCTGTGAATTAGTCATCTCAACGGTGGGGCCGTATGCTCTTTACGGCGAATTGTTAATCGAAGCCTGCGTCCGCGGCGGTGTTGACTACTGTGACCTGACGGGTGAACCGCAGTGGATTCGACGTATGATAGATCGCTACGAGGGCCTTGCCCGACAATCGGGCGCTCGCATCGTGCACAGCTGTGGCTTCGACTCGATTCCCTCTGATTTAGGTGTGAGGCATCTTCAGGAGACCGCCCACGCTCAGTTTGGGGCCTACTGCGATAGAGTAAAGATGCGCGTTGTAAAGATGAAAGGGGGTGCATCAGGCGGCACAGTTGCGAGTGGTCTCAATGTCTACCGTGAGGCGGCCAAAGACCCTGCGCTGCAAAAAGAGCTCAGAGACAGCTATTCTCTTTGCCCTCAGGGACACGAATTTACACAACGACAACCGAGCGTTGGCGTTGAATACGACGAGGATATGAAGTCATGGGCTGGGCCTTTCATTATGGCCTCTATCAATACAAGAATCGTGTTGCGCTCGAATGCCCTGTGGCCGAACCACTACAGCAAAAACTTCCTCTACGATGAAGCCATGCTGTTAGGCGATGGTGAGAAGGGTCGTAAGGCGGCGAAGAAACTCGCGTTCGGAATGAAGTGGGGAATGATGGCAATGGCGATCGCGCCCATTCGGGCATTCGCGCAGCGATTCTTGTTGCCCAAGCCGGGAGAGGGTCCCACACCAGAGCAGCAGCGTGACGGGATGTTCGACCTGCACTTTATCGGCACCACCGAAGCGGGAGACAAGCTGGTTACCCGCGTAACAGGCGATCGCGATCCGGGCTACGGGTCAACGGCGAAAATGCTAGCGCAGGCAGGTATAAGCCTTCGCCGCGATGTCGATCAGCAGTCTGTCGGAGGGGGCTTCTGGACCACGGCAACCGTGTTCAACGAACGTTTTTATGAGCGCCTGCAGTCTCACGCAGGTCTTACTTTTGAGGTGCTAGAGACGACACCCTCGATGGATGCTGAATAAGGCAGGAGGCATGTTGGGAAGCTAGAACGTGAGTTCGGCGCCGCCATAAGTGAATATTGAATTCCTCTCCTGAAAGCCTTTTGGCTTGTAAAACACGGCACCTACCTCGATGCGCACGCTGAGGGGTGACACATCCCATCGCGCTCTCAAATCGAGATGCTGACCCATATAGCTATCGGTGACTCCACTTGGGTCGCTCCGCTTTGTTCGTCCCAACGAATCGAGGTTGTCTGCAAGCCAGAAGTGGCGATAGGACGCCATCAAATTGAGCGTTGGAACGGGGTTAAAACTCGCTCTAAGCCCTGGGGTGATAATGTTGCTCGCGTTAAACACGCCATAGAAGCCGGTCGGCCCATAGGCGAATGCCGTTACACCGAAGAGTTGATTGAACCGTTCTTGTCGCTGCGGGGTCCCCAGATCGTTGCCGCTGCCGTAGTCGAATTCAAACAGAACCCTTAATCGTGATGGAATATCGAAGCTGTAGCCTAGCTCGAAGAACGCGTATTCGGCACGGTGATCGCCGTGGCTGGCGCTACCTTCTGCGATTAGCCTTGTGTTGTCTCCTCTTTGCAACACGCCTTCAATTTCAAAATCAAACTGGCCAGGCTGTGCGCGTACCTCGGCACGCGCGCCCAGCGTCTCTATCGTGGAGTTGAGCACCGTTTCACTGTTCTCGCGGAGTGAGAAGTAGTAAACCTCGGTTCTAAGCCTGTCGAAATAGCCGCCGGTTCTGCCTGCTAACGGGGCTGGCTGTGTGGTAAAAACGCCATAAAAACGGCGATTATTGCTCGATTTATCCCATTCAAAATCATTTTCGAGCACCGAGCCTTTGTCTGCGGGCAAGCGTTGAACGGGCTGTGTCGCAAACACCGAAACTTGGTTGCCGCTGCGAGCGGTGTGCTTAAATTCGAAGCCATCAAAGGCATTGAAGGTATTGCGGTAGATTGGTCGAGCTATAAGTCGCCTGCTGCCGTAATCCGTCGTAAAGCGGCCCAACTTCAGCGTGGTAGCCTCCGAACCTAAGTCGAGCTTTACGCTTGCTTGTTGAATGTCGAGCGCATTGACATCCCCGGTACCCAAGATGCCGTCGGCGTCCGCGAATTGCTGTCTGGCATCCATTACCTCGACCTGCCATACGCGACCGTTATTAACGTATTTCGCGTCGATCCGTGTGCGGAGTGTTAACACTTGATCATTGGGGGTTCCGCGCCGAACAGAGTTGCGAGCGTTCTCGAAACGACTTCGGAATGCGCCAGAGACCGAGAAGCCTTCGGGTAGGTCGAGGCTATCATCTAACCGCCACGCAGAGGAGTCGGCGGCGTGCGAAGAAAGCGCAAAAAAAGTCAGGCAAGCTATCGCTACAGCGGTGAGCATCGGTGCGCAAGCGGGCGCTGCATGGGGATGGTTACGGCGATCTTCATTGCTTCGAATTGTGGAGGACATACCTTTTCCGTAAGTTCATAAGCTTAGACGATTAGGTTCTGCGCCTAAGAATAAATAAGAGGCAAAGTCCGTCATAATACGCCACGACTGTCATCAAATCATCCCGCAATTGGAAACGCCTCCACTGAGAACTCTCGTCTATCACAGAGTGCAGTGATAGTCTTGGCTCAGTGCGTTTTTGTCGGTGCCTTGGAACGAAACCATCGATAGATTTAATGAGGTCGATTCGGCTATTCTCGGCTGTTGTCTCACCGCGCGTCAAATTAACCTAAGGATCCTATGCTAAATGCTGTTGTTTACCGCCCAGATAGTCGCTATTTTAAGCGTGTTGCTACTCGCAGTCGGCTATCTGAAAGCTGAGCCGCACGCTGCCAGTGCACGTGTTTTTGGCCTTATCGCTCTTTGTGTTGCGCTCTACATTATGAGCGGTATGACAGGGCCGAACATAGCGGTGCACTACCAACTGGATTTCGGCCGCTGGCAACCGCTCGTAGGCGTTACAAGCAGCAGTATCTCAGGCCTTTTCATGCTTTACTGCTTCTTGATTTTTCAAGAGGCGCATCGATTTCCCCGCGTGCTCGGAGCTGCTTTCCTGTTACAGGTGTTCGCCGAACTCGCGCTCATTATTATTTCTTCGCAGACAGACGGACAGGGCGGCAGCATATTCAATGGTATTGCTTTGGTGCTCGACTTAATGCAGCTTGGTTTCGTTGGGCTTGCAATTTATTGGACACTCTCGGGCTGGAGCACCGATCTAGTTGAGGACCGTCGCGTATTTAGATGGTTCGTGATTGGGGTTCAAGGAGCCCTCATATTCTTCGTACTTTTTCTTGAAAACTTTGTCTTCGATGATGGAGCACAAGCCTTCGTGGGAGTTCAGGCTATTACCGTCTATTCGATTGCCGCGCTCGCACTCGGTATGCTGCTTGTCTCAATGAAATTTGACTACGTCTCGCTTTCACAAGCCATACGAAAAGTGACGGAGCGCGAATCAGCGCCTGCAGATTCGACGAATGCGCCATTCGATATAGATGGGTTTAACGTGGCATTCAGAGAGGGATTTCTTTATCGAGAAGCCGGACTAACCATTGCCGTACTTGCCACCAAACTTGGTCTGCCTGAATATAAGCTAAGGGCGTTCATACACCAGGAGCTAGGTTTTCGGAATTTCAATGCCATGCTCCACGTTTA
Source organism: Gammaproteobacteria bacterium (assembly GCA_018401885.1). Classification (GTDB taxonomy): domain Bacteria; phylum Pseudomonadota; class Gammaproteobacteria; order Pseudomonadales; family Pseudohongiellaceae; genus UBA9145. The sequence continues at coordinate 16,976 of JAGYKB010000020.1, forward strand.
CCGGGTGGCTGAGGCATGTGAAATACTGTCTGATGCAAAAAAGGCCAGTCTCCCTGTGTTAACAGTCGCTCTATCAGTAGGTTATCAATCAATCACTCCCTTTAATAATGCATTCCGTGAACTTAAAGGGATGACGCCCTCCGAGTTCCGTAAACAAGCATTCGGTTAGCTTGGGTAATCACCAACCGATATTACTGATTTAAATCAGTGAGCGTCTAGGCGCTCTCGAGTAGCCTTTGGAAAAAGTCGCTGAGTAATGGGTGTATAGCCACAGCACTAACGCTGAGTTATTCTTGCGCAGTCTTTTAAAAGTACTCAGGGACGAACGTTTCCGTTCGCGAATTAAGAGGAAAATATCTAGTGAATCAACTCATCTTCGACATTTCCGTTTGGCTCGACGACACCGCTTGGAGCACTGCGATCCACGAGTCTTACTACCTTTATAATTGGATTGAATCGACACACGTCCTCACGTTGATGCTAAGCCTAGGTATTCTTTTCCTCATAGATATGAGGATGCTGGGCTGGGCCCTGCCCAATGTCTCCGCTACTCGTCTTGCCGAGCGCTTGAATACGCCTATGCTGGTCGGTTTTGTTGTCATGTTTATCACAGGCATCTTGCTGTTCTATGCTGTCCCGGTGCGCAGTTCCCAGAGTCTCTGGTTTAGAATAAAGATGGTGCTTTTGGTCGTCTGCGCGGTTAATGCTTATCTGTTTCATCGGCGCATGACGCAGTCTATGAGTACGTGGGAGAATGCGCCTCGAGCACCTTCTGAGCTGCGTAAAGGCGCGTTAATATCACTTGGTTTTTGGACGGTGATCGTTCTATGCGGCCGCTTTATCGCCTACGATTGGTACGATTGTGAATACCCCCAGCCCGACATGATACGCGCGCTTGCAGGGTGCATCGATGGTCAAACAAGATTCTGATTAATGCATTTCCTCGCCGAGGCGAGGTGAGTCAACATGCAGGGAGTGAACAATGAATTCAGCAACAACTCGACAGACGCCTATCGGCCCCTATCCGCGCGCTGCTATTGCGACTGGTTTGCTAGCGCTTCTGCTCGCTTTTTCATTCTCAGGTATGCGATCTGAGGTCTGGACGGCGTTACTACCATTCTTTGAATGGATGGAGACGACATGGTTTGGTTACGTGGGCAAAACTTGGGGTGGTGCTTTCGCGACTATTCAAGCAGGTCATTTGGTCTCCCTCGGGGTGCTAGGCGGCGCAGTCTTGTTTAGCGATGGCCGCCTTCTGGGTTTGTATTCGTCTCTGCCGCTGCGCGATGTGATCGATGGTTCGCATCAGGTATTCAAGTGGGCGCTTGCCGTGGTTGTTTTTACCGGTGTTTTTATGGTTTGCGGGGTGGCCGTTAAAGTCTACTACCTGCCGGTATTCTGGTACAAAATGCTTTCCCTCAGCGTAGGCGTTCTTTTTGCATTCTATGTCCGAAAGCCCCTCGTCGATCGTGACCTTAGCGATGTCAGTCCCTTGGCCATTAAACTTACAGCCGTCGCGAGTATCATGGTGTGGTTCACCGTTGCTGCGACTGGTCGCTGGATCGGATTCAGCTAATAGCGCTGCTGCGCGAGTAGAAATTGGAGAATATGATGAGTGATACTAAGAAAAGCGAAGGTGAAAGCCGGCGAGGGCTAAAGGACGATGAGATGGCTGCGGTGATTGTTGCCGGTAGCATCGTCGTCTTTTTTGCAGTTTATTGGTTTTTCGAAATCATGTCGGTCAGAGAGTTATTGGAAATGGCCTATGGCTAGAGTCTGAATTCCGCGCTCTCAAGAGTAAACGAAACAATAAGAAATGCAAAAATTGCATTGCGGAATTCAGATATCTAATGATCTATTGAAGTGGCGAGTAATCCGTCGCCTTCATGAATATTTTTTCTATTCCCGCCAAGATAGGTCCGTTCGCGTTAGACGCTGCGGCCACATCTGCCCATTCAGGGTCTGCGATAAACGCTTGCCATGATGCGTCTGCCGCCGCTCGGCTTTTGTGCTCTAACACGTAAACCAGTTTGTTTTCAGCGTCCTCTCCGTCTGTAGGCGCCCAATAGGCGACGACCTCCATTCCGTGCTTGCGGAAAATGCGTGTCGTGTGGTCTCGAAAACGCGCGTGGAGATTGTCGAGATTGCCGGGCGTTGCTGTGTAGGTCCGAAGCTCAAAGACCTTACCTTCTTCTTGCGCCATGCTGGGATTCAGCAACGCAGTTGCGAGCACTAAAGCGAATGATGCGGCTAGAAAAGCATTTGCTCTAAGGCGCTTGGCTATCTTATCTGTCGCACCTATCGTAAACGGTATTTCCGATTTCGCTGATTGGTTAGATTTCATTGGTACTCTCCTAGTCGCGGAGGCGACGGCTGTTGTAATGTGAGTGATGCCTTAATAAGGTATCACAAGCTTTAGATTCAATGAGACATTTAGTGTGAGTCTAGGCTCTGATCCATAGTCTGAGCAGGGCTATCAACTTCACATTTTCCAATTTCCCTAGCAGGGACGCCAACAACCGTTGTGTGTGGTCTTACATCGCTTAGGACCACGCTACCGGCGCCTATTTTTGATCCGCTGCCGATTTCGATATTGCCCAACACCTTGGCTCCTGCAGAAATTAACACGCCCGAGCGTACCTTGGGATGGCGGTCTCCCTGTTCGTTCCCTGTTCCGCCAAGCGTGACGTGCTGGAGTATCGACACGTCATCTTCGATAACACAAGTCTCTCCAATTACGATACCTGTCGCATGGTCGAACATGATTCCCATGCCCAATGTGCATCCTGGGTGGATGTCCACAGCGAATACCTCTGAGTTACGACTCTGGATAAATGATGCGAGTGCTTGTCTTGAATGCCGCCACAAGTAGTTCGCAAGGCGATGAACCTGAATAGACTGAAACCCCTTAAGATAGAGCACTACTGGTAAGTAAGTGTTCGTTGCCGCATCTCTCTCATAAACCGCTCTGATGTCTGCACTGGCGGCGATGATGAGATTAGGTGCAGCGTCGAAGGCTTCCTCGAATAGTTCGCGTAGCGACAAGGCCGACATAACTTCATCTGCGAGCTTGTTTGCGAGTATCACGCTCAGGGCTGAGGCAAGGCTGCGATGATTTAGAATGCAGTTATAAACATAGCTGGCGAGAATGGGCTCTTGGGCGATTACGCACGTTGCTTCCTCGCATAGTTTTGCCCAAATCAGTTCTGGATTGCGTTCGTTAATACCTGTGCTCAATGCTATTTCCTTGAGGCTGTAGTTTAAATTCGTAATACCGCTTTGATTTTTTTAGCGCTGTAAAGTAACGATTTAACTATTAACTTAGTTATGACCGTAGCTATGTTACCAAATGGGTGACTCAGAGTCGTACTTTCGAATAGCTCTATCTATGCGCTCCGCGCGGATCATGTAATCGCCGCTGTCCGCTGTTGCAAAGAGGGCTTGATTGGCTAGCGTATTGCGGAGGGGGGATTCGATCGCTTTAACGATTAAGCTATAGGCGAGCTGATGCTCTAGCAGCCTATGAAAGACGTGTGTATCAGGGCGATGGCCAAAGGGAAGCATTGCGAGCCCCAAATGTTCTGCTATCACTCTCAATGCCTCTGTAATTTCGACGGTGTGGCCGAAGCGAGGTCCCTAACTTAGGGCAGATTTTCTTAGTATTACTTTGGTTTTGTCCAGCTGTTGTTCTAGTTCAACACGTGTTTCTGCTTCGAGGGTTGGCAGTGATAACACGAAGTAAGCTGTTCGCACGACTTCTCTCCAACGTGGGACTTTAGGCAGTTGTTCGATGCGTGAATACCGATCGAATGTGCGTGTACGCAGTCGACCGTCGTCAATACTGACAGCCCATATATTACTCTCTTCCGCAAGTTCAATTTTAGATTTTTGAGTCGTTACCTCCCACGCATGAAGCGCAGAGCGCATTAACGTCACGAGCTGTTGACGGTATTCGCTATCGCTTGCGATGTCGGGCAGGTTAATGTCCAGCTGCTCGACAAGTCTATCAATTCTGTCGAACTCTCCGAGTAGTTCTGGATGTTTGCTTAGCTCACTCGGCGTTAGCACGCCAAGTCTGGCGCTTATTTTCCGCACGCTTTGCTGTGCCTGTCCGAGTATGCCTATGAGATCAACCGTGTCATAACTCTCCTTCATTGCGAAGGTTTCCTCAGATGTTGTGCTGTCTGGGAGTATAAAGAGAACGCCAGTGCCCTCATCATTGAGAAATAGCGTGAGGCGGACATCAAATGTGAGGAACTTCGTTTTTTGCTTATTGGTAGAATTGTAGGGAGTGGCGAGCGTTATCTTCTTATTTAATGAGAATATCACCCCGCCTGTATTGCTTAACAAATCCCCTGACTCCCACTTAGCTAGCGCACTCAGCAGGGTTTCACTGTTTGGGCTTTCTTCCAAAAGGCTTGTGATCTCTTTCTCATCGAGTTTGAGTTTGTCAACACCGAGTAAGTCGGCGGCTTTCTGGTTGAGACTGAAAATTCGACCGGGGAGCTCGAAGGCTATAAAACCATGATCGATAGTTTCCAGTACTCGCTGAAGCTGCATCCTCGAACTGCGCAGTTCGGTGTCGGCGGCTGAGTAGGATTTTATAAGTGCTCTAAGGCGGATATTGTCCTCGTTAGTTCTGTGGAGCATGCTTAGTTTGAGTTGGTTTTCAACGCGAGACTTCAATTCTTCGTTATGGAACGGCTTAGGGAGATAGTCGTTCGCGCCCGTTTCAAAACCTTTTGTTAGATCTTCAAGGTGGTTCTTTGCGGTAACGAGAATTATAGGCAGTTCAATAGGGCTGTAACCTTGGCGTAGTTTTTGACAAACCTCATAGCCATTGAGCCCAGGCATCATTAAATCGAGTAGTATTAGATCGGGCTTAGATTCTGCAACTGCAGTAAGCGCATCGAGTCCGTTCGAACAACTGATCACCGTATAGTCCGTTAGTTGTTGTCCCATAACGATTCGGTTAATTTCATCATCATCGACAATTAACACAGTGGTGTCTTGCTCGCTTTTTAACTCTGGATCAACTTCTCTGCGCAGCGCTTCTTGCATAAAATCGGCACGCCGAATCATTTGTTTGTTAACAATGCTTGAGGCGCCACCTCGATTCTGATCAAGCGACAAGCGCAATTTAAAACTGAATTCGGATCCTATATCTAGAGTGCTCGTCATATGTAGTTCACTGCGATGCATCTCGATCATGCGTTTGGCAATTGGGAGTCCGAGGCCAACGCCTTGCGCATTGTGTTTCTTAGAATCCAGTTTCTCGCAGCCACGAAAAATAGATTCACGGTCTCGTTCGTGGATTCCTATGCCTGTGTCTTTGACGCTAACTTTGATCATCGAGTTCTCGGTGACTACCCCGCGGATATCCACTTCACCGCTGCGTGTAAACTTGATTGCATTAGTAGTCAGATTGACGAGTATTTGCTGAAGTCTATCTTCGTCTGCAGCAATTAGCGGAAGATCAGGATCAACCTCATTGCGGAGTTTGATTTGTTTGTCACCGACATACGGCGAACAGATGGCAATAACGAGTGTGGCCATCTTATGTAGGTCAATCGATTGAAGTCTTATGTAGGGTTGCTCGGGTTTACCCGAAGAAAAATCTAAGAGATCATTTACTAACATCATTAATCTATCGCCGCTCGCCTGGATGAGTTCGAGGTTCTTAGTAATCAGGCTCACGTTTTGAGTGTTTCTATTGAATTCTCCCAGCGCCGTTTCTGCGAGACCATTGATGCCGAATAGGGGTGTTCGCAGCTCGTGTGAGACATTTGCAAGTAAGTCATCTTTTATACGCTCAGACTGCACAAGGTTGTCTATGGCTAATTTTTGCGTGTCCTCTTTCTCTTTTCTAAGGAGGTTGTAACGCGTCGAGAGACTGAACGAAAGAAGGAGTGCCTCAGCAATCTGACCAATGTTGTACGCGTTTGCAGTTAGCGTATTTACTGGGAAATTCGGCACGGTTTGCACAAGGAGTAGCACTGCGGCTCCAGCAAGATACGTGCTCATCGCGGCCATGTGAACCATTGCCGAATAATCTCCGCGTCGTATTGCATCGAGATTTGAGTAGAAGGCGATTGGCAGCCCGATGATGAGTAGCGCCACAAAAGGGAATTGGAAGTATTTTTCATCAGGGATAAAACTTAATAGGGCGACAACACCGAACGCAGCTATGAACCAACGTCCAATTCTGTCGAGCAGGGGGTTGTTCTCTGGGATACTCAATAAAGACCTTTGGAAGGCGATAAAACCAATCACAACTGCTGGATAAATGAGTCTCTCGGTGATACCGACGAACCCTATGGTGGTCGTAAAATCGCCTAATAAAAACCGCAGATGACTCGTATCTAAGAATAGGAATACAGTCTGCGCACCAATCGCAAGCACATAAAGTAAGTAGGGCAGCTCTCGTATCATGATGAATTGGAATAGATTAAAGCAGGTCATGGCCAGAAGGACGCCGTACATGATGCCTAATCCGGTATCGGAGGTCAGCGCCTGAAATTTGAACGCGGATTCGTCCCAAAGGGTAATACCTGTCAGCAAAGGCGGGGCCGAGGTTATGCGTAAATAATAGTCTGTTCCTAACGAAGGGCTCACTTGAAATGAGTGTCCGCGGCTCAATGTTTTGGTCTCACGGATATCGGTGAGGCTGCCCAGTCGATAGCTTAAGAGTGGCGTGTTGTCCGCGTCCACCGTGTAGAGGTCAACGCCGCCTCGTACGCGGCCTGGGACTAACTTAGGCGGGCCGATTTCAAGAATCCGGCTGGCTTCTGTGTCACCGCGCCATGGGAGAGTTAGGTGTATCCAGTAGGCTGAGCGTGTCATACCAAAGGGGGGTTGTTCGCGAGAATTCTGGGTGAACGCCCCCTGTGCATTTAGAGCAACGACCTCAGCAAGGGTGAGAGTACCCGTCGGATCCTCAAGGAAATTGGCCGTGAGTGCCAAGTTGATTCGCGCAACATCCTGCTCAATGAATCGGTCAACGCTTTGCTCAGTCTGGGCAAAAATAGGATTGGCGATGATTAATATTAGCGCGCAGAAACTGCTCCGATTGAGATTGATGATGAATAAAAACAGCGCATTGTAGTTCGCGAGAATCGGCGGGGTGACACGGCGAGAGGGAATAAGTCGCTCAGATGATCTCGATCTAGGTTTTAGTGTCGTCGCGCGCAAGCAATGTTCTCGCAATTTTGATTTATTTTGATACAAAGATAGGGGAGATACCGCCTGTTGGCAACTATTGAATGATGACCTCAACGCTTCGTTTCGATCTGAATAAAGGTGTATGATAATAATTCAGTAGCGCTTTCGATTAGACATGACAGGATACCCGTGTTGAGATGCCAAATAGTTTGATCAGTTCTCGCTACCTCGGCGTCGCTTGCGTCCTCCCCGTCTTAGTATTGCTATTGCTTCCGGCACTGGCGCACCCGCAGGAAAGTGGCAGTCGCCAGCAGATGAGTCAAATGGAGCACTGGCAGACATTAGTGCAGGCGGACCAGCGGTTTGCACAGTTGACCACTCAAGCGGGCAGGCGCGCCGCGTTTCTCGAGTTTCTAGCTTCAGATTCGGTAGTTTTTCGTGACGGCCCAGTCGACGCATTGACCCTTTATTCGAGCCCCAGCTTCGCAGAAGCGGCAAGTGAAATCGATTGGAAGGCACACTATGTCGATGTGTCCTATGCCGGTGATGTGGGGCTGTCGGCGGGACCTTTGACTGTATTCAATGACACTGGCACCGATTCTTATGGTCATTTGATTTCTATCTGGCGATCTTCGTCGGCAGGCTGGGAGTTGATGGCGGATATCGTGGTCAATATCCCAGGCTTTCTGAGTCTCGATGTGGAGCCAAACTATTCTGATACACTGCCGGTGATTGCCGAAACTGCAAACCCGACGAGCATGGCTGTTGCCGAGAATACGCTGCAGTCGCTCGTGGACGCCGATGAGTTATTTGGGCGCTCGATTAACTTCAGAGGAGGACAACGTGCGCTGCTGCGCTATGGTCTCGAGAATACGCGTGTTTATTTGCCGGGCATGGGACCAGCGGTCGGCGCCGAGGCAGCGAGTTCAGTTTATGGTGCTTTTCTCGATAATCAATTGGCTACCACTAACCCTATCAATCTAAATAACGTAGGCGCGTATTTGTCGAGTTCTCGAGAGATGGGGTATACCTATGGAACCATGGAAACCGACAGCGATGCCGCTGAGGCAGGTTTTCGCACCAGCTATATGCGGCTGTGGCGATTTAACCAAGAGGGCGAGTGGCGGATTGCCGTCGAGGTGTTAAGTCCGTTTTAATCGCTAGTCAGTCGATTGATCAGAAAGGAAGGTGAATTCGGTCGGCAAACTAGTGCTAATCTCCCCGTTGCTGTTTATCAGTTCGAGTTTCAATTCATAGGTCCCCGTCTTTAATGCCTCGGTTTGGGTCTTCACACTAAATCCAACCATTGGGAAATCTGAGTCGAGTCTCGCCCCTTCGACAACGTCAATGTCTCTTCGCTCAGTTCTGCCCCCCGTGTTAGTAAGAGGTTTTCCATCGATCAATAGACGTATTTGCTCAACTCTGTTGCCTTCGGCAAAGGCCCAGCCGCTCACCGTAAAGTTTTCATCGACGGAAGTCCCGGCTAGAGGTGAATCTATCCAGCCTCGAGCTGGAATTGGGCAATTCTCTGTTAGAAGTTTGGGGCTCAGCTTTAGAACATAATAGGCAAAGCGCTTAGCCCCGCCGAGAAGCTCGATTTGTTCAACTAGTTCAAGCGTACTGCTGAGGCCGCAGGCCTGTTTGAGTACGGCTCGTTTTTGCTCAAAATTGAGTGTGCTGTCTTCGGTAATCAGCAACGCGACTGAATCTTTATCGCTTTTACTCAGCGCCACGGCATCCATGTCCCAAAGTGCGAGTTGGAGTGCACGGCCATCACGAACGGCTTTATCGGCATCTAGCGTAAAAGTTGCGTGAGCTTCGCCTATTCCGGCGAAAACTAACTGTGCCGCTGTGTAGTAATTATCTGTCACCAAAAGAGGCGGGCGCTCGAAATTATCGGCGATTACTCGCCGCGTCTCAGCGGCAAATCGCGTCCATCCGGCCATCTTAGTGGAAAGTACCTCGATCCCCAGGAAGGGTTGGAGTTGTTTGTGCAGAGACTGGGAACCAACGCCTATGAGCGCCAGTAAGCTGCCCAAATAGCCCATAGCGACGACGAGCGCTATGGCTAGGTGTTTTACCGACAGGGGCGAGGTTACCCTGCGAAGGGCTGCGGGCGCGTATACTAGAAGCGGGATAGTCCCAGCAAGCGGCCAGTGAATGGTTGTGCTCGTTGGGTCGCTCCACGGCGCGAGCGCCGCAAATAGCGCTATATGCAGCACAGCGATGCACGCAATCAATCTAGCAGAGGGATTTGGGTTTCGAAGCGCGCTGGTGGCTGTAGCGAGCAGAAGCACATACATCAGGGGCGTCGATATTAATGCCTGCTCGAATAAATGAAGTAGCCCCTCTGGGCGAAACTCCCAAGGATGTCGGTCGACTAGGTAGAAAGTCAGGCTGCCCATCTTGTTCGCTACATTGAACACTATGACCGGCGCCAAACCTACCGCCGCGACGGCAAAAGCGAGTAGCGTGCGTGGATTGCGCCATAGGTGTCGTGACTGGGTATCCCATAAGAGCAATAGGATCGCCCCTGCGGGAAATAAACTAAATCGATAGTGTGTCGCGAGACCAAGCGCAACAACCACGCCAGTTGCGACCCATAAAATCGTGGCGTTACGTGAGCGTGCTCTGGTGAAGAAACCGATTGCCAGAAGGCCAAAAAAGACAAGCGGAACATCGGGAACGGCGAGGAGACCCAGCGAGCTGGCCAGTGGTAGGCACAGAGACAACAATGCCGCCTCACGGGCCTCAACCTTGCCGACTAACGGTAATGCCACCCAATAAATCGTTGCAGGCAGACTGCAGCCCATGAGGAAGAAAACTATGCGCACTGCGAAGGGAGTATCGCCAAAAGCCGCGGTTCCCAATCCTGCGAATAATGCGCTCATAAAGGGGAGATCGCTGTAGGCGAGCGCGGGCCGTGTCGATTCTAGCCAGTAAAAAATCTCGTCGCTGTAGAGCTCCAGACGAACTGCGAAAAGCGCTTTTACTGCGATTATCAAACCCGCTAATGGCCAAAGCCAGCGTCTTGCGAGTCGCTGCAACAAGTCTTGGTGTGATGTGTCTTGTGAGGTGATCACGTAGTTCTCTTATATTTAGCATTCCAACGCTAGTTGATCTCGCGCTGTGTGCGAGCGGGTAGTAGAGACGCAATTACACTCCATCCCGTCCCTTGGTTAAAGCAGTGAGTGCAAATACATTTGACAATCATTCTCATTTGCATCTAAAGTTCGGTTACTGCATGAGGATTAGACGCGATGTATGTGTGTATTTGCCGCCAAGTAACTGACAATCAAATTCGCGAAACCTGTAAGAGTGGCTGCGATAGCTTTAGCGATCTCCGCGCCCAGCTTGGTGTTGCAAGCGAGTGCGGGTGCTGTAGCAAACTTGCACGAAGTATAGTTAAAGAATTTGGGCGCGCCGCTGAGACTGCGCAGACAGCTTAGTTTTCTTTCCTGCTCGTAATCCCCTCTTTATCCCATATCACTTGGATAAGAACTCGAGTTAAGGCGCTTGGGCAGGTTCAGGTCTTTTAAATTTTTGTCAATGCGCTCAATTTTCCGTCTACATTCGTTACCCTTGCTAAATTTGATGCCTTGGCTGTTCTCAATACTTTCAACAAAAGCGTAGAGGGTGCAGCTTGACATTCCCCGACACAAATTAGACCCTCACAGTTGCTACTTATCCAATAAATTCCGCCAGACTTCGAGACTCAAATTATTCTCAATCTCGGTATGTGAGATACTTCGCCTAATTCTTATCAAGACGCTATACGCAGAAACCTAGGGGGCAATTATGAAATCTGATGCGACTGTACTTAAACACCTCAATAAGGCGCTAGGGAATGAGCTGGTCGCCATTAACCAGTATTTTTTGCATTCACGTATGTTCCAAGATTGGGGTCTGAGCAAGCTGGCGAAGAAAGAGTACGACGAGTCGATAGATGAAATGAAACATGCCGATCAGCTTATCCAGCGGATTTTGTTTCTAGAGGGCCTACCGAATCTACAGTCGCTTGGTAAACTAATGATCGGAGAAAATACTCGCGAGATGCTCGAGTGTGATTTGCAACTAGAAATGATTGCGTGTCCTGACTTGAGAGCAGGCATCGCTTATTGTGAATCTGTGCAAGACTTCGCGACGCGTGACTTACTTAACTCGATCCTCGTTAGCGAAGAAGAGCATGTCGATTGGTTGGAGTCGCAGTTAGGGCTTATTGACCGCGTGGGCATTGAAAATTACCAGCAATCGATGATTTAGTTCTGTGTTTAGCAACTTACGAAAATTCAGCAATTTTCGAGGTTAGATTACTTTGCCTAGCTCTACTCAATCACCTCTACAGGCATGCATTGACCTCGGTTCAAACAGCTTCCATCTACTCATTGCTAAATGGGCGCCCGATCGCATCGAAGTTATCGAGCGGTGTAGTGAAAGGGTGCAACTAGGAGAGGGGGTGAGGGCAAGCGGTGCGATCTCTCCCGCCGCTTTTGAGCGTGGATTGGACTGCCTCAAGCGCTTCGATGAAATACTTTCTCGCTACCCCATCGACCGCTATTGGGCGCTCGGAACCAATACCTTTCGCGTTGCAGGGAATGCGCAGGATTTCATCAATGCGGCGGATAGTCTGGGCATCCATATTTCACCTATTACGGGGACGCAGGAAGCAGTCTTAATTTATGCGGGCGTGCTCAGTGGTCTTCCCAAAAACCACGCCCGACGTCTCGTGATTGATATAGGGGGCGGGAGCACCGAAGTTATTGTCGGACATGGATCAGTGCAGTTGCTGACCGAAAGCCTTGCGATAGGCAGTGTTGCATGGCGTGATACCTATTTCAGTCGTGCTCATTCCACCCAGCAATCCCTAACTTCAGCCATGGACTCAGCGTTAGCTGATGCGCGTAAGCTTTTCTCTAGGGTTGGGCCAGCCGTTAAATTAGCGGGATGGGATGAGGCGTTCGCCGCATCGGGCACAATAAAAATGCTCGCCTCTATTTGCGAAGCTCACGGCTTTGCAGCTGGGCAGGTATCGCAGGAAGCGCTGCTCACTCTCAGAGAATCGTTTGCTGGCCATGCTCTCTCGGGTACAAGTTTGGCAGGACTCAAAGAGCGCCGTAAGGATCTTCTTCTGGCGGGCTGGAGTGTTCTACTCGGCGTGATGCAAGCTTACTCGATAGAAAATATTACCTTCAGCGAAACAGCGCTTCGCGAGGGGATGCTCGAATTTATGATGCGTAATCAGCGGGCACTTCGCATTATGGATAACGAAGATATGCCACGCTTCAAGACGCGCGACTGAGCCTTCAGTTAATACACTTGGAACTAGGTGAGCTTTTCTAGCAATTTTTGTTGAACACCTTGTGCGAGTCCCTCCGTTTCTATCTGGTGAATCTTAGTGTATTCCCCGTCAGCTCCTAGCTCCCAGCACTGCGCTTTGTCCTCCAAGTACCAATGGATCTCCGCAAGGATTCGGCTTTGATGCTTTTTCTTGAGGATAGGGAAGCACACCTCGATGCGATTGCTTAAATTGCGCTCCATCCAGTCCGCGCTCGAGCAGAAGAGTTGTTGATCGGAATTCTTAAAGTAATAAACGCGGGAGTGCTCCAAAAAACGGCCGATGATGGAAACTACGCGGATGTTTTCGCTAACGCCTTCAATGCCGGGTCGCAGACAGCACATGCCGCGCACGATAAGGTCAATTTTTACGCCAGAATTCGACGCCTCGTAGAGTGCGCGGATCATTTCAGGATCTGTGAGTGCATTAACTTTCGCGATTATATGCGCGTCTTTTCCGTCTCTAGCTGCCTGCGCCTCTTCGGCGATCATTTTGAGAAGCGATTTTTTTAAATTAAAAGGTGCATGTATCAGCAGATTGGGGTGTATTTTCTTTCCCATCCCAGTGATTTGCTGAAAAACTTTGTGTACATCTGCGCAGAGCGTTTCATCCGCTGTCAGCAAGGAGTAATCAGTATAAATCAACGAATTCTTGCGATGATAATTCCCTGTTCCAAGGTGGGCGTAGCGCTTCAATTCATTGCCTTCACGACGTACAAATAGCAGCATTTTAGCGTGGGTTTTGTAGCCCATTACGCCATACACAACGACCGCGCCTGCCTCTTGAAGGATGCTAGCAAATTTAATGTTTTCTTCTTCATCGAAGCGCGCTCGTAGCTCTATCACTACGGTTACCTCGGTCCCGAAACGAGCGGCTTCGGCCAGTGCCTGAACAAGTTCAGAGGACTCGTTTGTGCGATAAAGCGTCTGCTTTATTGAAAGTACTGAGGGGTCTTTTGCGGCCTGGCGCACCCAGTCGATAACAGGTACGAACGATTCATAGGGATGTAAGAGAAGCTGGTCTTCGCGCGCGACGGCGGCGAAGATAGATTGATGCTCCTCCAACGCTTTTGGGAGGCCCGGACTGAATTTCGGAAACCGCAGATCAGGGCGATCGACCATGCTAAAAAGCGCCATTAGTCTCTGCAAGTTGACAGGACCATCGAGGGTGAAAAGCTCTTCTTGGGTTAAGTCGAAGCGGTCTAACAGGAAGCCTGTCAGTTCCGCCGGGCATTCGGCGCCAACCTCGAGCTTGGTTGCAGCTCCGAAGCGTCTGCTGTGAAGCTCGCCTTTCAGAGCCATGGCAAAGTCTTCGACTTCGACATTTGACATCTCAAGGTCTGAATTTCGTGTCACCCTAAACTGGTGGCATTCGGTCACTCTCATACCGGGGAAAAACTCATCGACATAGGCATGGATAACCGATGATAAGAAAACGAAATTATCCCCTTCGCCCAGGATATCGCGTGGCACCTTGATGAGGCGTGGGAGCGATCTTGGGGCAGGGACAATTGCAAGCCCACTGTCGCGACCGAACGCGTCTTTACCGTCGAGCGAGAGAATGAAATTTAGGCTTTTGTTCACCAATCTCGGGAAGGGGTGCGCTGGATCTAAACCGAGTGGACTTACAACCGGCACAATTTCGTTGAAAAAGTAGTCGCGAGTCCATTTCTTTAACGCATCACTCCATTCGTGCCGTGCTAGAAATCGAATCCCTTCGTTCGCGAGTGAGGGGAAAAGATCTTCGTTAAGAATGCGGTACTGCTCGGATAATGCCTCTCTCACTTGCTGATGCAGAATTTTGAGAGTTTGCTCCGGGTATTGGCCATCGGCGCCGGGGCGCTGCCTGCCGAAGCCTAGCTGTTTCTTTAGACCAGACACGCGTATTTCGAAGAATTCATCGAGATTTGAGCTAAAAATAAGCAAAAACATGAGCCGTTCGAGCAGTGGGTGGTTCTCGTCTTTCGCTTGTTCTAAGACTCGGAGGTTGAATTTGAAATAGCTTAATTCGCGGTTTTCGTAGTATTCGCTATTAATTAGATCAATTTCTTTTTTGCTTTCTGTGCTCACGCCATTACTCTCATTGGACGGGTCTCCCGCAATCGACGGTGTGGCGGGTGCGGATTCATCAGCAATGTACTGCGAAATGTCTGTGTCTGTCGATTCCTGCATCGGCTTTTCCGTGAATATAGTCTCAGGACGTAGTCTAGCGAGAACAGATATAAGACAGTGTGACTATTGGATGACAATTTAGACTTTGGGAAGTTATTAAATGCCGGATAAAGGTCAGATATTCACTGTCATATTATTGTAATATTTCCGTCATATAGTGTTCTACTAGTCGCGCTTGTTACTAAGTTTGCGATTCTGCTCCTGTTATGTGCTTTTAAAAAATACCTAGGAATCAATAATATGAGTGCTAAATCTAAGAATTTTAATAGCATAGGTTTCGCGGGTTTGATCGCCGCTACCTTTTTAGGTAGCGCGACGCTCAACGCCGCAGACGTCGATCCTGCCATTCCAGTCTATGAAAGCACTAGCGGGGTCTCGGGAAATCTCTCTAGCGTCGGCTCTGACACGCTCGCCAACTTAATGACTCTTTGGGCAGAGGATTTTAAGCGCGTCTACCCAAATGTGAATATTCAGATTCAAGCGGCTGGATCGTCAACAGCTCCTCCTGCCTTAACAGAGCGCACCGCGAACATTGGACCAATGAGCCGCGAGATGAAAGACAATGAAATAGAGGCGTTCGAATCTCGGTATGGCTACAAGCCTACAGCTGTTCCCGTAGCAATAGACGCATTGGCCGTTTATGTGCACAAAGATAACCCTGTCGAGGGGTTGTCCATTCAGCAGGTCGACGCGATTTTCTCCTCGAATCAGCGCTGCGGTTATGCAAACAATGTCACCAATTGGGGGCAGTTAGGCTTGACAGGCCCTTGGCAGCCGCGTGGTATTCAGCTGTTTGGCCGCAATTCTGTGTCTGGAACTTACGGCTACTTTAAGGAAGCAGCGCTGTGCGATGGCGATTTCAAAAATAACGTCAACGAGCAACCGGGATCTGCTTCTGTCGTGCAGTCAGTGAGCACGTCGATAAACGGCATAGGCTACTCTGGCATTGGATATCGCACCTCGAGTGTTCGGGCAGTGCCCATTTCGCGTAATCCTGGCGACGATTTTTTTGACGCGACCCCTGAAAACTCGGTCGCGGGTAATTACCCTCTCGCGCGCTTCCTCTTTGTTTACATTAACAAGGCACCCAATACACCTCTACCCCCGCTCGAGAGGGAGTTTCTCAAACTCGTGCTGTCACAGTCCGGTCAAAATGTTGTGCTAAAAGATGGATATATACCATTGCCCGCGCGCGTCGTTGAAGGAACATTACGGAATCTCGGTATTTGATTTCCAGAAGAGGCTGAGTAGATCTTCATACTGTGTCTTCAATTTAAAATGAGGCTAGACGAACACCGTTCGCGCTAGCCTCTTTCGGTTGACGCTGACTGGAACGCTGCGCGTTATCAGAAGGTCCCCAGCTTCGGTGACTCTTCTGCTATTAAACTGTAATATTCGCGCTCATCGACAAAGAAACCGATCACATGTCTATAGATACTCCCACCGAGGCGCAATCGCCAAGCATGGATAGCAGTGTAAACCAATCGAACAAGTCCTCGGTGATGTCATCCGAGAAGCTCGCGTTCCGTCGTCGTTGGCGTCACCTGAGTGACAAAACGGCGAAGGTAGGCATCGCTGTTGGCGGCATAAGTGTGATCGTCGCAATTTTGCTGATCTTTGCTTACTTGTTTTATGAGGTCGTCCCACTTTTTGCCGGAGCTAAGGTCGAGCAGTCATCATCCTTCGCACTTGAGGATTCCTCAGAGAATTTGCATTTGGCGATCGAAGAGCAATCCGAAATGGCAATGAGGTTGGGAAACGATGGGGTAGCTCGTTTCTTTGACCTTAGCAGCGGTGAGAGCGTAGCGTCTATCCCGATAAGCCTTCCCGAGCAAGCGCGAATCACCAGTTTTTCCCTCGATTCAGAGCAATCGGGTTTGTTTGCGCTAGGATTGGCTACTGGCGAAGCCGTCATTGCTCGATATACCTATGACACGCGCTTTGCTGAGCTGGACAATCGGCGCATTCTCACCCCGAAGATCGAATATCCCTTCGGAGAAGCGCCCTACAAGCTCACCGACGGTAAAGCACTGGCATCGATTGCACTTCGTACCTCTGGTGAAAACATGGTGCTTGCAGCAACCGCGGAGGGAGGTGAGCTGAGTTTGCTAAAAGCGAGCAAGCAGACAAGCCTTTTTGCGGCCTTCGATGCCGGTAGCAGTGCAGAATTTGAGATAGAAGAAAAAAGAGTAAACGGGCTAACGGTCGGCGGTGAACAGCTATTTATCGACGGCGATCGTTTCTGGCTATTCGTGATCAATGACGAAGGACTCGCTCGCCTTCTTAATCTCCGTTCGATCTTCACTACCGCCAATCCACAATTTGAAGTTCAGGCATTGCTGACAGAGGGCCGTGCGAGTCCGACGGACGTCTCGTTTCTGCTCGGGGGGATTTCGCTGCTAGTGGCGGATGATCAGGGCGCTATAGCGCAGTGGTTTCTCACTAGACGAGATGACACCGTTGCGCTTGAAAAAATCCGCAGCTTTGAAGGTTCAGAGTCGCCAGTTATCTCGCTGAGTCCAGAGCAGCGTCGCAAAAATTTTGTCAGTGTCGATTCTCAGGGCGTGGTGTCTTTATTTAATACCACCGCAAGGCGACAGGCTTTCTCTGGAAAGTTGGCGGCCGAGGGTGTGAGTGCTGTTGCGATCTCGCCTCGCGGCGACGCGCTGCTAATCGAGGCTAGTAACGGACAAATGGCGCTCTGGAATGTTGAGAATAAACACCCCGAGGTATCCTGGTCCGCACTGTGGAGTCGCGTTTGGTACGAAGGGTATGGCGAGCCCGATTTTATTTGGCAATCCTCTGCCGCGTCGAATGAGTTCGAGCCCAAATACAGCTTAGTCCCCCTGTCGTTCGGCACCCTCAAGGCTGCTTTCTACGCAATGTTATTAGCCGCGCCGCTCGCTATTTGCGGTGCGATATTCACCGGCTATTTCATGGCGCCTATGATGCGCCGCAAAGTGAAGCCTCTGATTGAATTAATGGAGGCATTGCCAACTGTAGTATTGGGGTTTCTTGCCGGCCTCTGGCTTGCGCCTTTCGTAGAGAATAACCTCCTCGGAATCTTCACCGTATTGGTCTTGCTTCCAACGAGCATCTTGCTTGTGAGCTTCGTCTGGGTTCAACTGCCGAATGATTTCAGACATCGCATACCCGATGGTTGGGAGGCGGGGATACTCGTCCCCGTGATAATTGCGTTTACTGTGCTTTCATTCGCTATTGCCACACCGCTCGAAGCACTTTTCTTTGGTGGCGACATGCGATTTTATCTCACTAATGAATTAGGCATCAGCTACGATCAGCGTAATGCGATGGTAGTAGGGTTCGCGATGGGTTTCGCGGTGATTCCTACGATATTCTCAATCGCAGAGGATGCAATCTTCACGGTACCAAAACACCTTACCTACGGCTCGTTAGCCCTCGGTGCTACTCCCTGGCAGAGCCTCTATCGAGTCGTCTTGCCAACAGCGAGCCCAGGGATTTTTAGCGCGCTGATGATCGGAATGGGGCGTGCTGTAGGCGAGACGATGATCGTGTTGATGGCTACAGGCAATACTCCAATTATGGACATAAATATTTTCGAAGGGATGCGCACGCTAGCAGCCAATATCGCCGTCGAAATTCCTGAATCAGAGGTCGACAGCACGCATTACCGCATTCTGTTCTTAGCGGCGCTTGTGCTATTTATGTTCACCTTTATGTTTAATACAGTCGCTGAGGTCATTCGTCAGCGTCTACGTGATAAGTACAGCACGATATGAGAATTAGCGCATCTAAATGGTTTAGTTCAGGAACGCCTTTCGTTTGGCTTAATGCGGGTGCCGTGGCGATTAGCATTCTCATGGTTGTCGGTCTGCTGGGGCTTCTGGCGGTTCGTGGTATGGCGCATTTTTGGCCAGCCGACGTGATGCAGGCAAACTACGCACCTCCTGTTTCTTTCGGCACTGTGGTGTCCACAGAAGTGCTCGGGGAGAAGGTAGAAACAGAGAGCGTATCGAGTATTCAGATCGCGTCATCTGGGATTCCTGTAGACGAATCAGTTCCGTATTACGATCGCGAACTCGTTAAACTCGGCAATAGAGATGTGACAGGCGCAGACTTTGCTTGGCTTCTGAGTGACTTTCTTTCTGATATTAGCTACCCAACTGATGTGGTCGCGCTTGAACGTCGTGAGTGGGGTAATTTTTATGGTTTTCTCGCTGAAGTCAAAGAGTCTGGGGTAAGTGTCGTTGACGCTGAGGGAGGTGAAGATGCGCTATGGGCCGAATTCGAAAAGCGTCTGAGTCGCGCTCTCGAAATTCATGATGAGATCTATCGAATAGAAAAAATCGAGATCGGTGAAGTTAACTACGCGCTGGAACGCCTTCGTCTGCGTCAGCGCGGACTTGAATTGGAAGATGCCTTTGATGCAGAAGCCGAAGCGAGCTTCGCACAACAACGTGAGGAGCTAGGTGCAGACTACGCGCTCTTGCAGCAGGACTTGGTCGTGTTGAATCAGGCAATCGAACGTGATTCTGCACTGTTCCTCGCCCCGAATGGCGCGGAAGTAGATATCGAGCTTGCTGACATAGTTCGCGCCTATAAGCCTAATCAGATGGGGCTTGTGGAAAAACTATTTACTTATTTCGCCAAGCTAGGCGAGTTTCTGACTGATGAGCCGCGAGAGGCAAACACCGAGGGCGGAATTTTCCCCGCTATTTTCGGCACTGTGATGATGGTGCTTTTAATGTCAGTTTTTGTCACGCCGTTTGGCGTTGTGGCCGCTGTCTATCTGCGGGAATATGCGAGGCAAGGATTTATTACACGCGCCATTCGCATTGCCGTTAACAACCTCGCCGGTGTTCCTTCCATTGTTTACGGCGTGTTCGGGCTTGGCTTCTTCATTTACATAATAGGGGCCGAAGTCGATCAACTCTTTTATCCCGAGGCTCTGCCGGCGCCGACTTTCGGCACGCCGGGATTGCTCTGGGCGTCCCTCACGCTTGCGCTGCTCACTGTGCCGGTGGTGATTGTAGCCACAGAGGAAGGGCTTGCGCGAATCCCGCGTAGCGTGCGCGAGGGGAGCCTCGCGCTTGGTGCGACTAAGTTCGAAACTCTGTGGCGTGTTGTGCTGCCAATGGCAAGCCCTGCGATGATGACAGGTCTTATCCTCGCTGTAGCACGTGCCGCCGGTGAGGTTGCGCCACTTATGCTTGTTGGTGTAGTCAAGCTCGCGCCATCGCTCCCGCTTGATGGAAACTACCCGTATTTACACCTCGACCAGAAATTTATGCACTTAGGATTTCACATTTACGATGTGGGCTTTCAAAGTCCTAACATCGAGGCGGCAAGGCCCCTTGTTTTTGCCACGGCGCTGTTACTTGTGATCGTTATTGCAGGACTAAATCTGAGTGCAGTGGCGCTGCGTAATCGACTGCGCGAAAAGTTTAAATCTTTAGAAGTATAGAAAGCGGCAACGTCGCTGCCTCGACAACGTTTGGTTCTAATCCTGCGTTCAATTGTAAAAATGAGAACAAAGTCATGAGAAAAGTAGATGTTAGTTCAGTGCTCGGTGCCAGCGCGGAGACGCCTGAAGGATTAGAGAGTTGCATCGATGTTTCGGGATTAAATCTATACTACGCGAAGGACAAGCGTGCGCTAAATGGGATTGATTTGAAAATACCCAAACAGCGTGTCACTGCGTTCATCGGCCCCAGTGGCTGTGGCAAGTCCAGTCTCCTACGCTGTCTTAATAGAATGAATGATCTCGTCGATGACTGTGTCATCGAAGGAACTATCGAGATCGATGGGGAAGACATTTATTCTAAGCATATCGATGTAGCTGATCTGCGCAGGCGGGTCGGGATGGTGTTTCAGAAGCCGAATCCTTTTCCAAAATCGATTTACGAAAATGTGGCTTACGGGTTACGCATCCAAGGCATAAACTCGAAACGCGTACTCGATGAAGTCGTCGAAAATTCCTTAAGAGCGGCAGCGCTGTGGGATGAGGTAAAGGATCGCTTGCATGACAGCGCGCTCGGAATGTCTGGCGGTCAGCAGCAGCGACTCGTGATCGCGCGGACCATTGCGGTAGAACCTGAAGTGTTGCTGCTCGATGAGCCGGCATCGGCGCTGGACCCGATTTCGACATTAAAAATCGAAGAATTAATTCATGAGCTCAAACGCGATTATACGATCGTCATCGTAACCCATAATATGCAACAAGCTGCGAGGGTTTCGGATTTCACAGCATTTATGTACATGGGTGATATGGTTGAGTTCGATGCGACAGATACTATATTCACGAATCCTGCGAAAAAGCAGACAGAAGATTATATTACTGGTCGATACGGCTAAGCCACGCATTCGACCGGATAGAAGGCTTAGCAAAGTTGATTGCAAACTCGTTAGATTCTAAGGATGCAAAATGATTTCAAATATTGAAGCTCACGGGCACCATATCTCAAAACAGTTCAACCTCGAACTGGAAGAAATCAAGAATAACATGCTCGAGATGGGCGGCGTCATCGAGCGTCAGATCGCCGATGCAATGAGTTCTCTGCTCGAAGGTGATACGGGTTTAGCCGCACAGGTGCTGACAGTTGAAAACCGAATCGATTCGATGGAGATAAATATCGATGAAGAGTGCAGCCTTATTCTTGCTCGACGTCACCCAGCGGCAAGTGATCTTCGACTTGTGCTTGCGATCATCAAGGCAGTGCGTGATCTTGAAAGAATCGGAGACGAGTCGGCGAAGATTGCGCGCATGGCTATTAAGCTGAGTGAAGAAGGCGAATTCAGTCAAGGGCTAGTGGAATTCAGGCATCTTGCTGACAGCGTGACGCGCATGGTCAGTGGTTCGCTTGATGCCTTCGCGCGCTATGACGCAGATGCCGCCTTAGAGGTTGTGCGTGACGATGTGGCAGTCGATAAGGTTTACGTCAGTGTTATGCGTTCGCTCATTACGTATATGATGGAGGATCCACGCAGTATAAGTCGTGTATTGAATATGCTTTGGGCACTACGGGCACTTGAGCGTATTGGAGATCACGCGAAAAACGTTGCGGAACACGTGATTTATCTCGTCAAGGGAATGGATGTTCGTCACGAAAAATTAGCCGACGTAGAAGAGCAGCTCGAAGACTAACTAAGCACCCGTTCTTTGGGGAAGTGGCAGCTAAAAATGCTGCCTTTCCCAGGTGTGCTTTCGATGTCCAATTCTGAGTCATGTCTGGCGAGAATATGCTTGACGATAGCGAGCCCAAGCCCCGTTCCGCCAGACTCTGCTGACCGGCTGGGATCGACTCGATAGAAGCGCTCGGTGAGCCGCGGAATATGATGCGACTCTATACCCAACCCATTGTCCTCAACTGCAATAGTCACCCCTTTCGAATTGAGTGCAGCGCGGAACTCGATGGTTCCTTCAGCCGGAGTGTATTTCGCCGCATTAATCACTAGATTTGATAAGGCACTGTAAAGCTCAGAGCGTTGGCCCAACAGAACAACCTTGTCAGGGTAATCGACTAAGAAGCGGTGCTGCTTCTCTTGCATGATTTCCTGTGTGTGTGCCTCGATCTCCCTCGCGAGCTCCCCTAGATCAACCTTCTCCTGTGCTCTGGGCGCCGCGCGCGTTTCGATAGAGCTTAGAACGAGTAGATCCCGAACGATATTTTCCATTCTTTGTGATTGCGAACGCATCTGCTCGATAGGCTTGTGCCAGCGCGCGTCGAAAGAGTCTAAATTATCGGCGATTGTTTCAAGGTAGCCTTTAATGACAGTAATTGGGGTTCCTAGTTCATGCGAGACGTTACCCACGAAGTCGCGGCGCATAGATTCGAGTCGATGCAGTTGGGTCACATCCCTCACGAGCATCAATTTTTCATGCTCTCCAAATAGGGTGATCTGAAACTCGAGTGTTCGTCCG
Source organism: Gammaproteobacteria bacterium (assembly GCA_018401885.1). Lineage (GTDB taxonomy): Bacteria > Pseudomonadota > Gammaproteobacteria > Pseudomonadales > Pseudohongiellaceae > UBA9145. Next base: position 39,546 of record JAGYKB010000020.1, read on the forward strand.
CTAACGCCGGGGGCTTCTATACGTAATGTCTGACTGTATTTTTCTTTATGAAAGTAATCAGCAAAGCGTGGGTCACGTATTAGATTGGTTACTGCTTGATTGCGGTCATTGGGATAGCGGATGCCCAGCAGTTCTTCGGTGGCTCGGTTCCACCAATCCAATGTCCCTTGCTTATTGATCATCACTACAGCCATCTCTAGCGCTGCGGAGGACTCTTGGGCCTTGTCTAGAATGTTTTTTAGGTAGTCGCTTGCGAGTCGTTCCTGTTTCTGAAGGCGGTAGATACTGTCGAAAATAGATCCCCATATCCCTGTGCCCTCGGGTGGTTGGGTATCGCTTTTATGTGAGTCCTTAGCTACCCACTTAGTGAGGCGTCGCAGTTGCAATAGGTTGTAGCTGCTGTAACCAATCGACGCCACGAGAAGCGCGAAAGAAACCTCCCCGAAGATCATTCCTACAACTACTGACGTTCCCAGCATAAGGAGAAAGCGCTGTAGCTCGTTACGCCAGTTAGACATACGCACTCCGGCAGGAACTTGCAGTAGGACTGATGACGGCTAGTGCGCAGGCAATAAACACTGGGTTTAGGTAATGGTCGCCAATCGGTGCACACGCGCAGTGACGCAAAAGGGCAATCCAGGGCTCGGATGAATTCGGGTGAAGAGAGTTAGACATAATCAGTAGAAGCGCAGAATCAGCGCCCAACCTTGCCATAATTTAGGTGTATTGTCATGAGAATAGACGGATCGAGCCGAGTTTATGAAAGAATTTCCACGCCTAGTCGGTCGTTTATAGCGTGGGTTCTTTTGAAGAGCAACAGTGCAATTAGGCTAATCTTCCATCGGTAAAGTTCGATATAGGTGCGGGCCAAAGCTCTAGGCTGATAGAGCAGTCAAATTAGGAAAACAAGCGATGAAGAAATCATTATTCTCACTGGCTATAACAGCGTCATGTTTAGGCGCCACTGTTTCTCTAGCAGATGCAGGGCAGTTTTATGTGGCACCGGGTCTGCAAAAGATGAACTACGATACTGAGGTGGGTCTGGATAATGATCTTGGCTACGTTATCGGCATTGGCTATGACTTTACCTCTAAACTAAGTGCAGAGTTTAGCGTGATGGACCTAAACCCCGAAACCAAATCCAAGCGAGAATTAGATCAAGACCTTTGGAAATTTGATGTCTTTTATGGTCTTGATTTCGCTCTTGGGCGGTTTAAGCCTTTCCTAGTGAGTGGTTTGGGCAACAGCAATATCGACGGCGATAACGATTCTATCTGGGATATCGGTGCCGGGCTCAGATTGCCGCTGAACG
>JAGYKB010000021.1 GCA_018401885.1 Gammaproteobacteria bacterium
CTTGTAACCGCGCACGCTGCGACGGGTACGGACGAGTGTTTCAAAATCCATCGTATTGTATCTCCTGCGTTCTATTATTTCGGTATGCAGCGGGCTATGCGCCTGCAGCGTTGGCTTTTTCTACAGCCTTCGAATCTAGGCGTAGCTGCCTTGCGAACTCGACAGAGAAAGGATCGGGGAACACGTCTTCCTCGCCTGTGGCGAGCGCATTAAAAACATGCGTGGCGACCGACTCGGGGGAGGCTTTGTCAAAGGGCAGGTGTTTTGCCATATCGGTGTCGATGGGGCCAGGATAGACACCGATGACGAGAGTATTTTGTTTTGCAAGTTCTGCTCTAAGCGCTTGTGTGAGCGAGTGGCCCGCCGCCTTTGATGCAGAATAGCCGGGTGCAAAGGCAAAACTGCACAGTCCCGAGATGGAGAGAATATTGACTATCGCACCGCCGCCATTGGCTTTGACTATCGGCGCGAACGCGACTGACATTTTCATCGTGCCAAAATAATTGATATCCATTTCCATGCGCTTCGGTGCTTCATTGTTCGCTGCGACTATCGCACCGCCGCCGCCAGCACCGGCATTATTAATCAGCACGTTCACATCCTGAGCCGCGGCTGCGACGGCATCGACCTGCTCTTGGCTACAGATATCGAGATTAAGTAAAACGACGCGGTCACGATTGGCGGCAGCAAGGTCAGCAAGGCCTTCAGTGTTGCGGGCTGTAGCATAGACTTTGGCCGCGCCGAGTTCGAGTGCCTTCTCAACGAAGCTTTTGCCTATTCCGCGGTTAGATCCGGTGACGAGAACAACTTTATCCCTGATATCTACTATGAGCATGAAAAGTCCTTTGTAGTGCGTTATGTATTAGTAGAGACCTGCGTTCCGGCAGCGCTGATTTATTCGCCGATTTATCGCTGTTCGTTGAGTGCGTAAAGATAGCACTGCACAGGTTCGCCGTTATCGGGGTAGACAGTGGTTTCTACGCGTCGGTAGTCAGTGCCCTCAAATTCGTCTAGTTCGTCCCAAAAAGTTGGCAGATCGGGTGACTCTAAAAGAAAGCCTTTCACTGTGTCAGAGCCACCGAGCTTGATCGCTGGGTAACCCATAGTTGCACCCCAACCTTCTGGATGCACTTGCCCGATCACAGTGGCGGCCTGCCAAGCGCCCGAGAGAGGAGCGAGGATGTGTGCATTGGGTTCATTAGGTGCGAGCGTTCCGTAAACAAACAGTCTGTTTTCGATCTGCATAGAATCAGCCTCAATAGAGTGGATGAGAGCCAAGGGGAGTTAAGAGAGGGATAGAGTGGTGATGCAGCGGGCTCGGTAGCGGCGCCGCACTCGGTCTTTCGAGGCTTACGCAGACAGACTGCTAAGCCTCACTCAAATCAACATCAGAATAACCAAACTGCCAACATGTAGGCGAGCAGCGTTAGGCCGACTAAGGTGACACCAATTACTATGTTTGCACCTGTATTTGAATCTTGGTCGTGGTCATGAGCTGACATAATATTTTCCTTGAGAATGCGCACAGCGGGATAAAATTTAGGGGCTAACTATAATGATTTGGGGTCGTTTTGGGTAGCCTTTTCGTGCCATAAGGTTAAGTGTTCTGCTGCGACGACTGTAATGAGGGCGTAGAAAGGAAGGAAAAACCGATCCCACCCCTGCACGAGAGGGAAAAGCACCAGAAAAGCCGCAAACAGGGGTAAACAGAGCAGAGAGATATGCGATAAGGAGATCAATGCTCTCGGTGTTAATGCCTCTGTATAAAGGCGTCGAATCTCACCTTGCAGGCAGAGAATCAGAAGCAGGACGAAGAAGGGCATTGAGGTGCTGATCGTCGCGCCGCTAGCCACCACTTGCAGTATCGCCGAATGCACGACAGTCCAGTAAATCTCGATAGAGAAGGGCGTCGCGAAGTTTGGGATATCGACTTGGCTCTCGATAAACGTGTGGTAAAACAGTCGCCACCATGAATAGTCGAATAAGCCATTGATCGTGAAATAGAGCGCGCTGCTTACTACTAGCCCGCCGGTGAACAGCAATACAGTGGGACTGCGGATCGAGGCGTCCTGCGCGTAGGCGCTCCAGCTCTGCCAGAGAAGGACTAAGCCTACGAAAAGAATATTGTTGGTGCGCACGCAGACCGATGCGATAAACAAAAAAACGGCGAGTCGCAGCCAGCGTTTGCAGACTAAGGCGTAGAGCGCTGCAAAAACGATGAGCGCGGACAGGTTGTCGGGTACCGGAACACGGCTGAGATCGGCCAGACGCCCGACAACGGCGAAAACCACGACGATTAACGCAGCGCTCAACGTGCTGCAGCTTCGAGAAAGCCAGACAAAGAGCAAAAGGCAAAGCAGCACCCCTGGGATTACAGACAGTAATCTTAGCGACGTCAGCGGTTCTGCGCCGAGCGCCGTCAATGTCCGCAATGCGATGACGTAGGCGGGTTTGATGCGGTACATGTCGAGCTGGCCAATAAAATGATCGGCGTTGCTCTCTAGATCAGCAGCATAGGGTCCCGAGGTTACAGACGCATATTGCTGAGGCGTCATTGAACTTTTTAGATACGCGTAAGTGCGCGAGTGAAGGAGCTGCGGGTCACTAATGTCGGCGCTCAGTATGGTTGCGGTATAGGGTACGGTATCCCAAGTGTAGAGAGGTTTTGCATAGGCAAGCAGGACTAAAAAAACGAGATAACCCGCTAGCGGCAGCAGGGATAGTGCTGTTTTTATGGGCTGAGTCACATGAGGTCCCTCTGGCATTCTGGCTTAGCCGCGCCTCTCTGTATCCGCTATTCTCTAAGCTAACCATATTGATTGACACGTTTATCGTCTATTATGCGTCAGAACAGTTTGCGATTAATAGCCAAGCTCGCACCAGATTGCAGTAGCATCCGCGCTGCGGCATTCGTGCACGAATAGAATTAAGGAGTAAGACCGATTTTGGGCACAACGACAGCAGAAGGCACGAGCAGATCTTTTCTCGCAGGTCTATTCCTCATCACTAGCGCGACACTCCTACTCGAAATCCTTAATACTCGGCTGCTTTCGGTCGTCACTTGGTATCACCTGTCCTTCTTTGCAGTATCGATGGCTATGTTTGGTATGGCCGCAGGCGCGCTCTGGGTTTACCTCAAGCCTCAGAAGTTTCCCCGCGAAGACGCGCACAGCTCGCTCTACCGTTATTCTATTTTATTTGCGTTGAGTACTCTGATCTGTCATCTCGTTATTCTCTTTACACCGCTGAGCACACTCGGTGGCTGGGATGCGGCAAATTTTTTCAAGATGACGGTGATTACTTTAGCGGTCGCCATCCCGTTTGCGTTTAGTGGCGTGGTAGTGACAGTTGCATTAACGCAGGTGCCCGGTAATAGCGGCCTCATCTACGCGGTCGACCTCGTCGGCGCGGCGCTCGGCAGTCTCGCCTGCCTCGTACTACTGAGCGTGCTGGATATCAGCAGCGCGACGATTGCCTCGACTGTTGTCACTGTGCTCGCCATTCTCTTTTTCCAGCGGGCGAAAACCGGCCGCAACGAGCTTCGCTGGGTCGCGCTTGCGGTAGTGCTGGCCATCGGCGCGGTCGCGAACAGTCAATTCACAAGTGGACTACGGGTGTTTTATCCGAAAGGCAATGAAATATCCTACAGCGATCAGACGATTGAATACTGGACGATCCATGGCCAGATATTATTGTCTCCCGCCGAAGAGCGCGTGGGCCCGTTTTATTGGGGCGCAGGCGCAGGTGCACCAGTGATCGAAGGTATGAAGCTGCAGGGCCTTGTCATCGACGGCGAGGCAGGCACAGCGGTCACGGAGTGGGATGGCGATAGAGAGGGGTTAGAATGGCCGCGCTTTGATGTAACCTCGCTGCCTTATCATTTGCGCAAAGAAGGCAATGTCGCGGTGATTGGCGTGGGCGGAGGTCGTGACATCCTTACTGCGCTGTGGGCTAAAAGCAAGCACATCACCGGTATCGAAATTAATGGCGCGATACTCGACATTCTGCAAGACCGTCGACGCGACTTTGTCTCGCTGGACCAACAGCCCGAGGTTGAGTTTGTGCACGACGAGGCTCGCTCTTTCTTGACTCGAAGCGACGAGACCTATGATGTTATTCAGATGTCGCTTATCGATACGTGGGCGGCAACGGGTGCAGGCGCGTTTACCCTGTCCGAGAACGGGCTCTATACAGTGGAAGGCTGGCAGATTTTCTTTGACAAGCTCGCACCAGACGGACTGCTAAGTGTTTCTCGATGGTACTCACCCGAAGCGCTTTCTGAGACTAACAGACTAATCTCTCTTGCTGCGATGTCGTTATTGGAACAGGGAGTAGATAATCCCGGTGATCATGCCGTGTTGGTGGCGCGTAATACAGTTGCAACCCTACTGGTTTCTCCAACGCCTTTCAGCGACGCTGACCTCGACCAGATAGAATCAGTCGCGGCGGAAATGGCATTTACGATCTTGCATTCGCCGAGGCAGGAAAGCAGCGAGCGCCTAATTCGTGATGCGCTCGCGAGTAAGAGTTCCGCACAGCTTGAGGCTGCGACTCAACACGAATTTCTCGACTTCTCGCCGCCGCTCGACAGTCGCCCGTATTTTTTCAATATTTTAAAACCCTCTGCAATGTTGAGTACCGATGCCGAACTCGGCGAATTGGGTATCGTCGCGGGGGGTAATCTCCTTGCCACCTACACGCTTATGCTGCTCTGCCTACTCGCCTTTATCGGTGTGACGCTCGTGATCGGCGTTCCGCTGCTCCTGTCGGGAAAGCCGCAGTTGCCCAAAGGGGTTTTCGGCAGCGGCCTGCTTTATTTCGCGTGTATAGGCACCGGATTTATGATGGTGCAGATACCTTTGATTCAGCGCTTTTCTGTCTATTTAGGGCATCCGGTTTATGCTGTCTCTGTGCTTCTGTTCTCTATGATAATTGCAGCGGGTTTAGGTAGCTCACTGTCTGATCGTATCGCTGTCGAACGCGATCGGCGCTGGACGCTCGCACTGCCGCTAAGCATCGTCGCGCTCATAAGCGCGATCTATTTGCTCTCGGGGCCGATCATTCAGGCAACCATTGACCAGGGGCTTTTAGCACGGTGCGTTATTGTAGTGCTGCTCGTGGCGACTGCCGCGCTGCCGATGGGCATGTGTTTCCCTCTGGGACTTCGGTTGTTCAGGCAATACTCCGACGACTGTCTCCCGTGGATGTGGGGCGTCAATGGCGCCACCGGAGTGCTTGCGAGCGTGCTCGCTGTGGCGATTTCTATGTGGAGCGGGATCAATACTAGCCTGCTCGTGGCTATCGGCTGTTACGCGCTATTGATCGTTCCCGCGCGCGCGCTTAGCAAACAGCACTGAGTAAATATTTGCTCATTAAACTGCTATAACCCTCGTTCTCATCTGATGCGCTGTCAGATAGAGACAAACTGTCACAAAACTAGCTAGTTTTGTCGTTCTAGCAAGTTATAGAATCCGGTACTTGCCATGCAGCGTCCTCGCTGCGGCAGTAAGCGCCTAGCTTCGCCTACGCAGTATCAATGCAGTAAATTGATGGGCTGTGACGTGTCACTATGATTAACCGCTATTTCGTCATAGACGATTTTTACAATGACCCCGACCGCCTTGTCGAAGAGGCGCTTAAGGCGCAGCGCGACGCGTCGTCCCGCGGTAATTACGCTGGGGTGATGACCAAAGAGTCCTTTTTGTCGAACAGTCAACGCGAATTTTTTGAGCAGTTATTGCAACAAAAACCGATTAATGCCTCAACGGAGCTTAACGGTAAAATTCGTTTTTCTAAGGCTGGCGACCCTTTTACTCAGCATATTCATTTCGATGCAGGTCGAACCCACTGGTCGGGAGTTGTGTATCTTTCTAAAGAGCATCCAAAGGTAGACGGCACTGTTTTCTGGAAACATTTGCGCACGGGTCTCGAAGAAATACCCCGCACCCTCGAAGGTGCGAATGCAGCTGGGTTTACAAGCAAAGAGAAAGTAAGAGAATTCTTGGAGGTCGACGGCATCGACGAGTCGCTGTGGGAGAAAACCCTCGCTATCCCCTACAAATATAATCGACTGGTATTATTTCGCCCTTGGATGTTTCACTCCCCCGGTGTTAATTTTGGCGACACCCTCGAGAATAGCCGCAAGGTTCAAACGCTGTTTCTCGGTCCCTAGACCTGCTGGTTCGAGGTAGCAGGCGTCGTGTACTTAACGGGAGTACCCAGTGACAGATTTCTGCCGCACACCCGACAGCAATTTCGATACGCTAGCAGATTATGATTTTGAGCCTCATTACTATGAGTGGGGCGATCTACGCATGCACTATCTCGACGAAGGCCCTAGGGATGGGCCGGTCATGTTGCTCGTGCACGGTATGCCGACGTGGAGCTACCTCTACCGAGATTTCATTCCAAAACTCGCTTCATCAGGCTTTCGGTGTATAGCGCCAGACCATTTCGGGTTTGGCAAGTCGGATAAGCCGACTGATCCCTACTGGTACAGTATTGCCCGGCATACAGAAGTGCTAACTAGTCTAGCTACAGCATTGGATCTGCGTAACATAACCCTCGTCTGTCAAGACTGGGGCGGGCCCATCGGACTTGCGCAGGCGGTGACGATGCCGGAACGATTCTCGCGATTGGTGATCATGAATACGTGGCTTCACCACCCCGAGTTTCAATATTCCGAGGCGATAAAGCGCTGGAATAAAGGCTGGCATGAGGGAGGTCTATTCGCGCGCGAGACGCCCAACATTGGCGCGCTCGTCGCACTCTCAGGTGGATTACTTTCCCGCGAGGAGGCTGTCGCTGCGCTCAGATCGGGCGCAGAGCCGAGTTTTAGAACAGCCGCTGGCAAGAATGTCTACGAGGCATACCGCGCTCCATTTAAGGGGTTGCCGGACGAAGCCTATAGCGGACTTCGGCGATTTCCCCTGTCTATTCCTTTCGATGACTATCACAGCGGCAACGGAGCCGCGCAGACTCTTCACTTTAATCTGCTAAGTGGTTGGACTAAACCAATACATTTTATTTGGGGAGGCACCGATGACATCTTTACTGAGTCATGGGGAAGGGAGTGGGCATCGATTTACACACAGTCAACGTTCCACGTGATCGCCGATGCCGGCCACTTTCTGCAGAACACCCATGGCAATGAGATTGCAGAGCGAATACTCACCTGTATAGAAGGCGAAACTCTCAAGATCCACTCTTAGAATGGCAAATGGCGGTGATAAAGTTGCGCCGTATTATCCCAAGAGAAGCCGCTATCGACATGTTTGCCCATTTCCTATTGTAAACTCCACTCGCACCTTCAGAGGGTGTGACTAAATCATGAAATTAGGAGTAAATGGTCGTGGATAGGATGACATCTCCCGTTTCCTTTTCGTTTGTTAAACTGCTTGTTATTTCAGCCCTCGGCTTTACATTGGCTAGCTGCGCATCTTCCAGCTCAGACCCCTTTGAAGGCTTCAATCGCAAGATGGCGTCTTTCAATACGGGTTTCGATACTATTGTCCTTAAACCCGCCGCTCAGGGTTATAGCAAAGTGTTACCGACGCCCGTGCAGACGGCAGTCGGGAATGCGTTTGCCAATCTCTCCGATCCATGGACAGCCATGAATCAACTTCTGCAGGGGCGAGTAAAACTTGCTGCAAGCGACGCGGGGCGATTTTTGCTCAACTCAACCGTCGGTGTCGGTGGTCTTTTCGATGTTGCAACGCCCCTAGGTCTAACGCGCCACCAGGAAGATATCGAGCAGACGCTTGGCGTTTGGGGTTTGCCTCAAGGGCCTTATATAGTGCTGCCGCTGCTCGGACCATCAAGCGGGAGAGGGCTGGTAAGCCAGTACTTCGGGATCTTCGGTCAGGATATCGCCCAGCCGCTGCGCTATGTTGATAATGTGCCTGTGAGAAATTCTTTATTCTTTACGCAGCTAGTCTCAATGCGCGCGGGTTTACTCGCCACGCCTGCGATTCCACCGCAGATGGATCGTTACACGTTAATGCGCGATTTCTATTTGCGAGGGCGCGAGCAGCAGGTCGGGTTGTAAGCGACATCTAAATCGAGAGCTCAAGCCTAAATTCTTGTTGGGTCTTTTAAAAGCGGTGCTCGCGTAAGCTCTCTTAGGGTGCCACTATTAGTGCAGAACATGGTTGTCCTCAGCTCAAACTCAAATTGTCTCAGGGTGTCGATAACGTTATTAGTGCTCGTTAGAGCTGGTGCGAGAAGTGGTTTGGCAATGCCGGCAAGGGATGCACCGATGCGCAGACACTTTGCGACATGTAGTCCGTTTCTAATGCCTCCGGACGCGATGAGGGAAAGGGGTAAGCCTAGTTCGGAAATTTTCGTGACCGCGGTGACAGTATCAATGCCCCAATCTGCAAAAATAGACTCATCCCCGTGGGTTCGGTCATGCTCTATCTGAGCCCAGCTTGTTCCTCCTGATCCTGCGACATCAAGCCATTCGATGCCAATTTCGGATAGCACTTTGGCCGTCGATGGGCCTATCCCATGGCCAACCTCTTTTACCATCACGGGCACCGGTGACCTCGCGCATAGCTGGGTAAGTGCGTCTACGATTCCGCGCCAGTCACGATCCCCTCCCTGCTGAACCGCCTCCTGCATTGGATTAAGGTGAATATAAAGCGCGTCCGCCTCAGCTATCTCGATACAGCGCAGTGCACTATCGACACCAGAGGGTCCTCGGAGTTGTGCCGCACCCAAATTGGAGAGTATGGGTATATTCGGGGCATAGCGGCGTAATTGGAAAGATTTGGCCTGGCCGTGATCCTCGAGTGCAATCCTCATTGATCCAAGGCTGAAGGCAACGCCTATTGTCTCGGCTGCCTCAGCAAGATGAATATTCATTCGGTCGGCTTGCGCTATTCCGCCGCTCATCGACGAGATAATAATAGGCAGAGACAGGCGATAACCGAGAAAGTCAGAATCGCAGGATATCTCATCCATATTTAAATCGGGTATCGCATAGGGCTCGAAGCGCACCGAATCAAAAGTGCTAAGCGCTGGCCTTTGCACGCTTTCTTTCGCCGCAATAACGAGATGATCCGATTTTCGAGTCTCTATTGTTTCAGGCATAGTGCCCTCTTTGAGTGAGTGAGGATGTCTAAGCGGTGATGCGCCACGATAAAAAACGTTTAGGCAGCAATATATCAACAATAATCATATGTGGCAGAGTTAATGCAAAAAGGATTGCGAATACCGCCGATAGAAGCGGGGCGATCGCATCCGCTAAATTATCGAAAAAAGCGAAGGCGAGAATCACCAACACCCAAGCGCATACCGTGTTTACCCAGAAGCTCTTGTTAGGTTTGGTGGCTGGAGTGCCTATATGTTCTGAGGCCTTGAGATAGTGTGGCGTTGAATGTAAAAGACAGAAAAAGAGAGCAAATGTGAAGAGCGGGTTAAGAAAACTATGAAGCGCATAATATGCTGCGAAGCCCAGTAAAATACCGACTTTTTTGAGAGAAATACCGAAGCAAACTGTGCACATAAATGAGAGCAGCCAAAGCGACACAGCAGGAAAACCGTAAGCTGCGATGGCAATGGTATTTGCATCAAGGGCAGAAAAAAGAGGCTCGACGGTTGACCAGTGAACCCAAGGCAAAAAAACGGAAACGGCGCCGCCTTGAAATAATATATTCGCTGTCTTTAGAAAATGATTGTGCACATCTAAAACGGCTAAACCAAAAGGATCAGCGCGGCCGAAGTGTCCAGCAGTGATCAGTAAAAAGAAGAGCAAAGTTGCTGTTGGCACCATTATCCAGAGAAAGAGGCCAAAAGCGGTAAAACCCAAGTAAAAACAAAGAAAACGCATCAGTTTAGGCTGTGAGTCGCTGTGCTTAACGAGCTCCCAATCAAGCGCCCCGTGGGGTATCCCAAAAAGGATGACGCCGAGAATCGCAAGGATGTCGATCGTGTTAATGGTCATTTTTTAGCACTGCGCGAATAAAGGGATATTTCGGCAACGTTGTTATTAGACGGAGCGCATCCACAGTAGAAAAGTTGTCTGTCATGAAACCCGCGAAGCGATCGCCAGATAGGCCGCTCGTCATCGCCGCAAAAATAGTGAGCCCCAATTGTGGTTCTCGCTTGAGCACTCGAAGGAAGATTCTATCCATCCAAGCAGAGAGCTTGCTGTAGGGTGAACAGGTAACAGAAGAATAACCATTTTCTTGCGTAAGCTCGCTTAATTGTCTCTGAAGCCCACTAAGCGCATAGCCCGAACAGGGACGAGCGGAACCGGAGGCGAGCCCTATCGGATTTCCGGCGAACAGTGGCACGACGTTGCCCATAGGCAGACAACCACTTTCGTCATAGAGAACCATGTCCTCATCGAAATCTTCTCCCGAATTATTGACAAGCCATTCGATAGCCATATTGCGCAGCGCTCCATAGGGCACAGTGGTGCGAGCAAAAATTGTAGCCTCTATTAGGGTTGTCTCTGCTGTTAGCGGGAGTATGTAGGTAAAAGCAAGGGCATCGTCAAACCGCTGCGGAAGAGTGAAATCCATCAATTTTGGATATGTCAATTTTTCCTTAATATGCCTCGTCGGAACGACTATACCGAAAAACTGTTGAACGAGCGTATTGCTACCGAATTGTGGCGGTCGTGAATCGAACAAGTTGGTTGCTGTAAGTGTTGAGTTTTTGGTGGTTACTTCGAAGCAACTATTGATCGCTTTAGAACGATCGACCGGCTCGACCACCCGAGTGAAATTTTTAGATTCAGAAAGGCGTAATTCAAGTGCTTTCTTGAGTGATTGACCGTTGAGTGCCTCGTACAAAAACTCGTTTCCATGATGCTTTTGTACGTGGTTACTAAAAGAAAATTCCCATTGGTCCCATGAGTTGATGAGGTGATCGGCGTATTGGGTCGGCTTGTCTTTGTGACGCCAGGTACAAATCGTTTGCACGCGATTGTCCACTGGGCCGATTAGGGTGACCTCCTCTCCTCGGTTTACGAGAGACTCACACAGCATCAGGCCTGAGATACCGGCCCCAACGACAACGTTCTTTGAATGGAATGTGTTCACTGGTGAACCCCTGGTAATTGGCCAAGCTCCGTATGCAGAGATTGCTCATGCACTAAACGACTTGAAGAAGGGTAGGCCTTTAGCAGAAGCCAAAAACAGTAAGGCAGAGAGCTCAAAATAATCCGCGTTTTGCGGAGGGGCGAAACCACCGCGCGGTGGCCAGACCAGTCGACCCCCCTTCGCAGAATCTCGTTACCGATCTCAGAGTAAATCCGCCCCATGATATAAATACAGGGGCGAACAATTCTTGGCAGATAGGGAAGTCCCGCTAATCCGGAGCGATAATAACGATTGCTAAGAGTGATAACGGAAACGATGCTGGCCTTTACGGTGTCAGTGCACTTAGAACGCGCTATTGATTCGACAGGCACTTCGCAGGGTATGTAGCGCCGGCCGCGTTTGGCATCCTCCAACACATCTCTAGAAATATTAGTCAATTGCATCGCTATGCCTAGATCTATTGCGTGGTAAGTTGCGACCTCGCTTCTACTCTGCATTAATTCTGCCATGATAATCCCAACAGTCCCAGCAACCGCGTAAGAATATCGAAGTAACTCGCGGTCTTGCGTGAAGTGCGCCTCGCTGAGATCAGACTGTATGCCTTCAATCAGTGCTACACACGCGTTTAACGCGCGAGTGTTTGAACGAACGCGGTTGAACAGAAATTGCTGCCAGTCTTCGAAGAGCGTTAAACAGTCACTTTCTCGCCTAAAAAAAAGCCTGAGTGATTCAAGTTTCTCTTCATTGCCTGCTTGGTAGTCATCGGCCAGATCGTCGGCGATTCGACAGAAAGCATATAAATCAGTTGCTTTTTCGGCACTCGCTTTAGGTAGGAAAAAAGAGGCAAGCCAGAATGTTCTCCCATTCTCCCGCAGAATGGCTTGAACAACTTCTTGCTTGCTATCGCTCAAGTTATGCGGTCTCGACTAATTCGCGAGAGAGGTTCTTCTTCAAATAGTCATCAACAAGCACATCAGTGACCTTGGCTGAGCTAACGACTCCCGGTAAACCAGCACCGGGGTGGGTGCCGGCCCCGACGAAGAAAAGATTGTCGACCTTGGGGTCTTGGTTACGAAAACGAAAATAGGCCGACTGCGAGAACAAGGGTGCAATAGAGAAACCCGCGCCCCAGAGACTTTTATAGTCTGTTTCAAAATCTGCGGGCGTCATATAAAAATCAGAGACTATGCATTTCTTGAGGCCTGGCAGTATTGTCGAATCAAGAGAGTTAACTATCCTATCTCTAAGCTGTGGGCCTTCCTTCTCCCAATCGGTTCCAGATTGAAGGTTTGGTACGGGACACAAGACATAAAAACTGTCACAGCCCGACGGTGCGAAACTCGGATCCGTCGCGGTGGGGCGATGCAGGTAGAGCGAGAAGTCGTCTGTGGCAACTTTGCGCTCGAAAATATCTTTTAGCAGCTCTTTATGTCGAGAGCCAAGCCATATTGTATGGTGCGCAACCTCGGGAAATTGCTTCTGGGTGCCGAAATAGAGCACGTAAAGTCCCATGGAGTATTGGGTGACTGCTTTCGGCTTCATTCCCAGTGGGCGAGATAGCTTTCCCTTAAATAGATTTTCATAGGCGTACGCTGGATCACCATTGAATATGACTATGTCTGCGTTAAGAATAGCGCCCTTCGTATCTCTGACACCTACTACTTTCTGGTTGTTGTCATCGATAATTATCTCTTCAACGTCGAAGCCAGTGGTTATCTCAATACCGACTTCATCCATAAGCCGCGTCAGACCTTCGACCAGCTTGCCTGTGCCACCCATAATAAAATGAATGCCCCATTTGCGCTCAAGATAGTGGATCAGGGCGTAGATGGACGTCGTTGAATAGGGGTTGCCGCCTACGAGCAGGGGATGAATCGAGAACACTTTTCGTAGATAAGGGTTTTTGATGTAGCTCGCTACGAAGCGGTATACAGTTTGATAGCTTTTTAGTCTAATCAACTGCGGGAGCAGTTTGATCATCTCGAGTGGGGAAGTGAAAGGTTTTGCAGATAATTGTTCAAATCCAATTTTGAAAATTGCTTCTGACATCTCCAATAGTTTCTTGTAGCCAGCAACGTCGTTCGGATTAAACTTGGCGATCTCCGAGTAAGTGTGTTCTATATCCCCTCGATAACTGAATTTTTTCTTGTCCTCGAATACAAAGTCATACCACGTCTCGAGCTCAACTTGTTCGTAGTAGTCGGAAGAGGATTTTCCAAAAAGCTCGAAAAGCTCATCGAACAAGAACGGGGCAGTTATGACAGTTGGTCCTGCGTCATGCTTGAAACCGTCTTTTTCAAATGCCTGTGCGCGACCACCTAGCGTATCCAATCGCTCCACGAGGGTGACCTCTAGGCCTTTAGCCCTTGCCCTCAAAGCACTTGCGATGCCGCCAAAACCACTTCCAATGACAATTGCACGCCCCGTTGACTTCATAATTATTGAACCGGCTCAGTTAGAGAGAAGAGAGTTTGCTGTTACTTTCATGCAACCAACTGTCGAAGGGCTGCAAGATAGACTTGTTCTTGTTGCTAAGAGAATTAAGTATGCGCTGAGACCGTTGAAGCTTGTCTCTCAGTGATTGCCTAGTTGATTCCATGCTGTTCGATAAGAGAACTTGCTCCCACCAAAAATTAAGCCTTGCATCGTTCTCTTCGAATTTCTGACCATGCCTGCTTCTAACAAAGAGTTTTTTGTCTAACTCCGGCAGTTTTTCATAGAACTTTGCTATCACAGCATTGGGTCTGAGTTCTCTGAGGTCGGATGCGGGAGCGATTGTCTGTTTCCCCAAATTAATGTTTTGAATATCGTTCATCATTTGAAAGGCAACAGAAGTGATTGAAAAGTAATGAGAAATTAACTGGGATTCTGCATCTTTCCAGCCAACAGGGTTAAGACCTAATACTGGGAGGCTTATGAGAGGCGTTGTTTTCCCCTCGACTAGTTTTTCGTAGGTAGTCCAAGTCGGATATGAGAGAGTAGAAAACTCGGCAGCTTGCCCGGCAGACAGCCTGAGAATTGCGAGGTTGTGTGCGGGTAGCGTGTATTGAAGAGACTGATCTTCCGCGAGCAAAAGGCTGCTGAGGGCGATTATTGCGTCGCCGAGGCAGATTGCGATTTCTTTTCCGTACATCTCCGAGACAGACGTTATGCCTCGTCGTTCAGAGTCGTCGTCGCAGACATCGTCATGAACAAGTGAAGCATTGTGAAGGAGTTCGACGCTCGTCGCCCATCTTATGCAGCTTTCTTCACTAAGCCCGATGGCATGGCTGGCTCTTAGCGCTAGGTTCGCTCGCAACATCTTTCCACATTTTTTGAAATGATGGTCAAAAGCTGATCTAAGCGGCTCGTCTAAATGTTCTCGGCATTTATTTATTTCTTCTAAAACTGAATCTAAGTTCTGAGAAAATATAGAGTTATTAGCTAGGTATTTTTTGAATGTCTGATTTTTTTCGGTAGCGGCGATCGTACTCATAGCGACTCCCTTTATTTTTTGTTTTAATCTACTACGAGGTGATGTGGGTAAAAGTTCAATTAAATCGAATTATAAATTGATCTTGATTTTTATCTCTGTCGTTATCACCGATACCGGTTAATTAAAAATTATAAACCGGAAACCTAATATTAAAAGGGAGATCCCCATGAAATATGCTTTTGCTAAGAAAAGTGGCGCGTTAGTGTCACTGCTACTCGTTGGGCAATCAACACTGGCCGCTTCTGGAGATTCTGGAATGCTCCAGTCGGGCGACTTTGTAGGATATTCGTTCTGGTTAATATCGATGGCGCTCGCCGCTTCGACCGTTTTCTTTCTCATGGAATCACTGAGAATGGGCGGCAAGTGGGCTACATCGCTCACAGTGAGTGCTTTGGTAACATTTATTGCTGCCTTCCATTACTTCTACATGCGAGATGTATGGGTCACCACAGGCAATACACCTACCGATTTTAGATATATCGATTGGTTATTAACCGTTCCACTTCTAATGATCGAGTTCTATCTAATTCTCGCGGCGATAGCTAAGGTCTCCGGTGGAATTTTTTGGCGATTATTGATAGGCACACTTGTAATGCTTATCCCGGGCTATATGGGTGAGGCTGGCTACATCAATGCAACGATTGGGTTCGCTATTGGTATGGTCGGTTGGGCATACATTCTGTTCG
Organism: Gammaproteobacteria bacterium; assembly: GCA_018401885.1. Lineage (GTDB taxonomy): Bacteria > Pseudomonadota > Gammaproteobacteria > Pseudomonadales > Pseudohongiellaceae > UBA9145. The sequence continues at coordinate 15,213 of JAGYKB010000021.1, forward strand.
AGATTTTTGCAGGCGAAGCAAGCAAAGTCGCAGCATCACAAGCTCCACCAGCAGTTCAGAAATCCTACAGTCTGATGAAGTGGACTGTAACAATTGGGTGGGCTATCTATCCCATCGGATACTTCCTCGGCTACCTTGCTGGTGGGACCGACATGGGAACCTTGAACATTGTCTACAACTTGGCAGATGTGCTTAACAAGATCGCGTTCGGTCTGTTCATTTGGTACGCAGCCAACGAAGATACTGCAGCGCACGCAAATCGATAGATTTTCGGTTAAAGAAATTAAAAGGGGCTGAGAAGCCCCTTTTTTTATGTTGCTGCTTTAGTTACTAAAGGTATCAAATGAAAATCCTAAAGAGGGTGTTCGCCATGCTCATCGTGCTCCTAATCTTCGCAAGCGTGTTTCTATTCGAAGGAGACATTCCGGCGGCCGAGGTGGACGCAAAATACAGTAACGCCGAGTCGCAGTTTTTGGTCATGGGAAACGGCGCGCGCGTGCATTATCGCGATCAAGGGAAACAGGACGGTGTGCCCCTCGTGCTCGTTCATGGCGCGATGGCTTCTCTGCACACATGGGAGCCCTGGGTTGAGAGTCTCGGTTCGCGTTATCGCATTATAACGCTCGACCTCCCAGCGCATGGATTAACGGGTGCGGTGCCGAGCGGGGAGTACGGCGCTGACGCGTTCACACAAACTATTGACGCGGTGGTGGACAAGGCGGGACTGAATACCTTCGTGCTTGGCGGCAATTCGATGGGGGGTGGGGCAACGTGGCGCTACGCTCTCGAGAATCCGCAGCGTGTGTCGGCTATGGTTCTTGTTGACTCGGTGCCACCGACGAGTTGGCAGGGCAACGGAGAGGACTCCGACACTCGAAGATCGGGTCCGGTGGGATTTAGTCTCTTACGGCAGGGCTGGTTTCGAGCGATCGCTGGCGCATTGGATCCAGCGCCGCTAATAAAACAAGGGCTCCGAGCGGCCTATAACGATTCTCCGGTTGTTACCGACGATCTGATCGATCGCTACTATGAGCTGATTATGCGAGAGGGCACTCGCGCCGCAATATTGGGACGTACGGCTTCGTATGGTGAAACCGAGGCTGAGTCATCTGACTTAAGTCTGCTTACTCAACCAACGCTCGTCATCTGGGGTGCGCAAGACTCGGTGATACCTGTGTCGGCGGTAGAAATATTCGAGGCCACGTTACCTAATGTCAGAACGGTAATTTTTGATGATCTCGGCCACATACCGATGGAGGAAGATCCGCAGAGAACTGCGGCGGCGGTTGCCTCTTTTATCGATTCACTGTGATTAGCTAGGGATAGGCACAGAAGCCTAGCTGTACTATGCTCGAGGTCAATAAAAACAAGCTCTGAGGCCCGCCATGATCAAACCCTTGTTCTCTTTAGCTACTGCCGCTGCTGCTCTGGTGCTCGTTGGTTGTAGCCCTTCTGGCTCGAATGAACAGCGAATGGCAGACGCATCGATTTCTGCTCACGATGTCGCTCAAGGCGAGGTTTCCTGCGGTGAACTCGCGGGGATTTCATCGTTCTGTGGGTTTAAGAATCCCGAAGACCTCGCAGTGATTCCCGGAGGTGATTTTCTGTTGGTGAGTGAGATGGGTGCGTTCATGTCTGACTTGCCCAACACGCTTTCCATGCTTGATATTTCAAAGGGAGAACGCGTACCTATCGAGATCAACTGGGAGCAAACGGAGCCGCGCTGGGGTGATGCGTCGTGTAAGCCTCCAGAAGCGTCTAAGTTTAGTCCTCACGGTATTGATTTAATGACAAGAACCGATGGGCTTCATCAGTTGCTCGTTGTCAATCATGGTGACGAACAAATTGAGTTTTTCGAATTAACCGCGGCTGGACTGAGCTCATCGCTTGACTGGCGGGGCTGCGCGAAGCCTGGCAACGATGCCTATATGAATGATGTGGCTGGGCTTGACGACGGTGGTTTTTTTGTCACGCATATGTGGAATAAGAGCACGCCCTTCGACACAATCGTTGCTCAGCTGACCGCGGGTGAAAAAACAGGGTGGGTCTGGGAGTGGCAGGAAAAAACTGGGTTTATCAAGCTGCCAAATTCCGACGAGATGATGCCAAACGGCATTACGGTCAGCGAAGATAACACTAAACTTTTCGTTAATATCTACATGGCGAACAAAACGATTAAAGTTGATCGTCTAACAGGTATCGTAGAGGGTGAGGTGTCGGTTCGCAGCCCAGACAATGTGGTAATCGATGCGGACGGCTCGCTCTGGATAGCGTCACACCTTAATGACCCCGTAAACGAGCGTTGTGAAGATGAACACGCAGGTCCCTGCTTGCTTGAGTTTCAGGTTGTGAAAGCAAATTCGGCAGACATGAGCTCACAAGTGGTCTTTCACCACAAAGGCGCTCCAATGGGCTATGCCACAGTAGCATTGCCTCACGCGGGCAATCTGTATTTAGGGAGCGCGTCGGGCGATCGAATCGCAAGCGTGGCGCTGCCTTAGGCCGCCGCCTCTGTGTCGGAGGTATGGCAGACCTGGCGAGGCTAAATGGGTCGCGCACCTCTTTTTGATCTTGTATTTTTGCCGTTCCCCTTTTATTGTTAGCCTTCCTAAACGTGATCCTCCAGAGGCAATAATAATGAAAGCACGTTCTGCATCATCACAAGTTCGGCTGCTAAAGAGACTCGCGTGTCTTGGCGGTTTGGCTGCTCTCGTTGGGCTCGCGCCTAGCGCAGGCATGGCCCAGAACAAAGTGACCGAAGACACAGCCGAGTGGTTTACGCTTGGCGGCGATTACGCGCACACGCGTTTTACACCGGCGGAAGAGATTTCTGCCGAAAACTTCCATGAACTCGAAGTGGTTTGGGAATGGGACGGCGCAAGCTTCGGCGGTCGTTCGGGTCGTTCCACGCCGACCTACGTAGATGGCAAACTATTCACTGTGTCTGGCGCTCGCCGTCATGTGGTAGCAATTGATCCGAAGAGTGGGGAGACTCTTTGGTCGTATCGACTGCCGAATACACGACGCTGGGAATACTCAATGCGAGCCTCCTATGGCAAAGGCATCGCATATTCGCGCATTAACGGCAAAGGCGTCGTTTATATTGCGACTCCCGGTTTCTTTCTTGTTGCGCTTGACGCCGAGACTGGCGCGCCACTCGAAGGCTTTGGCGGCCAAGTCCCTGTCGATGGCTTCCCTGAAACTGGCGTAGTGGACATGCTTGCCGACCTGGGCCATATCTATGATCCATACGAAGGCATCCCACTCGAAACGGGCTATATCACTAACTCCTCACCGCCGATTGTTGTTAACGATACGATAATCGTGGGTAACTCTGCCGAGCAGGGCTATTTGCAAGCGCGCGTCGAGAATATCCCCGGTGACATTCTCGCCTACGACAAAACAACTGGTAAGTTTAAGTGGAAATTCAACGTTATCCCTCGTCCGGGCGAATACGGCCACGAAACGTGGGAAAACGACGCTTGGAAATGGACCGGAGACGTTTCTTCCTGGGCTCCTTTAACGGCTGACCCCGAGAATAATATCGTCTACATTCCAACTAACCCGCCGACGATCGATTACTACGGTGGTTTCCGTCCGGGTGATGGCCTCTTTGGTACTAGCCTGATCGCGCTCGACACCGAGACGGGTGAGCGCAGATGGCATTTCCAGACGGTAAAACATGACGTCTGGAACTACGATAACCCAGCTGCACCGATTCAGCTAGATCTCGACATTCCGGGCCGCGGTAAGGTTTCTTCAGTGTCGCAGGTAACAAAGCAAGGCTTTGTTTATGCGTTCGACCGACTTACTGGCGAGCCGCTCTGGGAAATGGAAGATCGCCCAGTGCCCGCATCGAACGTTCCAGGTGAGAAGCTCTCGCCTACGCAGCCTTTCCCAACTAAGCCACCGCCCTTTGAGATGCAGGGCATCTCGGAAGACGATTTAGTGGACTTTACACCTGAGCTTCGTCAGGAAGCACTTGAGGTCATGGCAAACTATGATATGGGGCCTCTCTTTAATCCGCCGATTCACGACACGGATCCCTCCGGCAAAATTTCCGCTGCGATGTGTCCCGGTGACGGTGGCGGTGCAAACATTACCTCACCGCCGGTTGCGGACCCCACGTCTGGCTATCTCTACGTCTCGTCTGCCCGCGCTTGTAGCTGGCAGCGTGTGATTCCAGGTGAGGAGGCCGATGCGCGTATCGCCGAGCCTACAGGTTCAACTTTCGCGCTGTACGCGAATGACCGCTCAGGTCGTCGTCCGCCTCGACTAAAGTCTGGCATCCCTTATTTTAAGCCGCCCTACAGCACGATTACGGCTTATGACATGAACACTGGTGAAATTGCATTCCAAATTCCAACTGGCGAAACGCCTGATAGAATTCGCAACAGTCCAGCGCTCGAGGGTGTCGATATAGGTGACACTGGTACGGGTAACCAAGTGCCGATGGTGACAACCAAGAATTTGCTCATCTACTCTGATCTTGATCACGACGGCTCGACTGCGCTGCTTTACGCGATCGATAAGACAACAGGTGCTGAGTTAGATCGCATAGAGGTGCCTGCCCGCAGCCGCTATGGTATGAGCTCTTGGATGCACGATGGTCATCAATACATCATCTTGCAAACAGGTTCTAAGCTCACTGCAATGGCGCTACCTGGCGCGAAGGCTGACGGTGGTGGCGGAGGTCACTAGGGTTTAGACACCTTCCAGTAGAAAAAAAGGCGGCAGACCCTTCGGTCCGCCGCCTTTTTTACGCCTCGCTTTCCGTATTTTCGTGGACTCGGTTTAGGGCAATCGATAGGCCACCAATGCGCCAGGCATATTTGTGCGAGAACTGCCAATCTGTACCACAATGTACTGCTTCCCATCGTGACTATACGTCATCATTCCGTACTGCGCCGGAGCGGGTAGTGGGACGCTCGCGACTATTTCTCCCGTAAATTTGTTTCGTGCATTGAGCGTCAGTGGATCCTCATCGGGTTCGAACTGCACACCGCCTTCGCTCATCGCACGCGCTTGGATCAAGAGATCGCCAGTAACCATCTGGATAGACCAGCCGAGGCCGCCAGTCTCTGGTACGTCGACGCCCGCCAACAATGGGTGGTTCTTAATTTCATCAGGTGTTGGGCCTACCGGCAGTGACCACGCCTTAGCGCCTGAGTTCATGTTGTAAGCGGTCAGTTGGCTGTCCATTGGCTTATACAGTCTAAGCCCATCTATCGTGGGCAATCCACCACCGCCGCCCGGGCGCCATGCCGCCACCGTGCGGCCTGTTGTCGGTGTGCTATTGGGCGTCACGCCACCTTCGCCGGGTTTGGGGTAGTTGGGATTGTCTCGGTCGATACCTTGGGTTGGGACCATAAATCCGGGAGCGAAGCATGAGCGGCTATGGGAATTAAACATCATGCCGGTGCTGGGATCGCCAACCGGCGGATGGGGAATCACGTTGCCGGCGCCGAGACAGCCGACGTTATTTATAAACTCATTTTTGTGATCTCGCGGAAGCGGAGGGACATAGAGTCCGCCCACACGATAGCCGCTGAGAATCATCATCGCCTGCTCTTTGAGTTCGGGTGTGTAGTCGATTACGAATTCTTCAGTGAGTCCGTTAGTGACTATGGGGTCGACAGGCTCGGGCCAGGTAGGGTACGGCTGTGTTGCGGCAGTCCAATTACCTGGGACCTCAGTTTGCATGACCGGGCGTTCTTCAATCGGCCAAATCGGTTCGCCCGTTTCTCGATTGAAGGCAAACACGAGACCCTGTTTCGTATTTTGAATCAGTGCCGGAATGCGCTGGCCATTAATCGTGAGGTCCATCAGCATCGGCGGTGTAGGGAGGTCGTAGTTCCATTGGTCGCTATGATGAATCTGGAAATGCCAGCGGCGTTCACCTGTTTTTACATCGAGAGCAAGAACACTGCCGCCGAATAAGTTATCGCCCGGCCTGTGCCCTGCGTAGGACTGAACAGTGGAGGCATTCGTTACCAGATAGACAAGGCCTAACTCAGGGTCGACTGACGCTGGCGCCCATGTCGATATATCGCCCGAAAATTTCCACGCGTCATTAAGCCAAGTCTCGTGACCGACTTCGCCGGGTCTTGGTATTGCATGGAATTTCCACAGAAATTCGCCGGTCGCTGCGTCGAATCCCATAATGTCGCCCGGCACGTTCTCGATACGTGTTTGCCCATAGCTTGGTTGGTGACCCACAAGCACCACAACCACGCCATTTACGACAATTGGGGGAGCCGAGGCGGTAACCATGCCTAGTTCGCGAGGAATGCCATAGTCAGCGTCGTAGGCGCCGCCGCCCACGACATAGTCCTGCCACGGTTGCCAATCTTTCACCAATTGCGGCACAAGATCGATCACACCGGTTTTAGGATAGCCGCCGACGGGGAATGCGTTGCCCCAGTTTTCTAGCGGCTGTCCTGTCTTCGCGTCCAGTGCCCATAAAAAGAAACCGGGCGTTGTGATGTAAATGACACCGCGTCCATCGATTTCAGCGTAGGCGACACCTTTGCCATAGGCCTGCCGAGGCGAACGCTGATGTCGGATGGTCTCTGGCTCTCTGAAGGTCCACAGGTTCTCGCCAGTGCGGGGGTCTATCGCGACAACCTGCCGCCGCGGTGTTGCGACGGTATAGAGAGTCTCGTTGACATAGATCGGTGTTGCACGGGAAAAGTAGTCGAGGTTAGGCCCGAAATTATCACTGCGCCAAATCCAAGCTTGCTCCAGCTCTGCAAAATTGGTTGCGTTGATCTGATTCAATGCCGAATAGCGCGTGTTGCCGGCGTCGCCGCCCAGATAGCGCCACTCACCGTTCTCCGTGCCAGTGAGCTGCTGTCCGCTCGCAGTTTGTACTAAGCTAAGAATGCCAGTAAGAACGCAAACTCCCATTAACAGACTGCATTTAGTGTTTTTCGTTTTTATGGATACACTGAGGCTCATTGGCGTGTCCTTTTAATTATTAATTAGGGCAGAGATCTTTCGACCAAAGCGGCTGTTTTAGACCTTTTTTATTTATTCGCAATAAGCCTTTAACCTTAGGGCTCAAGATAATTCATTATTCTTACAAATCACGAGTGAACAAAAAGTTTTAGCTAGAAGAATAATCATATTTGCTTGAACGTTGCAATTTACTTGAAGAGAGATTGACTTCTCTATCGCTATACCACAGTTTATTCTGAGGCATCTTAGTAAAGGTAGTAAAAACGACCGCAATAAGCTCGAGCATAAAGCGGCTCGATCTACACTAGTCTGATCGATACAGAAAAAGGGGCAGCATGGCTGATAAAGAATACGACATCATCATCGTCGGCTCTGGCGCCGGTGGCGGCATGGCTACCTACCAGTTGGCGAATGCAGGGCTTACAGTCGCGCTTGTCGAAGCCGGCGGCTACTACGATCCAGCTGCTGATGAGCAGCGCACACAGCTGCGAAATCCCTGGGAGTCACCTCGACGCGGTGCGAGCACGCGTCGCAGACCGTTTGGCGACTATAATGCCTGCATAGGCGGTTGGGATCTCGATGGAGAACCCTACACGCAAAAGGGCGATACGGAGTTTATGTGGTGGCGCGGGCGGATGCTCGGAGGGCGCACGAATCACTGGGGTCGCATCTCCTTGAGATTCGGGCCCTTAGATTTTAAGCGTCGGGACATCGATGGCCTTGGCGAGAACTGGCCGATAGGCTACGAAGACGTTAAGCCCTATTACGACAAAGTAGATAAATTAATTGGTGTATTCGGCAGCAACGAAGGGCTTTACAACGACCCCGATGGCTTCTTCTTGCCTGCGCCTAAGCCTCGACTTCACGAACTTTATTATATTGACGGTGCTCGCAAGCTCAATGTGCCAGTCTATCCGGCGCGCAAGTCGATGCTAACCAAGCGCATCAACGATGAGCGTGGCGTCTGCTACTACTGTGGGCAGTGCAGTCGCGCTTGCTCTATCCATGCCGACTTCTCATCTAGCACTGCACTCATCTATCCGGCCCTGCGTGGCGGGCGGGTTGATCTCTACACCAATTCAATGGTGCGTGAGGTCATAACCGATGCGCGCGGAAAGGCAACGGGCGTGTCCTACATAAATAAAGAGGACAAAAAAGAGTACGCGCTAAAAGGGCGGATTGTTGTTTTAGCCGCGTCGGCCTGCAGCAGTGCGCGTATCCTTTTGAATTCGAAAAGCGCTCACCATGTGAACGGGCTCGGTAACAGCAGCGGTCACGTCGGTCGCTATCTTCACGACTCGACGGGTGCGAGCCGTGCGGCGTTTTTACCCGAGTTAATGAATAGGGATATTTATAACGAAGATGGCGTGGGTGGCATGCACGTCTACACCCCATGGTGGCTCGAGAATGCGGCGCTCGACTTTCCGCGAGGCTACCACCTTGAGATTGGCGGAGGCATGGGCATGCCTTCCTACGGGTTTGGTTTCGCGGCTAATCAGTACAATGAATACCTTGATAAGCGGGTCGGCGGCTATGGTAATGGACTGCGTGATGACATTCGGCGCTTTTACGGCGCTCGCCTGAGCATAGCCTGCCGAGGCGAGAGCGTGCCGCAGTTTGATAATTACTGCGAGCTGGATCCTACAGTCGTCGATGAATGGGGTATACCGGTGCTTCGCTTTAACTATCAATGGACCGACTATGAAATTAATCAAGCGAAGCATATGCAAGATTCCATGGAGGCGCTGTTAGAGGCCTCCGGCGGTATACTGCTCGGCGACAAGCCAGGTGCTGAGCGTAACTATGGCCTCGCAAAACCCGGTGAAATTATTCACGAGGTTGGCACTACCCGCATGGGACTGAATCCGAAGACATCAGTAACCAACGAGTTCGGTCAGCTTCACGACGCGAATAACGTATTCGTTGTAGATGCTGGAACCTTCGTTTCGCAGGCAGACAAGAATCCAACGTGGACAATACTCGCGCTATCCTGGCGCGCGTCAGATTACATTGTCGAACAGATGAAACAGCAAAATATCTAGGGGCGAAAGATGAGTGAACCAAGCGAGACTAAGCATCCGATAGACAGACGAGACGTGCTCAAAGCGCTCATGCTAGCCCCTGTCTCTGGTGCAATGCTGGCGAGTACAGGCTGCGCGGTGGTTTCAGAATCGAACAAGCAGCCGATTACATGGACACGACTTCCTACTCAGTATTCCTATGCGCGCACCGATGTGGAGAAGCAGCGCGATGCAGAACTCTTCGCCGAGACCTTTTTCCGAGAGCATGAGCTGGTTACGATCGCAGTACTATGCGACATAATCCTGCCATCGGATCACGAAAATGGTGGCGCGCTGGCAGCGGGGTTGCCGGACTTTGTCGAATTTATGGCCAAGGACAGAGAGCAACACAAATTACCACTGCGCGGCGGCATCGCGTGGATTGATAACTACTCGCTCGAGAATTTTGGCTCAAGGTTTGTCGAAGCTGACATCGAACAGCAGCTAGCAATTTGTGACGCGATCGCCTACCCCGATGTTCAAGACGAAGCCCTTCAACCCGGCATCGCCTTCTTCTCACTTATGCGAAATATGACGCTTACCGGTTACTACACCACCGAGTTAGGTTTTCGCGACCTTGGTTATGTCGGGAACACGCCGAATATTTGGGATGGCGTTCCGGATGCTGTGTTAGCGCGGCACGGTAAAAGCTATGACGCGCAGTGGTTAGCAAAGTGTGTTGATCAATCGCGGCGAAACATTACGGCCGAATGGGATGATGAAATGAATCTGATCACTTAGGCTGAAGAAAAAACCTTCACGAGAAATTACTATGAAATCTTTTACTACCAGTGTTGTGGCAGTCCTTAGCTTCCCTTTGTTTTTGTTAACGCAGAGTCTCGCCGAGGAGCAGTCCGACGCTTGCGTCGCGGATTCGGGTATAAGCTATATCTGTGGATTGATGAACGCCGAAGACTTGCTAAGCGTCGGCGACAGTGGGTTTATCCTAACTTCAGGCATGAGCGGAGAGGGGGTGAACGGGCATCTCTATCTAATCAATACTGAAGATAACGGATGGCACGATCTCGTTAGCGCCGCTAATTTTTCTCAGAATTTAGATAGTAATTCTTATCCGAGTTGCGTGGGTCCATTTGATACCACTAATTTTTCAGCCCATGGACTTGCACTGCGAGAAACCGTCGACGGTATGTTTAATTTGTACATTACAAGTCATGGCGCAAGAGAAGCTATCGAAATTTTTGATCTGGAACTCGCAGGTGACGACGCAAAGCTAACTTGGCGAGGTTGTGTGCCGCTAGACGAATCCATTATGCATAACAGCGTTGCGATCTTAAACGATGGCGGTTTTGCGACGACGCAATTTATGGAGTGGGAGAGAGGCATTGCAGCCTCAGTGACAGGTCAGGTCAAGGGTGGCGTTGTAGTTTGGCGACCGGGTAGTGAGCCGGCAGTAGTGAAAGGTACCGAGCTTTCTGGACCTAACGGGATAGTTGTGTCTGAAGACAATCGTTATCTCTATGTTGCCGCGTTGGGTACGCGCGAGCTTGTGCGCTTCGATCTTAGTCAAGAACCTATCGCGAGTGACTCGGTAGCGTTAGACATTATTCTCGACAATATCCGCTGGGGCGAATCAGGCAAACTGCTCACCGCTGGAGGTAATGTCGGCGGCAATGGCTGGTCGGTGGTAGAGGTTGATGCCGCCTCGCTCGAGGCGACAAGAGTCGGAGGAATGGACGGCAACGCGATATTGCAGCGCGTTAGTTCCGCGCTACAAGTGGGCGATCAGACATGGGTTGGCACCTACAGTGGTGACCGCGTTGGGTATTTTGTTCGCAACTAGTTGAGTCGCTGGTTCAGGCATTCAACCTTCTGCAGCGCCGTCGTCTCGGCGGCCTTTTACAACCTCGATGTAACGCGCGATAAAATTTATTTATAGTGTATTGACCACCTAGAGGATCGTATGCATGATGTAGATAGGTATTTTAGGTGCAAAAGTTGCCTAATTGCAGTTGCCCTCCTTGAAATAAAAATTAAATCAATTCAATGGGAGAAAGGCGTGTGAATACTATTTCTACTTCGATCAGAAAACCCCCCCTTCGTATTAACCCCCTCACCGCTGCTATATCCGTTGGCCTTGCAGTTCTCTCCGGCAACCTTCTAGCGCAAGATAATGGAGGTATCGAAGAGGTTGTGGTTACCGGGTCCTATATTCGGCAGTCTGAAGGGTTTGCCAACGCGTCGCCTGTCACATCCTTTACGGCTGAAGACATTGAGGCCGAGGGCACGATTAACATGGCGCAGGTTGTTCAGAACCTTACGTTTAACAACGGCACTGGAGTGACCAACTCGATTCAGGGAACCACAAACCAAATCGCGAACTTCAACCTGCGCGGCTTAGGACCTCGCGCTACTCTTACGCTGGTTGACGGTAAACGTGTCGTTGAAAGTAACGTGCAGCAACTGCTTCCGACCATGGCGATGCAGCGTATGGATATTGTCACGGACGGTGCGGCTACCATTTATGGAACTGATGCCGTAGCTGGGGTTGTCAACCTCGTTCCTTATAAGTCCTATGACGGTTTCAAAATTGAGATGTATGAAGAGGGCGATAGCCGCGGCGATTATCGTCAGATCGAGACGGGCTTTTTGGGCGGTACAACCCTGGGAGATATAGATATCGTTGTTGCCGGCTCATACCGAGACGGCAGCGCGCTATCGTGGGACGATCGCCCGGAGTATGTTCGCTCAGGCTTGACCCATAACGGGGGTTCGAATCCAGGTAGCTTTATCGTACCTGTAAGGGATGCGAATGGTGACCTGAGCTACAACGCGAATGGCGTGCCGGTGACTGTTCAGAAAACCGATCCTTCCTGCGGTAAAGATGCGAGCGCAGATCAGGTGACTTTCGGAAACAACCCTTGGGGTAACCCTCTTGGTAATCGCTGCTTCTTGAGTTTTGGTGACACTCGAGATTTCATCGAAGCGATGGACACTGCTAACTTTTATACGAATTTGAATTGGGAGGTAAGTGATGATCTCTCGTTCAACGCACAGTTTATGTATAACAGGCAGATCGTTCGGGGGCGGGAGAACCCTGGAAACCCTGGGTTCCGTGAAGACGACCTTCCCACCGTGAGGGGCGAATTACCTGGAAATACTTTCAGAGCGGTCGCGCCGGGTGGAGCAGCTCTTTACGCAGTGCCACTTCGCGATGCGAGCGGAAATATAGTAACCGACGGCTACGGACAACCGCTTCCTTTCCGCGACAATAATGGCATGGTAGCTCTCGCACAAAATCGTTTCGCCTCAATTGACTCTGATCCCCTCGGCGGTGTTCCGTTCAACGAAGATGTGCGTATAACCCAATGGCTGCCTTTTGGTAAGAACGGCATTCCGAATACGCTACCGCAGCGCATGCAGCAAGATGGCGGGCTTAATATAGAGCTCGATGACAAGCGGACATTCCGCATGTCATTTGGTGCTGATTTTACGGTGCCCTTTATTGAAGGCTGGGAGGGTACAGCGTTCTATACTTACGGCGAGACGCAAAACCTCGATGTCGGGATTCAAGATTTCAGTTTTAGCGCTGTAGAGCAAGGGCTGAACTGCGATGTCGTGAATGATGTGAGTGCTTGCTTTAATCCATTTGGTGCTGTTGATCCCCGCTTCCGGAATTCGCAGCAGGTCGCAGACGCGGTCTATACACAGTATCGAGCGAATAATACTGATCATCTGCACACATTCGATGTCATTCTTAACGGTGAGCTGCCTATCGACTACCAACTCCCCGGGGGACCGATTGCGATGGCCGTGGGGTATCAACGTCGAGAAGAGAAAGATTCGAATACGCCACCGTTGGGCGACATCCTCGGCGATCAGCTAATCGGTAACCAACAGCTTCCAAATACGGTATCGCGCTACAGTGATTCGTATTTTGCTGAGTTTAATATGCCCGTACTGGATAACCTCGCCGTCAGTGCGTCAGTGCGAGATGAGAGCTTTAGTACGGGCCAGGGTGAGCTTATCGATAAGTACGGAATCTCTTACCAGCCAACCGATTGGCTGAATTTAAGAGCCACGACTGGTAAGGCGTTTATCGTTCCGACATTGCCGCAGCTCAACAGCCCTGAGTCCTGTGGCTTGAGCAACTTCGACGATCCTTTCACACCGTCTCAAGGATTTATTACCTCGTGTGCGATTGGCAATCCCAATCTCTCGCCAGAGACATCGGAAAGCACTTCGATTGGCTTTGACATAACGCTGTTCGAAAATCTCACATGGTCTGTGTCATGGAGCGAAACTGATTTTGCGGACCGTATTGTTAGCACAACAACGCAAGATATTGCGCGAAGTGACTTCCGCGCCTTTAGGGCATGGTCTGGGTTCACACCAACGGATGCGCAACCCGAACCAAGCGAATCAGAGCTTCAAGCGTGGGTAAACAGCGGTCTTGCCGATCCCAGAATTGTGAGAAATGCACTTCTTCAACCGGTCAGATTGCTCCAATCCGATAGCAACGCATCAACAATGCTAGTCAAAGCATGGGATACAACACTGGCCTACGGCTTTGCGCTAGAAGATATCGGACTAGGCAACTGGGGTGACGTCAACATGGTGCTCAATGCCACCTATGTTGATACCTACACATTCCAACTCCAGGCTGATTCGCCACTGCGTGAAGCAGTCGGCAATCAGAATAATGACTTTGGTGCTGTCCCACCGATGCCAGAGCTTCGCGCAAACCTGAGAGTGAGTTGGGTGCTCGGGCAGCATAGTATTACTGCCACCGGACGGTATGTAGATGAGGTTATGTTCGATGCTAATGAGTTTAGCTTTCAGCGTTTCTTTCCAGGCAGCGAATGGTTAAGTACCGATGTTCTCCGAGCGTGGAGTCAGATGGATATGTTCTATAGCTACAGGGATTTTGAAGCATTGGGTGGTTCATTCAATCTCTCAGTTGGCGCTCGCAATGTGTTTGACCGGATGCCACAGAGAACCGGTATGATTGCAGGCGTTGAGGCGTCAATGCAGGATCCATTGGGTCGTGTCGTTTATGCACGAGTGAACTACAATTTCTAAATAGTAAGGCACTAAAATCGAAAAGCCCGCTTAATGCGGGCTTTTCTCGTTTTGCCGCTACTCTGCGCAGCGACGTGGGATCACTCGAGACTCATCAAGAGGAGCAGCGGTGACTTTGTCCTCGGAGTCGAGTTGATCAAAAGCGACTTGCTGCAGGGCTGCGACTTCGGCTGACGAAAATCCAAGCTCGTAGCCCGAGCACTCATTGCGCCCAAGTGAGCGAGGATCTTTGCCGGTGACATTACCGAAGACTACCAGTGCCTCGAGATAGTAGCCGTAGCTGCTTGCGTGGTAGTGATCCCATGTCCAAAGATCTACCTGACCGGGCGCAATACCGTCATAAGGATTTGGATCGGCAACGCCTGTCGCCATAGCGCGCGACCAGGCTTCGCCAACAGGATTTACTGAGGCGCCAATGCCCTGGGCGGCTTCGTCATAGCCCGCACGGATATCAATCGCCATTTGCTCGATGGGTGTGCCATGCCAAGGTTTGTCCTCGGGGTATACCATATCGGCACGCGACCACGTGGCGGAAAGATAGAGCTCGGTGCTTGCATTAAGACCGCGCAGAAACGCAGCCATTTCGGCAGCGGTTTCGATGAGCTTGGCGGGGTTACCCGGTGCGTCTCTGTCGAGTGTGCTAAAGCCGTGCATAACCGCATGATCCCAAGGCTGCTGACTAATCAGCTCGAGTCGGTTCTCTAGATGAAAGTCGAGGCCCGCGCCTGGATAGGTTTCTATCGACACGTCGAAGTCGAGACCAGTCTGATCGGCAAAGGATTTGAAGAGGGCGGGAACGCCGCCGGTGCCTTCTTTGTTAAGGTCGGTTACGGTATCGGCGCGGTAATAGCGCGCGGCTGAGCCATAGCCAAAGGTAAAACTGTTGCCGATAAACAAAACGCTCTCGGCCGAGTATGTAGAGCTTGCCGGCATCGCAAATAATAGCGCGGCTGCCGCCAGAGAGAGGCGATTGGCGAAATATCGAGGTGTGTTCATGTTTTTGTTTCCTAAGGTGCAGGGCTAATAATCTTTAGGCTTCAAGAGCGTTTTACATAGAGATTAATAGCGTAGCACCGCTTCAGCAGAAAGCCGAGCACTAAACCTGTGTCGAATTGTCAGTAATTCTGGAACAAGAGTAGACTCCCAAATCAGAACAAAATCACTTGGGATAAGCACAGATTCTAGTAGTATTAGGTCAAAGCCATAACATTCTCTTCACAGGTGTATCCTATGATTAACAATAATTTCTCGAGGCGACGGTTTCTTCAGGCAGGCGGCGCTGCGGCGATTTGGGTTCCTGCGTCAGTTCGGGGCTATACCTCAAAAGAGATGCAGGATTTTTACGCAAATGGAGAGATGTCTGTCAACGTTTCTAAATGGGAGTTGGACACGCCTGCGCTGTGTGTCGATCTCGATCGCCTCGAAGGTAATCTCGATAAGATGGCAACGACGCTGTCGAACAATGGCATCGCGAGTCGCCCGCATGCTAAAACACATAAATGCCCGACGATTGCGCACATGCAGATGGCGAGAGGGTCGGTTGGCATTTGTACCGCTAAGATCAGCGAGGCCGAAGCGATGTTTCGCAACGGCATCGACCAAATACTCAATACTACCGGCAATGTTACGCCGACAAAAATCAATCGAGCGATGGATCTGGCGCAGCAGTGCCCTGGGTTCATTCAAACGACCGATTCACAGTCTAATGCTCGTCTTTTGTCAGAGGCGGCAATAGCAAAGAATATTATTGCCGATGTGGTCGTTGACGTTGATCCGGGCATTAAACGAACAGGTACGCCATTTGGTCAACCTGCGCTGCAACTTGCGCAGCTTGTCGATCGTCTACCCGGCCTGCGGTTTAGGGGTATGCTTTGCTATGACGCGGCAGCCCAGCATGTGGTTGGCTTTCAGGCCCGCAAGATGCAAACACTGGAACGGATGGTTCAGGCAACCGATACCTTCAACCTGATGAAGGCGTCAGGTCTCAATGCCGAAATATTTAGCGGCGGCGGCACGGGCACTTACAACATTGATCACGAAACAGTGGGATTGACCGATGTGCAGGTAGGAAGCTACGTGTTTATGGATGCGCAGTATTTGTCGATAGGCGGGGAGCAAGACCTCGAAGTTTACTCTGACTTTGCTGCATCGCTCACAGTAATGACTACCGTGCTGAATGACCAATATGAAGGTCGTGCAACCTCAGATGCAGGCGCGAAAGCCTGCACAATCAATCAGCCATGGCCCATCATCAAAGGTGAGTCCGACATGACCTATCGGTCGGGCTCGGATGAATTTGGCACCATACTCTACGGAGATAATCCGTCGCGCACTTACAAAGTGGGTGACAAGTTAGAGGTTATCGTTTCTCACTGTGACCCGGTCGTGAACCTGTATGATCAAATGTACGCGATTCGCGGTGACAAAGTCGAAGCGGTTTGGCCAATTTCAGCACGAGGAATGTCTGCTTAAGCGACGCGGACTTAGGCATTAAACAAGGCGCGTAAGTGAGGATTCAACATCCTTCCGTGCGGGTCTAATTCTCTCCTAAGCTCCATGAAGTCGTTGAATCGTGGATAGAGCCCAGATAGCTCTTTGTGCGTCAGGCTGTGCACTTTCCCCCAATGTGGTCGACCGCCATATTTCCAGAAAATTGGTTCTATTCGGTTAAAGTAAGGGCGGTAGTCTTCGCTGTGCTATCTGATGGATTGAAATAGTGGCGTGGGAGTGCTCGCCGTAAGACATACTAAGCCAGTCTTTATCGGCGCCCACGTAGCGGTATTCCAACACAAACTGCACGTCGATTTTCTCATCGTATATAGTTTTCAAAATTTCCCGCAGGCATTCTGCCCCTACCTCGGCAGCCACCGAGTATTCCATTTCATTAAAGCGGCTATTGCGCACGTTCGAGAGGATTTTATGTGAAACATCGACCGACTCGGTCGCTTGAATACGCGAAGCCGTTGCGTTACTCATTCGCCTACGTTCGGCCGGAGTAGGGTTGTCGCTTAATCCAAGTGATTCGGCGATTGAGGCATCGTCGCTGGGCACAGCTTCTACCTCGATCTGGCCGATCGGCTCGTCGGTTTCATCGATCGAAAGCACTAATGAATAGTCGGAGTAGACCAATGGAAATATTTCGAAATGGCGGTGTGACGCAGCCAGTTCGTCAAAATTTTCCAGAATCTCTTCGGTTGGCGCGGCCCATTCGCGTTTCTTTAATTTGTAGGACTCGCGGTTTTGCATCGTCACCTGAGTCACGATACCAAGGGCGCCAACGTTGACCCGCGCTGCATGCAGTAGGTCTTGGTTAGTTGAGTTGATGTCCATAATCTCGCCGCTCGGAGTGACAAGGCGCAGTGAGGCGACAAAGGCCGACAATGCTTGAAGAGTGACGCCCGTGCCATGAGTGCCCGTAGCGATAGCGCCTGCGACCGTTTGCCTGTCAATATCGGGCAGGTTGATCATGCCCTGCCCGATTGCGGCGAGAGGGTCGCCTAGATCGCCAAGCCGCGATCCTGCTCCGATCGTTGCTTGTTTCGTCTCGGCATCGTAGTCGAGTATGCCGCTGAGCCGATCAATAACAATTAGGTGCCCATCGGTGGGCACAAGCGGGCTAAAAGAATGGCTTGAGCCAACAGGACGGATGGTGCCGCTTGTCTTTTTTAACAAACTGCTAAGCTGGTCTTCGCTGCCGATGTCATAGCGGCCAGCAGGCTGGCAGGTCTGCCCGCCAGACCAATTGCTCCAGGGAACTGACTCAGCAAAGACGCCACCTTTGAACGCGTAACCACCAACACCACTAAATAACGCTGCCTTGACGCTTGAAGCGAGAAACGAGCGGCGTGAAATCTTTCTCATCACTTAACTCCTGCCATAAAGTCGATCATCACGCGAAAGTCAGCGGCCTCACAGCTCATGCAATAGCCTAGGGGTGGCATGGAATTGATACCATTAACGACGCTGCTGAACAGGGCAGCGTCACCTTTTTGGAGCCGTTGCTGCCATTCTTCAGTGTCGCCTATGATCGGCGCATCGGCTTCGCCGGTTATATGGCATAAAGCGCAGCTGCGTGCCCACTTCGCCATTGCCCCAGAGCCTGCGGAATTGCTCATGCTGGGGTTAGTCACGCTCAGGCCATCGCCGACGAGGTTGGGTTCAGCCGCGCTGAGGGAGGTGCTCAGTAGCAAGAGGATACAGGCTAGTGAGAGCATTCTGAGTATGAGCATTCTGAGCGATAGGGCCTTCATAGAGGGTCTCTCTGCGTGTGTTGAAGTCTATGCAATCTTTCCGACAGGCTTTGGTGGTAATTCATTAGCTAAAAGAGCTACTTAGATAGCCTTCCACTCTACTTAAAAAGAGGGCGCGCAGGCAATAGTAGGGTAGCTGCAGAATAAATCGAATAATACTGGACTCTTCGGCCACATAAGATTAAATTCCCGTTCCGAAAATCTTACCTCAAACGCCAGGTTTGCTGGATTGGTAAATCACTGAATTTATTCAGCTTTGACTGAACCCAACTGGACGCTAGTTTACTATTTCCATGACAAAAATCCTCATTATAGGGGCGGGCGGCGTAGGCCGTGTCGTAGCCCATAAGTGCGCACAGCTTCCCGATGTGTTCACTGATATCGTACTCGCGAGCCGGACTGAGTCGAAATGCGAGCAAATTGCAATCGAGATCAGCGAGCGGCTGGGGCGCAAGATAACGACCGCGCAGGTTGATGCGGACAACGTGCCGGAGCTTGTGACGTTGCTAAATGAGGTCAAACCGGCGCTCGTAATCAATGTGGCGTTGCCCTATCAGGACCTTACGATCATGGACGCCTGTCTTGAGGCCGGCGTGAACTACCTCGATACGGCTAATTATGAGCCGCTCGACACGGCGAAGTTCGAGTACAGCTGGCAGTGGGCGTATCAGGAAAAATTCCAGAAGGCGGGTTTGATGGCTCTGCTAGGAAGTGGTTTCGATCCTGGCGCGACCAATGTTTTTACCGCCTACCTGCAGAAGCACTGTTTCGATGAAATACACACGCTTGACATCATCGATGTGAATGGCGGCGACCACGGGTACGCGTTCGCGACTAATTTCAATCCCGAGATTAACATTCGCGAAATTACTGCTGAGTGCCGGCATTGGGAAAACGGCGAGTTCGTCGCTACGCCGGCGATGTCCGAGAAACGCTCTTTTACCTGTCCGGAGGGCGTTGGCACCTATAACGTTTACCGCATGTATCACGAAGAATTGGAGTCGCTTACCAAGCATATTCCCACGCTTAGGAAAGCACAGTTTTGGATGAGTTTTAGCGACAAGTACCTCAAGCACCTCGAGGTATTGGTTAATGTTGGCATGACTGGCATCGAGCCGATCGAATTCGATGGACAGCAGATCGTGCCGGTACAGTTTTTGAAAGCATTGCTGCCCGATCCGTCCACCTTGGGCCCGCGCACTAAAGGCAAAACCTGCATAGGCTGCCTAGCGACAGGCGTTAAAGACGGCGAGCCGAAGAAAGTTTACCTTTATAACATCTGTGATCATCAGGCCTGCTACGAAGAAGTGTCTTCGCAGGCAATCTCCTATACTACCGGCGTGCCGGCGATGATAGGTGCGAAGATGATTCTCGAAGACAAATGGCGAAAACCGGGCGTCTGGAATATGGAACAGATGGACCCCGACCCTTTCATGGCTGACATGAACAGCCTTGGTTTGCCATGGCGGCTGATTGAAGCCCCCGACTTCGAGTTGACTTAAGATATGACAGAATACATTCATCCTGCTTCAGATAGTTTTTTGGCCTTCGATCCCAGTCGAGTCCCGTCACCTTGTTTCGTGGTCGATGAGGCGGCGGTCGAGCGCAATCTGAAGGTCCTCGCCGATTTTCAGCAGCGCTCGGGTGCTAAAGTCCTACTCGCGCTCAAGGCCTTCGGCATGTATTCCCTGGGCCCTCTATTTAATAAATATCTCGCGGGTACCTGTGCTAGCGGTCTCGCGGAGGCGCGTCTCGGACGGGAGGAATTTGGCGGTGAGGTCCATGTGTTTTCTGCCGCCTATAAAGAGTCTGATCTCAGCGAGATCATGAAAATAGCTGATCATGTGATTCTCAATTCATTGAGCCAATGGGATAGATTTAAGGCGCTAGCAGAATCAGCGATGAGTGCTCGGCCTGAGCTACAAATTGGTCTGCGCATCAACCCCGAACATTCTGAAGGCGCGCTGCCCATTTACGATCCCTGCACGGCAGGGTCGAGGCTCGGAGTTCCCATCTCGCAGCTTGCCGATGTGGATCTTTCTATGTTCAGTGGTCTGCATTTTCATACTCTATGTCAGCAGGGATTTGCGCCTCTCGACCGAACGCTTGCAAAGATAGAGAGTGATTTTGGCGACAGGCTTTCTCAGTTCGAATGGATTAATTTTGGTGGTGGCCACTTACTCGCGCATCCAGACTATGACATTGAAGCGCTGATCGTGCGCATCAAAGCTTTTTCAGAGAAATACGGTCTGCAGGTCTATCTCGAACCGGGTGAGGGAATTGTAAACAAAACTGGTGTGATGGTAGCGGAAATACTCGACACGATGACAAACGTGACAGATATCGCAATTATCGATTGCTCCGCGACCTGCCACATGCCCGATATTCTGGAGATGCCGTATCGTGCAAACATTTTTCACTCGGGTTTGCCGGGTGATTACGAGCATACGTACAGGCTTGGCGGTTTAAGCTGCCTCGCGGGTGACGTTGTCGGCGATTACAGCTTTGAAAAACCGCTCAAAGTGGGTGACAGAATCATGTTCGACGATATGGCGCACTACACCATGGTGAAAACTTCGACTTTTAACGGCGTGCAGTTGCCCTCTATTGCGATTTGGAACTCTCAGTCTGATGAGGTGCGGGTGGTCAAGGGCTTCACTTATGAAGACTTCCGCGACCGACTTTCTTAAAGCACCCGACTCAAGCACGATAGAGCTTTAAAGGACAGTGGCATGGAAGAATATGATCAGTTAGCGGCACCGGGTTATCCCGTGTTTTTGGGCTCCGAGTTCGAGCACCCGGCCGAGGTTGATGCGCTCTTTCAGGTAATTCCTATTCCTTATGAGGCATCTGTTTCATACGGTGGCGGCACCGCAGAGGGTCCCAAAACTATTCTCGAGGCGAGTTGGCAGTTAGAGCAGTGGGACGGCAAAAGTATCCCAGGGCAGGAAGGGATTTTCACCCATGCGCCAATCGACTGTAGCGGTGACGCCAGCGGAGTGATCGAGGCGATAGCACGAGTTACGCGCCGCGTTATAGATCGCGGACAGATTCCGGTGGGAATCGGCGGAGAGCATACGGTTACCTTCGGTCTGATCAAGGGAATGCTTGATGCCGGCGAGCGGGATTTTGGCGTAGTCCAGATTGACGCCCATGCTGATTTGCGCGACCGTTACGAAGACAATCCCTATAGCCATGCATCGGTGATGAAGCGCATTGTCGATGAGGGCATCCCGCTTTTGCAGCTCGGAATTCGTGCCATTTGTGAAGAAGAAATGCAGACACGGAAAGAATTTGGCGTTGCCTTTTACGACGCCGAGGTGCTCGTTCCGACTAATGTGAGCAGCGTTCAATTACCTGAAGGGTTTCCGAAGAAGATATTCTTTACCGTCGATGTTGACGGTCTAGACCCCTCTGTTTTCCCCTCCACCGGCACGCCAGTTCCCGGTGGGTTGGGCTGGTATCAGACGCTGGGTCTTATTGAGTCGGTCGCGAGCCAGGCAGAAATAATTGGCTTCGATCTCACCGAATTCGCCCCCATCGAAGGCTTTCATGCCTATCAGTTCTCCGCCTCGGCTCTCCTTTATAAGATGATGGGTATTGTGCAGCGCAGTCGACAGAGCGCCTAAACCCTATTATCCTCGATACTTATCCAATTTACCGCGATTCTCGTGCTAGTCCTTTAGATGAGAATCTTGGTGCGCATAAGCTAGAACACGAGGAGCTCCTTTGAAGACTTTTCCGGACTACCCCAAACCCCGATTCCTCGCCATCGTCATGTGCCTGATAGGCGCTCTTTTGTTGTGGGTGGGTGTGTTGCTCTTAGATGTCGGTGGCTCACTCTACTACGCGTTCGCAGGTGTCGTGCTTGCCGCGACGGGAGTGCTATTGTTTCGCGGTGATAGGCGTGGGGCGACGCTCTATGGCGCATTTTTGCTGTTTACCTACCTCTGGGCGCTTTACGAAGCAGGGCTAGATGCTTGGGCGCTTATGCCGCGTGTTGCTATGTTCAGCGTATTGGGTCTGTGGTTTCTCTTACCGCGGGTCCGTCGAGGACTATTGCAAGCAGAGCCAGCGCCCTTGCTGTCGCTGCGGGCGACTCGCGCCTCGCTAGCAGGTCTGGCAGCTCTGGGCGTTGCGCTGCTCTTTAGCGGAGGCTACGAGATCGGCACCCCAACAGCGCTTGGTACTGGCACTGTAAACAATGCAACGGGCGACTGGGCCAACTACGGTTCTTCTAAGTCTGGCACCCGCTATGCGGCGAGCGCGCAGATAAATTTAGACAATGTGAGTCAACTCGACAGGGCGTGGGAGATTCGTACTGGGGTTCCTGGGGCGTTCAAAGGCACACCAATTCAGATCGACGATGGTCTGTATTTGTGCACCGGTCAAAACATCATCTTGGCGCTTGATCCCGACTCAGGAGAAGAGCGCTGGCGTTTCGACCCTGACCTCCAGTCGCCGAAGATTGGTTTCTGGGATACCTGCCGCGGTGTAACTTATTATGAAAGCCCCGAGGCGGACCCCGAGACCGAGTGTGCCGAACGCATTCTCACCGCAACTACCGATGCGCGACTTATCGCGGTCGATAAGAATACGGGCCTTGTGTGCAGTGATTTTGGCGTTGATGGCCAGATCAGCCTCCTCGAAGGTATGGGTCAAGTGATTCCGGGCTTCTATTTCGTCACCTCTCCACCGACTATTTCAAACGATGTGTTAGTGCTGGGCGGCTGGGTGCTCGATAACCAAATGACCGAGGAGCCCTCGGGTGTCGTGCGTGGGTTCAATCCGCAAACCGGCGAATTAGTTTGGGCCTGGGACATGGGGCGCGAAGACCGCACCGGCCTGCCCGAGCCTGGCGAAAACTACACACGCGGCACGCCGAACGTGTGGAGTTTGACCAGTGCCGATGAGGAGCTTGGTCTTATCTACGTGCCAACGGGAAACGGCACGCCAGATTATTTCGGCGGCCATCGCACCGAAGCCATGGATAAATATGCGAGCTCGATCGTGGCGCTCGACGCGCGCACGGGTCGCGTACGCTGGAGCTTCCAAACCACCCATCATGACATCTGGGACTACGACGTGCCGTCGCAGCCGACGCTTGTCGACATTCCTGTCGACGGGGTAATTCGCAAAGCGGTCGTGGTGCCGACCAAGCGTGCGGAGCTGTTCTTGCTCGACAGAGAGACTGGCGAGCCGCTTGCCGAAGTTGCCGAACTGCCTACACCTCAAACTGATATTCCTGAAGATTTCACGAGCCCAACACAGCCGTTTTCGGTGGGCATGCCGTCGTTCGCTAAGCGCCTTACCGAGGCGGACATGTGGGGCATCACGCCTTTCGATCAGGCTGCCTGTAGGCTTCAATTTAAGCGCATGCGCTACGAGGGGCCGCTTACACCGCCTACAACCGGCTACGGCTCGCTCTACTTCCCTGGCGTTGCAGGCGGCATGAACTGGGGCAGCGTCGCGGTTGACGAGGTAAATAACCTTATGGTGGTCAACACCATGAACAACCCGTCTGTGGTGCGTCTCATCCCCCGAGACGAAGTAAAGGAGAATGAGGTTTTTGGCATCGGTGGCGCCCAAGCAGGCACGCCTTATGCGGTTTATTCCTTCTTCTTCCTCTCGCCAATTTTCGCGCCATGCATCGAGCCACCCTACGGTGAGATGGCGGTAGTCGACCTCGCCTCGAAAGAGCTTCTGTGGCGACGACCGTTAGGCACAGCGAAGGAGCAGGGGCCGCTTGGCATTCCCAGTCGTCTGCCTCTGCCTATGGGCATGTTCTATAACGCAGGATCGATCGTGACAGGCGGTGGCGTGATTTTCAACGCGGGCGTCGTCGACAGCACCGCGCGTGCTATCAATGTCTTTACCGGTGAGGAAGTCTGGACAGACAGCCTCCCCGGATCCTCTACTGCAACGCCAATGAGCTACGTAAGCCCTAAGACGGGCAAGCAATATGTCATCGTCACCGTTGCCGACGGCGGGGGTGCGTTGCAGCTCGAGAACGCGGTCGATGACGACGCCGAGGCGGGTGACGTCCCGGGTGGCTATGTCATTGCTTATAGTCTGAAGGATTAAATAGCAACCTTTGCAATCTAGGTAAACGGAACTAAGCGGAAATGATGAAAAGACCTGATCATCGAATTTTCAACTTAGTTCTGTTGCTTGCGCTTTTTGCTGCTGAAACGAACGCGCAAGACCGGCAAACGCCTCGAACCGAGTATGGCCACCCTGATCTTCAGGGTATCTGGAGCAATGCCACTCAAACCAGACTAGAGCGCGACACGGCACTTGGGAGGCAGCGGGCGTTTACCGAAGCCGAGGCGCTTGCACGCGAGCTTCTTTCCCTAGAGCGTCAGATTCAAGCTGACCAAGCGAGCGATCCTAATCGCGCGCCCCCAAGCGATGGCAACACCGCAGCCGGCTACAATTCTTTCTGGCTCGATCGCGGTAACGGCATTGTTCGAATCAATGGTGAATACCGTACATCGATGATCATCGACCCACCTGACGGCCAAATTCCTTACCTACCAGCGTCCGAGCGACGTCTCTCGCAGCGCCAGCAGTGGCTCCAGCTGCCAGGCGTAGGTGTTTCCGATGGCCCTGAATTACAGACTATAGGGGAACGCTGTTTGTTGTTCTGGGATTTTCGTACATCGAACTCCAGTGCCGGGCCACCGATGATGCCTGTCATTTACAACAACAATTACCAGATTGTGCAAACTCAAGACTATGTTGTCATTCTGGCGGAGATGATTCACGACGCGCGGATAATTAGGCTAGACGATAAACATCACCCGACGGTAATGAACCAGTGGATGGGAGATTCGATCGGCCATTGGGAAGGCGAGACTTTGGTTGTGGAGACTCGCAATCTGCATCCCCAGCAATCTCACTATGGTTCCAGTAAAGACCTCGTTGTTGTCGAACGTTTTACTCGCAGTAGTGAACAGCAAATCGACTACCAATTTACTCTAACTGACTCCTCTGTTTACAGTCAGCCTTGGACAGCCGAACTTGCCCTGCGTCAGCGTCCAGAGGTCGACGTGCTCTATGAGTTCGCCTGCCACGAAGGGAATTACGCACTCAGTGGCATATTAGCGGGGGCGAGACGAGGCGAGCGGGATGGGAAATAGTTACAAAGATCGACATAGTTTTACGCCGAGGGAAAGACAATCTCAATATAAGGAAAATTTGTGGTACTTTATACAAGGT